>JAFECG010000026.1 GCA_018242215.1 Pseudomonadota bacterium
ATATCAATACCGTTGATCCCCCCTTGCTCGATCACTCATCTTTTACTGTAGATATTGATATTGTAACCACTGATATGGTTTCAGCAAAAGAGGAATCGATTTGGGAG
The DNA here is from genome assembly GCA_018242215.1 of Pseudomonadota bacterium. Taxonomy (GTDB): domain Bacteria; phylum Pseudomonadota; class Alphaproteobacteria; order Rhizobiales; family Hyphomicrobiaceae; genus Hyphomicrobium_B. Next base: position 108 of record JAFECG010000026.1, read on the forward strand.
CGTGTAAATGGTCTTCGAGAGAAAAAAAATTCCGTTTTTGAGGCAATAATTACCGACGCAACAAGGGCGCTATTTCGATGAGGCTGAATTTTCAGGTGTCTTCTCTTGAAAATGTTTCTTCAAAGCTCACTGGTTCTAGCCAGTTAGGACTGCCTCAACTTGAGGGGTCAACGGCTAATACCGCTATCAATACGATTCATAGAGAGACGAGATCAGTCACCGGTTCGGACGCGTCGTCAGGAGAGGTGATTTCCCTACCGGAGCGGCTTTTTGATAATGCAGCAGAGCTGAAGATCGACATGTCGGTCGTTGCCATGCACCTGTCTGCGCGCTGGCGAGACGCGATTAGAAGCCAGATCGATCGTTTGCTATCGTGCGACGATTGGGATGACGATTCCGCCCAAATCGAGCGTGCTTCGTTTAAAACATTTCTTCGATTTTTAGCATTCATGGCTCCCAAAAAAATAGCCGGTCTGGGCGTGTCGGCTAAGGGCACACTACTAGCAGCCTGGCATCTCGATAGGAAGAAAGTGTCGATAGAATTCGGAGTGGATGACAAAGCGAACACTTTCTTTTCGCGCCCAACCGATCGAGGTCAAGAGGTCGTTGTCTGGAGCGGACATATTGGAGAACTTGGAGATTTCATTCAGCGGATAGGTTATATGGACTGTTTGCGCTAGTGGTAAAGAAGAAAAAAGGTACGCCGAATAATCCACGGCGCGATATACCAAGGGAGCACCACGTGGCGCGGTACTGTAATCCTCAAAGGGTTGACCGCGATCCCGAAACGTTGGCAATCCGTGGCGTCTTTCCGCAAGCGTTTGCTTTAAGGCCTGAGATTAGCGAGGAATACTTGTCTCTTCGCCATTTCGAATATTTCGGTGCCGATATCGATCAGCAATATAAAAGCGTCGTCGCAGCATTCGAGAGTGCGATCAAGAATGTTCGGCCCACTTCGGCTGTTGCTAGGGTGAAATGTGGTGATTGGTTACGAGTGGGGGACGAGCGTGGACACAAGCTCCGGATGCGAGATGGCTCGTCCCTGCGGAAACCCGCTTATGTCGAACTTCATGGAATGCCGCGCGATAACTCAGATCTTGAGTTTCTCGCGATTATTGCGGCTGAGCTTTGCCTTGAGGTGAGAGGCGTAGACCAGATTCGCGAAGTGGTAGTCGGAGATGGGGGATAATCGCTGCTCGCAACTTTTTGTGCGGCGATCAAGTCTGGGCGGAGCAAGCTATCCGTAAGCGTGAGAGCCAATTATTCCGCCGCAGCTTTCTTCGTGGCTGCCTTCGGCTTCCGCGCCAGCACCGGCTTCAGATACTGCCCCGTGTAACTCTCCTTGACCTTCACCACGTCCTCGGGCGTGCCGGCCGCGACGATGGTCCCGCCGCCGTCGCCACCTTCGGGGCCGAGGTCGATGATCCAGTCGGCGGTCTTGATGACTTCGAGATTGTGCTCGATGACGACGACGGTGTTGCCCGCGTCCGCCAACTCGTGCAGCACCTCGAGAAGCTTCGCCACATCGTGGAAATGCAGACCCGTCGTCGGTTCATCAAGAATATACAGCGTGCGTCCCGTCGCGCGGCGTGACAATTCCTTCGACAGCTTGATGCGCTGCGCCTCGCCGCCCGAGAGCGTCGTCGCCTGCTGGCCGATGTGGATGTAGCCCAAGCCGACGCGCGCGAGCGTTTCGAGCTTGTCGCGGATCGACGGCACGGCCTTGAAGAACTCGGCGCCTTCCTCGACCGTCATGTCGAGCACGTCGGCGATCGACTTCTCCTTGAAGGTGACGGCGAGCGTCTCGCGATTGTAGCGCTTGCCCTTGCATTCCTCGCACGTGACGTAGACGTCGGGCAGGAAGTGCATCTCGATCTTGATGACGCCGTCGCCCTGGCAGACCTCGCAGCGGCCGCCCTTGACGTTGAACGAGAAGCGGCCCGGCTCGTAGCCGCGCGTTTTCGCTTCCGGCAAGCCCGCGAACCATTCGCGGATCGGCGTGAAGGCGCCGGTGTAGGTCGCGGGGTTGGAGCGCGGCGTGCGGCCGATCGGCGACTGGTCGAGGTCGATGATCTTGTCGAAGTGCTCGATGCCGGTGATCTTGTCGTGCTCGCCGGGGTGGTCTTTCGCGTTGTTGAGCTTGCGCGCGACGGCCTTGAAGATCGTATCGATGAGCAGGCTCGACTTGCCGCCGCCGGAGACGCCCGTCACGCAGGTGAAGAGGCCGACGGGGATCGAGGCCGTGACGTTCCTCAGGTTGTTCTCGCGCGCGCCGGTGACGGTGAGCATGCGTTTCGGGTCAGGCGCGCGGCGCTTCTTCGGGATCGGCACGTAGCGGACGCCGGACAGGTATTCGCCGGTGATGCTTTGGGGCGCGTCCATGATGTCGGCTGGCGTGCCTTGGGCGATGACCTTGCCGCCGTGGATGCCCGCGCCGGGGCCGATGTCGACGACGTGGTCGGCCGTCATGATGGCATCCTCGTCGTGCTCGACGACGATGACGGTATTGCCGATGTCTCTAAGGTGCTTCAGCGTGTCGAGCAGGCGGTCGTTATCCTTTTGGTGCAGGCCGATGGAGGGTTCGTCGAGGACGTAGAGGACGCCCGTCAGGCCGGAGCCGATCTGCGAGGCCAAGCGGATGCGCTGGGATTCGCCGCCGCTGAGTGTGCCGGAGGAGCGCGAGAGCGTTAGATATGTGAGGCCGACGTCGTTGAGGAACTTCAGCCGGTCGCGGATTTCCTTCAGGATGCGCGTCGCGATTTCGGACTGCTGCTTGGTGAAGGTTTTCGGGATCTCGCTGAACCACTCGTTGGCGGCCTTGATCGAGAGATCGCAGACCTCGCCGATGTGCTTGCCGCCGATTTTCACGGCGAGGGCCTGCGGTTTCAGGCGATAGCCGTTGCAGGCTTCGCACGGGTGAGCGGCCTGATAGCGCGAGAGTTCCTCGCGGACCCAATCGCTATCCGTTTCCTTGAAGCGGCGGGCGATGTTGCCGATCACGCCTTCGAATGGCTTTTCGGTTGTGTAGTTGCGCGTGCCGTCCCAGTAGGTGAACGTCACGTCCTCATCGCCCGAGCCGTAGAGGATCGCGAGCTGGACGTGCTTCGGCAGCTTCTCCCACGGGGTTTTTATCGATACTTTGTAGTGCTTCGCCAGGCTTTCCTGGGTTTGCTCGTAGTAGGGCGAGGTGGCGCCGGTCTTGGACCAGGCAAAGATCGCGCCCTTTTCGAGTGAGAGGGACGGGTCGGGGACGACGAGGTCGGGTTCGAAGCGGAGTTCCGAGCCGAGGCCGTCGCAGACCGGGCAGGCACCGGCGGGGGCGTTGAACGAAAAGAGCCGCGGCTCGATTTCGTCGATCGTGAAGCCCGACACAGGACAGGCGAAGCGCGAGGAAAACATGATGCGCTCGTGGGTGTCGTTCTTATTTTTGAATGCGCCCGGCGACTCCCGTTCCGGGAGCCGGCCGCCGGTCGCGCTTCTCACGTCGTCGTCCGTCGCGCGCGGCCGGCTCGACGAAGGAGTGTCGCGCGCGACAAACAAAGGCTTATCGACGAACTCGGCGATGGCGAGGCCGTCGGACAGTTTCAGCGCCTGCTCGAAAGAGTCCGCGAGGCGGGTGCCAATGTCTTTCTTCACGACGATGCGGTCGATGACGACGTCGATGTCGTGCTTGTATTTCTTATCGAGCTTCGGCGCGTCGCCGATGTCGTAGACGGTGCCGTTGATCTTGAGGCGCTGGTAGCCCTTCTTCTGCCACTCGGCGATTTCCTTGCGGTACTCGCCTTTGCGGCCGCGAACGACCGGGGCGAGCAGGAGCAGACGCGTGCCGTCGGGCAGCGCGAGCACGCGATCGACCATCTGCGCGACGGTCTGGCTTTCGATCGGCAGGCCGGTCGCGGGCGAATAGGGGACGCCGACGCGGGCGAACAGCAGGCGCAGATAGTCGTAGATCTCCGTCACCGTGCCGACGGTCGAGCGCGGGTTTTTGCTCGTCGTCTTCTGCTCGATCGAGATCGCGGGCGACAGGCCGTCGATGTGATCGACGTCCGGCTTCTGCATCATCTCGAGGAACTGGCGGGCGTAGGCCGACAAGCTTTCGACGTAGCGGCGCTGGCCCTCCGCGTAGATCGTATCGAAGGCGAGCGACGATTTTCCCGAGCCCGACAGCCCCGTGAACACGACGAGCGCGTCGCGCGGGATTTCGAGATCGACGTTCTTCAGGTTGTGTTCGCGCGCGCCCCGGACGTGGATGGTCTTCATCAATTCGGAGCCGGGCCGGCCGGGCTGCTTCTTTGTGGGTGATTTCATGACCTGAGGTCTATCCGAGGGGCGCGGGACGGGCAATGCGACGCGGCGGGAGTGGCCTTAGATGGCGGGGGAGATCCAGCCTTTCAAGGGGTTATCCGGCACCGAAGCTCGGCAGGGGGCGCTGAGAACCGTCTCAGCTTTGCAGTTTGGCCCGGCGAGATCGGGCCCGAATTCGTCCGTCGATGGAGAGAGGGCCGGCGCCACCGATGCAAAGCGCCACCAGCCCGGCGAGATAGAGCAGGTCGGTCTCATATCCCGGTTGTCCGAAGTGAGCGCCTGACGCGTCGAAGGACTGAAGCTTTATGGAGCTGAAGCCGTTCGGCAGGTGCACCGAAAATATCGCGACGAGAAGGACAATGCCCATCGCAATTGCCGCGAGAGGAACGAACGCGCCGATCAGGATCAGCGCGCCGCCGACGATCTCGACCGCAATCGTCGCAAGGGCGAGCAGATCGGCGAAAGGCATTCCTAGCGCATGAAGGATGCCTGCAAAGTTTTCCCAGCCACGCGCCAATTTCGCATAACCGTGCTCGATGAAGCCGAACCCTATGATCAGGCGCAGGGGCAGCGCGTACCAAGCGGTTGGCAACGGCAACGGCGCCGTGGAAAGTTTGATGATGTCGAATGTCATAAGTTTATGCGTGTCCTCCTCTTGCTTCGTGGCAGGAGGGTTTCGCCGCCCGACCCGGAAGTGTTACGGGTCAAGCTGTGATCTCGGGTTTGTCCGGAGGCTCATCACGTGATCGGGGCGGGGGCAATCTGGATGTGATCCTGTTTCCCCTTGCCATGGATGGCCGCCTGCGCGGCCATGACGTGAGAGGACGATACTGTCATTCCGGCGCAGAACTTACCCTGGTGAAGGGCGGCCCGGACGCCCAAATCACAATATCGCGTGGTTTATCCTGGTCCGGGGTGCTGGCCTTCGCCGACGGGATGGAGGGAAGCGCGCGTCCGAAGCCAAGCGAAACGTGGTTCAGTGGTCAGCCGTTCACGTGCGTGTCAGCTGGCGGCCAGCATTCAGCCTTGACGGCGTCCTATGGCCTGCGAAAAGCAAACGCGGGGCGGTATCGAGGGGCTGATCCAATGGCAGACGCGACGTCACTTCTAACAAATCCGGCGCATCCGGTGAATCGGACCTTGTCGGTGATCAAGCTCTTGGTGCTTGCCGTCTCGGTCGCAGCGGCGGTGCCCACCGCGCGCAATCTTTATTTCTCCTGGAAGAATGACGTTCCATTCAGCCAGGTCGATCATCGCCTGGCGCAGGCGGATCTCTTTGAAAAGAATTTCGATTGCAAGATCGATTATCGCTCGTTGGTCATGACGGGCAGCGAAAAGATCGACGTCGGCACCTGTAAGAAGACGGGCGATATCTCGATCCGTGTCAGCGGCAACGGCCAGACGAACTATGAGTGGATCGCATTCGATCGGTTGCCGAAGCCGAAATCGAAATCGGCCAGCCTCATCGATCTCGTCGTCTCGCGTGCATTCGCAGACGAACTCCCGCGCCAGGATCAGTCGGTCGTTGTCGCGCAGGATGCATCTGTGCTCTGCCAAGCCAAATCCGGCGACAACATCATTCGCATCGTGCAGTCCGGCGGGCAATGCACGCGCGAGACGGTTTCGATTTTCCGTGGCTCCGTCGAGAAGAGTGTGACGGTGCCCTGCGACAAAGCATGTCCTATTAAGTAGCGCGTGCGACTCCGCTGTGCGGAACCGGCCGCACGCGCGAGCTTGTTGAAACGTTCTTCGGATCGATCACGCACGTTCCCACGTAGCTAATCGTCATCCCTGCCTGCGACGCAGCTTCGCCGCGCTCGGCCGAGGATGACGTTGGTTTGATCACGACAACGAGGGGGTCCGTCTTCACCACTTCTCTTTCTGCGGCAATCCGTCGGCGATGTCGTAGTAGTCGGACTTCGAAGCGACGAAGATGTGCTCGGCGATCTTGAGGTCAGTCGGCTTATCGATTGTTCCGGCGGTGATGTAGATATCGTTTGCGCCGTCCTGCTTCCAGAATACGTTGCCGCCACAGCGCGCACAAAATCCGCGACGGCCTGTCTCCGAGGATTCATACCAGCGCAGCGTTTCGTCGCTGAGAAGTTTCAGATCGTCAGCTGCGCAACGCGTCATGGCCGCGAAGTTTCCACTCGTCTTGGCACATTGCGAGCAATGGCATGCGAGAACTGGATGAAGCTCACCATCAATTTCAAAACGCACGCCTTGGCAGAGGCAGCTTCCTGTCTTTTGAACGGCCATAAGTAATGGAGATCCTTTCATGCGCGCATTTGTAGAAAGCGGATCAAGGATAGTGATCGCTGGGATGGCGCAAAATACCAGCGATAATTGTGATCATCTCCTCCGCGATGACAACTTGACGACACGAGATTTGAGGCACACATTTATTCTTGTGACGGTGTCGCTCTCGCGCGCTGTTCCGGTAAATGCGTCTCGGCCGAGGGGCCGATGAGCTGCGGAATGGAAACGCGAGCCATACCGGTTCAGGCGACGTGTAAGGTCCGTGAACCGGAATGGAATGCGGCAAGCGTGACGATGAAACATCGAGGAGAGGAGATGACTCCACCGGGTTATCAGACAGGACCTCGAGACTCGTTCACGGGGTCAGCAGCTTGACGGGCGCTCTCGAGATTTTGGCCGCGTCTTGTTCAGCTGTCGCAACGACAATTTGGCTAACTCGTACGAGGGCGGCGGCTTGCGTGGTCGCCAGAGCCTCGCGTTCAAAGGCCCGGTTTTAGTCTGGGCGAACCATCGAAGGTAAAACACACAACCCCGCGCGAATCCGAGGATTCGGCGGGGTTAGTTTTTTGTCTTTTTGACTGTCGCTTCCGACTCCGCTTCGCGGAGCCTGCCGGAAGCGACGGGTTTGTTGGATCAAGCCGCAACGAGTTCATGCCGTGAGGCTCGTCGTTGATCCCGGCCTGCGGCGGGATGACGTTTGAATTGGGAGTGTCTTCGGCGAGTCAGACGCTGATCCCCGGCCTTCGACGCAACTCCTTCGAAAAACGGGACGCGCGAGATCAGTCCTTGTGGTTCGTGATCGCGACGAAGGTATCGTCGTTTTGGCAACGGCGCTCGTGCATCAGGAAATCGTAATAGCCGCAGCGGCCGGAGCCTGGGTAATCGCGGCACGCAAACGGGCGCGCCTTGTAGATTGTGCAGCGGCGCAATTTCGTATCGAAGAACTGGCAGATGCGGCCGTAGTGTTTATCGCGCTTGCGGCGCATGACGTACTTATGGCCGTGAGCCTCCCGCGTGAAGCGGCGCTTCGCGGTCTCGTATTTCAGCTTGAAATGCCTGGCGAGGCGTTCGACGTCGCGCTTGTTCAGCGCAATCACCGGATACGAACAGCAGTATCCTGGGCAGTTCAAACAATTGTACTGAGCCATTTGAGGCTTTGGTGCTCCCCGCATACCCACGCCGATCTCTGACAACGGCCATAGATGATGGGCGGCGGCAGTCAAGAAGACATTCTCGGCGCATGACGGCGAGCGAAGCTCGGCGGGGACTTACGCGCTTGCGCGGGGGACCCCCGTGCTCTATATGTAGAACAATTAGAGAACGTCCATTGCTGCCGCGATCGTGTGGACAACGGCAAATGAAGGGAAGAAGGCGAGGGTCCGAGCCTTTATGGTCGGCTCGAGATTCCGCTCTTTCCGAGGGGCGTGTTGATGCAACTCAGTAGGCCTGGCGGGACTGCCGCCGGCTTCGCGGTGCGGAGGCCGTACTTCCCATCGTGTGTCAGTCAAGGAGACGAGCGAAATGGCAGGATCCGTCAACAAGGTCATTCTGGTCGGCAATGTCGGCAAGGATCCGGAGATCCGCCGCACGCAGGATGGCCGCCCGATCGCCAACCTCAGCATCGCGACGAGCGATACGTGGCGCGACAAGCAGACGGGTGAGCGCAAGGAAAAAACTGAATGGCATCGCGTCGTCGTGTTCAGCGAGCCCTTGTGCAAGATCATCGAGCAGTACGTGAAGAAGGGCGCGAAGCTCTACATCGAGGGCGCGCTGCAGACCCGCAAATGGACGGACCAGAGCGGTGCAGAGAAGTATTCCACCGAGGTCGTGATACAAGGCTACAATGGCACGTTGACGATGCTCGACGGTGCGGGCGGCGGACGCGGTGCGTCGATCGGCATGCAGGAGAGCGGCCCCGATTACGCGTCCGACGGCGGCTTCGGAGCGAGTTCGGGTGAGACGCGGCGCGTTGCCAAAAGCGGCGGCGCAAAGGGTGGTTTCGACAAGGCGCTCGACGACGAGATTCCGTTTTGATTTGGCGTGTGACGGCTCGCGTTCCGCGAGCCGGCCGCCGCCCACGGGCTGAATTGGCCATTTGACATAGCGCATGTCGGCGCGCGTTGGGTGGGACCATGGATACGATGTGTTGAGTTCGCGCTTGGCAACCGGTTCTCTACGAGAGAGCCGTCAAGGGCAACGAGGTAGAGGGACCGGTCGTTGGCGGTATTCGCAGATGTTGTGCGTATCTAATTAGCGGCGCTGCCAACGACACGGAACGCAGACACCACCAGCTTTCGGTTTTGGAAGGACGGTGCTCCCAATTGTCCTCCTCGGCTTTATACCGAGGATCTATCGGGCAGGGCGCTCGCGGGTGGATCCTCGAGACGAACTTGAACATGACCTCGTGCAGCGGCGAGATTGTCGGCCGAGACGTGCTGTCCGCTTAATGCGCGGAACTGCCAACGACGCGGAGGCCGGATGAGTCCTTATTGGCTTGAAATGCCTGCTCCGACTGAACCTCGATAAAGAGATGCTGGACCTCCGGATAGCGCGATTTGATTGCGTTCTGCAGTCGTGCCGTCACGTCCTCGACGGTTCTGGCGCTCACCCAATCCTCGAAATCGACGCTTGCCGTCACGAGCACGTCCTGAGGACCCAAGTGCATGGTCCGTATTTCATTGATGGCGCGGATCGGCTTATCGGGTCCGGCTTCCCGTGCGACGATCTCTCGGAGGCCTGTCTGGACGGCGCGCGACGCTGACTCGCCGACGATCAGTGACCGGATTTCGATCGACATGAACGCGGCGACGAAGGCAAGGACGCAGCCGATGAGGATCGACGCGATGCCGTCGGCCCACTCGTAGCCGCCGAAATCCGCAGCCAGCGTTCCGACAAGCGCGATCAGCAGGCCCGCGATGGCGGCCGCGTCTTCAAGCACGATGGCGAAAAGGGATGGGTCTTTCGAGGCGCGAAGGGCGGCGACGAAGCCGAGGCCCGACGACCTCCGGCGCATGTTGAATTCGCGGACCGCTTTCACCATCGAATAACCTTCGAGCGCAATCGCGACGAACAGAACCGCGTAGACCCAGAAGACGTCGCGCAACGGATGCGGCCGCAGGATTTTCTCGATGCCTTCGTAGATCGCGACACCGGCGCCGAGGGCGAACAGCACCATCGCAACGATGAAGCTCCAGAAGTAGATTTCCTTGCCGTAGCCGAACGGATGTTGCGCATCGGGCGGCCGCGCGGCGCGGCTGATGCCAAAGAGCAGAAGAAGCTGGTTCGAGGTGTCGACAAGCGAGTGGATCGCTTCGGACGCCATCGCGGACGACTGCGTCCAGGCGGCGGCGATGAATTTCGCAACGGCAATGCCGAGATTGCAGGCAAAGGCGACGAAAATTACGGCTTTCGATCCGCCGGCTTCCACGCTTACCGTTTCTCCGTTTCAGGGTCCCTCTGTCATCCGTAACCGAAAGCGGGCGGAGGCGTCCAGACGATAAGCGACGTCGCACACGATGACGGCTCCCGTTGAAGGGCACGACACAGCACGCGGATGTGCCGCTTTCTGCTCGCGCGCGTCAGATGTTTTCGGATTTCACTTTTGGCAGGTTCCGCCGCGCCAAGCCGTCGAGAAGCCATTTCGCGCTTAGCGGAGTGGCGTTGCATGGTAGAAGCGGCTGATGCCGGTCGGTTCTTTCATAATAGCGGCTGACCGCCGGATAGCACAGCAGAACCAGACCTCCCCCGACGACGACGTCGATGACGTAGTGCGATCCGATCGGGACGCAGGAAATGAGCATCATGAGATTGAGCGGGACGAATACCCAGCGGAGAAACGGAACGGCGAGCCAGCCGAAACCGAACAGGAGCGCCGTTACGGCGTGGTAGCTCGGAAAGGTCACGAGGCCCGCGAAATAGAACTCGTGCAATCCGTTGCGCAAAGATTCGGTGATCGGAGGAGCCATCCAGGCGGCGGAAACGCGAATGGCAGGAAAGTCGGCGGCCTTGAAATGAAAATACTCGTAGGGGCCGATGGCGGGGGCGACGAGGAAGACGACCATCGTTATCGCGAGCACGAGCGCGCACGTCGTCATGACTCGGCGAAGGCGTTCCGGGCTCGCCCAAGCCAACATCGGAATGAGGAGCATTGGCTGCCATCCGATGCTCGCGTAAGCGTAGCACAGCGCCAGCGTGAAAGCCGGATGCTCACGGAACCAGAAGGCAAGCGCGACCCAGTCGATGCCCATCGCGCGATCCGCTTCAACGAGAGCATGATCCTGAAATGGCAGGGCCGCGGACGCCAGAACGGATTCAAGCGGCAAGCCGACAACAACCGTGGCGTTGAAGAGGGCTGCAGCTTCGAGCGCAAGGGCGATGCGGTGATGATCGAGTCGATGAAGATATGCGGCTGCAGCGAGAAAAGCAGCGATGCTCAGCGTCGCCTGCAGAACCGAAGGCCACGATGTGATCTTAAAGGTTCCGATCGCACACGGTATCGCGAGAGCAATGATCCCAATGGCGACCACGTACCATGCGGGACGCATCGCCCGCAGCCATTTCACCTTCAACAGGCCGCAGATTTGCGCGAACGTTTCATCCAACGCCAACGTCGCCGGAACGTCTCGAGATGGCATACTCATACTCAACCCCAAAGCCACCGGCTTCTATAGGGTTGAAAGCTTAAAAACCGGGTTAAGGTGGCTTGGGGAAGGCAGAAAGTATTAAGGAGTTCTTAGGACACGGAAAGTGAAGAGAGCTTACCAGCGCTTCAAAGGAAGACCGCATTTTTAGCGGTCTTCTGGCTGGATTGCGTCATCGCCTCAAACCGCTGCAAGCTATTTGAGCGGCGCGGGCTCGCTGCTACGTCCGCTGAGGAGGTCGGCGAGATTGAAGCGGTAGCCGATGCCCGCAGAGACGATGAGCGGATTGACGTCCACCTTGGCCGTGAAGCCGGTCCCGCGCCAATTCGCGTCGGTGTCAAGCCAAATCTTCTTGACGTCTGCGTTCAGGTACCAGCCATTGCCGATCTCGTAGTCCACACCGCCCTGGATGGCGAAGCCAAGCGAGTCGCTCAAGTGCAGCCTGCCGCCAAGATCGCCGCTGTCGGTATTGAAGTAGTGGATATATTGGAAGCCGACACCAGCATATGGCTTGAAGCCCATGATCGGGTCCATGTGGTACTGCAGCGTGACCACCGGAGGAAAGGCCCAGAAATTTCCTAGGTCCGTGCCGTGGAGAACGCCCTTGCCCTCGGCGCTGAACTTGGCGAAGCAACAGAAAAGTTCAGCTGCGATGTTCTTGGTGAAGAAGTGCGTAATCGTGAGTGACGGGATTGCTTCCGTACTCACCTCGGCGTCGGCGCCTGGCACAGTGGTGCCGTCGCTATAGACGTGCGCGCCTGAGTCGGGCACGACCACCGTGCCTTCGACACGCACCAATGTGTCGCCGCTGTAGTCACCCGCACGGGCCGGTGCAGACGCGGCTATCAGTAAGACGACTAGAAGCGAACTTTTTCCCGTCCAACGCATAGATCTTATCCCCCATCAAAGTCACGGCATCATCAAGCCATCCCGACTCGACTCGATGATTTCGCGATCGTTTATCGGTGTGCCGCGCATGGGCGCCCAGAGTGCAAACGAGCTGCCTTCTGATGGGGGTCAGAGCCAAGGTGCGATCTTCCCTGCTGTGACACGCGCGACACGGGGTTTATTGATTCATGTCAAATGCTCTCTCCCGTACCGGCTCAATAAAAAAGATCGAATGCCGAATGTTTCGGTGAGAGCGAGCCACCCTATGTCGACATATGAAGCAGCCACCATGCCTAGTGCGCGCAGCGAGCGCGTACAGTCGGAACCGGAGCCGGCGGCGGTCGCCCGGCTTCGAGCGCGCGCGCAGTTCGTACGGCTGGGCAACCGATATGCGCTTGCGTCGCTCGGATCGGGCTACATCTATCTCGTCGCGAAAGGGGTAGTCGGGCTCGAGGCAGGGACGGTCGGGTCGGACGTCCGAGTCATAACCGCGCTCTATTACCCAGGCGACATCCTCGTCCCAGAACTCCAGGTATCGCTGCCCGGCCTCTCGCTGATCTCGCAGCGCTCTGCCGAATTCTGGAAACTCACGCAGGCGGCTTTCACTGACGAAATCATGCGCGACAGCCAGCTCTGGCAGGCGATCTTTGCGCGGCTCAATGAACAGAATGCGCGAATGCAGCTGCATTCGGCGGCCATGTCGGTACTCAATTCGGAAGAGCGTGTTGCAGCCTTCCTGGTCGAGGTCGGTGTGCGCCTTGGCGTTCACTCCGCAGAGACTGTCGCTTTCGAGCTGCCGCTGTCACGCTACAGCATCGCCGACTATCTGTCGCTTAACGCCGACACGATCTCGCGAACGTTTTCAGCGCTCACTGCCGCACGGATCATCGAGCGCCGGGGACGATTCCAGATCGTGGTTCGCGATTGGCACGCGCTCATCGAAAAGTGCCCTATCAGCGACGTGATCCTGAAGATGCACGGCAGGGGACGGCCCTCTCTTCTTCGCTGATGGCTTCCTGCCACCGGCAAGTCAGCCTGTCTGCCATCCTCGGCTTCAGATCTTGGATCTATGGAGCAAAGCGGTCGGTATCGCCTTTGGGTTCCATTGTGGCCGCGGAGGCGGCCATCCACGGACAGGTGTCATCCTCTTGATGTGAAAGAGCAGGCGCATGCAGACGCGTGCATGGATCCCGCCTTCCTGGATGACGTCGCGTTAGAAGCTCCGTCGCGTCGTGCCTCTCGGTCTTGCTGGAGGCAGTTGCTTCCCAGTTGTCATCCGGCTTCCAGGAGGGCAGCGCGCTCTGCTGCTTGATGGATGCTCGGGACGAGCCCGAGCACGGCTAGAAGTCCTTCTCCCGTTTCGGGATAGGAGTTTCTTTTCCTGACGGGAGAAGGTGGTCGAAGGCCGGATGAGGGACGCGTTATTCGGTGACGGCTTCCTGCTCTTCCTCGGCTTCTTCCTCGGTGATGCGCTCGACCGAGACGACCTTTTCGTCCGCATCGGTCTTGAAGATGCGAACACCCTGCGTATTGCGTCCGGCGATGCGGATGTCGTGCACGGGGCAGCGGATCAGCTGACCGCCGTCCGTCACGAGCATGATCTGATCGTTCTCTCCAATCGGGAACGACGCGAGCAGGCGGCCATTGCGCTCGTTTGCGACCATCGCGACGATGCCTTTGCCGCCGCGGCCTGAGGTGCGGAACTCGAACGAGGATGAGCGCTTGCCGAAACCACGACTCGAGACCGTCAGCACGAACTGCTCAGCGGCCTGCATTTCCCCGAAACGTTCAGGGCTTAGCGTGACGGCGTCGGCGTTGGCTTCTTCCGGCTCCGCATCGGCGGTGACAGTTTCGGCCTCCTCGGCGTCTTCCGAGCGGCGCAACGCGTTCGCCTGCTTCAGATAGGCGGCGCGTTCCTCGGCGGCTGCCTCGAAGTGATTGAGGATCGCCATCGAGATCACTTCATCGTCGCCGTCGAGCTTGATGCCGCGCACGCCGGTCGAGTCGCGTCCCTTGAAGAGGCGGATCTCGTCCGAAATCAGGAAGCGGATGCATTGGCCGTCGGCGCTCGTCAGCAGCACGTCCTGGTTCGGCGTGGCGATCGCGACCTGCACGATGCGATCGCCTTCGTCGAGCTTCATCGCAATCTTGCCATTGCGATTGATGTTCTCGAAGTCGGCGAGCGCGTTGCGGCGCACGTTGCCGGAACGGGTGGCGAAGATCAGCTCAAGGTCGCCCCAGGTGGATGAATCTTCCGGCAGCGGCAGGATCGACGTGATGACCTCGCCTTCTTCGAGCGGGAGCAGGTTGACGAGGGCTTTACCCGGCGACTGCGGCGCCGCGGGCGGCAGGCGCCAGACCTTCATGCGGTAGGACATGCCGCGCGATGAGAAGAACAGGACGGGGGTATGTGTCGACGTCACGAACAATTGCGTGACGAAGTCTTCGTCCCGCGTCGACATGCCGGAGCGGCCCTTGCCGCCGCGCTTCTGGGCGCGATAGGCCGCGAGCGGTACGCGCTTAATATAGCCCTTGTGGCTTACGGTAACGACACACTCTTCGCGCTGGATGAGGTCTTCGTCCTCGACGTCGCCCTCGAAATCCATGATTTCGGTTTTGCGAGGTGTCGCGAATTCGTCCTTGATGGCTTGCAACTCGCCCTTCACGATGTCGACGACGCGGGCGCGCGAGGCGAGGATTGCGAGATATTCTTTGATTTCGGTCGCGATCTTGTTCAACTCGTCGGAAATCTCGTCGCGGCCGAGAGCAGTGAGGCGGGCGAGACGCAGTTCGAGGATGGCTTTCGCCTGCTCTTCCGAGAGGCGATAGGTGCCTTCCGCCGAGACTTTGTGGCGCGGATCGGCGATCAGCTCGATCAGCGGCGTCATGTCTTTCGCGGGCCAGTCGCGCGCCATCAATTGCTCTTTGGCTTCGGCAGGCGACGCTGAGGTGCGGATCAGTCTGATGACTTCATCGATGTTCGCGACGGCGATGGCCAAACCGACGAGGACGTGGGCGCGGGCGCGGGCCTTGTTCAACAGGTGCTTGATGCGCCGGGTCACGACTTCCTGTCGGAAGGTGGTGAAGGCCGAGATGAAGTCCTTGAGGTTCAGGCTCTCGGGGCGGCCGCCGTTGATCGCCAGCATGTTGGCGCCGAACGTCGTCTGCAGGTCCGAGAATTTGTAAAGGTTATTCAGCACGACATCGGCGACGGCATCGCGCTTCAGCTCAATGACAATGCGGATGCCTTCGCGGTTCGATTCATCCCAAAGGTCGGAGATGCCTTCGATCTTCTTGTCGCGAACAAGGTCGGCGATCTTTTCGATCAGCGTGCGCTTGTTGACCTGATAGGGGATCTCGGTGACGATAAGTGCTTCGCGATCCTTGCGGATATTTTCGACCTTGACGCGGGCGCGCATGATGATCGAGCCGCGCCCCTTGTGATAGGCGGAGAGAATACCGCCGCGGCCGAGGATGATGCCCGCGGTCGGGAAATCCGGTCCCTGGATGATTTGCGACAGCTCGTCGATATTGATTTCGGGATTGTCGAGATCGGCAATGCACGCGTCGATGACTTCGCCGAGGTTGTGCGGCGGGATGTTCGTCGCCATGCCGACGGCGATACCGCCGGCGCCATTGACGAGCAGATTCGGGAATTTCGCGGGAAGCACCGCCGGTTCTTGAATCGTGCCGTCGTAGTTGTCGCGATAATCGACGGTGTCGTTGTCAAGATCGTCGAGCAGGAAGCTCGCGACCTTGGCCAAGCGCGATTCCGTGTAGCGCTCGGCGGCTGGCGGGTCGCCGTCGATCGAGCCGAAGTTGCCCTGGCCGTCGACGAGTGGCACGCGCATGGAAAAATCCTGCGCGAGGCGCACGAGTGCGTCATAGATCGCAAGGTTGCCGTGCGGGTGATACTTGCCCATCACCTCGCCGACGATGCGCGCCGACTTCACGTATTTCTTGTTCCAGTCGAGGCCCAACTCGTTCATCGCGAAGAGAATGCGGCGATGAACTGGCTTCAGGCCATCGCGCACGTCGGGCAGCGCGCGCGAGATGATGACGCTCATCGCGTAGTCGAGATACGACTTCTTCATCTCGTCCGAGATCGAGACAGGGCGAATATCGCTCGGCTCGCGGCCAGCCGGGGTGTCGTCGTCGGAATTATCGGTCAAAGTCAGCTCTTTCCGGGGTCAAAAAATCGGCGGGCGCGATACGCTGTCTGCCGTCGAAAACGTTAGCTATACCCTAGCAGAATTGAATCGCGAAAGTCACGCGCGCGGCGATGTGGCACGGTTCCACAAGATTAAAAAATATCTCGTTATAACAGCGTGTTAGCTAGACGATTTTCGTCGTCATCGCGTGTTTAGAATGAGGAGGCGGCGAGGGCCTCCAAATTCACCGCCGCTGCGGGTGTCGGGCTGTGGAACAGCACCAGGTTCATTGCGTTCGAAGAGGAGGTCGACTTCAGAAAAAACAGCTGGTTCGACGCCAGCGACGCGGCCGGGAGGAGATAGGTCATGCGCTTTTTCATCAGTGGTTTGGTATTCGCGTTGTCGCCGGTTTTGAGCGACATCGCGTTTGCGGCGGACGCTAGCCCGGAGGCGTTCAACAACAATTGCCGGACCTGCCATTCGTGGAAAGAGGGCGACAATCGCCTAGGGCCCAACCTGCACGGCATTATCGGGCGCAAGGCCGGGACTGCGAAGGGTTTCAACTATTCGGATGCGATGAAATCGTCGGGCATCACGTGGGATGAAGCCTCACTCGACAAGTTCATCACCGATCCGAACGCCTTCATTCCCAATAACAACATGAAGCCGTTCAGCGGGGTCGGCGATGCCGAGACGCGCAAGCAGATCATCGACTTTCTGAAGAGCAATCCGAATTGATGTGCTTTGACATGCGTGGATGGCTGCTTTTGCGGCCATGACGGTTTTGGGCTGTTGAAAATCGTTTTTCAGTTCCGTCATGCTGACGTGATCGCCGCCCACTGGCATTGCACTCTGTTGGGCCGTTGTTAGAGGTCCCGGCCTCCGCCGGGACAAAGGCTTTCTTGAGTGCGCCGCTGACGAAGGCTGGATTTATTTATCCTGTTGGTGAAATGGCGCCCTCGCCCTCTGGGCAAGGGGAGGGGCAGAGGCTATTCAGGACGTCCCTGAATGGTGAAGGCACATATGGCTCGCATCGGCTTTTATTCCGGCACTTTCGATCCCGTGACGCTGGGGCACACCGACGTGATCCGGCGTGCGGCCGGGCTTCTCGACAGGCTCGTTATCGGCATCGGCATCAATCCGGGCAAGACCCCGATGTTCGGTGATAATGAGCGTGTGACGATGCTCCAAGAGGAAGTGCAGCCGATCGTTGCTGCAACGAAGACGGAGATCGCAGTCGTTACGTTTTCGGGGCTTGCGGTCGATGCCGCACGCGCCAACAAGGCGTCGATCATCATCCGCGGCCTGCGTGACGGCACAGACTTCGATTACGAAATGCAGATGGCCGGCATGAACGGCGAGATGGCTCCGGAAATCCAAACGGTCTATGTCGCGGCTTCTCCTGCTGTCCGGCACATCGCGGCGAACCTCGTGCGAGCGGTCGCGTCGATGGGCGGCGATCCGTCCCCGTTCGTGTCGAAAGGCGTGCTGGAGCGCCTCAAGGCGAAAGCTGCCAAAACACGTTAGGGCGCTCATATGGTGCGGCCCGTCAAATCCGATCTTTTGAAGCTTTTGCGAACAATTCTGCTCGGCCGCGTTGCATCGCCGGAATGTTTGGCAGGTGAACTCGGTGTTACCGCGCCGCTCGTTGTCACGATGCTGGCACAGTTCAATGAGGATGAGCGCGAGCTCGTGCCGTGGCACCGCGTCGTCGCCAAAGGCGGCGCTATCGGTCGCGGGCCGCATCGCGACCAGCAATTTGCGAGGCTCGTGCGCGAAGGCGTGGTGGTGTCGCCCGCCGGGATCGTTCAGGATCTGAATCGGCATATGATTTCAGGCTTCGATGACGTGCCTTTGCTAAAAGATGCACAGCCAGAAACGCCGAAGACTGGAAGCCGCTCGCGAGGCATGAAAGACCGGCCTTGACGGCATTCCTCGCTCTGCTTGTTGTGGATCCGGGCCTCGCGGGAGGAAGTCTGCTGGAGGGCCGGGGCGTTGCACCTCAAATGCGTATTGCCGCGTTGTGGGTTGCGACTTAGCCGTCAAATCGCCATAAGGGCGGCAACACTGCCCGCCGCAACGCCAGGCGGCCGGGATTGGCCCGGAAAAATGCCGGCGAAATGATCAATCCACGAGGAGCGCTATGGTCCGATTTCTATCGTTCGTTCTCGCGTCGCTGTTGGCGGCGAGCGTGTTCATGGGCACGTCGGCACGCGCCGACGGTGACAAGCTCATCATCGAGTTGAAGAACGGCAAGGTCGTCATTCAGCTTCGACCGGACCTCGCTCCGAAGACCGTCGCGCAGATCAAGACGCTGGCAAACCAGGGCTTCTATAACGGCATCAAATGGCACCGCGTCATCGACGACTTCATGGCGCAGACGGGCGATCCGACGGGCACCGGCATGGGCGGCTCGAAGCTTCCCGATCTTCCGGCGGAATTTTCGGATGAGGAATTCAAGCGCGGCACGGTGGCGATGGCGCGCACGTCCGACCCGAACTCGGCGAACAGCCAGTTCTTCATCTGCTTCAACAGCATCGGCTGCGCGGGTCTCAAAGGCCAGTATACGGTCTTCGGGCAGGTCATCGATGGCATGCAGTATGTCGACATGATCAAGCGCGGCGAGCCGGGCTCGGGCACGGTGACGAACCCGGATGTGATGGAAAAGGTCTACGTGCAGTAATTGAAACTCCCGCTTCCCATTGCCAATTGGCGATGGGGAGAGGACTGGGATGCGGTGCGTCGCGCGTGTGTCGATCTTTGTCGCGAAGCCTTACCCGAGCCCTCTCCCGTGTGCGGGGAGAGGGAATAAAGAGAAAGGAACCTTTCGAAATGGCCGAATACAAAGACCCCGAAAACACGCTTCTGATCGAGACGAGCAAGGGCCCCGTCGTCATCGAGCTTCGTCCGGATCTCGCGCCGAAGCACGTCGAGCGCATCAAGCAACTGGCGCGCGACGGATTCTATGACGGGATCGTCTTTCACCGTGTGATCGACGGCTTCATGGCGCAGACGGGTTGTCCGCAAGGGCGCGGCACCGGCGGCTCGTCGTATGAGAACCTTCCCGCCGAGTTCAATGCCGAGCCGCATGTGCGCGGCGTGTGCTCGATGGCGCGGGCGTCGAATCCGAATTCCGCGAACAGCCAGTTCTTCATCGTGTTCGACGATGCGCGCTTCCTCGACAAGCAATACACTGTCTGGGGTAAAGTGATCGAAGGCATGGAGAACGTCGACAAGATCAACAAGGGCGAGCCGCCGAAGAGCCCGGACAAGATGGTCAAGGTCCAGGTCGCGGCGGACGCGGCGTGATGGCAACCCTCGGCGATAACGGGAAAGGCGCGCTGTCAGGTGCGCCTTTTCTCATTCCGGTGTGGGCGGGTATCGCGGGTGCCGCGGGCGTCGGGCTTTCGGCGGCGGCTGCTCATAAGGTCGACAGCCCGGCTCTCAGCGTCGCGGCGACGATCCTGACGCTGCATGCGGCAGCGGCGGTTGCGATCTTTGCGGTTGCTGTTCGAAGTGCGCATCCGAGACTCTGGTCGGCTGCAGGGCTGCTCATGCTGTTCGCTGCGTCTTTGTTCGCGGGCGAGATCGCGTTTCATACCTTCACGGACAACGCGACGTTCCAGTTCCTGGCACCGATCGGGGGATCGGGGATGATCCTGAGCTGGTTTGTCGTTGCTGTCTCCGGTTTTTGCAGCCGAGGGCGGAAATAGCATCATTTTCGGCCGAATGAGCGAAGCGAATGATGGCCGGGGATCCTGCGCGAGAATCGTCGAAGACACGTTTATGAGGCTCCGCCAGCTTTACGCGGGATTCCGAACGCGCTCGCGATTCCCGCACCGTTCGAGGAGGACGAACGGTTCTTTGTCTTGGGGGCCGGGCCGCCGTTGCGCCTGTACCGTTAATGGTGGGGTGTTTCGCGCCTTCCGTTGGGACCCATGATCGGGTAAGCCGCGCCGATGCGTACCGATCTTTTCGATTTCGAATTGCCTGACAGCGCGATCGCGCTTTATCCGGCCGAGCCGCGCGATTCCGCACGCTTGCTCGTCGTGCATCCGGTGAAGGGCGGATGCGCGCGCGACGACGCCGATCTTGAGGACAAAAGCGTTCGCGATCTGCCGAGCCTGTTGGGGCCGGGCGATGCGCTGGTCTTCAACGATACGAAAGTCATCCCTGCGGCTCTATCGGGCGTTCGCATGCGCGGTGACACGCGCGCAAAAGTCGATTTCAATCTGACGAAGCGTGTGAACGACAACACTTGGCGGGCGTTTGCGCGGCCGGCGAAACGGCTCGAAGCGGGCGATCGCGTGCACTTCGGGCATTCGGAAGAGACGTGCATGCTCGGCGCGCTCGACGCCACGGTTTCGGCGAAAGGAGAGGCGGGAGAAGTCGAGCTTGCGTTCGATCTCTCTGGTGCGTCGCTCGATGAAGCGATTGCAGCGATCGGCTTGATGCCGCTGCCGCCCTACATCGCTTTGAAGCGCGAGCCCGATGCGCGCGATCGCGATACCTATCAGACGATCTATGCGGAGAAGGATGGCGCGGTCGCGGCGCCAACTGCTGGTCTGCATTTCACGCCGGAGCTTTTCGCGGCTTTGGAGGCGCGAGGGATCTCGCGGCATTTCGTGACGCTGCATGTCGGGGCGGGCACGTTCCTACCGGTGAAGGCTGAGGATACCGGCGGGCACAAGATGCATGCGGAGTGGGGCGAGGTTTCGCCTGAAACAGCGGCGGCGTTAAATGAAGTGCGTGCGCGCGGCGGCCGGATCGTGGCCGTCGGCACGACGTCGCTCAGGCTGCTCGAAAGCGCGGCGCGAGACGATGGAACGATTGCGCCGTGGTCGGGCGAGACGGCCATCTTCATCACGCCCGGCTATCGCTTCAAGGCGATCGACGTGCTGATGACGAACTTTCATCTGCCGCGCTCGACACTGTTCATGCTGGTTTCGGCGTTCTCCGGCCTTGGCACGATGCGCGCGGCTTACGGACACGCGATCCGTTCGCACTACCGGTTCTATTCCTATGGCGACGCGAGCCTGCTATTTCCCTCAGCGCAATGACAGAAATCTTTTCCTTTCATCTGAAGACAATTGACGGCAAAGCGCGGCTTGGCGAGATCCGGACGCCCCGTGGCGTCATTCGCACGCCGGCGTTCATGCCGGTCGGGACGGTCGCGACGGTCAAGGCGCTTTATCCCGAGCAGGTGCGTGAGGCGGGTGCCGACATCCTTCTCGGCAACACATATCATCTGATGTTGCGGCCGGGTGCGGAGCGCATGGCGAAGCTCGGCGGCCTGCATAAATTCATGCGCTGGGAGAAACCGATCCTCACGGATTCCGGCGGCTTCCAAGTCATGAGCCTCGGCAAGATCCGGAAGATCACGGAAGAGGGTGTTGCGTTCCAATCGCATCTCGACGGCTCGCGACACATGCTGTCGCCGGAGCGGTCGATTGAGATCCAATGCCTACTCGGTTCCGACATCCAGATGCAATTCGACGAATGCATCGAGTTGCCGGCCGAGCGGAAAGAGGTCGAGCGCGCGATGGAATTGTCGCTGCGCTGGGCGGAACGCTCGAAGCGTGCGTTCGAAATGCAACTCTCCTCGGGCGGCGCGGGGCCAGGGCAGGCGCTCTTTGGCATCGTGCAGGGCGGCACCGATATTTCGCTCAGGCATCGCTCGGCCGATGCGCTGGTCGCGATGGATTTTCCTGGCTATGCAATCGGCGGCCTTGCGGTGGGCGAGAGGCACGAGGCGATGATCGCGACGCTCGGTGAGACGTTGCCGCATCTGCCTTCCGAAAAGCCGCGCTATCTGATGGGTGTCGGCACGCCGCTCGATCTGATCGAGAGCGTTCGGCTGGGCGTCGACATGTTCGACTGCGTGATGCCGACGCGGAACGGCCGGCATGGGTACGCTTTCACCTGGGCCGGTCCGCTCAACATGCGCAACGCGAAGTTTGCCGAGGACACTGCGCCTCTCGATGAACTGAGCACGTGTCCGGCGGCGCGCGATTATTCGCGGGCGTATATTCACCATCTGATCAAGTCGGGCGAGTATCTCGGCGCGATGATCCTGTCGTGGGTGAATACGGTCTTCTATCAGGATCTAATGGCTGCCATGCGTGCGGCCATCGCCGAAGGCCGTTTCGACGATTGGGCGGCGGAGACGAAAACGCGGATCAGCGCTTCTCCTCAATCGGCTCAAGCGCCATGAGGCTTTCCTGGTGGGCGATACGCTCGCGGTGGATCAGGTAAAGCCCCGACGCCACGATCACCAGCGAGCCGGTGAAGCTCCATTGATCGGGCTTATCGCCGAAGACGAAGTAGCTCAGCGTGATCATGCTGATCAGCTCGATGTAGATGAACGGCGTGACAGCCGATACCGGCGCGAAGCGGTAGGCTTGAATCATCAGGAAGTGGCCGCTGCCTCCCAACGCACCAAGTGCGAGCAGCATGATCCACACATCGACGCTTGAAAACCACGTCCAGTCCATAACGGCAAAGGGCGCAGCGGCGACGGCTCCGACGAGCGAGCCGTAGTTGAGCGTGACGAGCGGCGGATCATAGATCGAAAGCTTCCGTGTCACGATCAAGAGAAGCGAATAGGACAGCATCGAGCCGAACGCGAAGATGAAAGCCGGTTGGATCGTGGTGAAGCCCGGCCGCACGACGATGAGGACGCCGGTGAAGCCGACAGCGATTGCGAGGGCTCGGCGCCAACCGACGTGCTCTCCGAGCAGCGGCACGGCAAGCGCGGCGACGACCAGCGGCGTCAGGAATGTGATCGAGAGCGTCTGATCGAGGCGCAGGTATTTCACGGCCACGAAGTTCAGAAGCGTCGTCGCGACCATGAAGGTGGAGCGCGTCAATTGAAGCTTGAGATTATTGCTCTTCAGGAGCTTCGGCATTCTGGCGGGGCCGAGCACCACCGTCATCCAGAAGATTTGCCCGAGGAAACGTACCCACACAATCTCGGAAACGGGTACGCCGAGGCGCACGCCGAGGTATTTCGCGGTCGTGTCCAGGACCGAGAAGAGCGTGACCGCAGCACACACCAGAAGAATGGCCTTCAAACGGTCGGGCATGTCGCGGGGGCTTCAATACGGGTGTACGCGTGGCTCGACCGCTGGGAGGGGCGAGATTCATCGACGGCTTGTCAGATGCATGACACCGCTGTCGAAAGGACAGACGACGGGGTGTTATTTTTTCGCGAGGGCGTCACGCTCCTTGAGGAGCGCATCAAGTTGGGCCTGCTGATCGGCGATGCGGTCGGCGTTGCGTTCTTCGTCCTCGGCGCCGGAATAGCCGGCAGCCTGCTCGACAAGCTGGCGAAGATTGTCACGCAGCACGGCGATGCGCTGATCGAGCTCGGCGAGGGCTTCAGTGTCGGCCATGATCATTCCTGTTCGTTTTGGGTCGCAGCCTCGGCTGTGGAGGCGTGACGTTCGGCGGTGATATAGCGTGCCCGCTGCCAAGGGGCCACCCAACTTCGTCGTGGAAGTGCGACCATCCGTCAGAAGGGCGAGCGGAATGAGGGTTGCAGCTTCCAAGGCGCGTTTCTATAAGCACGCTTCGGCGCGCGACGGGCCGCATCCCCTCCGAGGATGCGGTTTGGCTTTGGGCCGAGATCGTGGTTGCGGGTCGCTCCGCATTAAGCCATTGATCTGGTGTGGAAAAGGGCCCGTAGCTCAGCGGTAGAGCATCTGACTTTTAATCAGAGGGTCGTTGGTTCGATCCCAACCGGGCTCACCACCAGAATCGATGCGTTGGCTTTGGCGCGCGGTTTAGTTGAATGTCCTGGCGATCTCAGGATTCACTCTGGCGCTGAGAGCGCCGCAGACAATCCTTAGCCGCGGACCTAACCGCCGACGCTTCCAATCGCATTCGATGACCTAAACAACGGGTGCCGCGCCATGCCTGCGCGCTGCTGATCCGGTATCGATGCGGCTTCAAACCTGGATATCTCTCGCCGAATTTGGCCGGAACTCGCAATAACGAATGACGGCTATTCGGGGTATTTCGTGAAGCGTTGAAGAAATTTTCGGGTTCGCACCGATATTGATTTCATTTCGCGCGACGAGGCGGAGCGCTTAGCTCCGCTTGCCGAACCCCGTCGGCTTTTTCATTTTGGGACCGCTGCCACCGACGAACGCGACGCCGATCCGATCAGGCGATGTCCACATGATGCGGACGTCCCGTTTGGTGTTGTTGAAGATGTCGACGAGCGCGAACTGTTTCGGCAACCAATCCCCATTCGGTATGAGAAGCAACGCTCCCCCGGACGAGAGATCGGCTATGCGGCAGGAAAACGTTTTGCCTTCGTCTGTCTCAATGCGACCCGGTCGGCTTACCGGTTGTCTCGTCTCTTTGCGCATCAGTATCGAAGTGAACTCAAGGATTCGCCTCTCGACCGCCGCAGTGGCTTGGCAGTGCCGTCCACTTCGGTTTTATTACTTATTGAACGCTGTACACATGTCAACAGTTCCGTGCGCCGGATTTCCACTGGGCGCACGCTCGTTGCCATGTGCACGACAGCACAAAGCCCCGGGGCTGGAATCGTTCCCGATTGGGACTGACGTGGTTTGGTCTGCAATACAACGCGGGAGAGAGGCGGCGGCTCAGATCTGCGCCGACGACTCCCTGTCAGACCGGATGCGCGTTTTTTCCGGGGGAGCGCTTTATGGCGATCGGCCGGCGCGGGATCGCCGGTTTCGAGCGCTTCGCGGCGTACATTGCTGCGTCGGCGGATTGGAGAAGAGTTCCAGGCGTCGTGCCATCGCGAGGCGACGTTGCGACGCCAATAGCAGCGCCGACGTGGTGGACGTTGCCATTCACTTCGATGCCGTCGGCAAGCGCCTCAATAAAGCGATGGCCGATGTCACGGGCCTGGCGGAGAGTTGTGATCGAGCGGGCGACCACGGCGAATTCATCCCCGCCGAGACGTGCAACCAAATCCTCAGATCGGGCCGCACAACGGAATCGAGCGGCGACATTGATGAGGACCTCGTCGCCGGCCGCGTGGCCAAACGTATCGTTGATGGCTTTGAAACCGTTGAGATCGAGAAGGAACACGCTCACACCGACGTTTTCCGCAAGCACCGATTCCAGAACGCGTAGGAATTCACGTCGATTGGCCAAGCCTGTCAGCGGGTCCGCCATCGCAAGGGAGCGCTGTTCGCGAAGCTCTCTTTCCGCCTTCCGCCATCGGGCCGCGTCCTGGCGTTCTTCGAGAAGGCGTCGCCAAACGAAGATTGTCGCGCAAATGACGAAGAGCAGGATGAGTGCGAAAACTTCCTCCTTGCAGATCGATCTTTCGCGCGGCGGCATTTCGCTCCACAGTTGCTCGAGATCGTAGATCATCGCGAGGGTAATGCCCGTGGCCATGGCGACCGTTGCCAATGACAAGTCGAAGGCGCTTGTTTGCGGATGGCGCCTGATGATGCGCAGAAGTTTTTTAAGGGCGGGCACGCGCGAACCTTTCGAAGACACCCGCCCATTTTGCGAAAATTGGGTTGAAATGCCGATAACGGATTGCTGTGACTTGCAAATAAGAGCGGCGACCTGGCGATTCCGCCAGTGTTCCAGGGCGTCTCTCCTGGATTTGGAAGTTTGTTGCTGCGTGCTAGAAATTGGACCTAGATTGGTTGGTGGCGCCTCCGTCGAGCGGTTTCAGGCTTTCGTCCTCGAGTTCAGCGCGGTGTTTCTATGCCTTATGTTTCCAATGATGATTTGCCTCCGTCCGTTCGCAATCATCTTCCCTTCCACGCCCAGGATATCTACCGCGCGGCGTTCAACAACGCTTATGAGGAACATGCCAATGATCCGCGGCAGGAGGAGGCGGCGCATCGGATCGCCTGGGCTGCGGTCAAGCGTATGTATGTGAAGGAAGGCGGAGAATGGGTCCCGAAAGGCGTTCCCGGCTGACAACGCGCGAGATCCGTTTCGTTCGATCATCTTTTTGCTAACGCTATCGACAGATTGTGGACTGCTGCAGCGCGCGACTGACTGGCATGGGATTGGCTATGTCGGCGTTCGGGTTCATAACGGGGGGGTTGAGACATTCAGGACGTCACGAGGCGCACCATGGCTGGCATCACGACCGTAAGCTTGCTGGTGGTTGTGTTCGTCGGCACGGTCGTCGGCGCCATCGCAGGCATGTTCCTCGGAAACTCGATTCCACCGGATGCCTTGCTTGCAGTCCTTGCGGGACTGGCCGGTACGGTCGCGGGCGCCGTTGCCCGCAATGTGCTCGTTGACCAGGGTATTGCCGTCGGAGAGTATGAAAGCGCGCTGCCTCTCCCCATCCTGATCTACGCCGCGGTCGCGTCGTTCATCGGAAGTCTGGCAGGTCTTGAGGTGGCGTTGCTCGTCGGAGAGGCCTTTCCGGTCTGGATTGGCGCGCTGGCGGGGCTGTTGTCATCGATTCTGACGGGGCTGCTCGTCATCGCCTACCATCATATGCCGCCCAGATAAGTGCAGGCGCGCTCATCCCGCCCACCATTGAAATCGCGAATAGCTGGATTGCGCATTTGATCGCGCATTTGGGGCCTGACCGTTTGAGCGCCAGGGTGTAGAACGCCGTTGTCGTAAAATTTGGAATAAAAGAAAGGTAGAGGAAATGCCAAGCTATAAAGGGGAATGTTTTTGCGGGACGGTGAAGCTCGAAGCAACCGGCGCGCCCGAAGCAAGCGGGTATTGCCATTGCCAGTCGTGCCGGTCCTGGTCCGCCTCCCCCGTCAATGCCTTCACGCTCTGGAAGCCTGACGCCGTACGCGTAACTGCGGGCGCGGAGCACCTCGCCACATTCAAGAAGACGCCCGCGAGCGAGCGCCAATATTGCACCAAGTGCGGTGGGCACCTCATGACGAACCATCCTGGCCTCGGGCTCGTGGATGTTTTCGCTGCCACGCTTCCGACGCTCGCCTTCCACCCGGGCGTGCACGTGAACTACGCCGAAACAGTGCTGCCCATGAAAGATGGTCTTCCGAAGCTCAAAGATTTTCCGGCGGAGTTCGGTGGTTCGGGCGAGCTAATTCCGGAGTAGGTGCTGTAGCTATTCCTTCACGGGATGATCAAAGCGCTCGTTGCAACGGGCGCTTTTTTAATAGCGCGATCCCGTTCCGAATTGGACGCGCACCGTTAATCGCTTGCGGGGGGCGGTCTGAATATCGCGTGAATGCGCGTCGGAAATTGGCGATTTTTCGGTGACTTATAGTCCCATATTCATTGTGATTTCCGATCCCATTTCGAAGGCATCACGGCGGGAAAGCGCGAAATTGAAACCAAGTCGCGGCCGCAGACGTTTGGGCCCTATGAGCAGCAGTTTTTCTGCCAAAAGGAGGAACACATGAAAAAGTACCTCGGTCTTGCTGCCGCGGTCCTCACTGCATTGCCGTTGGCGACGTTTCCGACGACCGCCGATGCGCGTCCCATTCACCACTTCAGAGGTGGACACGGCATTCATGGACACTATGCGCACGGCTACGGCCATCGTTGGCACAGAGGGCGTGGCTATTGGCATAACGGCCGCTGGATCGCGCTAGGCGTGGGTGCGGCGATCGCAGGCGCTGCCGCAGCCGATGCTTACGGCGGCGGTTGCTATTGGCGTCATGGCTATCGTTACTGCGATTAAGATCGCCCGATTAGCCTTGTTTTTTTGACCCCGGCCGCAAGCGCCGGGGTCTTTTTCGTGCCATTCGGCTTGCCGATCGTGCCCTCCAATGCTGCCGGTTTTGCACAGGAAGCTGTGTATTAATCGTTTTTGTGTGGACTTCCGTCAGCTCGGAAGTGATTCGCGGTCTCTTCCCGTGCTGCTTTGCTCGGAGTTGCGGAGGGTTGTGGCATGTTCGGTACGACGGCGGCGAAGCTAGGGGCATCTGTTCTTGTAGTGGCGGCGGCTGCCAGCGGGACAGCCAGAGACCGGCTGATGGCCTCGACGCATCCCCATATGGCCGAATCTCAGTTGCCCGTGGTGCTCGATCGGAACTCGCTTCTTGTCGCTACGCTCGCGAACGGCGAACTTCAGACGCAATGGATGTCGCGCCAAGCCTGCGAACGGGTTGCCTCGGCTGTCGCGACCGGAGGTTCGGTAGCGGGCGTTCGACAGGACGGCGTCAAGATCTACATCACCCGCGCGAACTGCAGCACACGCAGGATCGAAGCTGCTCCTGATACCGTTGCGCTCAGCTCGTTCGCGCCGCGGAATTAGTCGAGCGTTCGAGCCCATTCGGCGTTTTCGGCCGCAGTTCAGGCAGAAACGCGTGGGCGCAGGTTCGCGAACACGACGAGCAGGTCCGAAACGTCGCTCGCGTTCAGCTTCTCCAGAAGGTGGGCGAGCGGCGCGCGAGCCACGGTCATCGCGCGGGGCCGCGCAAATGTTTCAGCTCTCGGCCGATCGGCAGCTTCCACCGGCTGTACGAAGACCGCGACACTCGGCAAGGATCCGCCTGGAAGCTCGAAAAGTCCGCCAAGAGGCAGAATCCGAATGGCGAGCGCGCGCGTCCCCGGTCCCTTGACGATCAGCGGCGCCGCATCAGCGTGTTGGGCGAGGTTCCGCATCCTGCCGGCATTCCGGATGGCGGTGCGAAGCTGGAAATCGGACGTGATATCGCGGGCCGACAATTCATCTTCGATGCAAAGAAGCGCGCAACCGGCGAGCATTTCCTCTGCGATTGCATTGGCTTGAAGGATTTTCGCGCCGCCATCGGTCAGGATGATGCCGATCGGATTTTCATCGGTGCAGGATGGCGCAACCTTTCGGATGAGGGGCGTGAAAGCGAGCGTCCGGGTGATCGCATCGGCATGTCGTACGTGAGGTGACAAAACGGAGATCATAGCCGCTTCAGCAGGGCGGAATTTGCCTTTGCCGGCAGAGCGTCCGATCATCAGCACAGTGAACGATTGTGATGATTTCTCGAGCGGGATCGTCGCAACGTCATCCAAGGCTTCCGGCGCAAGGATCCTTTCGTGCCAGAGGGCTTGGGCGCGCTCATCATTTGGAAACAAAGTACGCGTTGTGACGGGCGTCTCGATGCCAAGCAACCGGATGACCGATAGTGCCGGATTGAAGGATGTCGCAGCAATTTTCTGTGCGCCGATACCGATGTTCCAACGAGCTTCAAGACGCAGCCGGTCGCTGCGAGGCGAATAGGTGACGAGAGCGGCGGCGCAGCCGCCGACAGTGTTGCAGATCTTGCGAAGGACCGCTGGCCAGCGGCGCGGGGCGATAGCGCACCCGTAGATTTCGCCGATTAAATAAAGGGGATCACAATGTGCAGTGCCATCGACCTCTGCCAATGCGACCCCCTTACAACATAACGCGGCAACATAAGGTAGATACTGCAATGCGAGAAGTTTGAGCGGGACTGCCGGTGTTTTGCATCATCCATTTGAGTGATGCGCGAAAAAGTTTTGCTCACCGTTGCTACAAATCTGCGGATCCTGGATTATGATCCGTCAGCTGAACATCATTAAATCTGCTCTGCAGCAGAAAACCCGTTCAGTCCGCTGTTCAGTGAAGATTCCGTTCTTCGAAGAGAGGTGCTTTACGCGGCGCTGCGCCGGCCTTCGCTCGCGGGAAGGAGAATTTTTCGGATCACATCGACGGGTTCCGGACGGTTGAGAAGGAAGCCCTGCACCAGCGTACACCCGTATTCCTTGACGATATCGAGCTGCTCGGTGGTCTCGACTCCTTCCGCAGTGGTTCGCATGCCGAGCGTTCGCGCAAGATCGACGATCGTCGCGAGGATCGCCCGCGCTTCCATCGAGATCGCGAGGTCGCGGACGAAGGAGCGGTCGATCTTGATCTTATGGAACGGGACTTTCGTCAGTGAACTGAGCGACGAATAGCCGGTACCGAAATCGTCCATTGCGATTTCGACGCCGAGATCGCAAACCTGGCGCAGCACGTATGACGCGAGCTGAACGTCCTTCATGATCATGGATTCAGTCACTTCGATCGTCAGACGGTGGCTTGCCAAACCGGATTCGGACAAGGCGGCCCTGACGGTGTCGACGAAGCTCTCCGCTTCGAGCTGGATGGCGCTGATGTTGACCGAGACGCTCGTATGCTCCGGCCATGACATGGCTTCGAGACAGGCCTGGCGCAGCACGCGGGCGCCCAGCTCCGCGATCATGCCGATCTCCTCGGCGATCGGAATGAATTCGGCGGGGGATGCGAGGCCGAGCCGCGGATGCCGCCAGCGGAGGAGAGCTTCGGCGCCGACCGGCTGCATCGTCTTCAGCGAGAAGATCGGCTGGTAGTGAAGCTCGAAATCATTGTTGAGAATGGCTTCGCGGACCTCGACTTCGAGGAGGTTGCGTTCCTTCACCTTGGCATCGAGTTCGCGCTCGAAATGGCGGTACGTTCCGCGCTGGTCTTCCTTTGCCGCGTAAAGGGCCAGGTCGGCGAGGCGGAAGAGCTCGATCGGTTCGCAGCTATCATCGGGCGCCATGGCAATGCCGATGCTGCCGCCGCAGATCACATCCTTGGTTCCGATGCGGATAGGTTCGTTCAGAATGGCGATCAGGCGCTGCGCGAGCCGTGTGACGCTCGATGGATGGTCGAGATCGATGATCAGCACGGCGAACTCGTCGCCGCCGAGGCGCGCCACGGTATCCGTTTCGCGCAATGCCTTCTTCAGCCGATCCGCCACGACCTGCAGAAGCTCGTCGCCGGCGGCGTGGCCGAGCGTATCGTTGACGATCTTGAAGTTGTCCAGATCCAGAAGCAGCAGCGCCATGCGGTCGCCCCTCTTGGCGCGCGCCATTGCGAGTTGCATCCGTTCCGCCAGCAGGTGTCGATTGGGAAGCGACGTCAGCGCGTCGTGGCGCGCCATATAAGCGGCCTTGCGGTCTGCTTTGCGCCGCTCGGTTACGTCGATGGCGGCAATGAGCAGCGCGTCCTGCCCTTCGTGGAGGAGCGGGCGCACGTAGACTTCCACTTCTATCGAGCGTCCGTCGCGGCGGAAATGTTTGAAGAGCTGGGATTGCTCGGTCTGGTCGGTGGGATCGAACCCGTTTTCAGAGGGAAGAATGAGTTCTCCGCTCTGGATGTCGCGCAAGGTGAGGTGCGAGAAGTCCTTCCGGGAGTAGCCGTAGTGAGCGACCGCGGCATTGTTAACCGCGAGGATCGCCAGTTTGTTGCGGCTGACGACGAACATCGGCAGCGGATTGTTTTCGAACAGAAGCCTTATGGATGCTTCGCGCTGCTTCATCTCGGTGATGTCGATGCGCAGGCTGATCAAGCCGCCTTCGCTCGTGCGGCATTCCTCGATCAAGTAACAACGTCCATCGTCGAGAAGCTGCTCGTGCGGTGCGGCGGGAGTCCGTAGGTTTTTCAGGCGCTCGGCGAGCCATGCTTCCTCGCGGCCGAACGCTTCAGGGTACATCTGACGCTCGAGTCCGATGCGAACCGCGTCTTCGATGCTGCGGCCGACAACGATGGTGTCGATAGCGCGATGATAGATCTGGGCGTAGCGCTTGTTCCAGGCGACGTAGCGATTGTCGGCGTCGAGAATGACGATGCCCTCGGGCAGGATCTCGATCGCTTCCTTCAGCCGGTTGTGGGCTTTTTCGACTTCGGCCTTCTGCTCCGACATCGCCTGTTCCTGAGCCTTCAGATGCTCATTCAGCTCGTCGCGCAGTGCGATTTCGGAGGACAGACGCTCCTGCAAGCGGGCTTGCGATGCGATCGTCTCGGCCAACGGCATGACCGTCAGGAACGCGGTCAGGATGAGAAGCTGCGTGAGCTGGATATCCGTCAGCCATGTCATCGTCGAGACCTGCGTATCGCCGTGAAAACCGGCGGCGGTACACGCGAGGACGATTGCCGACATCATCAATGCGGCGGCCGATGTTTCGTTCGGTCCGAGCCTGCACGCGATCAACACGAGGACAGGCATCACGAGGAACGCGAGGAGGGGCTGCGGCAGGCCGACGACGAGCACCATTGCGGCTGCGAGAATGAAAAACAGGCCGTAGGTTTCCCAGCGGGATGCCGGCGCGGATACCTGGACGCGCGCCTGCGTGAGCCGGACGAGCGCGGGCGTGACCGTCAGCAATCCCAGCAGATCGGCGATCAGCCACGCCGTGAAGACGCGCCATGTGATGGCTTCGATCGTCAATGCGGCGACGATCGCGGCGGCGACCGCTGCGAGAGCGGATCCCGCAACTGCGGCATACGAGAACGATTTCAGGAAATGGACGCTGCGAAATTCGAATGGTTCTGTTTCGCGCCATTTCAGAATGAGAAACGCCGTCTCGATCTCGATGATGTTGGTCAGCGCAAAGCCGATGTTGGCGCCCAATGCGCGATGGGCGAAGAAGTTTGCAATAACATTGGCGACGAACGTCAGGGCAAGGATCTGATGGCGTCGCCATGGACGCCGGGCAAGGATGACGGCCGCGAGGACAATGCCATTCGCGGGCCAAATCGTCGCGACGCCGGAGCTGTCCTGTGTGAATGCGCCTGAAAGATAGGCCACAACGCCGAAGATCGCTGCAGTGACCGCGGCGCTTGCAAGGCCGTCGCTATCCGCGGCGTATATTTTTCCGACCTGAGAGAAGGAACTCGCGCCCCTTGCCGACATGACTCATTCGTTCCTTGCCAAGCTGAAAAGTCTTGGCATTTCCCATTTCTATTGGCGATGCGGATAGGATCTTCGAAGCAAGAATTGCCAACAATTCAGCAATCTCGGTCCTCTTCCCCCACTTTAAAACAGGCTGAGGCTATTTCATTAATTTTGAGTCAAAACACAGTTCAGCGCAGTGATCTTCTGCCTTTGGCGAATGCGTCAAAATTGCAAATGAGGAATTCTCAGGCAGATCTTTGATGTTTCGGACTGCAATTGCAATCTTTCATTCACGAATTTGTAGGCGCGGCTGGGATGGGATTTTCCGGCCCAGTCCCTATTTAACGCCAATCCGGCGGCGACGATAACCCTCGAATTGGCAGGATTTTCCCCATGACCATCGCTTCTCTTGGTTGGCCGCAGATCATTGCGCTCGTCATCCTTCTCCAACGTGGACTTGAAGAGCTATATTCGGCCCGAA
This sequence comes from Pseudomonadota bacterium, assembly GCA_018242215.1. Lineage (GTDB taxonomy): Bacteria > Pseudomonadota > Alphaproteobacteria > Rhizobiales > Hyphomicrobiaceae > Hyphomicrobium_B. The sequence continues at coordinate 33,403 of JAFECG010000026.1, forward strand.
ATACGCGTGCATTGCTTGCTCAGGGCGCGCGAGAAGTCGGGCGCTCGTATTATCCGGTCGTTGCGACCACGCATCTCGCTTGGATTGCGAGCCTTTATTTTCTCATTCCCGTTGATTCCGGCATTTATCCGGTTCTCGCTACGATTTATCTGGCTTTGCAGGTTGTCCGCTATTGGGTGATCGGAACGTTGGGGCGATATTGGACTCATTGCATTTATACGCTCGAAGGCGCCCCGGTCGTGCGAAAAGGGCCATATCGATTCCTGCGGCATCCGAATTACGCAGTGACCATCACGGAAACTTTTCTGCTGCCGATGGTGTTCGGCGCATTTGCTCTCGGCATCATCATGGGCGCCGTCTGGTCGGCGGTGCTCGCTTACAAGATTTTGCTGGAGGACGAAGGTTTGTCGCGCCGGCGGCGGCAGACGGAGTTAAGGGAGACCACGGCAGTCTCCTGATCACGCGCTCGACCTCAACATCACGTCAACGGTAACGCCGCGCTCTAGAGATCGAGCGCGGCGAAATATGCTGAGAAGCCCGGTCCGAACGCTGCCAGAAGGTGGCGGCCCCGGTCGCCCGAGCGCATTGCGCGCTCGAGGATGAAGAGCACGGTTGCCGAGGACATATTGCCGAAGTCGCGCAGGACCGCCCACGAATGCGCGAACTGCGATCGCTCGAGCCCCAGGACGCTCTCGGCGGTTTCGAGGACCTTGCGGCCTCCCGGGTGAAACAGAAAGCCTTTGAAGTCGGAGAGCGTCATGCCGTTGCGATCGAGAAACTGATCGAGCACGTCTGCGAGCGTCCTGCGCATCAGCGCGGGCAGCTCGGGACTAAGCACAATTCCAAATCCATCCTCTTTGACGTCCCATCCCATGATGTGGAGCGTGCTCGGCCACAGATGCTCGCCGAAGGTTAGAATGGAAGGACGTTGGCTGCTGCCTCCTGGTGCCGGACCGGGGATGTCGGACGTGCGCAAGACGACAGCCGCGGCGCCATCGGCGAACAGGGCCGCGGAGACGAACATCGCCTGGGCCGGATCGTTCGGGCGAACACAGAGCGAGCAGAGATCGACGGTCACGAACAATACGTTGCTGCCAGGGCGTCCGCGCGCCATGCGAGCCGCGCGAGTGAGGCCCGCGACGCCGCCACCACAGCCAAGGCCGAAAATCGGCAGGCGTTCGACGTTCGGCGAGAAATTCAGACGGTTCATCAATCGCGCGTCGAGGCTCGGGACCGCGAGGCCCGTTATGGTGTTGGTCACGAAAGCGTCGATGTCCGTGAGCTTGAGGCCCGCGCGGTCGACGGCGTCGATCGCGACACGTTCGATGAGGTCGAGCGCATTCTTCTGATAGACGGCCGTGCGCTCTTCCCAGCTGTGGCGCTCGTGATACCACGACATCGGCTGACACATGTATCGGTGGTCGATACCTGTATTGCCGAAGAGACCATTGAGCCGGGAAAATTGCGGAAAGACTTCCGATGCGTTGGCCAGGATCTCCTGCTGGCTGTAGCGATGCACGGGATTGGCCGTTGCGATCGAGAGGATTTCCACCGGAAGGTCGCCGGATCGCCGCTGCTCGGCGAACTGCAGTTCCGGCTTGTTGATCGGTAGGAGGGTCATGATCTTTGACCTCCTGCCGGGTGACGTGCGCAGGTTGCGACATCGGCGAGGGAGGTACGGGCGCGCGCCAAGAGCGGCCTCGTGCAGAGGTTTGTTCTCAACATCCTGTGTTTCCGTCGGTGCGCGATTCGACGGAGCGCCGGCCGTCACTTCGCTGGGGTTATGACTTCACGATTTCTCAGGAGCGAATTCTCCGGACGCGTCGCGCTGGCTCGAGGGATCGCCAGACGCCCAAGCGGGTTGGGCCGTCGCGGCAAGAGACAGAACGGCGAACAAGACTGCAGCAAACGTGAAACGACTGTTGTGCATGACCGACTTCCGAAGATTTCATCAGCGTGAACCCGGCCGGCAGCTGGGCAGATAGGTTCTTGTCGATCCGGATGTAAGGCCTGCACTGTTCCGCAGGGAACAGACGGCGGCAGTCGCGGTACGACCTACCGCCGCAGTGCGTGCGTTTCGAAAAAAAGGATCGCACACACGCGGAGCCATGAGCGTGCGACAGTTCGCATCTGCAAAATAAGTGGCCATTCCGCCTCGACACGGAACGGATTCCGTAACATATGCGGTTACTTATGCGGGTGCGGAAATTTGCGCGACGCAGCGAACCGCCACGGGAGACTTCAGCGAATGGATGCCAGAGCCGACGGCCTCGACAGCGTGCGCGCAGCCCCTGTCGCGCTGACGCCGAGGCAGGTGCGCCTCGTGTTGTTCGCGCTGGCTGTGGGTGGCTTCGCAATCGGCACGACCGAGTTCGCGGCCATGAGCCTTCTGCCGTATTTCGCCGCGACTTTCGGCATCACAGAACCGATGGCGGGTCATGCCATCAGTTCGTATGCGCTCGGCGTGGTCGTCGGCGCGCCCGTGATCGCGGTGCTTGCCGCACGGTGGCCGCGGCGCAAGTTACTTCTCGCGCTGATGGCCTGCTTTGCCGTCGCCAATGTGCTGACGGCGTTTTCTCCAACCTACGGTACAATGATCGTCTTCCGGTTTCTGAGCGGCTTGCCGCACGGGGCCTATTTCGGTGTCGCGATGCTGGTCGCTGCGTCGCTCGTGCCGCCAAAGGCGCGGGCGCAGGCCGCTTCGCGCGTGCTGATCGGCCTGACCATTGCGACGATCGTCGGCGTGCCGGCGGCGACGTGGATGGGGCAGGTGCTCGGCTGGCGCGTGGGGTTCGGCGTCGTCGGCGTCCTCGCGTTGCTGACGGTCCTTCTCGTCTGGACCTTCGTACCGGATGACGAGCCGCTCGCCGGTGCCAGCATGAAGCGCGAGCTTGGCGCACTGAAACGCCCACAGGTCTGGCTGACGCTCGCGATCGGCGCTATCGGCTTCGGCGGCATGTTCGCTGTCTATTCGTATCTCGCGTCGACACTGACGGAGGTGACGCACGTCGCACCTTACGTCGTGCCTATCGTGCTCGTCTTCTTTGGGCTCGGCATGACGGTCGGAACGTTCGTTGCGGCGTGGCTCGCCGACCGCGCGCTGATGGCGACGGCTGGGGGACTCCTGGTGTGGAGCTTGTTTTCGCTGATGCTCTACCCCTTTGCGACGAGCAACATCTATGCCGTGACGCTCGTCGTTTTCATGATCGGTTGCGGTGGAGGACTCGGGGTTGCCCTGCAGACTCGCCTGATGGACGTGGCGGATGATGCGCAGACGCTTGCCGCCGCGCTCAATCACAGTGCGTTCAACACAGCGAACGCGATTGGTCCTTGGCTCGGCGGCATCGCCATTGCGCATGGTTATGGCTGGAGCTCGACGGGCTGGGTGGGCGCGGCGCTTGCCGTCGGTGGGCTGGTGTTCTGGGCGGTCTCGATCGCGACGGATCCGAAGCACGGGCGTCACGTGAGACATCACAACGCGCAACCCGCGCCGGGAGAGTAACGCTCTCCGACAGGTTCAGGACAAGCGGCACCCGTGACGCCTTTCCGCGGATGTGATGTTGCAGCTTGACTTGGCGCTGGATCCCCGGCCTTTGACGCGTGTGCCGCGCATCCGGCCGAGGATGACGGTTGCGAGTTCGTTCAGTTCATGTGCCAGCCGTGGCTGACGATGATGCTTTCGCCGGTGAGTGCGTTCGTCTTGAACGCGGCGAGGAAGAGGGCGACCTCGGCGATGTCGGTCACCATCGTGAATTCCTTGTCGACCGTCTCGCCGAGCATCACTTCCTTGACGACCCGCTCTTCGGTGATGCCAAGCTCGTGTGCCTGCTCGGGGATTTGCTTGTCAACGAGAGGCGTGCGTACGAAGCCGGGGCAGATGACGTTGGAGCGAACGTTATGTTGCGCGCCTTCCTTCGCCATCACGCGGCCGAGGCCGAGGATCGCGTGCTTCGCCGCGACGTAGGCCGACTTCAATGGCGAGGCCTCGTGGCTATGCACCGAGCCCATATAGATCAGAGCGCCGGACTTCTGCTTGTACATGTGCTTGACGCAGGCCTTCGTCGTCAGAAAGGCGCCGTCGACATGGATCGCCATGATCTTCTTCCAATCCGCGAAGGGAAAGTCCTCGATCGGATGAACGATCTGAATGCCGGCGTTCGAGACAAGGATGTCGACGGTTCCGAAGGTCGTAGCCGCCTTCTCAACTCCAGCGTTGACCTGCTCTTCATTCGAGACGTCCATAGCGACCGCGATCGCATCCTTGGCGCCTCCCAACTCCTTCGCTGCAGCTGTCGCGGCTTCGAGGTTCAAGTCGGCGATGACGACGCGTCCGCCGGCTTCGACGTAGCGCCGGGCGATCTGATGGCCGATGCCGCTGGCCGCGCCCGTGATCAGAGCAACCTTGCCGTCGAGTTTCATGGGGGGCACTCCTATTTTGAATCGAGATAGTCGTAGACGACCTTGCCGAGGCCGAGGGTGAGATCGGCAAGGATGTGGGTCGCAGAGATGATCTCGCGCACGGGCAGGTCGGCGATCGGCGCGAGCGCGTGCGGTCGCAAATCCAGCGCACCAGGGCCGCTCCAGGCCCCTTTGATCGTCACATCTTCGAGGCGGTAATCGACGAGCTCGAGGATGCGTGGCGTTCCATCGACATGCGGAATGATCTTCAAAAGGTAGTTCGGCACAGCGAGCGACTTGGCGACGGCGGCGGGATCGAGCGCCTTGTGCTTGAAACCCATCGTGCCTGTCGCGATGCGGACGCTGCCGTAATCCAGCGTGCCAACGAGTGTGTCGATGTCGGGCCCGAGCGTCGGCTTGGCGAACTTTTTCGGAAAGCCCCAAAGCTCGCGGCCTCCGTAGATCGGCGGTCCGTCGTTCAGGAACATCGCGTGCGTATAGCCACCCTCGACGCCATTGAATTTAACCGGAATGACTTGGCCTGACTCGCAGTAATCGCCGAAGCCCGTCGAATCCGGCATCTGGATGAATTCGTATTTGACGATCGGATCATCGAAAGTCAGCGGTTCGGGGACGACTCTTTCGAGAGCTTCGCGATCGGTGCGGTAAGCGATGATGAGATATTCGCGATTGATGAAGCGATAGGGGCCGGGAGGGAAGGCTGGGCTCGTCAAAGGCATTGCGAAGGCACGTTTTTTGACGTCCGCGATTTTCATGTGTCAGTCTCCGGGGGCAATGGGGGCATCATGTCTTTCGTCAGGTCGAGAACCATCACGCCGTCTTCCGGCCGCTCGCGATTGATCCAGGCGGGATTGGTCAGCGTGTGCTCGACATCGTCGACGCCCGCACGCCAATGCTCGTTGACGGTGTAGCGGGAGAATTCATAGTCGTTCGACTGCGTGGAATAGACGGCCCGGCGATGAATGAGATGCACGATCGTGATCGCCGCATTGCAGCTGTATGTCGACAGCAATTTCCAATCGAACGTATTTCTGAACTCCTCGGGCAGCTTGCCGTCGAGCCGTCGCACGGCGCGACGCAAAGATTGGATGACCCTGAAATTGTATGTGTTGAGCCGGGTGCGACTCGAATAGCGGATCTCTTTTTCGCGCGTCTGAACGTCGAAGAGCGTTTCAGGTATGGTTCCGCGGGCGCTGAAGAGATCGATCTGGAAGATGCACATGTCGGTGCGAGGAGTGCCGCCGTCGAGGATGTACTGCAACGGCGTGTTCGAGACGATGCCGCCATCCCAATAGAGCTTGCCGTCGATCTCGATGGGAGGGAAGCCGGGTGGCAGTGCGCCCGATGCCATGATGTGCTCGGGAATGATGTGGTCCGTGGCGCTGTCGAAATATTGCAGGTTGCCAGTTGCGACCTCGACAGCGCCGACGCTGAAGCGCACCTTGCCGGAATTCAAGAGATCGAAATCGACAAGCTCAAGCAGCGTCTCCTTCAATGGGCTCGTGTCGTAGATGCTGATCGCCTGGGGTGTTCCAGGCGGCATCAGCAGGGCAGGCGGATAGCGGGGATCGAAAAATCCCGTCGCGCCGACCGAAGCGACGAGGGCCGCACTCGTTTCGTTGAAGATCTTCCGCGATGCGTTGTCCGTCGCGATGGGCGGCAGCAGCAAATGGCTCGAGACCCGGTCCCAGAATTCACGGAGACGCTTCGCGCGCCGCTCGAGCGGATTTCCTGCAATGATCGCGGAATTGATCGCGCCGATCGAAATGCCGGCAACCCATTCCGGTTCGAGTCCGGCGGCGGCAAGTGCTTCGTAGGCGCCTCCCTGATACGCGCCAAGAGCGCCTCCACCCTGAAGCACCAGAACGTTTTTCTCAGCGTTTTTCGAAGCGCTGCCGTTGGGCTGGGCCATGTTTCAATCACCAAGCTGGGAGTGGCTATGGAGACTAAGAAGCTCTCGGCATTAGAGCGTCGTACAGGTCCTGTTGCAATGCAGCAGATCGCCGCCGAACGCAAGAGGGTGCCTCATCATAATTGCTAGGCGCGCTTTCGCATTGCCCGCACATTTTATTGAATTATCGAATTTGCTTTTTCGGTTTCGTTAATGGCCGCCCACGCCGGCGGGGACCGGCGCGGGCTTCTTCATCAGGAGTGTGAAGAGCCCTGCGATGACGAAGAGCACGGTGAGCACCAGGAACAAATCCGCGAACGACAGCACGTTGGCCTGGTTGCGCACCATCATCGCGAGTTTCTTCAAGGCTGCCATGTTGCCATCCGAATGCATCGCGTTCGTGAAGTTCTGCTGCATCATTGCCAATCTTTCTTCGGCAGCCTGATGACCCCAGGCCACCTGTTCGTGAAGGCGTGCGAGATGCAAGTCGAGCCGCTTGTTCAAGATCGTGTTGATCATCGCGAGTCCGACGGCGCCGCCGAGATTGCGCGTCAAATTGAACAGGCCCGAAGCGTTCTTCATCTGCTCAAGCGGCAGCGTGCCAAGTGACAGATTTGTGATGGGCACCATGCACAGCATCAACGATGCACCGCGCAGGATCTGCGGCACGAGAAGCTCCCAGAAATCCCAGTCCGGCGTGATGTAGGAAGCGATATAGGTTCCAAGCGCGAAACCGACGAAACCGATCAGCATCATGATGCGGGGATCGACAGTGCCCGCGAGACGTCCGCTGATCGGCGCGGTCAGGAACATCGCCACGCCGGTGACGAACATCGTCTGGCCGATCATCAATGAGTCGTAGCCGCGCACCTGTCCGAGATAGACCGGATAGACGTACGTCAAGCCGTAGAGGCCGATGCCCAACGTGAAGCTGAACACGGAACCGAACGCGAAGTTGCGGTTCTTAAAGGCGCGAAGTTCGACGATGGGGTCGGCGGCCGTGAAGGCGCGCCAGAAAAAGACGATCGCCCCGACGACGGTGAGGACGGTGAACGTCGCGATCGTCTGATCGTCGAGCCAATCGTAGCGCGGGCCTTCCTCGAGCACGTATTCGAGCGAGCCGAGGAAGAGCGCCATACTCAGCAAGCCGACGTAATCGAAGCGATCGAGAAGCGCGTAGTTCGGCTTGTCGAAGTCGACGAGGAAGAAGACGGCGGTCGCGACGAGGATTCCGGGTCCGACATTCACCAGGAACAGCCAATGCCAGGAATATGTGTCGGTCAGATAGCCGCCGACGGTCGGACCGATGGTCGGCGCGAGGGTTGCCACGAGCCCAATGATGGGCGAGACGATGTTCTGCTTCGAACGCGGGAAGAGAGAGAAGGCCACCGCGAAGACGCTCGGAATCATGCCGCCGCCGATGAAGCCTTGAATCGCCCGGTAGACGATCATCTCATTGATCGTGGTTGCCGTCGCGCAGAGCGCACTCGCGGCCGTGAAGCCGACCGCGGCGGTGAAGAATAACGTGCGTGTGGAGAAGACCCTTGCGAGAAAGCCCGAGAGCGGGATCATCACGACCTCGGCGATCAGGTAGGCGGTCTGCACCCACGGAATTTCGTCGGAGCTTGCGGAGATTCCCGCCTGGATTTCCTGCAACGAGGCCGAGACGATTTGAATGTCGAGGATCGCCATGAACATGCCGAACACCATGGCGATGAAGCCGGCGAGTTGGCGGGGCGTGACGCCGATCCACTCGAGCTTTCTCGGCTCATCGGCAAATGTCGCGGCGGAGTTCATGGCACCAGCGGCCTCTTCAGGAACGCGATCGCGACGCGACTATTCTTTTGCGGTCTGCTCGTGTTTGCCGGTCGACGGCGTCGTGCGCGTATCGATGCTAACGACGACGGATAGTCCTGGGCGTAGCTGACCTTTCGCTTCCGATGCCGGAATGGCGATGCGGACCGGCACGCGCTGCACGATCTTCGTGAAGTTTCCGGTGGCGTTCTCCGGGGGGAGAAGGGAGAACTGCGAACCGGATGCCGGCGAAACGCTTTCGACCGTGCCTTTCAGCGCTTTGCCGTCGAGGGCATCGACCGACACCATTGCCGTCTGTCCAGCGACGATCGGGGGAAGCTGGGTCTCTTTGTAATTCGCGTCGACGAACACCTTGTCGAGCGGCACGACTGCCATCAGACGCTTTCCGGGCGTGACGTAGTCGCCGACCTGGACGCCGCCGCGATTTCCGACCACGCCATCGAACGGAGCACGGATGGTCGTGAATGAGAGGTCGCGCTTCGCCTGATCGACGGCGACCTGCAACTCCTTCGCCGTTTTTTCGGCCTGTGTGCGCTGGGCGTGCAGCAATGCAACATTGGCGTCCGCCGCTTGGATGGCGGCTTCGTATGCTTTGACCTGTGCGATCGCGGAGTCGCGCGCGGCGACCGCTGCGTCGAGAGCGGCCTGCGTCGCGTAATCCTTTGCCGTCAGCGCCTGGGTGCGTTCATAATCTGCTTTGGCCTTGATGACGTTCGCTTTCGCCGCTTCGAGTTGGGCACGCTCCTGGGCGGCATTGGCTTCTGCCGATTTGATCTGCGCGTCGAATGTCGTGATGACCGCCATTTGCGTGGCGAGCTTCGACTGGGCCTGATCGAGGGCGAGGCGATAGTCGCCCTCATCGAGATGGACGAGCACCTGGCCCTCTTTGACGGACTGATTGTCCACCACCGGCACCTCTGTGACGATGGCGGAGACCTTCGGCGAGATGACCGACATGTAGGCGCCGACATAGGCGTCGTCGGTCGAGACCATGAAGCGCCCGACAGTGATGTAGTCGTAAGCAAAGTAGCCGCCTGCGAGGAGGGCCAGTGCGCCAACTCCGATCAGGATCGGCTTGCGGCGCGAACCCGACCCGGATGTTTCATTCTTTGCCGGCGCTTCGGTGCGGCGCTCGCGTGCGGTCGCCGGTTCCGCAATGGGCTGCGCCCCCGGAGGTTCGGCCTTGGGTGTGGTGTCGGCTTTTGCGGGCTGCACCTGAGAGATCTTGGTCACGCCAGTGATTGTCTGGCGTTCCCTTCGATCGGTCTCGGTGGCCGGACTGTCTTCGACACGCTCATCCGATCGGATGGCTAAAACGCCGTTCAGACTATTTCTGCCCATCACGCCCGTCTCGCTCAATTCTCAATCCACACTGAACCGTACGGTTCGATTTGGCTTGACATACAGCTTCCAAAGGTGGACATCAACAAGAAACTGAACCGTTCGGTTCGTTTTTACACCGGATTAAGCTGAACCGCAGGTTTGGATCGGGTAGGATGTGATTCATGGAAGGCTCTCAGGCATCTCGTCCGGTGATGAAAGAATTGCGCCGTGGCGGTCGTCCGGCGGCGGGGACGGATCCTCAAAAGCGACGGCAGATCCTCGATGGTGCGCACCGGATTTTTTCCGAACTCGGTTTCGACGCCACCAGCATGAGCGATGTCGCGCGGTCGGCGCAGGTGTCGAAAGCGACGCTTTACGTCTACTTCCAGGACAAAGAGCATCTCTTCACGGCGATCTGCGCCGAGCAGCGGGATCGCAACGTCGCGGAAAAGCTGGCGCTGCTCGATGTCAATCAACCGCTTCCGGAAGTTCTGGCGCGATTTGGCATGGAGATCCTCTCGACATTGGCGCAGCCCCTGGTGGTGGCGGCCCATCGCATCGTTATCGGCGTCGCAGAGCGGATGCCGGAGATCGGGTCCGAGTTCTACGAGGCGGGACCTCTGCGCGTGATCAATGCCGTCGCGCAGTATCTCGATCATCACGTTGCGGCCGGGAGGCTCAACGTTCCGGATACGCAGCTTGCGGCCGCGCAGTTCTGCGAAGTCATTCAGGGCGGGATGGTCAAAGCGCGTCTCTATGGCGTTCTGAACGAGCCGCCGCCACGCGATGAGATCGAGAAGAACGTCGCGTCTGGTCTTGCTTTATTCCTGAAGGGATACGGCTTCGCGGGCTGATACCGCCATCTCAGTGTGTCATACTGAGTGCGTCCCGCATATCGATCGAGCAACAAAATGGATCCTCGGCATAAAGCCGAGGATGGTGGCGCGGGTGCTCAGGCGACGCTTTCTTCCATCCTGCTCTCGGCAAAATCGAGGTCGCTCCATTCCGTCGGAACGCCTGCGAGCGAATGCCAGTCCGGGAGATTGGCGAGCGTCGGATCGATATAGGTGTGGTGCCAGAGCTGCGTGGCGAGCACTGCGACGAGGCCAAGCTCGGCAGACGGGCGCTGATAACCCCACGGCGACAGATCTTTGTACTTTCCCCGCCATTCCTGGACGGCTTTCGGGTCGAAGTAGCCAGCCTTCTTAATCGATGCTTCGCTCAGAAGCTCGTCGACATAGGGAAGGCGCTGTTCAAGGAAGAAACCGTCGAGGGGCGCGCGGAACATTCCTTTCGGCCGCCAGGCAACGGATTTCGGCAGCCATTTCTCGGCGACGCGGCGGAGCAGATATTTTTCGGTCAGGCCTTTGAGTTTCCACTTCGGATCGATGCCCGACAGGAAATCGAAGACGTTGTTGTCGAGGAACGGATAGCGCATCTCGACGGACTGGCTCATCGCGATGCGGTCGCCCTTCAGACTGAGGAGCTGGCCGGGCAGATGGATCTTTCCGGCCCAGAAGACGCCGCGATTGACCGGATGCCATTTGGCAGCTTGGCTCGAGTCAGGCTCCATCGCCAGATAGGGGTCATGACCGCTGAGGCCGGAGAGCATGCCGGTGCTGTAGAAGCGGAAGCGGGAGGCGCCGAGAAGATCGTAGAACCTCTGGAAGGGGTGCATGCCGCCGGATGAGGCCGCGCACTTGTCGAGATAGGCGATGGCTTCGTCGTTGCAGCCGAGCCAGCGGTGGAAGTAGCGCTGCATGAGCGGCGGCAGCTTTCCGGCGCTTACCTTGCCCATCCATTCCACGATGCGGTCGAACTTGTACCAGGGATAGCCCGCGAGCCATTCGTCGGAGCCTTCGCCCGTCAATGCAACCTTGAAGCCCGTGTCGTGCACCTTGGCCGCCAGCATCATCAGCGAGGTGCAAGAGGTGTCCGTGACCGGCGCTTCGGTTGCGACGAGGAGGCGTTGATAGTTCGAGACGATCTCTTCCGACCCGCACGCAACGATATAAGGATCGGCGGAGAGGTGTTTCGAAATGATCGCGGCCTGCTCGGTCTCGTCGAGCTTCGGATCACGGATCTTGACGGTAAACGTTGCCGGTGCGGCGCCGAGGATATCCTTCGCCATCGCGACGACGGTGCTCGAGTCGACGCCGCCCGAGAGATATGAGGCCACGGGAACATCAGCACGCAGCCGGCGCTTCACCGAGTCGTACAGGACGCGCTCGAAATCATCGACGAGCTTCTGTTCGTCCGCAAAGCGCGTTTCTTTCCCCATCTCCGGGAAATTCATCTGCCAATAGGTACGCTCGTCTATCGTCGCACCTTCGCCGACGCGTCCGCGCGAGATCGTGAGGAATTTTCCCGGCGGCAGGATGTTGATGCCTTCGAAGCAGCTGAAGGGGCCGGGAACAGCGAGGAAGTTAAACAGCGCATCGATGCCGCGCAGGTCGGGCTTGGCTTCGACGAGGCCCGTTGCGAGGATCGTCTTGATCTCGGAGCCGAAGATGAGCCAGTCGGTGCCGAAGCGTGTCGTGCGCGTCCAATAGAGCGGACAAATGCCGAAACGGTCGCGGGCGAGAACGAACTTCTGCTTGCGCTCGTCAAAAAGAGCGACCGCGAACTGGCCGTTGAACTTCTCGAACATGTCCTCGCCGTACTGCTCCCACATGTGCGGGAAAAGTTCGGTGTCGCAATGGGTCGTGAGCGTGTGACCGAGACCGCGGAGGTGCTGGCGCCAGTCGTCGTGATCGAAAATTTCACCGTTGAAGACGGCGGCGATCGACTTGTCCTCGTTGAAGACCGGCTGCTGACCGTCAGCGAGTCCGACGATGCTCAGGCGCCGCGAGGCAAAACCGAAACCCGGTCGCTGAAGATATCCGTCTTCGTCAGGGCCGCGATGAACCATGGCATCGGCTGCGCGCTTCAAGACGGATAGCGGAACGGCGCGCCGGCCCTTCAGGTCAATAATTCCGAATATGCCACACATGGGATCGTCCAACGGTTCATCTCTGGGGCAAGCGCAATGGCCGCCGAGCAGGGATATATGGGTATCGCGGCAACGTCCCGTTCAGCCGGATGGAGAGACGCGCTTATCGAAGTCTGGGCACAGGCATTCATCTGTTGCCGTGCCGGAAGCTATATTGCCAGTTCGGCCCCCAAAGGTGGTTACCGCTCGCGACAAATACGCGCGTCGCGAATTGCGTCGAGGTCTGGGTGGCTACCCGGACCGGTCTTACCACAAACGGCGCGAACGGAAAGAACGCGAGGGTTGTATTACGCGGCGCGCTCGTTGCAGCGCCTACGAACGCCGTTTTCGGCCTAAGACTTCAGGGAGATGGTTCGGAAACCGGGCGGATCGGTTCGGAATCGGTGTTGTCGTCTGATGGCTGATCGGGCCCGCTCAAATCAGGGCTGACATTTGGATCCGTCATTTCTTTTGACGCTGCGGCAGTGCCGTTCGTCAGTCCCTCGGCGGCGTCGCGCGCTTCTTCCGCAGCACTTTCCGTTGATGTTTTGGCGCCTTCCGCTTTATCGGCTTCCGCATTTTCCCGGGTATTATCGCAGGCCGAAAATCCGAGTGCGCCGACGATGCTCAAGGCCGCAAGAAAATGCTTCATCGTGATTCTCCCCTTGATGCAGTTTGGCACCGAAATTGGCGGTTCTTGGCCCATCCGAGAACAAAAGCCACCAATAGGGGGAATTATCGGAAAATCGATCAGTTCCTCGGACGGGATGAATTTGAGGCGAGGCGATGCCGATATGCCGCCGATTTGGGCAGGCCAGGCCCGAATCTATTCGTGTCTGCGGCGGCTCATGAAGGCGAGACGTTCGAGGAGATGGGCATCCTGCTCGTTCTTGATCAGCGCTCCGGCGAGGGGCGGCACGAGCTTTCTCGGATCGCTTTCACGCAACAGCGCCGGGTCGATATCTTCGTGCAGGAGGAGCTTCAGCCAGTCGAGAAGCTCTGAAGTTGAAGGCTTTTTCTTCAATCCAGGCACGTCGCGAAGCTCATAAAAGACGCGCAGGGCCTCGCCGACGAGGCGGCTCTTCAGCCCGGGAAAGTGGACGTCCACGATCTGGCGCATCGTTTCGGTGTCGGGAAACTTGATGAAATGGAAGAAGCAGCGCCGCAGAAACGCGTCGGGCAGTTCCTTCTCGTTGTTCGAGGTTATGAGAACGATGGGCCGTGTCTTGGCTTTAATCGTTTGGCCCGTCTCGTAGACGAAGAACTCCATCCGATCGAGTTCTTGGAGGAGATCGTTCGGGAATTCGATATCGGCCTTGTCGATTTCGTCGATCAGAAGGACTGATCGCTCCGCCGACGCGAAGGCTTCCCAAAGCTTTCCGCGCCTGATGTAGTTGGAGATATCCTTGACGCGCTCGTCGCCGAACTGGCCGTCACGAAGGCGCGAAACGGCATCGTATTCATAAAGCCCCTGTTGGGCCTTCGTGGTCGATTTGATGTGCCACTCGATCAGAGGGGCATCGAGGGCCTTGGCGACCTCGGCGGCAAGAACTGACTTGCCGGTGCCGGGCTCTCCCTTGATCAGGAGCGGGCGTTCGAGTCTGATGGCAGCATTGACCGCGATCTTGAGATCGGGCGTGGCGACGTATGCGGAGGTCCCTTCGAAGTTCATGGGCGTGTGTAGAAGCCGGCACGAATGCAGCGCAAGGTGACCGAAGCGCACTCCTTCCCGTCCGCCTCCGGCCGAAGCCCGGTTTGTGCGGACCCGCCTCTTTCCTTTAAGGCGCTGTACTACAAACACAAAAAAGGAATTCGTAAAATTTAGGATTGCTTCTCCGAATGCTTGACTCAAGGGCCTTTGCACATAGATAAGGGGCGGCCGAACTGGGCCGACTCACGGTAGGTTTTTTCGACGGCGGAAGATCGGCTCGAGCCAACCCAGCCTCTGGAGAGGCGGACGATGAGCAAGGCGACCGGAAGCAAGACGGCGAAGCCGAAGGCGGCCGCCAAAAAGCCTATTGCGAAAAGTAAAAGCGCTGCCAAAGGCGGAGCGCCCATCAAGACTGTAGCGAAATCGATCAAGGCCAAGACGCCGGCTGCAGCAAAATCAACGGCGGCAAAGACGGTCGTAAAAGAAGCGCAGAACAAAGGGACGGGGAAAACCGTTCAACCCGTTAGCAAGAGTGCACCGCCGCCGAAACCGGCCACGACGACGAGCGTCCCGGCGCGAACATTGGCTGTCGCCAAGTCGACGGCGTCAAAGAAGTCAGAGGGTACAGTTAAGAAGATGGCAGCTCGCGTAAAGATTGCGGATATCGTTCTTCCGCCAGGCTATAAGCCTTCGGAAGACGAGCCTTTCATGAATGACATGCACAAGGCTTATTTCCGTAAGCGTCTTCTGGATTGGAAAGACGAGATTCTTCGGCAAACGCGTGAGACTCTGGCGATCCTGCACGAAGATTCGGCTCAGCATGCCGATCTCGCGGACCGAGCCACGTCCGAGACGGACCGGGCGACCGAGCTTCGAACGCGCGACCGGCAGCGCAAACTGATCGCGAAGATCGACGCTGCGCTGGGCCGGATCGAGGACGGGTCCTACGGCTATTGCGAAGATACCGGCGAGCCGATCGGATTGAAGCGTCTCGATGCCCGGCCTATCGCGACGCTTTCGGTCGAGGCGCAGGAACGCCACGAGCGGCGCGAACGCGTCTACCGCGAGGAATAGACAGGATGGCCCTCGTGGTTTGGGGCATTTCGGGACGTTCCTTCACGGCTCATTAAAGCTTTTGCCGGACACTCGTCCGATCCGCTTTGCAGATTGTGTCGTCGAGGTTCAGCCGTGACCGTTCACATGCAAGTCCTGGTATCCGCGTTCGCGATTGCGGCGGTTTTCTCCTTCGAATGCCGGAATGCGGTCGGCGGCGAACCCCAGAAGGTTGCGGCCGCCCTCCAGTCGAACCTCGTCTCAGAGCGAGGGGGCGGTTCCTGGACGGCGACACCCGTCGATCTTCCGGGCAAGACAGCAAAAAGCGGACATGGCTTCATCGCGAGCGCCATGCGCCGTCTCGACCTCAGCTCCCTGACGATGGCCGATTTCGGCGACGTCGAACCGCCGCGCTAAGGCTGCCTCTTCCCCTAGCGTTCGGGTGTTCCCATCAGCGGCGCGGGTTCGGCCGGGCGGCTGAAGACCGGCGCGCGGCGGATCGGTGGCGGAACTTCACTTTGTGCAGCGGTTGCCGGGACGGGGCGCACGGCGGCGGCGTTGATGCCCGTTTCGATTACCACATCAACGGGACCGCCGGTCAGCAGCAAATGCTCGACGTTGTCGCGACGGATCAGCACGAGCTTACGGCGGCTGTCGACGTTTGCATGATCGACGACTTCAAGCCGGCGATCGCCTTTGGGGCGGAAAAGAAACGCCGACGGGGACGTTCCGGTCAGATAGGCGCGCACGAAAAGGGCGGCGCCGACGCTCAAGACGGCCAGAACGGCCAACGCAAACGTCCAGAAGAAATAGCTTGCCATGTTTGCCTCGCGAGCCGGGCCTCCGGCTGTGCCGATATCTTTCCTTCGTCAACCGATCGATAGCGCCGAGTTGACCGCATGTTAACCCTCTTAAGCGAAGTCTTATGCAATCGAGTCCGGCCGCACCGTTGCGGCACAGTTGCAGTTGCGTTTGAGTTCCATATCCATGCCCCAATCCGAAGCCTCGATTTTTGAGAATCAGCTAGATTCTCGTCCCATGAAGGATCGCGAGGCGTTGAGGATCGATGCCGCCCCGATCGATCCGCTGAACTCAGCGGAAGGGTTCGGCGGCTTCCTCCCCATGATCATTATCGCGGCTGCGGGCGGCGCAGTTCTGTTCGGCCTGCTCGCGAGCGGGTCCGGCGAGCCGTTGCTCCTGACCGTCATTGCCCTCCTCGCGATGTTCGGCACATTCATGCTCTTTGCGATCGCGGCGGGTCATTTGCGGGTCGGCGCGCGCGTCGTTCCCGGCGACTTGCTCAAGGCGGCCATAGATGCTTGCGACGAGCCGCAAATCATCGCGCACGCCGACGGCACAATTCTCTATGCCAACTCGGCGGTAGAAAAGGTTCTCGGGCGACACGAGGCCGGACCGTTCTCGGCGATCGAGACGGCACTTTCGGGGGACAGTGACGGAACGCAAGCCTTTTTCCGTCTGACGCGCGCGGCCGAACGCGGCGAGACGCGGTCCGAAAATGTTCGCCTGCGGCTCGGAGGAGGACGTGAGCTTTCGTGGGCGCGCATTCAGGTGCGGCCGTTCTCGTCGCCCGACGGCGCATCAGGTCTTGGATTGCGGCGGCAGCGCCTGGTCTCGTGGCAGATCACGGACGTCACGACCGAGAAAAGCCGCGAGGCTCAGCACATCGAAAAGCTTGAAGCGTCGCTTGCGGGATTCGACGCGATGCCCGCCGGTTTCATGTGGGTTTCGAAAGACGGCGCGATTGTCCACGTCAATACCGCGTTCGAGAATTGGCTGGGGTATCCGGCCGGAAAGCTCAGAATGCGGGCCCCTGGTCTGGCAGAACTCGCGGGGCAGGAAGGCTTTCGCCTTCTGAAGCACATGGCGACCATTCCGGAGCCGGACCAGCGCATCATCGATCTCGACCTTACGCGACAGGACGGCCGCATCGTGGCGTTGACGCTGATGGTCGAGCCTTTGGGCGATCAAGCTGACCAGGGATTTACGATCACCGCGATCAACCGGCAGACGACGGGCCTTGTCGATCGCGGCCAGCAGGACGTGCGCGCGTCACAGTTCTTCCAGTCGGCGCCGTTCGGAATTGCGGCGCTCGACGCAGAGGGACGCATCGCCAATTGCAACACAGCCTTCATGCGCATGGTTCTCGACGGCAAACCTGCTCAGGACGTGCTGGCAACCGAAGCCCTGTGCCGGACAGCGGAACCCGAAGAGCGTCTGCTCATCGGTGCGGGGCTTGCGGACGCGCTCGCGGGGCGCGGCAACATTCAGCCGATCGAAATTACGGCGGGCGAGACCAGGCAGTATACGCGCCGCATCTACATGTCGCCGCTCGCAGCCGTTCAGGGCGGCGCCGCGGCCGCGCTCTACGTGATGGACGCGACGGAACAGAAAGCGCTCGAAAGCCGCGTGGCGCAGGCGCAGAAGATGGAAGCCGTCGGCAATCTCGCGGGCGGCATCGCGCACGATTTCAACAACGTGCTGACGGCGATCATCGGTTTCTCCGACCTTCTGCTGCAGACGCATCGTCCGAGCGATCCATCTTATCGGGACATCAAGAACATTCAGTCGGCGGCGAACCGCGCCGCAGGTCTGGTGAAGGGGCTTCTCGGCTTCTCGCGCAAGCAGACGCAGCAGGTCTCGGTCTTCAATGTCGGCGATCTCGCTTCCGACATGCTGCCTGTGCTCAAGACGCAGGTCGGTGAGAAAATCGATCTCAAGATCCAGAGCGAACGCGACCTGTGGTACGTGAAGGCCGACAGCGATCAGCTTTATCAGGTGATCCTGAACCTCGTGCGCAATGCGCGGGACGCAATGCCGAACGGCGGCAAGCTGACGGTTCAAACGCGTAACGTCACGGAGCGCGAAAGCCAAAAGATGCGCGACGTCGTCGGTTTCACGCCGGGCGAATATGTGCTGGTCGAGGTTGCGGACACCGGCACCGGCATGAGCCCCGATGTCATGGCCAAGATCTTCGAGCCGTTCTTCACGACCAAGGGCGTCGGCAAGGGCACGGGCCTCGGGCTTGCGTCAGTCTATGGCATCGTCAAGCAGTCGGGCGGCTTCATCATGCCCGAAAGCGAGATCGGCAAAGGCACGACATTCAAGATCTTCCTGCCGCGTCATTTCGTGGAAGAGGGTGACGAGGTCGAAACGGCGCTGCCGCAAACGATCGCTGCCGCGAAGAAGCAATTGACCGCGACCGATCTCACCGGCACCGGGCGCGTGCTGCTTGTCGAGGACGAGGTCGAGGTCCGGCAGTTTGCGGTCCGGGCGCTGAAGCGCCAAGGGTATCAGGTGCTCGAGGCGGCTGACGGCGTCGAAGCGCTCGACATCATGGCGGCGAACGAAGGCGAGATCGACATCGTGGTTTCGGACGTCGTGATGCCGGAGATGGATGGCCCCGCGCTCTTCAAGGAGCTTAGGAAGCGCAATCCATCGCTCAAGGTGATCTTCGTTTCCGGTTATCCGAACGAAGCTTTCCGCGAGAGCATGGGCTCGGATGATTTCGCGTTTTTGCCGAAGCCATTCTCGCTGCCGCAACTCGCCGCGAAGGTGAAGGAAGAGTTGGGGAAGTAGGATTCAAATCCCGTCATTCTCGAATGGTCGAGCGTGGCGCCGCCATTCGAGAAGCCAGCGCAAAACTACCGAAGGCGCTATATCGCGTCTTCGATAAGTCTTACGCTTGGTCCCCGGCCGGCGACGCGGCTTCGCCGCGCTCGGCCGAGGATGGCGAAGATATCAGACTTCGCCTTTGAGGCCCTTTTCGAAGTACTTGTGAACGATCTTGTCCTGGTTCTCGAGGAGCCAGTCGATCGAGGGCTGATAGTTCATCGCCTTATGAATGGCGAGCGCCGTCGCCTTGCGGTGAATGTCGAACAGGATCTTGTGATCGAGCTTTTCGATCGTCGATACGACGGGGTTCAGCCACACCGATACGATGATCCCGAGATCGTCGACCTTGTCTTTCGGCAGATCGCCGGCGCGGACGGCATCGAGCACGCCCATTGCCGTCGCATACTGGACGGTGCCCATCAGGATATTCGTGTAGCGTTCATTATCGACGGTCACTTTGCTCACGCACAGCGTCGGCGGACGGACCATGACGTCGGTGTTCAGGAGCGACAGGACGCGGCTGTGGCCCTTGACCTGATCGCCCAGAAGCGTTGCGAAGGCGGTTCCGAACGGGCCGTCCATCTCGCCGATAGCGACTTCAGGCTCGGCTGCGGTGCCGGGCGGGCCGCCCGCGACGAGGGCCTCGCCGACGCGGATGCCGAAACGCCCTCCCGGGCGGGACGTAGTGCTCATGCTGTCACCTTGTGCTCGGATTGTCATTTGGCGCCGATGCCGACGCACGAGGTGGGATAAACCAGAGTGGGGCGAGACGCGCCATAAGTTCTGGTTATGGCGCGTCTGACGGTCGCGATATTCCGAAACGGGGCATCAGATCTACTTGCAGGGAATTTCGATGAGGCCGTCGGCGGCGGGCGAATACGTGCGGCACGTTACTGGAGTTGCCACCGAAGCCGTTTTCGGACCTGTAGCAGCCTGCTCGTTTTCGGCGGTTTTCGTCGGCGTCGTGGTGCTGGTGACGGGAAGCATGTCGCCCCGTTTTGCGACGCTGGTGTTCGCGGTCGGGGAAGATGCTGCGGCCTCTTTGAGAACGGCAGCTCTCGCGGCTGCCTGCTGCTTCTTCAGGGCGGCGAGACGCGCGCGCTTTGTTGCGGCGGCAGCGGCATCGGCCGCGCGCTGGGCCCGAAGTTCTGCGAGACGTCTTTGCTGCGCCCTGGCGAGTGCTTCCTCGAGACGGAGACGGTCCTTGGCGCAGTGCGGCTGCGCGGGCTGACGTCCCTGATTGCGGAAGAACGGACTGGCGTAGAAGCTCCCCATGCCATGTGCTTCGGCATGCGAAGCAAGGGCGCTGGCTGCGATGAGCGTGGCGATGAGGGTTGCGATCTTGAGCACGGGTGCCTCCTTGGGCTTGCGATGGAGAGATATTGCGCCAGGGATGGAAGCCGCGCTGTTTCAGGCGGAACAGGCGTGTAGGTCGCGCGGAAAAAGCTTTTGGCGGGGCAGACAAAATGCTTCGCGGCTCAACCCGATCGAGCGATGCCGACGGGCGAGCCGCGAAATTCTCTTCTGGCGACGAAGCAGGCGCCTAGTTGCAGGGCACATCGATGACCGCATCGGCGGTCGCTGAATATCTGCGGCAGCTGACGGGCGTTGCGGCGGTGTCGTCCGTTGTGGTGCTGCCGGTCGTGATCGTGTTCGTCGGTGTCTTTTCGAGCGTCGTCGTCTGGGCGGCGGTGGCCGCGACCGTCGTATCATCCTGCGCGGACGGCAGCCGATCGCCCTTTTTCAGGGCCGGAGTGTCGGTTGCCACCGGTGTTGTCGAGGCAGCAGCTTCGGCGGCGGCTAGCTGGGCCGCCTTCTGCTTTTGCAGAGCGATCTCGCGGGCCCGCTCGCGTCGCGCAGCAGCGATCGCGGCAGCGCGCTCCCTGGCGATCCGGCGTGCGCGCATTCTCTCATAGGCTTCTTCGCGGCGCCGTTCATCGGCGGCGTGCGCGAGCATGCTGGCAGCTGCCATGCCGCCGAGAAAGAATCCGAGACGGCGGCCGGGACCTGCCTCGGCGGCGGAGGTGAAAGAGGTGGCGATGACAGCGAATGAAATGAGGACGGCGAGAAACTTGGACACGGGAGCCTCCTATTGGCTTGCATGTCCTGAGCGTGCCGTATTGAGCGGAAGGGCGCTGTCCCGCGCGGCACAGGTCATTAGACTTTCTGAAATGCCTATTTCGAGCCGTCTCCGGCTTCCCCGACCCATCGCTCTTTTGAGAGCCCAAATGCGGGAATATCGGGAAAAAATCCCGATAAGCGATTTACGCTTTTGGCTTTACGTCAGCTGTCTAATCCGTTTAGCATTGCCGTGAGCATAAATTTGCGAAATTTCGCGTTTTCGACGATATAGCTGTGCGTTGACTCTCAACATGCCTGAGTTTCGCGATTATTTTGGCCGAGATCATTCTGCCCGGATCCGCAATGTCGATGGACGCCGCTATTTCATAAAGCGAGACACACCGGCCAATGCGCGCAAGGATTATCTCGCGTACCTCCTTTCGCGAGATACCTTCAATATTCCCGAGGTCATTCTCCCTGATGAGGAGACGCGCCGGACATTGGCGCTCGAGGAGCCTTGTCATCTCATCCGGCTGTGTCAGGACTATTCAATGCGCCGCCTGCCGATCCGCGATCTCACCACCGCGGTCGCGGCGGAACTCGTCTTTTCGTTATGGATCCGGCGTCGCGACGCCCATAATTGCAATAGGGTCTTCGTGAATGGCGTGCCGATGTTTTTCGATTTCGGAGCGGCGCTCGATGTTCAGCCTGGAACGCCGAAAGCGTCCTTCTTCAGAGCCGGTCCTGATTCCGGATATGTCGGGAATTGGCGATTATGGAGAGTGCCGGAATGTCATGTCGTTCAAACAGTCGAAATTCGAGCTTTTGAGCGCGGCAAGCCAATAACGCTGCATCCCGTCCATAATCTACGCGCTTTCTGGGCCGCCGCGGAAAACTACGTCCGGGTCATTCAGAGTTATACGGATATTGCGATCGAGCGCGCCATCAATGCGTGCGGATACAATTCCGCCGAAGCGGAAAAATTGTTGGTCGACCTCCTGCAGCAGAGAGACGGCATCTCCGACGGGCTTCGGCAGATCAGGCGCATCATGAAAATCATCGACCCCAGGTGGCCCGAACGGTCCAGGCCATTTGTTCGTCTCGCTGGAAAATTGACACGTCAACTGTGTGCGTGAGAACAAAACGAGATTGACAGATTCGGAACAAATCGTGTACATCTATCCTTAATTGATGGCGCTGGGCGCTTGCCATAAGGGATTGAGGGCGAAGACGATGGAACGGCCGGACTGGACTGTGCTCGAAGGGGGCAAAATGGATAAGAAGCAGGCGCTGGAGCAGGCACTCGCGCAGATCGATAAGACCTTTGGCAAGGGGTCGATCATGCGTCTCGGCGCCAACGAGAAGCTCGATATCGAGGCGATTTCGACAGGATCGCTCGGTCTCGACATTGCGCTCGGCATCGGCGGATTGCCGAAGGGGCGCATCATCGAAATCTACGGACCGGAATCGTCGGGCAAGACGACGCTGGCGCTACAAGTCGTGGCCGAAGCCCAGAAGAAGGGCGGCATCTGCGCGTTCGTCGACGCCGAGCATGCGATCGATCCCGGTTATGCCAAGAAGCTCGGTGTGAAAGTCGAGGATCTGCTGATCTCGCAGCCCGACACGGGCGAGCAGGCCTTGGAAATCGCCGATACCCTCGTGCGCTCGGGCGCGGTCGATGTGCTCGTCGTCGATTCCGTTGCGGCTCTGACGCCCAAGGCCGAACTCGAAGGCGAGATGGGCGACAGCCTTCCGGGCCTGCAGGCACGTCTGATGAGCCAGGCGCTTCGCAAGCTGACGGGCTCGATCTCGAAGTCGAATACGATGGTGATCTTCATCAACCAGATCCGCATGAAGATCGGCATCATGTTCGGCAATCCGGAGACGACGACGGGCGGCAACGCGCTGAAGTTCTATGCTTCCGTCCGTCTCGATATCCGCCGTATCGGGCAGATCAAGGAGCGGGAAGAGTCGGTCGGCAATCAGACGCGCGTCAAGGTCGTCAAGAACAAGGTGGCGCCGCCCTTCAAACAGGTCGAGTTCGACATCATGTACGGCGAAGGCATCTCGAAGGTCGGTGAGCTGATCGATCTCGGTGTCAAGGCCGGCCTTGTCGAGAAGTCGGGCGCGTGGCTCTCCTATAACGGTGACCGCATCGGTCAGGGACGCGAGAACGCAAAGTCGTATCTGAAGGAAAACCCGAAGATCGCGGCGGAGTTGGAGCGCGCCATCCGTGCCAACGCCGGGCTTATCGTCGAGAAGATGCTGGCCAATCCGGACGCCGGCGAGGATGATGGTGAAGAACCGGACGAGGACGGGGTTCTGCCGGACGATTCGGCCAAGAAAGTCGCCAAGGCGAAGCGGTAGAGTTTTGCATTGGCGCTCGACGACGGTCCGGGCGCCGGCCGCTGAGCGCTGTCATCCGCGGGCTCGTCCTTGGGGTTCATCGTGCCGCATGACGGATGAGGAATGGATACTCGGCACCAAGCCGAGGATGACATGAGTAATAGCGGTGTTGGCGTTCCGCCGCAGTTGCGGCCGCGAGACGTTCCCGTTCCTGGACACATTCAGGGGCCGCCGCTACAACGGCGGCCTCAAGCCGTTTCGGGATTTCGTCCCGGAACAGACGAACATCTCAAGATCAGGCCCGAAAGCACCCTATGGCTGGCGTCAGCGAAATCCGCGCTTCGTTTCTCGACTTTTTCGGCAAGAACGGTCACGAGATCGTTCCGTCGTCGCCGCTCGTGCCGCGCAACGATCCGACGCTGATGTTCACGAATGCTGGCATGGTGCAGTTCAAGAACGTCTTCACGGGGCAGGAGACGCGGGCCATTCCGCGGGCGACGTCGTCGCAGAAGTGCGTGCGCGCCGGCGGCAAGCACAACGATCTCGACAACGTCGGGTATACCGCGCGCCATCACACCTTCTTCGAAATGCTCGGCAACTTCTCGTTCGGTGACTACTTCAAGGAGCGCGCGATCGAGCTTGCCTGGAACCTTCTGACGAAAGACTTCGGGCTCGATAAGAAGCGTCTGCTCGTCACGATCTATCACGACGACGAAGACGCCTACAGAATCTGGAAGAAGATTTCGGGCTTCCCGGACAGCAAGATCATCCGCATCGCGACCAGCGACAACTTCTGGCAGATGGGCGATACCGGTCCGTGCGGCCCCTGCTCGGAAATATTCTTCGATCACGGCGACAAGATTCCGGGCGGCCCTCCGGGCTCGCCCGATTCCGAGGGAGATCGCTTCATCGAGATCTGGAACCTCGTGTTCATGCAGTTCGAGCAGATCGCGCCGGGCAATCGCATCGCCCTTCCGCGGCCGTCGATTGATACGGGCATGGGGCTCGAGCGTATCGCGGCGGTGCTGCAGGGCAAGCACGACAACTACGATATCGATCTCTTCCAGCATCTCATCCACGCCATTCGTCAGGAAGCGGCGAAGGTCGGTGCGAAAGAGAGCAAAGCAACGCATGACTTCGATCATGTGGCGCGGCGGGTCATCGCCGATCACTTGCGCTCGACGAGTTTCCTCATCGCCGACGGCGTGCTGCCGTCGAACGAAGGCCGCGGCTATGTGCTTCGCCGCATCATGCGCCGCGCGATGCGCTACGCGCATCAGATGGGTTGCGTCGAGCCGCTGATGCACCATCTCGTTCCCGCGCTCGTGCGCGAGATGGGAGACGCTTATCCGGAACTCACGCGTGCGCAGCCGCTCATCACCGAGACGCTGAAGCTCGAAGAGACGAAGTTCAAGCGGACGCTCGACAACGGCCTGAAGTTGCTCGGCGAGAGCTCAGCGTGGCTCAAGGAAGGCGCCGTGTTTCCCGGCGACGTTGCGTTCAAGCTCTATGATACCTACGGCTTTCCGCTGGATCTGACCGAGGACGCGCTGAAGCCGCGCGGCATCACGGTCGATACGAAAGCGTTCGATGCGGCGATGCAGAAGCAGAAGGATGCCGCGAAGGCCGCCTGGAAGGGCTCAGGCGAGGCGGCGACCGAAAGTCTCTGGTTCGAGATCAAGGACCGGACCGGCGCGACCGAATTCATCGGCTATGATACGACCTCGGCGGAAGGGACCATCCTTGCCATCGTCGCGGATGGCAAGGAAACGGAGGAAGCGACGAAGCCCGGTTCCTATGCCGTTATCGTCAACCAGACGCCGTTCTATGGCGAGTCGGGCGGCCAGGTCGGCGACACGGGCTTCATCGAGGGGCTCGACGGCTCGGGCGCGCCGTTCCATTTCGAAGTCAAGGATACGCAGAAGAAGCTCGGCAATCTTTTCGTCCACTACGGCGATCTGGTGAAAGGCGCAATGGCGGTCGGCCGTCATGTCAAGCTGCAGGTCGACGACGTGAAGCGCGACAAGACGCGGGCCAACCACTCGGCGACGCATCTTCTACATGAGGCGCTACGCCAGGTGCTCGGCACTCATGTCGCGCAGAAGGGTTCGCTCGTGTCGCCCGAGCGGTTGCGCTTCGATTTTTCGCATACGAAGCCGATGTCGGCGGAAGAGATCAGAGAGGTCGAGGACATGGCGAATGCCGTGCTGCTCGAGAACACGCCGGTCGTGACGCGGCTGATGGCGCTCGATGAAGCGCGGGCCTCCGGCGCCATGGCGCTCTTTGGCGAAAAGTACGGCGAGGAAGTCCGCGTCGTGTCGATGGGTTCGACGCGACCCGGCGCCAACAAGGCGTGGTCGGTCGAACTGTGCGGCGGCACGCACGTATCGCGCACGGGCGACATCGGTCTTATCAAGATCGTCGGCGAAAGCGGCAGTTCGGCGGGCGTGCGGCGCATCGAGGCGCTGACGGCTGAAGGCGCGCGCGCCTTCCTCGACGAGCAGGATACGCGTGTGCGGGAAGCGGCGAGCGTTCTCAAGACGCGGCCCGAGGATCTGGTCGAGCGGCTGAAGCATCTCGTCGAAGAACGCCGCAATCTCGAAAAGCAGCTCGCCGATGCCAAGCGGCAGATCGCGCTCGGCGGCGGCGCGAGCGCCGGTCAGGGTGCGGCGACAAACGGCGAAGCGATCCGCAGCGTCGGCAACGTCAAGCTTCTGGCGCGCACGGTGCAGGGTCTCAATCCGAAGGATCTGCGTGGCCTCATCGATGACGGCAAGAAACAGGTCGGCTCCGGCATCGTCGCGGTCGTCGGCGTGACGGAAGATGGCAAGGCAGGGCTCGCCGTCGGCGTGACGGAGGACCTCGTCAAGACGTGGAGTGCGGTCGATCTTGTCAAGGCGGGCGCCGAGGCCCTCGGCGGCAAGGGCGGTGGCGGGCGCCCGGACATGGCACAGGCGGGTGGTCCCGACGGTGCGAAAGCGGGCGACGCGCTCAAAGCCATCGAGGCGCGGCTCGCGAGCTGAGTGCGGGGTTGATCCGTCAATCTCGAACGCAAAAGCATCGCGAGGGCATTCGGCAACGCAGGGTCAATCGCGTCTGCGGCGCCTCTTGTGCCGGACTCCGACCTTTGGCCAGCTTCGCTGTGCCGAGAACGGCGGAGATCTCGCGGATGCTGCATCGCGAAAGGTTTTTGCGTTACCTTGCAGGCATTTCACTAATGACCATCGGGAAAAATGGGTATATAGGCGCCGCTTTCGTAATCCAGGGATCGTGTCGATGATCAGCAAGCGCGCATTGAGTGTTGCCGTCTTTCTATTCGCCGCAGCGCCGGCGTTGGCTGAGCAGCCTATTATTCAATACCCCTCGACTCCGGCGCCTTCCGCCGGTCCGACCACGTCGGCCGCACAGGAATTCTGCGGCGATCCTTCGGGGAAAGCCGAAGATCTGATCACGCGCTATTCGTCGAAGGCGGGCCTTCAGAAGGTCTACGAAAGCGATAAATATCTGGCCTATTCGGATGATCCGAAGAACGCGACCGTGATGTACACGTTCACGACCAAGCGCAATCCCGCCTATCCGGCAGCCGTTTGCCGGAAAGTGGTCCGGCAGGGCGATAACCTGACGATTGCGATGAAAGTTGTCTGTGATGGCGATAAGCTCGCCTGCGCCAGTCTTCAGAACGACTTCAACGTGATGAATGCGCAGATGCAGGCGCAGGTCAATCAGCAGATCTCGGGCGGGAAGTAGCCCCTGCATTTTGATCGGCGCTTGGCGACTCCCCTGCGGGGAGGCGGTCGCCAAGCGCGGCGTTGACGTTTGCGTCTGGCCACTCGCCTTCGGCGAGCCGGCCACCGAACGCGTCAGGTCGCCATCGCGGCTTTCAGGTTCTCGTCGATCTTATCGAGGAAGCCTGTGGTCGACAGCCAGTTCTGCTCGGGGCCGACAAGCAGCGCCAAGTCTTTGGTCATGTGTCCGGACTCGACGGTTGCGACGCAGACCTTTTCCAATGTCTGACAGAACTTCAAGAGCTTTTCGTTGCCGTCAAGCTTGGCGCGATGGGCGAGACCGCGCGTCCAGGCGAAGATCGACGCGATCGAGTTGGTCGAGGTTTCCTTGCCCTTCTGATGCTCGCGATAGTGGCGCGTGACGGTGCCGTGGGCGGCTTCCGTTTCGACCGTTTTGCCGTCCGGCGTCATCAGCACGCTCGTCATCAGACCGAGAGAGCCGAAGCCCTGCGCGACGATATCCGACTGCACGTCGCCGTCGTAGTTCTTGCACGCCCAGACGTAGCCGCCGGACCAGCGCAACGCGCAAGCGACCATGTCGTCGATCAAGCGGTGCTCGTAGGTGAGCTTGCGCTTCTGAAATTCGGCTTTGAACTCGGCGTCGAAGATCTCCTGGAAGATGTCCTTGAAGCGACCGTCATAAGCTTTGAGGATCGTGTTCTTGGTCGACAGAAAGACGGGATAGTTGCGCGAAAGGCCATAGTTCAGCGATGCGCGGGCAAAGTCGCGGATCGAGTCATCGAGGTTATGCATCGCAAGCGCCACGCCGGAGCCGGGTGCATTGATGACGTCCTTCTCGATCACCGTGCCATCCTCGCCCTCGAACTTGATCGTCAGCTTGCCCTTGCCGGGAAAGCGGAAGTCGGTGGCGCGGTAGATATCGCCATATGCGTGGCGGCCGACGACGATCGGAAGCGTCCAGCCGGGCACGAGGCGCGGCACGTTCTTGCAGATGATCGGCTCGCGGAAGATGACGCCGCCCAGGATGTTGCGGATGGTGCCGTTTGGGCTCTTCCACATCTCCTTCAGATCGAATTCCTTAACCCGTGCTTCGTCCGGCGTGATCGTCGCGCACTTGATGCCGACGCCGTATTTTTTGATGGCGTTGCCCGCGTCGGTCGTTACCTGATCATTGGTCTTGTCGCGGTTCGTGACGCTGAGGTCGTAGTATTCGAGCTTCACGTCCAAGTAGGGATGGATCAGCTTGTCTTTGATCAGCTTCCAGATGATGCGGGTCATCTCGTCGCCGTCGATCTCGACGACGGTGCCTTCAACCTTGATTTTCTGCATTAGGGTCTCGCGCGATGATTTGGAAGCGTGAATTGGACTTTTAACGCCGGACGGAATGGTTACGAGGTGGACCTTCGCCGCATAGGTGCGACAGATCCGAAAGTGGTTCAAGATCCAGAAGAAAAGAAGCATGGATGTTGGGCAGGAACCCGCCTAATTGTACGCCAGCAATGGCCTAGAGCCCTGCCGGGAGACACGATTGAGCGTCGAGACAGAGACTTCGCCGAGCAGCACGGCGCCGGAGATCCGCATCGACAGCGGCGAGCCTGTTCTCGGACCACGGGACACGCGCGTCTCGCAGGTCGTCCATGCCTGTCATTCGGCGTCGATCGATCAGGGGCTCGAGGCACTCGCCATTCCGGGTCTGACGCGCGAGACGCTCGAGCCGGTTCTGCAGTATTGCGCCGCGCTCAAATGCGTATCGGATGAGGTCACCTGTCCCGGCTGTAAGCGCCGCACGGAAGTGCAGGGGATCGAGACGCTCGACGAGTATATTCTCAGCAAGAAGGAAGTGATCGTCGGGGACGGCCGCGTCCGTCTCAAGGGCGAGGGCACGGAAACCGCGACGACGCCATGCCTCGAGACGCTCGCCAAGCAATGGTCGGGCGAGAATTACTGGTTCTGGGCGCGACGCGTCATCCGAAAGCTTCGGCACGGTCTCAGGCGGGCGCATATGCGCGGCGAGCCGGTGGCGGGAGAGGGGGAAACGCCGTCGGTCATCCTCATGGAGCCGCAACTCGCCGACAATATCGGAATGGTGGCGCGGGCCTGCGCCAACTTCGGCCTCGACGATCTCAGGCTCGTCAATCCGCGGGACGGATGGCCGAACGAGAAGGCCCGGATCGCAGCATCGGGCGCCAACTACATCATCGATGACGCGCGCGCGTTCGCTACGCTCGACGAGAGCATTGCCGATCTCAATTGGATCGCCGCGACCACGGCCCGGCAACGGGACCTCAGAAAGCCGGTTTTGACGCCAGAGCAGGCGATCGCCGCAATGCGCTCGCGCATTGCGCGCGGAGAGCGCTGCGGGGTGCTATTCGGTCGGGAACGCAATGGCCTCGAGACGAACGAGGTCGCCTCCGCCGACGCGCTGATCATGATTCCGGTTAATTCCCGGTTCGCCTCGCTTAACTTGGCACAGGCAGTGCTGCTAACGGGATACGAATGGATGCGGGGCGATGCGGGGCGAAGCCTTGGCCGGGTCACAACCTACGAAAAGCCCCTCTCCGAAGGGCTCTACATGGGGCGGGACCGTCCCGCGACCAAGGAGGAACTCATTGGTCTCTTTGAACATTTAGAACGGGAGCTGGAGACGAACGGCTTTTTCAATCCGGCCCATCGGAAAACCGTCGTGTCGCAAAATCTTCGCACGCTCTTGACCAGACTCAACGCGACGGAGCAGGAAGTCCGCACCCTTCGTGGCATAGTTGCCACGCTCGCACAGGGCAAAGGGAAGGTCCGGAAAGGGCGGGAATAAGTGCCTTTATATAGCCAAGTTTTGGGCCGAGCGATGCCAAGACGAAAGGCATACTGGCGATATGCAACGTGGCTAGGTGGACAGGCTGCGGGCGGAATCAATTTCGAATTTTGAGATAGAAAAAAAACACCAAGGCTCAACTGGAGATGTGGATGAACACGAGGGCGGGGGTTGTGTTGGCGGGCGTGATGGCGCTGGCGCTGTGTGGAGCGACGGCACCTGCCGGTGCACAGGAGCTCAGTGAGCATGCCGTAAGATCATTCATGGAATATGCTTGGTCCCTTACTCCGCAGCAGTTCTCCAAGCCCGACGGATCGGTCATCGTTATCGATAAATCGAAGAAGGCTCAGGTCGAAGTTCCGCTGGACGTCGCGCGGAGGGTGATCATGGCGGGTCGTCTTTCGGCACATGCGCAGATTTGTGATCTTCGCGACGAGCAGATCCAGAATCATCGTGCCATGATGCGGCGGGAAGAGGCGACGAAACGGTGGACGCAGCAGCAACTCGTCTACATTAGCCAGCTGCACCTGACGACCCTGATGCTGATGACCGGTCGCATCCGCCTTGTCGAGCAAGAGGGTGACAAACAGGTCGTTGTCGATGAGAAGAAAGAGCCGCCGCAGACCTGCACGGCCGAGCAGCGGGCAAAGGTTAAGGAACTGATCGAAGCGTATGTCGCGGCCAGTCCGCCCCCCAATTTCGCCGAGGCAGGGCAGAAGCCGGCGGCTGGAGCGCCTGTTTCGACTGGTTCGACGTCGGTCAGCGAGACCTCGGTACAGAAGAAATAGGTCGGCAGAGGCGGTTGACGCAGCCGTCCGACCCCGCTATCAACCACCCTTCCGACGCGGGCCTTTAGGGCCCGCGTTTGATTTCTGCGCACCCGTGGCGGGACTGTCGAAGGTCCATGCCTGTCAGCTTTCGAAAGAGGGCAAAGGAGGGGGCGCTCCACGGTCCCGGTCATGTCGGCCGGGCCAATATCTATGGAGTGCTAGAAGATGACCAAGCGCATTCGCGCCAAGCATAAGATCGACCGCCGTCTCGGCGAGAACATCTGGGGCCGCCCGAAGAGCCCGCTCAACCGCCGCGAGAGCCGTCCCGGCCAGCATGGCGAGCGCCGCTCAGGCAAGCTGTCCGACTTCGGCCAGCAGCTCAAGGCCAAGCAGAAGCTCAAAGGCTATTACGCATCGATTTCCGAGCGTCAGTTCCGCGCCGCCTATGACGAGGCCTCGCGCCTCAAGGGCTCGACGTCGGAGCATCTGATCGGCCTTCTGGAGCGCCGTCTCGACGCGCTGGTCTATCGCGCCAAGTTCGTGCCGACCGTGTTCGCCGCGCGTCAGTTCGTCAGCCATGGTCATGTGACGGTCAACGGCAAGCGTGTCACGATTCCGAGCTATCGCTTGAAGATCGGCGACGTCATCGAGGTTCGCGAGAAGGCGAAGCAGCTCGCGCTCGTTCTCGAAGCGATCAAGAGCGCCGAGCGTGACGTGCCCGACTACGTCAACGCCGATCATAACAAAATGACGGCTTCGCTGACGCGCGTGCCGGCGCTCTCGGATGTGCCGTATCCGGTCCAGATGGAACCGAACCTCGTCGTCGAATTCTATTCGAGATAATTTTTGTTTGTCGCTTCCGACTCCGCTGCGCGGAGCCGCCGGAAGCGACGGACTTGTTTCGATGCGGCTTGCCGCGGGCCGCAGTCGCGGCCTCGGCCTTCAGTCGAAGTGGATTTGGAAGAGGCTGCGGTGAGGCGGCCTTTTTTGTTGTCTTACGGTGGCTATTCCGCGCGGATCGCGCGGGCCATCTCCGCGGGGCGGCGCTCGCGCCGTCGTCTGGTCGGGCTCTCGGCCCTTGGCTGAAGTGATTGATTTCGTCATTCTCGACCGAGGCGGCGAAGCCGCGTCGAAGGTCAGTGAGCCATCGTTAGACTCGTCGAAAACGCGATGTCGAGCCTTCGGCTCTTCTTGCACTGAATCTCCGAATGATCTCGCGATGCTCGCTCATCCGAGGATGACGAGCTAAGCCGCGCGGCGTCGGCGGGGCTTTGGCGAGGGTGCGATCGAAATGCCGGGACTGGGCGTGATCGCGGGGCCACCCCCGGGGCGGCGTTTCATGCGGCGGCTGCTCGGCGGTTCGGCGTTGGCCCAGGCATAAGCGAGCATCGTCATCAATGCGGATGCGGCGAAGAAATAGACGCCCGGCAAAACGCGGGCTTCCGTATAGCCTGACGAGTTCACGTAGAAGATCATCAGCGCCAGCACCATCACGTCGGTCATCGAATAGCGGCCGATCCACTCCATCGTCGCAAACGATTTGCGGCGGAAGTCCTGCGGCATGTCGTGCGACGTGATCAGTGTCAGCAGGTAGAAAAGCTTCAGGAAAGGAAAGAACACTGACACCGCAAAGACCACCGAGCAGAGAAAATATTCGTCGTTCTCGAAGAGCGCGTAGATGATCGTCAGAATCGAATGCTCGTTGGTCCAGACGTAGACCGTCGTGAAACGGATCGACGGCATGATGAGGCCGAGCGCAAAAAACACGGTCGCGAGAATGATCAGGAAGCTCAGCGCGAAATTGCGCCAGCCAGACGACGGGCGCTTCTCGCCGGTGTCGGGCTGGGGCAGAACGGGGACGAGTTCGGGCGCGGCCGCCATGCCATCGGTCCGGATCCAAGCGTAGGCGAGGATCATGAGGACGACAGCGGCGGTGAAGAAATAGACCCCGTTGAGGCTCGAGGCGTCATAGACTCCCTGGCTTTTGATAAAGAAGATCGTCAGCGCGAGCACGAGCACATCATGCATTGACCATTTTCCGAGCCATTCGAGCGCGCGCAGACGCGTCTGGTGGCGGACGATCTCGGCGGGCGGTAAGGTCGAGACGAGCAGCAAGTAGAGAAGCTTCGTGACGGGAAGCAAAATCGAGAAGACGAGCACGATCAGGCCGAGGAAGGTCTGCCCGTCCTTCAGCAGCACGTCGACCGTCGACAGCAGCGAATGCTCCGTCGTCCAGAGTCCGAATTTCGTGAGCTTCAGAATGGGAAGCGTGATGCCGAGCGCAAGGCAGACGCTCGCGGTCAGGATGGTCAGCGAGAGAAAGAAGCGCCTGCCGCTCAGCCACATCACCTGCACTGACGGGTCCTTTCGCGGCGAGACGGGCGGTGCTCTGCCGTTCCGTCGAGGCACCATCCGGTTAGGGCAAAATTGAGACGCGCGGGGTCAAGTCATCTGCATGTTCGAAGGGTAGGGAAGCGTGTCCAGCGGAGGTGAGACCATGAGCGAGACGAGCGAGACACGCGATCCCGCAAAATTCGGTGCGAGCGGTAAGTCGCGTGCGCGCGGCCTGGGATTGCCGATGCCGGGCGAGACGGGACGTTTGAATGCAATCACGGACGTTGCAGGCGTGAGGGTCGGCTTCACGACGCTGCGGGAGGACGGCGGCGCAGTCCACACCGGCGTGACGGCGATCTTGCCGCGGGCGCCACAGGATCTCGTGCATCCAGTTTGGTCGGGCGTGTTTTCGATGAACGGCAACGGCGAGATGACGGGGGCGCATTGGATCCGAGATTCGGGGTGGTTCACCGGGCCGATCACGATCACCAACACGTTCTCGGTTGGGCTCGCGCATCACGCGACGCTGAAGTGGATGGCGAAACGATTCCCGGCGCTGGGAGAGGATCTCTGGGCTCTCCCTGTCGCGGCGGAGACCTATGACGGGTTTCTGAGCGACATCTCGGGGTTTCACGTCACGGAGGCGCATGTGATGGCGGCGATTGACAATGCGCGCTCCGGCCCCGTGGCGGAAGGTTGCGTCGGTGGGGGGACGGGGATGATCGCCTATGAATTCAAGGGCGGTACGGGAACGGCGTCACGGCTCGCTAAAACGCGGCTCGGCACGCACACGATCGGCGCGCTGGTGCAGGCGAACCACGGCATCAAGCCGTGGCTGACGGTGTGCGGGAAGCCTGTCGGCGACCTGTTGCCCGGCGACCGCGTCTATCAGACAGAGCGCGGATCAATCATCGTCATCATTGCGACCGACGCGCCGCTGCTGCCGGGACAGCTCGAGCGGCTGGCGCGCCGGGCCTCGATCGGCATCGGTCGGGGTGGTACACCTTCCGGCAATAGTTCAGGCGACATCTTCCTGGCGTTCTCGACCGCGAATGATCCCGGCGAATTGCCCGAACCGGCCGCGTTGACATTCACGGCCGTCAGCAACGACGATCTCGATGCGATCTATCTCGCGGCCGTCGAAAGCGTGGAGGAAGCCGTTTTGAATGCGATGCTTGCTGCGGAGACGACGACCGGCAAGCATGGCCGTGTCGTCAAAGCGATCAACGCGGACAAGCTGAAGGCGCTCGTCGTCGGATGAGTTCTGAAAATAGCTTTGCAGATTTCAGATACGATCCAGCCTTCTTCGATCTGCTCACCGGCAGCTATGCACGCCTCATCGGAACGCCGCTTGTTCCCCAAGGCGCCACTCCCTCGTGGCTTTACGAGGATGCGCCATTCGTCGTCGTCGCGCACAATACCGATGCCGATCCAAAGTTCGTCTACGCGAACAAGCGGGCGCAGGCATGTTTCGAATATCCCTGGGACGCGTTCGTCGGCTTGCCGTCCAGGCTTTCTGCGGAAGCTCCGAACCGCGAAGAACGGGCCAGAATTTTGGATGCCGTCTCGCGCAACGGTTTCGTGCGTGGCTATCGCGGCGTTCGGATTTCGAAATCGGGGCGGCGGTTCTGGATCGATGACGGTATCGTCTGGCAGTTGATCGACGTTGACGGGATAAATCGCGGGCAGGCGGCGACGTTTGCGTCGTGGACGGATGTTTGATCATTTCCGTCACCTTCGAACGGTCGAGGATGATGGACGTCAGGGCAAAACAAAAGCGGAGCCGAAACGGCTCCGCTTGTATTTCCGAATTGTCAGCGAAGTTCAGCCGTGGTGATGGCTGTGGGGAATGCCCTTCGCGCAGATCAGATCGTGCAGCTCACCCGCGGAGTACATCTCGCGCATGATATCGCAGCCGCCAATGAACTCGCCCTTGATGTAAAGCTGGGGAATCGTCGGCCAGTTCGAATACGTCTTGATGCCTTCGCGCACGCCCTGGTCGTCGAGGACGTTCACATCCTTGAACGGCACGCCGAGGTGCTCGAGGATCTTGACGGCCGTCGCGGAGAAACCGCACTGGGGGAATTGCTTCGTTCCCTTCATGAACAGAACGACGTCGTTGTCGGCGATGGTCTTGGCGATTGCGTCGCCGACGGTGGTGGTGTCAGAGGCCATTCCGAGGCTCCTATCGTGCGGAACGCCGATGCGGCGCACCGTTAATGAGCGAGATGTGGGCGAGACTTGCGCGTTAGTCAATCGGGCGGTTGGTCACTCGGAGGGGAGCGCCGTCGTAAGCTGCAGCGCGTGCAAAACATCGCCCATACGGCCCCCAAGAGCGTCATAGACCATCTGGTGCTGCTGGACGCGGCTCTTGCCTTTGAAAGCCGCCGAGACGACATGAGCCGCCCAATGGTCGTTGTCGCCCGCCAGGTCCTTGAGATGGATTTCGGCGTCGGGGAAGCGGGTTTTGATCATCTTTTCGATATCGGCCGCGGCCATCGGCATGGGTCGTGAACTCCGGATTGTGAGGACTTTCCTCGGGTTCAAGGATCTATGGCTCTTTCCATCAGATCCGACAAGGTGCTGGATCAGCAATTCTTATCAAATTCTCACGCGATTGCGATTGGACGTTATCGACCCAGTGCGTTATCCATTCGCACATCGGGAGCAACTGTTCCCAAAAAGTCTAATGGAGGACACCATGAAGACCTGGACGAAACCGGAAGTTCGCGAGCAGGAAGTCGGCCTCGAAGTGACGTCGTACCTTCCGGCCGAGATCGACCTCATCTAAGTCGATCGGCTCGATTTGAATTCAAGCGCGGCGGCAGGTTATCCTGCCGTCGCGTTTTTCATTTTGTGCTCTCTTCACGCATGGAAACGCCCGCTGCGGGCAGGGCAGCGGGCGTCTCTCTGGCGCCGGAACGGGGGGAGGCCCGGCGCACTTGCGAGCTTAGTGTTGCTCGCAATCGATTGTGACCTTGAACCACGGAAGGTCGAGCTTGCATTTGCCGGATTTGGTTTTGGTCAGAACCTTATCCAGGGACAGATCGCCGATCTTGAGCTTGCCGAGTGCGCCTGCGATGTCGTTGCCCTTGCCCGAATCCGTGTCGCCATTTTCATCGGCCGGAGCAGCAGGATCGGCATTTGCCGACTTGGTTTCGGGCGTTGTCTTCGCCTGGTCAGGCGAAGCTGGTGGTGCTTTCGCTTGCTCAGTGTTGGCGGCGGCCTTCGCATCGGGTGCGGCTGCTTCCTTCGCCGGAGCGGGAGCTGACGTAGCCGGTGTATCGTTCTTCGGAGCTGCCGAGTCTGCCGGCGCCGCTGCGGTAATGTCGGGCTTCTTTTCGGTGTCACCGGCGCCGCACAACTGAAGATCCTGAGGTGCCGGTTTCCAGATCATCGTCTTCGACAGGAACTTCAATCCGGCGTAGCCGACCACCTTGAGATTGCCATTCGAGAGTGGCGTCAGCTCGACGTCGTACTTGCGGCCCTTCTCCGGAGAAAAGATCCAGCCGTTGTCCCAGCGGCCGCCCCCGACGGGCTTGACGTCGCCGATGATCTGCTTGCCGCAGCCGTCAGCATCGGCTGATGACTTCACCCAGACGACATTGCCGCAAAGGGCGTTGCCGCACGTTTCGATCTTGATGGCGCCGCGGCCCGTATCATTCATCCAGACGCCGGTCGGATCGGATGCGGCCGATGCACTTTCGAGCAGAGCCGGAGTCAATGAGAAGGCGACCGCAAGAGGTGCGATATATTTCGTTACCCGCATGACGAGATCCTTTTTTGCGAGATCAGGTTTGCTTCGGTGATCAATTTCGCGGTCTTTGTGCCCGAACGAGCCGGACAGGGATGTTCCCTCAGGAACAAGACCAGAGCGTCGCCGATGGCCACGGCGTTACCTAACGCCGAATTCGGAGATTTTTCTCCGCAGGCCCATGAAACGAACCTCAGAATACTGACGTAACCGATCATGCACGAGCGAGAAACAGTCGCAGCCAGGCAACGGCGTTCAATTACTCCGTTTCTACCGCGTCCCGGTTTCGCTCCAGATTGAAAAATTTTTAACGTTCTCGAACAGGAGACATTCCGATGATGAAGCCACTTCTGGCAGCGATGGCGCTTGCCTTGTCTACCTCGGTTGCGGTCGCGGCAGAGGACAGCAACCTCACCACGAAAGCGATGCATGACCTGCCTGGTAACAACGGTGCCGGCGTGACCACCAATCCGACTGCGAAGCCCAATTCCGGGAGCCTGTCGGAGAAGCAAATGCAGCAGCAGCCAGGCGTCAACAGCGACACGAGCGGCATGACGGCGACGCCGAATGCCAAACCGGCGGATGGCTCTCTTGAGGGCGCTGAAATGGACCAGAATGCGGGCGCCCGCAAATAATACGCGCTGTTCCCACCGGAGTTGGTGGGATGGCCTCGTGCGGGAGGAGGGAAGAAGAAGACTGCTTCTTCTCTCCGACCCCGAAATGAAAAAATTGAAATAGATTCCGACTTTTCTCACGACTGCGCGACGCGAACGAACGAGGCGCGAGGGCGCCATTTGAATTGCGCCGCGACATCGGGGTTGCGTTGCAGCTCACGTCAATGCGATCGCCCATATCATCGCCGTGTCGCAAATCCGCCAAACGGTGTTGGCATCACGATGATTACAAATTTGAGCGGCAAAAAGCGCGTGGCATGACCGGCGTCTTTATGGGGCGCCTATTTTTTTGAGCGCTGCTTCCCATCGAATCTTTATGAGCGGATGCCTACGTTCCCGAGTGTGCCGAGAATGCGCACAAGAAACGGTGAACGATCATGTCAGGCGAATTCTGGACCAGCAAGCATGTGACCGCGCACGGTTTAGATGCCATCGATGAAATCAAAAAGCGTG
The DNA here is from genome assembly GCA_018242215.1 of Pseudomonadota bacterium. Taxonomy (GTDB): domain Bacteria; phylum Pseudomonadota; class Alphaproteobacteria; order Rhizobiales; family Hyphomicrobiaceae; genus Hyphomicrobium_B. The sequence continues at coordinate 71,106 of JAFECG010000026.1, forward strand.
AAGAGAGCCAAGCCGCGCTGATTTTCGCGCTTCTTATCGGTGCCTTTGCTGCGCTGGGCATCTTTCTGTTCGCCCATAGTGCGCCGGACAACGTGCCTCTGCGTGTGAGCGACTGCACGAGCGTGCAGTCAAAGTCCGCGCGGCTTGCCTGCTTCGACACGCTCGCGCGGGACACCGAGACGCCCTTCAAAGGGGCACCCCCCGTTTCGATCGACGGCCAGAGATAATCTTGAAGGGGTTTGATCATGCTCGCCAGCACGCGTCGCGCGCAATTCATCGAGTATTCGATTTTGCAAAATGCGAAGCCCGCGGGGCCGACGATCGGGAAGCTCGATGGAAATGAGTTTTCGGAATTCGTCTCCGACGAGTTCGGGCGAATTTTCGTGTATTCGGGTGTCGCGCCTCGCCTCAGTAACGGTCAGTTCGACGATGCCGCGCTGAAAGACGGTGAATTCATCGTGCCGCCGGGGCTCATCTACAGATACCGCGGAAGGGCGCGACCGCTTGCGGCTTGAGGCGATCTACGCGCGCCGGGCGGACGTCATTCACGCTCCGCCGGTCGCGCGGCAAAGATCATTTGATGCCGAGTAGCTCGACGTCGAAGATCAGCGTGGCGTTCGGCGGGATGACGCCGCCGGCGCCGCGTGCGCCGTAGCCGAGCTGCGGCGGAATGATGAGGGTGCGCTTGCCGCCGACTTTCATCGATGCGACGCCTTCATCCCATCCTTTGATCACGCGACCGGTGCCGATCGGAAATTCGAACGGCGTGCCGCGATCCAAGGAGGAGTCAAATTTCGCGCCCTTCTTGCCGTCGACGTAGAGCCAGCCGGTGTAGTTCATCACACAGATCTGTCCCGTCTCGGGCGTCGCCCCGGTGCCGACTTGCGTGTCTTCGTATTGGAGGCCGGACGGTGTGGTGGTCATGGATGATCCTTGCGTTTCTGCTTGTGCTTGGTTGTCAGGAAGAATGGCGCTGCCGATGGCGAGCGCAGCGGCAATGGCCATTATGGCCGGGAAGCGGGTGTGACGCATTCTGGTTCCTCCATTTTGTGCGGTGTCCTTTGCGGACACTCGTTCTCGATTTTTTCGTCATCACGGCGAAGGCCGGAATCCACGACAAGCCTCAAAAATTCGCCTGCGGATGGTTGTCGCGGATAGCCGTTTCGGCGGACATGACGGTCGTGAAGTTTACGTGCTCAACTCACCCTGCATCAGTTTCGGCAGGAAGCTTTCGTGCGCGGTGCGGAGTTCGGATAGCGGCAGCGCGCCTTCGCCCTTCAGCGCGATGGCGTTGCCGCCGACGCGGCCAATGATACGAGCGGGTAATTCGAGAAGGCGCGCGCGTTCCAAAACTTCCTCGGCTTTCTGCGGCGTGACCTCGACGACGTAGCGGCCTTGATCTTCTCCGAACCAGACTGCGTGCGCGGGTAGCTTGCCTTCATAGGCGAATAGTTCGACGCCGAGGCCGGAAGCTTCGCGCGTCAAGCCATTCTTGCCCGCCGCGAGCGCCATTTCGGCGATGGCGACGAGCAGTCCGCCGTCGGCGCAATCATGAACTGCGAGCGCGCGACCTTCGCGGATCAATGTCCGGATCAGGCGTCCGGCCTTGATCTCGTCTTCGAGATCGACTGGCGGCGGTGCACCTTCGAATTTGCCGGTTGCGTGCTGCTGGTAGAGCGACTGGCCGAGGTGGCCTTCCTCGCGGCCGATGACGATCAGGACGTCGCCTTCGTTTTTCAGTCGGATGTCGGCGAGCTTCGAAGAGTCCGGCACGAGACCGACGCCGCCGATGGCGGGAGTTGGCGGAATGCCGACACCATTCGTCTCGTTGTAGAGCGAGACGTTGCCGGAAACGACAGGGTAGCCGAGCGCGGTGCAGGCCTCGCCCATGCCGCGGCAGCTCGCAACGAACTGGCCCATGATTTCAGGGCGCTCGGGATTGGCGAAGTTCATGTTGTCGGTGATGGCGAGCGGATCGGCGCCGACAGCTGTCAGGTTGCGCCACGTCTCGACGACGGCTTGCTTGGTGCCTTCTTCCGGATCGGCGGTGACGTAACGTGGTGTCACATCGCAGGCGACAGCGATGGCTTTTTGCGTCCCGTGAACGCGGACAACGCCAGCGTCGCCACCCGGACGGCCGACGGTGTCGCCCATCACCATGTGGTCGTACTGCTCCCAAATCCAGCGGCGGGAGGCCAGATGATGACCTGCCATCAGATCCTTCAGCGTGCCGACGATGGAGTTCGGCGCCGGAACCCATTCGGGCAAAATCTTCGCGGGCTTTTTCGGCTCGGTGTAGGGGCGCTTGTACATCGGCGCCGAGTTCGCAAGCACCGGCACGGGCAGATCGGCTTCGACCTCACCCTTGTGCTTGATGATCATGCGCTGGGTGTCGGTGGTGTGGCCTATGACAGCGAAGTCGAGGCCCCATTTCTCGAAGATCGCCTTTGCGTCGGCTTCGCGTTCGGGCTTCAGGATCATCAGCATGCGCTCTTGGCTTTCCGAGAGCATCATCTCGTAAGCAGTCATGCCGGTTTCGCGCTGGGGCACGAGATCGAGGTCCAGCTCGATGCCGACGCCGCCCTTGTCGGCCATTTCAGATGTGGATGACGTGAGACCGGCCGCGCCCATGTCCTGGATGGCGATGATCGAGTCCGTCGCCATCAATTCGAGACAGGCTTCGATCAAAAGCTTTTCGGTGAATGGGTCGCCGACCTGTACGGTCGGGCGTTTCTCATCCGACTTCTCGTCGAACTCGGCCGACGCCATCGTGGCGCCGTGAATGCCGTCGCGGCCCGTTTTCGATCCGACGTAGACGACCGGCAGGCCGACGCCCTTCGCGGCGGAATAAAAAATCCTGTCGGTCTTGGCGAGGCCAACACACATAGCGTTGACGAGGATGTTGTTGTTGTAGCCTTCGTCGAAATTCGTTTCGCCGCCGATGGTCGGGACGCCGGTGCAGTTGCCGTAATGGGCGATGCCGGCGACGACGCCGGAGACGAGGTGGCGCGTCTTGGCGTGATCCGGCGCGCCGAAGCGCAACGCGTTCATGTTCGCGACGGGCCGGGCTCCCATCGTGAAGACGTCGCGCATGATGCCGCCGACGCCGGTCGCCGCGCCTTGGAACGGCTCGATGTAGGAGGGGTGGTTGTGGCTTTCCATCTTGAAGACGACGGCGTCGCCGTCTCCGAGGTCGACGACGCCCGCATTCTCGCCGGGGCCTTGGATGACCTGGGGGCCGGTGGTCGGTAGCGTCTTCAGCCAGACGCGGGAGGATTTGTAGGAGCAGTGCTCGCTCCACATGACCGAGAAAATGCCGAGTTCGCAGATCGACGGCTCGCGGCCGAGGATTTCGAGCAGACGCTCGTACTCATCCGGTTTCAGGCCGTGTTCGGCAACGATTTCGGGGGTGATTTTGCGGGCGGTCGTCGTCTCGGTCATTCAAGGTCTCGCGGGGCGCTTCGATTGCGACCGCTTATATGGGGTCGAGGCCGATTTGTCCCCTTTAGTTGGCGCCTTGCGACTCCGCTTCGCGGAGCCGGCCGCAAGGCGCGGGATTGTGACTTCTTTCTTCGTCGGCGGGCCATTGCCGCCAGCACGCTTCACTGCCGCCTGCGCCTGCAAGGCGGGAACAAGTTGAGAGCTTTCGGGCCTAACTACTTCCCGTGCTTGGCGAGCCACGCATTCATAAAGGCGATTTCGGTTTCCTGGGCCTTGATGATGTCCTCGGCGAGCTTCCGGATCTCGGGGTCCTTGCCGTATTGCAACTCGACCTTGGCCATGTCGATGGCGCCCTGGTGGTGCGGGATCATGCCCTTCACGAAATCGACGTCGGTCTCGCCGGTGTAGGACATCACCATGTTCTTATGCATCTTCTGCATGGATTCCTCGAAGGCCTTCGAGGATGGCGCGGATTCGGCAGACATGGCGCCCGTGTTCATATGGTCCATATCCATGGAATTCATGTCCATGTCCTCAGCCAACGCCGGCGTTGCAGCGAGAAAGCCGAGGCAAAGAAGTCCGGCGGCGAGTCTCATGAAGATGTCCTTTCCGATTCGAGAAGGGGACGGATCGTTTCCATCCTACGTTGCGTTTGGAGCGCTTATAGCCGGGGGGACGGCTGTTGTCGCCGCGATCATCAGAGCCAGATCAGCTCGTTCGTCATTCGGCGATTTCAATCTGAATGCGGAATGAATCTCCGTTGTCTTTCCCTGCGGCGCCGCAGCGCTGCGATACCCGCATTTCTGAGTTGCGGCGAGATGCCATTTTATTCAGCAGATCCTGTCGCCTATATGCGCAATCAAGCAGCATCGTTCGCGGCCTCCTGCAGCCGCAAGAAAGCACGAGAAAGACTCTTCCCATGTCATCGTCTACGTTCGCCGGGGCCCGGTCGCTGTTTGCTGACGTTTCATTCGCGGACCTGTGGCGCGCCATTCGTTTCGGCAGAATAGGTGTGCACAAAATGACCCCGATGTCCCTCAAAGCGGCGTACGCGTCGCGTTTTGCTGCCCAATCGCAGCCCTCCGCAACGGATGCGAGGCTCACCAAGCAGCATGGATGCTGCGCAGGCTGACGCTTTCTGTCCTATCCGTCCGTACTGTGACGGTTTCGCGCTGCAAGCGACGCGATCCGGAATTGCGCTGCGGAGGATTTTTCGCGCGACGGCAGTGGCGTATGGAAGAAGCGTCTTTCGGGCCTTTGCTCGCGCGCTGATAACGCAGCTGCGAAAGTCGCGCCCTGATTGGTTGCCTCGGCGCTTCCAAGTCCACGCTTGCAAGCCGTTCGAGCAAGGGAGGGAGATGCAACTCCCTCCCTTTTTTATTTTCGTCCTAGCTTCTGATTTCGTTAAGGTTTTTAGACAACGCCCGCGGCGAAATCGCGCTGCTTGGCACGCATGATAGGGCTGCTCGGGATCCCCTGGTGCAACGCACGCGGATCGCCTATCTACACCGTAGAAGAAAGCGGCCCGGGGGCTAATCCCGGGAGTTAGGCGGGTCAGGTGTTCTGTCCTGCCGGCTAGCTCAAAACAGGTGATATTATGAAGGCCTTCGTGTTCGCTGTGTTCAACTCGCTGTCGCTCGGCTCTCAGCCGGCGCGCAAAAACCAGCGGCGCGGGAACGTCCGCTAATTCGCGGGACGTTTGACTGCACGAAAAAGGAGCCGAGAGGCTCCTTTTTTGTTGGTCGCTGGAGCGACTCCGCTCCGTGGAGCCGGCCCAGCGACGGGCGTGGGGATAGAGCCAGGTCTGTATGTGCCTAGCGGCGGCCGCGCGAAACGCCTGTCGCCGGGCACATAAAAGCTTCGACCAACAAAAGCTTACCAGTGTCCGGAGAGGGCCGGTGCTGAGCGTACATTTCGAAAGATGACGTCTGGCCGGATCCGCGGTGCGGACGCCATTGCAACGATCCGTTGCTCCGTCAAAGTCCGAAGATGATGCGAAAGCTTGAGATAGAGTTGCTTCATGCGCATCAGGCGCATGGCGCTCGGGGCGGGCGACCGCAGCTCACGGTCGATCATCTCACGGATGTGCGTGGCACGTTCGAGAAGGACCAGGAAACGACGGGACATAGACTTCCTCCGGTTCGGAAAATTGGAGGTATGTCCGGTAAAGAGTCGAGGCACCGGGCATACCCGATGCGGTCCGACATCGCAGCACCATCGTGGTACTGCCAGAGGGGCCCGGCCCCGCAACACAATTGACATAGGAGCGGAGCTTCGGCGTACAAGGGGGCCCCTGCAGATGCCATGGAAAGATCACAATCGAGGCCGTCAGGCTCTCGCAGGCAGGCTCATGGCAAGGAAATTCTTCAGAGCGGGATTGAGGTTTGTCGGGCGCCACGCGAGCACATGCTCGACCGACGGGGCATCAGCCAAGCTTATGCACGACACGCTCGGCAGCGCGAGCCTGCGCATAGACTCCGGGACAAGTGCGATCCCGAGGCCTTCAGCAACGAGATTGATGATCGTGTTCTGAAGCTGGGCTTGCAATCTGATCGTCGGCTCGAATCCGGCATCGCGGCAGTAATCCTCCACGGCCTTGCGGATCATCGATGCCGAATCGGCTGACGTGGCGATGAGCGGTTCATCCTTGATGTCCTCAGGGCCAGCAGAATTGCGTCCGGCGAGCCGATGGCTGCCGTAGACCGCGAGGCAAAGCCGTTCCTGGTAAATCGGCCGGATTTCGAGGCCGCGGACGGCACCCGGTGAGAATAGGATGCCCGCGTCGAAGCGACCGGCGAGGACTTCGCCAATGAGGGCGTGCGGCACCACTTCGCGCAGCTTCAGATCGATTTCCGGATAAGCCGCGATATAGCCGCGCGCGAGGCCGGGCAGCACCGTATAGGCGGCATGCATCATGAAGCCGATCGAAAGTTCGCCAAGCTCGCCGCGGTCGGCTGCTTTGGCATTCCGGCAGGCTTCGTCGAACGATGCGATGACGGCGCGCGCGTCCTGGAGGAAGCGGCTCCCGGCATGCGTGAGCGTCGCCTGCCGCGAGTGGCGCTCGATGAGCCTCACGCCCAGGTCTTTTTCCAGCGCTGCGATCTGGCGGCTGAGCGGGGGTTGGCTCAGATGCAGGCGTTCTGCCGCGCGCCCGAAGTGCAGGGTTTCCGCCAGCGTCACGAAATACCGCATCTGTCGAATGTCGATCATGATACCGAAAAGGTATGGATTTAGCTCTCAATCAGCATTGGATTATATCGATGACCGCGCCCACGTACAGCTCCGGTTTCACCGGAGCGGCGTGCCATGCTGTCCACCCTGCTGATCGTTCTTCCCGTCTTCTCATTGGTGCTCGCCGGCTGGGTTGTGCGGCGTATCGGTGTTCTTGGGCCCCATGCCACAAGCGAACTCAACAGGTTCGTCGTTTATCTCGCGCTGCCTGCGCTTCTCTTTCGCATCACCAGCCACGCGCACCCGAGCGATCTTTGGCAGCCGGGGTTCATCGCGGTCTTCGGCATCGCGACCCTGATGATCTTCGTCCTGACGGTTGCGGTGCGGATGCGCGCGCCCGGGAATCTGGCCGACGCAGCGATTGACGGTCTCAATGCCGGTTACGGCAACACGTCATACATGGGTTTCCCGATCACGCTCGCCGTTCTCGGACATCAGGCGCTGGGGCTGACGACGATCGCCTCGATCATCACGGTCTGCATCGTCTTTGCGCTGGCGATCGTCCTCATCGAGATCGATTTGCAGAGCGAGGCGAAGTCACTGCATCTCGCCAAGAAGGTCGGCCTTTCGCTCGTTTGCAATCCGCTGCTTGTGGCGCCAGCGCTCGGCGCGCTCTTTCCGATCACGGGCGTCAGCGTGCCCGCGCCCGCGGAAGAGTTTCTCAAGCTGCTCGGCGGCGCCGCATCGCCCTGTGCGCTTGTCGCCCTCGGATTATTCCTTGCGGCCAAAACCGAGACGACCTCCCGGGCAACCAATTCTACGGCGCTTCTGGTCGGACTGAAGCTCGTTATCCACCCGATCATCGTGTGGTTTCTCGCGAGCACGGTGTTCGATTTGACCCCGACACTGACACGGACCGCCGTTCTATTGGCGGCCATGCCGACCGGAACGGGACCTTTTATGCTTGCTGAGTTTTATGCACGCGAGGCAGCAATCACCTCGCGGGTCATTCTTTTTTCGACCGTGATCTCGGTTCTGACGGTCTCCGCTTATCTCGCCATGTCGTCCTGATGTTCGCCGTCTTTTAACGCGTTCGCAATTCTTAGAGACCACAGAATGACCGCGAAGCGCGTGTATGGGCCGTTCAAGCGCGGTTCATCCGCCTACGGCATAGTCGCGCTTAACGGATAAGAGGGGATTTCGATCATGAGACGCATTCTCCATGTCGCGCTCGCGACCGCCAGCATTGCGGCGATGGCCGCTCCTGCTCATGCCGGTGGCGGTGATTTTGCGGCCGGTGTTTTCGGCGGCCTTGCTGCCGGCGCAATCATCGGCTCGACGGCACGGCCCTATTATTATGATCCGCCGCCGCCTCCGCCACCGGCGTATTATTACGGCGGCCCGGCTGCATATGGCGGTCCGTGCCACTGGGAGCGCGGGCGTCGCTACTGGGACGACTATGAAGGCACGTGGCGCTGGTCGCGCATTCGCGTCTGCGATTGATGCTTATCGCCATCTTCGAACGTGCAAGCTTTGCGAGCGCGTTCGAAGATCCAGCACCAGACTCGCCGAAGACGCCATATCGAGCCCAAGGCGCTCGTCACGCTGAATTCCTAGTCTTCGACGTGGCGATGCCACGCTCGACCGAGGATGACGAAATCAGGCCGCTTCCAGTGTCGAGAGCAGGATGCTTTCGAAAACGCGGCGACCGTCGGTGCCGCCGAGGGCCGCCTCGTAAAGGCGCTCGGGGTGGGGCATCATGCCGAGCACGCGGCCCGTCTCGTTCGTGATGCCCGCAATGTTACGCTGGGCGCCGTTGGGGCAGGATGCGGCGCCGACTTCACCATCGGCATCGGAATAGCGGAAGGCGACGCGGCCCTCGCCCTCGAGGCGATCGAGCGTCTCGCTGTCGGCGAAATAGTTGCCCTCGCCATGGGCGATCGGGATCTTGATCACCTCGCCCTTGCGGTAGCACTTCGTGAAGAACGACTGATCGTTCTCGACCTTCAGGAACACGTCGCGGCAAATAAAGTGGAGGGAGGCGTTGCGGAGGAGCGCACCGGGGAGCAGTCCTGATTCGCACAGGATCTGAAAGCCGTTGCAGATGCCGATGACGGGTGTTCCGGCTTTCGCCTTGGCAACGACGTCCTTCATGATCGGCGAATGCGCGGCCATGGCGCCGCAGCGCAGATAGTCGCCATAGGAGAAACCGCCTGGCAACACAATGACATCGGACGAGGGGACGCTCGCGTCACCGTGCCAGACCATCTTCGGCGCAAAGCCTGTGACGCGCTCGATCGCGGTTTTGACGTCGCGGTCGCAGTTGGAGCCGGGAAAGACGATGACGGAAGCGCGGAGCATTCGCTCTGATCCAGATGATGGCTGATAGCGGCTAAGTAATGCGACTCCAGCACCAAGTCCACTTGCCTGCTGTTGCAGCGGGCGTCATCCGCGAATGCCCGAGCAAAGCGAGGCCATTCGGGGATACAGCGTAAGAAGTGCCGGAGGCTCGATATCGCGTCTGCGACGAGTCTTACGGCGGCGCGAGCGGCGATTGCTCGCGCTTGCGCTGCTCGACTTCCGCGCGCGAGGCATTGGTCAGCCGGGTGTCCTCGGCCTTCATCCGGTCAACGAGAGCCATGTACTCGGCCTGGTTGCCGTAGCCACATTCTTTGCTTTGCGCGGTCCAGACGCCGGTGACCTGCTTCAAGAACTTGCGCAAGACGACCGCGGGATGTGCGGGCTGGCCGGGCTCTGTGAACGTGATCTCGACACGCCAGACGTCCGGCACTTCGACCGCAAAGACGTTTGGATTGGCGGGCTCTTGTTTTGCTCCGGGCAGCCAGGCCGCCCAGTTGTGGAGCGCTTCGAACCCCATGGCGCAATCGAGATCGGGTGGAACGGGCGCAGTCTCGGAAAGCGCCTGGGTCGTACCAAGCGCGGTCATCACGAGCGCTGTCCACACCCCCCAACGCATTTATCAGCCGATTTCGTAGCTGTAATTCTCGATGACGGTATTCGCCAGCAGATCCTTGCACATCTGCTCGACGATGGCTTTCGCCTTCCCGGCATCGGTCTCGGCCAGTTCGACCTCGATGTATTTGCCTTGCCGGACGTCACCGACGCCGGAGATCCCGAGGCCCTTGATGGCGCCTTCGATGGCCTTTCCCTGAGGATCGAGCACGCCGTTCTTCAATGTGATTTTGATTTTGGCTTTCATCGTTGTTCCAAATTGTCATCCCGGCCAAAGCGTAATGAAGACCCGGGACCCAGACGATGAACTCTAGCACATTGGGGCGAAGCTGGGTCCCGGAGCGGCCTATTGGCCGTCCGGGATGGCAGGTGTGTGTTCAGTTCGGTTTGCCGTTGACCGGCGATCCTGGGCCGTTCGCTGTCGAATTCGAAGCGACAAGCACCGGGCCGCCGCCACGCGGGCGGGGTGATTCCGTCAGAACGCCAAGGCGGCGCGCGACTTCCTGGTAGGCTTCGAGGACGCCGCCGAGGTCGCGGCGGAAGCGATCCTTGTCGAGCTTGTCGCCCGACTGGATGTCCCAGAGGCGGCAACAATCGGGGCTGATCTCGTCGGCGAGGATCAGGCGAACCTGATCGTTGTCGTAGAGCCGGCCGAATTCGACTTTGAAGTCAACGAGGCGGATGCCGATGCCGAGGAACAGTCCGACGAGGAAGTCATTGATGCGCAACGCAAGCTGCATGATCTCGTCGATTTCCTGCGGCGTCGCCCAGCCGAACGCCGTGATGTGCTCTTCCGAGACCATCGGATCGTTGAGTTCGTCCTTCTTGTAGTAGAACTCGATGATCGAACGCGGAAGCTGCGTGCCTTCCTCGATGCCGAGGCGCGTCGCGAGCGAGCCCGCCGCGACATTGCGCACGACGACTTCGAGCGGCACGATCTCGACTTCGCGGATCAACTGCTCGCGCATGTTAAGGCGCTTGATGAAGTGCGTCGGGACCGCGATCTCACCAAGTTTCGTAAAGATGTATTCCGAGATGCGATTGTTCAGAACGCCCTTGCCCTCAATCAACGCGTGCTTCTTCGCGTTGAAGGCGGTTGCGTCGTCCTTGAAATGTTGAATGAGGGTGCCGGGCTCCGGGCCTTCGTAAAGGACCTTCGCCTTGCCCTCGTAAATGCGCCGACGCTTGTTCATTCCTGGACCTCTGAGGATCAACAGATTGCTCTCACTCATTGCGATATACGGATCTTCTCACGAGTTCGTACGCTGACGCTGACGCCTTGATTTTCCAACGTGTTTTCTTCATGTCGGGAAAGAAGCAGCGCACCTTTTCGCGCTCGGATGTCTTGGGCGGACACTACCCGAACGAGGGGGGCGACACAATGTAGACCATGAGCCGCAGCGGCCGGTATGGTGACCAATCGCCAAGCCGTTGATTTAACTCAGAGCGCGCGGTAACGCTGCTTGAGATATGCATTTGGTGGGCATCTGCAATACGCGTTTTGCGCGCTTCGTCTCGGTAAGTACAACCCAGGGTCGGGGCGATGGTGGGATGCTCGGGAGCAAAGGGAGAGACTGAGATGACGACCTTCAACGAGCGCGAGAAGGGGTTCGAGAACAAATTCGCCTACGACGAGGAGCTTCGTTTCAAGGCGGAGGCGCGCCGCAACAAGGCCGTGGCTGAGTGGGCTGGCGCGAAACTCGGACTGATGGGAGACGCGCTCGAGGCTTACATCAAGGACGTCCGCAAAGCTGATCTCGCGGAGAAAGGCGACGAAGACGTCTTCCGCAAAGTGAAGGCTGACCTCGTCGCGAAGGGAATTACCGTGGACGACACCGAGCTTCGTTCGTTCATGGCCGAAGCCTTGGCGAAGGCCGTCACGGATCTCGAATCGGCGAAGGGCTGAGTTCGCCTTCGACAACAAGCATCGAAGTATCTGCAGGAACGCCGCGCCTTGTCACTCCCGGGCGCGGCGTTTCTTTTGCTTTGTTGCATTCGTAACGAAGCGCCACGCAATTGAAATTGTTGAGTAACGCGGAAATTGGAGGCTGCGCCAAGGAATTCATCGTTAAAAGGGTTCGGCGAAAATGGGCTCCCCTCGTACACGAACGTCGGACGGCAACCATAGAGAAACGTCGAGCGATGACGCGGCCGAGCGTCCTGTCGCGAGTGGGACAGAAATCTCCGCGCTCAATCCGGAGTTTCGCAAATGGCCCCATGAGATCCTCGATGATCTCCGGCTCCGCGAACCGGTACATCGAGACCGCATGTTCGACCGTGTGGTTCTGACGCGCGCCGTTGATGTCGAGGCCGTCCTCAACGATCGCACGCTTTCGTCCGATCCTCGCAAATCTCGCAACGGCTCGTTCACGCGGAAATTGTTCAATGTCGATGATGAAGATTATCGGCCGACGATGCTGCATATGGACGACCCGGATCATAAGCGCCTGCGTGGGCTCGTCACCAAGGCTTTCAGTCAGCGCTCGATTCATGCGCTTCGTCCGCGCGTCGCAGCCGTAACGGAAAGCCTGCTCAAAGACATTCCCGTCGATCGTCCGTTCGATTTGATGGAGTTGTTCGCCCGTCCGCTGCCGACCGTCGTGATCGCCGAAATATTGGGGGCCGACCCGGCCCGGCACAACGATTTCAAGAACTGGTCGGAAGGTCAGATTCTGATGTTCAATCCGGCGCGCTCGGAGGAGCAAGAGCAAAAGCTCCGGTGGGCCGTCACGGAGATGCGGGCTTTTTTTCAAGGCGAAGTCGAGCGCCGGATCCAAGCAGGCGAGCATCGAGACGATTTGTTGGGGCAGCTGATCGCGGCCGAGCAAGACGGTGAAAAGCTTACGGAGCGGGAGCTGGTCGGCACCTGCCTCCTCATTCTCGCAGCCGGTAACGTAACGACAACAGACCTGATAGGTAACGGCATTTATGCGCTTCTCACGCATCGCGAGCAGTTGGATGCATTAAGGGCAGACCCGAGCCTCTATCCGGCGGCCGTAGAAGAAATCTTGCGCTATGATTCACCCGTTGTGCAGGCGAGCCGGCAGACGGTCTCGGAACGGGAGGTCGGGGGTTGTCCAATGGCGAAGGGACAAGCGCTTACGCCGATCCTCGCGGCTGCAAATCATGACCCGGAGCTTCACAGCGATCCGCACACGTTCGACATCCGGCGCATGAACCAGCGTCATTTCAGCTTCGGAGGAGGTGCGCACTTCTGCCTCGGCGCGCCTCTCGCGAGACTTGAAACGCAAGTCGCGCTTTCGATGCTTCTTGAGCGTTTTCCGCGGCTGCGTCTGATGCCGGACATTTTGCCCGTGCGAAAGGCGACCCCGAGCTTGAATGGTTTTGAAACCCTTTGGGTCGACCCGACCTAGGGGTCGGTGTCGTCAGCCGAGCTTTTTCAAAAATTGTCCGAACTGCAGAAGACCTTCAGGCCAGGGGCCATGGCCGGACGCGATATTGATGTGACCGCTCTCCCCTGCGTCGCTGATGGTGGCACCCCACTTTTGCGCGAGATGCTCCGCCCGCGCATAGCTGCAGTAGAGGTCATTGTTGGCGACGACAACGTGGGCCGGAAACGGTAACCGCCGTTCCGGCATGGTCTCGAAACCGCGCGTGCCTTTATCCGGAGGCCATCGCCGGCCACCGGTGTCCGGCCAAAAGTCCGCATGATCGATGTCTGCCGGGGCGACGAGAAACGCCCCGATGACGCCATTGCGTTTGAGCTTATCCGCCGCAAAGACGACCGCGGGAACGCCGACCGAATGCGCGACAACGACCGCGGGCTGGGTCGCGCCTCCCGCAAATTTTGCAATGCGGTCGCCCCAAACTTCGACGTCGGGGTTATGCCAATCCTGCTGGATGACGCGGCGCGCGGTTTTGAGGTTCCGTTCCCAGCGGCTCTGCCAGTGATCGGGGCCGGAATCCTGCCAGCCGGGTACGATGAGAATGTCGATTTCAGATGTCTTCATGGATGACTGTGATTAACCGACGCTTGCGACCGAGGGAAGAGCATCAAAGCGACCAGTCACAGATCACCACCTCTGCCTCTCGATCGAACGGGAACCCGACCGCGCGGGTAGCGTTGCGAGGAAACATTGATCCTACCCCGTGAGGAGACGCCCCATGAAAGTCGAAAACCTGGAAGACCTTTTCAACCATACGCTCGAAGACATCTATTTTGCGGAAAACAAGCTCGTGAAGGCGCTGCCTAAAATGGCGAAAGCGTCCGATTCGGCGGAGCTGGCCAAAGCCTTCATGGGCCATCTCGAGGAGACGAAAGAACATGTCGCGCGTCTCGAAGAGGTGTTCAAGAAACTCGGGCGCAAGCCGAAGGCGACGGAGTGCCCGGCGATCAAGGGCATTCTAGAAGAAGGCGAGGAGTTGATGTCGGAAATCAAGGATGCCGATACGCGCGACGCGGCGATGATCGCGGCGGGACAGGCCGCCGAGCATTACGAGATCACACGTTACGGCACGCTGGTCTCCTGGGCGAAGCTTCTCGGACATAAGGATCTCGCGACGATCCTTGAAAAGACACTGAAAGAAGAATACGGCGCCGACGACAAGCTGACGAAGCTAGCCGAGAAGAAGCTGAACAAGGAAGCCGCGTAGGCTTCTTTCCAGGCCGGCTTCTCATGCTCGGGCTTGCCCCGAGCATCCATCTTTGTAGGTGGGTGCAACAATGGATCCTCGGCATACAGCCGAGGATCCAAATAGCGTCATCTTGGCTCATCCATCCCGAGCGGCGGTGCGACGGGATTGGAGACCAGGTACATCTCATAGGTTGCGCCCTCGGGCGTGCCGTTGGCGCGCTTTACCGTTCCGACCGCTTCGACCTTGCGGAATTTCTGGCGCAAGAGCGGAAGCTGAACACGGCGTTGGAGTTCGACATAAAGTGCGGGCTTCTTCAAAAGGCTGTCGGGCAAAGGCGGGAGGAAGATGTAGCGGATGCGGTCGTCGAGCTGGGCGACGTCGCTACGGTTTTTAAGTCCCATCATCATCTGGCCGGTGGTCGCATAGCTTGACGTCGCGACCCAGGCTGCGCCCGTTTTCTCGCGCTTCTTCTCAATGGCCTCCGCCAATGCGGGCCACCCGCGCATCTGCTCGGTTGGGTCTTTTGCCGAGTGGAACAGCGGGTGAAGCGCGTGAGCGTAGATGATCCCGGTCATTGCGAAGCCCAAAGCCAGAGCCACCACAAACGTTGCCCGGCGCCACGCGCGCGGCACGAACTCCAATCCGAGCGCCGCACACATCGCGAACGACGGATAGAGCGGCGCGGGCCAATTGCCCTGGACGCGGTCGTGCAGCGCATGGATGCAGAAGTAGGTCAGCATCGGCAGGATTGCCGATGCGAGCAGAATGTCGCTTCGGCGGCGGTCGCGGAACGCGCCACGCAAAACGCGGACGAAGCCGGCAAGCGCCAGCAGAGCGATCAAGGGGCTTTCCAACACGGCGAAGCCACCGACGAGTTCCAGGAGGTAGCTTAGTCCTGCGGACCCGTTATGGCCGACGCGTCCGAACTGCTTGGAGAAGGAAGCCCAATTGTGTTCGGCATTCCAGATGACGACGGGGCTTGCGACGATCGCCGCAATTGCTCCCCCTACCCAGAGTTCAGGGGCGCGGAACCATTTGCGATTTCCTGGCGTGGCTAGCAGCCAAACCAGGATCGTGCCGCCGAGAAACAGGTTCGTGTATTTCGACAAAAGACCCAGGCCTGCAAGGAGGCCGATTGCCAGCCACCATTTTGCATTCTGACTGCGGTCGAGTTCCGCCATTCCCCAGACGACCATCCCCGCGAAGAGCACCGACGGCAGATCGGGCGTGATGACGACGCCACCGGCCGCGAGCAGGGGCATTGCGAGCAGAAACCAGACGGCTCGGCGTGCGATAAGCGGTCCGTAAAGAAGCGTTGCCGTCCGCCAGAGGATTGCGACACCGGCAAGGGAAATGATCGGCCCGAGCAGGCGCACGCCGAGGGGCGTATCTCCGGCGATCATGCGCCCCGCGGCGATGATCCAGGCCACCATCGGCGGGTGATCGAGATAGGAAAGGGAGGGCGCGAGCGACCAGATCCGGTAGTAGGCTTCGTCGTCGACAAGGCCGGTGAAGCCCGCGACGGCAAGGCGTATGGCGGTCAGCGCCAGGGCGACGGCCAGGAGAAGGTTGGTTGCGGACCGGCTCTCGCTCGTACCTTCCGCGGATTCCGTTGCGCGCATCGCCGTAACGGTCGCCATCACCGACGCCAGGTGAGCGTAGAACTGACGGCATAGTTGAAGACGGCCGCCATCAATGCGCCGGCGATACCTGCGCGCCACCAGTTCGGGTCATGATTGTAGACCAGGTCCGCGACGCCGAGGTTCGCGAGCGTGCCGATGCTGCAGACGATATAGAAGCTCAGGAGACCGCGGATGGCTTGAAGTCCACTGAGGCGCCGATCCCGGAACGTCAACGCGTTGTTCAAGAAGAAGTTGAATGTCATGGCGACAAACGAGGCGAAGATTTGCGCCTTGTTGAACGATGTGCCGCCGAGAATGATGGCAAAGCGAAGCGCCGTCAGATGAACGATCAGGCCGCCGGCACCGACGAGCGCGAAAAGGAAAAACCTCGGCGAGACCCAATTTCCAGTGAGTTTCGAGAGAAGCAGGCCAAGAAAATCCGCGACGACAACACCGTCGAGCTTCGACTTGCCGACTTTGCGCGGACGGAACACATAGGGCTTTTCCGACACGCGGATGCCAGAGGGGAGGGATGCGAGAATATCGAGAAGAAGCTTGAATCCGCCCGGCGCAAGCTTTGGCGCAATCGTATCAACGATGCTGCGCTTCATCATGAAGAAGCCGCTCATCGGATCGCTGACATTGGTCCGGAGCAGCAGGTTGGTCAGTCCCGTCGCCAACATGCTCGACCAGCGGCGCGTTACCGAGAAGCCCTGGCGCGCGTCGCCCGACTGATCGTAGCGTGTGCCGATAACGAGATCCGACTTGCCGCTTTCGATGTCCCGCAACATGTCGGGCAGAAGCTTTTCGTCGTGCTGGAGGTCGGCATCGACGACCGCCACGACATCGGCGCCCGCCGCGAGCATGCCTTCTATCACGGCCCCGGCGAGACCACGGCGGCCCACGCGCCGCATGGCGCGAATGCGATCGTCGCGCTCTCCGAATGAGCGGACGACGCTCATCGTTCCGTCCGGGCTGTCGTCGTCGACGAAGATGACTTCCCAACGGACGCGCGCGAGCGCGGAATCGAGGGCGGCAATCATCGCGGCGATATTGCCGGATTCGCAGTAGGTCGGGATGATGACGGAGAGCCTTAGGCGCGACCGTGTCGATCCCAGGGGATCGGGCGGCGGCATGTTCGCGGATTGGGGCGAAGCAAGTTCAACTTGGAGATCGGTGGTCACGACATACTCCGTCGTGTCGGTGGGTTTTCGGCCGGGGCGTCGGCATCAATCTGGAGCATTCTCATTATCGGTCCAAAGAGCGCGTACACGGCCGCGACAGTCAATGCCATCGTCACGCCGGCGAAAACGACATCTGATAGAAAATGCGCTCCTTGCGAGATCCGGACCACGCCGGCGAAAAACCCCATCAGAACACCGGTTACGATCAGCCTGCGACCGAAAGCGGGAAAGAGAAAGGCTGCCGCGAAGAACGTCGCATACATCATCGAGGCCTCCCCCGCGACGAACGAGCAATTCCTATCGCATTGATCCGACGGAATGATCGGCGGCGAGAAGCTTTTAGTCCCACCAAACTCGATTGTATGGACGGGTCGCGCGCGGCCCCAGTGATCCTTTAAAATAACGTTACCGACAATCCCAGGGCCGAGGATGAGGCAAGCTGCGAGGAACAGCCATTTCGGCGCTCCAAGTCCGAGGAACCTGCGTTTGCCAATCCACGATACGACGATGCCGATGAGATCGACAATGCAGACGCCGACAAAAGAGATGTAGAGGGAGAGGCGAATGAAGTCGGCGACGGTCGTCGGTGGGCCGCTGAAAATACCACCGCCTTTGCCGATGAAGAGCCCGTGGCCCCGATAGAAGACCGCAGATGTCTTCAAGTCGATCGCCGGAAATGCGATGAAGAGAATGCCAGTCGCGATGCCGACGACAATCGCGCCCCAGAAAAGCAAGGCAGCATTGCCGTTGGCGTTACGGTTCTGAAACTCACCTCGGGAGACCGTCCCGGTCATCATCCCCATCGGACTCAATGCTGCTTCCGTCGAAGAACCGCTTAGACGTTCGGTTTCAAGTTGTCACGCAGAAGCATTTCAAGCATGAAACCTCATGCCCTGCCGGAACGCTGTTCGACGAGGCGGCTACGTTCGCCTCCCACGGTCTCGAAGAGCATTTGAATTATGGCCGCGGTCGCAGCCATCAGTACGCCTGCAAATATCACGTCAGACAGGAAATGACCGCCCTGCGCCATCCTTGTCAGTCCGGCCAGGCCGCCGAGCACGATGCCCAGTGCGGCCAAACTGCGTGAACGCGATTTGAACAAAAGAGCGGCAGCAAACAGGACCATGAAAATGGACGATGCTTCGCCCGAAACGAACGAACAATTGTAGTCGCACTGGCTGGCGGGCGGAAACGGTGGCGTAAACTCCTTCTTGCCGGCGAATTCGATGATGTCGCGGGGCCGTGCGCGCCCCCAATGATCTTTCAGACCGATATTGGCGACGACGAGGGGTCCTGCCAGGAGGCAGAGACCGATGAACAGCCACTTGCGGACGTCAAGGTCCAGCCAGGGACGGCCCGTGCGCATCGATATGATCAATCCGACGATTGCCGTTGTGCACGTTAGATAAAAGAAGATGCTGAAGGTCCGGCGGATCAGCCGAAACAGGGCAATCTCATTACCGAGAAACCGTCCGTGACCAATATAGAAATACTGCTCAAGGGCGAGGTCGATCCTTGGAAACAAAGCAAAAAGGAAAAGGGCCGCCGCCGCAGTCCATAAGGCGCCCCGGAGCATGCCGCGGGGCGTGAGGATCGAAGCGGTTGTTTCCTCGTCGCCGTCGGTGCATTCCTCCGGATCGAACGCGAACTTCGGCCCCCACATCGCCACTGCCCCGATTTCCCCGTCAATGGCGGCAAACTCGTCAGTCCGCGTGTCAGCAGCGTGTCGGATTTATTACAGTTTTGTGAGAGGAGAGGGCGAAGGGCCCGGCATTCACGCGCTGCCGAACACGCGGCGGAAGATCGTGTCGACGTGGGCCGTGTGATAATCGAGATCGAACATGGCATTGAGATCGGCAGGCGGAATCTTGGCCGTCACGTCCTTGTCCGATTTCAGCTCCGTCAGAAAATCCTTGCCCTGCTCCCAGGTTTTCATCGCATTCCGCTGCACGAGCGCGTAGGCGTCCTCGCGGCTCACACCCGCTTGCGTCAGCGCCAGAAGCACGCGCTGGGAATTGTGCAGGCCGCCGAGTTTGTCGAGGTTCTTCTTCATATTCTCCGGATAGACGACAAGCTTTTCGATAATTCCGGCCAGGCGCGCCAATGCAAAGTCGAGCGTGACGGTGGAATCGGGACCGATCATGCGTTCGACGCTCGAATGCGAGATGTCGCGCTCGTGCCAGAGGGCGACGTTCTCCATGGCCGGAATGGCATAGGCGCGGACCATGCGGGCGAGGCCGGTCAGGTTCTCGGATAGAACCGGGTTGCGTTTGTGCGGCATGGCGGATGAGCCCTTCTGGCCGGGCGAGAAGTACTCCTCGGCTTCCAGGACTTCCGTCCGCTGAAGGTGGCGGATCTCGATCGCGAGGCGCTCCATGCTCGAGGCGATGACGCCGAGTGTCGCGAAGTACATGGCGTGGCGGTCGCGTGGAATGATCTGCGTAGAGACGGGTTCGGGCACGAGACCCATCTTTTCGGCGACGTATTCCTCGATGCGGGGATCGACGTTGGCGAAGGTCCCGACCGCGCCGGAGATGGCACAGGTGGCGACCTCCTTTCGCGCGGCGACGAGACGCTCACGGGCGCGCTGGAACTCGGCGTAGGCAAAAGCAAGCTTGACGCCGAACGTCGTCGGCTCGGCATGGATGCCGTGGCTGCGACCGATCGTAATGGTATTCTTGTGCTCAAACGCCCGGGTTTTGAGGGCGGCGAGAAGTCGATCGAGATCAGAAATCAGAAGATCGGCAGCGCGCACCAGCTGGACGTTGAGACAGGTGTCGAGAACGTCAGACGACGTCATACCCTGGTGAACGAAACGCGCCTCGGGCCCGACGTGCTCTGCGAGATGGGTCAGGAATGCGATCACGTCGTGTTTCGTGACCGCTTCGATTTCATCGATCCGTTTGACGTCGAAAACGGCGGCCGACCCTTTTTCCCATATCCTTTTTGCCGCAGCCTCCGGAATAATGCCGAGCTGGGCGCTTGCCGTCGCTGCATGAGCCTCGATTTCGAACCAGATGCGAAAACGCGTTTCAGGCTCCCAGATGCGGGTCATTTCAGAGCGGGCGTAGCGGGGTATCATAGAGTTAAATCCTTGATGCGACGCGGGAGGCGTAGCAGACGCGTCCCGGCGCATCAATCGCGAGCCCCATGTTTTCTAGGCTGACGTGCACCCGCAGCTTCCGCGCGACGTCCGTTGCTTTGCAGCTAACGCTTCGCAACAATTCGTGAAGAGTTTTCCAATTATCGCCTGTCTATTGCCACGAATAGCAGAGCTAATTCTGCAGATGACGAGGGTGGCAATTCCGGTTTTCGTTCAGCGATTATTCAGGGCAGTTTAGCCACACTCGCAAAATTCGTCGGTCTACTGTCGAATATGGCATTCTATTCGAAGGTGGGTGGGCCTACATTGAAAGACCCAAGGATGTGATGAGTCGAGGAGTTCCGGTGCGATCAGAGATGCCGGCCTCTGAGAGAAACCAATGCGGGAGACTACAAGGATATGTCGCAACAGATGGGCAGCGGAGAATTTGCTGAATTGGTCCATCAGATGGAGCAGTCGGAAGATGACCCGCGCCAATGCTATGCACTGGTGAAGGAGAGAATTAGCGAGTTTCGGGATTCCGGTCGGGATATTCCCGACGAATTGACGAGGCTTGAAAAGCGACTCATGACCGAATGCATGCTGGCCTCGCAGGGCCGCTGATATTCGGCATTTTGCAGGTGTGAGAGAGCCTGCAATCGATTTCGCTAATACTTGATTGCTCCCCTAGCATTCTGAGGTTGTCTTGCGCTTATTTTAGCGCGTGAGGCGATACCGCTGGCGCCTTGGTGCCTAGAGCACGTTGTGGGTGCCGTCGCAATAAGGTTCGTCATCCGTCGCCTTGCATCCGCAGAGATTGAAGGTTCCTGTCCGGTCGGGGACGAACCGCAACGGTTCAAATGACGTGCCTTCATGCGAGCCGTCGCAGAACGGCTGCGTCTTCGAACGTCCACAGCGGCAGTACCAGTATTCCTGACCTTCCGTGAGCTCGACCTGGTAAGGGCTGGTCTGGGCGACCACGGCCTCATCGGACATTTCGTGCACTCCATATTTGGCTTGGGGTCTGTACCCCTGGCTTATCGGAATTTCGAACTCGCTATCGGGTTTGGAAGCGAGGGGCAAGCCTCTCCCTTGTGGCGACCTGACGTCGATCTGGCTTTGGGCTGACGGCCCCGCGTCTGCACAAGATATGGGCGAGCTGGATTATTCGGCAATCCGGTTGTGGACATCTGCAAAAGGCTGGGCGAAGCTCGACGGCGGCGTGGAGTCTTGGACGAGCGCGGCGGTGGGGATGCAGCCGGCTGGACAAGGCCTTCGGACGCCGAAGAACCTACGCCCGAAGACCTGGCAATGAGGGGGATCCATTCGTATGCCCAACCTGTTCCGCAAAAAGGCCGTCGCCTATGAGGATGCCGATTACGGCCTGAGAAAGGTTCTGAGCGCCTTCGATCTCACCGTGCTCGGCATTGGCGCCATCATAGGGACCGGCATCTTTGTCCTCTCTGGGCATGCCGCTGCAACTCAATCGGGTCCGGCGGTCGTTCTATCGTTCATCGTCGCGGGCGTGGCCTGCGCTTTCGCCGCGCTTTCCTATGCTGAGCTCGCCGCGTCCGTCGGTGGCTGCGGCAGCGCCTATGGCTACAGTTACGCTGCCTTTGGCGAGTTGATCGCATGGATCATCGCATGGGACCTCATTCTCGAATACGGCGTATCTGTCGCGGCCGTCGCCAACGGCTGGTCCGGCTATTTCAACAACGCGCTAACAGCGATCGGCGTTGGTTTACCCGATGCCTACACGAAGGGGCCGTTCGCGGGGGGCGTGATCAATATCCCAGCCATCGTGATTATCCTGATCCTGATGATGCTGCTGATCATCGGGGTCAAGGAGACGGCGCGGATCAATGCCGCGGCCGTGACGATCAAGCTTCTGGCCGTCGCGATCTTCATTGGCGTTGCGATCTTCAACGTGCATCCGGAGAACTGGACGCCGTTCGTTCCTTTCGGGTGGTTCAGTTATGATTCGGCCGGCCAGCCGGTCGGAGTTTTCGCCGGGGCCTCGCTTGTATTCTTCGCTTACGTCGGTTTCGATGCCGTATCGACCGCCGTCGAAGAGGCGCGCAATCCACAACGGGATGTGCCGATCGGCATTCTCGCTGCGCTCGGATTCTGCACTCTCCTCTACATCATCGTTTCAGCTCTGATGACCGGGATCGTGCCTTACACGGCGCTCAACGTATCGTCGCCTGCGTCAGAGGCTTTGCTCCGTATCGGCCATAACACCGCCGCCGGGATCGTCGCCACGGGCGTCATCTTCGGACTGACGACGGTCATGCTCGTGCTCTACTACGGGCTGACGCGCATCATCACCGGCGTTTCGCGCGACGGGCTGCTGCCGCCCTATTTCTCGGTCGTCAATGAGAAGACGAAAACGCCGGTACGCACGACCGTTCTGACCGGCGTTGTGATGGCCATCATGGCAGGCCTCATTCCGTTGGGCGTGCTGGCCGAACTCGTCAACATCGGGACGCTGGCGGCGTTTGTCCTCGTCTGCGGCGGCATCATCGTGCTGCGCCGTTCGCACCCTGACATGCCGCGCCCCTTCAAAATGCCGTTCGGAACGGTTTTCGCGACGCTCGGCATCATTTCCTGCGGCGCTCTGATCGCCTTCCTGCCCTATGAAACGCATCTGCGCTTCCTCATCTGGCTCGCCGTCGGCCTCATCATCTATTTCACGTATTCGGTGAAGCACAGCCGTTTGGCCGTTGCCTGACAGCTTTGGGGCCGGGCGGATCGTCATCAACCGGTCATAAGAGAAAAGCCTCGCGTCGCGATCGGCGCCGACTGGAAAAATGTCGGCGCCGAAGGTAGGGTCGCGCTGACTCGGCGGTTGGGTTCGCTCGACACAGTGCCGGGCCAATTATAAGGACCATCGACAATGGACTGCGACAGTCGAAGTTATACTTCGATTTCGTCAGAAACCCTCCAGGACGCTTAATCGCGGGCCGTTCGTTCGGTCGCGCGGCGGCCGATAACGAGAAAGGGCCCGCACTCATGATGCGCAGCTATCGCCGCGAGAATATGCATCTCGTCCTGGCTTATGAGGGCGTGCCCGAGGAAGGTCCTGTCGCGCTGTCGCAATGTGTCTGGATCGATCTCTATAATCCCGCGCCTCAGGACAATCGCCACGTCGAGCAGCTTCTTTCAATTTCGCTGCCGACGCGGGAAGAGATGCAGGAGATCGAGGTTTCCGCCCGGCTCTATCAGGAGGACGGCGCGGAGTTCATGACGCTGACCGCGGCCTCTTCGCTCGAAAGCGATGAGCCGATCACGTCGCCGATCACGTTCGTACTCAAGGGAAGCACGCTCGTAACGATGCGGTACGCCGAGCCGAAGGCGTTCGCGAACTTCGTCGCGCGTGCCCAACGGTCGAATGCCGTGCCGGTCACGAACGGCGAGCAGATCATGATGGGGCTGATCGAAGCGCTGCTCGATCGCATGGCCGATGCGCTCGAGCGGGTGGGATCGGGGATCGATCATGTTTCGCGGCAGGTGTTCCGCAAAGGCAAGATGAAGGCGCCGTCGAGCG
This sequence comes from Pseudomonadota bacterium, assembly GCA_018242215.1. Taxonomy (GTDB): domain Bacteria; phylum Pseudomonadota; class Alphaproteobacteria; order Rhizobiales; family Hyphomicrobiaceae; genus Hyphomicrobium_B. The sequence goes on from JAFECG010000026.1 coordinate 94,722, forward strand.
ACGATCTGCAAGCGGCGATCGAGCGCATCGGGCAGGACGGCGATCTTCTAACGAAAGTGCGTGAGAGTCTCGTCAGCATCAACCGCGTTCTGACCTATCACACCACGCTCGATCAGCAGGTCGACAAGAAGGTCACCAAGGATGCCAAAGCGCGGACGAAGATGCTCTATCGGGACGTCGTCGCTCTGACCGACCAGGCGACGTTCCTGTCGAGCAAGGTGAACTTCCTGCTCGATGCGACGCTGGGCCTGATCAACCTGCAGCAGAACCAGATCATCAAGATTTTTTCGGTGGCTGCGGTGGTGTTCCTGCCGCCGACGCTCGTTGCGTCGATCTACGGCATGAACTTCAGCGATATTCCGGAACTCAGGTGGGTGTTCGGCTATCCATGGGCGCTGGGCCTGATGGTGCTATCCGCGATCCTGCCCTACCTCTATTTCAAGCGGCGACGGTGGCTATAGCCGTCATCGTCATCCTCTATGCGGCGAGCAAAACGAGACGCATAGAGGATGACGAATCAAGATTCGAGCAATTGCCGCGCGGCTTTGTCTGGGGTCATCGTGCCGGACAGAACGGCGTCGGCGAGCGGATCGAGTCCATTCTTGCCTCCGGCCTTGATACGCGCCGCGACAATGTCCGATGCTGCACGGGCAATCAGATAGCGCGCACGGCGGCGACGGCGGTTGATGGCACCTTGAGCTACGACGCGTTTGCCCTGGGCGTCGAACGCCGCCACGAGATCCACGATGCCGTCGCCGTTGATCGCGCTCGTTTTCAGGACAGGGATCTTCTCGGTCTGTGTGGCGCGGATTGACAAGGCGCCGATCAATTGCTGCATCGTCTGCTCGGCGCCCGGCCGGTCCGATTTGTTGACGACGATGATGTCGGCGATTTCGAGCAGTCCCGACTTCATCGCCTGAATGTCATCACCAAGGCCCGGTGCCGCGATGACCACGCGAACGTCAGCCACTTCCGCAACGTCGATCTCGTTCTGACCGGTGCCCACCGTTTCGAGCAGCACGATATCGAAGCCCGCGCCGTCGAGTGCGTCGATGATCCGCACGGCTGCCGGGGAGAGACCACCGAGATAGCCGCGCGACGCGAGTGAGCGCACGAAGACACCGTCGTCGTCGAGCGCAGACGTCATGCGGATGCGATCGCCGAGAATGGCGCCGCCGGAGATCGGACTCGATGGATCTACCGCGATCACGCCGACCGTTCGCCCTTGCTGTCTCAGATGCGCGATGATGGCGTTCACCAGAGTTGATTTTCCGGCGCCGGGTGGGCCCGTGAAGCCGACAACGAGTGCATGGCCGAGATGCGGCTGCAGAGCCTGAAGCAGGCCGGGCGAAGCCGCTGAAAGGCGTTCGAGTTCGGTGATCACGCTCGCGATGGCGCGGCGTTCGCCTGCGCGCATGCGGCTAATGTAATCAGGGATCTGGGCGTCGCTGATGCGGGCAACTGGGGGAGGCGGTTCTACGGTCGTCTTGGCCATAAGCGCTGATAAGAGGGAAGCGACGGGAACGCAACCGTCGGAGGAGGGTTGCCGCCAAACCTGTGGTCACGGCGCGGTGGGGGATGCATTTGAAGCTGTCCTATGCAAGGGTTCGGAGAGGACAGCCGGCCGGGGAGTGGGGAGATGTCCGACAAGGGGCGAGGGAAGCGGCAGGCGTTGGGCTTGCCAGTCAAAACGCATCGGGCTGATATCGACGGTCTGCGTGCCGTCGCGATCCTCGGCGTGCTCGGCTATCACTTCGGCCTCGGCGTTCCCGGCGGCTATGGCGGCGTCGACGTCTTCTTCGTCATTTCAGGTTTTCTGATCGCGGGGATCATCAAGTCGGAACTCGAAGCGGGAACGTTCTCCCTCGCGAATTTCTATGTTCGGCGGATCCGGCGGATATTGCCGGCGCTTGCCGTGTGTCTTCTGGTTACGACGATCGCAGCCGCGACCATCCTGTTTCCGTTCGATTTCGTCAGTTATGCGCGAAGCCTCAGGGCCGTCGCGACGGCGACATCAAACTTCTTCTTTGAGCACAGGGCTTCTAACTACTTCGGCGCGGTTGCGATCTACAAACCGCTGATGCACACGTGGTCGCTGAGCATCGAGGAGCAGTTCTACGCGGCTTTTCCGCTGCTCGTGATGCTGCTCCATCGTTTTCGTCGCGGCTATGCCCTGCCGGCGATGGCTCTCGCGGCGGCTTTGTCGCTGGCTTTCAGCGTCCATCTGCTTACGCAATCGCCGGAGCGTGCTTTCTTCTCTTTGGCGGGCCGCATCTGGGAATTGCTGTGCGGGACGATGCTGGCGTTCGGTCTCCTACCGCAATTGCGGTCTCGATCGATGCGCGAGACGACGGCTCTTCTCGGCGCTTTGATGATCGTCGGATGCTACTTCATCTATTCCGACGAGACGCTCTTTCCCGGGCTTGCAGCATTGCCGCTCTGCATCGGCGCCATTTTGATCATTTATTCCGGAACGGGGGCAAGCGACGAGAGCAATCTTCATCAGACGATGGTTGCGCGGCTGCTATCAGCGCCTCCATTTGTCGCGATCGGGCTGATCTCCTATTCCGTCTACCTCTGGCATTGGCCGCTGCTCGTCCTTACGCGATATCGTTTCGAGACGTTGTTCGACGATGGTGGCGGTTTCTCGACAGCGCTGGTGCTGGCCACTGCCAGTCTCCTGCTCGGTGCCTTATCGTGGCGTTTTGTCGAGCAGCCATTTCGCGGACGATTGGCATCGCATTCGGCGTGGAAAGCCTATGCCGGGGCTTTTGCGACGTTCGCCATTACACTTGGCGTGGCCCAGTTGATCGTCAAAAAGCCGGCATGGTTTCATACGTGGCCGAAGGAAGTAATCGCCTTGGGTGCTCATGGCCGCGATCCGAAGCTTGCGTCCTTCTTCGGGCCCCCCGCATCCCGGAAGCAGGGCTGGCCGAAGGGTATTTTTTTGGTCGGTGATGGATCGTCCATCCCAGGCACGTTTCTTTGGGGTGATAGTCATGCCATGGCAATGCTTCCGGGCATGAAGGACTACCTCAACGCGACACGAAGGCGGATATTGATTTCAGCGGACCCAAGTTGCCCGCCTCTCATCAACGTGAGTTTCCACGGCGATCGTTATGCGGAAGCCTGCAAGGCGCGGAACGATCGCGTTCTTGCCGCGATCCTGAAGAGCGATATCAGAGATGTTGTTCTTGTAGGTCGTTGGATTCGGTATGCTCGTCTGTTCGATCCCAAAAAACGGGTTGCAAAGTTTCAATGGGGCGACGCCGCTAAGGAAAAAGCGTTCGGCGAGATGCTTGAGGAGACAGTTCAAACGCTCGTCGACCACGGCAAAAGTGTCGTCATAGCAGGGCCGATTCCAGAGCAGCATTTCGATGTGACGCGTAGCATGATGCGTCACGCCGCCTGGAACGAGCCGCTACCGAATGCAGAGACCGTCGAGGATTTTCGCCGAGACGAGAGGAAGGTCTTGGATGTGCTGGCGCGGCTCGATCATATTGAGGGCGTGAGCGTCGTATACCCAGATCGCGCCCTCTGCGATGATCGGATTTGTCCCTATCTCAAGGACAATATCGGGCTCTACTTCGACGACAATCATCTGAGCGTCGCTGGCGCGCGCGAGCTTCGGCCGGTGTATGCCCAGATGTTCGCATCTCAACCGGAAAACGAGACGCACGCCGCGGCGGAGTAGGCCGTCGGTGCTGCATACAGGATGAGGCTCAAAACTTCTCCAGAAGTTCCTGTTCCTTTTCCGCCGTGGTGAGTCCAGCCGACTTCAGGATTGCAGGCAGGATGTCTTCGGCCTTGTCGACGACCGTAAAATGCACGTCGAGACCGGCGCGGATGAATGTTTCCGCTTTCATGTGCTCAAGCAGCTTCAGAAACGGATCCCAGAAGCCATTGATGTTCGCGACAATGATCGGCTTCGAATGGCGTCCGAGCTGCGACCATGTCAGCTGCTCGACAAGCTCTTCAAGCGTGCCGACGCCGCCCGGAAGCGCAACGAAGGCATCCGCACGGTCGAACATCAACTGTTTCCGGACATGCATATTCTCAACGACGATCAATTCGTCGACGTCTTTCAGCATGTGCTCGCGGCTGCCGAGGAATTCCGGGATAATGCCAGTCACCTTGCCGCCTGCGCCGAGTGTCGCGCGCGCGACTTCGCCCATGAGGCCGAGACTTCCGCCGCCATAAACCAACCGGATGCCGTTGTCGGCGAGCGCTTTTCCGAGCTTTCTCGCGGCAATCGCATATGCGGATTCGAGGCCCTTGCCCGAGCCGCAGTAGACGCACACGCCATCGATTTTGGCTGCTGTAGGGGGATTCCCGCCATTCATATCGTTCGCCGGTTTTGGAACCGGCATTTTTGTCATTTCATTCATATGTATTCCATTTCCGACTGATCGGACCTTGTTATTTAGTGATCCGGCCGCCGACTGCCCAGGTGTCGCCGGGGGGCGTTCCTCGCATGCATTCCATGTGACTTTTGTGAGCGTCGGGTCACGCTCCGGTCCCAATTCACATTCTCCGCCCGTCGGGTCGTGGCGTCAGCCGGAGACGTGTGCTTAGGTTTATATTGAGGCTACAAGGCGATGTTATGAAGGACGGGGAACCTTCGGAATCGGCAGGGAAAATCGCGGTTCGCTGCGCGCGGGCCGGAGCGGCCGCGGGTTTTCTCGTCGTGGCGGGGTTCTTATCGCTGCCGCTCGATGCTGCGATTGACCGCCAGGATGCCGACGCGGCGCCGGACAGAGCAGTTATCGACAGAAATTTTGCAGGCGTCGTGGCTCTCGACGATGACGATACGCTGGAGGCTGCCGGAGTGGAGCGCGTTGCGCTCGCCCAGGACGCTCCCGCAGAGATTACCGCGGCCGACGCGCATTCGGCCGAAAGCGCGAAGAGTCAGGCGCCCGCCCCGTGGCCCGGGAAAGAACTCGGGCTGATGGACCGCGTGCAGGACTGGCTCGCGCGGGCCAATCGCGAATTTCAGACGATTATCGTCCGGCGGTTGTCGGTCGCGCCCGCCGGCGGCGGTGGTGACGCGATCGCGCGCAAAATCGAGGAGGCGAAAGAAGAAGACGCTGAGGCCGGTCGCCAGCGTAGGGAAGCGGCAATTAAGGCAGCGCAGGCGAAGCAGGATGCCGAAGCCAAACGCCTGACGGATGCTGCGGAGGCCAAGAAACGCGCCGAGGAGAAGCGGAAGGAGCGCGAACGCCTCGAAGCGGAATCGAAACGGATCGAAGACCAGCAGAAGCTCGTAGAAGACAAGCGCAAGGCCGAGGAACAGAAGCGCATCGAAGAGGCGGGGCGCGCGGCTCAGGCGGCGCAAGACGCGATTGCGAAGAAGGCCGCCGCAGAGGCGCAGGCGGCGAAAGAGCGTGGGCTCGCGGAGAAGGCGGCCGAGGACCAGCGCGAACGCGCAGAAGAGGCGCATCAGCGCGCCTTAGCAGATGCCGCCGCAAAAGCCGTGGAGGATGCGAAGCGAACCGCTGCAGCACAGGCAGCAGAAGAAAAAGCCAAGCAAGAGGCTGCGGCCAGGCGAGTGGCGGAAAATCAGCGTTTAGCCGAGGAAGCCTCGGCGAAGGCGGCTGAGGAGAAAGCTCAACAAGAGGCTGCTGCGAAGGAAGCCGCCGACCGGCAGCGTGCAGCCGAGCAGGAGGCGACAAAAGCTGCTGCGGCCAAGGCTGCTGCAGTCAAGGCTGCCCAGGAAAAGACCGCGGCGTCGCCGGAGCCGCCAGAGAGCAAAACGGAAAGCACTACTGCCGCGACGGCGCCTCTACATGAAGCGCGGATCGTCCGCGACGCAAACGATCACATGGCGCGCGGCCCAGTGGTCCAGCGGTGGATCCGCCGTGCGCGACAGGGACGCTGCCGCGCCGAGGGGCGCAAGATCCTGCTGCCGGGCCATTACGTGGTCGCGCGCGGCGACAGCCTTTGGCGGATTGCGCTGCGCCATTATCGCAGCGGACTTTATTTCCTGCGGATCTACCGGGCCAATCGCGACGTCATCCGCGACCCGAACCGCATCTATCCGTGTGAACGGCTCTATCTGCCGCGTCGGCGCGGGTGATGGACTTTCCTCGCGCTTGACCCTATTTCAGGCCCAATGCAAAAAGCTTCCGTCAACCTTCGCGCGACCCGGAACGGGTTTCTGGCGCGTCTTATTCCGTCGAGCGAAACGTCACGGGTTCTGAGGGCTCTGTGGCCTTATGTCTGGCCCGAGGACCGGCCGGATCTCCGGCGCACCGTCGTCATCTCGTTCGTCATCGTCGTCATCGCCAAGGCGGTGACGGTCGGCGTTCCATTCACGCTCAAGTGGGCAACCGACGCGCTGGTCGCGGCCTCGGGCGGTCACGTCGCGAGTAACCAGACGCTACCGTGGCTCGTCGGCGCGCCGGTGCTGGCCGCGATCTTCTACGGTATCGCACGTATCGTGATGTCGCTGCTGGTGCAGGTCCGCGAAGGCATGTTCGCGCGCGTCGCGATGCACGCCGTCAGAAAGCTCGCGCTCACGACGTTCGAGCACATGCACCGGCTGTCGCTCAGGTTCCACCTCGAACGCAAGACGGGCGGGTTGACGCGCGTGCTCGAGCGCGGGCGCACGGGCATCGAGAACATCAGCCGCATGGCGCTGATGACGCTGATCCCGACGATCGTCGAGTTTCTGATGATCATCGTCGTGTGTGCGTATGAGTTCGACTGGCGCTATATCGTGACCATCGTCGGGATGATCGCGGCGTACCTCTGGTTCACGATCCGCGCGACCGACTGGCGGCTGTCGATCCGCCGCGTGATGAACGAAAGCGACACGGACGCCAACACGAAGGCGATCGACAGTCTGCTGAACTACGAGACGGTTAAATACTTCGGCGCCGAGGGGCGCGAAGCGGGGCGCTACGACAAATCCATGGCGGCCTACGAGAAGGCGAGCATCAAGACCTATACCTCGCTCGCGGTTCTGAACTCGGGACAGGCGGTCATCTTCACGATCGCGCTGACGATCTGCCTCATCATGGCGGCGAACGACGTTGTGGCGGGGAAGGACACGGTTGGCCATTTCGCCATGGTCAATCTGCTGATGCTGCAGCTCTTCATGCCGCTGAATTTCATGGGCATGGTCTATCGCGAGATCAAGCAGGGGCTGACCGACATCGAGCGGATGATGGAGGTGCTCGATCAGAGTCCCGAGGTCGCGGACCGACCGGGTGCGAAAACGCTACAGGTTTCCGGCGGTGCGGTCCGGTTCGATCATGTGAAGTTCGGATATGACCCGGAGCGGGTCATTCTGAAAGACGTGTCGTTCGAGGTACCGGCGGGGAAGATGGTTGCGATTGTCGGGCCGTCAGGTGCGGGTAAGTCGACGGTCGCGCGGTTGCTGCTCCGCTTCTATGACGTGACGAGCGGGCGCATCCTGATCGACGGACAGGATATCCGGGACGTGACGCAATCGTCGCTGCGTGCAGCGATCGGCGTCGTGCCGCAGGACACGGTGCTGTTCAACGATACGATCTTCTACAACATCAAGTATGGCCGTGCCGACGCGACTGACGATGACGTTTATGCGGCGGCGAAGCTCGCGCAGATCGATGACTTCGTCCGCGCGCTGCCTGACGGTTACGGTACGATGGTCGGCGAACGCGGCCTGAAGCTTTCGGGCGGAGAGAAGCAGCGCGTCGCGATCGCGCGAACGATTTTGAAGGCGCCGCCGATTTTGCTGCTCGACGAGGCGACGAGTGCGCTCGACAGCCATACCGAGAAGGAAATCCAGGACGCGCTCGACCGCGTTTCGAAGGACCGTACGACGGTCGTCATCGCGCATCGGCTGTCGACGATCGTGCACGCCGACATGATTTTGGTATTCGAGGCCGGGCGCGTCGCCGAGCAGGGGACGCATGCTGAGCTCATCGCTAAGAACGGGCTTTATGCGAGCCTCTGGGCGCGGCAGCGGCAAGCGGAGAAGGCGCGCGAGGATCTCGCGCACGCGCTCGAAGAAGCAGGCGAGTCGCCGCGCCTGCTCGATCCGTCGGATGATGATATCGCGTTCGAAAGAACGGGAACGGACTGAGCTCGTTGGATCTTCGGTGTCATTACCGGGCTTGTCTCGATGACCCAATTGTCATCCGCAAGCCCTGACTGCGCCCGGAGCGGTTTGGTACAACGCCGGGATGTTCAATCTTCGACGATGATCCAGCTATCGGGATTGGGCAGCTTTGCGCGCTTCGTCTCTGCTTCGTCGCGCGTTGCAAAACGGATGGCGAGAGTGCGGCCGACGAAGACATCGCCGTTGCCGAGGTAGGTGTGTTTCGTGTCGACTGCGAGCGGCGTCGCACGGTGTTCTTCAAGCAGGTAGGCCATCCGCACGATCCTCGCGTCGTTGCTTTCGCGAGAATAGCAAATATGGAGATAAAGCTAACCCCGAGATCTGGGGCCGGGAGACCCATCTCGGGGTTAGCACGAGCTTAGCCTTCGGCCCTTCCAGGAAAACCTCAGGCTTGACTCGATTCCGTTGCGGCACGGCGGCGATGGCCGGCCATTTGTTTACATAAAATGTATAGAATAGGCCGACGTTCCCCTCAAGTGCCGATTTGACGCGTCCTTGAAGATGGGTCGCGAAAACTTATCCCCGCTTCCTGTGCGGGTGGTAGATTTATGCCTTCACGCCCGTGTTGTGCGGCAGAGGCAGGACGAGACGTTTGAACGCTGAAGATTTTCGAGCGACCGCCCAAAAGGTTTTCGGCGCCCTTTGGCGCGGAACGGTCATTGCGATCTGGACGGCGCGGGAGATTTTGAGGACGGCGTGGAGAATTTCGCGCGGGCCGCTGATCACCGCCCTCAATATCACCGCGGCCCTCATTATCCTGTTCGAGGAGTGGGGCTGGCGTCCGCTTTCCGAGCTGCTTGGGCGCCTTGCGAAATTCGCGCCGCTTGGGGCCGTTGAACGGCTGCTGGCGCGTCTGCCGCCCTATGCGGCCCTTATCGCGCTCGCTCTTCCGACATCACTATTGTTGCCGCTTAAATTCGTCGCCGTGTGGCTACTGGCGAATGAGCACTTCTTGTCGGCCACGTTGTTGTTCGTGGGCGCCAAGATCGCGTCAACGGCGCTCATCGCGCGGGTCTTCATCCTGACGAAGCCATCGTTGATGCAGATCGGCTGGTTCGCCCGGGCGTTCAACTGGTTCGTGCCTTGGAAGGATGCGCTTTATGCGCAAATCCGAGCATCGTGGGCGTGGCGCTACGGCCGCATCGTGAAAGGACGTGTTTTATCCCAGGCCCGCAGGATATGGAGTGATGTCCGGCCGCGGGTGGCGGCGACGTGGCGGCGGTGGACCGGGCGCGATTTGCCGTTCCTCGGTTCGTCGCACGACAGGGCCGATCATTCGGCAAAGTGATTCGGGCGACACGGGCAGGCCCTTCGCGGTTGCAGGACGTCCGCTGAGGATTGGAAAATACTCCTGGGGGCCGCGGCAATATTGCTTCCGGCTTTTGATCCGCCGCATAAAGAAGTGCAAATCAGCCACAGTGTTGATCTGCTGCGTGGGCTGGGCCGTCCAATTCCGTACTCAAATGTTGACGAAGCTCGTCAAGTATCTTCTGTTCATGTCGTTGGACCGGGAGGGGGTTCAATCGCGGGCTACTGGACAAGTGCGTCGGGAGCCGGCTGGGGAATTTGGGGGTACGTTGAATGAAATCGAGACTATTGGCTGGCGTGGTGCCGGTTTTCGCGCTGGGATCGCTTGTGACAGCGACCGCGCTCAAAGCTGAGGACAAGCCGGACATCGGTGTTCCGGACGAGTCAATCGCTCAAGATCTTCCCTTCGATGCAGTGCGCGCCTCGATGGCCGCGCGCGGCGTAAAATACGGCCTCAACTACACGGGCGAATATTACGATGTGACCTCGGGCGGCCTCTCCCGCGGCTCGACCTATAATGGCTTGATCGAGACCTACGTCGACCTCGATCTTGAGAAGATGTTCGGCTGGAAAGGCGCGGTCATTCATGCCAACGCCTTCTACGTCCATGGCGATGGCCCGACGAACAAAACCGGCAGCATCTTTGCGGTCAGCAATCTCGAAGGCTTTGAGACGGTTCGCCTTGACGAACTGTGGCTCGAGCAGTCGCTGCTCGATGACAAAGTAAAGGTCAAGGTCGGCTCGATCGCCGCCGATACGATGTTCTTCATCAGCGATACGGCAGCCGTGTTCCTGAACGGTACGTTCGGCTGGCCCGGTATTCTGGCGACGAACACGATCCAGGGCGGTCCCGGCTATCCGCTGACGTCGATGGGCGCCGTCGTGACGTTCACCCCGAACGACAATCTGACCCTCATGGGCGCGGTCTTCAACGGCAGCCCGGCTGATCCCTATGCGGACGATGCCCAGGCGTCCAACAATCACGGCACGGACTTTCGGTTCGGTGACGGGGAGCTGATGATTCTCGAAGGCGCCTACAAGTATGACCTTGCCGGACTGGGCGGCACCGTCAAAGTCGGCGGCTGGAAGCAGTTCAATGCGCCGGAAGGCATCTATACGGACTTCAGGACTGGCGCGTCCGTGGATAGCGACTACGGCATCTACGGCATCATAGACCAGACGATCTGGAAGCAGGGTGACGATAAGAACGTGACCGTGTTCGGCCGCGTATCCGGCAGCCCGACGGAGCGCGGTTCTAGCAGCCAGATGGACTTCTATTTCGACACCGGCATTCTGTTCACGGGCTTCGTTCCGGGCCGCGCGAAAGACACGTTCGGCGCTGCTTTCGGATACGGCCAGATTTCCGAGGATCTTCTTCATACAGCCGACTCCGACTTCTCGGCGACGCATGAATCGGTGCTCGAACTCAACTACGTTGCGCAGATCAAGAACGGCATTACGCTCGCACCAGACTTCCAATACTTCTGGAATCCCGGTGCCGTTGCCGAAGTCGATCATGCCGCCGTCTGGGGTGCGCGCCTGAAAGTCAGCTATTAAGCAAGATGGGTCCTCGGGGCGCCTCGGGGATGCCATCCTTCCGGTTCGAACAAAGAATTTCCCGTCAGACTTGCGCCTCCTAGTGCCTCAGCGCTAGGAGGCCTTTCCATGAACAGCGCGCGGATAGATCTTCAGCCGATCCTGATTGCGGGGCCGACGGCGAGCGGCAAGTCCGCGTTCGCGATGGCAATCGCGGAGCAGGTGGACGGAACAATCATCAATGCCGACAGCATGCAGGTCTATCGCGCCTTGCGCGTGTTGACGGCGCGGCCGTCGCCTGCTGACGAGGCGCGGGTGCCGCATGCGCTCTACGGCTTCGTTGCGGCGAGCGATGCCTATTCCGCGGGCCGCTTCGTCCGCGACGTGGCTGACGCAATCTCGAAAGCACGAACGGCAGGCCGGCGGCCGATCATCGTCGGCGGCACGGGGCTTTATTTCAAGGCACTCCTCGAAGGCCTGTCGCCGATCCCGGAGATCCGCGATGATGTCCGTGCGTTCTGGCGGGGCGAGGCCGGGCGCCGCGGAGCGGAGGATCTCCACCGTGAACTCCAAAGCCGCGATCCGACGATGGCGAGCCGGCTTCAATCATCGGACACGCAGCGGATCGTCCGGGCGCTCGAAGTGGTGCAATCGACGGGGCGGTCGCTTGCCGAGTGGCAGGCCTTGAAGGGCGAACCCGTCTTGAAGGAAGCAGAGACCGTGCGCTTTGTGGTGCAGGTTGATCGCGCCGAGCTTCATGCGCGCGCCGATGCGCGGTTCGCAAGCATGATGACGTCGGGCGCGCTCGACGAGGTCCGGGCTTTGGGTGACATGCAACTCGATCCCGATCTGCCGGCCATGCGCGCTATCGGAGTCGCTCCGCTTCTCCGGTTCGTTCGTGGCGAAATCGAATCGGCGGCCGCGATCGCCTTGGCGCAAGCGGAGACGCGCCAATACATCAAACGGCAGGAAACGTGGATTCGGCGTCATATGATTTCGTGGATTGTGATAAATTCGAAAGAAATGGAAAGTTCTATGCGCGATATTTTCGCATTTATTCAGCGTTAGCGTTGACCATTTAGCTTGGCGCTCTTAGGTTCCGCAGACTTTCGCGAAGTTGGCGGGCTCATATCCCGCAGAGGAGTTGTGAGATGGCACGCACGATGACCGGCGCAGAGATCGTAATGACCGCGCTGGCCGACCAGGGCGTCGAGACGATCTTCGGATATCCCGGCGGAGCGGTTCTCCCGATCTATGACGAGCTTTTTCAGCAGGAGAAGATTCGTCACATTCTCGTTCGCCAGGAAGGCGGCGCGCTGCATGCGGCAGAGGGCTATGCGCGCTCGACGGGGAAGGTCGGCGTCTGTCTCGTGACGTCGGGACCGGGCGCGACAAACGCCGTGACGGGCCTTGCGGACGCTTTGATGGATTCCATTCCGCTCGTCTGCATCACCGGACAGGTTCCAACGCATCTCATCGGCAATGATGCCTTCCAGGAGTGCGATACGGTCGGCATCACGCGGCCGTGCACGAAGCACAATGTGCTCGTGAAGAACGTCAACGATCTCGCGCGCATTCTGCACGAAGCCTTCCACATCGCGCGCACCGGACGTCCGGGACCTGTCGTCGTCGACATTCCGAAGGACGTGCAATTCGCGACGGGCAACTACGTCGGGCCGTCGAACATCCAGCATAAGACCTATCGTCCGAAGCTGAAGCCGGACCAACACGCGGTGCGCGACGCGGTCGACCTGATCGCGAGCGCCAAGCGGCCCGTCTTCTATACGGGCGGCGGCGTCATCAATTCGGGGCCGAAGGCAAGCCAGCTCTTGCGCGAGTTCGTTCGGCTGACGGGCTATCCGATCACGTCGACGCTGATGGGCCTCGGCGCGTATCCGGCATCCGATAAGCAATGGCTCGGCATGCTCGGCATGCACGGGACATACGAAGCGAATCTCGCGATGCATGATTGCGACGTGATGATCAACATCGGCGCCCGCTTCGATGATCGTATCACGGGCCGCGTCGATGCGTTCTCACCTGACTCAAAGAAAATCCACGTCGATATCGACCCGTCGTCGATCAACAAGAACATCATGGTCGATATTCCGATCATCGGCGACTGCGCGTATGTGATCGAAGATATGCTGCGCATCTGGAAGGCAAAGGCGCCCGTGCTTGACAAGGCCGCCCACAAAGCATGGTGGAAACAGATCGACGGCTGGCGTGCGAAGAAATCGCTGTCTTACAAGAATTCCAAAGACATCATCATGCCGCAATATGCGTGTCAGCGGCTTTATGAATTGACGAAGAATCGCGACACATTTTTCACGACCGAGGTCGGACAGCATCAAATGTGGGCGGCACAATTCCTCCACTTCGATGAACCGAACCACTGGATGACATCCGGCGGACTCGGCACGATGGGATATGGATTGCCTGCCGCAATCGGCGTACAGCTTGCGCATCCAAAGTCGCTCGTGATCGATGTTGCGGGCGATGCATCGATCCTGATGAACATCCAGGAGTGCTCGACGGCGGTGCAGTACCGCCTGCCGGTCAAGGTTTTCATCATGAACAACGAGTACATGGGCATGGTGCGGCAATGGCAGCAGCTTCTCCACGGCAACCGCCTTTCGGAGAGCTATACCGAGGCGCTGCCGGATTTCGTGAAGCTGGCGGAAGCCTATGGCTGGACAGGCATGCGTTGTGAGCATCCCGCCGACCTCGACGATGCGATACACGAGATGATCAACACGAAGGGTCCGGTGATCTTCGACTGCCGGGTCGCGAAACTGGCGAACTGCTTCCCGATGATTCCATCGGGCAAGGCCCACAACGAGATGCTGCTCGGCGAAAACACCGAAGAGGAAGTCGAGAATGCAATCGGAGACGAAGGAAAGGTTCTGGTTTGAAAAAGCACGGGGGATCGGGTTTCGGATTGGTCAGGGCGCTCATCGCCGTCTTCGCGATGACGCTCATGGCCGTGCCGTACGCGTCGGCCGCACAGGAAACCTGGAACCACGTTGCGAACATCAAGGATGCTGCGCGGCGGCTGGGTGAATTGCATCAGCGCGAAGGCTCCGCGGGCGTGCTGAAATTTTTGGATGCCTGCTACCGGACGCAGATGCTCGCCAGTGAATATACCGCAGGGCTCGAGTCGTGCATGGCGCAGGATTACATGCACAGCCAGGTGCTGGCGCAGATCTATGCCCGCATCCCGCAGGCTGACCGGGTGCGGATGGGAACGCCTGCTCCGGAAGACATTGCGCGCGGCATGGGCGCGCGTTTCGTGGCGGCTTTCAAGCAGTACAACATCTCTGCGAAGCAGGCCGAAGCCTTCAAGAAGATGGTCGACAAGAACGGCATGCCGATCTTTCTCAAGGCCGTGTTCCCGCCGAAGAAGCCCGGCGAGTCCGATGACAATGCGGCAGGCGACAGCAAGTAGCCATGCTGAAGCTCGTTATGGCCAATAAGCTCTATTCGTCGTGGTCGCTTCGGCCATGGCTGGTGCTCTCTACGTTCGGCATTCCGTTCGATGAAATCATCATTCCGCTCAGGACGCCGGAGAGCCGCAGCCGCGTGCTGGAATACTCTCCTTCAGGGAAAGTTCCGGCGTTGATCGACGGCGACGTGACCGTGTGGGAAAGTCTCGCCATCATCGAATATCTGGCCGAAAAATTTCCGGACATCGCGATCTGGCCGCGAGACGGTCAGGCTCGTGCGCACGCCCGTTCCGTTGCGCATGAGATGCATTCGGGGTTTCAGGCCCTGAGGGCAGGTTGTCCGATGCACCTGGGCGCGCGCTTCGCGACGCCTCAGTTGACGGAAGCGCTTCGCGCCTCCATCGACCGCGTCGAGGACATCTGGTCGGAAGCGCGCAACCGGTTTGCGGGTGGCCAGCCGTTTCTTTACGGCGCGTTCTCGGCCGCCGATGCGATGTATGCGCCCGTCGTCACGCGCTTCGACACCTATCAAATTCCCGTTCGGGAAGCGACGCGCGTCTATATGGATGCTATTCTTTCGCATCCCGCTTTCGTCGCGTGGCGCGATGCGGCCCTTGCGGAGCCGTGGAGCATTCCCGATTATGCGACCGGCCACACCCTCGTTGAAAGTTTTGTTTGAGCCCCAAGAGACCGACGATGTCCGAATCCTTGAAGCAGTCGCACTATCCAAGCCCGTCGCGTTCGCAGGAGATCGTATCGCGAACGCTATCGGTCGTCGTCGACAACGAGCCGGGCGTTCTCGCGCGGGTCATCGGGCTTTTCGCGGGACGTGGATATAATATCGACTCGCTGACTGTGACCGAGGTGGAGCATGAGCGGCATCTGTCGCGCATCACCATCCTCACCAGCGGCACGCCGGCCGTCATCCAGCAGATCAAGACGCAACTCGAGCGTCTCGTGCCGGTGCATCGGGTTCGCGATCTGACGGAAGAAGGACGTTCGATCGAGCGCGAGCTTGCGTTGGTGAAAGTCTCGGGCAAGGGCGAAAAACGCATCGAAGCATTGCGGCTTGCCGAGATCTTCCGGTCGAAAGTCGTCGATACCTCGACCGAGCATTTCGTGTTCGAGGTGACGGGCAAGCCTTCGAAGATCGAGACGTTCATTCAGCTCATGTCGGAGCTTGGGCTTGTTGAGGTCTCGCGTACCGGCATCGCGGCGATCGCACGCGGCGCAGGCGCTTGATCGTTTTCCGTTTCGGCGTGTCATCATTCAATTCCAGCTCGGAGCTGGCGGCTTCCCGCGCTGCTGACGACAGATGTCTCAGAATCTCATTCTATCGCTCATCACGTTTGCGTTCGTGACGGCAATGACGCCCGGACCGAACAACACCATGTTGCTGGCGTCCGGCGTGAATTTCGGTTTCGGCCGGTCACGCGGGCATATCCTTGGCGTGGTGATCGGCTTCACGATCATGATCCTGGCTGTCGGGCTCGGAATTGGGCGCGTGTTTTCGCTCTTTCCGCCGCTCTACACGGGCCTGCGCATGATCAGCATCGCCTATCTTCTGTGGCTCGCATGGCGGATCGGCACGGCCGGCGCCACCGATCCGATCGTCGGTGACGAGGCGCGGCCGATGACGTTCACTGAGGCCGCGCTCTTTCAATGGGTCAATCCGAAATGCTGGATGGTCTGCTTGAGCGTCGCGGCGAACTATGTCTCGCCGGACAATCCGTGGAGCGATGTCGCGGTGCTTTCGGCGGTTTTCCTCTTCGTTTCGTCGATATCGGCGTCGAGCTGGGCTTTGTTCGGCACATCGCTCAGGCCGTTCTTGCGAGACCCGAAGGCGATGCGCATTTTCAATGGCGCGATGGCGATCGCGCTGGTTGCGTCGCTCTGGCCGATCGTGAAGGAGATGATTTGAAGGTGCGTTCTCGCGGACGTCCTCGGGCTCAGCCAGGGATGACAGAAGGTCGTGGTTCGACGTTCACTATTCGCGCACTTACGACAGCCCAGCCCATCGTTAACGGATCAAGGGGAGCGGATCGATACCGCTTTGCAGCATGGGCGTGAGGCTGCGATGAAATATCCGGGTTTCGGCCTGCCGGTAGCGGTCGCGGGCCGTTGAATCCTCAGTCCGATCTCTATAGGTTCCGCCCAGATTTCAGGGCGCCCGGATTCACACATCCTCCGGGCCGCCATTGCTTTCAACCCAGCCCGACGAACGATTTCGACCGGGGAACCCGAAAGGCCGCCCATGCGCGTCTATTACGATCGTGATGCCGACATCAATCTCATCAAATCCAAGAAGGTCGCCATTGTCGGCTATGGCAGCCAGGGCCACGCGCATGCGCTGAACCTCAAGGATTCGGGCGTCAAAGACATTGTCATCGCGCTGCGCAAGGGATCGCCTTCGGCGAAGAAAGCCGAGCAGGCGGGCTTGAAAGTCATGGAGGTCGCGGACGCCGCGAAGTGGGCCGACGTCATCATGATGCTGACGCCCGACGAGTTGCAGGCGGACATCTATAAAGAGCACCTCGAACCCAACATGAAGAAGGGCGCCGCGCTTCTTTTTGCGCACGGCCTCAATGTGCACTTCAATCTGATCGAGCCGCGAGGCGATCTCGACGTCGGCATGGTGGCGCCGAAGGGACCTGGTCACACGGTGCGCGGCGAATATCAGAAGGGTGGCGGCGTGCCGTGCCTGATCGCAGTCCATCAGGACAAGAGCAGCAACGCGCATGATCTCTTTCTGTCATATGCGTCGGCGATCGGCGGCGGCCGGTCTGGCGTAATCGAGACGACGTTCCGCGAGGAATGCGAGACGGACCTTTTCGGCGAGCAGGCGGTGCTCTGCGGGGGTCTCGTCGAGATGATTCGCGCGGGCTTTGAGACGCTCGTCGAAGCGGGCTACGCGCCGGAGATGGCGTATTTCGAATGCCTGCACGAGGTGAAGCTGATCGTCGATCTCATCTACGAGGGCGGCATCGCGAATATGAACTACTCGATTTCGAACACGGCCGAGTACGGTGAATACAAGACGGGGCCACGGATCATCACGCCTGAAACAAAGGCCGAGATGAAGCGCGTGCTCGCCGATATTCAGACCGGCCGCTTCGTGCGCGACTGGATGCTCGAGTGCAAGGCCGGGCAGCCGAACTTCAAGGCAACGCGCCGTTTGAACGACGCGCATCAGATCGAAGAGATCGGTGCGAAACTGCGCGGGATGATGCCGTGGATCGGCAAGAACAAGCTTGTGGACAAGGGCAAGAACTGATCGCAGCGGTTTGCTCGTTCTCGGATTCTAAGCGCGGTGGCCTTCTTCGGCCGCCGCGTTTTTTATTTTATGTTCCTTGTCAGGTTGTCATAGATGGCCGCCTGCGCGGCCATGACGTCAGACGAGAGGTTGTCGTTTTGGTATGGGCGCGGCCTGAACTGCGAATTGGCTAAATAGCCGCCTCTGCTTCCGCGACGTCCATCGTCCGTTGCCAAAAGATCGGGAAAAAGGAAAAGGCGGAACCAACCCGCGCCGACGCGCTCTTGGGGAGGGTTTACGTGCGGCAGCGCGGGCGGTCCACGTCATATCCAGCCTTTGCCCTTACAGGCGCATGGCCGGAACTAACGCGGGCGGCAGAGGAGCGGGGACCTCTGCCGCCCGTTTCCGAATATTGCCGTTTGCACGGCATCTTCGGATTTGAAGGGGCTCTGACGTAGCGCGGCCGCTACGCGAGCCCGATGGTGTATCCATCGGGCGGCAGGTGATCCATCACACCTCGCCGCCATGAACCTGGCGCAACACCAGGGACTGAAACCGGCTAAAGAGGTGCTGGGAGATCTTGACTGTCGCCCCCCAGCGACGCTGTCGTTAACGACATATGGCTGTCGAATCTTGGCCGCGTCATGACGAAACTTGGCTGAACCGATGGCTGATGCGAATTTGTGTGCGGGGAAGCGGTCGTCGAATTCATTCGCCATATCGGCGATTTGAGCATTTATCGTGCGAAACGGAATCGCTCCGGCCCTTTTGATCAAACCGAGACTTAATTATGGCCGCCTGATTTTTTCTCCGGCCAATTCTGAAGGTGAGAATGAGCGTGCTTCGCGAAGTTGGCTTTCCGCACAAAAACGGCGTGAAAGTCGTATCGGACTGCGTGCTGACGGTCAGCGTGCGCCCTTGGCCGTTTGCAACGACTTACGCTTCCGAGATCGAAGCTCATTGGCAAAACGCAAGCGCAGCCAATCCCGCTTATTTCAATGGCATCGTGCATCTCATTGACGATTTGCGAATGGCAGGAAGCGAATTACACGCGTCGCTCATTCGAACGGAATTCAAGAATTATCTTTATTGGCGGGCGCTCGGATTTCCCGACGCAGGTGTGATTGACGGGTTCGGTTGCGCACTCATTCGGTCGTCCGATGGACAGTTCATGCTGGCGATACAGCGTCCGGGCCACGTGAACTCAGGCTTCGTCTACCTACCATCCGGGTTCATCGACGGGCGCGACGTCGGCGCTGACGGGACAATCGACATCGGCGCGAGCGTCGCGCGCGAGATTGATGAAGAAATCGGTGATGCGGGAAACGACCTTCAACGAGAGGAAGGCTTCATTATCGTACGTTCAGGCGCGCAATTGGGCTTTGCCGTTCCATTCGACGCACCGATGACGGCTGAAGCATTCATCGCGCGCGTCGCGGATCATAATGCGCGATCAGACGACCCGGAACTCGAAGCCATCGTTCCTGTGGGCTCTCTGGACGATCTCGAAGATCTGAAGATGCTGCCCTACGCGCGGGCGCTTCTCGAGGCACTTTTGGTCGCGTACTGAGAAGTCGGGCAGGAAAGAAAAGGGCTTGGCGCGAGCGGAGCCTTGCCGCATGGTGCGGCCGCTTGCGCGGAGCCTTCGCTGCGCGGCCGACAGCGGGGAGACCGGCGCGCAATGGCGCTTACCTATCACATCCTGGACGTTTTCACGGAGCGGCCCTTCGGCGGTAATCCCCTTGCCGTTGTGCTCGGTGCCGATCGACTGAACACTTCCGAAATGCAAACGATCGCCCGGGAGTTCAATCTCTCGGAAACGGTTTTCGTCCTGACATCGACCAGTCCCGGCCATACAGCGCGCATTCGTATCTTCACGCCGAGCCGGGAGTTGCCCTTTGCAGGGCATCCGACGCTTGGTACGGCGGTGCTGTTGGCTGAGCTGCGGGGGGCCCCCGGGAATAACCACAACGACGCGATCATCGCGCTCGAAGAAGAGGTCGGCAGCATTCGCGTCGGCGTCCGGATGCGGGGCGGGGCCGCTGCTTTCGGCGAGTTCGATGCGCCGAAGATCACCAATGCAGTCGAGACGCTGTCCGAACCCGAGCAGATCGCGGCGTCGGTCGGGCTCATTCCGGCGGAGATCGGTTTTGAAAATCACAAGGCGACGTTGATCCGTGGTGTCCCGGTCTTTGCTTTCGTTCCGATTGCCAATCTCGAAGCAATGGCAAAGGTTCGGATAGCGCCCCAGCACTGGGCCCGTGCGTTTACGGACAAGGGCATCATGGGTGTCTACCTCTACACTCGCCAATGCGTGCGCACGCAGTCGGCGTTTCACGCACGCATGTTCGCACCCGATATCGGCGTGCCGGAGGACCCGGCAACAGGCTCGGCGGCGGCGAGTTTCGCCTATGTCGTTCAATCGTTCGATGCGCTGCCCGACGGTACGCACAAGCGGCCGATCGAGCAGGGCTTCGAGATGGGCCGCCCGAGCGCCATCGCTTTGACGATGGCGGTCGAGCGCGGCAAGCTCGAAGGTGTCCGGATCGGCGGCTATGCCGTCCGCGTTGCCGAAGGCGTTCTCATGATCTAGCGGACGGCCTTAGGTGCGATGCGGTAGCATCCGCTCGAGGGTGTTGTCGCGAAATACGTAATGGTGGGTCAGCGCCGCCAGGGCGTGCAGGCCGATGACGTAGTAGAGCGCGTTCCCCAGGAACTCGTGAACTTCTTCCAGATTATGTGCGAGGTCCTTGTCCTCGGTAACGACGGGCGGAAGCGAGAGGCCGTAGAAAGGCACGTCGTGTCCGCTGGCACTGACCATTACCCAGCCAAGGAGCGGCATGCCGATCATCGCGGCATAGAGCGTCAGATGTGTCAGGTGCGCGAGCGCAGTCTGCCAGATGCGGGGTGTGGGGAGGATTGGCGGTGTCGGGCTTTTGGCTCGGATCGCGAGCCGGACAAGGACCAGCAGCAGAACGGTGATGCCAAGCATCATATGAAGTGAGGCGAGGAAGGCGCGCGTTTCGCTGCCCTTGGGGTAATAACCCTTCAGTTCAATGGCGGCGAAAACGGCGGCGATCAGCAGGACCATGATCCAGTGGAGTGTAATGAGGCCCCGACTGTAAGTGGCAGAGGAGGGTGGGGAATGAACTGCGGCAGTCAACGGAGTCTCCATTCAGCAATTTCGGGCCAATTCTGCCCAGTAGCGCTCATGGCAAATTGAGGCTGATCAATGTTGTCTCAGTTACAAAAGAGTCGGGGGATCCGGGCTATGGGAAGCGGGCAAGACACTCCCTATGCGGAAATCGAGAAACGGCCCTCGAAAGCGGGATTTTTTGCTCGTTGGGGCCGCGCGACCGTGGGTCAGCTTGATTTTCCCCGGTAAGATCGGTTATTCACCTCGGACTGGGCTTTCGGCCGGTTTTTTCGTGGATTTGATGCCTTTATGGCGTGCGCGACCGACATCGCCGTTTTCATTGCGCCTCAGAGGAGCACGCGCGGCGGCTCTTTTGCGCCCAAGCTCCTGCTTTCGCTCCTCCTTATCGGCCCCTGGGCCGCATGACGCCCGGCTGTCCGCCGGGTTGGTGCCCAGGGGATCGGACGGCAGGATTTAGAGCATGAAAGCGACGAGCGGCGCACCGACGAGGTCGCCCGGCAAAGGATGAGAAGCAGATGACGTCCAGAACCCAAGACGCGCCGGCAGAGCCGAAGCGCGACGACGATCAAATCGTGATTTTCGATACAACTCTGCGCGACGGCGAGCAGTGCCCCGGCGCGACGATGACCTTCGAGGAGAAGCTGCAGGTCGCGGAGCTTCTCGACTCGATGGGTGTCGACGTCATCGAGGCCGGTTTTCCGATCGCGTCGGAAGGTGACTTCGAGGCCGTCACCGAGATCGCCAAGCTCGCAAAGCAGTCGGTCATCTGCGGGCTTGCGCGGGCGAACTTCACCGACATCGACCGTGCGGGCGAAGCCATCAAGCCGGCGAAGCGTGGCCGTATCCACACATTCATCGGAACGTCGCCGCTGCATCGTCAGCATCAACTCCAGCTCAACCAGGAGCAGGTCTACGAGCGCGTCGTCGCCTCCGTGACGCGGGCGCGCGGCTACACCGACGACGTCGAGTGGAGCGCAATGGACGCGACGCGGACCGAACACGACTATCTCTGCCGCGTCTGCGAAGCTGCGATCAAGGCGGGCGCCACGACGATCAATATTCCCGATACCGTCGGGTACGCCCTGCCGGAGGAATATTTCGACCTCATCAGGATGCTGAAGACGCGCGTTCCGGGCATGGACAAGGTCGTCATCTCGACCCATTGCCATGACGACCTTGGTCTTGCGGTTGCGAATTCGCTCGCGGGTATTCGTGCAGGTGCGAGGCAGATCGAATGCACGATCAACGGTCTCGGCGAGCGGGCGGGCAATGCAGCGCTCGAAGAAATCGTGATGGCGATCCGCACGCG
Organism: Pseudomonadota bacterium; assembly: GCA_018242215.1. Taxonomy (GTDB): domain Bacteria; phylum Pseudomonadota; class Alphaproteobacteria; order Rhizobiales; family Hyphomicrobiaceae; genus Hyphomicrobium_B. The sequence continues at coordinate 116,838 of JAFECG010000026.1, forward strand.
CCACGATCTGCTCGCCTATCACACCGGCATTCAAACCGAGATGCTGTCGCGCGCGTCGAAGCTCGTCTCGGCGGTGACGAACTTCCCGGTCCAGTACAACAAGGCGATCGTGGGCCGGAATGCATTCGCGCACGAGAGCGGCATTCATCAGGACGGCGTCCTGAAGAACACCGAGACGTACGAAATCATGACGCCGGAGTCTGTCGGGGTGAACAAGTCGTCGCTCGTGATGGGCAAGCACTCGGGCCGCGCCGCGTTCAAATCGAAGCTGAAGGAACTCGGCTACAACCTCGGCGACAACGCGATGGAGGACGCATTCAATCGCTTCAAGGCGCTCGCGGACCGCAAGAAGCACATCTACGACGAGGACATCGAAGCGCTCGTCGATGACGGCGTTGCGCACATGAACGATAACGTCAAGGTTTCGGCATTGACAGTCATCGCGGGAACGATGGGCCCGCAGACGGCAACGCTGACACTCGACATCGACGGGCAGCCGAAGACGGTGCAGAGCGTCGGCAACGGTCCGGTCGATGCAACTTTCAACGCCATCAAGCAGCTCTTACCGCACAACGCGCGGCTCGATCTTTATCAGGTGCATGCCGTGACGGAGGGCACTGATGCGCAAGCGGAGGTCTCCGTTCGCCTTGAGGAAGACGGCCGGGTTGTGACCGGTCGCTCCGCCGATCCTGATACGCTCGTTGCGTCGGCGCGCGCCTACGTCGCGGCGCTCAACAAGCTTGTCGTGAAGCGGCAGAAAACGGCGCAAGCTCAACAGGCGTTCTAGACCCGTTTTTGTGGACCTTTTGCCGGGGTAGCGTGCCACAATCTTTGCATGCTACCCCGTTCCTGCCTGTGTGTGTATGTATACGTGGCCCGTGACCGGTAACCATTCGGGCACTCGCCTCGCTGTCGGCGCCCGGCGACCTTGATTAACGCCGAACGTCCCATAAGCTGGGGCGACATGGAGTGGGCCGGATTCACCGAATGTTTGGGCTAGGCGTCAGAAGCGTACTCTCCGACAGCATTGCCATCGATCTCGGCACGGCGAACACGCTCGTCTACGTCGCGGGCCGTGGCGTCGTTCTGAACGAGCCGTCTGTCGTCGCCATTCGTTCCAAAGGCGGCGTGCGCGATGTGCTCGCTGTCGGCGAGAAGGCCAAGCAAATGCTGGGGCGGACGCCTGAAAGCATCGAGACGATCAGGCCGCTACGCGACGGTGTCATCGCCGATTTCGTCGCGACGGAAGAAATGCTCCGGCAATTCATCGGCCGAACGAAATCGCTCGTGGAATTCATCCGCCCGCGCATCCTGATTTGCGTGCCGGCAGGCGCAACGCCGGTCGAACGTCGTGCCGTCTACGAAACAGCGATGTCCGCGGGAGCACGCAAGGTTTTCCTGGTTGAAGAACCCGTCGCGGCCGCCATCGGCGCTGGGCTGCCGATCGATGAACCCAAAGGATCCATGGTCGTCGATATCGGTGGCGGCACGACGGACGTTGCGGTGCTCTCGCTTGGCGGTGTCGTGCAGGCAAGCTCGATCCGCTGCGGTGGCAATGCGATGGACGAAGCCATCATCCGCTATGTCCGGCGGCGCCATCAGCTTTTGATCGGGGAGGCGAATGCCGAGCGCATCAAGATAGAGGCGGGATCGGCGTCGCGCGTCGTCAACGGAGAAACGGCGGAGATATTCATCCGGGGCCGCGAGATCCGCGAAGGCAAGGCGAAGACGGTGGTGCTCGGACCGCAGGATATCGCGGAAGCGCTCGAAGCACCGATCGAAAAAATCGCCGAATTCATCCAGCATACCATCGAGGATCTGCCGCCGGAGATTTCGACGGACATCTGCGAGCGCGGCATCCATTTGTCGGGCGGCGGGGCGAAGCTCGCGAAGCTCGATCAGGAATTCGAGCGGCGCATCGGCGTCAAAATTCATATGCCCGAGCAGCCGGAGCAGTGCGTGATTGCAGGGTCGGCCAAAATTCTCGAGACGCTCAAGGAGCGGGAGCACCTTTTGATCAAGCCGTGAGCTTGATCGTCAATGGTATTTGAGAGCAGCGGACAGACGCAATGGCGCGCCTCAAGGATGGTCTTCTCTTTTCCAGGCGCGGTGACGACGCGGTGCCGGGCCGGCGGCTGCGCCCAATTCTGTTTTTTTTCGTCTTTGTCTCTTGTGCGCTGATGCTGCTCAGCCGGCTCGACCACAGCATTCTCGCCGGAACGCGTTGGCAGATCGCTTCGTGGCTGACGCCGGTCCTCAAGACCGCGATGATTCCCGTCGAGCCGATCCGCGACTTGGGGCGCACGATTTCGACGCAAGTCGCGCTGCAAAGCGAGCTGGAGCGACTTCGGCAGGAAAACCGGCGGCTTGGTAACTGGGAATGGCGCGCGCGGCGACTTGAAACGAAGCTCACCGACCTTGAGGCTCTCGCAAAGGTGGTTCCGGAGCAGAAGCTAGACTTTGTCACGAGCCGCGTGATCGCGGATTCGATCGGTGCGTTCGTGCATAACGTCACGATCGAGGCGGGCCGGACCCGCAAGGTGGAGAGCGGGTATCCGGTCATCAATGCCGATGGTCTCATCGGACGTATTGTCGACGTCGGCCCGGATGCGGCACGCGTTCTATTGGCGACGGATATCAACAGCCGCATTCCCGTCGTCGTCGGTCCCAAAGCCGTGCGCGCGATCCTGGCCGGCGACAACAGCGCCGAGCCGCGCCTGATGTATCTCGCGGATGGCGCCAAGGTTTCTCCAGGTGATGATGTTTCGACGTCGGGCGTCGGTGGCCTTTTTCCCGCCGGGCTTCGGCTCGGGTCGGTGGCGGATGACACGTCATCGGAGCCGCGCGTTGCGCTCAAGGCTGATCTCGATCGGCTCGATTACGTCAGCGTGCTCTTCTTCAATGATCCCTCCGCGCGTCTGATCAATGATCCTGTAAGCCGCAAATCGGCGACCGATAGCGCCGAGCCGATCAGCGCGGAAGGGATGGATCCATGAGGTGGCTTCGCGCGTTCCTGCCTGTCGCCTCCGTCGCGATTCTGACGGTTGTGGCTATCCTGCCTTGGGGGCTTCCGGTCGAGGATCGCTTCGTGCTGCCGCTTCTGCCTATCGTTGCCATCATGTACTGGACACTCGATCGCGACGCGTGGCTGCCGGAGTGGGCTGTCTTTCTTGCTGGTCTCATGCTCGACGTTCTGACACAGGGGCCGCTCGGCTATTGGGCGCTCATTTATCTCGTGGCCTACATTGCCGCGGTCTTCGTCTCACATTTGCGTTTCGAAACGGCGCTGGGCCGGTTCGGCGCTTTCGCGGGTGCCATTATCGGTGTAACGGCATTCGCGTGGCTCGCCGCATCGGTCTATTTCCTGAAAGTCCTGGATTGGGAGCCCTATATTCGCAGTGCCGCCTTTGCGCTTGCGGCCGCGTGCCTCATCCTGGGCGTTCGCGCTATTTTCGGCTCAAGGAACGAAAGCGACCGAGCCGTGCGGTTGACGCGAGGCGCGTGAACATGAGTTTTCCGGGAGACGATGATCGTCGGAAGCGCGGACAATTCACGCGCAGGTCACTCCTGCTCGGAGGCGCGCAGGCAACGGGATTTCTACTCGTCGGCTGGCGGTTGTTCGATCTTCAGGTGGCGGAGTCCGACCGGTATGCGCCGCTTGCGGATGAGAACCGGATCAGCCTCCAGGTCCTGGCGCCGAAAAGGGGGCGCATTCTCGATGGCTACGGGCGCGTTCTTGCCGACAATCAGGAGACGTTCCGCGTGACGATCACACCATCGCTTGCCCGCAACGTCGGCGGCGTCTTGCGGCGCGTCTCCCGTATCGTGCCGCTGTCGGACGACGAGATCGCGCGCATCGTCGCGCGAACGCGGAAGCAGGGGCGACACGTCGCGACTACGATCGCCACGGATCTGACGTTCGAGCAGGTCGCGAAGCTCAATCTCTATGCGCCGAGCTTGCCCGGCATCAAGACTGAGTTCGCCTGGCGGAGACGCTATCATGACGGTGCCGCGCTCAGCCATGTCGTGGGATTCGTCGGCAGCGTCGAACGCTTTGGCATCGACGACGACGCGGTGGTGCGCAGTCCTGATCTCCGCATCGGCAAGAGCGGTGCGGAACTCGGGTTCGACGCGGACCTTCGCGGCACCGGCGGCACACAGAAATCGGAAGTCGACGCGCACGGCCGCATCGTGCGCCATCTCGAAACGGTCGATCCCGTGGCAGGCGCCGACGTCGCGCTGACGATCGACGCGGAATTGCAGCGGCGTGTCGTTGACCGCATGGAGAGTGCGCGCCGGTCGGCTGCGGTGGTTCTCGATGTCACGACCGGAAATATCATCACGATGGCGTCGGTCCCGGGTTTCGATCCGGCGGCGATCGCGGGGGGCATCTCTGTCGCAGACTGGGAGAAGCTTTCTGCATCGGAAGACAACCCGCTTCTCAATCGGGCCGTGGCGGGGCTGTATGCGCCGGGCTCGACATTTCTGGTGGTGACGGCACTTGCAGCACTTGGCGAGGGCGTCGTCTCGCTCGAGGAACGGATCGTCTGCAACGGCAAGTACCAATACGGCGGGCAGGTCTACAGCTGCTCGAACCCCGCTGGTCACGGCCCCATCACGCTGCACGATGCCATCCGTTCGTCCTGCGAGGTTTTCTTCTGCGAAATGTCGGCGCGGCTTGGCATCCGGCGCATTGCCGACGCCGCGCGCGCTTTAGGCTTCGGCGCAACGAGCGATATCGGCCTTACCGAAGAAAAGCCCGGCGTGGTGCCGGATCCCGACTGGAAACGCGGCAATCTCAATGCAGGGTGGCTCGGCGGCGAGACGCTGCTGACTGGTATCGGACAAGGTTATCTGCAGGTAACGCCGCTGCAACTTGCGTCTTTAGCGGCGCGGATCGCCAGCGGGCGGGACGTCGCTCCGGTTCTGCGCAAGCCGACTGCATCAGAGAGCGTAACCGCCGCGTTCCGCAAGCTCTCCTTCGATGCCGGATATCTCGAAGCCGTCAGGCAAGCGATGGTGGCGGCGGTCAATGATGCCAGCGCCTCCGCCGAGAAAGCCAGACTCGGAGAAGGAAAACCGCTCGTTGCCGGCAAGACCGGATTGTCAGATATCGGCGCAGGTGCCGCTGAACGCGCAGGCGACGCGGTCGAATGGGCGAAGCGGGGGCACGCGCTCTTTATCGGATATGAGCCTGCGGACGCGCCGCGATATGCGATCGCGGCGGTCATCGAGCATGGTGGGAACAGCGAGGCCGCGGCAATTCTGGCGCGCGATATTCTCGCGCTGATCGACGATCGCGATGCACGCGCTCCCGGCAGGTCGGGAGCAGATGGCGGCGACAAGCTTCCCGCAGGCGGTCTCCTTCACGAGGCGGGATGATGCAAACGATTTATTCCGCCTGGAATACCGGACAGCCGCTGGCGATCGGCGAAAAGCTGCGGCGCGTCTACTGGCCTGTCATTCTGATCGTTTGCGTGCTGGCGGCCGTCGGTGCCGCGACGCTCTACTCGGTGTCCGGCGGGTCGTTTCAGCCGTGGGCCGAGCGGCACACGCTTCGATTTCTCATCATGCTCGCCGTCGTCGTCGCCATGTCGACGGTTCGACTCGAGGTCTGGATCAAGCTGGCTTACCCCGTGTACGGGATCGCTCTGCTCATGTTGATGCTCGTGCCGTTCGTCGGCGTCGAGGCCTTAGGCGCCAAGAGATGGATCGGCGCCGGAGCGATTTCTTTCCAGCCGTCGGAACTTATGAAACTGGCGCTCGTCGCGGCTCTGGCGCGGTACTACTTCCGGCTATCCCAGGATCAAGTCCGGCGGTTGCGCTATGTTCTGCCGCCACTCGCAATGATCTGTGTCCCGGTGCTGCTGACGCTGCAACAGCCCGACCTCGGATCGGCTGCGCTTTTCATTGCGCTCGGGCTGGCGCTGATGTTTCTCGCCGGCGTGCCGCTTCGATATTTCGCATTCGGAGCGATTGCGGCCGTCGTGGCCCTTCCGGCGATCTGGTCGGGATTGCACGGATATCAGAAGCGCCGCATCGAAGTCTTTCTGAACCCCGGCACGGACCCCCTCGGGGCCGGATATCACATCACGCAATCGAAGATCGCGTTCGGCGCCGGCGGCCTTGCGGGCAAGGGGTTCATGCACGGGACGCAGAGCCAACTCGACTTCGTTCCCGAAAAGCACACCGACTTTATCGCGAGCATCATCGGCGAAGAGTGGGGTTTTACCGGAATGATGCTGCTCGTTGCCATTTATGCTGCCTTGATTCTGATGATGATGCTCATGGCGCGACGATGCGAGAATCGGTTCGCGCGGCTGGCGATCGCCGGCTCGGCGATGACGTTCTTCGTTTATGTCTTCATCAATTTGGCGATGGTGACGGGCCTCGTTCCGGTCGTCGGCATTCCGTTGCCGCTCGTCTCCTATGGCGGAACCTCGATGACGACGCTGATGATCGGACTGGGCGTCGCCATGTCGGCTTATGTGCATGGCCGGGACGGCCGCCGCTAAACGTTGCCCGACCTGCTTGTGTGAAGAGGAAAAATCATAATTTCCTCAATCGGCTGACGGAAGCAGGGCAGGGGGGTGGACAGAGGCTTCCGGCGATGCTATGCGCTGCCGTCTCGGGGCCCGTTTCGGGCCCCTTCGCCGTCCATAGAGGCCCGCTGCGGTCTTTTGCTTTGTGCGGTGTTGGTACGGGTGATTAGCTCAGTTGGTAGAGCAGCTGACTCTTAATCAGCGGGTCGAAGGTTCGAGTCCTTCATCACCCACCATTTGAAATCAAGCGCTTACGTCATTTCGGCTTTCGCGGTTTTACACTTTGAGTACAATCGTTCTCTCGCCCGCTTCGAGCTTCTTTGCGCCCGATGCAGCGAGTGATTTCCGCCGCGCGGCCTTCGTGTAGAGGGCTGCCATTTGCGGAGTGACATGGCCGAGCTGAGCCATAATTTCGTGCTCCGAGCAACCGGCCCCGGCGAGTTCCATGCCCCTCCGATGACGCAAGCCATGTATCCGTATAGCCGGTAATGCCGATGCCCTTCAGGTGCTTCCGCACGCGCTTTGCCAACACGTGAGACGGCGAATCGCCTCGATGTTGCGGGTTTGGGAGTGCAAATTGCACATTCGACAGATGTCGCGACTGAGAAATTCGTTCGCAAGCGTCGCAGCGCCTTCGAAGCACAAGCCGCCCGTATTCGCAGACCTATTTCAGAGGTTCGACGGGCTCATCGCGCTCGAGCCGAAACGTCACCCGCGCCATTATCATTTGAGTTGTGAAGTCCGCGCTGTGGGTCGTGCTCGGGCCGACGCGACTCCCGTCGGAGTAGGTCAACGGAACGGTGTCCGCCACGCTCCCGAGGTCGACATAGTCATATTCTAGTCCGACGCTTGTCGAGGGTAGCAGAGCGTATTCGATGCCGCCACCGGCCTTCCAGCCGTTGTGCCAATCGCTCGAATGAGAATAGTAATCCGGTGGAACGCCATCGTCCGAATTCAGGCTGATGTTTGCGCCAGCATAGCCACCTTTGACGTAAGCCAACCAACGATCCTGGGCATAACCAAGACGCGCGGTAGCAGAAAATAAGGGGCCAACCTTGGTTTCGAGCGTGCCCACGTCATTGCCGAGGTAGAGGTCAACACCGCCGATGTTCTGGCTGGAAAAGCCCGCATCTACGCCGACCTCTCCTCCGACGACCCAGTGGCCGAATTGCCGTTGAAGACCTACGAAACCACCGCCCAAGAAGTGATCCGTATCGAATTTTCGATCAGATCTGACAGGACCAGCGTAGGGGTAGTTTAGGTTCCAATCGACATCGCCCCAATTGTAACCCGCTTCCATTCCAACATAGAGTCCGCTCCAACTGATGGGAGAAGGGATGGCATCGCCGAAGCCATCGCCGGCTAATGCAGCACCCGCAATGAGATTGGATGCCGCTATCAGGGTCAGACTCGTAATCGCCCTCATGACGTCCCTCCGTAGAACGGCTTTGACTGGTTATAATCTGCAAACGGATCTTTGTGTGTGGCCGCAACGCCTCGCTGGCAGATAACCTTTTTCTTCATCACCTAACCGTCTGAAAATATTTGTGGTTTGAGGCTGCAAACATCTGATCTATGCCAGATGGCCGGGACGGTCGATGCGGAACCCTAATGGGATGTCTGTCCACTGCTATCGCTCGGCGCCGATTGGAGACTTCCGACAAAAGCATCATGCCGATCAGAAAGATATAAACGTCCGTGTCTCCAACAACGCCCGACCAAGCTTCCTTTGCCGGCAGCAATTCAAGAGCGACGATGTCAGCGCCGCCGATGACGATATAAAGGATTTATCCCGCGCTCGCGGCGGCAGCGCCTTCCGGCGCGTCGCTGTTCCTGCTGCTACATACCGGCTTGAGGAGTGTTCGGAAGACAAGCCAGAGACCGATAGAGACGATCGCGAAACTGCCGAGAATATAGAACATCGCGCTATAGCCAAAAACTTGCGCGATCCAACCACCTATCGCGGGGCTCAACGCTGCGCCTAGTCCCTGAACTGTCATCACCGCGCCCTGCCCAACATTGATGCGCCCGGTTCCATTGAGAATGCGGGCGACGAGACCCGGCACCGCAACGCTCTGCAAACCGGCGCCGACGCCATCGAGGATCTGAACGGGATACACGCCCAAGGGCACGAGGAGATTGGCAGCAATAACTCCTCGCACGGGCAGTGCAACGAAGGAGAGCAGCAGGACCAGCCAATAGCCTTCCGCTTCCGCCATGCGCATAGCGATGATCGAAGCAACGATCATTGTCGCTTGCGCAACAACGATCGTGATGGACACGAAGCCGGGACCATTGGTGGTCCCATTCGACACGACCGCCATGCCATAGAGCGGCAACATGGCACCATTCCCGAGATGGAATGCTGCCAGCGCCGCAGCGAGTATCAACAAAGGCTTACATTCGAGCAGGACCTCGAAGCCGCTGGCCTTGCCATCCTTGTCGTCTTCCTTCGTACCACGAGCGGCGGCGTGATCGATATCGCTCGCCGGAATCATGAGCACCGAGATAATCGTCAACAGTCCGAAGACTGCAGCAAGGATGAAGACGGCGGGGTAACCGAATTTCCATCCGAGAAATCCCGATAGACCGGCACCAACCATGTTGCCGGCGTGATTAAACGCCTGGTTGATGCCGTTCTGGCGGATGAAACCCGCCTGCTTGACGATGCCGAGCGTGATAGCGTTGACGGCTGGCCCGATGGCGGCACCGGCAATGGCGGTTGCGACTTGAGACGTCGCGACCACCCAAAACTCCTGAGACAGCAGGATGATGGCGGAAGCTGATATCGTAAAAATACCGGGTATGATGACGGCGGCGCGCTTATAATGTGTTGCGTCGATGAAGGCACCGGCAGGAATGGTCATCAGCATTCCGGCAACGCCACCGAGGGTCATGACCGTGCCAATCAGGCCGCTTTGCCAGCCGTGGTCGAGGAGAAAGACGCCAAGAAAGGGGCCGATTCCAGCAAGGAAATCAGCCATAAAAAAATTCACGGAGGCCAAAGGCCATCGACGGCGCGCGGACGCTCCATGCGGGGCAGTCGAAATTGCAGATGTGGCATTCGCTTTTCCCGCATCTGCGGCGGTCGACATGGGCCCTCCAAATTTTTTTAAAAGCCGGATGCGCCCATAGTGGGCACGCCGTAGGGCGCCTTGCCGGGGAGGGAGCTTAACATCAGTCTGTCTAAAAATGTTCCCTCGATTTAATTGGAAAGCAAAAAAAGAAAGGCGACCGATTGTTTTGGATCGCCTCTTCTTCCGCTTCATCGCTCTGACCGAGTTGCTGACTCTGCGTGGGCTTCGGAACATTCTTAGCGGCGAATCCGATCTGGACGCTCACACGTTCCTGCCGTGCTTGATGAGCAAGTGCGGTTCTTCTTCATCGAGCACCCGCTGAACGTCTTGCTTCAAAAGGTAGATGGAGACCGCAAGCAGCACGAGGTCCTTCAGAAGGAAGGCGGAGTTTATCGTCATTGCTGGGAAGCCTCCAGCGCCGGCGTCCCAGGCATCAGGAACGAACGGCATGACGGTGATGGTCGAGATGAAGGTGGCAGTCGAGCCGAGCGCTCCGAGCATGCCGGCCTTCTTATTCCAAAATCCCAGAAGCAGCAGCGTGCCAAAAGTCCACTCTGACGCGCCGAGAAAAATTGCGGTGCCGTGAATGCCCAAAACCGGAATTGTCCACGAGATGAAGGGACCATGAGTGATGATGGGCAGTAATCCTCTAATCTCCGCGTCGAACCATTTGTCGTATCCGAACCAAGCAAAGATGATCACCATTGAAGCGCGGAGCAGGTTGTAGTCGAGATCGGGTTTCAGGAGGCCGGAGCGGCCAAGAAGCTGAGCGATGCTAGTCATGTGTTTTCTCCTATGAACGAGCAGGACAGGTCCGAGCTCGATCGCTTGAGTTCATGTCGATGCGTGTCAGACTAGCTCTTAGAATGAGATTGATAATGCCTTTCATGCTCGTTTATATGCTTCATCGTCTCAAAAAGAGGTCACGTGATGGAGCAAGTAGACTGGCTCAGCCGCTTGCTGGATATGGTCCCAGTCACCGGTAGAGCCGAGCATCGCTGCTTCTTCTCTGCACCGTGGCGGCTCGAGAATCCGAGTTCAGAACCAGGGGAAATTCCCTATCACGTCGTCCTCGCCGGCTCCGCGATCCTCGAAGGCGCCGACGGTCAACCGTCGCGAACGCTCAACGCAGGCGATATTCTGCTGTTGACCCGAGGGCCGGCCCACGTCCTTCACGACGGTGGAGGCGGCGCCGCCTCTCCCAACCGGCAGAGGATCGGCACCACGATCACGGTCGACGAAAATGATGGTCACGGGGAGCGGCTCGACATGCTCTGCGGCCGTTTCATCTTTTCTTCGGCGCACGCACGCCTGATCCATGATTATCTACCGCCGCGTCTCGTCGTCAACGCGGCGGAGTACTCAGCGATGGCGTCTCGACCCGGCGCGCGATCCCGGCTCGCCAACCTCGTGGGATTAATGCGATCGGAATCTGCGGAAGAAAATCTTGGTGGCCAAGCTATGCTTGGTGCCTTGTCGACAGTACTCTTCACGCTCACCATGCGTTTGGCGAGCGAAGAGCGGGACACTCCCACCGGGCTTCTTACGTTGGCAGGTCATCCACGCCTCTCTGGCGCCTTGTCGGCTATGTTGGCTGCTCCGGCTCGTTCTTGGACGCTACCAGAACTGGCCCAACTGTGCAGCATGTCGAGGGCGACGTTCGTTCGTCAGTTTCAGCAAAACCTCGGCCGCTCCGCTACGGAGCTGCTCATGGACATACGCATGACGGCGGCAGCAAACGCCCTGCGAGCCACATCCAACGCGGTCGCGGCAATCGGCGAAGACGTGGGTTACCAGTCGGAAGCCGCATTCCAGCGTGCCTTTAAGCAGCACATCGGACTGACGCCGGCGGCGTATCGGCGACGGGCGGCGGCAGAAGTAAAGAGTAAAGGTTGAGCGCGTTCTGGCGATAGAAAACTCAGCGCAAACGTTCGCGTAGTGCCGCCTGTTTCGCCCTGTTGCCGCAGACCGCCATGCTGCACCAACGGCGCCGATGACTTTTGGTGCGATCCACGAACATCAACGTGCAGGCGTGTCCTTCACATGCACGCAGCAGACTGAAATCCTCGTCGCAGATCACACGAGCAATCTCCCGAGCAATCGGGAGAAGCAAACTTTCAGGTGATCGCCAGCGCCGACGCTCGATCCATTTCAGAGCCGACGACGCATTGCTCTCCTCATCACCCACAACAATTTGGCCAAAACTTTCGTCCCGTTCCAAGATTCGGTTCAACGGGTGCAGCTGCTGGAGCGCACTGGGCTTCAAAGGCTTGCCTTTATGCGTATCGACGAACCCCCTAAACCATTCCCTCAGAGAGCGCGCTTGCGCAGCAACGCCATCGAGTTCTCCCGGCATCGCACTCGACCGAAATCCATTCAAGATATTTGAGGGCACGAGGTCGGCTTGTTTGAGCCACCTCAGCAAATCGTCGCCTGATCCCAGCCATTCAACCGGTACATCGACGGGGGTCGCGATCGAATTGAGGAAATCAATGCCCTTGGCATCTGCGACAAAAATCGGGTCGGGTCGAACATTGCTCATGGGGAGGTCCAAAGCCTGATCACTTTTTATAGTAACCGCTAAAATTAGAATTGACAAGTTATCCGCCAATGCTGTAACCGCTAAATTAGCAGACTAAAGGTTACGAAATTTCACGAAGATCGAAAGCCGGTGAACTTCAGAAATATCTCGCGAGTGCACCTGCGAATGCTGGTAACCTCTAAAATTTCTATTTAAGAGTTATATGGAGATCGACAATGGTTCAGGTTCAGTACAAGACCGCAGATGTTGATGGCGTGAAGATCTTCTACAGGGAGGCCGGCCCGCGGGATGGCCCAACGCTCTTGCTGTTGCATGGCTTTCCAAGCTCCAGTCACATGTTTCGCGATCTCATCCCATTGCTTGCAGACCGGTTCCATGTTGTGGCGCCGGACCTCGTCGGCTTTGGTCAGTCGGATATGCCGTCGCGCGAAGCATTCACCTACACGTTTGACAACATCGCCGCTGTCATTGACCGCTTTACCGAAGTGATCGGACTGCAGACCTTTGCTATCTATGTTTTCGATTACGGCGCCCCCACGGGGTTTCGTCTCGCGCTGAAGCACCCCGAGCGCGTCACCGCCATCATCAGTCAGAACGGCAACGCCTACGAGGAAGGTCTGAGCGCCGGATGGAATCCTATTCAAACATACTGGAAGGATCCTTCAGAGGCGAACCGGACAGCTCTTCGCCAGCTTCTGTCACCCGACGCAACGTACTGGCAGTATTCCCACGGCGTCGCTGACGTGTCGGCGATCTCGCCCGACGGTTATACACTAGACAATAACTATCTCGCTCGTCCCGGTGCCGACGAGATCCAACTCGACCTCTTCGGCGACTATAAAAGTAACGTCGCCCTGTATCCGAAATTTCAGGAATACTTCCGCAAGCATCAGCCTCCGTTGTTGGCCATTTGGGGTAAGAACGATCCGTTCTTCCTTCCCCCAGGCGCAGAGGCGTTCAAGCGTGACAATCCGAACGCTGTGGTCGCGTTCCTCGACACCGGGCATTTCGCGCTCGAAACACACGCCACCGAAATCGCGACCGCGATCCGGAACTTTCTCTCCTAAGCCCTGAAACATCGCGGGGAATGAGAGCTGCATTGATGGGCGGACTGGGAAGAACCATCAACGGTAGCTACGCCGAGTACACCCTCGCTCCCGTTTCCAACGTCGCGCTGATCGAACCCGACCTGTCGTGGGCTGAACTCGCGGCCATTCCAGAAAGCTACGCAACAGCGTGGACTACGCTGTTCCGCAATCTTGAGATCTGGAAGGGACAGGTGCTGTTGATCAGAGGCGCGACGTCCTCTTTCGGATTGGCGGCCGTCAATACGGCCGTCAACGCCGGCGCACGGGTGAGTGATTGCTTCCGTTCAAGAGCAAGCACCAGCATTGAAATATTTTCTGGCTATCGCCGCCAGCCCGAATAGTCCGCTGCGTGAATGAATGCGGACATGAAGGCCAAACTCGCGTGGGCCACTATCGACCCAAAGCGGACATTAGAGCGATGGGCATTCTGCTCCAAACCATCTTGATGCGGCCTGAGCAGCTTCCTCAACGTCAGGAAAATCATCAGCGGCCCAGGCGACGTATCCATCGGGGCGTACGAGAACGGCGCTTAACCCGAGCCGATCTTTGGCATCAAGGGTTAAGTACGCCAATCGACCACGCCAACGCTTCGCAAGCGCCGCAAGTGGCGCATCAACGCCGAAGTCCAGCAACAGTCCGCGACCCGTCTTCAAGAAATCGCCCAATCTCGTTCCATCGGCGAACTCAAAATCCGGAACGCTCCGGCCCACCAAAGGATGACTTTCTCCGAAATCATAGCGCATCGAAATCCCCCATACCTTTTCAGCGAAGTAGGTCGCGCCGTCGCGTGTGCCCATGAGATCGCGGATAATCGCTTCCAACGCACGTGAACTGCGGACGGGTCGCATGAGCGTAACCTGCGCTCGCGACCAATCGAGGATCCTTGCTCCTTCCGGATGCCGTTCGGCGAAGTAGCTGTCGAGCAAACCGGTTGGGGCGTGCCCTTGAATCGTGGCCGCGAGCTTCCATCCTAGATTCATCGCGTCGCCAAGCCCGAGATTGAGGCCCTGTCCGCCAAGCGGTGAATGAATGTGGGCAGCATCGCCCGCCAACAGCACACGTCCTTGGCGATACGCGGTCGCTTGGCAGGCTCGATCGGTCCACGTGGCGGCCAAGTGCAGAGCTGTCACGGTAACATCCGTTCCAGTAATTCGACGCAGAACGGATTGGACATGCTCGCGTGTGAGCGGCTGCACACGATGGAAGGCGCCGCCGTCGAAGTCGACCATCGCGATTGTCCCGGGTTTCGCGTAGGTATAGACGCCGGTGGCCGTATAGGTGCGTCCCGGTTTGATTGCCTCCTGATCTGCAAGCTCGACCTTAACCGAATATCCTGTGAATTCGGGATCTGTACCCCGCCACCCGAAGCCTCCGGCCTTTCGCACCGTGCTGCGGCCACCATCGCACCCGACCAGCCAGCGCGCCCTAAAGATCTCGCCGGTTGCGACGGCCATAACTCCGTCGTCCGACTGCTCGAAAGATTCGAGACGGACGCCACGCTTGATTTCCGCGCCCATCGCGATTGCTTTCTTGGCGAGGAGGCACTCGAGCGACTGCATGTCTATCGCGACTTTGACGTCTGCAGGACTTTGCAGCCTGTGGTGCCAGCGCGCGATATCGACGTCATCCTGAAAAAAAGGGATGCCGGCAAAGTGGCCAGCGGGCCGACGTTTTTCCTGCATCCAATGGGCGGATGGTCTGGTAGCGCCACTGGCATCGTTCGCGTGCTGTGCCGCCAGGAGGTCGTCGAGCAAGCCACGACGATAGAAGGCTTCGACCGTCGGTACCGTCAGGCCGCGCATCCCGAATGGGAGCTTCTTGAGCAAAGATTCAGGATCGGCGGCTTGGTCGAGGACAAGAACGGAAATATTGGCGAGTCGCAATTCGCACGCCAGAAATAGGCCCACGGGGCCGGCACCGACGATGAGGACATCATAATTGATGGGAAGGGCGGTGGTTACTGTCATGGAATGCTCCTTTGTCGATGCGTTCGACCGGAGCGTTCCTCGTTTCGAAACCCCACGGACGAACAGCGGGGCGTTGAGACGCATCCCTTGTTCGTCGCGGGGATCTCAGGCACGAAGCCAAAGACCAGAGCTTTCGTTACCGAAAGGACTTGGGCTTACCAAACCAAGTCTGCCTTTTCCGACGTGAGCCAACTAGCATTGAACAGTTTGATCCGCAATAACATGAACTTTTCTTTCTCGCGGCGCTGAACAGCTCGAGCAGCCATGCTTGCCGGACCGGATACTCACTTTGACCGCCGACCTGCGGCGACTGGAGGGCAAGAGATCGCTCAGGTGGCTCTCGATACTTGCTATAAGTGGAAGAGATCGCCAGGAAGGCTCACCAGTGAACGCTCTGGCGATCCCATGAATAAGAACAGATGATTCTCGCTATCCGCACTAAGCGGCGGCATCCGGTCTTTGCGAAAGTGACTCCAGGAGCGCCCTGCGATCAATTTTTCCGAGCGCGTTACGGGGGATGTGCGAAACAATTTCGAGCCGCTCTGGAAGCTTGTAATCTGCGATCAGTCGCCGCGCATTGGCGAGAATGTCATCAGGCCCGTATTGGCCTGCGCCTGACGACAGTTCGACGAAGCCGACGATGCGTTGCCCAAAGAGATCGTCAGGAATTCCCGCGACACCAACGTCTTTCACGATTGGATGGCTCGCGAGGGCGGATTCGACCTCCGCGGGCGAGATTTTTGATCCGCCTCGAACAATAACGTCTTTCATGCGGGAAACGAACCAAAGTTCGCCGTTCTCGTCTTGGCGCATCAGATCGCCAGTGCGATACCATCCGTCCTGGGTGGCGTCCCTGATAATATCGGGCCCCTCCCAATAACCGATCGTGACGTTCGGACCGCGAATTTGAAGCTCGCCAACTTCGCCGATCGGCACCGGTGCTCCATCCTGATTGCAAATGCGAACTTCGGCGCCGGCGGAGATGCGGCTGACCGGTCGTGGTTGGGATCCGAACGTAAGCGAGCCGATCGTCTCCGTTGAGCCCCATAGGGACAGCAGCGGCGTGCCGAAATGCGCTTTGAATTGTTGCTGGACGCGAGGGGGGCAGATATCGCCTCCAACGGCGCAAGTCTTCAACGAAGTTACGTCGCGGATCGTACGTTGCTGCGACTCGAACATTTCTACGAGCATGACGGGCAGTCCTCCGAACCATGTCGCGCGATAACGTTCGATATCGTCAACGACTGCATCGGCATCGAAGCGCTCGTGGAGAATGATCTGCGCGCCATGCCAGAGGGATCCGACAAAAAGAAAGAAGCCACTGGCATGAACCATAGGTGTCGCGACGATTGCGATATCTTCATGGCTCAGAGAGAGTTCGCTGCACAATTCGGCAGCTGCCGAGATAGTTTCGAGCGTGTGCGTTACATATTTGGGGACGCCCGTTGTCCCGGACGTTGCGAGGAGTATCGCGGGTGTATCAACGGATAGCTTGGGCAACTCAGGGAGATCGGAAGTTGCAGCAGGCAATTCGCTCCAGGGGCTGACCGGACTGTCTTTCCTGACCGTCCCGAGAACATAGCGAGCGTGAGTAGGCAGCACGGATGCGCCGATTCCCGCGACTTCATCATAATAGAGGTCATCCTGACCGATGTAGAGCGCAGGTTTCAGCCGCTTCAGATGCTGTTCGATTTCCGCAGCTTTGAGGCGGGTGTTCAAAGGTGCCGCCACGGCGCCAATTCGAAAGCAGGCGAAATAGGCAACGGCGAGCTCCGGCAAGTTTCTCATGTGCAACGCGACGCGATCGCCCTTGCGAAGGCCGACCGATAGGAAGCCGTGTGCCAGGCGATTTATCTCGTCCGTGAATCGCTTGTAGGTCCAGATATCGCCATTTTGGATGAAGGCCACATTATCCGGACGGAAGGAAGCGTCGCAATCCAGCACCTTAAAAGGAGTCATGGTTCATTACCTTTTCTAGAAATGTGGGTTTGATGGTGGTCTTTGGGTGCGGCTACGACTGGCCGTCGAAATGCTTTCCGGCATTCCCCAACTCGGCGGGGGCTGGCGGCTTTGGGGAAAGCGTCAGAACGAGAGGTGATGCAACAAGCTCCGCATCGATCGAACCTGCCGATAGAGCATGATGCGCGCGCTTGGCTACGCTGCGGAGGGTGGTGAAGCAGTACTCGGCAACCGTAAATCTCATCCCGAACCTCTTGCTTGTGATGCCAGGAGATTCAGCGGGACGCGTTACGCCGCGATTTCAGCTTCGAGGTAAAAGGATTACGGCCGTAACCCGGAAATGGCGAAAGTTCAGCGAGATACTGCCCAAATGCGCGATGTGTGGCGAACAAATTAGAGGATCTGATCCGTGCACGCTTTCGGATGCCGAAGCGATTGCGTCAGCGCGGATGCAATCTCATCCGGAACCAACGGCCACCGCACGATCTGCGAAGCGCCGGACGCGATCAGCGCATCGATGTCGACGTTTTGCCGCGATGGCATTGCGATCAGAATTGGTTTGCCCGGCGCGAGGCGACGAAGTGCGGAGGCAAATGAAAGCACGGCGTTCGTCGGGGTAAGATAGCCGATCAAGATAATGTCGAACCGTTCGATCTCCTCGCGGCAGGCTGACAGGGCATCCCTCGCGGAGGAAAATCCGACGGGCTCAAAGCCCAGTGCGGCAAGCACTTCCTCATGTCGCAGTCGGCGTTGGATAGGCTCTTCGAGCAGCAAAACAGTTTCGCCATGTCCGTAGCGGTGCCCTCTGGCGCGGTCCGGGGCTCGAGGCAATTGCTCTGCGGCGACACAGGGAATCCAGGCCTGGAAGCAGCTCCCGACGTCAGGTTCACTTTCGACGTTGATTGCGCCGCCGTGGTTCCTGACGATTTCATTGACCGTGGCGAGCCCGAGGCCATGCCCGTTCGATCTTGTCGTGAAGAAAGGTTCAAAAAGTTGGGAGATGATTGCCGGTGTCATTCCGCGACCGCTGTCTTTCACCGATATGACTGCGTAGCGTCCTTCGGGAAGTTCCGCATGCGAGACACAAAGCGTATCACGAATGTGCTGCACTTCCGTCCTGATCTCAATGCACCCTTTTTCATTCATCGCCTGCGCGGCGTTGTGACAGAAATTGAGGACGATTTGCTGCAGTTGTGCGGGTTCGCCGTAAATTGCCGCGCGGGCGTCGTTGTGCACGATCAATTCAATCTCTGGCGGAAGCGAGGCGGAAAGAAGTGAATGGGCTTCGGCGACAATCGCTTCCAGTTGCAGAACTTCTCGCTGTATGGGGCGGCGGCGGCCGAATGCGAGCAGCTGCTCGACGAGATTGCGGGCACGGAAGCCCGCGCGTCGGATTTGCAACAGGCTACGGGCCCCGGGATGGGTCGGCTGAATATGGGTTTCCGCGATCTCCACGTATCCTAGAATGGCGCCGATGATGTTATTGAAGTTATGCGCCACCCCGCTGGCGAATGCGCCAATCGTTTGAATTCGCCGGGCCTGATGCAGTTGCTCTTCAAGATGTGCGCTTTCACGTGTGAGCCGATCTCTGCTGATGGCGCTCAACAGAGCGTCGAACGCCATCCTCAACACTCTGAGATCGGACGAAGGGACGTCGATGATTGCCTCTCGCCCGTCGAATCCGAGCACGGACTCTATTTCCGCATCTCTTCCGCCGACGATGCACGCCCAGCTTTGAACTCCATGCGCTCGCAAGGCTTGCTTCTGCGACGAGGGTGCCAAGTTTGAAACCCGCGGGACGTGGATGACGTCGCCATTGGGGTTCTTATCGAAGCTGCGCGCCAAGTCGACCGCGCGACGCGGCCAATCGCGATCGAATGGACTTTCTTCGTTGCACCACGAAAGACCCAGTTGGGGTTCTCTCATGTCGATCAAATACGCGCGGTCGGCGCCAATGCAGTGAGCGAGACGGCTCAGCGCGGCGTTCAGCCGGGTCGCGGTCTCTCTTGGAGGGCAGTCGATCAGGCTCGTCGATATGTCGGCAATCACATGCTCGACAGAAGCTCTCCAGCGAAGTGACCGCGCCCGGGCGCGCAATTGACTTCCGAGATGGACCAGCGTCACGAGGAGAAAGAGCGATAGAAAGAATGCGAAGACCTGGAATTTCTGCGCTTCATGACGCGAATCCTCTGCATCCTCCGTGAGGATCGTCCGCAATTGCTCTTGGTCTGCCCTCAAGGGGAGATCGAAGAAAGTGCCCAGAAGACGATCCGTTTCGGGGAGCAATCTGCGTAGCAGTCGACCATGGGCGAGAAGCGCCTTGGCGCTCTCCTGATCCGCCGTCGCCGGCAGCGCCCTATCGAGAATCTGAAGCGCGCGGTCCACTCCGACGGCATTCTCCGTCGACGTATCCAAGGTCAGGCGCAACATCGTCGCGGATATATCATTTATCGCGGAGAGTGAGACGCCGGTGCGTTCGGCCGATCCGAGGCGACTGCTGAACAAGGCGAAATACGCGAGTGAATTTCGCAACAATGCAATCTTGCTTTTGAATTGTTCGGCGTATTCGTCCTGAATGTCGACCAGCGCTGAGAGTCGATCTACGGCACTAAGTTCGCGTGAACTTTCCGAGGTAAAATTGCGTAGATCATCCAGCGCAGTCTGCAGGTCATTGCTCTCTTGCACGAGCGGATCATAGTTGCGGAGAGAGCCGACGCGGCCCTTCAGGATGTCTCTCTGAAACGCGCGCTCGGCCAATCCGAAGACGTCCAAAGATTGAAGCGCATGGTCGAAGCGCGCGGCATCGGAGTTCATTCCGCGTACCGACAGCCACGTCATGGCCACCAAGAGGATAACGGCGAGGGAAAGTGGAGTTCTCATGGATGAGCCGCCACTATGGATTTCCCGCGGTAGGTCCCTGTCAGCGTATGCAGAAATGCAACGAGGAGCTTTACCTGCTCATCCGATAGGGTGCAGTTCAGCTGGGCGGACGCCATCTTTCTGACGGCATCATCGAGCGTTGCGGCGCTTCCGTCGTGAAAATAGGGTGCTGTGGCTGCAACATTCCGCAAACTCGGAACACGCAGGATTTCGGGCGTGGGGGATGCAAGTGGACGGAAAATCCCGTGCCGTTGAAAAAGATTGCCGCCGATATTCTCTCCTTGATGGCATGACACGCAGCCGAGGGATTTGAAAAGCGCATAGCCGTTGAGCTCCTCCGGCGAAAGTGCCGACGCGTCGCCGGTCAGCCAGCGGTCGAAGCGGCTATCGGGTGTGAGAAGGGAGCGTTCAAACATAGAGATTGCGTCAACAATCGCGGCTTGATCCGGCTGGCGGCCGTAGGCCGCGACGAACAGGTGGCGCATCTGCGGATCGCTATTCAGTTTCCGGAGGATCGCATCGCTGTCCGGTCCCGTCCGGCTTGCCGCTTCCAAAATCGCTTCCGTATGATTTTCGAGCGTTCGGAAATTTCCTTCCCAGTTGAGGCGAAAATTGAGAGCGGCGTTGAAAACGGTGGGTGTATTGAATTCCATCTTCGATCCGCCGGGGCTGCGATCGCGCGCGCGAAGGTCGGCACCATTTGTATTCAGGTCGTGACAGGAGGAGCACGAGACCGTTCCGCTCGGGGACAGTCGCGGATCTTTGAAAAGAAGCTCTCCCAACGCAATTTTTTGCGGATCGAGACCGTGGATCAGCTGAATAGGAGTGATCGGCTCCTCATCGTAGCGCGGGAAGGACAGATTGATCGTCGATTGCGCGACAACCGCTGCTGCTATCATGAGAGCTGCCACCAGCCAGGCGCGCCATGAGTATCGGCGCAGCCTTTTCAAAGGGCGAGTGAACGTTCGATTGCGATCGTGGTCGCTATGCCGAGCGGGTAGGAACAAGCAAATATCCTGTGCCGGTTTTTCATCGATCAATCGGGCGCCGAATTTCTCAAGGTTCCAGGGTGCTCAGGACGTCCTTTGAACTGGCACGGCGAACACGTAGCCGACACCGCGTTCGGTCTGGATGAACTTCGGAGACGCCGGATCGGGTTCGAGCTTCCGTCTGAGGCGCAAGACCTGCACATCGATGCTGCGGTCGAAGATGTCTTCGTGTATGCGCGTGGCCTGCAGGAGATATTCGCGCGTGAGGGGCCGCTGAGGCGCTTCCAGGAAGGCGACGAGTAACGCATATTCGCTTTTTGTCAGCGGAACTGCGTTTCCCTCGGGATTGGTCAGTCGCAGGCTCCGCCGATCCAGCCGCCAGCCGCCGAATGCATAGCGTTGATGCTCCGTGTTGCGGTTTGCGTCGAAGCCGTCACGCTCCGCGTCCTGGCGCCGTCGGACGGCACGGATGCGCGCCAGAAGCTCACGCAGTCCGAAAGGCTTCGTGATATAATCATCTGCTCCCAGTTCCAGCCCGATGACGCGATCGATCTCGTCACGGCGATGGCCGCTCGTGATGATCACCGGAATATCCGTTAGCGAACGGATTTCCCTGAGCACATCGAAGCCATCTTCCCGGCCGAGGCGGAGGTCCAGAATGACCAGATCAATCACTTCCTTTTCAAGAAATTCTGATAGCTCCTGCCATCCCGATCCGGCGAAAGCTATGAGACCGTGCTCCGAGAGATAGCTGGCAATCATTTCGCGCATGGCAGGATCATCGTCGATGATCGCGATGCGAAGCGCTCTCTGAGCATATCCTCCTGCATCCCGCGGGCTCACGGCATCGTGGACGCCTGAATCGATCGGTGTGTTAAGCCGCTTCAATTCGAACACCTCCGCCTCTTCTGCGAAGGCCACGCGCGAAGAATTTACGATCCAGCGTATCCCGCATCGAATCCGTCCGCTCAAGAATGTGAAGTTGTGTCGGGGACGTCCTGCGCGTCGTGGCAGAAAGCCCTCGCAAGCGCGGAAGTTCTGCACGCATCAGGAAGTTATGTATAGGGACAGATTTGTCGCTGCGGCTGCTTTCGCGAACCGGAATCAATACGCGAATTGAACTATTTAGAAGGAATTTAAAAAGGATCTGCTTCGGCGAACCATTACCTTTTCTGAAGTCGGCGATCAGATTATCTTCATGTTTATATGTCTACCTTCATCTATCTATTCTGCGTCGTGGTCTGAACGGCAATACCGTGGCCTCATTGGCTGGTGCGGCGTCCATCGAGTTTGGAATCTCTGCGCGGATGGGATTGTTCTTTCGGTGCTGAGGAGGTTCTGGCCCGTCGGCCGACAACATCGCATCGAAAGCAGCTTGTATCCATGCGGGCCAGGTTCTGTTCCTTTCCTTCAGTCGGCGCGACTTTTCCAGATCAGGTCTGCATTCACGAGATAGGCCCGTGTTGTCTGATTCTCCCCGTTTCATTGCATATCGTGTCGCCTCCTCGCTCGAAACGTCATCGAAAGGGTAGGGCGCATATGCATGAAGGCTCAAGCCTGCCAGTGCAAAACCATCGATGATGCAGTTCAGAACCGATTCCGCGAAAGAGAGGGATTTGGTCGTAGGTTTCTCGGCCTGAGGTTCCGTCGAAGTCAGTTCCGAGGCGTCTGCCTGAGTCACGCCGTCATCGCTGATGCCAAGCTGCTGCAAAATCCCGGACGCGCGAGGTCTACAATCGGGCCGGTGTCTACGAGAGCCCAATCTTAGAGTGCGCGCAGTTCGAGGCTGATTCCACCGCGACCGCATAAAAATCTCCTTCTCGATCACAAAGAGAAGTTGACGGTCTCGTGCGCGCCGCACGCGTCCGAGAATTTCGTTGATATCGGATTAGCCTCGTGGTCGATCGCTCTCTGCCGGAGCGAAATTCCCAGCCTTAAATGGAAGCGGACTTCGAGCGGGAGCGCCATGTTCGATGGCGCGCGCCGCACTGCCGCCGTCAATCCTCGCGAGAGGATGTCGTGATATGCGATCCGGAGCAGGCGTCTTTCAGGACGTCTTCCATCGCCTCGAGCAGGCCGTCCGATGACGCGAAGCTCGTATGGGCAAGACAAAGGGACCCGTTTACCGTCGCTGCGCCGATGGTATGATCATTCTCGAAGCCGCGGAGAACGCAGGGGCCCCAGACGGCTTGAAGTTCGACGTCGGAAAATTTGTGTCCGAAGGGAACGCGCCCCAGATTGGTGACCATCGCTTCAGCGGCGAACGCGACTGCAGAGAAACCGGCAGCGTCCGAGACGCTCGGCCCGTCTTCTATGAATTGCCCGATTTGGGTGACGAGCGCGCGAACGCCTGGAGATGTCTGTGACGGGGCGATGTCGGCTTTGACTTTCCGTGCGACTTCCCAGAAATCGGTGGAATTCGCATCCGAAACGCTCTGCGCGGCGCTGATAAATACACCGCATTCGTCGGTGAGACCCAGCATCTGCCTGATGTTGACAGGTGACATGATCCGGACGGAGATGTCGCCCCATTGTGGCGCTGTCTGCCTACCTGCGATCGAGAGCGCAGCACAAAGTGCGGCATGAACCGTCGTCGCTTCCTCTCTCGCGCGTTCCATGATTTCCGCCGTCAATGCCGACGACAGCTTGAGCCTGCGAATTTTCGGGATCGAGCCGTCTCGCTTGCGCCAAATGCCCGGGACGGGCTGAGCAGATTCCCGCTCCGGGCTTTCGACTTGGCCGGCATTTGCGTCGACGTGTAATTCCTCGAAGATCTCTTCCATCGCGGGTCTCGCAGGACGGGTTTCGAGAGCATTTCCCGCGAGTGCATTGAGCGTATCGCGAAGCACGTACGCCAACGACATGCCATCCGCGACCGAGTGATGGGCAATCAGAGTCATTGTGGCGCTGTCGATGGCATGCACCAACACGGCGCGAACGAGGGGTGATTGCTTCAGATCGAATGTGTCTTCGAGTTCGCGGGCAACCTCTTCCATCCAAAGTTCTGCTGGATCGCCGTGAACGACACGCAGAGGAATCGAAAAAACATCTCCTTTGCGAAACCAGGGAGCGGCGCCGGGCGCTCCTCCTATCGTGGTCGATAGATTGCTGTGTCGTTTCTGAACACGGTCGAGTGCCCGGCGCCAGTCGTCGATGCGGGTTAGTCCGGAGATCTCCGCAGTCATGGCAAAATGGACCGGGCTATTCTTGTCGATCAGCAAAAACAGTTGCTCGAGCGCGCCCAGGGGTCTCATGGCGTTCGACACATCTCTAATTTCCGGCAGGGACAACTTGGTCATCGGCTGAAATCCTTTTGACGGTCGATGATGTCGCCTGCTTGGCAGTCCTGGTCATCGGCCTGAGTTTGATCGTGATCTGCTTTCGCAGACGCACGTCGTTGCAGCGGTGGCGTTGGGAGACTCGAGCCGCCGAGTTACATCCGGATTTCAGCAATGGAAAAAAGAACTACAGCCGTAACTGTAACGGCGCGGACGTTTTGAAACGTCCAGGCGTTCGGTGGTGGCAATCGCCATTTCTCCGGCGCCTTAAAGTGCCGCGGCCCGGCCTTGCGAGTTATTCGCTCTTAAGTTCGGCTCCTGCCTGCCAAGGGGGTCGATATCAGGGGAAAGGATTCAAAGGGCCCGTTCTGCGGGCCCGGAACCTGTCTTCAGCGTAATGATGCTCACTTCTTTGCCGGCGACGGATAGTTTCAATTCAATAGCGATGTCCTCGTCGCTGCCGACGTTTATCTCTGTCTTCGATAGAACGACGGCTTCGCCGGCAGTCGCTTTGAAGTTCCCCGTCTGACCCGTCCTGATCGCGCCGGATGCGCTCTTGCGTATCAGCAGGAGTGAGAATTGGCCGGCCGTATCGGTTGTGGCGCTTGCATGGCCGACAACGCTGATGTGGTCCTTGCCGACAGGCGTGACTTCCACCCAACCTATGACCGGCGCCGCCCCGGCGCTCACTGGAAGGGCCTCAAGAGCGAGGAGGGCTGGTGCGAGAACGGCGGCTTTTATCGGAATCATTTGCGAAGCTCCTTTGCGCATCAATCGTGCTTACGCCGGTAGAACGCATCTTACGGGGGAAAGGGGCCCACTCCGCGATAATAGCGGCGAGGCGCTGAATTCTGCGGGTTTATCATAATTATCTGCGGTACCCCCGTTATGCGGGGAAGGTCGAATTCATTGCCGTCGCGCGAACCGTCCGTCGCAAGGAGAGAGTTCACGAAAGCGTCGCTTTGAGACCCATTTCGCGAGAAGCTCGATGGTCGTGGCTGGGACGAACGACGGAGATAGATCGGAATCTGCGGCACGCGGGCTAACGAAGGGTCGAGGCGGTGCCTCCGCATTCTCATCCGCAGTGCGCGTGCATGGGGGTTCTCATGAACCGAACGAGCCCAAGCAGAAGATAAAGGTGCAAAGCTTATCGCGCTCGCGAGAACCGTTACGGCGATCACGAGGCGGAGGAGGGAACGTGATGCGCATGTGCTTCGCAACGGGTCACTCCTTATCGGGAAGCCGCATCAGTATTGGCGAACTGCAATGGGTGGTCCAGTTCCATTGCCGTACTGTCGTATATCTATGCTCTTCGGCGCACCGGACTGCTGAACATCGAACTCCTTGCCCGCGCCGTACTGCTGAATCGTCGCTTCGTGGCCCGTTCCATCCTGCGTAATGCTGGCGCCGAGATCGGTCCCCTTCTGGGAAATAGCCGCATCGTTGTTGTTACCCTGTTGACGAACCTGTGCGTCATTGCCGGTGCCGCCCTGGCCGATTGTCGAAGTGTTGAGATAGCCGTTTTGATAAACGTTCACCCAATTTCCGAGCAGGCCGTCGGCGGCTGCCTTCTGTGCCAGTGCGCGCTGATCGACGATCGAAGAATTGCCGCTACCGATCTGGGTCACATTGGAATCGTTGCGGGGGATCTGATCAATTTGCGAGGCCTGAAAGTCACGCACGCGGGGATCCAGATCATCAGCGTGTGTCGGTGGTGCCGATAGCATCAGGATAGATGTCGCGGCTGCAAAAAATGCACTTCGCCCATTTGTCATGCTTGCGTCCTTCGTTGGAGCGCGTGATCGTTTTCCGTCGAGGCAGGGCCGAAAGACCCTGCCTCGAAACGATGAACGTCAGTGCTGATGTACAGCCGAATAATTGGCCGAACCTGTCTGCGCTATGCTCGAATAATTCACCTGGCCGCCGAAGCCGCTCTGAGTAACGTAGGCGGTATTGTAATCGCCCGTCTGCGTTATGCCTGACGTGTTGTCGGAGAAGCCGCCCTGATCGACGCCTGCGGTGTTGCCGGATGAGGAGCCGCTCTGTGCGATGCTCGAAGAGTTCGTGCCGAAGCCGTGCTGATTGACGCCAGCGTGGTTCCCCGCGTCGGTCTGGCTGATATTCGACGTATCGTCACGGCCGTTCTGCTCTACGGTCGCGGCATTGTAGCTGCCGCTCTGGCCAACCGACGAGGAATGATCGCCGTTGCCGATCTGCTCGATAGAGGCGGAGTTGCTATTGCCGGTTTCCGTTACGCCGGACGAGTTCGTTGAATGATATCCACCTTGGTGAACACTCGTGCTATTGGAGTTGCCGTCTTCGGAGATGCTCGATGTGCTCGTATTGCCGTGGCCATCCTGCGTTACGGCGGCACTATTGCCCGTCGAATAACTCGACGGGCCTTGGGTAACCGTCGATACGTTGGTGTTGGACATCCCTGCGATCTGGTCGATGCTTACATTGTTCGAGCTGCCGTATGAGCTGATGCTCGAGGTGTTGCTGCCCGCGAAGGCCGCGCCGGCGCTCAAAATCAAAGCCGACGTCGTCATCATCAATATTCGTTTCATTACTCGGTCTCCTCAAATGGCCAGTCCGTCACGGCATGGAGAGATCCGCATCGGTGTGGCCCCGGTTGCCTTTACCCATGGCCCAATGCGGTTTTTACCCGCGCGGAGCCCCCTCATTTTGAAAGCATGGACTCTGCGCGGCGTCTGACGCCGGGAGGCCGATGCTTTCAACCTCGCCCTTCTCCGGCGAAGCGCATCAAGACGCCAATTGCCTTCGGTTCGAGGCATTCTCGACGTCTAATTCATCTGTCGCCGGCTTCGCGCCGCCGTCGTTCAACGTGCACTTTCCGCGGCGGATGCGAGAGAGCTGTCCGCCACATTAGCTACTGCGTTCGCGGATGCTCCAGGCGACGTCTGCCAAGCCGTCTTGAACGGAGAATCGGCGGCCTGCTGTGCTATTGGCCCAGGATCGGCCTTGGAGCGTTCTTCGAGTGAACTCGCGGTGCGCTGCGTCTGTGGAGTTTTGGCATCCGCAACCGTCGTTGTCGTCCAGGGCTGCGCCGGCCCTTGCGCCAGGCTGTAGATGCCTTGCTCTTCTCTCAGCTTTTCGATCTGACGGTCCTGGTAGATCCTGTCCGCGAACGCCCAGAGGCCTCGATCTGCTCCTTCGACGACGAGGGCGTAGACGGATTTCTCAATCGCCTGTTGTACGGCGATCTGCTCCGGCTCATTTGTGGTTATGCCAGCTTCGGCCTCAAGGATCTTGTCAAACGCGACGTATTTGAATGCGTCGCCCTGAATTCCCACGGAGACGACTGTCTTGTGAGCGACCGTTGAAAGCAGCACCTCGCCCGTTTTGGTGCTGATGGCGCGCAAGTAGATCGTGACCGTATCTTCCCGATAGTTGACGTCGCCGCCGATGGCGAGATAACGCGCGCCCGCTCCGCCTGTCCGTGTATTCGAGTCGTAGCCGATGATGCCGCCTTCGAGCAGCACGCCTGCGAAAAGAAGCGGGGGAAGCGCGCGAGGGTCCGTGACACGTTCGCCCAGATAGCGCTCCCTCATGTCCGCGATGATATGGCGTTCCTTCAGAAGATTATCGAGACGTTCACGCTCGACGACTCTGAACCACGAACCTTCGCCGACGTCCTGAAGAGCCTTGATGAGCACACTCGTCGCGCCTTGAGTGACTGCGCGCGACAGAGATTGCACTGTATCGGCAGGTTTGAATTGTCCCGTCTGATCCGTGAATCCATAAACGGCGATTGCAATTCTGCCTTCGGGAGGAGGCATGTCCCGCAAGGAACGATTGATCACGGTGATGGGGTTGAGTGTCGGCGGCAGAAGGCCTGCCGAGGGCTGGGCCAACTTCTCCGCGAGCGGTCCACTGCACGCAGAAAGCGCGAAACATATAATCATGATACAGAACTTCTGTATAAAGACTAATATTTTAGACATTCACAAATCCAGCCTTTGCCGTCAAAATCGCGAATCGGGTGGGGAACGCAGTGTGGCGGCGTTCAGGGGCCGGACGTCGTGCCGGAAGGGACTGAGATGCTTGTGGTCTGACCGGTGGTCGTATTGATGATCGTGAGAGTCACTTGCGTCCCATCATTCAAAAAGGAGATTTTTTGATCTCCGAATTGGAATGTTCCGTGATTTTGCGCATTCTGACCGAATATCGCGTCAGAGACTTTCTGAGCCAAGCCTGCGTAAAGTTGCGCCTGAAGCTGTTGGACGAAGCGGTCGGAGTCCGACAGCCCGACGGTCTGGCCTGAAGACGGCGCCTTGAACTGGTTCTGTGCCTGGGCAGTCGCCAGCAAATGACTCGAATTGAACGCGTTTCCACCAAAGGAAGGGTTGATCGGGGTGTAGACGAGTTCGGACGCAAAACTAGCATGTGCACAGAACGGCAGAAAGAGAGCGCCTGTGAGCAGGATACGCTGCATTATTTCCCCCGACTTGTCAGAATTGCTGAAGAAAATTTTTTCGCGCCAACAATATTGCGCGCTAACCCTAGCGTGAGTTTTTTAAATGGAGCAAATCAGTAAGTAGGCTGAGCATATCATGCACGCCTTTCGTGTCGCGCTCGCCACTGGGATTGATTCAGGTGTTGACGAAGGAATATGCAGCGTCGTCCGCGCGATAAGTCACCCAGCCCTTTGCGATCAGGAATGTCTCCATAGGGCAGACCAATTTACACCCTAAAAAAATATTCCTTATACGTACAATCATCTGGCTAACTCTGCAATTTGCAGTAGCGCGCCGATCAACAGCGAGATGCACTGAACGTGCGTCGTAGCTTCGAATGACCTTCTCCAGATGATGATGAGTGTTCAGTGCAGCTTCGAACAAAGGCAGCGGGGAAAATTTCAAAACGCGCACGCGGCCGTGTCATCGTAGCGTCGGCCAATCGAGAAAAAGAGTCTGCGGCGTCTCCTTCGATGCTTCCATCGAGAGGCGCGATCCTTCTTCCTTCCGGAAGCGCGACCTCTGATCGTGACAACGAAGATTACACCGGAATGCGAACTTTCCTCCCTGTACGCAGGCGAATTTCACGGCGCTGGAACTCAATATCCCTCACACCGTTCCGCAACCACCACTCGAGGATAAGGTCGATGAGGAAAAGCTTCTTTTCATTCGCCGTCGCCGTTTTCGTAAGTCTTTCGTCTCCGGCCTGGGCGCACGGTCCGGTCCCAAGCGGGCACGTATCTGCCGGGACGAGCAGCTCTCGGATAGCCACATGAAGGATATCACCCATGGGTGGAACTGTCATCCTACCGCGCTAGGGCGCGCTGCCGCATTAGGGTTCGGATGCTTGGCTCTCATGAGCCTGTCGGCGCGCGCTGATCACGTCAATGTCACCGGTCAAAGTCAAAAAATGCAAGGCGAGGGGACGCCCGCTTCCGGAAATCCTGCGGAAGGCAGCAAGCCTTCGCTCCCGGGAGATCAGCCCGCCAAGGCGGGGACGCACCAGGGCAGCCAAGTCCGCAATACGGATCAGCACGACATGACGGGCAAAAAGCAGGGAACGTCCCAATAATCTCCGCTCGAGGTTTGTGAGGAACTCGGCGGAGAATCGTCTTTATCGGGTGCCCCACAGCAATATTTGGATCATCTATCCGGCGCACGCGTCTGGGATTCACCGGCCTTCCGTTGCGCGTCTGTGTTCAAAGAGGTCCCGGTTGACTGCTTTTCCTTGTGACCGCCGGAAGAGGTTCCGCTTTCCCCGCTGCTCGCTCCATTGGAGCTGAACGGAGGCGAGGGCGATAGTTCGCTGGTGCCGGCTGTAGTGCCACCAATCGTCGAGCCCGGGGGAGCGGAAGGAGCAGAATAGGCGGCGACCGGCACGGTTCCGATCAGGACGGCGACGAGGCCGGCTGCGGTTCTAAGCGTTTTCATAGTTCATGATCCTGCAGGTTTTTGCCTTGACGGCGCGCGAAAGCTGAGGTTCTGGCGAACCCCGTCGGTCGACGCACAACGGCTTAGTGTCAGGTCGCGCTGCCCCTTTCGTATCAGTGGACCAAGCCGAAAAGGAGCGCGCCGTTTGCGACGTTGGTAAAGAAACTCAAACGCCACATACGTGACGAGCAGCATAAACGCGAATGGTCCAACAACGTGAGTGGTCTGCTGTAGAGCCTGTTCCAGACGGTCCAAAAGGGCGGATGCTGCTGCTCCGGTTTTCATCAAAAAAATGGTCACGCTGCGTTAGGCCTCTTCGCCTTTCGAGTACGGACGTTCAACGCTCGCTGCGAAAGAATGTTTCGAGTGAAAAAATGTGCCGTTCAATCCGCCGAGCGATCATTAAATGTGCGTGCAGGTCGCAACCAAACGCTCGGCGCTCGGTATGAAGCTGGCAGTCAAGAAAAACGAAAGGACCAAACCTATGGCAGGAAACAACTTTCGAGACGATCCGAAGAAAGCCTCCGAAGCCGGCAAGAAAGGCGGCCAGCACTCTCATGACAGCCGCCAACAAAGCCAGGACCACGAAGGAAGCGGTCAGCAAGGCGGCGGCAGCTCGTCTCCTGGACAACGCGGAGGAACGCACGAGCAGCACGGAGAAGCGGGCAAACAGAGCCACAAGAACCGTTGAGGCTTCTCAGAGGGACGGTCATCTCGACCGTCCCTTTTTTGTTCGCCGGTGGGTTCGTTTCGAAGGGCCACCGCGAAGGAGCCGGGCTTCGCGACTTCCGCCAAGACATCCGTGGAATGGCTTCTCCGGCGACGTTCCAATTTTTCCGCGAGGCTAAAAAAAAGGCGCCGGATCTCCGGCGCTTGATGTTAGTTTCAATCGACCGACGAAGCTACGCCGCTTTTCGATTCAAGCGTGATTCAGCCAGTGCCGTCAGCTTGGCATCGGTCGCCTTTTCTTCTTCGAGATTCTGACGTAGCAGACTTGCGCAGTCCTTACGGCCCATCTGTTCCGCCCACGCGATCAGCGTGCCGTAGCGCGTAATCTCATAGTGCTCCACAGCTTGGCCCGCAGCGATCAGGGCAGCATCAAGGACGTTCTTGTCTGCGACTTCGCCCGCGACTTCGTCAGCTTCCTCTATGATGCCGTCAATGGCCGGGCAGGTGACGCCCTTTACGTCGACTCCATGCAGTTCGAATACCTTTTCCAGCCGCTGAACTTGATTCCGCGTTTCCTTGAAGTGCTTCTCGAATCCCTGCTTCAAGGTAGGATCGGTGGCCTTATCGATCATCGTTGGGAGCGCCTTGAGAATTTGATTCTCGGCGTAATAAATGTCTCTCAGAGTGTGGACGAAAAGATCGTCGAAGGTTTTTATGTCTCTTGTAAAAAGGCCCATTCTTTCACCTTTCTTTCATTGCGGGGGCTGTTTGCTCAGTGAAGCAACGCCGCCGGGAGGGGCGAGTTCCTCGGGTTTTCCGGCGGCTCCACGTTTTTCGCGGTCGCAAAGCTCTTGTTAAATGGACGGGGATTTCGACCTTACGTTCAATGATATGTTTCACCTGTCGCGTCGTTGCCGGCGCTGACGGTTTTCGATTCCGGAGAATCTATCTGCCTCAGAAAAATGCTCAGGATCAGGTAGAAGCCCATTGCAAAGAATTCCGCTTCCCAGGTTTGCATCACAGAGAACCAAAAGGTGCTTGACCAGAAATACTCATCAGTCGTCATCGGGCTGAGGTGCCGGAGGAGCCGCTGTTCGTTATTGCTCCAGCTTCCGAACACAACGTGTAGTGCGAAAAAGAGCAGAAACGTTCCGATGAACGCCAACGAAAGGGAATTGCAGTAAAGCCAACCGGTGAAGCTTTCTTGGAGCCGCAAATTGAAACGAAATGCGTAGGCCGGACGCCCATCGGATTCTCTGGAATGTGCCGCGCCTCTCTGGCGGAGGACGGTTCCGAAAAGAATAAGGACCGTCAGCTGCAAAATGGCGGCCTGACAGTTGCTGAAGACGCCATCGAGGAAAGTCCCCGAGGCCAAAAACGAGGGATATGAAAGTGGGCTAAGGCCCGCTGCCGCGCGATCGCCGTTATAAGATATCAGCCCCGTAATGCTTTGCGCGGCGATTGCGCCCAGGAAAAGGACGCCAAAGGCGATCGACAACCCGTTGTCTCGCAAGACCGAATTGGGCGTGTGCGGCATTTCTGGATTCGCTTCTGAGATCCGTTTCGCGAGTTACGTTTATGCGCGGTCCCGCGTTCCGCGACCTAGTACGGGAGGTCTCAGGGGGTGGCCGGCGTCGCCTGCGTCTCGGACCAATAGGGATATTCGGATATTCCCCAGCCGATCGCCACGAATGTGAGGAGGGTCATGAACAACGCCAAGTAGGTCGGCCGGTTGCGGCCGATCCGCAGCTTCCTTCCTTTTGGGGTGCGCCTGTCCGGGCGTCCGGACCTTCTTTTCATCGCAACAAACTCGCCTCCTGCTGCCGTGTTTTGCGAACCCGGAGGCCTCGCCGCGGTTTCACGCCATCTTGTAATATTTCCTCAGTGTGGAACCTTTCTCCGTCGTCGGCGTTTCAGCGCGCCGCAATGGGGACTGTCGTGTCGTGCTGAGTAACAAGTCACTTGTAGATCGCGCCCGTGCATTTGCGTTGACGGCTAACGGCGGGCGCCCACGCGAATGCAACGGAATTATCTGTGCAGGGCACCTGGATGCCGTGGCGCTTCTTCTCGAGCGCAGCGGAATTTCCAGCCCGGAGATCGTCGCCGCAGCATATCTTCACGATATCGTGCAGGATACGCCGACGACATACGATGACATCATCAAAACGTTCGGAACCGACATCTGCCAATTGGTCTATTGGTTGACTGATGATGAGAATGAAAACCGGAAAATGCGATCACTACTTTCGGCATGGCGACTGGCGCGCGCACCCTGGAACGCCAAGTTGATCAAACTTGCCGACATCATCGACACGAGCTCGTCGATCCGCGAGGGCGATGACGCCGATTTCGCAAAACTCGTTCTGGACGAAAATCGTCAGATCCTGCGCCTGATGGCCGAAGCCGAGGGCGCCAAACTCATGCACATCAAGCTTTTCCAACAAGCTGTGGCACTTACGGACACCGCGCAGCGCTAGCCGGTCCGACAGTTTCGAACGTTCGTTCGGCGGGGAATCTCGAGCGCAGCTCGGCGGCCACGCGTGTCGCGCTAAAGGTGAACGCTTTTACATTTCGTCGCTGCAACTTTCCGAGTCTCGTGCCGTTGCCATTGCAGCTCGGTGTTTGGGCCGAAACAGCAACGTAAAGGAAAGAAGATGAGGAAACACATCGGAGCGTTGGCGGCAGTGGCCGCGGCGTTGTCGTTTGCGGTCATGGTTCCGACCGCCGACGCGCGCTTCGGCGGCGGCCATATGGCCGGAGGACACATGGGTGGCGGTCATTTCGGTGGCGGCCATTTCGGCGGAGGCCACATGGGCCATATGGGTGGTCATTTCGCCGGCCATTACGGTGGTTATCACGGGCACGGAGGTCGCGGCCATTGGCGCGGCGGCGGATGGTATGGCTATGGCTGGGGACCGGGTATTTACTTCGGCGATCCATACTATGACGACTACTACGACGATTATTACGATTACTGCTATTGGCGGCATGGCCGCCGGTATTGTCGTTATTGAGGAAGCCGCGTGAGCCTCGGGAGAAATCTCGGGGCTCTTCGTTTTTGCACTTCTAGGCGAGATCTTGAATTTTGGTTTCCGGCGAAGCTTCTTTTCGATTGTGCGCCATTTCACGCCGACGATCGACCCAATCCATGAGGGGCGTCGATGCAGCGCCATGGAGGATAACCGACATCAACACCACTAGGCACGCGACGGCCGCGATTCGAGGCGCGTCGTGGAATTGCGCGCGGTTCATCGCAAACGCGAGGTAATAAAATGTGCCGAGGCCGCGAATTCCAAAAAAGGCGATGATCCAGCGCGCGGCGACGGGAATTCGATCACCAATAAGGCTTATTCCGGCGGCCGCCGTGCGCAACAGCAACAGAATTATGATGGCCGCCATGATATCTATTCCCGTCAGCGGCTGGAGAAGGCCCGTCCCAATGCCCATTCCGAATATGATCAGCACCGCCACCATCAGGATGCGCTCGACCTGCTCGGAAAATTCGGCCATCGCGCCGTGGAAATCGCTCGTGCGATCGGTGGATCGTAGCGTCACTGCCGAGATGAAGACGGCAATGAAACCATTGCCATGCAGAAGCTGGGCAGCGCCGTAACAGATAGAAGCAACGCCTAGCGCCACCAATCCGTCTCCTGTTCGCGAGAGCTTCAGTCGTGGGATCTTGAAAGTCAGCCACCCGAACAGACGGCCACTGACGAAGCCCACCGCTGCGCCGCAGAGAAGACCCCAAAGTACGTCATCGAGCAGCCAAGTCCACCAGACTGAGGTCCCTTGCCTGAAGACCAAGTCAATGGCCAGAAGAACGAACGGAAATGCCAATCCATCATTAAGACCGGCTTCCGCCGTCAGGTGAAAGCGGACCTCACCCCCGTCCGGCTCATTGGGCGGGTTCTCCTGTACGTCCGCGGCGAGAACGGGATCGGTTGGAGCTAATGCCGCTCCAAGGAGCAGCGCGGTTGAAAGGGGAAGAGCAAGCATAACGTGTCCGACGATGGTGATCATCCCGATCGTCAGCGGCATGGCGATGGCGAGCAGCCTCCAGACGGTTTGCCACTTTCGCCAGGAAAATGGCCGTTCGATCCGCAGCCCCGCGCCCATCAACGCTACAATTATAATGATCTCGCTGACGTGCTCCAGGTTACCGAGATCGAAATTGTGAGATCTCCAGGTGCTCGGTGGAAAAAGGAGAGCAAGTCCATATCCACCCGCGACTGCGACGATCGGGAGGGAAAGCGGTAGTTTGCGCAGCACGAGCGGAAGCCAAGCGGTTAGAATGATCAAAAAGCCGCCGGCGATTGCTAAAACTGAGGGAACATCAAGGTTATGCACCTCATTCCAATTTCTAAATCCGCTTGTTTGTTCCGCTACGCGATGATCGGACAAGGTGCATTGGAAGTTCGTTTTAGATTTAAAAAGGCAGGGCTGGAATTTAGCTCAATTCAAATACGACCGGGCTCACCAGATGGGCCGGGATGTGTCGGAGGTCATACACAAGCGAAGCAGTTTTATTGCGCCGCCTGAGAGCGGCGAGACTGGAGACATGAACTTGAGCGTCTCGATCGTGATCCATTCGCCAGCGCATCGGTGACCGTTCTCGTGATCGCCGCCGCCTTCTTCCGCATCGACCGGAGCATGTCTCATCCTGCCCAATCGCGTTTCCGGAATTGTGAGCCGTGAATTTCGGTGCTTGATGAGGTCACAATCGGCGGTTTGGCAACGAATTTCCTCGGTCTTATCATGGCGCCGGCGGGTGAGGTTTCGGCTCTCCGGGTTCGTCGATTGGGATAGGCGAAGGTTGGGGAGGTTTGTCGGGTTCGGGAGGCAAGGGCGGTAGCTCGCCCGGCTCCTGTGTCGGGAAGGGGATGGTCGGAGGGTCGTTGCCGCTTTGCATGATCCTGTAAGCGGCGGCGTCCGGTCTGAGTTCCATCGCGACGAGCTTTGACGGCTATTCTCCAGCCCCGTTCCCAGCTTCACAATTCGTCCGTCCGCAGATCGCCACTCAACCCGCTCCCGGAACTTCACCACTCCGGAGAGGTTTGCCTCTCGATGTGACGCGGGAGTATGCATTTGGAAAACGATCGCCTGGCCCGGGATTCCGAGCAACATACGAACTGTAGTCGCCGATTGTTTATGGCAGGAACAGCTGTTGCTGCTTCAATGCCTTTTGTTCCCCGGGCGAGCGGTGCAACGGCCATGCATAAAATGCCTCCAGGTATTGATGAACCGGAGGCGGTGACGCTCAACATCAATAAAAAGGATTACCGACTGGCAGTCGATGCGCGGACGACGTTGCTCGATGCCGTTCGCGATCATGCAGGTCTGACAGGCACGAAGAAGGGATGTGATCACGGCCAATGCGGCGCCTGCACGGTCCATGTCGAGGGACGTCGCATTCTCTCCTGCATGATGCTCGCGGTCATGGCCGAAGGGCAGAAAATCACAACGATAGAAGGCCTCGCCGGCAACACCGGAGCGCTGCATCCGGTTCAACAGGCCTTCATCGATAACGATGCGTTTCAATGCGGGTACTGCACGCCGGGACAGATCATGTCGGCGGTGGCGTGCATCGCGGAGGGGCATGCCAAGAGCGACGATGATATCCGGGAATACATGAGTGGCAATCTCTGCCGCTGTGCGGCCTATCCGAATATCGTTGCCGCCGTGAAACAAGCCAAGACCGAGATGGAACGGACCTGATGCAGCCTTTTTCTTTTCGTCGGGCAAACGATCCCATTGAGGCGGTCGACGCGGCCGCTTTCCAGGGCGCCAGTTCGCAGTTCATAGCCGGCGGCACGAATATGCTCGACTATATGAAGCTGAATGTACTGCGGCCCGATCGGCTTGTTGATGTCAACGCGCTTGCGCAGGGCGTGCACGGGCAGATCGAGATTAACGACAAGGGCCTCCGGCTCGGTGCGCTTGTTCGCATGGCGGAGGCGCAGGAGCATCCGGCGATCAAGCGAGACTACCCCGTCATCGCGGAAAGTCTGATGCTGGCGGCCAGCCAGCAGATCCGCAACATGGCGAGTCTCGGCGGCAATATTCTGCAGAAGACGCGCTGCGAATATTTCCGGGAAATTTCGTGGTCATGCAACAAACGCAATCCAGGCGCCGGTTGCGCGGCCTTCGACGGCATGAACCGCGAGCACGCGATCCTCGGCGGCGGACCCGCCTGCATTGCGACCTATCACGGGGATTTTGCCCAAGCTCTCATCGCGCTCGACGCAACGGTGGAGACCCTGGGGCGCCGGGGCCGACGAAAAATCCCATTCGCCGAACTTCATCGGTTGCCCGGCGAAACGCCGAATATCGAAACGACGCTCGACCAAGACGAACTCATCACGTTTATTGCCGTTCCGGCGGGACCGCATACGCGCCGCTCGCGCTATCTTAAGATCCGAGATCGCCAGTCATATCAGTTCGCGCTCGCGTCCGTTGCCGTCGGATTGGATCTCGCGGGCGATACGGTGCGGGATGCACGCCTTGCACTTGGCGGAGTTGCGACGGTGCCTTGGCGCGCCCGCGATGCCGAGCAGAGCTTGCGGGGTAAAGTCCTCGACGAAAAAGCGGCGCAGACGGCCGCCGACATCGCGTTCGCCGATGCCAAGCCGCGCCCGCACAATGCTTTCAAAATTCCACTCGGGAAGGCGACGGTCGTCCGCGCGCTGCTCGAAGCGAAAGACATGAGGGT
The DNA here is from genome assembly GCA_018242215.1 of Pseudomonadota bacterium. Lineage (GTDB taxonomy): Bacteria > Pseudomonadota > Alphaproteobacteria > Rhizobiales > Hyphomicrobiaceae > Hyphomicrobium_B. Next base: position 154,447 of record JAFECG010000026.1, read on the forward strand.
CTGAGATGCCAGTTGCCGCACCGCCGCCCCGGAAAAATCAAGGTCAACCTGCGGCGCGCATCGATGGGCGATTGAAAGTTACCGGCGAAGCGCCCTATTCGGCAGACATCTCGCTCAACAATCTCGCGTTCGGCGTTCTCGTCACGAGTCCGATCTCGCGCGGCACTGTCACCGACATCGACCTGTCTCATGCCAAGGCTGCTCCGGGCGTCCTCGATGTCATCAGCTACGGAGATATGACTGGGGTAAAAGCGCCCGCTTATGGCAACTCCACCTCTACGTCGCTCGCTCCTCTGCGTGAAAAGAGCATCATGCACGATGGGCAAATCATGGCACTTGTCGTCGGCGATACGTTCGAGGCGGCGTCGCGGGGCGCGGAGCTTGTTCGCGCGAGTTATTCCGAAAAACCGGCGAGCGCGACGATCGAATCTGAGGGAACGGAGACGATATCCGCCGCCGGCGCCAGTCCGATGTATCCAGAAGATCCGAAGGCGGGCGATTTCGAGACGGCTTTCGCTGGTGCGCCAGTTAAAGTCGACGCCGAGTACGCGACCGCATCTGAAACGCATAATCCGATCGAGCTCTTTTCGACAACGTGCGTTTGGAGGGATGACCAACTCACGGTTTATGAGCCGACACAGAACGTTTATGGATTCAAAGCCGCCATTGCCAAGCAATTGCAGATTGATCTCGAGAAGGTTCGGGTCGTGAGCCCTTACGTTGGCGGCGGGTTCGGCTCCAAGGGGCCGATGACGCCACGGACCGCGATTGTTGCCGTTGCGGCTCGGCGCCTCAATCGGCCCGTTCGATGCGTTGTCAATCGGATGCAGGGCTTCACGACGGCGACGTATCGTGCGGAGACGCGCCATCGGATTCGGCTCGGTGCGACGCACGACGGTAAATTCGCGGCATTCAGCCATGAAGGCAAAGAGTTGACATCGCGCATCGACAACTACGTCGTGGGCGGCGTCGATACAACGACACGAATGTATGATTACGGGGCGGTGAGCAGCAAAGTGCAGCTCGTCAAAGCGGATCGGCAGACGCCCGGTTATATGCGTTCGCCTCCCGAGACGCCTTATATGTTTCCGCTCGAAAGCGCGATCGACGAGCTGGCCTATCAGCTCGATATGGATCCGGTCGAGTTGCGGCGATTGAATGATACAAAAACTGATCCGGTATCCGGCAAGCCATTCACGAGCCGGTCGCTCGTGGCCTGCTACGACGAAGCATCGAAAGCGTTCGGATGGTCGAGGCGAAATCCGAAACCTGGTTCGACGCGCGATGGCGACTGGCTCATTGGGTGGGGATGCGCGACCGCCGTCTATCCGACCCACGTCGGAGCAGCCGCTGCGCGTGTGCGCCTTTCTGCCGACGGTACGGTCGTCGTGCAGAGCGCGTCGCACGAAATCGGCACCGGCGTCCGAACCGTCGCGGCGCAGATGGCAGCGGAGCGCCTGGGCGTGGACCTTGAGGCCGTGAAGTCGGAGATGGGCGATACCGAATTTCCCCCGGCGCCCGTGTCGGGAGGTTCCAACAGCACGGCCAGCGTCTGCTCGACCGTTTTGAAGGCGTGCGACGGCATCCGGGCCAAGCTCTTCGAAGCGGCCGTCAAATCCAATGCCGGCCCTCTTGCGGGCAAAAAGGTCACGGATCTCAACTTGAAAAATGGCGCGGTCGCTGCGTCGGACGGTGCCTCGCAGAAGCTCAAAGACGTGTTCAAGGCACTTGGTGCGGGAATGATCGAAGAGTACGCCGAATTCATTCCGGACGGAGCGCCGCCTAATGCGGTGCAGGCACTCTACGATGGCAAGAGCACGCTTGTCGGTGGATCGAAGGGGAAGAAACTGATGTATGCGTTCGGCGCCGAGTTCGTCGAGGTGCGCGTCAACGTGCGCACGCGCGAGATCAGAGTGCCGCGCATGGTCGGTGCCTTTGCTGCGGGCCGGATCATGAACACGCGCACGGCCCGCAGCCAGCTCATGGGCGGGATGATTTGGGGAATGAGTTCCGCTCTTCTCGAAGAAACGCAAGTCGATAGTCGGAACGCTCGCTACGTTAATCGTGATCTCCAGGACTATCTCGTTCCGGTCAATGCCGATTTGCGAGACGTCGACGTGATACTGCTTTCCGAGGTCGACGATGAGGTGAACCCGGCCGGCGTCAAGGGGCTGGGCGAGCTTGGCAATGTCGGAACGAATGCAGCGGTTGCCAATGCGGTCTATCACGCAACCGGAAAAAGGGTCCGGCATCTTCCGATCCGATTGGAAGATTTGCTGGAGGCGTAAGCGAGGCCGATTATTTGTTCCTCCCGCGGTTTGTGAACCGCGCGTTGCCGAGGCCGGTCCCGATCGTAAGGACACCCCACCGCTCGAGCTTCTGCATATGAGGAAGTTCGCTGAGGCCCTGGACGACTGCGTCGTTGTGCAGGACGATCAACGTTTCCGATCCCTGGATTTCGGGAATGGCGGATTGAATGCTGCTCGGCAAATGAAAGCCCTTCGCCGACCAGTTTCCCGGAAGATTTTGGCCGCCGCGATCAATGGAGCCATCTTCTTTGATAATCCCCGGACATGCTATTCCGACCACAGGCGCAAGCATGAGTTTTTCTTCCTCGCACCACGATATTTGCTCTTCGAGCATCTCTGCCAATTTGCGCACGGCACGGTCACGGTCGACAGCTTTCTCCGCGTGGCACCAGATTTTCGACTTGGCGACCTTCGCCTTCGTCAGATCGGGAGACTTATGCAGATTGAGCGTGACCGTGCCGACGCGAATATTTGTACCACCGATGTCGACGGCCAGCATCGCGTCATGTCCTTTGAGCATCCACGGCGGAAGGAGGTGAGCTGCGCCGATGAGGCCGGCATCGTCGGGCTTGTTATGGATAAGCTCGAGCGCGACGTCTATTTTTTCGGATTTCAAAAGCAACGCGGTACGATTGATTGCAAGCTCGCCGATGCGGCTGCCGCGAAAGCCGCCGCCGATGACGATCGTTTCTGTGTCGCGCCATGACTTGAGCTTCAGGAAGCGCTGTATGACTCTCGCGAACTCCTGTGAATAATCTTCGATTGCGCTTTGAACCAGGGCGGCTGCTTCCGCATCGCCTTTCTCTAATTCCTCCGCAAGCTGTTTTTTGTTGAGGTCTTCGGTGGGCGTTTTGCCGAATGGATCTTCACCCTCCTCGCGCAGGGGGCGTCGCCACTTCTCGACAAGCTCCCAGAAAACGCTTTTGCACACTTTGTCGCCGATGAAACCCTCGTCGTCCTGAATTTCGGCGTTGTAAGCGTCGATAATGACGCTCGGGAGCGTTGCGCTCCCGTGTGCCGGAAGTGCCAGCTTGGGTTCGGCTTCTTTTTCTTTCACCATTCATACGTCCCTCGTCACCCGCGGCGGCTGCCGGGCGAATAGGCAGATAACGCCTGGAGGCTTTTTCGGGTTTCGTTGGCTTAAACGAGGCCGTGGGCCGTGATGAAGCCATTGCGTTGCCTTTCTCTAGAAATGCCAATCTTTCCGGAGAAATCGGACGCGAAAACGAAGTTCATCGCGGCTTGGGCGGAATTTCGAACCCATGTCATCGGAAATTCGTAAAAAGCATTCGCAAATTTGGAGGAACGGGTTTTCAGCAGGCCCGTTTTTCCGAGATGACCCGCAAAACAGATCCTATGCTTTATCTGCCGCTTCGAGATGCGACGGGAGCGGTGCTGGCGGGTGCGGTATTCGCCCTCGCATTACTTTGGATGAACGTGCTTGATTTGGGTGAACTCGTTGCTCAGCCGACGGAGTACTTCAGCTCGATCATTTTCGTTATCGGCGGTGCCGCAAGTCTAGGTCCTGCATTTTTGGCGATCGCGTTTGCATGCGGTTACGAAACCGCCGGCCCGCCCGCATAAGAATGCTCTCGCTTTGGACGAAGAAAGTCGAGCCTGCCTTTCCAATTGCATTGGTTGCATCTCGGTTCTTTTGCGATTTTGTGGCCAAAGATTGCTTTATGGGAACGGCCGCGCTCGGCTGCTGACTGGCGCACTGGGCGCGCAGATTTTTTCTCGCAGCGCGATCGTGGAACTGCCCGGGTTCGCGCCGTGTTTATCGGCGGCGAATGCCATAGCCGGGCTTGCCCATGTTGACCCTCAACGTATCTGCCACCGAGGCCATAGCTGACACGAAGGAAGCGGCAGAAAGTGCAGGGCTGACCTACGTGAGCGACAGCGATCCGGGCATTCGGCGGCGGCGGCGCGGAAAGGGCTTCGAGTACCTAAATGCACGAGGCGGATCCGTCCGCGATGCGGCGACGCTCAACCGCATCCGTGGAATCGTCATCCCTCCGGCGTGGACGGACGTGTGGATCTGCTCGCAGCTCAACGGACATATACAGGCAACGGGCAGGGATGCGCGGGGTCGGAAGCAATATCGCTATCATCCGCATTTTCGAGCCATGCGGGAGGAAACGAAATATCATCAAATGATTGCCTTTGCCGAGGTACTGCCTCAGGTGCGGGCGACGGTAGACAAGCACCTCGCTCTTTCGGGTTTGAGGCGGGAAAAGGTGCTGGCGGCCGTCGTGTATCTGCTTGAGGCGACGCTTATCCGTATCGGCAACGACGAGTATGCGCGGAACAATAAAAGCTACGGACTGACGACGCTCAAACGTCCGCACGTTGCCATTTCGGGTTCGGCGCTCAAGTTCAAGTTCAAGGGCAAGAGCGGCAAAGAATGGAATTTGAGTCTGCGCGACCGTCGCATCGCAAAAGTGATCCGCTCCTGCCAAGACCTGCCTGGGCAACACCTGTTCCAATATGTCGACGAAACGGGAGAGACACGCAATGTGGCGTCCTCCGACGTCAACGATTATCTGGGGGAAATCAGCGGCAGGGAAATAACAGCCAAAGATTTTCGGACGTGGCACGGAACGGTTCTCGCGGCGATCGCCCTCAATGCATTCGAAACATTCGAGACCCTTGCGGCTGCCAAGCGGAACGTTCGGGATGCCATTCGCGAAGTTGCGGCGCGTCTTGGAAATACGCCGACGATCTGCCGAAAATGTTATGTCCACCCTGAAGTCCTGACCGCCTATCTCGAAGGCGCGGGGCTGTTCGAGATGAAAACAAACTCTCGGAAGCAATCCGAGCAAGAACTCACGGCCCTGGCGCCAGAAGAGGTCGCGGTGCTCGATTTTCTCCGCATCCGTTCGTCCCCCTTATCGAAGAAAACTAAAGACGCTCTACGCAATGGCGCGCGATACAAGGGCGCGTAGCGCGGCCACCCGCGCCTTCGAATCGCGGTCGGGACCGATGGGCCGCAATATATTGCAGACGAAAAAGCGGGTCGCATTTGTCGCGTCGTCTTCACGTCCAACCGTTAGATGCGCTTTCTCCGCATAGCTATCGCGGCCCTTCGCTATGGAATGCTCGTTACGGGAGTCTCCATTTCCATCGCATCGACAGCAAGGACCACTTTCCCCTCGGGATGAGTTTTCTCCAGGAAGTCCTGTGCTTCCGGAGCTTGGTCAAATGAGAAGACTCTGCTGATATGCGGTTTCACCAACCCGGCATCGATAAGGCGACCAATCTCGGAAAGGTCTTCGCCGCTTTCCTCGACCGTATAGCGACAAGCGCGGATTCCACGCTCGGCCGCCCTTTCCTGTGACGGTTCGTTCAATGTCGAAACGAGCACCCCGCCGCGTTTGATGCATCCGAACGATCTGTCCTGCGTTTCGTCGCCGATGAGATCAAAGACCATGTCGAGATTCTCAACCTCGTCTTCGAAGCGCCTCGCTTTGTAATCGATGATCCGATCCGCACCGAGTTTGCGCGCGAATTCCGTATGCTCGGCCGCAACTGTCGTGATGACCTGAGCGCCGCGTGCCTTGGCGAACTGGATTGCGAAATGACCGACCCCGCCTGAGCCGCCATGGATGAGAACACTCTGACCGGCTCGCAAACGGCCATGACGGAAGAGACCTTGCCATGCCGTCAAAGCAGCCAGAGGAACTGCCGCCGCGGATATATAGTCCAGTTCGGCTGGAACATGCGCAGCTTCGTTTTCCTTCAGGAGAACGTACTCCGCATAGGCACCCCGCCGGATGCCCGGCATTCCGAATACGTATTCGCCGATTCTGAACTTTGTCACTTCTGGGCCGACAGCTATGACGTCGCCTGCGGCGTCGCGGCCAAGCACATAGGGAAGCGCATCTTCTTTGACTGCCGGATAGTGGCCTGCGCGAATCTTGTAATCGACCGGATTGACGCCGGCGGCGTGCACCTTCACGAGCACCTCATGCTCTTTGGGTGTCGGAAGGGGTAGTTCATCCATTTTTAAAACGTCAGAGCCGCCGAAGCGTTCGATATCTACAACTTTCATGGACAGCATGTCGTCTCCAGGGTTGCTCTGGATCGGGAACGACATGCTTCAGCCGGAGTTCCGAGCGGCGTGTTTCGAACCGTGGTTCCGCAGGTCTGCGAACAACGAGGCGGTGGCGTTATTTCAGCCGAGCGCGCGGAGTTTCATCAGTCGTGAACAATCGTTCCGGCCTGCCCGGAAAGCACTTCGCGCGCCTGAACCAGCGATCCGATCGCGGCGGGCCGGCCGGTCCGTTCTGCGAAATCGCAGGCGGCTGTCACCTTGGGCGCCATGGACCCATCCGCGAACAAATGACGTCTTAGCTCCGCCGATGTGATCTTGCCGATCGCCGTCTGCTGCGCCTTTCCCCAATCGAGATAAACGGCGTCGACGTCAGTCAAGATCACCAATCGATCGGCCGCTATCCGTTCCGCGAGCAGGCTCGCCGCCAGATCCTTATCGATCACAGCTTCGACGCCTGCGAGTTGTCCATCAGATTTGCGGTAGACGGGTATGCCGCCTCCACCTGCACAAACGACGGTGACGCCGCGGGCAACAAGATCTTCAATAAGGGGCAGTTCGACGATTTCCATCGGCTTAGGCGAGGGGACGACTCTTCGCATCGCTTTGCCGTCCCGCGCGAAGGTCCAGCCGTGTAGGGCCTTGAGAGCTTCGACCTCGTCGCGATTATAGACCGGACCGATCGGCTTCGACGGCCTGCTGAATGCCGGATCGCCCGGGTCGACGATCGTTTGCGTGATCAATGCGCCTACAGGCCGGCCAGGGCTCGCATTTCTGAGCTCCTGCGCGATTACATAGCCGATCATGCCTTGCGATTCCGCGCCAAGCACGTCGAGCGGGTAAGGTGGGAGCGCCTTATATGCGTCGGCTTCCAGTGCGAGCAAGCCGACCTGCGGGCCGTTGCCATGGACAATCGCGACTTCATGGCCTTCGCATGCCCGCGCTAGCGCATCGGCCGCCGCGCGCATGTTTCTCCGCTGATTTTCTGCCGACAGAGGCTCACAACGTTTAAGCAACGCGTTGCCGCCAAGCGCGATGACAATCCGCATCCGTCATGCAGCTCCGGCCATTTGGACCACGCGTCGTCCAAGTGGTTCCTGCTGCGTAATGCAGTGAATGTTGCCGCCGCCGAGCAGAATCTCACGTCCCGGAACAGCGATGATGCGTCGGGTCGGGAACAATTTCGCGAGCATCTGCTGCACCGGCACGTCGGCGGCGTCGTTGAAGTACGGCATCACGATGACTTTGTTTGCAATGTAGAAATTGACGTACGACGCAGCCAGCCGATCGCCCGACTCGCGTGGAAGGGTGCCTGCGACCTTATCCACCCCGGCTGCTTCTTCCTTTGTGATCAGGACGGGCTTCGGCCCCACGAGCTTATGAATCTTCAGCGGTCGGCCCTTGGCATCCGTCGCGCCCTTGAGCCGCTCCAGAGCGTCGGCCGAAATTTCGTATTGCGGGTCGGAGCGGTCTTCCGTCCATGTCAACACGACTTCTCCGGGCGCCACGAACCGGCAGAAATTGTCGACGTGGCCGCTCGTCTCATCGAGGTAGACACCTTTTTTGAGCCACAGGATCTTTTTGAGATTGAGATAATCCTTGAGATACTGCTCGATCTGTTCGCGGCTCTTATCGGGATTTCTGTTCGGGTTGAGCAGGCATTCTTCCGTTGTCAGCAGTGTGCCTTCGCCGTCGACGTCAATAGAACCGCCTTCCAGAATGAAATCGGGAGCGTAGCGGTCGTCACGTTCAAGCTCGATGACCTTTTCGCCGACGAGATCGTCCTGGTCCCAGGGGAAATAGAGACCACCCGCGAGACCACCCCAGGCGTTGAATTTCCAATCGATGCCGCGCACCTGACCGCCGTCATTGACGACGAACGTCGGGCCGCAATCGCGGATCCAGCTATCATTGCTCGTCATCTCGACCACGCGGACGGCTGGATCCAGCATTTCGCGCGCAATGAGATACTGCGCCGGAGACGCACAAACCGTAACCGGCTCGCCCTGAGCAATCGCCGCGGCCACAGCGGCGAAGGCGTGCTGCGCGGGTTTTGCGCCGTTTCGCCAGTTGTCCGAGCGCTCAGGCCACAGCATCCAACAGCCGATGTGAGGTTCCCACTCTGCCGGCATGCGGAAGCCGTCCTGGCGAGGTGTCGTGGTAAGAACCTTAGACATGGGCGATCTCCTTTACAGTCTTCGTCGGCTGAGGGCGCTGTCCGTGGACGAGGAATTCTCCGGCGATCACCGTCAGAAGAACGCCGCCGACGACGGCGCTCACATAGGTCATGTCGACCGCGCCGGGCTTATAGATGAAGAAGACGATCGCCTGGAGGACGAAGAGCATGCAGACGACGCTCAGCAAAACTGCGACCGGATAACCGCCGGGAACACGGTAGGGACGGTGCAGGTCAGCGTCGACACGGCGAAGTTTCAGAAACGACAGGAACAGAAGGAAATACGGCAGAAGGAAAACGACAGATGAGAATGCAAAGAGCGTCCAGAAGAGATCCTCCGAGCTCTTCGCAAGGAAGCCATAGATGAACAATACCGCGCTGGCGATGATGCCGCACAAGATCGCCGAGTTCGCCGGTGTCTTGTACACGGGATGGAGCTTGGCGAAGATTGCCGGTAGATCGCCGCGATTGGCAGCCTCGGCGGCCGACCGGTTTGCGCCGATCGTCCACGTCGTCATGTTCGCGACGAACGTGTAAAGGCTCATGATGCAGAGCGCGAGGACCGGGATGTTGCCCGAGATTCCAGCTCCGAAGATCTTCTGGAAGGTGTCGGGAAGTCCCTTGATGAGACCGATATCCGCAATCGGGAGAGCCAGCAGAATTCCGACCGTTGCGAAGATATAGAAGAACGCAATGACGGCGCCGGAGCGCACGATCGCCCACGGGACGTCTCGCGCCGGATTTTCCATTTCTTCGGAGGCGCCGGACATCAGCTCGAAGCCGAGGAAATTGTAGATGATGACGGGAAGGAACGCGAGGCTATCGCCCCAGTGCGGCGTGAGGGCCGCGACGCTAAACTCGTTGGCGGAGCCGTGGGTCATCGCGTAGGCAATTCCGCCGATGCCGAGCGAAAGCATAATCACCACCTTGAAGACGGCACCGATGTTGGGAACCCATTTTCCGACTTCGAGGGTTATGATGTTGATCCCCACCGTGAGCCATGTCAGGACGAGGGTGACGACGATCTTCGTAGAGAGGCTCATGTCGGGTGCCACGATCTCGGCGAGAATGCCCGCAAAGAGGATGTAGACGGACGGCATCCAAAACGCGACGTTGACCCACCAGAGCCAAGCGGTGCGGCCCGCCCAGACGGGCCCGAAGGCGCGGCGGACCCAAGTGTAGATTCCGCCTTCCTCGGTATATGTGCTGCCGAGTTCCGCAGTGATTAATCCATAGGGAATGAAGAACAGAACAAGCGTGAAGATCCACCAGAAGATCGATTGGACGCCGATAGAAGCGGCGGCGGTCAGCTGATCGATAACGAGGACCGCACAGACGGTGAACAGCGTCATATCGAGTCCGTGAAGAACTTTGCGAAAACGGGGAGCGGTTGGGGCGCTTTGGGCTGTAGTGGCCATAAGAGACACTCCTTGAATATCTTTCTCAGCCGACGAGTTCGGACGCGTGGAGAAAATCGTCGACGCAGGTTCGGTAGTTGGAAACGACGTTCGGACTTGCAAATTTCAGACGCGGATAGACGAAATAAGCGAGGAGCGCCTTTTCCGTGTGCAGTCGATTTTCTGCCTGGTCATAGATGATCGACCGCGGTCCATCCATGACGGCGTCCGTCACCTCCACGCCGCGCGATGCGGGCAGGCAGTGCATGAACTTAGCGTGCGCCGGAGCACGAGCGAGCAGCTTGTCGTTGACCTGATACGTCGGCATGAATGCGCGCTTGCGATCGGGAATTTCGGATTCCTGTCCGATCCACCACCACAGGTCCGTATAGATAAAGTCGGCGTCCTTCACGGCGGCATCGACATCGTCGGTGACGGTCAGGCTTCCACCGGATTTCTTGATATTCGCGCGGGCGATGTCCTGCCACGCTTTGGGTGCTTGATAGCGTAGGGGGGCGACGTGCGTGAAATGCATCCCCATCTGGGTGCAGATCATCATCAACGATGAACAGACGTTGGTCGCATCGCCGACGAACGTGACGTGCAGATCCGAAAGCGATTTTTCAGGAAGCTTGTGCTCCATCATCGTGAAGACGTCGCAAACAACCTGGGTCGGATGGTTGTAGTCGGTCAATCCGTTCATGACCGGCACGGTGGCATTGGCAACGAGGTCGAGTACCGTTTGATGTTTGAGGGTGCGAGCCTCGATCACGTCGACCATTCGGCTGATGACGCGCGCCGTGTCCTTGACGCTTTCGCGCTGACCAAGGTGGATTTCGCCGGGTCTGAGATAAAGGGCGTGGCCGCCGAGCTTGGTCATGGCGACTTCGAATGACACCCGTGTCCGGGTCGACGGCTCTTCGAAAATCATTCCCAGGGACGCCCCCTGAAGAAGCCGAGGGCAGGCTCCGTTCTTGTCGGCATCTTTCAAGAGCCGAATGAGTTCCATTATCCGCAGCAGCTCCTCACGCGAGAAGTCCTGGGTATCGATGAAGTGTCTCAAGGGTGATGGCATGAGCGTTCTCCGACAGATGAGCCAGATTTCGCCCGTGCGCTTTTTTCTTCTTTGATGAAAGTCAAGCTGGTGCCAGCGAGGGCCACTAACCATGAGGGCTCTGCGGGGCCATTCGCATGTGCGTGGCAGGGGAAAGGAGTGGCGACGGCAGGATGCCCGGATCGCGATGCAACGACGTACTAAGCCTGGACAGCGAAGCCTCGATGAACCGCCGAATCTGCACCTTTTCGGCCGCCCCGGCGTACGAAGTGCGTCGAGATCGCCGTAGTAAACAGGCTATGAATCCGCGACATGATTATTTTATTTGTTCTAACGGCGATCATGCTATTTGGCTGCGCTGATCGGCTGTGGGGCAAACAGTCGGCGCTTTAGAAGGAAGGTCATCGACATGCCACCCTATCGTTCTCGCACCACAACGCACGGCAGAAACATGGCCGGAGCGCGGGGTCTATGGCGCGCCACGGGGATGAAGGACGAGGATTTCGGAAAACCGATCATTGCTGTCGTGAATTCGTTCACGCAATTCGTTCCGGGGCATGTGCATCTGAAGGATCTTGGGCAGCTTGTCGCTCGCGAAATCGAGCGCGCGGGTGCGGTCGCCAAGGAATTCAACACGATCGCAATTGATGACGGAATCGCGATGGGGCACGATGGAATGCTCTATTCGCTGCCCTCGCGCGAGCTGATTGCAGATAGCGTCGAATACATGGTCAACGCGCATTGCGCTGATGGCATGGTTTGCATTTCCAATTGCGACAAGATCACCCCCGGTATGCTGATGGCCAGTCTCCGGCTGAACATTCCGACCGTGTTCGTCTCGGGGGGGCCGATGGAGGCGGGGAAAGTCGTTCACGACGGCAAGCAAACCGCGATCGATCTCGTCGATGCCATGGTAGCAGCGGCCGATGACCGGGTTTCGAACGAGGCCGTCATGGCCATGGAGCGATCGGCGTGTCCAACATGCGGTTCGTGCTCAGGAATGTTCACGGCCAATTCGATGAACTGCCTCACGGAGGCGCTTGGCCTTTCACTTCCGGGGAATGGTTCGATCGTTGCGACGCACGCGGATCGCAAGCGGCTGTTCGTAGAGGCCGGTCACCTCATCGTCGACTTGGCACGGCGTTATTATGAGCAAAACGATGAAACCGCCCTTCCGAGAACCATCGCGAATTTCGCCGCATTTGAAAATGCGATGACTCTCGACATCTCGATGGGCGGCTCGACAAACACCGTTCTGCATTTGCTGGCGGCGGCGCAAGAAGCCGAGGTGCCGTTCACGATGAGCGACATTGACCGTCTGTCGCGCGAAGTGCCGTGCCTGTGCAAGGTCGCGCCGGCGAAATCCGACGTTCATATGGAGGACGTTCATCGCGCCGGTGGCATCATGGCGATCCTCGGAGAACTCGATCGCGCGAACCTGATCCACACCGATGTCCCGACGATCCATGCAGCTACGCTCGGAGATGCGCTGTCGCGCTGGGATGTCGGGCAGGCCTCCAGCGAGTCCGTCGCTGAATTCTATCGGGCGTCGCCCGGGGGCGTCCCGACGCAGGTCGCGTTTAGCCAGAACCGCCGTTACGCGGAACTCGATCTTGATCGAGAAAAGGGCGTCATCCGGGACAAGGCGCACGCATTTTCACAGGACGGCGGTCTCGCCGTGCTGTTTGGGAATTTGGCGGAAGAAGGCTGCATCGTCAAAACGGCCGGCGTCGATGACAGCGTCCTGCGATTCAGCGGGCGAGCCCGCGTTTTTGAAAGCCAGGATGCCGCCGTGTCGGCGATCCTCGGGGGACGTATCAAGTCGGGAGATGTCGTTCTTATTCGCTATGAGGGGCCCAAGGGCGGGCCGGGCATGCAGGAGATGCTTTATCCGACGAGCTATTTGAAATCGAAAGGTCTCGGGAAAGTCTGTGCGCTCGTCACCGATGGGCGGTTCTCCGGCGGGTCGTCGGGCCTCTCGATCGGACATGTTTCGCCGGAGGCGGCCGCGGGCGGTGCGATCGCTCTCGTGCGTGAGGGCGATACCATTCAGATCGATATTCCCGCACGGCGCATTCACCTCGACATCAGCGACGAGACGATGGCAGCTCGGCGTGCCGAACAGGAGCGCATGGGCTGGCAACCGGGAGAAAAGAGAAGCCGGAAGGTTTCGAAGGCGCTGAAAGCTTACGCGATGTTGGCAACCAGCGCATCGAAGGGCGCGGTCCGGCAGCTTTAATGCTTGTTGGCGAGAGCGATTGTAAAGGGCGGCGCTGGTCCGCCGCCCATCAAACGCCGGGCATTCACGCTCAAAGAACCGAGAATGTTCGCTCGGGGCGATCGCCGGAGTGCTTGATCGGCTGTCCGGACTGCTCGATGACCGCAACCAAGCGCGCGCCTTTATCAGGCACAGGTGTCAGTTTCATCTCGACATCGCGATGATCGCCAGCCTTCAAGGCCACGCTCGCGAGCGGTTTGCCTTCCCGCTTTCCGGAACGGCCTGCAGCGTAGAGGTCGAGCGAGCCGGCCTTAGGCAAGAATGCGTAGGTGATCGTGACTGAGTTATTCTTCGGCTTTTGACTCATCGCGATGATGGATGCGGGCGTGCTGCTGGCAGCAAACGCAGCGGTACCGGCAAGCAGCGTGGATAACAGCGCCGCGCCAATGAAAGTAGCCGGTCGTTTCAGAACCGAGGTTTTGAGATCTGACATAGCCGTTTTCTCCTAATCTGTTGAGGGGAATGCGGGCGGAGGCGCCCATCCGCCGGGGGTGCGCGGCTCGAAGAGTTCCGCGATCTGGAACTCTGGTGGGTCGGTGAACATCTCCCAATCCGGATGTGGCGCTCGATAGTTGAGACGACAACCGTCGCGATATCTCTATGGACAAATCGTAAGGCGAGGAGGGCATTCCCGGAAATGGCTGCGCTCCGCTGCGAAATGTAAATACATGCCGTCGTCTTATTTCCGAATTTGAAAACGGGAACAGAAGTCCATCCAAATTCGCCAAATACTCGCGTTGGACATTCTTTTGTCTCAGTTTTCGGATTTGTATTGAGCCTGCGGGATTCACAAAGGAAATGCGACGGTGTCTGCAATCACCGCGCAGCCGAATATATTCGGAGCCCGCCATGCGCATCAGCGTAAACACCTCCTCCAATCCTATCGACCTGGAATACGACGCCGAGCAAACCCTTTGGCGAAGCGGCGAACCCGACCGCGGAACAGCCCTCCTTCATATGCTGAGCGTCGAATTCAAGAATGCGATGAGATCGCTGCACCGGCACGTTATTTTGCGCAATGCACTGAGGCGGTCGCAAAATCTTTCGCAGATCCTGCTTTTCGTGGGGTTTGGCGGGGGCTGCTCGGAAATCCTTCCAGTCGACGATATTTTTATCGAAATCATGAAAGAGGGCGCAGCGGGCGACGGCGATCTTCACATTGTTTGCCGGTGGAACGTCGGTCGCGATGGCAAGCCTGTCTTTCCGCATCACCCAGGCCGCATGATGGAAGTCAGGCGGACGATCAAACTGGAAGAACTTCGAAAGCAATCGTCGAACTTCGTCGCATGGGTAGACGACTGTGCAGCGGAAGCAGACATGCAGGGCGGGACTTGGCTCAAGCGGCGCGCTGACGATCTGGCGCCGAGAGGAGGGTTAGGGCCGCAGAGGCTCGCTAGCCTGTAAAGGCACGTTGGTTATCCTCATCAGCAACGCCCTCGGCTTGCGCCGAATGGCTTCGGGCGCGGGCGAGGACCAAGCGGGTGAAGGCCTCGCGTATGAGCGGTACGTAGCGATGCTTGTAGGGGAATGCTGCGGGCGGCTCGCAGAGGTGGATGAGCATGCAGGCGTTTGATTCAAAAAGCAGAACGCGGCCGTCTCTGGTCAGCGCGCAATCCATACCGCAATAGTCGAGATCCATACGTCGCGCCGCCTCTTCGACGGCGTTTGCAGCATATTTACCGAAAACGCTGCGCCAGTCGGCGAGAAAACATTCTTCCTCTTTTCTCTTCCAATCGGCTCGCGCCATTTCCGCGCGCCAGTAATGCACGAGCCATTCGCTGCCGATCGCGAGATGATAAGGAAAGACCTCTCGATCAATAAAGATCAGGCGGTATTTGCGCCAATATCCGTCCGGAGACTGGAAATCATAAAACGGTGTGAGAACAAGCTGCCGTTCTGGATTTGCCGCTAGATAGGATTCTTTTTCGCTGTCACTGCGCAACAAGGTCAGGCGGTCGCCACCATGATCCCCGGGTGGGCGCACGAGGAGCGGTTCAGTGACGGAATGCTCAGAGAGATACTTGGTGCTCGCCCGTCGCGCGGCAGGTGTGATCATACCATCGATGTCGCCAAACAGTTCAGCAGCGCGTCCGCGTCCCGTCTTGAGGATGGCATTCGGCGGATTGAGCAACGGCTTGCCCAGGGTTTTGCAAAGAGCGTCTGCGGCCGCCAACTGACCCTCGTCGCAATCGGCGTCGCCCAAAACGTTGAAGATGATGTCGACACGTTTCAAAGCCTGGGTTTCCGCGGCGCTGAAGGGCGCGTTGGTTTGGTCGCGCGACGGAAGTGTCACCGAGAGAGTCGAGAAAGTGTCGGAATCGATGAGATATCCGGTCGGTATGTGGTTGCCGCCGACGGCACCTATCAGGAGAATTGTCGCCTTGGGACGCTGGGACCGCCCTATCCAACGGACACGCGTCCGTCTGGCGCTTTCGTTGCGGATCGCTTTTGCTTCTTCGGACCGGGATAAATCGTCCAACACCACTGCGAGCTGTTCTGCGGCGGCGGACGAGAAATTAGATTCAACTTCGGCGCGGATGACTTGCTCGGCGAGTGGAAGTCTATTCGCTTTCTGGGCTGCCTTGGCCAGATTTTGCAGTATCGAAGCGCGAACTTGAACTTCGGAAGGCTCGCACCCGATAAGACCCAGCAAGTGTGCGTGCATGGCTTCATCGAAGCGCGTGCTGTCGAAGAGAGCGATCCCGCGATTGTCGTGTGCGAGGGCAAAGGCCGGATCGAGTTCGACGGCTCGGTCGAGAGCGACGAGCGCTTCCTCAAAGCGCCCCAATCGATGGAGAGATACGCCCAAATCGTTGAAGAGGGGCGCGTGAAACGGCAGGCTTTCCGCTGCACATTCGAAATGTTTAACGGCCGCGTCATGGTCGCCCTGACGCGCTCTCAGTTGTCCAAGACCTTGCTGGCTCGCTCCACTGTCGGGATGCCGTTTCAGGTGATCGATGAGGATGCTCTCGACCTGAGCGTCATCGCCCTTTTCGATGAGGATGAGGACGAGCGTTTTGACGGCGAGCGCGTGTCCTGGATCGGAAGCCAGGATGCGGCGGCATAAGCCTTCGGCCTGCACATGCAAATTCGCAGCGTGATAGATCTGCGCCAGGCGATAAAGCGCCGCGAGATTTTCGGCTGACGTAGGGGAAGCGGACATCGGTGCGATCGCTTTCCATTTCATTGCAACGCGAACGACGTTTTTTCGCGAGAGCCTTCGCCGATTGGATTAGCGAAGTTTATTGAGCGTCTTGATCGCATTCGTCTCGTGTCATGCGAGCGCCTTAGATCGATCCGCTTGCACTTCAGGCTGGGCAGCCGAGCTTGTGGGAAGCTTGAAATTCATGCTGCGCCTGCACAGGCATTCAGCCTAGTCCGAACGTTCGATCCCCAGTGTTCACCTCGCAGTCGAATCACAAAAAACGATCACGACGGGTGCAAATCGCGAAAAGCCGGGAGCGGCCAGAACGCCCACTATCTCCCTCGTAACGCTTCCACCCGCTGGTGGCGTGGAAGCAAGCAAAGGAGAAATGTCATGCACACGGCTATGCGTCAGGCGTTCGTTTTCTTTGGTCATCGCGCGGGCACTCTGAGCCACGCTTTGTCGGGGCTGGGCGCGCCAAGCGATGCCTCGGGCCTGTTCGGCCCGTCAGGCTTGGGTGGTCGTTCGGGTCTTGGCGAGCCGAGCACGCGGTCGCCGTCCGGGCTTGGGCGCGCCTCGGCCGACATCATTGCCTCCTGCTCGCATCGTTAATCCCTCTCTCAAGAGCACCCCTGGAGGTTCCCATGCGGAAGACACCTCGGCTACGCGTCGTTATCGTTGATGGTTATTCGACCGGACGCGAGCTTGTACGCGAGCTTCTCAATCGTGAAGTTGAGTGCCTTCATCTGCAATCCACCCGCGACGTCCCGCTTGAAGTCGTCAAGGGCTTTGATCGGCGACCGTATGACGGCGACCTCGGCTATCTTGGCCGGGTGCCAACTGCGGTCGATGCATTGAGGTCTCTAAAGCCGGATGTTGTGATCGCGGGTTCGGAATGGGGCGTCAACTTTGCGGAAGCCGTGGCATTCCGCATGGGACTTCCTACCAATCGTGTCGAGACCATTGGTGCACGGCGCGACAAATACGAAATGGTCGAAGCCGTGCGGCGGCGGGGATTACGGGCCGCGTCCCAGGCGCTTGTCTCCAATGCGGAGGAGGCTCGTGCCTGGGCCGTCGGTCACGGAGCCTGGCCGATCGTGGTGAAGCCGCTCGATAGCGCAGGATCTGACGGTGTCAGCATTTGCAGTGAGCTGCGGGATGTCGAAGCCGCCGTTGGCCGCGACCTCGGCCGGCGAAACTTCATGGGTTCGATCAATCGGCAACTTCTGTTGCAGTCTTATCTCTCCGGCCCGCAGTTCATCGTCAACACCGTGAGCTCGGAAGGGCGACACCATGTTACCGATATCTGGGCGATGACAGTCACTGTCGCTGGCGGCGATGTCATTCCTGGGGGCATTCATCTCTGCGATCCGGAAACGGCGACATCAGCGGAGCTTATTGCTTACACGCTCGAAGTTTTGTCGGCGCTCGGGATAGAGAACGGGGCCGCTCACACGGAGCTCAAATGGACGCCCGACGGGCCTGCCCTGATCGAAACCGGCGCGCGGCTGATGGGTGCGGCGATGGACGAGCCGTCCTATGCCGCGGCCGGCATGCATACGCAGGCGAACGTCCTGGCTGAGGTGCTAGGCGGTTGCCCCGAGGAGCGCGAAGCGGTGCTCTCTGCATGCCACTACCATTTCGAAAAGCACATCAGCAAAGTCCTTTTTAATTTTGGTGCGAGCGGGCGCGTGCGGAGCACGGAAGCGCTGGAACGGTTGCAGTCGCTTCCATCGTTTCACGCGCACTACCGGCCGCTTCGACGCGGCGACCGCGTCTGGAAGACAGCCGACTGGTTCGCTTGCGGCGGCATGATCTATCTCGTCCACGACAATCCAGGGCAGATCGCGGCCGATATCGAAACCGTCAGAATCTGGGAAAGCCGCGGCGCGCTCTACGATATCGAAACTGACGTCGCTGCGATCGCGTGAGGCACCTGCCATGGCCCTCGATCAGATCTTCACATTGTTGTCGGTGCTTCTGCAGTCGGTGGGGAAAGTTCTGTATGGAACTTTTCTACAAGGCGTTACCGTTCCCGCCTTCCTGTTGATGAGCTTGGTTCTGACCGCAGGTGTGTTCATTATCCGCGCGGGTTGGCACCCTCCTGCCGAAGGGCGCCGACATCTTCTGATCATCAATCTGACGACGGCCGGAAACTTTATCTCGTTCTTTTTCGCTCTGAAGTATGTGTCGCCTGCGGTCGTGGCATCGCTGGACCTTGGAGCGGCGCTGGCGGCCGCGATGATTCTTGCGCGCGTGTCAGACGGCACATCACTTGCGACCACGCGGTTCGTCGCCTGTGGGGGGATTATGGCTGGTTGCCTGCTGCTCTCGGCGGCGGAGATCCGCATTCTGCCATCAGACAAGGACCCCGTATTTCTCATGCTTGCTCTGTTTGCGTCAGCTGCTTCGGGCATCACAGCGACGCTCTCGGCGCGTGAAGCCAAGAAACTCGCGATTGCGAAATGGACGCCGTCGGAGGTTCTGGCACATCGCTTCTACTTGTCATTGGCTATCGCCGCCGTCTGGTTCGTCACGAATGACGCGGAAGTCCACGTGCCGAGTCTTTCTGCGGTGCCTATCGTCCTGGGTGTTGCGGTCATCGCGGTCCTGGTGCCGCTGCTGCTCATTCAGATCGCGCTCAGAACCTGCGATGCGTTAACTTTGACCGTGTGCTTCGCGGCACAACCTCTGCTGTCGTTCCTGATTGCGCTTCCGTCACCGGCTTATTCGTTAGATTATATGACTCTTTTTGGGGTCATGATCGTGACGGCGTTCCTTGGACTCGACATCATATCGCAACGGGAACAGGTCTTTTTGGGAACGGCAGGGCGGCGATCTCGGTGACATCACCCGGTGGTGATTTCGTTTACCCTACTTTGCGCTACGACCGTAAATGCGCAGAAGGTCGTTGGGCGCAATCGACAGAGGCGCTAATCGTGTCTCTGTCGGCGTGATCGGAGAGCCTTACCGCAGCTTCCTGGCGCCGAGAATGCTATCGGCTCCAATAAGGAGGCAGCGCTATTCGCGACATTGGCCGCCCGATTCCTGACGGTCTCGTCGGTGAGGTTCGCCGCACGATCGCGGGCACGCGTCTCCACGTCGATCATCGGCACGACGACATCGAGTTCGATCTCGTCGTTCGCGGGACGGGAAGCTACACGGTTGGCAACCTGACTTACGATCTCAAAGCCGGGACGCTGATGTGGCTGGTTGAGGGCCAATCGCACAGGCTGTTTCGGTCTCCGAAACTCGAGATGTGGGTGGTCAATGTCCGGTCCGATCTTCTCACGCCGGCCGAACGCGCGGAAATCATGGCGCAGCCTTCGCGCATGTTGCCCGGCGACGAGCTAATCGATCTCGATCGCCTGATGAGCCAGGTCGCGCAAGATTCGGACGAGCCAGGAACGTACAATTCCGGAATTGCCTACGCGCTTCGGCGGGCACTCCGCGCAAGCCGATCCTGCGCACCGGCGCATGTCAAACTCATGCATCCTGCCGTGACGCGCGCGCTGATGCTTCTGCGCCAGAGCGGCGCGTCGTTCTCGCTTTCTCGACTTGCGGAGGAAAGCGGCATCGCGCCATCTTATCTCAGCCGCCTGCTCGTCGAGCATACGAACCGCAGCTTCGTCGACTGGCGTAATCGCATTCGCTTGGAGCGATTTTTTGAAGACTATCGTCCCGGAACCAATTTGCTGCGGGCTTCGTTGGATGCCGGGTTCGGAAGCTACGCACGCTTCCACCATATCTTCACCGAACTGGTCGGCTGCACGCCAAGCGAATGGAGCAGTCGTGCAGAACCGCTGTCGCCGATGACAGATGAGGCTAATATTGCAATCGGTTGGGGCGCGCCGCCGCCCCCAAACTTGCGCATTCGACAAAGATGGATGCGTCTCGTTCCGTTCGTCAGCCCCGCACTTGTCGACTTCTTCGGCAGCAATTTCATTGGGCGACTGCTGGATATGGGGTCTTTGAAAGGATACATCGCGGAAAACGCAGAAGGGGATTTTCCAGCCGCCATGTCGGCCGAGGATGTGGAGGGGTTTGTCGGAACACTTCGGGCGATGGACGCAGAATTGGGCGACGATTTCGAAGACCTCATTCGTGCGCATGATTTTGGTGGCCTCTATGCCGGCGTGCTGCAGGCCTATGCCCGGAATCCGCGGAATTTGACCGATGCGACGACGGCGTTGACCGTCCTGCTCTGGGTCGCGCTCACCGGCGCGCCGGATCCGAGCTTTGAACAGGTCGATGCGGCGCACCGGCAGATCGGCGCCTTGTTGCGAGCAAGCCTTCCCCGCAATCCTAATGAAGCGCGCGCGGTCCACATTGCGCTGCAGTGCCATTTCGTCGTTGTTTATCAGGCGCTGCAGGCCGCGCGCGCCAGCGGAGATGAGCGTGCGCTGGTTCAACTGCGCGCGTCCGTGACGTCTCTCGCGAAGCAGCTTCTTGGTGAAGGCGTCTTCTGCGCAAGGCTCACGAACGCCGGGTTTCAACGCGAGCCGGAATCGGCTCACGTCTCATTGCACTGAACGTTTGCTTCGAAAGCGATGCCGAGATCCTCTCAATGAGGGGAGCCGGCTGATTTGTCTATTATGGCACCTTCGCGAGCGACACCAACGTCGGACGCAGATCCGACGCAGACGCAAGTGGGCGATCAAACCAGAGGCGGGCGATGCGATCGCCAACGGTCAAATCCAGTCCCTCGGGATCCAATGTCGCGAGACGCCAGCCGGTTTCCTTTTCCCCGATCATCGCTGCATACTTTTCAATTGCAGCCACGTGATCGGCATTCATATGCGCAACCGCGCCTTCTTCGATTTCCGCAAGTTGTTCGACACCTTCGAGCGAGGTTGTGAGGTCTCGGGCCGTCACAGCATAGGCTTTTCCGAAGCCGCCGTTGAGGGATGCACGCGAGATTTCGAACCGCCAGAATGAGAAGTCGGGAAAATCGACGTAGAGGGCAGCCTTTGGATGTCGCCTCAGATACCGGCTGCGCATGAACGTTCGTTCGGAGCCTTCCGGGATTCGAACGGCTGTGCCGATCAGGGTCATGCGTGGGTGGGCGAGGGGATCGCCTTTGCCTGGCTCGCCGACCAATAATGAGCAGCGGGCATCCGTAATCAGGTTTTTGCAATGGCTAGAAAGTTGGGACATCAAAAATATCGGCGCGCCGTTCATGGCCGTCGCGAGACTGACACGACTGACCGACGGCGAACCGTCCAGCGGGTCGAGGGTCGCCAGCGATCCATAACGGGCGCTGCGGACGAGCGTCTTGCCGAGACGTTTGGCTTCGTCATCGACCGGTTGCAGGACGTCTCGCTTCTTATCCGTCATTCTTAGGGCTCCTACGTTTGTGGCAGCCAGCGCCGTCCCGGCATACGCTGACTGGCTCGGATGTGTTTTAGAGGATTTTTCGACCGCCGAATGATTTAATCGGATTTGGCATCGGTTTTCAGCGCCTCCACCGCCTCGCGCACGGTCGTCATGAATTGCGCTGGAAAGATGATCGTCGAATTTCTCTCGACGGCGATCTCTGCCATCGTCTGCAGCGTTCGGAGCTGGAGTGCAACGGGGTGCTGCGTGATGATATCGGCGGCTTCGCCGAGCTTGACGGCCGCCTGAAACTCGCCTTCGGCCGCGACGATCTTGGCGCGCCGTTCGCGCTCGGCCTCGGCTTCCTTCGCCATCGCGCGCTGCATGTTTTCCGGCAGGACGATGTCCTTGATCTCGACGGCTGTCACCTGAGTTCCCCAGGGTTCAGTGTGCATGTCGATCACGTCCTTGATCTGCACGTTGATATCGCCCGTCTGCGCCAGAAGCTGGTCGAGCGAAAAGCGGCCGACAACGTTTCTGACTGTCGTTTGGCTGATCTGATTGATCGCCTCGTAGACATTCTCGATGGCAATGACGGATTTTTCCGGATCGGAGATGTGATAGTAGGCGACCGCCGCGATATCGATCGAGACATTGTCCTTGGTGATGATTTTTTGTGACGGAATCTGCATCGTCACCGTACGGAGCGAAACGCGGGTCATCGTCTGGAAGGGATTGAACACCAGGGTCAAGCCTGGGCCGCGAACGCCGCTGAATTTGCCGAGCACGAAGAGCACGCCACGCTCGTACTGGCGCAAGATCCGCACCGAGCTGATGGCGTAGAAAATCAGGATAAGCACCAAGACGGGTCCGAACATATCGGGTCTCCTTCGGCGAATGGCCGTGGAGGCGATAAGTACCGCCGAGAACGATGGGCGACCAGCGTTATTCGCCGGACGCGGCGCCCGCACTTACTTATTGTGAGCGTTTCTAAGAAATGCCCGCCGCGCGGTCATTCTGCCGGTTTGATTTGGCTGCTGCCAAGTGATATGGGTCCCGGCCCGAGGACGGAGGCATCGCCGCGACTGAGCGCGATGCCCATTTTCAGTGACTCCGCGATGCGCCGCGAGCGATCGATAAAAAGGGCCGCCGCGGCGGGAGGACATACGGCGCGGGCGGTTTCCGCGAAGAGTGCAAGCCAGCGTTCGAAATGTGCATCGGTGATTTCTGCGATTGCTGCATGGACCGGCATTGGACGCCCCTTGTAGCGTCCGGTCATCAACACCACGGATGACCAGAAATCGCGAAGCTTGGCGAGATGCGCGTCCCAATCTGCGATGCGCGACTCAAACACCGGACCAAGGATCTCGTCGCGACGCACCGCAGCGTAAAAGCGGTCAACGAGTGTGCCGATAAGTTCCTCGTCTATTCCGGCGGCGACGCCGGGCGCTTCGGGACGGGGTCTCTGGAGCATGATCCAACCTTTGACGGTCGTAAGAATAAGATGTATCAATTATGCATCTTTATCGGCATCCGGCAAGGTTGAGATATTGATCGAGGTCAAAACATGCGATTAACAGCCATGTCCGACTATTCGCTGCGGGTGCTGATGTACCTCGGAAGCAGCGATGACCGTCTTTGCACGATTGCCGAGATCGCTCGCGCCTATGGGATTTCAGAAAACCACCTGATGAAGGTCGTCAACAGGTTGGGCCAGTCCGGACTCGTCGAGACCGTACGCGGCCGGAACGGCGGCCTCAGACTCGGACAAGATCCTCAGGCCATTCGGCTCGGCGAGGTCTTGCGCGCTACGGAGGAGGATTTCGATCTCGTCGAGTGCTTCGGTCCGGATGATACGTGCCGCATTACGCGTGTCTGTCGATTGAAGCATGCATTGCGGCGGGCGTTGAAAGCCTATCTCGCTGAACTCGATGGGTGGACGCTTGCCGACATCATCTCCAACCGGCAGAGTCTTCGGTCGGAATTGAACCAAACCTACCTTTGATTACACATTAGAGAGCCGCCGACATGCTTAGAACCCGTCTTACGGAACGCCTCGGTTTGCGCCATCCGATGATCGGAGCGCCGATGGCGTTCGCTGCCGGCGGGCGTCTTGCCGGGGCAATATCGGAAGCGGGTGGCCTTGGTCTGATCGGGGGTGGCTACGGCGATGCCGACTGGCTGTCGCGGGAATTCGCGGTTGCGGGAAACAAGCTGGTTGGCTGCGGCTTCATTACGTGGTCGCTTTCCGCCAAGCCCGCGCTTCTCGATCTGGCGCTCGAGAGCAATCCCAAGGCTATCCTTCTATCTTTCAGCGATCCAGTGGCATTCGCGGCGCGCATCCGGAATCGCGGAGTGACGCTCATCTGTCAGATACAGACGCGGCGCGACGCGGAGCGCGCGATCGACTGCGGCGCAGATGTCATCGTCGCGCAGGGATCGGAGGCGGGCGGCCACGGCGAGAAACGTGGCACATTCGCCCTGGTGCCCGAAATTGCTGATCTGGTCGCGAAGATTTCTCCGGACACGCTTCTATGCGCGGCTGGTGGCGTTGGTGACGGTCGAGGTCTCGCTGCTGCGCTCTTGCTTGGTGCAGACGGCGTTCTTGTCGGATCGCGGTTTTGGGCATCGGAGGAAGCGAACGTATCGGCGCGGATGCACGCCGCTGCGCTGGCCGCGACGGGAGATGCAACCATACGATCGCGGGTCATGGATCTGGCGCGGAAACTCCCATGGCCGAGCCGTTACAGCGCGCGCGTCCTGAAAAACGATTTCATCGCGCGTTGGCACGGTCGAGAAGCGGAACTCTGCTCGGTCGCCGACGAAGAAGCGGAAAAATATCGCAAGGCGTGGGCTGAAGGCGACCCCGACAATAGCAATACGTTTGTCGGGGAAACTGTCGGGCTGATCGATCGTATCGAGCCCGTTGCGCGCATCATGGACCGCATGGCGAAAGAGGCGGCCACATTGCTGCGTCAGGGGACCCAGTTCGTGGCCGCCTGACGCCTACACAATTATGTCCGTCGCTTCTTGTCGGGCGAAAGCTCGGCGCCCAGGCGTTTGAGCGCGTCGGATGTGTCCATGGCGTCAAGTATCACCTCGATGACGGTCGGACCCTCATTCTTGCCGCGTGCCTCATTCAGCGCCGCTTCGAACTCGTCCTCTGTCGTTACGCGCCGCCCCCATCCGCCGCCGAACACTTCGGGCAATTTATGATAGTCCCAATTCTGGATGTCGTTATAGGGACCCTCGTGAATGACGCGCTCGGTCGTATAGCCGTTGTTGTTCATGATGAGGAGGACGGCGGGCGTCTTGCGGCGGCAAAGGGATGACAGTTCCTGGACGCTCATCTGCAATGCGCCATCACCGATGAGAGCCAACGGACGCCGCGCCGGATCGGCGATAGACGCGCCAAGGACGGCGGGTAGAGCGTAGCCGATCGACAGGTAGAAAGCCTGCCCGATGAAACCGACATCGTGATGCATGACGAGGTCTGCAGCCGCAAATAGACTGTCACCGGTTTCGGCGATGACTGTCGTATCGTCCCCGATCTCGTCGTTGACGCGGCTCATGAGCCATTTGACCGTGAGTTTCTCGCCAGCGCGCGCGGGCGGAGCCTTTGTTGCGCGGTCAGAAACGCTTTCGAACGCCGGGTGAGGAAGTCCCTCGCGCGGTATGCGATCCGCCAAGCCTTGCACGACGTCTCCGATCCAGACTTGCTCGTAGACGTGCTGGCTTATTTTCAAGCGACCGGAATTCGCCAGGATCAGCTGGCGGCCCTCGAGCTTGCCGGTGAATACGCCGAAGTTGATGTCGCTGATCCAGGCGCCGAGGCAGAGCAGCACATCGCTCTTTTCGACGATTTCCCGGATTTCGGTGCGCGACATCGCGCCTTCGTAGACCCCGATTGCCTGGGGATGAAGCTCTGAGATGACGGTCTTGCCGAGCAATGTCGTCGCGACCGGCAATTTACTGGCTTCCACGAGGCGCGTAAATTGATGCATCAGGCCATAGCGATGTAATTCCGCGCCGCCGAGAATGACTGGCCGTTTCGCCGGTGCGAGGAGCGCCATGACTTCATCCAGCGCTTCGCCTAAAGAATCCGGATCGGAACTCGGGGGTCCGGATGATATCGGCTTCGGGGAAGGTTCGCACGCCTGGTCGACCATATCGATTGGGATCTCGATCATGATCGGTCGCTTTTCTGACAGGCAGCGGGCGAGCGCACGGTCGATCTGCTGAGGTGCATCGCGCGGATCATCGAGCAATACCGAGGCGACAGTAACATGTGCGTAGGCATGCTGCATCGTCGTGAATTCGCCGACGCCATGATGGAGCAGCATGGATGAGCGCCGCTGATTGGTCCGCGGCCCCCCGACGAGAACAACGAGCGGCACCTGCTCCGCGTAGGCCCCGGCGACGGCATTCATCGCGCTGAAGCCACCGACGCCCCATGTCACGACGATACATCCAATTCCGCGAATGCGCGCGTAAGCATCCGCCGCGTATCCCGCATTCAACTCATTACAGGTGCCGATGAGTTCGATGTCCGACGCGATCAGCCGATCCATGAATGTCAGCACGTAATCGCCAGGGACGCCGAACGCATGCCCAAGGGCCGCCTGCTTCAAGCGTTCGATCAAGTACGTGGCTATGGTCGTCGACATTCCTGATAGGCCTTTCTGCGGGGAGAGTGGATATTGGACTAAATTGGGCCTGCACATTCAACTCGTCGGTGATAGAGTCGCTGCCGTGAGATGGCCAGACCTCAGATGTTTAGGATTGTGGCTATGATTGTGCAAAGCATCCTCAGATCCAAGAAGACCCCGCACGTTCTGACGATTCGTCCGGACGATACCATTTTGAAGTTGGTCCGACTTCTTCGGCTCGAAGGCGTCGGTGCGATGATCGTCAGCAAAGACGGACGCTCTCTCGACGGGATCATATCAGAGCGAGACGTCGTGCGCGCCCTGGCGACGGATGAGAACAAACTTTTGACCCTCCCAGTGTCCGCTCTGATGACGCATGACACCGTCACGTGCTCACCTACAGACACCATCGCGCACGTCACGCATCTGATGACCGAGCGGCGCGTCCGACATCTTCCCGTCATGGAAGGGAATGAACTCGTCGGTGTCATCAGTATAGGCGATGTCTTGAAGCATCGTGTCGACGAAGTGCAGTTCGAGGCGGCTGTTCTCCGTGACATAGCGATTGCAGGTCGATAATCTCGCAAGCGCTATCGATATTCGCTCTGACCTCGAGTGCCGTCATTTTTCGAGGGTAGAAGGCGTGCGTTTCGCTTCGTCCGAAGAGTCGCTATTTTCAGCAAAATCACATCGAGCGCATGACAAATACAATAGAGAGAACGGCACCGCCGCTGTCTTACACTGGCCCATCCGAGCCGAGCTCCTGGACCACCTATCTGGAACAGGTCGATCGCGTGACGCCGTACTTGAAGGGACTCGCGCGCTGGGTCGAAACGTTGAAACACCCAAAGCGCGCGATGATTGTCGATATTCCGATCGAAATGGACGACGGACGTGTCCGTCATTTCGAAGGCTTTCGTGTTCAGCACAACTTATCGCGGGGACCGGGCAAAGGCGGTGTCCGCTTTCACCCTCACGTCACGCTGCAAGAAACCATGGCTCTGGCCGCTTGGATGACGATCAAGACGGCCGCGATGGATCTTCCGTTTGGCGGGGCCAAAGGCGGGGTTCGCGTCAATCCGCAGTCGCTCACCCAAAATGAGCTTGAAAAGCTGACGCGGCGTTATACGAGCGAGATCAGCATCATCATCGGTCCTCAAAAGGACATCCCCGCGCCTGACGTCAACACGAATGCGCAGATCATGGCGTGGATGATGGATACCTATTCCATGCATGCGGGCTTTACGAGTTCCGGTGTCGTCACGGGAAAGCCGGTGCATCTCGGCGGCTCGCTTGGCCGGGTCAAGGCGACCGGGCGTGGTGTTTTCGTGACAGGGCGAGAAGCGGCCGGCCGCCTCGGTATGGACATAACGGGCGCGCGGGTTGCGCTGCAGGGATTCGGAAATGTCGGGTCGGCGGCCGCGGAGCTTTTTGCATCCGCAGGCGCGAAGGTCATCGCAATCCAAGACCAATGGGGCAGTCTGATCGACGAACGCGGCATCGATGTTCGATCACTAGCGAGCGCGACAAGCGGCATTGCAGGTATTGGCGGCTCCCCCAACCTCAACGACGCGTTTTGGGACGTTCCTTGCGACATTCTGATTTTGGCGGCGCTCGAGTCGCAGATGACCGCCGAACGTGCACGGCGGACCAGGGCAAAACTCGTTCTCGAAGGTGCCAACGGTCCAACGCTCCCGGACGCCGACGACATTCTTGCGGACCGCGATATCCTGGTCGTGCCCGACGTCATCTGCAATGCCGGTGGCGTGACGGTGAGTTATTTTGAATGGGTGCAGGATTTCTCGAGCTTCTTCTGGAGCGAGGATGAGATCAACGCGCGGCTCGACAAGCTTATGGTCGAATCTTTGCGGAAGATCTGGGCCTGTGCCGACCGGAATAAGATTTCTTTGCGAACGGGGACCTATGTCATCGCGTGTGAACGCATTCTCGCAGCACGGCAGGAACGTGGGCTTTACCCTTGACTGTTCCCCGGGTCGGTCAATCATTTATTATTCGCGAGCTGCGCTGCGTTCCAGTTCGCTGAAGAGGCCCGCCGCTCTTTGCAAAGCACCCGGCGGGCCAGTTCTATCACCGTAGTTTCTCGAGCCCTCGAGGTCAGAGGTGCAAGCCGTCCAAGAGATGAAGGCCATCCAGGTGTCCGGTATCGAGGTCCTGTCCCACCAAAGACGAGACGACATCGACGTGCGGTCCATCGGTGCTGCTATCGGTGAATGCTCCGACGCCTGTGTGGATATCAGCAGCATCGACGCCGACGGCGTAGGAATATGCGGCACCATTCGGCGAGTCCGCCGTACTGGCGCTCGAGTCGTAGGTCACGCCAATCGGGTTGTCGCCGAGCGGGATAGCAACGTGGGCGTTCCACTGCTCTTCCGGAGAACTGAAATTGTTAATGAGATTGTCCAATATGCCTGTCATTTTATTAAAGCCCTACATGGTTGGCTGTTTCTCGTCAGCGCTTCGCTCGCAAAGCCAAGCAGCTGCTTAAGCAAGAGATATCCCGGGCGATTGGTTTCATGTACTGGCGGATGTGACAGTCAGGACCGCGCTGAGCGCCGCGGGAACCTTGGGGATAAATCTCAGATGCGCCGTGACCCGCGTTTCTCGAATCATCTTCCGGATGTTAGAAAATCGGGAAGGCTATAGATTCGAATTTTCATCTCTCATTTCGTCACTCGGCATTTATTCAAAGTATTACTATCAAAATGTATATTGCGAGGGCCAATGCTTGAGCTCCACGGGGAGTTGCGCGACGATTCGGACGTCGAAAGGTTCATCGAAGAACGAGCACGCCCAGCGTTGGCGCATCACATCGAACTGATGTGGTGTGATGTTCATGGCGTCTTCGTGAAGGGTTGGGCCTACGGGTTTTCTCAAGCTCCCGAAACCTTGATCTTACAGTCCGGTGAATTTCAGAAAGTCATCACCGATTTTCATGATCGGCCCGATTTACTTCCATTCTTCCCGGGGTATCCGGAAATAACTTCCAAGGGATTTTCGGCCTATCTCGCTTGCGATCCGTTCACTCCCGTCTCTCTCGCAATCAAGACCATCCACGAGGACGCGGTCATTCCACTGACGGTGCCTTCGCATGTGAAAGCAGCATTCTCTCAGCTCTCAGAGGAAACTGCGCCTTTGCGGAAGTTTGCTGCCGAGATGCGCAGGATCAACGGAACCGTGCTCGAACTGGGAGCTCGCAAAGTCAGCCCTATTACCAGCGACCACGCTTCCCTGTTCGCGCCTGAATGCCGCTACCTTACGAATGACATTCACCCCGCCCCGAACATCGATATCGTTGCCGACGCCCATTTCCTTAGCGATCACGTGGAGCACGGGAGTATTGACGGCGTATTTTCCGTGGCGGTGATGGAACATCTGGCCGCGCCTTGGCTGGTTGCAGCCGAGATCAACCGCGTCCTCAAGATCGGCGGCTTAACGTTGCAAGTTCTGCCGCAGACTTGGCCCGTTCACGAGACGCCTAACGACTTTTGGCGCATGACCGATGAAGGCCTCAAAACTCTCTTTTCCGAGGCGCTCGGGTTCGAGATTTTGCATGGCGGGATGGATACGCCAATGGCGATCTATCCATCGTTGCCATTCAGACATGACGCGTTTCTTGAGATGCCATTCCATCGTGGGTTCGGCAACAGCTTCATTCTCGCGAGGAAGGTGCGTGAAATTTCGCCTTCGTCAGTCAAGTGGCCGATGGCACGCAATGCGCTAGCCGACATCAGCCGGTTATATCCGCGACACGATGAGAAGCACGGTGACGAAAATCCGGTCGAGGTCAATGTGCATTCGACTCCTGAGTCGCCGCGCAATCGTGATCGCCTCGACAAGTCGTTCATTGTCGCCGCCATCGTGCCTTTGTACAACGGGGCACCCTATATCAAGGCCGCGATCGAAAGCATTTTGGCCCAGACTGAGCCCGCCGATGAGATCATCATCGTCGATGATGGATCGACGGATGATGGGCCGGAGATTGTCCGGGAGCTTGCGAAGAAATATCCGATCAAGCTTCTAACGAAGCCTAACGGAGGACAGTCGTCAGCGCGGAATTTCGGCATCACGCAGACGAAGTGCTCGCATATCGCGCTCCTCGACCAGGACGACATCTGGTATCCGCATCATCTGGCTGCGTTGAAAAAGCCCTTTCTGGATCCCGAAAACCGGAAACTGGGGTTCGTCTACGGCAACCTCGACCGGATTGATCAGGGCGGCCGCGTCGTCGCTCGCAACTTTCTCGATGAAATCGCAACGCCGCATCCTAAGATGTCGATCTATCAATGCGTCTCTCGGGATATGTTCATCCTACCTGGTGCATCGATGTTCTCGAAAGATGCATGGCGCGACGTCGGCGGGTTTGACGAACGGCTGTCGGGGTATGAAGACGATGACTTTTTCTTCCGGCTGTTCCTGGCAGGATTTCAGAGCACGTATCTGAAGGACGAGTCGGTCGTTCAATGGCGGATCTATTCAACCTCCACGTCGTTCTCTCCACGCATGGCGAAATCGCGAATGATATATTTTCGCAAGCTCATGGAGATCTTGCCCGACGAACCAAACCTCAATCTCTATTGGGCGCGCGACGCGATAGGGCCAAGGTTCATAGAGAATCTCCGCGGTGAGCTTATTCAGGCCTCCAGGAAGCGGGATCTAACGCGCGTTGCGCGGTGCTGGAGCGATTTGAAAGAGATCTTCCCGGTTTTACGAGGCCGCATGCGTCGGCGTGTGAGGCTCGCTGCGCCGATCGTGGAGTGGCTCCACAAAACGCGATTTCAAGGTGCCACGCGATTTTTGGTTCGAAGGGCAGTTCGTGCTTAGGAAGGGCGGAATAATGGATCGTGTTGGTGAGCTTTTGAAGCATATTACGAAAGAACAGCGGGGAATTGAAATCGGGCCCTACCATAGTCCGCTTGCGTCGCGGAAATCAGGATTTCGAAGTATTGCTCTCGATGTTTTTGACACTGATGAGCTGAGGCGCCGAGCAGCTGTCGATCCTAATTTGTCGCCTGAGCAGAGCCAGCGTATCGAAGATGTTGATCTGGTGGGATCGGCGACGAATATCGCGGAGCTTGTCGATTCAAAATTTCCGGAGGTACATTTCGATTACGTGGTTTCGTCGCACAATTTCGAGCATCTTCCCGATCCGATCAAGTTCCTGCACGGGTGCGAACGCGTCCTGAAGTCGGGTGGCGTTCTATCGATGGCCATCCCCGATCATCGATATTGCTTCGATTTCTACCGTCCCGTGACGGAGCTGTCGGAGTGGCTTGATGCTTTTCATGAGAAGCGGGATCGCCCCACGCCTGGCCAGGTCTTTCGTCATGGAGCGCTGCATTCGCTTCTGCGAGGGCAGATTGCATGGAGCCCCGCCGACGCAGAAATAGCAACGCCGACTGAGCTTCTCGAAAATTCTTTCGCGGATTGGCAAGCCCTCACTCAAAGCAGCGATAAGGACGTGTATCGAGACGCGCACTGCTGGGCGTTCACCCCGGCCAGTCTCGAGCTGATGCTGACAGATTTACAGTATCTCGGATTGCTCAAGCTCGAAGTGATGGAAATCAGCGAGCCGAACGGATGCGAATTCTATATCCATCTCCGAAACCCGTCCGGATATGGCTATCGGCCGGCCAGGGAGAAGTTTTATCGGCGCCGCGCTTCAATCATGCGGAGAGCCGCATTGGAACGGCATTGGTCCGATAATCCTTCCTTGCCCGAGCCGAACGAGAAGCAAACCGGGGGTGCGTTCGGACGCGCGTGGAAAGCGGTGCGCGCGATCGCCCCATAAATACATCTCTCCGGCGGCGGATATTATCTCAATACGCGGAGCGCGAGGGCTTTTGCAACGAGATACGGCTTGATCTGGCTGATTGCCGTCGTCGCTTTGCCGGAGAAGATGAATTGCAAGAGCGGCACTTTGGTCTGATCGGTCACTTCGAATTGGAGCCCAAATCCCGTGTCCGTCGTTCGCCGAATGTGAGCGTTTAGACTCATGTCGGCGAAGCGGGCTACGACAGCGCTTCCGATCGGCAGGGGCGGGCGGCCGAGCAGGTGCATGCCGCTCGCCGATACATCGGACGCTTGATAGGAAAGCTCCATCCCGGCGGCCACAAGCCTGACAGGCACGCGAATATCGAAGCGCTGACCGACGCGGCGTTGCTGCTGCTCACTGCACACGTAGCAGCAGAGCGTGAGGACGATGATGTTATACCAGCTCCAGAAGAGCGCGATGGCGCTCGATTCTGCGAGCGGACGCGATGGATCCAGCAGGAAAGTGTTGACGATGCCGAGCATCGTGAGGGCGAGCAGCGTGCCGAAAATCTTCAGCAGCGGCCATTGAACGAACTGCCTGCTGCGGTCGCCGCCCTTGGCCGTGACCTTGAATTTTTGTCCATTCGGTCTGAGCAGACCGGACGCCACCGCCTTTAGGACGTCGGTCGAGCATAGCATCTGATAGAGGTCGGTCATCAGCGGCAGCACTCGGCCTTCCGTCAGCCAAGTAAAAATTGCAGCCTGGGCGACGAGGAATGGGGCGAGATACCAAATCGCCTCGATGACGTTCGCATGCACGGCTTCAATTCCGAAAAGCAGATAGAGCATCGGCACGACGACGCCGAGAAGTCGGAAGAGGTGCGTGACTGACCAATGCAGGAATGTTTCGCAAAGCATGATGCGATCGACGAGAGGCAATCCGTTGTTGAGTTTGAGCGGTCCGCTCCGGCCGCGGCAGATCTGGACAAAGCCGAGAGCCCAGCGGCTGCGCTGACCGCTATATTCGGCGAGCCCTTCCGGTGCGAGTCCAAGGGATAGCACCTCGTTCAAATAGACCGTCCTGAAACCTTTTTCGCGAAGCCGCAGCGAGACCAGATAATCTTCCGTGACCGAGTCCGTCGGGAAGCCGCCGACGCTCTGGAGTGCATCGAAGCGGATGACTGACGACGTCCCGCAGCAGAAGGCAGCATTCCATGCGTCCTTCGAGGCCATGACGATGTCGAAGAAGAAGCGCTGCTCGTCTGGCCAGACCCGGGCCAAAGCCAAGTTGCTTTGGATCGGGTCAGGATTGAAGAAGTGCTGCGGAGTCTGGACGACGCCGACATCGGGCTCAAGCGTCAACGACATGGCGCGAGTCAGAAAGTCGGGCAGGGGAACGAAGTCTGCGTCAAGGATCGAGATGAAGTCGGGCTTTTCGTCAAGCTGTGCGAGCTTCTTCAATGCGGCGTTGATATTGCCGGCCTTGGCGTGCGCATTATCGCTGCGCGTCAGATAACCGACATCGTACTTCTCGCACAGCTCGTTCAGCCATGCGCGGCGTCCATCGTCGCAAACCCAGACGCGAAAATTCGGATATGTCAGCGCGAGCGTTCCGATGATCGTGCGTTCGAGAATGCTTTCGTCCTCGTTATACGTGCAAATGAGAACGTCGACCTTCGGCAGGATCGGCTGCGCAAGCAATTTCGGCACATTGCAATTGGCTTCGGCCGTCCGGTTACGGGTGCGGGTCAGAAACAATTGCGATGCTGTTGCGCCGATCATCGTCAGCGCTTCGACTGCGGTGAAAATCATGCCGGAGATGAAATCAACCGGCTTGTCGGCTGAGGGAACGGTCTCGAAGATGCGCCACGCCATATAGCGCCAGCCGAGCGCTATGCCGATCAGGATGGCGCTCGTCCGGATGAAGGTGTTGTTGCGATTGACCCAGGGCAATATCGAAATTGCCAGCAGCGCGACGACGAGTGCCGGCAGCAAAGCGTCGAAGTAACCCAATCCCCCAGCGGGTGTCATGACGCGCTCTTCAGAATGTGGCGCCGGCCAGAATTGGACCGGTGGTATCGAATTCAACGAGGCCCGAGCGCCCGACGCGGCAGTCAAAGGTCTTCGAAAGCTCGGGGAACCTGATGCTCACGTGATAGGGTTCGCGTGACAGGGCATTCTGTTGAATCGCGGTGTTCGACTCGACGGCGGCGAGACCGTTGAGGCCAACGACCGTGCCCTTCAAGTCCGGACCGCCGTCGCGCGGCTTGAATGTCGCCGATTGGCCGACCAACAATCGTTCATAGACGGTTTCGCTCACGCTTGCGGTCACGATGGCACTGCTGCAATCGAGAAGCTTCATGAGGTCCTGCCCCGCGTTGACGTGCTCACCGGGTGCCGTCAGCATTTCCCACACACGGCCATTGACGGTTGAATGGATGGCGGCCGTGGAAATGCGGTTCTGTCGGGCTTTTTCATTGGCAATGGCGTCGTCCAGGGCGGCGAGTTGCGTGCGGCTGCCCGCAAGGCGCGCGTCTACATCGGAGAGATCGAGGGAAACCTCCATCTTCCGTTGTGCCGATTGCGGGGTGTCGTTGTAGCTGTCGCCGACGAAGGTACCTCTCTTTGCGGCGTCGAGTTCGACGAGCATGCCCTTCTTGCGTTCTTCCTGGGCTCGCACTGCTTGTTGTGCAACACGTGCGTCTCCCTGCGCCTTATCGAGGAAGGCCTGGCTGACGGCGTCGGTCGTTCGCAGATGGCTGGCCCGCTTCAGCGCTTCGGCCGTCACGTCGTATTGTGCTTCGGCTGACGCGATGTCGGCGTTCGCTTCGCGCACGCGCTGCTCGATCTGCTGGATGCGCCCCACGCGGAATCGTTCCTGTTGCGCGTCAAGCTCTTCGAGGCTGCTTTTCAGAAGGACTTTCTTCGCTTCGAGCGCCGCGATGTTGGTGCTGAGCTGATCGCGCTCACGGATCAATCCCGTGAGCGGCGAGGAATCCGCGCGGGGATTGCGAATGGTGAGGATATTTTGATCGGTGTGAAATGAACTGCCGATATCCGTTCCAGGCTGCGCCATCGTCACGTCGCCCTCGATGGGCGCGCGGAGCGTTACGATTCTGGCGTTGACGACGGCCTCGGCGCTGGTCGTTGCGAGAAGGCGCTGAACTGGCGTCCATCCCAAAGCGGCCGCGACGGCGATCGCGAGAAGTGATTTCGCAGCAGTCGCGGGTCTCAGGACACGGCGCGGGGCGAGGATCGAAGAAGACGTTGATGGTTCGCTCGGCTGCATTGTCTCGTCAGGTGCAGACTTTTTGCCTGTGTTCGGCGTCTGCCAATCCCCGACGGCCGCTTCCAGATAAGCAAGCTGGGCGTTCGCCGTGAAGTCGGCTGCGGGTCGGGTGTCCGCACCGGCCGAAGGGTCCGTTGTTGTCTGGCGGACATTATCCGCGCGAACGAGGGGGGCGCGAAATTGGGAAGAACGCGGAGACATTGAACCCACACACGAGAAAAATGAAAGGTGATGGGTCAGGTTAACGCGAATAGATAAACCAATACTGTCAAATTGTATAAATCAGGTCTTAAAAGATAATTCGAATAAAGACGAATTCCGACTAATTCGGATATTGGAATTCGAAAAGCTCGCAAAGCTCTTTCGCTGGCGGACTAACCAGCCGTCAGCGACCGGTTGCTACCGGTTCCGATTGGCTGACGCGAAGCGTGAATTTCGCGCTGCTTGCGAGAAACTTTTCCTCCTATGCGAATAAATCATAGGCATCTCCAGCGCTGATGTTGCGGCGCACTTCCAGCAAGTTATTGTAATCGCTTGGGATGTATGGCTGCATTGCAGCAAAATTTTGCGCGCCGCATCATCGAATCCTTGTTTCGTATCACGAAAAAATATTGACGAGGAGCGAACTCCCTGCGTCATTTGTGTCGCAGGGAGCAACGTTCCAATCGCTGGATCCCACGGAGGTATCGAGAGGGCATTGCCTCGAGCTCGCAGATATCGAGGCGCTGGATTTCTCACTTCGACATCGCACGAAACGATCAAGGGAGGAAAAGAATGCAGAGAAATTTTTCGGATCCGCGAATTGCCAGCAAGTTTGCTGGTGATCGAACGTGGTCGCTCGCTGCGATCATCGTGCTTTGGCTGCTTTACGCATTCGTCTTCTACGAAGTGAAAGACTACGCCGGCTCGTCGGAAGTCATTTGGGCCCTCGCCATCTCCGGCGGCCTTGTCATTCTCTTCAATACGGCGGCGATCCTCGCGATGCTCTTCCATCTGAGCGACGAGCGCGACGAGATCTATGGACTCGATCTGCACTATCTCGATCTCAAACAATAATCGGCAAAGACAATACATAGGTGGAAACGTGGCCAATTCTCATTACGAGCCGCCGAAGCAATCAGCTTTCGGCCAGCTCGTTGATAGCGTATTTTTGTTGATCCTCGTCTTCGCGGCTCTCTTCGCGCCGCTTTATCTGAAGCTTGCCGGCGGCGGAAAGGTCGATCTTGCTGTCGCCGACAAAACGACTTGGACAGGCCTCGGCCAGAGCGCCGTGCAACAGGCCCAATGGGAAAAGCTCGGTTTCACGCCGGACACCGCAGCATCGATCATCACGTCGCGTTTTGACTACAGCTTCAGCGTCACAGAGCTCGTCATCACCGCAGTCGTGATCGTCGGATATTTCGTTCTACTGTTCCTGTTCTCACGCACCGAATACCGCGACGTGATCGCAGAACGCTTTGGAAGGAAGTGAGGGCAGCAATGAATAGTTTCCAGCTCTTGGAATACGCCGCTTGGGCTTTGTCGGCCATCCTCGGTCTTTGGATGCTTTTCGACATGATCAAGACCAACAGATCGTACAATGAGGATCTTCTGACCTCTTCGAAGGAAGGCGAGATCGATGAAACGCTCGTGATCGATCCGACGCATCAGGGAGGCCATCGATGACACAAACAACAGCTGTTCACGGCGAGAAAATCTCGCTGCTACGCGTGCTCGGACCTGGGCACGTCTGGGCTCTCGGCGTCGGCATCGTTCTCGTCGGCGAATACATGGGTTGGAACTTTGCCGTCGGCAAGGGCGGCATGATTGCAGCGCTGATCGCGTGCTGGGTCGCTGGCCTGCTCTACACCTGCGTGGCGATGATCGATTCCGAAGTGACATCCACCGTTGCCGCTGCGGGTGGCCAATACGCGCAGGCGAAGCACATCGTCGGGCCGCTCATGGCTTTCAACGTCGGTCTCTATCTCGTGTTCGCGTACACAATGCTCGAGGCGGCTAATGCGATTACGCTTGGCTATCTGGTGCAGACGGTCGGGACGATGGCGGGCTTTGCGGACGTGCATGACAAACCGTTTATCGTGCTGACGATCATGTTCCTGGCTTGGCTCAATTATCGCGGCGTTTACGCCACGCTGACTGTCAACCTGGTGCTGACGGCCGTCGCATTCATCGCGATTCTCATCCTGTTCGCGTCCGTCAAGCCCTGGTCGAACGAGTTGCTCGATCACAAGGATATGCTGAACGGACTTCCGTACGGATGGCTTGGCGTCATTGCCTCGCTTCACTTCGGCCTCTGGTATTATCTCGGTATCGAGGGGACCTGCCAGGCGGCGGAAGAGGTGCGGTCTCCGGCGCGTTCGCTGCCTCTCGGCACCATGACCGGCATCATGACGCTTCTGATCGCGGCGACCATGACGTGGTATGTCTGCTCCGGCCTGATGCCGTGGGAATATCTCGGGCAGGCGGTCACGCCTCTGTTCGATGCGGCGCGGTTGACGAACTCGATGCCTTTGATGGTTCTGCTGTTCGTCGGCACGGTGTTTTCGACGCTCGCGTCGGCCAACGGCTGCATCAACGATGCGTCGCGCGCCTGGTTCTCCATGGGTCGCGACCGCTACCTTCCGACGTGGTTCGGGGCCGTGCATCCGAAGAACCGCACACCCTATCGGTCGATCGTGTTCCTTGTTCCCGTGGCGCTCGTCTTCGCGTACTTCGCGCCGCTTGATCAGGTGATCACCTTCTCCATCCTGTCGGGATTGCTCGGCTACACGTACATGTCGTTCAACGTCATTCTCTTCCGCAAGAAGTGGCCGCTGGGGACGATCAAGAGGGGATATATCCATCCCTTCCATCCGCTCCCGGCGATCGTGCTCCTGGTCCTTTGCTCCGCAACTTATTTTGCGGTGTTTCTTGGATACGGAACGCAGCTCGTTGCGATGCTGATCTTCTTCGTCGTCGCATCGCTCTGGTTCCACTTCCACCGCTACCAATACGTGCGTCGCGGCGATCAGTTCACGATGCAGTGGCCGCGTCCGCAAGGCTATTGAGACGGTAGGGGAATGGTGGCTGAGGCTGCCATTCCCCAATTTCATTCGAGGATATTTGGATGTCTCTTTCGCTTGCGTTCGCCGGTATCGGAATTATTTCAACGGGTGTCGTCGCGCTGCGCGGGCACCAGAAGACCATTGCCGCGAGACAAAGTCTTCTCGACCGCTGCGTGCCTTTGCTGTCGGGAGGCACGCTCAAACACGGCGGCGATGGTTTTCCGATCCTCGAAGGATATCGCGGTGGCCGATTCGTCAGAATCGAGCTTGTTCCCGATTCCATGACGATCCGCCGACTGCCCCAGTTGTGGCTGAAGCTCACGCGTCTCGAGGCGCGGCCCCAGTGCGCGGAGTTTTCACTTCTCGTGCGGCCGAGCGGGACGGAATTCTATTCGCTGACGTCCGAGCACCGAGTGGCACTCGATCCGCCTGCCGGCATTGCGGCAGAAGCGATTGCAAAGGGCGATCGATCATCATCGCAGCGTGCCGTCGATCGGTCTTCGGCTGTTCTTCGGCGCATCTTTGCCGACGTTCGTGCGAAGGAAGTTGCTGTGACGAAGAGGGGGCTTCGCCTGATATGGCAGGCTGCGGAAGGACATCGCGGCGAGCATCTGCTGTTTCGCCAATGCCGATTTGAAAATGCCGAACTCGCGCCTAGCGACCTAGAAAATCTGTTTCGCAAACTGGACGATCTCGGTTCATCCCTCGATCAAGTGCAAGAGGCACGTGCCGCATGACTTCCGCAATCAGCCGTCAGCCGATCAATCCGTATCTCGCGCTGGTCATCGCCATTCTGCTTCCGGGCGCCGGTCATGTCGCGTCCGGCGAACCGGAGCGCGGACTCCGTTTTGCATTTTTTACGTTGTTATTTGCGGTCGTGACTTGGCACTTCTCGACGCCTGCGCAATCGTTTATCGGGCGCTCGGCGGGCGGGCTGTTCGTGTGGGCGCTCTCGATCCCCGATGCCTACAAGATTGCCCGTGTCCGATACGAGATTTGGAAGTCGGGTAGAAACTGATTAAAGGCACTCTTGGGCTTGGATCTCATGTGCTAAAGCGTTGTCGGCTCGCTTTATGCAGTTTGCGATGACGTTATCCAAGAGCACATCATGTGGGTCGCGCGCTACGCCAAGATCGTGATGTGTTTGGTTCTGGGCCTCTTCTGCCTGTTGGTGGCGTTCGATAACATCACAGACTATTCGACCAACTATGCATTCGTGCAGCACGTGCTCAGCATGGATACGACGTTGCCGGGCAATGCTCTTAAATATCGCGCGATTTCCAAACCCGTTTTGTGGCAACTCGCCTATGCCGCGATCATAGCGGCGGAGGCAGTAGCGGGCGTCCTATTCATGGCTGGGGCCGGGGCGCTCTGGCGCGTGCGTGGGACGCCCGCTGAAATCTTCAATCAGGCGAAGGGCTATGCCATTGCAGCGTTGACACTTGCATTTCTGATCTGGTTCTTCGGGTTCATGTTAGTCGGCGGCGAATGGTTCGCGATGTGGGAGTCACGAAGCTGGAACGGCCAGGAGCCGGCGTTCCGGTTTTACGTCGTGGTTCTTGCCGTGCTCTTGTTCGTCAACCAACCCGATCACGACTAATGCTGTCGCGATGAACTCCGCTTTTCAATTTACTTGCTGCCGTCATTCGAATGGCGTTCGAGAAAGTCGATCATCAGACGCGCGATTTCATCGACCTTTTCATCAAGGGCGAAGTGGCCCGCGTCTAGGAGATGCAATTCGGCGTCCGGAAGGTCGCGCTTGAACGCTTCGGCCCCCGCCGAAATGAATGACGGATCGTAGCGTCCCCAGACGATTAGTGTGGGAGGGCGGTGTTGCCGCAGCCACGTCTGCCATTTGGGGTACGACGCGATGTTGGTGCGATAATCGTAAAGAAGCTCAGCCTGGATCTCACGCTCGCCCGGTCGTGAGAGGATGGCATATTCGTCGGTCCATGTATCCGGGCTGTAGCGTTCCGGGTTGGGACTGCCCGCTATGTGGCGCTGCCTGGCGCCCTCCAACGAGGTGAATACTTCGACCTGCTCCGGATGAGCCATAGGGTCTTGCCAATATTGGGCAATTCCGACCCATTTTTTGCCAAGCCCTTCCTTATATGCATTGGCATTCTGAATGATGAGCGCTCCGACCCGCTCCGGATGCGCCACCATCATGCGAAACCCGACAGGACCGCCATAGTCCTGGAGGTAGAGATTGTACCGGTCGATCTTCACGTATTCGAGTAAGCTGTTCATCGTCTCCGCGAGATGGTCGAACGTGTAAGTGTATTTCGATGGCGGCGGTGCATCGCTTCGACCGAAGCCAGGATAGTCTGGCGCTATGACGTGAAAACGGACCGCGAGCAGCGGGATCAGCGTGTCGAACATTCTCGAAGAGGAAGGATATCCGTGGAGGAGGACAATGGTATGGGCATCCCTTGGCCCCGCCTCACGATAGAAAATTCCAAGGCCGCCAACCCCAACACGATGATAGGTCGTCGTGCTGGACGTCGAAGGCATGAAAGTTGAAGCAAGGGTCGCAGCTGAAGCGATCAAGGCAAGCGTGCTCATCGAATGATGTTCCGCAATTCAGGAGACGTAGCGGGTTTCCGCATTATCTACGAACACAAGACCGGATTGGTTACATGTGAACGCACATCATCCCGGCTTATCGCGCTTGCGCCTTTTCGCGTCCACCGGCGCAATTTGGAGATACATTCGATCGTGCGAATCCGCAACGCCGCGTCAATATCCGAAAGATCGGCTCTGGACACTCCGTTATGTCTGCACGCTGTCGCTAATCTCTTCGGCCTAACAGTGAGGTCTTCATGCCAGACTTCCAACGATCGCTCCCCTATGGATCGCTGGCGCTGATCGCCGTCATCATCGGCGCTGGAGCTGCGGCTTTTGCCTATACCGCGGGTTGGTTCTCACCGCAGCGTCTGACACCAAACAAGATGGTCGCTGCGTTCGCGCCGCCGGGAGGTCCGGACCTCGGGCATCGGCGCAATCATGCGAAAGGGATTTGCTTCACCGGCACGTTCGACTCGAATGGTGCCGGAGTCGAGCTTTCGAAGGCTGCGGTCTTCGCGAAGGGGCAGTATCCCGTTCTCGGACGCTTCAACCTAGCAACGGCGAGCGCTCACGCCGACGATGCCACCGTTCGTGTACGCGGCCTCGGCATACAATTTTCGACGCCCGACGGCCAAGTCTGGCGTAGTGCGATGATCGACGCGCCATTCTTCACTGTTTCGACGCCGAAAGCCTTTTACGGGCTGCTGCTTGCTTCGCGCAGCAAGGATCCCGACGCGATGAAAACTTTCATTGCCGCTAATCCCGAGTTTGCTAATTTCGTTGCCTGGGCGAAAAGTGCACCCTGGACCGGCAGCTACGCGGAAGAGCCATATAATAGTCTCGACAGCTTCGTCATGACCAACAGGGATGGCGTTGAGCATGTCGTGCGCTGGTCGCTCGTGCCTGAAGCAAAGGTCGTTCCCATCTCGGAAGACGAGTTGAAAAAGCGAGGCCCGAATTTCCTCGAGCAGGAAATTACGCAGCGTGTCGCCGCGGCGCCTCAGCATTGGACGCTTGTGGTAACCGTCGCAGACGCTGGCGATCCGACCGCCGATCCCGCGAAGGCGTGGCCGGCGGATCGCCGCAAGGTTGAAGTCGGCACGCTGACGGTTCAGAAAATCGAGGCCGAGCGAAATGGCCCGTGCCGCGATATCAACTTCGATCCTACGGTTCTGCCGACTGGTATCACGACATCGGACGATCCGTTTCCTGCGGCGCGATCGTCAGTGTACGCGAAATCGTACGATCTTCGCACGGCGGAGGCCAAGGATTATCCGCGTACAGCGCCAGGAGCAAAGCCATGACCCCAGCGTCTGAGCACTTCACCCCTTTGCAACGCGTGCTTCACTGGATCATGGCGGTCTGCATCCTCGCGATGCTATTCATTGGCGTCGGAATGGTTTCGACCGTCATGCCGAAATATCTGGCGTTGGTATCCATTCATAAATCTCTCGGCATCGCCATTCTTGCGCTCGCGCTCATTCGGCTCGCGGTGCGCCTGCGCTATGGCGCTCCGGCGTTGCCGATGGATTTGCCGGAGCCGATGAAGCTTGCCGCCGTGCTCTCACA
Source organism: Pseudomonadota bacterium (assembly GCA_018242215.1). Taxonomy (GTDB): domain Bacteria; phylum Pseudomonadota; class Alphaproteobacteria; order Rhizobiales; family Hyphomicrobiaceae; genus Hyphomicrobium_B. The sequence continues at coordinate 197,064 of JAFECG010000026.1, forward strand.
TTACGCGCTGTACGCGCTGATGATCGCGATGCCCCTCATCGGTTGGGCGATGATGTCGGCTGCGGATTATCCAATCGTGGTCTTTGGTGGCTGGCGGCTTCCTCCAATTTTACCCCAGAGCGACAGTCTCCATTCGCTGCTCTGGAATTCGCACTATTATCTTGCGTTCGCTTTCTTTGCACTCGTTCTGCTGCATATTGCGGCGGCGCTCTATCATGCGCTCGTGAGGCGCGACGGCGTCTTTGAGTCCATGGCTTCTGTCTCAACCGATCACGAGGCCGTGCAACCGGCGGAGTGAATGCCTGCAGTGTTTCTCAGCGCTGTAGGTCAAAAAGGGGTGGGCTTTCCGATCATCGCCGGTAGGGAAAGTCCGCCCCTTCTATTTCTCGCGCGAGCAAAACGAAAAGCGCCATGAACTCGAAGTGCCAGGAATCCCGATCCCAAAATGAGTCCTCGAAGCGATTTGTAAAAGCCGATAATTCAGCGCGACGACTTTCTCTCGCGCAGTTGCTCAAGCAATCATTCCCGCAATACTCGGGAAATATTCCCGAAAATCGCCTTGGCGTTGCTTCACGGCCACGGGCGTTTCCCGATTGCGGCTTCGGGAAAAAGTCCGTCCGATCCATGGATTGATCCACCTGACCAAATTTCATTCTGTTGACGCGGGGAAGATGGCCCGAATCGGGTCATCGGGAATTTGTGACGTGTCTAGCGCTCGGCAAGCGTTGGATCCGGCATACGACAAGGGGAAATCGGGGGATGACGCGTCAGTTATTGGCTTCGGCTGCGGCCGTTGCACTCATCGCGACAATGGGTGGAGCTGGCTCTGCTTTTGCTCAAGATGCTGGTGGAGGCACGCAGCCGCCGACGGGCCAGGCGCCGGCCCAAAAGCTTCCTGAAGTCCAGGTCATTCAGCCGCAACAAAAAGCCAAGCCGAAGCCTATCAAGAAAGCGAGCAAGCCCAAGACGACGCCGGCGGCCGCTGCGGCAGTCACGGCACCGTCGGCGCAATCACCCGCAGGGGCTGAGGTATCGGCCGCTGGAATGCAGTACGCCGAGCCGCCCGAATCCAATACCGTGAAGATGTCTCCTCTCAGCGGCAGTGAAATTCCTGTCGAGAAGGTGCCGGGCAGCGTCTATCAAATGAATTCGTCGGCCATCAAGCGCGATGGTTCCGTCATTCTCGAGGATGCGCTCCAGACGCAGATTCCTGGCGTCATCATCAGCGACTTGCAGGGCAACCAGTTCCAGACAGACATTCAGTTCCGAGGCTTTGAAGCCTCGCCGGTCAACGGCGTGGCGCAGGGACTTGCGGTCTATCAGAATGGTGTTCGTATCAACGAATCCTTTGGCGATATCGTCAATTGGGATTTTCTGCCGTCGAATGCCATCAACAATGTCGCTGTCGTTGTCGGCGATCCGGTATTCGGTCTCAACGCGCTCGGCGGTGCCGTCGTCGTCGATATGAAGGATGGCTTCAATTTCCAAGGCGCTGACGTCGACACGCGCTTCGGTTCGTTCGGCCGCAAGCAAGTTTCAGCCGAGGCTGGATATCAAAGCGGCAATTGGGCGGCCTACGGCGCCTTTGAGGCGATCAACGACGACGGGTTCCGTGACTTCTCGGACGCCGAGGTTCGTCGGGGCTATTTCGACCTTGGCGTGAAGGGCGATAACGCCGAATTCCATTTCAACTTCACCGGCGCCGACAACAATGTCGGCGTGACGGCCGCAGCACCGGAAGCTCTGCTCGATATCGACCGCAGCCTGACGTTTACATCTCCGCAGACCACGCAGAATACGATGCAGATGTATTCGGTGAACGGAAAGGTGCAGGCGACGGACGATATTACGTTGTCGGGCAACACGTACTATCGGCACTTCAATCAGAAGCATATTGACGGCAATCTCTTCGACGATCCGAGCGATTGCTTCGGGCAGCCTATCGATCCTGACCATCCAGAAGATGGGAACTTCGGCACGCACACGCTTTGTTCTGGCGGCGAACAAGTCTATGGCAACGGCGCTCCAATTCCGATTGGAGCTGGCACGAATTTTCCTTCCGGCACGGCGTTCGGCTCGATTGACAAGACGTCGACGAATACAGACAGCGAAGGGCTCACTCTCCAGGCAGTCGATAAGGCGAGGCTCTTCGATCACAAAAACCAGTTCATCATTGGCACCAGCTACGATCATGGTGTTACGAGCTACTCCGCGAGCAGCGAGCTGGGCGTCTTCGGGCCAAAGTACGTCGTGAATGGCGATGGGATTACCCTAAGCAATACCGACGATTTCGATCCCAAGCAGCTCAGAGCCACCAACGACTACTTCGGAGCGTACGTCCTCGACAATTTCGACATCACGGATCGCTTGTCGTTGACCGTCGGCGGTCGCTTCAACTGGGCTCAGATCCAGATCCAGAACACGTCGGGTGACGAGGAAGACGATACTCTCAACGGCAAACACATCTATGCGCGCTTCAACCCGAATGCCGGTCTGACCTACAAGTTCTCGAACGCCCTGAACTGGTATGGTGGATACTCCGAAGCCAACCGCGCTCCGGTGGCGGCGGAACTCGCCTGTGCCGATCCGGAAAATCCGTGTTTGATCGAAAGCTTTTTGACGGCTGATCCGGCTTTGAAGCAGGTCGTCTCAAATACGTGGGAGACGGGTTTCCGCGGCACGATCGAGAATTGGCAGGACCATTCGCAATGGAACTGGGGTGTCGGCTTCTTCCACACGACGAACTACAATGACATCTTCGACATCACAGAGACGGATATCGGCCACGGATTCTTCCAGAATTTCGGAACGACATTGCGGCAGGGCGTCGAAGCGAACATCTCTTATCGTTCGCAGCGGCTGTTCTGGTACGCGAACTACACGTACACCGACGCAACATTCCAGTCGAACGGCATATTCCCTTCACCGAACCATCCTGACGGCGGAACTATTCCGTGCGAGGACGAGGAAGAAGGCCCAACCACCTGTCTCGCCGTTCACAAGGGCGATCGGTTGCCGGGAATTCCCGCGCATACTTTCAAGGCAGGCTTCGACTACTGGATGACGCCGAAGTGGAAGATCGGCAGCGATGTGATCGCCGCCAGCGACCAGATCTTCTTCGGTGACGAGAACAACACTGCGAGGCCGCTCTCAGGTTATGCGAAGGTCAATCTGCACACCTCGTATGATGTGACGGATCACGTTCAGGTTTATGGCCTCTTCGAGAATCTCTTCGATAGGGATTATGCGCTCTACGGGACCTATTACAGCACCGACGATGCAGAGGGCGATCCGCCGGATTTCCCTGGTCCGAACACGCCCGCAGGCCGCAATCTCGGCGACAATCCCCGGACCGTCGTTCCTGCAATTCCGTTCGCAGCATACGGCGGCGTGAAAGTGAAATTCTAATCCACTCTGCGTTCACCACCTCATCCCGAAACTTCATGCGGCGGACCACAAGTCCGCCGCTTCTTTTTTCTGTTTTTATTCTTGCTTCTCCGAGGCGTTTAGAATTTGCCGTCGGCCATGTGAAACACCGTCAGGCAGACGACGACGGTGAGCAGAAACCACAGTGTGATCGCAATTCGGTCCATGTCTTCTTCCTCCCTGGTTCATACGGGCATCACTATACGATGCTTCCGTGAGAGAAAAAGGTTGGTCGTTCAGACGGGATTCCGCCTTGGCGACAGCCTTTGTGCAATGGCCGAGGCCGGCGGGCTAGTGCGAACGGCCGATGTGACGCGCGATCTCAGCGTGCGGTTTTGCTGGGGGTCGGACGATCGGCATGGCGGTGCGGCAGGGTTACGGCGCAGGTTCGTGGAAATATGATGAGATCCCCATGTCACTTCAGCCGCCGACTTCCTACATGCTCGGCGTTGTCCATTGTCTTACCCACGAGAGTAACCAAGAGCGGAGGCGAGTCCCATGAATAGGGAAGAACAGCAACTCATCGAAGATTTGTTTGCACGCCTGCGCAGCTATGAAGGCGGCGGGGGAAAGGACCCGGAGGCGGATGCTCTCATTCGTGATCTCATCCGGAGATCACCCGATGCGCCCTATTATCTTGCTCAGACCGTCATCATCCAACAGCAGGCTTTGGAGCGCGCCGAGGCGCGGATGAGAGAACTCGAGGCCGCGGCGGCACCGCCGCCGCAACAGTATGCAGCGCGCGGGGGAAGCTTCTTATCGGGAGGTTCCGTTCCGGCGGCCGGCAGCCGGTTTGGAGCGGCGCCATCGTCGTCTGCTCAGCCTCAACGAGCGCCGGAACCCGTATCGCCGCCCCCGAGCAGCCCCTGGGCTTCTCCATCGCCCGGCGGTGGAAGTTCAGGAGGCTTCCTATCGTCGGCGTTGTCGACGGCGGCTGGTGTCGCTGGCGGCGTCTTTCTTGCCGACGGGATTCGCAGTCTCTTTGGCGGTGGGAGCGGCGCTTCTGCATGGGCAAACAGCGGCTCAAGCGGCAATGATCAGGCGACGATCGACCACCTCCAGGACCAGCTTCAGGATGCGCGCGACGATGAGGCGCAGGATCAGAAAGACCTAGCGGCCGACGACGCCGAACTCGATCGGACGCAAGACGCGCAGGATGATCAAGACGCCGAGGATGACGCCCAGGATGACGCGGAAGATAGCTGGGCAGATGACGATACGATGGACGTGTAGCGTCGGCCGGCATCACCGCGCGAAATAGTGCACAACGAACGGTAGAACGACAGCCGCGGCCAAGCCCGCAATGAAAACGGCGCGCTGCCACGGCTGTTTCAGGATGATTTCGCCCTGCCTTGCTTTGTCTGCGGGATAGGTAGGGGCGTCCCTTTGCCCGGATTTTTTGATCATTTTTGCACCTGAGTTTCGACGTCGCTGATTGGGTAATCGCCGCACCGGCGCGAGGTTGCCTCCAATCCTGCAGGACATCCCGATGCTGCTCGCCGATGCTGCTCGGCCGAGTTCCGCTTAGGTCGCTTTCTTGCGAAATGGTCATCCGAACTTCGCGGTGCGAGACGGAACCCCAGAGGAGAGCGAACGTTGGCCAAGCACTTGCCGGTGGCTGACAAGCCTCGGTTTTCCGGCACGAATTGCCCCGATGCCAGGGGGCGAACGAAACATGTGATCAAGAAGGTGTCACGATGGCTCAAGAGGACAGAAGATCAAAACGCGGATTTGCTTCGATGGACCAAGAGAAGCAACGCGAGATTGCCCGGAAGGGTGGTGCGAGCGTTCCGAGCCACGAGCGAAGTTTTTCGCGCAATCACGAACTCGCCGTCATGGCCGGTAGAAAAGGTGGCCACGAAAGCGGCGGTAACTTTCGGAACGACCCGAAGCGCGCCGCGGAGGCCGGCCGGAAAGGCGGGCAGCACTAAAGTGGAGCGTCTCGGGATCGCGATGACACACTCAGGCCGGAACGGTGCGTTCCGGCCCTTTTTTATGGCGGATCAGGTTCGGTCCGAAGCTGTCAGCCAATTGGGATTGAACCATCGGTCGGCCGGCCCGTCGTAGGGCAGGCGGGTCACATCCCAGTGGCTGACGTATTTGGCGTAAACATCCCAGACCGGGGGGCCGCCGCCGATGTAAACGACGCGGCCTGCGAATTGCTTCAGCGTCTCTTCGGGGTCCATGTGCGACCTGAGAACAACAAGGGTCCGGTCGCGGCGAGCGAATTCCGGGACGGCGTTGATCGTCTTTGGTCCGGCCAACAGAACGTGGCCCCGGGTCAAATCGAAAAAGCGTGCGACGTCGGCGACGTACTCAGGGTCGGGATTGCCTTCCCAGGGCAGGTGGCCGTGCAGCCCAAGCTGTCCTGATTGGCCGATCGCGCAAATGACCCGTACCACCGTATGCTGCATTCCAAACCCTTCAATCCACGGTCTTTAGCGTCGTGCACTAGATCACCAAGTGCGTTCGCAAGACTTCTCTCTCGGAAATTCCCTTGAGGAAGTAAAGAGCCGCTGATCGGAGATTATCGGAGAAGATAGCGAATGACCCAGTCCGTCGTTCGATTGAAGGGCGGGCGCAGAAGGCCACCGAGATTCCAGCGGCTTTGCGTGAAGACGCCCTTAGCGTGGCTAAGCGATTTGAAGCCTTCAATGCCGTGATAAGCGCCCATGCCCGCCATCCCGACGCCTCCGAACGGAATGTCGTTTTGGACGTAGTGCATCAGTGTATCGTTGATCGTTACGTTGCCGGAATGGGTGCGTGTCAAAACCTTGCGGCGATCTTTGTCACTATTACCGAAATAGTAGAGGGCGAGCGGGTGCGACTTGCGATTGATATAGGCGATGGCCTCGTCCAGCGTGCGATAGGTCATGACCGGGAGCACGGGACCGAAAATCTCCTGCTGCATGATCGCCATGTCATCGGTGACGTTGAGCACGACCGAAGCGGGAAGCTTGTGAGGGTTCGCACGATCGCCGGATCCGATTTCAAGAACGCGTGCGCCTTTCTTTTCGGCGTCTTCCAGCAGTCCGCGCAAGCGGGCATGGTGGGCGGTGTCGAGGATCGCGCTATAATTCCGATCCGCGGCGCCGTCGGGATAAAGCTCCAAAGCCGTCGCGTCGTAGGATGCCACAAAAGCTGCGGCATCCTTTTCCGGCACGAGGACATAATCCGGCGCAATGCAGGTCTGTCCCGCGTTCGCGAGTTTGCCATAGGCGACGCTGGCGGCTGCGGTTTCAAGGTCGGCATCAGGACCGATAAGAGCTGGAGATTTGCCGCCGAGTTCGAGCGTCACAGGCACGAGATTTTCGGCGGCTTCCTTCATCACCATCCGGCCTACATTGGTGCTGCCGGTGAAGACCAGATGGTCGAACGGTAGACGCGAGAACGCCGCTCCGATTTCTGGCCCACCCGTGACCACGCCCACCTGCTCTTCCGGAAATATGTCACGTAACATCGCTTTCAGGACGTCCGTGGTCGCAGGCGTCAACTCGGACGGTTTGAGCATCACCCGGTTGCCGGCGGCAATTGCCCAGAGCAATGGCATGATGGCGAGAGAGAGCGGGTAGTTCCACGGCGATACGATGCCGACGACGCCCAGCGGCTGGTAAATGACGCGGGCGCTCGCGGGCAGAAAATGCAGCGCGACGCGGCGGCGCTCAGGACGCATCCACTTCGAGACGTTCCGGCGAAGGTAATTGACGGCTTGGATCACCGGAATGATTTCCATGATCCGCGTCTCGTACGCCGAGCGATAACCAAAATCTTTGGACAGGGCAGCTTCGAAGACCGGCCGCCGCGCCAAGAGCCCTCTTTTGAGCTTCAGGAGGTCCGCGCGTCGCTGGGCGGCCGATGGCGGCCCCTCCCTCAGGAAGGCGGCTCGCTGCTTGCCGAGAAGCGGCGCCAGCAGGAAGTCATCCTTGACCTGAACGTGAGCAGTCATTAAGCGATCTCCGATGTAGACAGCAGAAACATTCCGGCCAGCGGGGGGTCTGAAGTTTTCAGTGCCAACATAAACGTCTGTGTCAACCTTCGGTGTCGTCCGTGAGCGATTCATCCGAACGACCATACCATCATGGCAATCTCAAGCGCGTTTTGATCGAAACTGCTCTGGGGATGCTCCAAGAAGCCGGCGGATGGCAATTTACCTTGCGCGAAGTGGCACGCAGGGCGGGCGTCAGTCACAGCGCGCCGTACAAACACTTCACTGACAAGACGGCTCTGCTGACTGAACTTTCGGGGCAGGGTTATCTGCAACTTCGAGATGAACTCCAGGATGCGCTAACGGCAAGCGAGACGCCGCCGGAGCAACTTCGAGCCGTTGCCGAGACCTACATCCGTTTTGGGCTTTCGAACGCTCTGCTCTACCGACTTATGTTCAGTACGGAAATCAACAAGAGCACGCGTAGTGAACTCAATGACGCATCGTTCTCGCCGTTCGGACTCCTGACTGACGTTCTAGCGCGAGGACAGGCGGTGGATGTTTTCAGGCGCGCTCCACCAGAAGAGCAAGCGACCGCATGCTGGGCTCTCCTCCATGGGGTTACGATTTTTGAGCTGGATCGCCCGCTTGCCGGCGAAAATTCCAAGACACAGCTGGCGGACAGAGCTCTCGCGATCCTGCTCGAAGGACTGCTGGTCTGAGGATCAGGCCGCGACGTCGAGCGTTCCGAGGACCCACTTTTCGTATTCGTCGCTGAGGTTCTCAAGCCACTGCTTCGGTAGCGCGTCGACCTTGCGGTTATCGTCGCGCTTTGCCTGCACGGGTAGCGTCACATGAACCTGCTTGTAGCCGTTCTCCATCGGCGGCGATTCGATGATGCCTCCGATATGGCCGATGGCGAGTGAGGCTCTCAGATAGTCGCTCGCCCGTTTGGATGCGGCGTGCAGAGGAGGCGTGAAGAGCACGCAATCCTGGATTGCCCGCTGCGGCTCACAATTCCGAAGCTCGAAATGGATGCTGACAGTCGCTGCGCCGTCGGTGTTGTCGCCGGCTTTTATATTGACCAGCACCGTGCTGCCCGAGGCAGGCCACTGGCCCATCGGTTCCATGAACAGCGTCATCACTTCATTCATTACGGCGGGATCGGCGGCGATGACGATTTCGGGCCGCTCGGTGTGAACGCAGATCTGTTGTGCGCCGAGCTCGCGATTGATGGCATCAGCGCACCCGGAGATGATCGAGACGATATCAGCGTCCTTGCCGTGGTCTTTGTCTGCCAGAAGTGTCGTGCGCTTTAATTCTTCGGAAAGATCGATCGCGCGTTGCGTCTCCTCGACGGGAATGCGCCAGTGATCGCGAATGCGAAGCTGGGACCAGATCTTCTGGGCCGCCGGGCGCCATGACGTCTCGGCAATCGCATCCCTCAAATAGTGATACATCGTCAGCGGCGCGTTGTTGTAGGGCAGCAGGCCCGACATGACAGCCATATCGTTCATTCGGTCGCGCAGCAGTGTGCGATGCATTGCGCTGAGCTTATCGCGCAGCAGCATGTCGTATTCGTTCTTCAGCAGATAGAACGTGATCGCCTGCTCAATCTCTGCTTCGAGCACCCGGAGATCCCAGGGCTTCGAGATGTAGCGCAGGATTTCGCCCTTGTTTACGGCATCGATGGCGCTGTCGAGATCGGCATAGGCCGTCGTCAACATCCGGATGATGTCCGGACGCTCGTTGCGGATCCGGTTGAGCAGGCTGACGCCGCTGCGGCCCGGCATGCGCTGATCGGAGATCACCAGGCCGATGTTATGATTGCCCGAAAGGATGAGCGTTTCAGCTTCGTCGGCGCTCGTCGCCGTCAGGACATCGTACTTGGCGCCGAAAGCTTTCTTGAAGTATTTGACGGCCTGTGGCTCGTCGTCGACGATCAGGATCTCGACGGGCTGGTCAGTACGAAACGACTCCATGAGAGACCTGGTTTTCTTTGTCGGAGGCAATCGGAAGGTTGAAGCGGAACTCGGTCCACTCTCCAAGACTACTCTTAACAGTCAGTGAACCGCCGTGGTTGGCGATGATCCTGTGGCTCACGGCCAGTCCCAATCCCATACCTTCGCCCACGTCTTTGGTGGAGAAGAACGGATCGAAGATCTGGGTCTGGATTTTGGGGTCGATACCTGTTCCGTTGTCGCGCACAGACACAATCAGCTGGCTACCTTCGACCTTGGAGGTAATGATGATTTCAGGCTTCCGTTGTTCCTCGACGGCGCGGACTGCGGCAACGGCATTGACGATCAGGTTGACCAGGACCTGGGCAATCGTCGATTGCGATCCGAAGACTTCTCCCTGAACATCGATATTTTTCGTTATGGTTATTCCTTTCTGAACGTGCGCCGTGAACCGCAGAGCATGGTCGATGGCGGATTCGATATGGAAGGGACGCGGATGCTCGGGGCGGTGGGGCGCGGTGAAGCCACGAAGGTCGGTTACGACGCGGTGGATGCGGTCGTATCCGGCGTGGATATCCTTTAGGGTATCAGCCGTATCCGGATCCGACTGAATTGTGGGATCGCGCGCTGCGAGCTGCAGGGCCGTGCCCATGAAGTTCAATGGATTTCCAATTTCGTGCAGCAAGCCGGCAGCCATCGTCCCGAGGGCGCTGAGGCGCGCGTTTTGGACAAGCGCAGCTTCGGTTTCGCGAAGCTGTTGCAGACTTTGCTTCAACTCGGCGTTGGTCCGCTGCAGGTCGCTTTCGAGCTGAGCCGCGCGGATCAAGTTCACGATACGGGAGCGCACTTCGAGGCCGCTGAACGGCTTAATAAGGTAGTCGTCGGCGCCGTGTTTCAGCGCGATAATTTTGGCGTCTTCGTCGGCTCGTGCGGTCAGGACGATGATCTTGATGGCGCGCGTTTCGGCTCTCTCCTTGAGCGAACGGCAAACTTCGAGTCCGCTGACGCCGGGCAGCATGACGTCGAGCAAAATGAGGTCCGGCCTATGCTCCTTGGCTTTTTCCAAAGCCGTGATGCCGTCCGGCGCCTCGATGACGCGATAGCTTTCGCGGAGCATCGAAACGAGATAGCGACGCATATCCGGCTCGTCGTCGACGACGAGGAGAAGAGGGAGCTCGGACCGGCCGTCCTGTTTATTGTTTTCGCTCGGCGTTGCCGGCGGCAAAGCGTCCGGCGTTTCAGTGATGAAAATGGCGCTGGCCGAAGCTTTGCGATCGAACGTTCGCAAGGGATCGTCGGCAAGCCGGTCGGACTTCTCTTCAGAGGTGCTCATATCCAATTGAGTGGCCTCGACTGCATGAGGAAAACGTAAAATGAATGTCGTGCCATGTCCGGTGTCGCTCGTCGCAGTAACGTCGCCGCCGTGGCGGGTGATCAGCTCGCGCACAAGTGCAAGGCCGAGGCCGAGACCCTGGTGACGTCGCGTCGCGGAGCCATCGACCTGATAAAAGCGATCGAAAATATGCGGGAGCTGCTCTGCCGGAATGCCGATACCCGTATCGGAGATCTTGATCGTTACCATCTGATCTTCGCCGGCCGCCGAGATGTCGATCCGGCCTTTCGGCGGCGTGAACTTGATCGCGTTGGCGATCACGTTGCTGACGATCTTCTCGAGGGCATCCTGATCGGCATTGATCAGAAGATCTCCGGTCGGTTCCTGAAGATCGAGGTGGACGCCTTTCAACGCCGCGAGATGCTTCATCGATGCCGCGGTGTGCTTCAGGAAGTGGCCCATGTCGATCGGCTTCTTCGACAGTGCGGCACGACCTTCCTCGAGTCGGATCAGACTGAGAATGTCGTTGACGAGACGCAGAAGACGAAGGGCATTGTTTTCGATGACGTCGAGCAGTTGCTGTGCCGAGGGACCGAGATTGGCGGCATCGACCTTCAGTTTTTCGACGGGAGCGAGAATCAGCGTCAGAGGTGTTCTGAGTTCGTGACTGACGTTCGCGAAGAACTGCGATTTCAGGCGATCGAGCGCCGACAGCTCCTGATGCTGGGATGCGAGCTTGTATTTTAAGCGGAACTCGTTGAAGCGACGACGATAGTTGAAGTGAACCGCCGTGACCGAAATGATGCAGGTCAGTACGAGGAAGTAGAGATTGTTCAGGAGTGTGTTTGTCGTGTCGGCTGCGCTCGGCACGCAAGAACAGGCGATGACGTAGATGCCGAGCGTCGAAATACAGAGGAGCGCGGCTTCGAATGGCTGCATCGGCGCAAGGACACCGACCGCGAAGAGGATGAGGAAGAGACCGTTGTAGTAGGTCGAGTTCGCGCCATCGGTGATGCCGATGATCACTGCAATCGACGCAACAGCGATCAGCAGTCCCGCCATCGTGAGATAGCGAACATAGACCGCGGTTTTCTCCCAGAAGTGGAGGGCATAGAGAACCGCGATCAATCCCGCCGCGACGAGGCGAATGACGGTGAGAGTGCCGAGCTGGTCGTAGTAGGTGATCCGGTCGAGCGCGATGCCTGCTGGAATAAGGACGATGCCGAGGATGCAGGCAACCTTCGACTGCCTCAGCCGAAGCTCGTGCTCTTCGGCCTCGAAGGCGCGTTGTAAGGCGTTTCGGTCGTCCATACGGCTAGGCGGGCGGTTTCTCTATCTCCAGAAAGACGTTGATACCGGTCTCATCTGTATAAATCTTTAGCGGCCCGAGATCGGGAGCAAGGCGCTCCATATCCGCCTCGTCACGGAGGACGAGGTGCCATTCCATGACATGTTCCATCAAACCTTTAACCGGATTTGAGGAGTGGACATTCGTTACGATGACCCGGCCGCCGGGCTCGCACCACTGATAGAAAAGGCGAACCAGCTTTGTGCAGATGCGATCGGACAGGTAATCGAACAGGCCCGCGCAATAGATAATGTCGTACGTTTTGGGGTTCTCCGGAAGCTCGATGGCTTGGCGGAGCAGTTCCTGCACGGTCTTGAGAATGTAGGCGACTTTGGGCGGATCGGGCTGCTCGTCCGTAATCGTCTCGATCTGCCGCTTCGCATAGGCGAGCGTCTCGGCGTTGAAATCGAGAAGGTCGAACGAGAAGCGCCGCGCTTCGGGGTTCTTCGCAAAGAAGAGCTGCAGCTCCTGCACCGGGCCACAGCCCACGTTCAAAATGCTCACTTCCTTGTTCGCTCCGGCAGCCTCCTCGGCGGCTTCCCAGAGCATTTTCTCGAGCATGTAGATGCGGTTCCGGTGGGCCTCGGGAGGGCCGCCATTCAGTAACCAATCGTTGATGATCTGGCCGTAGGTGGTCTTTCCGCCCCGCTCCTTGCGGAACATCATGTTGACCATCTCATAGTCGCCGGCATACCCGAGCGGCTTCGAGTAGACACGATTGAAGAAAGGCGAAGCCATCATCAGAGGCAGCAGGTCGCGCTGGGCAAGCTGTTTGTGATTTTCGACTTCATCGACTTCGAGCTGGCGGCAGGCGTTCTCAAGCTCAAGGAAAAGCTGGGTCAGCCGGGGCATGACCGGGGCTTTCACCTCTTCGAAGCGCGCGGCGTCGAGGAGGGTCGCGTTCGTGCCGGGCTCACCTTCAATCGCGAGGTCCACCTGATCGAGCCAAAAGCTCAGATCGCTAAGGAATGATCTGAGGTCTGCGACCCTCAGCTGATAATTCGGATCGAGCTTATTGACCCGCTCCCATTCCTCTACGAAACGATCGACTTCGGCGCCGAGGCCGCCGGGCTCGGAAACGATCGTGTCGACGGCAGACCATTTGTTGACGAGGGTCGCGGAGACAACAACCAGGATGCTTGTGGTGACAATTCCTGTGACGACAGCATCGCCCTGATAAACAAGATTTTTTCCGCGCCGAACCTTCAGATCGCTGAGCACTTCGCTCGTCTGCACCGGCGAGAACGGATTATAAATCTCGAAAACGATATTGCGGCGCGAGAGCTTGCTCAGGGTGCCCCGAAAAATTGTGCCCTGGCTGCTTCTAAAGGAAACCGTGCGATCAATATCCCGTTCAATGCGCAAGGGATTCGCTCCTGACTGAACAACGTGAACTGGTCAACACAAGGTTTACCATACTCGTTCAGTGTTGCGCTGCGTGATTTACAAATAGTTGAGATGCTTTTTATTTTGCAATGCCTTGCTGCTACACGTCGGCTAGGCCGCCTTAGGAAGGCACACGATAAGGGTCGATTTGCCTAGATCTTGATCAGTTGACGCAAGCAACTCGCCACCAAACGCCCACAGAGCACTTCGTACTGTCCGCCACCTTTGGCTGGCATCGAGCGAGATCGGGGCCCGATCAGCTTCCAATCTGATCCGGACCTCATTATGGGCCGTTCCGGCAAACAGCTCGATCCGCGGCACCCGTTTCAGTCTCGACGCATCGTGGGCGCCGCGCAACACGTGGGCGAGGACGAACTTCATGATTTCACGCGGCATTCGGTAGGTGAAATCTCCTGAAATATCGATCGCGTCGGAGGCAATGTCGCCGTTCTGCTCGATGACGTCACGCAGCGTATCGGCCATCGATGAAGTCCGGATGTTGGCAGGGCTGGCAAGCCCTCGAGCAAGATTGCCGATGGATTTCATCAATGATCGGCATTGCTCGACTTCTTTTTGAATCTGGCTGGCGGCAGCCGCCAACTTCGATTGGCGTAGTCCGGACGACCACGAAGCCAGCTGCGATGGCCCCGCCTGGGTCTCTGGCGGGTCAATCAGAGATTGGGCACTCAGCTGGGTCAGCTTCCGAGCTTCGGTGCTCAAGGATTTCAGGGGCGCTTCAATTCCGTTCGCAAGAATGGCGAGAAGGGCAAGATTGGCGTCTTCGGCGTCGCCTCCCAATGCCGGGCCAAGGATCGGCTCGGTCAGCTCATCTGCGGAGCGTTCGACGTGAAGCGCGTCCTGCATCGCTGCGCTCAGCTCATCGAGATCCCATGGCTTAGGAACGAAGCGGTAGATGGCCGCGTCGTTGATGGCATGTTGCAGGTTGTCGATGTCGGCATATGCGCTCGTCAGAACGCGCACCGTTGACGGCCAGGATTTGCGAACGTCGCTGAGAAACGAGACGCCGCTCTCGCGCGGCATGCGCTCATCGCTGACGACAACGGAAATATCGTCGCCATCAGCTTGCAGAATTTCCATTGCCGCAGCGGGGCTGCTTGCGGTTTTGACGTTAGCATATTTGCCGACGGTGGATTTGAAATATTTGAGCGACAGGAGTTCATCATCGACGAACAGAATCGTCCCGATTTTCTTACCTGGCGCCACTTCAGTCTTTAACATAATTCAATAACCCTGTGCGCCATCGAGGATGGGTCGACCGTTTATCCTGCTGGATATGTGCCCCATAGTATTCGCGCGCTTTCACCAATCAATTGGCCCAGGACTATTTGGAATCAATCGTGCATTGGTTGAAAATTGAAACTTGTTCTCGGACAATGTTAAAAATTCCCGAATGCCCATCGCATAACATAACAAACCCGGTTCAATATCGATTTCGTCATTACGCAGATGATCTCTTTGCGTCGTGAGCTGCAAAAAAAGACGACCGGAAAGATCCGGTCGCTGATTTGTATCAATATGCGTTGGCGACCAGCCGCGTCTTAGACGCTTAGCAGCAAGTGCTCTCGTTCCCACGGGCTAATGACGCGCATGAACTCCTCGAATTCGCTGCGCTTCAATGCCAGGTAAACGTGGCAGAAGCGTTTGCCCAGAATGTCGTGAAGGGCGGTGCTCTCCTCGAAGTCGGTTAATGCCTCGAGAAGGCCGCGCGGTAACTGATGATCGTTGCGATAGGCATTTCCGACGACGGCTTGTCGCGGTTCGAGCGCGTTCTTCATGCCCAGATAGCCACACGCCAGACTCGCGGCAAGGGCCAGGTAGGGATTTGAATCCGCACCAGCCAGCCGATTTTCTACGCGCCGCGCAGCAGCCGGAGAGATCGGAACGCGCAGTCCGGCAGAGCGATTGTCATATCCCCACTCGACATTGATCGGAGCCGCACCGTTGGGAACGAGACGGCGATAGGAATTCACGTAAGGTGCGAGCAGGCACATGGCGGCGGGCAGATAAGTCTGCTGGCCGGCGAGGAAGTTGAAAAACAGCTTGCTCTGCTCGCCGTTCGACTGCGTGAAAATGTTTTTGCCGGTCGTCGCGTCGACGACGCTTTGATGCACGTGCATGGCACTGCCGGGTTCATTCGCCAGGGGCTTCGCCATGAACGTCGCGTAGCAGTTCTGTGCGAAAGCCGCCTCCCGGATCGTCCGCTTGAAGAGAAAGACCTGGTCTGCAAGGTCTACGGGGTCGCCATGCAGCAGATTGATTTCAAGCTGGGCGGCGCCGCCTTCCTGAATGATCGTATCGATCTTCAAATATTGCCGCTCGGCGAATTCGTAGATGTCATCGACGATCTTGTCATATTCATCGACCGCGCCAAGACTATAGGCTTGGCGACCCGCACCGGGACGTCCCGATCGTCCAGTCGGCGGCTCAAGCGGATAGTCCGGATCGGGGTTGGTCTTGGTCAGATAGAATTCGAGTTCCGGCGCTACGACGGGAACCCAGCCTTCCTTCGCGTAAAGATCGACGACGCGCTTCAAAACGTTGCGGGGCGCGATCTCGACCGGTTCGCCGCTTTGCCATAGGGCATCGTGAATGACCTGGGCGGTGGGGCTAGATGCCCACGGCGCGGGCCTGATGGTCGACAGGTCCGGGACCATCATCAGATCGCTCTCGGCATACAGCTGCTGGCCGTCCTCTTCGAAGCCGACGTAGTCGCCGGTGATTGTCTGGTGAAAGATCGAGATCGGGAGATGCACGGCATCGAGCTTGACGAATTTTTCGGCCGGCATCGTCTTGCCGCGCGCAACACCCGCGATGTCCGGCACTGCGCAGTCGATTTCTTCAATGCGGTGTTCGCGCAGCCAATCCCGAAGCTGTTCGGGTGTGGAGCCGACGCCGAAGTCGCCGTCCTCAGTAAAGGGTCGTACGGGAGGGGCATTCATAAGGACACCTGGGAGTCGTTTGTTTACTTAGATCGTTGGTCGCATCGCGGTCGGCCGCGCCGACGATGAACTGAATCTACCTGACGAGAACATGAGTTAACTGAACCTTCGACAGCGGCCTTCGCACTCTTTCAAGCCGGCCGCGAAATCGATGGGGCCATCGTGCATTAGACAGCCAACAGACTTAACCCGTTCAGCGACTGGACCTCAATAGCCGCGCGCGCATGAAAGTTTATAGCATATTCTACAACCAAATTCGGGTACTGGCGCCCAATAGGGCAGCGCAATGACTTGGTAACGGGCAAAACGAGCGAAGACGGCTGCGTTTCATTCTTCTCTGCACTGCAAACATCATTTCTCGATGGAGCCCCGTTGTGCTTCGCAATTTAAATGCGCAGTATGGTCGGTGTTTAGCAAAACGTTGTGCAAACGGCGTGGTGCGTGGGTAACCGGCTGCTTTGGGCCGCTGGTTAAGGGACTGATCCGTGGAGGAGTTCGGATGCTGTGGCTCGGGAAGGCGGCGCGTCGCGTCGCGTGTTCTGTCATTGTGGCTACTGCCGCGATGGCATTCGTCGGGGGTGGTGCGCAGGCGGAAGACAAGGTCGTCAAGGTCTACAACTGGTCGGACTACATCGACCCTTCTATTCTGACCGATTTCACGAAGGAAACGGGCATCAAGGTTGTCTACGACGTTTTCGACAGCAACGAAGTTCTTGAAACCAAGTTGCTTGCCGGAGGCAGCGGCTACGATGTCGTCGTGCCGACGGCATCGTTCCTGTCGCGCCAAATCAAAGCCGGTGTTTTCCAGAAGCTCGACAAGTCCAAGCTGCCAAACCTCAAGTATGCGTGGCCCGAGGTTTACGAACGCATCGCGCAATATGATCCCGGCAACCAGTATGCGGTGAACTGGATGTGGGGCACGACCGGCGTCGGATACAACGAAGGAAAGGTCAAGGAGCGGATGGCGGACGCGCCCGTCAACTCGCTCGATATGATTTTCAAACCGGAGATCGCCGCGAAATTCAAAGATTGCGGCATCTATATGCTCGACTCTCCGGAAGACATCATTCCGGTGGCCCTCAACTATCTGGGTCTCGATCCGAACACGACGAAGGCCGAAGACTTCCAGAAGGTCGAGGATATGCTGCTGAAGATCCGGCCGTATATCAAGAAGTTCCACTCGTCCGAATATATCAACGCCCTTGCAAACGGTGATGCCTGCATGGCGCTCGGCTGGTCGGGTGACGTGCTCCAAGCTGCTTCGCGCGCTTCGGACGCGAAGAACGGACAGGTCATCAAGTACAACATTCCGAAGGAAGGCACGCAGATGTGGTTCGACATGATGGCGATCCCGGCGGACGCCAAGGATGTCGACGAAGCGCTGACCTTCATCAACTATTTGAACCGGCCCGAGGTGATGGCGAAAGCATCAAACTTCGTACAGTACGCCAATGGCAACCTGGGCTCGCAGAAGTTCATCGACAAGAGCGTCTTGGACAACCCGGCGGTCTACCCTGATGCCGCGACGATGAAGAAGCTCTTCGTCCACCTCACATGGGATAACAAAACCCAGCGGACCGTCACCCGAATGTGGACGAAAATCACGACAGGCCAGTAATTCCAGGGCCGCGCCAGAAACACTCTGGCGCGGCTTTTTCTTTCGACCAAGCCGGTTTTCCGGCTGGCTATCGAAAACGGCTCAAGGGAACTTTGATTATGGATGTTGCGACGGCTCGCGATCCCAAAGCGAACACTTCTTCCCCGCAACGTGCCGGCCCTCGCACGGCGGCACCGCAATCGGGATTTGCGCCTTGGAAAAATCCGGATCTTCCTCCGATCGTTCGTTTCGAAGGCATCACGAAGCGGTTCGACGAATTCGTCGCCGTCAACAACGTGACGCTCAATATCTATGAAAAGGAATTTTTTGCGCTGCTCGGACCGTCGGGTTGCGGCAAGAGCACGTTGCTCAGAATGCTCGCCGGGTTCGAACGGCCGACGGACGGAAGGATCTTCGTTGCGGGCGAGGACATCACTGACCTTCCGCCCTACGAACGGCCCGTCAACATGATGTTCCAGTCCTACGCGCTCTTTCCGCACATGACTGTCGAACGCAACATCGGCTTCGGCCTTCGCCAGGAAGGCATGCCGAAGGACAAGATCGCCGAGCGCGTCGACGAGGCGATGGGCATGCTCGAGCTTCGCCAGTTTGCGAAGCGCAAGCCCAATCAGCTTTCGGGCGGTCAACAGCAGCGCGTGGCGCTTGCCCGTTGTATTGCGAAAAAGCCCCGCATCGTTCTGCTTGATGAGCCGCTCGGCGCGCTGGACAAGAAGCTGCGCCAGCAGGCGCAATTCGAGTTGATGCGCATTCAGGAGACGACCGGCACGACATTCATCATCGTCACGCATGACCAGGAGGAGGCGATGACGGTCGCAAGCCGCATTGCCGTCATGGAAAAGGGTCTTCTCGTCCAGGTGGCGACGCCAGGTGACATCTACGAAAATCCAAAGACGCGCTATATCGCCGGCTTCATCGGCGACGTGAACGTCTTCGAAGGGAAAGTCTCGAAGGTGTCCGACGGCTGTATCGAAATCGACGCCAATGGCGGCTATAAATTCAAGACGAAAAGCACCGAAACTGTCACAGTCGGACAGCAGGTCGGGCTCGCGTTGCGACCCGAGAAAATTCGCATCGGGCTCGAAAAGCCCACGAGTGACGTTAATGTCATTCCGGGCAAAGTCGAAGACATCGGCTATCTCGGATCAATCTCCCATTACCACGTCCGCACGGCACCGGGTGAACGTGTAACGGCACTTCGTGCCAATGCAGCTCATACCGTCGAACAGGCGATTACGTGGGAAGACAGCGTCTGGCTCGATTGGCCGGTCGACGCAGGCGTGGTGCTGACGGGTTGAGGTCGACAATGAGCACAAGAACATCCGATCTCAGGCGTTGGTACGTTATCGGGCCGCCCTATCTGTGGCTCCTCTTTTTCTTCCTCATTCCATTCTTCATCGTCTTCAAGCTTTCGCTTTCCGACGTCGCGACTGCAATTCCGCCCTATACGCCGACGTTCAGCTGGTCGCAGGGGATCGGCAAGTTTCTGTCGCAGCTCGACTTTGAAAACTACACGTTTCTCTTTGGCGATCCGCTCTACGTCAATTCGTATCTGTCGAGCCTCAAGATTGCGTTCTTCTCGACGATCCTGACGTTGGTTGTCGCGTACCCGATGGCGTACGGAATGGCGCGGGCCCCGAAGTCCTGGCAGCCGACGCTGATGATGCTTGTCATCCTGCCCTTCTGGACATCCTTTCTGATCCGCATCTATGCGTGGATCGCGATCCTGAAGCCCGAAGGCTTCTTATCGCTGTTCCTGATGAAGCTCGGCATCATCAGCGAGCCGTTACAGATCATGAACACGACGACGGCCGTCTATATCGGCATCGTCTATTCGTATTTGCCCTTCATGATCCTGCCGCTTTACGCGAGCCTCGAAAAAATCAATCCGTCCCTGCTCGAAGCCGCGCAGGATCTCGGTTCGCAGCCCTGGCGGGCGTTCTGGCAAGTGACGTTTCCACTCTCCCTCCCGGGCGTCTTTGCGGGATGTCTTCTCGTTTTCATTCCGGCGGTCGGCGAGTTCGTCATTCCGGACCTGCTCGGTGGCTCCGATACGCTGATGATCGGCAAGACCTTGTGGACCGAGTTCTTCAATAACCGCGATTGGCCGCTGGCATCCGCGGTGGCGGTGCTTCTGCTGCTCGTGCTGATCATTCCGATCGTCTTGTTCCAGCGGCAGCAGGAAATGGTGCGGGAGGCCGGACGATGAAGGGGCGATTTTCCTGGTTCAACGCGATGTCGATCCTGCTTGGCTTTGCGTTCCTCTATATCCCGATCCTGCTTCTGGTGATTTTCAGCTTCAACGAGTCGAAGCTCGTGACGGTGTGGGCCGGCTGGTCCACAAAATGGTATGGGTCACTATTGCAGAACCAGGCGCTGAAGGATGCGGCATGGGTGACGCTGCGTGTCGCGGTGGTTTCGGCGAGCGCGGCGACGGTGCTCGGGACGCTCGCCGCGATCACGCTCGTCCGCATGGGGCGCTTTCCTGGGCGAACGCTCTTTTCGGGCATGATCTTCGCTCCGCTCGTCATGCCGGACGTCATTACCGGCCTGTCGCTGCTTTTGATTTTCGTGGCGCTCGGGATCGATCGTGGGTTCTGGACGATCATCCTCGCGCACATCACATTCTCGATGTGCTATGCGGCGGTCGTCGTGCAGGCGCGGTTGCAGGATTTCGACAAATCCGTCGAGGAAGCGGCGATGGATCTCGGTGCGACGCCCGTCGGAACGTTTTTCCAGGTCACCTTGCCGATCATCGCGCCTTCGGTGGTTTCGGCGTGGCTTCTTGCTTTCACGCTGTCTCTCGACGACCTCGTGATCGCGAGCTTCACGACCGGGCCGGGCGCAACGACGCTTCCAATGAAGATCTACAGTCAGGTCCGGCTTGGCGTTACGCCCGAGATCAATGCAATTTCGACTATTCTGATCGGTATCGTGACGACAGGGGTGCTGGCTGCCGCTTATTTCACGAAGCGTCAGACCGAGAAGGCCGAGCGCGAGCGCAGGGCAGCCTTCGGCGCCGCGGGTTGAGCATGAGATGTGGCATTTGTCTTTCACGCTGGCTCGCGCTAAGCAGCGGGCCATCGTGACAGCACAAGATTACATACGTTCCTATTACGCCGCGACGGCCAACAACCAGACGCGCTATCCGGCGCTGGAAGGCACCGTCAAAGCCGACGTCTGCGTTATCGGCGGTGGGTTTTCCGGCGTCGCCACCGCTTTGACGCTGGCCGAGCGTGGTCGATCTGTCGTGCTGCTCGAAGCGAACCGGATCGGGTGGGGTGCATCGGGCCGCAATGGCGGCCAGATGATCGGGGGCATCAGCGGGGAAGAGACGATCAAGCGTCAACTCGGCGCTGCCGGCGCGAAGCTCGTGCGCGATATCCGCTACCGGGGCCACGAGATCATCGAAGAGCGTGTGGCCAAGTACGGGATCGCTTGCGACTTGGCTTACGGGTGGATGGAAGTCGCGGCACGCCCGCGCCACATGGCTCATATGCGGGCGTACGTCGAAGGTCGACTGAAGGACGGCGACGGAGATCAGATCGAGGTCGTTGAAGCCGATCAGATGACCCAGGTACTGGGAACGCACTCTTATTATGGCGGCTATATCGACCGGCGCAGCGGCCACTTACATCCGCTCAACCTTTGCCGGGGCGAGGCGGCGGCGGCGGCCTCTCTCGGCGTCAAGATCTTCGAAGACTCGCGTGTCATCAATCTTTCAGGCGGTGCGAAGCCGTGGGTTCAAACCGAGCGCGGCCGTGTCGAAGCGCAAACTGTCGTCATCGGCGGCGAGATTTTCAATCGCTTCGGTCAGTCGCGCCTCAAGGGGATGATGCTGCCAGCGGGGAGCTACATCATCGCGACCGAGCCGTTGACCGGAGCCGAGACAGCGACGGTCGATCCGCAAAATCTCGCGGTCGCCGACAGTAACGTCGTGCTCGATTATTTCCGCATGTCCGCGGATCGGCGGATGCTGTTCGGTGGTCGATGCAATTATACGAACCGCGATCCGCACGATATCGCAGCCGTCATGCGGCCGCGCATGGTCGAAGTTTTTCCGCAGCTCAAGGACGCGCGCGTCGAATTCAAGTGGGGCGGGACGATCGCGATCGTCGTCAATCGCGTGCCCGCGATCGGCCGTCTGTCGCCGAACCTCTATTACCTTCAGGGCTATTCGGGGCATGGCGTCAACGCCACCCACATCGCGGCTGAGATCGTCTCGGACGCTATCTGCGGGACGACCGAAAAGTTCGATCTCTTCGCCCGCATCAAGCATACGCAGCTGCCGCTCAGCGAACAGTTCGGCAACTACATGCTTGCACTCGGGATGCTCTACTACCGGATACGCGATCTGATGTAGCGCCCGTCGTCTACCAGCGCAGCACGCGGGGCCCGAGCAAGGCGCCGAGGCCCGTTATCACCACGATCCCGATCGTGTACCAGGCGGCTAGAAACAGCGGACTGTCGTCCGGACAGTGGGCGGCATAGACGGTTGCGGCAATTCCGGCCGACAGCAGGCCTCCCATGGCACCGGCGATGACGGGGTGTGTGGGGGCGCCGCGGTGGAGCGCGTACAGAACTGCTGCCAGCGGAGCCAGCGATAGCAGCGGGATTACGATCAGGCAGAAGACGGCATTATGGCCGACCATATTGGCTTCCCAAGCGTCGGCGGGAAGCGAAATCAGCTCGCAGGTGACGCCGACCGCGAGCACGACGGGCGCGAGAGCCAGCCACCAGAGATGCCTTCCCGGCTTGAAGTCCGGCCGCGCCAGATCGCGGACCAGCACGAATGCCGGGATTGCGACGCTCAGCGTCAGGATGAATTTGAAAATAAAGCGCGGCGACGAAACGATCAACTCCATGAAGTTGTCACGAATTCCGAAAGTCCCGTAGAGGGCGAGCGCCGCGATCAGCGTGCCAACACCCACAGCCGCAGCCAGGGTGCGTGCGACAGGCGGTTCGATGCTTTTCGCATCGGCGGCGATGGCTTTGATAAGATCCTCGGTCCTCATAATTTTTTCTCTTGATAAGTCTCCGCCAGCGCTTTCAGGCTTCGATGCAATGCCACGCGAACAGCGACTTCGGTCATGCCGAGGCGTTCCGCAACATCGCGCGCCGAGTGTCCGTCGATGCTGATCGACCGAACGATATCCCGGTTCTTTTCTGAAAGGCCATCGAGGACGCGATCCAAATCGTGTGCATCAATGGCGGCCTGCTGGTCTTCTCCTTCTATATCGAATTCCGTCAAATCGACCGACACTTCCGGGCGCCTGCCGCGACGGCGCAGGTCGTCGATCATCTTGTTGCGCGCGATGGCCGACACCCACGGACCGAGCGGCATGGCGTGGTCCCAGGTATGTCGCTTCAAATGAATGGCAAGCAGCACGTCCTGCACCACGTCTTCAACGTCGTCGCGCGGTACGCCGATGCCGGAGAAGCCACGCCGTACGACTCCCCTCAGAACCTGTGATAGCTCGGAGAGAAGCTTATGGTACGCGGATTCGTCGCCCGCGATCGCGGCACGCATCCACACTGACCACTGAGCGTCTCGAGCCTTCCGGTCCAAAATGCGCCTTCTAAATCGTCTTCGCCGACGGGCGGCCAAACGTTACAGAGGGATATCGTCACGAACGCGACTATGCGGCCGGTCTCGCTCGGAGCTCGGCATCGGGCATATGGCAGAGGCCGGACCGGGGACGCAAGGTGACAGAAGGCCTGGAGAGGGGCGTCGGTTCAATTAACCAGGGAGCCAGATCCAGAGGATCGCTACATAGGTCAGGCCGTGCAGGAGCTGGTCGATGCCCAGGGCCCACCAGAAATATGTATCTTTTCCCGTCCAGCCATGGCGGCGGACGATCTGCTCTTTCGTCCAATCGATGTGGTAGTGGACCACGAATTCGGTCGCGAGAAGGGTGGCTGCGAGCCCGGGGCTGCCACCAGGAAAGAGCCAAAAAACGGGCGCCGTCAAAAGGATATGGATAAGGGCGTGCAAAAGGCCGCCCGGTGCGCCGTAGTTTCCTTTCTGGCGGAAAATCAGGTCCGTCTGCAGAATGAAATCGGCGACCGTGTGCTTGACGAGCAAATATGTGATTGCGGCCAACGCCGCGTGAACGGGTGACATGGGTTCCATCGCTGCCTGGAGGACGACCCGGCGCTCGGATCGCTCCTGGCGCTGGGACTTCAAAAACCGTCCGCCTACTTCCCCAAGCCTTTTTAGCGGATCGGGGCTTTGATGGATGTCACCCAGGGAACAGGAGGTCTGCACAACTCCGGGAGCCATGCAGACCAAGTTCGTTTGCGGCTGATGCCTTTCTGTCAGTTAACGCGCTGGACCTCGACAAGGTTGTCGGAGAAGGTCGGAGCCCGACCGAGGCCGCTCCACGCATCCGACGAGATGCAGTTCACCGATCCGTCCGAGCGATTGAGTGACCGCCAATAGCCGAGCGTTGCCACGACAACTCCGTCCGGCACGTCGTCAGTGACCCGAGCCACCCCTTCGAAGTCCCCGCGATCGTTATAGACTCGTACCGGATCGCCATCGCGGACCGAGCGTTGCTGTGCGTCCCCAGGTGAGATCATCACGAACTGATCGCCTTGCGCTTTGATCTTGTGCGGCTCGTTGGCGTAGCACGAGTTCAGGAACGCGTGGCTCTTCGGCGAGATGATATTGAGGGTATAGAGCTTGGCGCGGCCGGGGTTCGTCTCGGGCGTTTCGCGCGGTGGCACGTAGCCCGGCAGCGGATCGACCGGCTCGCCCGACTGCTCGCCCTCGTACATGGCGCGGAACGGTCCGGCGACGAAGTTCTTCGCGTCGTGCAGAAGGAATTCCACCTTGCCGGACGGAGTCGGGAATTTGCCTTCGGCGTGCGGCGTCCGGGTGTCGGCTGAGCCGACGGCAATCTTGAAGTACCCGTTCTGCTTGAAATACTCCATGTCGATGCCGCCCATCTTGGGATCATCCCAATTGACGTATGCGGCGCAGAGTTCGCTATCGGTCATTTTGAAGACCGGATCATCGAAGCCCATCTCCTTTGCGAGCAGGCGCCAGAGGTCACTGGTCGGCTTGCATTCGCCGGGCGGATCGATGGCCTTCTGATTGTACGTCAGATAAAAATGGCCCCACGACCACATCATATCCTCGGCTTCGCCCGCCATCGCGGATGGCAGGACGATATCTGCGTATTTCGCCGTGTCGGTCAGGAAGTGTTCGGCGACGACAGTGAAGAGATCCTCGCGCTGCAGGCCTTCGACGATCTTGTTAGTCTCGGGAGCCTGTGAGACCGGGTTCGTGCAAAAGACGAAGAGGCTCTTGATCGGCGGATCGAGCTTCATTTCACCGGTCAGTGCTGCGCCAAGCCGCAGATTGTTGACGACGCGCGTGCCGGGCCTGATCCAGTCGGGACGGGCGGCCTTCACCCAATCGATCGGGAAGTCCCAGAGCGGCATTTGCAATAGCCCGCCACCGACGTGACGCCAGGAGCCGACGAGCGCGGGTAAGCTGCAAACGGCGCGGATCGCCTGGCCACCGCCGGCACTGCGTTCGAGGGCAACGCCGAGACGGATGACAGATGGCTGGGCCGTCGCAAATTCGCGGGCGAATTTTGCGATGTCGGCGGCCTTCACGCCGGTCGTACGCTCGACATATTCGGGCGTGAACTCAGCGGCACGTTCTTTCAATTCCGGGAAGCCGTGCGTGTATTTGTCGACGTAGTCCTGGTCGACAAGCCCTTGGGCGATGATCGAATTGATGACGCCCATGGCGAGTGCGCCATCGGTGCCGGGCTTCGGGCAGATGTGCCAATCGGCGGCCTTGGCCGTGCGCGAGCGGTAAGCGTCAATGACGACGACCTTGGCGCCGCGCTTTTGTGCTTCGAGCACGAACGGCCAATGATGCAGGTTTGTCGAGATCGAGTTGCAAGCCCAGATGACGATGAATTTCGAATGGACGAAACTTTCCGGATCTACGGCGCCGGTCGGTCCGACCGTCAAAAGCCAAGCCGTCGAGGAGCCTGATGCGCAAAACGTCTTTTCGTTCACCGTCGAGCCCAAACGGTTGAAGAACGGGTCGCCGGAGTTGATGCCTTGCACCAAGCCCATGTTGCCAAGGTAGCTGTAGGGCATGATCGCCTGAGAGCCGTACTTCCCGATGATCTCCCGCCAGCGCGTGCCGATCTCGGCGATGGCTTCATCCCAGGTGATGCGTTTGAATTGCTTCGAGCCTTTCGGACCGGAGCGCTTCAGCGGATAGAGCAGGCGATCCGGATTGTGGTGGTGGTCGGCGAAATCCTTGAGCTTCACGCAAAGGCCACCCCGCGTCATCGGATGGTCTTTATTGCCACGAACATCGACAAGCTGGCCGCTCTGGACTTCGTAGATCATCGCGCAGGTATCGGGGCAATCGTGTGGACAAGCGCCAAAGAATTTTTCGCGCTTCGGTTGTTCATTCATTCCATTTCCTCCAATCGCGACTGCCCGCCCGTTTTCGGGCCGTGTTCTGATATGCGTCAGTTTGACACCGAACCCCTAGCACGTTCAACCCAAACCGTGTTTTTCCCGAGGGGTTTGTCGCCATCGGCCCGAAAATCAGTGCGGAATCGGGCAACATCCGCGCGAAAGTGCTGAACGACGATGCTCAGCCGCCGGATTAAAGTGTGCCGTTTCGTTTACGTGAATGCAGCGGATCAGGGGGTCCGTCGAGAAAGGGAGCGGGGCGTGTCCAAAGCGCTATTTCCAGGTCGTCGGGTGCTCTGGATGCCATTGGATGCCGAATGGGCGCCTCCGACACGGAGGGCCCGCCATTGCTGCGCCTCGATGGTGGACGCCCTTCGTTTTGATTGTGACCTGCATTCCGATCCGTTCGCGTGTGCGGATGCTCTCATCGTTTATAATGAGATCATGAACGAATATGGGCTCATCATCCACGATGGCACGGCGTCCTATCTTCTGATCGATTGTTGCCCGTGGTGTGGAACCCAGTTGCCCGCCAGCGCACGAGATCGATGGTTCGACGAAGTGGACGCGCTGGATCTCGAAGATGGCGTGCCACCCCCTCCGAAATTCCTGACGGGCGCTTGGCGTCGTCTTTGATCAGGGCGTGCCAGAGGCTGTGCAGGCATCCTCATAGCGATGCCGATTGCCTTCGCGGTCCGTGAGGATGGTCATACCGTTTTCAACAGGTTCGGAGCGGTGTTCGATCGGGACCTTGCCGTGGCCGCCGGGAAGATCGAGGACGTAGGTCGGCAATGCGAGACCAGAGAGGCGCCGACGGAGCTCCGCCATCAGATTGCGGCCCTTCTCAACAGTCGTCCGAAAGTGCGCGGTGCCGGGTGCGAGATCTCCGTGATGCAGGTAATACGGTTTCACGCGCAGCTCGACCAGACTGCGCATCAGCACCTCGAGCGTATCGGCATCATCGTTGATGTCTTTGAGCAGTACCGTCTGGCTGACCAGCGGGATTCCAGCATCGATGAGGCGCGCAATCGCTTCGCGCGCTGCGACCGTCAGTTCCTGAGGATGATTTGTGTGCAAACCGACGAAGACGGTCTGCGTTGTGGCTTTCAGCGCGCCGATCAGATCCGGCGTCACGCGCTCGGGGTCTACGACCGGCACGCGCGTGTGCCAGCGGAGGATCTTGACATGTCGGATTTGCGCCAGCGCTTCTGTGACTTCACGAATGCGGCGCGGCGAAAGTACGAAGGGATCGCCGCCAGTCAGAATGACCTCCCAGACTGCGGGAGTTGCTGCAATGTAATCGAGGGCGGCAGCGAGATCGTCGGCGGATAATGCTTCGCCGTTGGCTGGGCCCACCATTTCACGGCGAAAACAAAACCGGCAATAGACGGGGCACACGCTGGCGATCTTCAGAAGCACGCGGTCGGCATAGCGATGGACGATGCCGGGGGTCGGACTTTTGAGATCGTCTCCGATCGGGTCTTCGCGCTCGCGTGGATGCCTTTCGAGTTCGTAGCGGCTTGGTACGAACTGGCGAGCGATGGGATCATCACTTGCCGTGCGGTCTACCGCATTCGCGACGGCGGGCGTGAGGGCGATCGCGTAGCGCGCCGCGACGTCATTCAGCGCGTCCCGCTCACTGGCACGGGTGAGGCCAGCATTCGTAAGATCTTCAACGGACGTCAGCTTGCGGTCGATCAATGTCATTTGGAGGGCCAAACGCCTGTATCGTGGTCTGGGTGTTGATAGGAAACGAGAGTTTGCAGGAATGGGGCGGCGTTCGGGTCTTCGAGCGTCGCATGGCTCGGGAGCGTCGGGATGTCGTCGGCATAGGGAAGCTTGGCTTCCACGCCCCATTGGACGATGGGCACGATATCGCCAGGATTGTCGAAAGCACCGATGGCGATGGCCATTCCGTCAGGTGCTTCGTAGGTCAATGGTGTTCCGCAGTTCTCGCAGAAGCCGCGGGATGCGGCGTTCGATGACTGGAATCTTTTCGGTTCGCCGCGTGTCCATTCGAATTTTACGTCGCGCACGCTGACAAGCGGCGCATAGAAGCTGCCGAATGCCTTCTGGCACATCCGGCAGTGGCAGACAGAGGCGTCAGCAAGCGTGCCTTCGATGCGGAAGCGGATTGCGCCGCATTGGCATCCGCCGGTGTGGATCTGTTCGGTCATTGCTCTCTCAATTTCAAGGTTCCGGAAACGGCGTCCATCGCACTTGATCGATCCGCTCGGCGCCGGTTGCAAGCATGACGAGCCGGTCGAAACCTAAAGCACAGCCCGAAGAGGGCGGCATGCAGGCAAGTGCATTGAGAAAATCCTCATCGATCGGATAGCGCTCTCCATAAATGCGTTGCTTATCGGCCATCCAGGCTTCGAAGCGGCGGCGCTGCTCGGCGGCATCGGTCAACTCGCCGAAGCCGTTCGCAAGCTCGACGCCGCAGGCAAAAAGCTCGAAGCGTTCGGCGACCGCAGGATCACCCGGCACCGGGCGGGCGAGGGCGGCTTCGGATGCCGGATATTCATAGAGGATTGTGGGCGACGGTATGCCGAGGCCGGGATCGATCTTTTCGACGACGACACGGCTGAAAATGTCCGTCCACGTATCGTCGGCTGCGACGCGGACGCCGATGGTTTCCGCTTCCGAAGCGAGGCGATCGCGGTTGAACACGTCGCCCGTGGTATCATCGCGCAGGGGCATGGCCGCCTTTTCAATGAACGCTTCTTCCAGCGTCAGCGCCTCAAAGGGCGAGAGCGGATTGCAAGTCCTGTCGCGGAAGCTCCACGTCGAGAGACCCGTTGCAGCGCTGGCGATCTTCAGAATGCGCGCGCAATCGTCCCAAAGCGTCCGGTATGGTTCGTTAGCACGGTACCACTCCAGCATCGTGAATTCGGGGCTGTGAAGGTCGCCGCGTTCGCGATTGCGAAACACCGGCGCGAACGCGAAAATTTTTGTCTCCCCCGCGGCCAGCAGTTTCTTCATCGCGAATTCGGGGGATGTGTGCAGAAAAACGTCCTGCCGGGAAAGATCGGTGCCGATCCATTCGGTACGGAAGGCATGGAGATGCGTCTCGTTGCCGGGCGAAACCTGCAGCAGGCCGGGTTCGACTTCGGTGAAGCCTTCGGACAGGAACCAGTTCCTTATGGCCGCCTGGATGCGGCCGCGCCCGATGAGGAACGGGCGTCGGTCGGCGTGGTGTTCGGGGCTCCACCAGGGAGAAAGCTGCGACATGCTTGTAATTTGGGCGCTCGGGACAGGGTTGCCGCACTTGGCGGCAGGAGACTAAGCGGGTATGAGACGCGACAGATTCCCTGAAGGCTTCCGCCGGCCGGCCGCCCTATGAGGCGGGCAGCTCGCGTTTGGATTAGAACGGAGACGTACCCGTGGTGAAGGTTATTGCAAGCTCGGTCCGCAAAGGCAACGTGCTCGATCTCGATGGCAAGCTGGCCGTTGTGATGCATGCGGAAAATATTCACCCCGGCAAGGGCACGCCCGTGACGCATCTCGAAATGCGGCGGATCGCTGATGGTGTGAAGGTGACGGAGCGCTACCGCACGACCGATCAGGTCGAGCGGGCCTACCTCGACGAAAAAGACTTCAATTTCCTCTATGAAGACGACATGGGCTACAATTTCATGCACCCGGAGACGTTCGATCAGATCACGATCTCGAAGGACGTCGTCGGCGACCAAGGACAGTGGCTGCAGGAAGGCATGACGTGCCTCGTGTCGCTGCATGAAGGCAATCCGATTTCGATCGAGCTGCCGCAGCGCGTGACGCTGGAGATCGTGGAAGCCGATCCGGTCGTCAAAGGCCAGACGGCTTCGTCATCGTACAAGCCTGCAAAGCTCTCGAACGGGGCGCGCGTGATGGTGCCACCGCACATCGGCGCGGGTACTCGCGTGGTCGTGATGACCGCGGACGGTTCGTACGTCGAACGCGCAAAGGATTGAGCACGTTTGGTGCCGAGCCGGAACTTCTAGCGGGTTTCGGTCGGCACAGGCTGGCTTAAGCCGCGCGTGTCGTGAGTTGCTCGGCGCGTTGCGGCGCCACTTCCTCACAGATCACTTTGAACTCGGTCAGCGTGTGCTGGCCAAACGATGTGACCATCGCGACGTCCGCGGCGTCGCGTCCGCGTGCGATGACGATGCGGCCGGTGCGCGGAACATTGTGGCGTGCATCGAACGTCACCCAGCGATGATCTATATACGCTTCGAACCAAGCACTGAAATCCATCGGAGCGGGATCCGGCAGCACACCGATGTCACCGAGATAGCCGTTGACGTACGCGGCTGGAATATTGAGGCAGCGGCAGAAGGCTATAGCGAGATGCGCGAAATCGCGGCAGACGCCTGTGCCTTCATTATAGGCTTCTGACGCCGAGCGTGTCGAACGTGCCGCCTGATAGTCGAACTTGATGTGATTATGGACGAAATCGCAAATCGCTTTGACGCGTGCGTAGCCGGGTTCGACGTTCCCGAAGTGCTGCCACGCGATGGACGTCAGCGCGTCAGTTTCACAATAGCGGCTGCCGCTGAGAAAATGCAGGGCGTAATTGGGCAGGTCGGCCACCGGAATTTCGCGGGCGTTGAGCGGAGTCTCCTCCAGTTCTCCGGAATCGCGCACGACGGCGCGATAGCTGAGCTTGAGCGGGCCCGTTGGCGCAACGAGGCGTTGGGTGCGATTTCCGTATAGGTCGAGCCCCCGTTCGATGGCGATGTCCGGGATATTCAGCGCGTCTTCGTAAATGATATCGCGGCGGCGGCTCGTATGGACGTCGAGAAGCAGCAACAGCGGCGTGGGTGCGGTAACATCCAGACTAATATCGTACCCAATATGAATGAGCATAATGCGACGCCCTCAACGCTAAGTCCTTGTCAAAAAACGCCACGCTGGTCTTGAATGTTCCCAAAATAAAAATGCGGGAATTGCACAAATATCGCGCAAAAAAGCTGGCGCAGCCAAATGTGACGGACGCGATGCCCGCAAATCCAACGTGAGTTTTGCGCAGGAGTCCAGTCCGATTCGACATTGCTGAAATGCAATGGTGGCGATCATATATCCAATCGGAGGACTTTGACGATCGATCCGGCGGCTTGCGCGGGCGTATTCGCCGGAATAACGACGAGGCAGTTGGCGCGCTGGAGCGATTTTATAAGCCCGCTATCTTGGTTCTTGAACGCCGTTACGAGCGGTGTTGCAGTATTCGTGTCGAGAAGGCCGCGCATGTAGTGCTCGCGCGGTCCGTTTGCAGGCAGAGGTTCGCCAAGCGCCGCTTCAAGCGATTCAAGCGGCGTTTCGCGTCCGAGTAGCCGCCCGATGAGCGGAACCAGGAAAACACGCGCGCATATCAGTGCGGACACCGGATTGCCCGGCAATCCGAGGCAATACTGCACTTTGCCATTTGAGACGCGCGAGCCGAAGAAGAGCGGCTTTCCCGGCCGCATGGCGATCTTGTAAAAATCGAGTTCGGCGCCGGCTTTTTCGAGCGCTGGGCGGACGAGATCATGATCGCCGACCGAGGCTCCGCCGCTCGTCACCAGAACGTCGGCGCCTTCAGCGGCGTTGATGCATTTTTCGAGCGAAGAGAGGGAGTCTTGGGCGATGCCGAGAAAGCGCGCTTCGCCTCCTGCGGTTTCGACGACGGCTGCCAAGCCATAGGCGTTCGAGCCAGAGATCTGTCCAGGTCCGAGTGCGCTTCCCGGTGGCACAAGTTCATCGCCCGTTGAAACGATCGCGACGACAGGTTTGCGTGTGACGGAAAGCGTCCCGTGCCCGCACGAAGCGGCGATTAGAACGTCGCGGGCGGTGAGCAGGCGGCCCGGCTCGATAAGTCTTTCGCCGTTGGTGAAGTCCTGTCCCTTCGGCCTGATGTTTGCGCCGCGTTTGGCGGTCTCCTGGACCGTGATGGTCGTGCCCGAAGCGGAGACGTTTTCCTGGATGACGATCGCGTCGGCACCGTTCGGGACTGCTCCGCCGGTGAAGATGCGAACAGCTTGGCCTTTGGCCAACGTGCCGGCGAACGGGCGACCAGCGCCAGCCTCGCCGATCACAGTCAGTTCGGCGGGAATCTCTGCCACATCATGGGCGTGCACCGCGTAACCGTCCATTGCGGATGCATCGAACGGTGGGTTGTCGAGTTTCGAAATTACAGGACTGACCAGCGTACGACCGCGCGCGTGCAGCAGATCAACGGATTCCGTTTCGAGGACCGAAGCTCGGTCCAAAATGCGCTTCAGCGCGTCAGCGACTGGGAGAAGTGCCATGCTTCAGCCGCCGGAACGTTCGGCTGCGCGGTAGACGCCCGATTTTCCGCCGTCCTTCGCAATGAGGCGGACGCCTTCGATGATCATCGATTTATCGACGGCCTTGAGCATGTCGTAAAGGGTGAGGCAGGCGACCGAGACGGCGGTCAAGGCTTCCATCTCGACGCCGGTCTGGCTGGAAACCTTGATTTCCGCCGTCACGCGAATGCCGGGCGGCGTTTGCAAGAGTTCGAAGTTGACCGTCGCCTTGGTGATGGCGAGGGGATGGCAGAGCGGTATCAGTTCGTGCGTCCGTTTGGCCGCCATGATGCCCGCTATGCGAGCGGCGCCGAGAACGTCGCCCTTGCTGGCCTGCCCCGTTTCAACAATCGCCAGCGTCGTGGGCCGCATCGCGACGAAGCCCTCGGCGACAGCGCGGCGCGCCGTGATCGACTTGTTCGAGACGTCGACCATCCGAGCGTCGCCCTTGTCGTCGATGTGCGAAAGCTTGCTCATGATGCCGACGACGTTTCGAGAAGCACTTTCGTTGCTGCCGTGACGTCGGCCTGACGCATCAGGCTTTCGCCCACGAGGAACGTGTTGACGCCGACCTTTGCCAGACGCGCGAGATCGGCAGGCGTGAAGATGCCACTTTCGCCGACGACGATACGATCGGACGGCACTTGCGGCGCAAGCTCTTCCGTCGTTTCGAGCTTCACCTCAAAGGTCTTGAGGTTGCGGTTATTGATGCCGACGAGGCGGCAATCGAGCTTCAGGGCTCGTTCAAGCTCGGCGGCGTTATGGACTTCTGCGATGGCATCCATTCCCCAATCCTTCGCCGCGTGAGCGAGGTCGTGGGCCGTCGCGTCGTCGACTTCCGCGAGAATAATGAGAATGCAGTCGGCTCCCCAGGCGCGGGCCTCGGCGACCTGGTAGGTATCGATCATGAAGTCCTTGCGCAGAACGGGGAGCGATGTTGCTTCACGGGCGGCGGTCAGGAATTCCGGTGCGCCCTGAAACGACGGCCTGTCGGTCAGGATGGAAAGACACGCGGCGCCGCCGGCTTCGTAGGCTTTGGCGAGCGCGGGTGGGTCGAAGTCGGCCCGGATGAGGCCTTTCGACGGGGAGGCCTTCTTGATCTCGGCGATAAGGGCCGGCTTTTTCTGGGCGTGCTTGGCTTCGATGGCGCTCGCGAAAGAACGGACGTGTGGAGCGGAGCGCGCATACTCGGCGATGACGCGCAGCGGTTTCAGCGCTTTCGCGCGCGCAACTTCCTCACGTTTATAGGCGGTGATCTTGTCGAGAATGTCGGCCATTTCATACCCGTTCGTTGGTGACGGCGACGAGACGGTCCAACGCACGGGCGGCGCGGCCGCTATCGATCGAAGCTTCTGCCTTTTCGATGCCGTCGGCCAAGCCATCGGCCTTGTCGGCGACGATCAGCGCGGCTGCCGAGTTCAACAGCACGATATCGCGGTATGGGCCGGGCTCTCCTTGAAGAAGCGCATGGATGGCGGCGGCGTTCGTCGCCGCGTCACCGCCCTTCAGTGCTTCGATATCGGTTCGGCCGAGGCCGACGTCCTCGGGTGTCACGTCGAACGCGAAGATATCGCCGTCCTTCAGTTCGGCGACGTGGGTTGCGCCCGTCGTCGTCAATTCGTCCATGCCGTCGGCACCATGGACGACCCAAGCATGCTCGGAACCGAGCTTGCGCAACACCTCCGCGATCGGCTCGACCAGTTTGCGCTCGTAGACACCAAGAACCTGGCGTTTGACCTTGGCGGGATTGCAGAGGGGCCCGAGCAGATTGAAGATTGTCCGGAGACCGAGATCGGTCCGGATTGGGGCCCATGTCTTGAAGGAGGGATGATAGAGCGGTGCCCAGAGGAAGCCGACGCTTGCATCCGCGATCGCGCGCGAGACGATGACGGGGGGGACATCGAGCTTGACGCCAAGCGCTGCGAGCACGTCGGACGCACCCGAGAGCGACGTCACCGCGCGGTTACCATGCTTAGCGATGACGGCTCCGGCTCCGGCAACGACGAACGTCGCGGCCGTCGAGATATTGTAGGTGCCGCGGCTGTCACCGCCAGTACCGACGATATCGACGGCGCCCGGCGGGGCATCGACGGTGATCATGCGGCCGCGCATGAATTTGGCGGCGCCGGTGATCTCTTCGGTCGTCTCGCCGCGGACGCGGATGCCCATCAGAAACGCGCCCATCGCGACAGGCGGAGCGATGCCGGACATCAGCAGATCGAGTGCCTGCTGCATGCCTTCATCGCCGAGGGTTTCACCGTCGGCGATGCGGTTCATCAGGCGCTTCAGTTCGCGTGCCGGATTGGCGACGGTGGTCGTTGCTGTCACGGGTCACGCCGCCTTGCGGCTTTTGGGAGCCAGGCCTGCAAGCTCCAGGAAATTTGCGAGAAGTGCGTGCCCCTGCTCGGAGGCAATGCTTTCCGGATGGAACTGCACACCGTGCACCGGGTGTGATTTATGCTGCAGGCCCATGATCAGGCCGTCGTCCGTCTCCGCCGTGATCTCCAGGCAGTCCGGCAGTGTCGCGCGGTCGACGATCAACGAGTGATAGCGCGTAATCTCGAAGCGTGGCGGAAGGCCCTTGAAGATGCCCTTGCCCGTGTTCGTTATCGTCGACAATTTGCCATGCATCGGCGTCGGAGCGCGGACGACGTCGCCGCCATAGGCTTGGCCGATCGCCTGATGTCCGAGACAGACACCGAGCAGCGGAATGGTCGGACCTGCTTTCTTGATCAGTTCGAGACAGACACCGGCCTCGTTTGGCGTGCAGGGGCCTGGCGAGAGGACGATCGCTTTCGGCTTCTGGGCAATCACTTCGTCGGCGGAAATCTTGTCGTTGCGCACAACGACGCTCTCGGTGCCAAGCTCGCCCAGATAGTGGACGAGATTGTACGTGAAGCTATCGTAGTTATCGATCAGGATCAGCATATTGGCCCTTGGTCTGCCGACGTCCTTTGCCTGCGCGCCCCTTCTAGCAGACCGTCGAGGCACCGCGACACGGAAAATATGGCGATCTGGGTCTTTGATTCAACGCGACCGGCAGTTTCGGGCGGCCTCAGGCCCGGTCGCGAGGTGTGACAAAGGCTTCAAGATGCCCGGACGCGGGAACGAGTTCTCGCCAGGTGGTCTGCGGAAACGTGAAAATCGCGAGTGCAGCGGTCGGAAATTTGTCTTCCAGACGCGAAATGGACTTGGCGTCCCCGGTGCCCGTGAGAAACAGAGCGAGGCCGTGCATACCGGGGTTGTGGCCGATCATCAGCACGCGCTTGACGCCTAAAGGAGTCGCCTTCAGGCGCTCATAAAGCGTCTCCTGGCTCGTCAGATACAACTCGTCATCGAACGTCACCGGCACGTCTTTCACGGATGGTGAAATCAGCGCAAGGGTTTCGCGCGTGCGCTGGGCGGGCGAGCAGAGAATGAGATCAGGTGTGAAATTGGCCTCTTTCAGCGCTTCGCCCATCAGGGGTGCCGCAGTGCGTCCCCGATCGTTCAACGGGCGGTCGAAATCATCGATGTCGGTCGCGTCCCAGCTTGATTTCGCGTGACGGAGGAGGGCGAGAGACAGCATTGCGGCCTTGGGCTGGCGTTGCGCGATAATGGGACCTTATACCAGTCCCTCGTGCCGTATAAGCCTAGGCCATAGATTCGCGCTGCCTGGATGACAAGGTCCATCCGCCATGGATTATCTTCTGGCGCTCATTTTTTGGATCCTTGCTCTTCTTGCCAGCATCGTCTGGTGGGTGATCGTCCAGCTTTTCTGGATCGTGATGTGGTTGCTGCTGCCGCTGGCGATCGTGGCGTTCATCATCTTGCGCGTCTCGGAGGGGGTTCTCGGTCAGGAGAAGGTCCGGGCCTGGGTCAAGGCGCGGACGCAAAAATATGGATCGGCCGCCTCGAAGCGCAGCCAGCGGCTTCTGTTTGCGCTCGGCGTGTTGCCGCTCCGGGTGCTGTTCTGGTTTCCGATCTACGCGCTCTGGCACAGCGTCGTCAGCCTGCTGTGGCGGCCGAAGTGGTCGCCGTGGCAAAGGGCGTGGGCAAAGCGCTGGCGGACGGAGACCAAAGGCCGCTGACGTGATGTAATTCCGGACAATCAGGTGCTGGAGCGCGGCAAGTTGGATGAGCGCGAGGCAAAGCGGACAGCCTCTTCCGCAGCGCGGACGACGGCTTTCGCCTTATTGATGCACTCCTGCTGCTCGTTCTCGGGAATGCTGTCGTGGACGATGCCGGCGCCAGCCTGCACGTGAATCATGCCGTCCTTCAGGATGGCGGTTCGAAGCACGATGCAGGTATCCATCTCGCCGTTTGCCGAGAAATAGCCCACGCAACCGGCATAGGGCCCGCGCTTCGCCTTTTCAAGCTCCGCGATGATCTCCATCGCGCGAACCTTCGGCGCGCCAGAAACGGTTCCTGCAGGAAAGCCCGCCATCAATGCGTCGACGGCATCATATTTTGTTTCGTCGATCCGGCCGACGACGTTCGAGACGATGTGCATGACGTGGCTGTAGCGCTCGATGATGAATTTGTCCGTCACCGTCACGGTGCCGGGTTCCGACACACGCCCGACGTCGTTCCGGCCGAGGTCGAGCAGCATCAGGTGTTCCGAACGTTCCTTCGGGTCGGCGAGCAATGCTGAGGCGAGCGCTTTGTCTTCGGCATCGGTTGCGCCGCGGCGCGTCGTGCCCGCGATTGGACGGATCGTGATCACGCCGTCGCGGGCGCGAACGAGAATTT
Source organism: Pseudomonadota bacterium (assembly GCA_018242215.1). GTDB lineage: Bacteria > Pseudomonadota > Alphaproteobacteria > Rhizobiales > Hyphomicrobiaceae > Hyphomicrobium_B. The sequence continues at coordinate 234,490 of JAFECG010000026.1, forward strand.
CGGGAGAAGAGCCGACAAGCTGGAACTCGCCGAAATCGAGATGGAAGAGAAACGGTGACGGGTTGAGGCGCCGCAGCGCCCGGTAAAGTGCGAACGAGGGCAGCTCGAATGCTGCGGAAAACCGCTGCGAGAGGACGACCTGAAAAATATCGCCGGCCTTGATGTAGTCTTTGGCCTTGGACACCATCGCCATGTATTCGGCGGGTGTGGTGTTGGATTGAGGTTCTTGCAATGCAAGGGAGGCTGTCGGCGCGGAAGGTGCGTGCGGCAGCGGAGCTTCGAGGCGCGAGATCGTCGATCCGATCCGAGACAAAGCCGAAGCGTAAGCCTCTTCTGCCGGAATATCTGGGTGGGGACGGACGGGCGTCACCAGAATCATCTCGTCTTTGACGTTGTCGAAGATGAGCATCTGTGTCGGACGAATGAGGATGGCGTCCGGAACCCGGAGTGTATCCGGCTTCATTTCCGGCAGGTTTTCGATCAGCCGGACGGTATCGTAGCCCATGTAGCCAAAAATTCCGGCCGCCATTGGGGGCAATGATTCCGGCAACGCGATCGCGCTTTCCTGGAGCAGGTTGCGCAGCGATTGCAGCGCCGGCCGATCGTCGCGTTGGTAAGCGTCCGGGTTCGCCTCCGGGGAGGTATTGATCTCGGCGGTATCGCCGTTGGCTTTCCAGATCAGGTCGGGAGCCAAACCGATGACTGAATAGCGCCCCCGCGCCGAGCCGCCTTCGATCGACTCGAGCAGGAAGCTCATCGGGCGCCGCTCGCCAAGTTTCAGGTATGCCGATACCGGGGTTTCGAGATCGGCGACGAGGCGCGTCCAGACGACCTGCGGTTTTCCTTCGTCGTAAAGCGGCGCAAAGACGTCGGCCGAAGGAAAGATGTCGATTCCTGGCATCCTCTCGTCCTTGGGCGAGGCGGATCTTGTTGGTGCGGGCGATGCCGATGAGGCGCTCACGTCAAATCACTCGTCGCTCAAGCCGATCGTGGATTTCAGCTCTGCTTCGTTTACCGAAGTTCCGAGATTTTTTTTCAGGGCTTCGGTGTACTCCGTGAGCGTCTGATTGGCGAGTTCCTGTTGGAGCTGCCGGTCAAGCTCATCGGTCTCGGTCAGCGTCGGCGCCGGAGCGGGAATGATATCTGCAACCTTGAAGACGATCTCCGTCGTATGGTCCGGCGAATCCCCGTGCCCGGCTTTATCCTTCGCCATGGCAAAGGCCTGCGTGACCATTTCCTGCGTGATGCTCTGCGGAATGGTCTTGCGCGTAATGGGATCCGTCTTCTCCACTTTGTTTTTCGCTTCCGCCTCAAGCGCCGACATCGGCTCGCCGGCGTTGACGCGGTCGGTGAGCTTCTTTGCCAGCTCGTCAATGAGCCGATGGCGCTCGGACGAGACATAGTCCGACTTCACCTGATCCTTTACCTGGTCGTAGGGCTTCTGCTTCGGCGGGTCGGTCGAGAGAACGTTGACCCAAGCAAAGCCACCGTTGGAGAGGTCGATACCGGCGTCGTCATTGCTGCTGTCGGGTGCGAAGGCACGCGAGACGATCTTGCGGAGGTCGGGCGTCTCCATCGCCGGCTTGCCGTCGGGGGCGAGGCCGGTCGCGTCCGTCGCCGGGATTTCCTTGAACGACAGCTTCATGCTGTCGGCAATCTCCTTCAGGGATTTGCCGGCGATGCGGTTGTCTTCGACTTCGTCGTGCTTGTCCTGGAGTTCCGATTTGGCCTTTTCGGTCGCGAGCTTGTCGCGAACCTGATCCTTGACGTCGGCCAATGTTCGGGTCACCCCCGGCACGATCTGCGTGACACGCAGGATGACGGTGGCAAACCGGCCTTCGATGACGTCGGAATATTTGTCTTTCTCAAGCGAGAACGCGACGTCGGCGATTTTCGGATCGATCAGTGCTTTTTTCGTGATCAAGCCGAGGTCGACGTCTGTGTCCTTGGCACCCGTTTCTTTCGCAATGTCGCCGAAGGTCTTCGTGCCGTCGCGCAGTGATTTCAAGGCTGCCTCGGCTGCAGCCTTATCCTTGAAGGCGATTTGCTGAATGCGTCGCTGTTCGGGGGTATTGTAGCTGTCCTTTGTCGCCTCGTAGGATTTGGCAATCTCGTCGTCTGTGACGTTGATCTGTTTCTTGAGATCGTCGGCGCTCAGGGTCAAAACCTGGATCTTGCGATATTCAGGCGTCATGTATTTCGATTTGTCTTTCTCGTAGAGCTCCTTGAGCTTGGCGTCCGTCGGATCGGCGACGGTGACGGCGTCGGGATCAATCTTGATCCAATCGATGACGCGCTTCTCCTGATTATAAGCATGCATCAGCTCGAAGAGCGGCTTCGGAACCGTCTGGGCGGCGATCATGGATGTGATGATCGCGGAACGCAGCTCGTCCTTGCGGCGCAGGTTGAGGAAGCCACGTTCAGTCAAGCCGATCTGCTGCAGCAGCCCGTCAAAGTTCTGCTTCGAGAATTTGCCGTCGATCTGGAAATCGGGGTCCGACTGGACCCCCTCGACGAGCGTCTTGTCGGAAAGCGCCAAGCCCAGCTTCTCTGCATGGGCTTCTATTGCGGCGCCCGCAATGAGCTGCGACAGCACTCGCCGGTCGAGCCCGAACGCATGGCCTTGCTCGGCCGTGATTCGCTGCTTGGCCTGCTGGGAGAAGCGGTCCAATTCCTGCTGATAAGCACGGCGGAACTCTTCGTCCGAAATTTCCGTTCCACCGACCTTCGCGATCGAGCCGCGGCCCCAGCCCCTGAACACATCGTGGACGCCCCAGATGCCGAAACTCAGAACCAGCAATCCGAACAGCAGCTTGGCGACCCGCGTCTGGGCGCCGCGTCTGAGAGCTTCGAGCATGGATAATGACGTCCCGTTGATGGAAGCGTGACGCTGCCGCGCGGGAAGGCGTAGGGTCAACGTGCTTCAGATGGCGAATGATCCCGCGAAATGGGATCGACGGGCGTGATATGAAGCGCAGGCCGTTTCGGATTGCAAGCGTGCCCTCTCTGAGGTTACGGAGTGTTCACCGTTGCAGGCGCCTTGGGGAGGCGTATTTCGCGTCCGCAAAAGAGGGACGGCATGGGAATTGGACAGCGTAAGATCCGGCCCCTGGTGGCAGGAAACTGGAAGATGAATGGCCTTAAAGCGAGCCTCGCCGAGGCACTGGCCGTCCGCGACGCGCTCACAGGGGCCGAGGGCGCCTTTGCCGCTGATGTGATGATCGCCCCACCCGCAACCCTCATCGGCGGATTTGCGGCTGCTCTGGGTGATTATCCCCTCCTGCTCGCCGGGCAGGATTGCCATCCGAAGGCATCAGGGGCGCACACCGGCGACATTGCTGCCGAGATGCTGAAAGATGCGGGGGCCTCTGCCGTCATCGTCGGGCATTCGGAGCGCCGGGCGGACCACGGCGAGACGAATGCGACGGTGAGAGCGAAGGCCGAAGCTGCACATCGCGCCGGCATCATGGCAATTATCTGTGTCGGTGAAACGAGGGAAGAACGGACCTCGGGGCGGACCCTTAGTGTGGTGTCGAAGCAACTTCAGCAGTCAGCGCCCGGCTCGGCGACCGCGGCCAATACCGTAATTGCCTACGAGCCCGTCTGGGCTATCGGCACGGGCCTCACACCCACGCCGGACGACGTGAAATCCGTTCATGCCGCGATCCGCAATAATCTCATCAGTCTTTTCGGCCCCGAAGGCGAAGGCATGCGCGTTCTCTACGGCGGATCCGTAAAGCCCGATAATGCAGCGTGCCTGATGGCCGTGGAAAATGTGGATGGGGCTCTCGTTGGCGGTGCGAGCCTCAAGGCGGGCGATTTTCTCGCCATAGTTAGCGCCTATGGGGACACGTGATGCTGTTTTTCCGCCGAGCCCTTCTCTTCGCCCTCTGCCTTGCACCGCTCGATGCGTGGGCGACACAGGCGAAAATCGATCCCGAGACATGCAATGCACTCCGCTTGGAGGAGATAAAATTCCGCCAATCCGGGATTTTGGACGACATGAGCAAAGGCGCTGCCTGGGCAAAAGCCAACCTCTCGGCGGATCGCCTGCGGGAAATCGAACATTACCTGCAACTCGATGAACAAGTGCAGTTCGGTTGCCGGGACGCGAAAATCACCGCCGAAGCCAAGCGCGCCAGCGAGGCGGCTGCCAGAATTGAAATTAATTCAGATGCCGATCCAACAGCGCCCATCGCGAAGGATCCTCCCAAGCCAGGGGCTGCCCCGAAAAAGGCGCTGCCCAAGAAGGCTGTAAAAAAGAAAGCCAAGCCATCTGACCCGAAGGTCCACAGCGACAAATCCGCCGATTCTGTAAAGCCGACGCAGTCCGAGGCCGATGTGACGCCTCACCCGCCTGTGGTCGTGCAATCAGACTCGGAGGAGCAAACCCCTTCACTACCGGCGTTTGGGTTCGGTGAAACGATGGTTTTGCCGCATTCTGCGACTTGAATCTCCTCAAAGACCTCCCATCGTCTGGGGAACGATTGCCCGGCGACCGCGACGATCGGACATTGAGGGCTGGTCGCGTGGATGAGGCTGGTGTATAGGCCGTCGCCTGTTGGGCGTTTGCGCCCACCATTTGGAACTGGATCTTTATGGCTACCGTCCTTCTCGTCATCCATTTGATGATCGCTACCGCGCTCGTTGGCGTCGTTCTGCTGCAAAAGTCGGAGGGCGGTGCCCTCGGCATTGGCGGCGGCGGAGGTGGCGGGTTCCTGACGGGACGAGGCACGGCCAACCTGTTGACGCGGACGACGGCGGGCCTCGCAGCGGCTTTCTTTTTGACGAGCATTCTTCTGACGTTGATTGCCAATCATTCAGTGCAGCGCGGTTCGGTATTTGATTCGACCCCCGCCACGACCGCGCCCGCGAACGGTACGGCACCGGCGACAGGCGGCAACGCTTCGAAGCCGGAGCCTGGGCGCGGCGGTATCCTGGACAAGCTTGAGCAGCCGCGGGCTCCTCTCGTCCCGCAGAATCAATAGGCTCGCTTTTCGCACAATAGATGTGCGTTGCTTGGACCTGTGATCTTTGAGACCTGGACCCTCGGCCGGTTCCCTGCAAATGTGGAGCCGTTTGGGGGACCAGGATCATGAACGAGACGGGCAACGGCAGTCGCTTTGCGGTCGATGGTTGGGGAGCGCTGCTGATCAGCACCGGAGCGGCTCTATCGCTCGCCGGCTGCGGGGCGACACTCAGCGACATGACGACAGCTTCGGTGACGAACTATCAGCAAGCGAACATGTTCGCGCCGGCCGGATATAACATCTCTGCCAACTCCGACGGCAGTATCCACGTGACCGCAGCCGGATCTCCCGGAACCCCCGCCGACCGCCTGACGAAGATTGCTATGGCTGCCGCGGCTGAATATGGCAACGAGCAGCATCAGAGGACGTTTACCGCGACGCCTCCACAGACGACGTTCAAATGCGGAAAAACGAAGACCTCCGACAAAGGCAACGTCATCAGCATCAAGCCAATCGATCTTCGGGTCGTCTCGATCGACGTCACCTACGGGCGGGATGGGATCGCGCCTGCCGCGCGCAATTCGCGTGAGACGGCAGAGCAGCTGAAATCCGAGATCGCGTCCGAGACGGTGCCGCCGGACGTTCAGGCTGCTGCAACCCAGGAAGTTGCCCAGCAGTGCGGCAGAACGTAACCCATTCTAACCACTTCTCAGCCTTGCGACGTTTTCGATTGGTGAAGGTGCAAAAAAGCCGCTTCCGAATCCGGGGTCGGCTGTGCCACAACCAAGGCCCATGCAGCGGTATATCTTCATCACCGGCGGCGTGGTCTCCTCACTCGGCAAAGGCCTCGCGTCCGCCGCCCTCGGCGCGCTTCTTCAGGCACGTGGCTATTCGGTTCGGCTCAAGAAACTTGATCCCTATCTGAACGTCGATCCGGGGACCATGAGCCCCTATCAGCACGGCGAAGTGTTCGTCACCGATGACGGCGCGGAGACCGATCTCGACCTCGGCCATTACGAGCGGTTCACCGGCGTGCCGGCGAAGCAGTCGGACAACGTCACCACGGGTCGCATCTATCAGGACATCCTCGCGAAGGAGCGGCGGGGGGATTACCTGGGCGGTACCGTGCAGGTCATTCCGCACGTCACCGACGCGATCAAGAACTTCGTGCTCTCCGGGAACGAGGACGTCGATTTCGTTCTTGTCGAGATCGGTGGCACCGTCGGCGATATCGAGGGCCTGCCGTTTTTCGAGGCGATCCGGCAGCTTGGCAACGAGCTGCCGCGTGGCGCGTCGGTCTTCATCCATCTCACGCTGATGCCGTACATTCCGTCGGCAGGCGAACTGAAGACCAAGCCGACGCAGCACTCCGTCAAGGAATTGCGCTCGATCGGCATTCAGCCTGACATCCTGCTTTGCCGCTCGGACCGGGACATTCCGGTCGGTGAGCGCAAGAAGATCGCGCTGTTCTGTAACGTCCGGCCGGAGGCCGTGATCCAGGCGCTCGACGTCGCGTCGATCTACGACGTTCCGCTCGCCTATCATCGCGAGGGGCTCGATCGTGAGGTGCTCGCCGCATTCGGCATTACCGGCGCGCCGAAGCCTGATCTCGTGCGCTGGGAGACGATTTCGCGAGCCGTTGCGCATCCCGAAGGCCAAGTCACGATTGCGATCGTCGGCAAGTATACCGGTCTCAAGGACGCCTACAAATCGCTCAACGAAGCGCTCGTCCATGGCGGCATCGCCAACCGTGTGAAGGTGAAGCTCGAATGGATCGAAAGCGAGATCTTCGAGCGAGAGGATCCGGCGATCTATCTCGAAGGCGTCAACGGGATTCTCGTGCCCGGCGGCTTCGGTGAACGGGGTTCGGAAGGAAAGATCCTCGCGGCGAAGTTTGCCCGCGAACGGCATGTTCCTTATTTCGGCATCTGCTTCGGCATGCAGATGGCGTGCATCGAGGCAGCGCGAAACCTGGCGGGCATCAAGGACGCGAGTTCGACCGAGTTCGGTGAAACGAAGGAGCCCGTCATCGGCATGATGACGGAGTGGATGCGCGGCAACGAGCTCGAGCAACGGCGCCTCGGCGGAGATCTTGGCGGCACGATGCGGCTCGGTGCCTACGATGCCGTTCTGGCGGACGGCAGCCATATCGCGAAGATCTACGGCTCGACGCACATTTCCGAGCGCCATCGGCATCGATACGAAGTGAACATGCGCTACCGTGCCGATCTGGAACGCGCAGGGCTGCGTATGGCCGGGCTTTCACCCGACGGACTTCTGCCGGAGACAGTCGAATACCCGGACCACCCGTGGTTCATCGGCGTGCAGTACCATCCGGAGCTGAAATCGCGGCCGTTTGATCCCCATCCGCTGTTCGCCAGCTTCATCAGTGCGGCCGTGGTGCAGAGCCGGTTGGTGTAATCTCCATCGTCATTCTCGAATGCGCTTCTTGCGATGGGCGTTCGGGAATCCAGCGTGAAGCGGGCCGAGGGGTCGATATTGCGATAGACGTTTTGTGCTGGATCCCAGGCCTTCGCGAGTGCTCGGCCGAGGATGACATGAGTTCGGGCTATTTCGCATTGGTAAAAGCGGCCGCCAGTGCCTTGGCTCCCGGCAACTGCGCTTCCTCTTCCATCTTGGCTTCGGTTGCGGCGAGGAGAGCGGCGACGGTGTTGTTCCGGATCGCGACCGGATTGCGCTCGTAGCCGCCACGCTGAAAGAAATTCGATGTGGGGACTTTCTTGCGCAGGTCTGCCGGCATCGTGACCATGTCGAAGCCGTTGCCGTCACCGGTCAGGTTCATCATCTCGAGTTCGGCGGCGGTCAGCGGCGGCGCGTAGCCTTTGCGGCTCGCGTATGTGACGGACGTCAGCAGCTTGTGAACCTGGAGCAACGGGCCGATGTCGATGTCAAGGTTCAGGGCGTGGATGGCGAGGCCCTTCGCCGTTCCGGCGAGGCGGGTGTGAGCCGCCCAACGATCCGGCACGCTGCGGCTGAAGGCGATCATCTTTTTCAGGATTGCGATTTTGCTTTCGAGCCGCTCGCGCTGTGGGCCGCCAGCATCGAGCGCCTTGGCCTTCAATGATGCGAGGATCCGGTCGCCGACCTCGGCGAGAAGCTCGATGCTGTTGGTGGCGAGAAGCTGGTTGTAGCCGAGCGCTGTCGTGATCGCGCGTGCGCCGGGCCGGTCGAATTCGAGACCGGCCTGGACGGCGTAGCCGCCCGAGCCTCCGGATTCGAACGCATAGATCTTCACGCATTGTTCGGGCGTCAGACCGGCAGCGAGAGCGACTTTCGCGTAAGCGCGGGCGTAATCGACATTGTTTGCGGGTCTGTCCGGCGTGAAGCCGAACTGTTCCTGCGCCTGCTCAAGAAAATCGGCAACGACGGGAACGTATTCGAATTCGCCCTGTGGCTTTTCGGGGTTCAAAGGTCTCGGTGGGCCCCTATAAAGCGGCGGCTGAGCGAGGACGTAATCGGCCGCTGTCGGGCGGTCACCGTCGTGCTGCTTCGCAATCCGCCGCCTTCTCTTTTCTGCGATGGCGGCCCAATACGGTGCGGCCTGCTCCTCATAGGCGGCGCGCGCGCTTTGATATTCCGCGAGCTTTTCGCGATACGCGGAGATTTGTTGATCGAGGTCATCTGCGTGCACAGCAGGGATAGATCCCTGTAGAAGTAGGACCAGCGCGGCGCAGACGATCACGCGAAGGTTTCGGGTTGAACGCGAACGCGCGTTCTTTCCACACTGTTTGTTGGCGTTTCGGCGGCTGGTGCCCTCGTGCCGCTGCAATCGCATGTCCATTTGGATCAAGCGGGACATGCCCTTTTTATGTTCAGAGTGGATCAATCGCAGGGGGTTCATATGTTCAGTCGCGATTCACGTGCCGAGACGCGTGCGGATACTTCACGGCAGACGACGACAGTGACGGCGCCGCCACGGTTCTCCGGACCGATAGGCGTGGTTTCGAACAATAATTCGGCGCCCGGATATTCCGCCGTGTCGCCCGACAGGCCAACATCGATCCTCGGTCCCGATATTTCGATCTTCGGGGAGCAGCTTATCTTGAAAACCAAAGGTTCGCTGCTGATCCAAGGCCACATCGAGGGGGATGTTCACGGCGAGTCTGTGACGGTCGATAACGGCGCGCACGTGAAAGGCGTGATCACGGCGCGGACGATCGCGATCCAGGGCGGCGTCAAAGGACAGCTCAAGGGCTCGAACGTCATTCTGCATGAGCATTCCGTCGTCGACGCGGACATCGTGCAGGAAAGGCTGATGGTCGCCGAAGGCGCGCAGTTCGAAGGGAGCGTCAAGAAGGCGAAGGACGCGAGTGAGGTGACGCCCGATCTGTCGTGATTTCGGTCGGATGGAGAAAAAAATCCCGGCGCTGTGCGCCGGGATTTGCTGTGGCTTGGGTCGTCTGAGATCGAGCCGTTGCTATGGCGCGGTGGTCGGTGCCGCCGGTGCGGTCGCGGCTGGCGTTTCAGTCGCCACGGTTTTCACATCCAGCGTCAGGATACCCGTATAGAGCAGGCCGCCGAATACGATTGCGAAAATGATCGCCGTTGCCAGCGCATTCAGGACGCGGTTCGAGAACGAGATAAGGTTGCCGATCAGATCGAGGATGAACACGATCACCGCGCCGATCAGTACCGGCTCAAGCCAGGGATATTTATCGAGCATCTTAGTGGTCCTCACGTGCTTTTGTTACGCCGCCTCCCGAGTCGCGGCTTGCGCTGCTGCCTTACCACGTCCGGTCTGCTGGTGATGCAATAAGAGGCAGCCCTTGCGTTTCGAGGACCAGGACTGACGCTTGGAAAGCACAGACGGCGCGCTGTTTTTGATTGCGACAGCCCTCATAGTAATCTGCATTTACTCGCACGAATATCCGGAGACTTTTGCGGTCTCGGGCCACACCGATTGAGAGGCGTTCAGGATTTCCCTTGGGCGCAGTTCTGCACGAACGGCGTTGTGGTCATCCAGAAATTCGGCCGAGATTTCAGGCGCCAGAATTGAAACGATATAACAGATCACGCTTTCGTGATCACGAAAAGTTTGGTCGGCGTTAGCGAAAAGAGATTGGAATTTTAGCGGTTATCTCCGTATGTGATTGGGTAACAGGAACAAACCTGTCGAATACGAGGAGGACACACCGTGAAAACTTGGACAAAGCCCGAAGTACGCGAACAGGAAGTTGGTCTCGAAGTCACGAGCTATCTGCCGGCCGAGATCGACCTGATCTAAGAATTTGAACCTTGTGTTCCTGAACGGCGGCCTCTGGCCGCCGTTTTTGTTTGTGGAAGTCCGGGTTGGGCCTCGCGGGCGGCGCTTGCGGCCGCTATAACGCCAGCCATGACTCAGCACGAAATCCTGAAGCCCGCCTCGCAGGTTCGCGTTCGGGATGTTCTCTTCGCGAACGACGCACCGATCGCCGTCCTCGCCGGCCCCTGTCAGATGGAAAGTCGTGCGCACGCGCTCGAGATGGCCGCGGCGCTCAGCGAGATTTCAAAGAAGCTCGGGTTTGGCCTCGTCTACAAATCTTCATTCGACAAGGCCAACCGGACTTCGCTCACGGGCCGCCGCGGCATCGGGCTCGATGCGGCACTTCCGGTCTTTGCCGAAATTCGTGAGACCTACGGGCTGCCGGTCGTCACCGATATTCATGAGGTTGCGCAGTGTGCGCCGGTGGCCGAAGTCGTCGATGTGCTGCAGATCCCGGCGTTTCTCTGCCGACAGACGGACCTTCTCATCGCTGCAGCGAAGACAGGCCGCGTCGTAAAGATCAAAAAGGGCCAATTCCTCGCGCCGTGGGACATGAAAAATGTCGTTGCCAAGGTGACCGGCTCCGGCAATCCGAATGTACTTGTCACGGAGCGTGGCTCAAGCTTCGGTTATAACACGCTGGTCGTCGATATGCGTGCGCTGCCGCAGATGGCCGAGACTGGTGCTCCGGTGATCTTCGATGCGACACACGCGGTGCAGCAGCCGGGCGGTCAGGGAACATCATCGGGCGGCGACCGCCGGTTCGTGCCGACGCTTGCCCGCGCGGCCGTCGCGGTCGGCGTGGCTGGACTCTTCATCGAGACGCACCAGGATCCTGACAAAGCGCCATCGGACGGACCGAATATGGTTCCGCTCAAGGATTTCGGTGCCTTGATCGCCGACCTGCAGGCGATCGATGCTGTCGTCAAAAAGCAAAAGGCCGCGAGTCTGGCCTGAGACCCGCGCCCTTCTGTACGTGTTTGTCGGCCTCGATCATCGCGCCGGCCCGTTCAGCGCAATTCCGATGTCGGCACCTTGCGCCGCGCATTACCGCGGGCATGTTTGTTGTCGTGCGTTCTGGCTTCTTAATGCAACGATTGATGTCGTAGCGTCTCTCTCGCCGCCGTTTTCGTGGAGCCGTCGCGATCGGCTCCACGCTCGTTTCGGCGAGGGCATTCCTTCGGTCTTTCAGGCTTTCGTGGTCCAGAGCTGCGCTGCCAGCTCACTGACATGAGCGGAACTCGTCAGGGCGCCGAATTGTCCGGCTTTGCTCACCAGAATACCGGCAACGCAGGCATTCGATGCGCAGGGGGACGACGGCGACCGTCCGACATGGATGGCGGCAATCGCCATCGACGTCATGAGCAGGCTCATTGTCGAGATGCAGGAAACGTAGGCAAGGGCACGCGAAACAAGTTCATAGTGCATGGTCAACCTCACAACGCGAGACTAGGGATGACGACACTTCCACTTGCAATGTTGACTTCGGGCGGGGAGAGTTTTGCGCCGGAAGCCGATGTGTTGAGACTACGTCAACCTTGGTTAAGAACGCGTTAAGGCTAATGAAATCTGAATAAAAATGCGGGCCACGCCCTTCGTGGCGGGCCCGCAGGAATGGCGTTATCGGCTGGAAGGCGCTCAGCTCTTCATTTCGGCGCGGATGGCACGCGCGATAGCACCGGCGCGCTGGTCGATAAGCTGAGGAATTTCACAGGCGATCGGAATATTCGCCTGCTTCTCCTGAAACGTGCGAATTTCCCATTTATATTTTTCTTCCTTGGGCGAGAGCTTGGCGATCTCACCGGCCGGACCGCTGGACTCGTCCGTCAGGCCTTCTTCGTTTTCGGGCGGAAGCTGAATCCCTTCCTTCTCGATCTCCTGGGCGCGCTCCATCTGGCGCTTATGGAACCGCTCGATGCCTGACATGACGACCTTGCGATCTTCGTTCGTGCGCGTCAGGACGGCTGCGAAAAGCTCGGTCAGTTTGGCGTCGTGTTGGTCAGCAGGAAGTCCGGCGGCGAATTTCTTGACGGCTGCGTCGGCGTCGTCTTCACTGACGCGGCGGGAGATCAGATATTGAGACAGTTTTCTGATCGTCTCGTCTTTGCGCCAGCTCGATGTGTCGGTGATGGCCGGTCCATCCCAGATCGTGGCGGCGCTCAAAGTCGGAACCTTGCGGTAAACGCACGGCCATTCGGACGTATCCTTTACGGGCTGGTCCGCCAGGGCGGCCACAACGGACATACCGAGAGGCACCACCGCCATAATGGCTGCCTGCAAAGCGGCGCGACGGAAGACGTGTTTTTTCATTTTCATTTCCAAAAACCTCAAGCTGAACCGCCGGGGCCGCCGCGCCGAGCGATCAACCCCTTTGATGGATTGTAGGCAAAAACCGCTGCCGCAAGAAAGGCGATCGTACAGCCGACAACCAATGCGAGCGAAACCGTATCGACTTGTCCATAAAGCGCGAAGCGGATCAACTCCGTCGCGTATGTGAACGGGTTCAGGCGGCAAATCTCGAAAAGCATCGGACTCGCCTCGCGGATGCGCCAAAGCGGATAGAGCGCAGACGAGGCGAAGAACATCGGAAAGATCACGAAATTCATCACGCCAGCGAAGTTTTCAAGCTGCTTGATGACGGACGAAATGAAGAGGGCGAGCGAGCCGAGCATAAGCCCGGCAAGAATGATGGCCGGAATGACAGTGATATAGCCCGCGAACGGCTGAATGAAGCTCGGGACCGAGAACAGCGACGTGACAATAGGGTCCGTCATCGTCGGAATCGCACCGCCTGCCCAGCTCGGCGCATCATAGAAGGTGAAGAGCTTCACTTCGGTGATCGGCGGCGGCGCGATGCCCCAGAACCACGCGACGAGCATGAAGGCATAAGCCTGGATGAGCGCGACGGACACGCCTCCGAGGAGCTTTGACAAGAGCAGAAACGAACGCGGGAAGGGGCTCACGAGCAACGTTCGCATCGTCCCCGTCTCGCGGTCGTAGACCATCGAGAGCGACGATTGCATGGCATTGAAGAGCAGGATCATCGCGATCAGGCCCGGCGCAATGAACTCCTCGTAGAGGACATAGGTCTCGTAGGGTGGGATGATCGAAATGCCGAGCGTCTGACGGAATCCGGCGGCGAAGATGAAGAGCCAGATCAGCGGGCGCACGAGTGCCGAAAGGAAACGCTCGCGCTGATGGAGATAACGCAGGATTTCGCGCCAGACGATGCCTTTGAAACACGCGAAGTATCCTGCGAAACCCAGGCGGCGGCGTGCGTCGTCATCGCTCCCGCGATAGTTCGCAGCGACGTCGGATGCTGCCGTGACCGTTTGAGATGAAATCACGCGGCTTCCTCTATCGTCGTTTGAGTGCCGGTCACGGCGCGAAACGCTTCGCGAACGCTCGACGTTCCGGTCAACGTCAGAAGCTGAGGCACCGGGCCGTTATAGAGAACGACGCCCTTGTGAAGAATGACAACCTGATCGGTCCGCAGGACTTCGTCCATCAGATGCGTCGCCCATAAGACACCGATCCGTTCCTTGGCGACGAGATCGCGGACGATTTTCATAACGCTTTCGCGCGAGCCCAGATCGAGTCCCACGGTCGCCTCGTCAAGCAAGAGCAGATCCGGGTGATGCATCATCGACCGCGCGATCTCGACACGGCGAACCTGACCACCGGAAAGTGCACGCACCTTTTCATTCGCGCGATCCGCGAGGCCGACGAGTTCGAGGGCCTGTTTCGCGCGCATCGTTGCTGCGCGCCCAGCAAACCCATGCAGCGCCGCATGATATTTCAGGTTCTGCATCAGCGTCAGGTCGATATCGAGCGTCCGGCTCTGGAAGACGACTCCAAGGCGCTGCAGCGCCTGTGACGGACGGCGGCGGACATCGAAACCACGAATGGTGATTTCGCCGCTCACGTTATCGTACAGGCGTGTCACGAGCGAGAACAACGTCGATTTGCCCGCGCCGTTGAGGCCGAGCAGTACCACGAAAGCGCCCTGCTCGACGGTGAGCGAAACCCGGTCCAGCACCTTTCGCTCGCCGAAGCTGTGGCTCACGTTGCTGACGACCAGTGCGGGTGTCCGATCGGCGTCTGCCGGGCCTGTCGATGCCATCGTGGTCATTGCTTTCCTGCTCGCGTCTTTTCCGCCGCTACTTCGGTGAGACCACCACCCCCCATGGATAACGTCCCACCTTGATCGATTTGATCGCCTTCTGATTGGCAACGTCGATGACGCTCACATCGTTCGAGGCGCCGTTGGTCGTGAACAAAAGCTTGCCGTCGGGCGTGAAGTACATCTGCCATACGCGCTGGCCAACCAAAATGTACTTCAAAACTTTGAAAGTCTTCGTGTCGATGACCGCCACGCGGTTGGCGGGGCCGAGCGCCACGAAGGCGATTTTGTCGTCTTTGGTGATCCGGATGCCCACGGGCTGGATCGATTCCTGCTCGACGCCGGGGATAGCGAAGTTGATCTTGGTAATGATCTTGCGATCGGCGGGATTGATGACGGCGACGGTTCCGCCGACCTCGGACGAGACCCAGAGCTGGGTCTGAGCAGAGTTGAACATCGCGACGCGCGGGCGGCTGTCGACAAGAACGTTGTCGAACAGCTTGTGTGTCGTCGTATCGATGAAATGCGCCATGTTCGTCGTTTCCGACGTGTTGACGAGCACCTTACCATCCGGGCTCATACCCATGCCTTCCGGCTCCACGCCGACCGGGATTTCGGTGATAACTTTCGAGGTGTTGATGTCGACGACGGTGACCAGGTTGTCGTCTTCGTTGGCGATGTAGAGCCGCTTGCCATCGGGATGGAGAGTCAGCAATTCCGGGTCGGGTCCCGAGGGCAACGATTTGATGTATTCGAGCGTCTTTGCATCGTAGACTTTCACGTCATTATCGTCGCTCGTGCAAATGATGAGCCATTTGCCATCGTTCGACATGACGATACCGCGCGGCCGCTGTCCGACCTTTGCCGTCTTGATGACCTCAAGTTTGTCGGTGTCGATGACGGAAACCGTATTGTCCTTCTCGTTCGTGACGTAGGCGGTGTAAGCGTCAGCGGGCGTTACGAAGGAGACTGCGATAGCGGCCGAGACAAGCGCCGGCGTGAGCGGTAAAAGTCGCGACATTCTAAACTCCAGTTGAAAAAATCCGGGCCGGGGCAGGGCTATGCGGCTGACGACAGATCATTGCGTATAGGCTTTGCACTTTGTCTCCGGCTTATCGATGCCGAGCGTGTCCAGCACGCTGAACTGATGCAGAAAGCCCTGTTGCGGAGAGACGCTGACGAGCACCTTCGGCGTACCGACAATGATCGGCTCGCGGAGTTGCCCGTTCCACCCGCGGAAGCTGACGGCCACACCCTTGAAGGCAGCGACATCGAATTTGGGTGAGTGGATGAAGTCGTGCAGCACCTTGAAATCACTCGTACGCTTCCTCGACACGGCCTCGCCGATGACGCGTGTCGCAACCCAGGCGTCGTAGTCGATCGGACGCATGATACGACCCGTCAGACGTTTGAAGCGGTTCTGGAACTGAGTTCCACCCCAAAGCTCAAGTGACGGATGCCAACTCGTCGGGACGAGGCCGGCGGAGCCGACGATCGGCCGGGAAACCCATGTCCTATAAGGGAAATAATCAGCAAAGACTTCATCTTCGTCAACAACGAGAACGACGTCGTGATCTTTGGCGCCCTGCATGAACTGCGGGATCTGCTGCTGGATCTGCTCGTAACCGCCGTCTGCGCGGCGATTGCCCGTATCGACCTTGAACTGCCGTTCCTCGACGATCTTGGCGCCGAATTTCTTTGCGGCACGCCGGTAGGCGTCGGCAAGAAGCTGATCGTTGGGGCTCGGTCCGACGACCATCATCCAGTTCGGCCAGCGCTTCCAGACGAGATACTGGGCAAGGGCATCGGCGAGCATCGAGCGCGTCGGCGCCGTATGAAGAACGTTCGCTCGGCAGTCTTCCTCACGCAACCGGTCATCGGGATTGCCGGCGTTGAAAATCTGGACCGGCTTGTCTTTCATCGCATCCGATAATTTCAGCAGAGAGTCCGGGGACATGTCCGCGATGATGAAGGAGTCGCCGGCAGCCACTTTTTCGGCGGCTCCCTTGAGCACGTCGTCGAGGCTGCCTTCGATGACGTCGAGTTTGTAGCTCTGGTTGAGGAAGCGACCCGTCGTATTGTCGTCCGCGATGCCGAGCTTGGCCCCCGCGATCCCGTCGTCAGCATCAGGCTGATCGAGAAGAGAGAGAGGCAGATCTTTTTCGCGATCCTCTTTCACGTAGAGAACCTGGACCGTCACACCTTGCGGTTGCGGAGACGTGGACGGCGAAGATGATGACGGCGTTGGAATTGGTATTGGTTGAGGCGCGGTTTGCGCTGCAGCATTGCTTGACCAAGCCATTCCTGCGATGGCCATTCCGGATAGAAGAGCGCTGCAAATCGTATCGCGAGATCTCGTATGAGCTGAGCGGGCAAAGCCCCCGACGCTTCCGATTGGCAATGATTTAAGCTCCAAATGGCCTCGCGAAGGTCTCGCGAAGCTGATGGTCTCTACTGTTACTGTGTTGCTAAAAGGGGGTGAGCGCCTGCCTTGTCAAGCTGAGCGGTTGGGCCTCGCGCGTTTGTGACCGGTCATTCTATGCAAACCGCCGGTGAACCTCTTGCAATGGCCTAGGGTTAGCGGGCACCTACAGAGGAAGATGCGCTTCGGCCGGGCGCCTGCTTACCCTGAAGTCTGAGTTCGCTCAGTAGCTTGGAAATGAATGCCTATGCCCTTCCTTAAGCGTGCACTTCCTGTTCTTTTGGCCTGTCTTTTCGCTCTCCCTGCCTTGCCCGCGTCGGCTGCGACCAAGGCCGCCGTGTTCCCCTTCGATATTCACGATGCGCAGCAGGACGGCGAACTCATTCCGCAATACAACCCGGAAGACTTACGGCGACTGAAGCTCATTGCCGATGAACTCAGAACCCTGATGCAGAAGGACGGGAAATACACCGTCGTCGATCTCAGCCCGAAAGAGAAAGAGATCGAAGCAGCCGCGCCGTTCAATCAGTGCAATGGCTGCGAAGTACCGATCGCCAAGGAGGCGGGGGCCGATATCGCGGTCACGGGCTACGTCGATAAGGTCTCAGATGCGTTGATCAATTTGGCGATCGTCGCGCGCGATACGAAGACGGGTGAACTCACGAAGACGATGTCGGCGTCCATCAACGGCAACACCGATGATCTATGGCTCCACGGCGTGCGTTATCTCTGGAGAAACAGATTCAACGTCGAGGCCCCTCAGAAATGACCATGCTGACGCGCCGTAGCGTTCTGATGGCCGGTTCCGCCGTCTCCACATTCCTTCTGATGCCGCGGTTTGCATTCGCGGCGGCAGCGCCGGTGCGCCTGACGTCGGTGAAATTCGGCTCGGTCAGCTGGGTCATCGAAACCATTCGAGCAGAAGGCATCGACAAGAAGCACAAGCTTGATCTTGAGGTTGTTCAGGTCGCGACCAATCCGGCGGCGCCTGTGGCTCTTCTTTCCGGAGCAGCGGACGTCATCGTCAGCGATTGGACGTGGGCCCTCCGCCAGCGGGCGCGGGGTTATGATCTGAAATTTTTTCCTTATTCGTCGGCGCTGGGCAGCGTCATGGTGGCTAAGGATAGTCCCATCAGGTCGCTCGCGGATCTGGAGGGCAAGAAGATCGGCGTCGCGGGCACCGGCATCGACAAAAGCTGGATTCTCCTGCGTGCCTATTCGCGGAAGACACTTGGCAAAGACATTGCCGATTTTGCTGAACCCGTCTTCGGCGCTGCGCCGCTGGTGTCAGAGGAGTTCAAGAACCGGCGCCTCGACGCGGTCCTCAATTTCTGGACGTATGCGGCACGCCTCAAGGCTGGAGGTGCGGAAGAATTGCTGGCGGTGGCGGACGTCATCAAGGGGCTCGACGTCTCTCCGACGCCATCGCTCGTCGGATTCATCTGGTCCGAGAAGGCGGTTCGCGATAAGGGGGTGCCTGTCGATACCCTCCTGGCGGCGGTTTCCGATGCCGACGCCGTGCTGGCTTCGTCGGATGCGGCCTGGGAGCGCCTGAGACCGCTGATTAAGCCCGCGTCGGATGCAGAACTCGTGGCGATCAGAGACTATTACCGGTCCGGCATCGCGCGAACATGGGGTCCAGCCGACACCGCGGCGGCGGAGAAACTCACGAAGCTCCTCATTGAACTCGGTGACACGGAACTCGTTGGTGATGGTACCCACTTCGACCAGAATCTCTTCCACACCTAGATTGACCGCTGCGCCGTCGAGTTTCACCGCAGCCTTAGAGCGGCTGGCCTGGATGGCCGGATCGCTTCTGGCGCTTGCGGTTCTCTGGTATGTCATCGCCGTTTATGCGCAGAACCGATATCTTCCGACGCCGCTGGCGGTCTTCGACGTTCTTTTGCGCGAAGGAGCGAATGGCGAGCTCTGGAAAAATACCTCGGCGACGCTGGTGCGCGTCGCAGTTGCCTTCGTCGTCTCGATGATCATCGGCACCGCGATCGGTCTGGTGCTGGGGCGCTCGAAGCCAGCGGACAAGTTCTTCGATGCGTGGCTAATCCTGTTCCTCAACCTTCCCGCGCTCGTCACGATCACGCTTTGCTATATCTGGTTTGGTCTGACGGATGCAGCCGCGATCACGGCCGTCGCGTTGAACAAAATCCCGAACGTTGCGGTCAACATGCGCGAAGGCGCTCGCAGTCTCTCGAAAGATCTCGACGAGATGGCGAAGGTCTACAAATTCGGCTGGTGGAAGACACTCCGGCACGTAACGCTGCCGCAGCTTGCGCCGTTTTTCGCAGCCGCTGCACGATCCGGCCTCGCGCTCGTCTGGAAGATCGTTCTCGTCGTTGAAGCATTTGGCCGCTCGAGCGGGGTCGGATATAGGTTGAGCATCGCCTTCCAGGAATTCGACGTGACGACGATCCTGGCTTATGCGCTCGCATTCATTCTCGTCGTGCAGGTGATCGAATTCACGGTGCTGCAGCCGCTGCAATCACGGGTGACCGCATGGCGGCGATGACGGGGGTCAACGGCGAGCTACCCATTCGTGTTTCGGTGCGTCGCAAGATTTTTCCGGCTGTCGGAACTCGCGACGCGCAACTGGTGCTGAAGGACATCTCGTTCGAGGTCGAGCCGCGATCGTTCCTGGTCATCACAGGCCCTTCCGGTTGCGGGAAATCGACATTGCTCAACATCATCGCTGGCCTTGATACGGACTTCGAAGGCAGCATCGATCTCGGTCCTGCCAAGGATCGCCTGACGTTCATTTTCCAGACGCCCCGTCTTTTGCCGTGGCGAACCGTTTATGAAAATATCGCACTTGTTCTGCCGGACGGAGATCCACGCCATGCGCGGATTCCGGAGATGCTGCAACGGGTGGGCCTCGGGCAGGCGATGAACGCCTATCCAGAGCGGCTCTCGCTCGGGATGCAGCGCCGGGCGTCACTTGCGCGAGGGTTTATCCTGGAGCCCGAAATCCTGCTGATGGACGAGCCATTCGTTTCATTGGACGATCCGACGGCAACCAGTCTGCGGGAGCTTTTAACCGAACTCTGGCACAGCCATCCGACCACCGTGATTTTCGTAACTCACGACAGGGCCGAGGCAATTCAGCTCGGAACGCGCATCTTGCGCTTGGCGCCGGGAAAGGCGAGTGTGGCGCAGGATGTGACAATCAACCTGACCGAGGCGCAGCGCCACGACCGTGCGGCGATCCTCGCAGAACAGAATCGCATCTTCGCGGCCTGACGGGCGCGCGGCATATCCATCTCGGTACGGCGGAATGATTGACGGTTTGAGACAAGGCAAGCCCGCCTTTCTCGCCAGCGTGACCAACGCGGGCGAGGCGGAAGTCGCGCTGGCGGGCGGGGCAGATATCATCGATTGCAAGAATCCGGCGTCCGGAGCGCTCGGAGCGCTCAGTACGGATACCGTCCGCAGGATCGTGCAGCGCGTCGACAGGCGCGTTCCGGTCAGCGCGACTATCGGTGATCTTCCGGCTTATCCGGAGATCCTGACGAAGGCGGCAGCGGAAATGGCGGCGACGGGTGTTGATGTCGTCAAGATCGGCTTCTTTGGCGACGACGATCCGCGCAGGGGGATCGATGCCCTCGGCGCGGCGCGTGCGGGGCGTATCCGGCTGGTCGCCGTCCTGATGGCGGATCGCGATCCGGATTTCGCCTTGTTGGCTGAACTCGCCGCAGCCGGATTCGAAGGCGTCATGCTAGACACGGCGGATAAATCCGCGGGCCGATTGACATCGGCTCTTCCTTTCGAGCGCCTGGCGGAATTCATCCAAATAGCTCGGGACACCGGTCTTTTCGTAGGTCTTGCCGGATCGCTGAAAGAGAGCGACATCGCCGTCCTCGTAGAGCTTGAGCCAGATATGTTGGGCTTCCGTGGGGCGCTGTGCTCGGAAGGCCGTGTGAGTGCAATCGAGCCTCATCGCGTGGTGTCGATTCGGCATGGGATCGATGCGGCAAAGCTTGCGCGGACGCAGGAGACGTCGGTCGGATGAAAGAAAAGAAGAAGCCAGTCAAGGCCAAAGCCGGAGAAGGGGACGCCGCCGCCAAGGTCAAAAAGGCGGCGGCGAAGAGCCGGGAGATCGGCGACACGATTTTCGTCCATGACTTCGTCGTCGACTGCAACGTCGGTGTCTATGCCGAAGAGCAGGGCGTGACGCAGAAAGTCCGTTTCAGTGTCGAGGCCCGGCTTGCGAAGGACGTTTTCAGCGTTGGCGACGAAATGGCGGAAGTGCCGTCCTACGCCGACATCATCGATCTCATCGTCGCGCTGGCCCGGGGCGGCCACATTCAACTCGTCGAGACGTTCGCAGAGCGGATCGCGGCGCAGGTGCTTGCGGACAAGCGCATCGCCGCTGTCCGGGTCATGCTCGAAAAGCTCGAACGCGGACCGCTCAGGGGCGTCGAGATCATCCGGCCGGCAACACGCGCCGCTGCACGCGAGTTCGGTCGTGGCTGAGCGCGCCGCGAGGGGGGATCGCCCGCTCGTGATCAAGGTCGGGGGCAGCCTCGCCGAGACAGGGCGGCTAGCATCCGTGCTCGCTATGGTCTGTGCAGCACGTATTCCCGTGGTGATCGTTCCGGGGGGCGGCCCATTTGCCGATGCCGTACGAACCCTGCAGACAGAGCTGCAATTCGATGACGCTGTTGCCCACCGCCTTGCGATGCTCGCAATGGAGCAGATGGCGGAATTCATCGTTTCGGAGCATTCAAGAATGCGCGTTGCGCGCTCGTTCGACGACATCTCGGACGCAGTGATGGATGGACAGATTCCCGTTTGGGCGCCATTGCAGATGATCGGCGACGATGAGAGCATCTCCCCAAGTTGGTCGGCGACTTCCGACAGTCTCTCGGCGCGCCTCGCCGAAATTCTTGCGGCGCGCCTTGTGCTTTTGAAATCTGTCAATGTCGTGCGAGGTGCGACAGCGGATGAATTGGCGCGGAGCGGTGTCATTGACCCTTTTTTTTCGAAGATCGCCTCGCGGGCCGGCATTTCGTGGACCGTATTCGGGCCGGATGACGACGCCGCGCTTTCGGCGCTGCTCGCTGATGAAGGAAACGCTTGATGCCTCGTATCGTCGAAACGATCGTCACGACCTTCAACGCCAAGGGAGAGGCGCATATCGCGCCACTCGGGCTTATCGACGATGGCGAGTATTGGGTCATCGCGCCATTCAAGCCGTCGACGACGCTTGAAAATCTGCGCATCAATCCCTTTGCGGCGGCGAGCCATACAGACGACGTCCGGGTTTTTGCTGGCGGCGTGACGGGACGCAAGATTTGGCCGCTGCTCCCGACCCGATCCATCAAAGGTGAGAGACTGGCGGATTGCATCTCGCATTGGGAACTTAAGGTTGAGAAGGTCGTCGAAGATGAGCAACGACCGCGATTTCTATGCTCGATCGTCGATGAAGAGATGCACAGGGCCTGGGAAGGCTTCAATCGCGCGCAGGCAGCCGTCATCGAGCTTGCCGTTCTGACGACGCGTCTCCACATGCTCCCTGCGGAGAAGGTCGAGAGCGAACTCAAGTATCTCGAGATTGCAATTTCCAAGACGGCCGGTCCGCGCGAGGAAGAGGCCTGGGAATGGCTGATGGAGAAAATCGCGGCGTGGCGCCAGGAACGTTTCGATCAGCAGACGTCATGAAGCCGGATGAGCATCCGAAGTTTTCGTTCGTCAAGGCCGTGCGAGAGGCGATCGACGACACGTCGTTCGCCAAGCTGACGCTTGGAAAGTTTCGCGGAGAGGGCGAAGAGCGAAAAGCCGTTGCGATACTTGTCGTCATCAAAGACAGGCCGCAGCTGAAGTTCGTAACGAGTTTCCCGCGCAAGGATGAGACGAAGACGTTCGCGATCGATGACGGTATCGAATTCATTGCGAGGCTCGTCGGCAAACAGTACATGAGTGCGACGCTTTTCACGAGCGAGCGCGATGTTCGCATCGAATACAGCCGCAAGGGCGTTCCACGCTTGGCCGTCGGCAAACCGACTTCCGCGTCGTCGGCGCCTCAACCGCATGATCGGCAAAAAGCGTACCTCGTTCCGCCAGACAGACCCTATCTTCAGGTGCTGGGTGTCGCGGACCGCGAGGGGCGGATCAAGCCGACAATGCAGGGGAAATATCGCCAGATCTGCCGCTTCATCGAAATAGCGGACGATTTGATTGCGGAAAGCGCATTCGAAAATGGCGCGCCTATTTCCGTCATCGATATCGGATCGGGCAAAGGTTATCTGACGTTTGCGTTTTATGATTATGTCACGACGGCACTTGGCCGCGCGTGCCAGATGACGGGAATAGAGCTTCGTTCCGATCTCGTTGATCTCTGCAATGGTCTTGCGCAAGATCTCAAATTTGAGGGACTGAAATTCGTTGCCGAGGCGGCGGCGCGTGCTTCTTCGGCTGCTGTCGATGTCGTCATTGCACTTCACGCGTGCGATACGGCGACCGACGATGCGATGGCTTTCGGGATAAAATCCGGTGCGCGGCTTATTCTTTCGGCACCGTGCTGTCAGCATGAAATTGCGCCGCAGATCAGAGACACGGGCGAAGGACTCAAGGGGCTGATCAAATATCCGCTTTTGAAGCAGCGGCAGGCCGACCTCGTGACGGATGCGTCGCGCGCGCTTTTGCTCGAAGCGTCGGGCTACAAGGTTAGGTTGATCGAATTTGTTTCGACTGAACACACGTCGAAAAACATTTTAATCGCGGCGGTGAAATCGTCAGGTGTCGATCGCACCGCTGCACGTCAGCAATACGAGGCATTGCAGACGACAATAGGATTCTCGTCGCATCATCTTGCGTCACAACTCAAGGGTGCTGATTAAGCGCATAGGACTTTCGGGCCATCGCCTCATTTGTTGCTCACTGCCGTGAAATGCATGTAAAGGGAACCCGGCCGGATTTGATCTGTTTTTATCCGGTCACCCCCCAGATTGAGCAATACCCAAGAGAAGGCAGAATTCGATGACAGAAGTCTCCCGTATCGTACGCCTCGCATGTGCCGCGACGGCCATTGCGCTCGCCACAGCCGTGCCTGCAAGCGCTGGCCACGACGTGGTCCGAGATGATCCGGCTATCGTCGCTGAGAGACTGCACCACATGGGCTTCGTCGAATGGCGCAAGCTTCGTTGGGATCACGGTTATTGGAAGGTCGACGACGCGCGTCGCACGAACGGCCATGTGTACGATTTGATGATCGAAGCAGGCTCGTTCGACCTCGTCCGTCTAAAGCGCGAACGCGGCTGAGCCGCACGGACGCTCAAAGCGTTTTTTATCGGCCGCGGCGGAAACGCTGCGGTCGATTTTCATTTGTCTTGAAGAAGGCCGACAGCGACCGCGGGTGCGCAGCGCGTAGCCCAGAGCCTCTGGTCTTCGGGCGCTTCGATCAGGTCGCCGAATGAAATGGACGGAAGTCCGAGGCGAAATGTGATTTGCGCTACTGCTGATGCTCCAATTCCTGCCGTGACAACGCTTTCAACGTCGGTTCCCGGTCGCGACAAAACCTGCAGCGCGCCGTCGTGGATCGATCTGAGCTGGCGTTCCGCGACATAGGCCGCCGAGGCTTGCCATGTCGCGAGATGGCGCATCTCTGCGTCGCGTCCGAAACCGCGCGCGAATCGGGCGAGACTTTCCTCCTGTGATTTGCCGCGTCCGTCCGTCGCCGCATGGTGATCGACGTCGTCGGGCAGCGTTCCAAGGACACGGCGAACGTCGGCCATCGTCGCGAACGCATCGCGCGCCAGGCCTTGCCATTGGCCCGCGAGAGGAGCGCGTGTGGCGACCGAAGATACCGGCGTTCTGGTGAGGCCCGTGTAAACGAGTTCTCCCGTTTGCAGACGTTCGGCGTCCGTCAGGCCAAGTGGCCGATCGCACGCGATGATGTCGATCGTCGTCGAGCCCATATCGATGAGCAGCGCTTTGGATCGTCGCTGCGCGACGAGTGCGGCCGTCGCGAGAAAATTCGCAGACGCGACGGAGAGCGGATCTCCGCATGCGCTTTGTGGTGATGCGAAACCCTTCAGACCCATGTAAATCCGGAGCGTACCGCGGAGGTGCTCTTGCAAGCGTTGAATGATCGCGACGACACCGGCTTCCCGGCTTTCGAAGATCTCTGTCAGTTCTGCGGTCATCGTGATCGCAAAGATCTCGGCGCCTGCGATGACGGCTCCGGCTTCCCCGAGGGCGACGTCCAGGCGATCAAGACCCTGCCAGAGCGGGCACGCAATCTGGCGCACTGCAATGATGCGCGAGTTTTCAACGCGCGCGATCTTCAGATGCGCGCCGCCGACGTCCAGACCGACCGTTGCCTTTGCCATTTGTAACTTCGCCTCTGCAGGGAAACCCGTGATACACTCGGGGCCGGAGGAGGCAAGCGGTGGACGTCATTCCGGTTATCGATGTCGCGCACGGGCAGGTTGTCCGCGCGATGAGGGGCGAGCGTTCGGGATATCGGCCGATCGAAACACCGCTCTCACCGTCCGCGGAACCGGCTGATGTCACGCGTGGATTGGCCAAGGTGTTTCCGTTTCATAAGCTCTATGTTGCCGATCTCGACGGAATCGAGGGGCGCGGCCGCAATACGCATCTCGTGCCGATTTTCAGCCAGGTGCTGCCGCGAGCCGAAATCTGGATCGATGCCGGCACGGGATCGCGGAGTGCGGCGCGATCCGTTCTCGCTGCGCCGGTCGCGACGCTCGTCGTCGGGACGGAGAGCATCGAGACGGTGCGGGTCTGGGAGGAGATCTCGGCGGAAGCTCCGGGCCGAACGGTCCTTTCGCTCGATTTCAGGCACGGCGAATTCATGGGACCGGAGGCGATGCTTTCCGATTCGTCGCTTTGGCCATCGCGTGTCGTCGTCATGACGCTTGACCGCGTCGGTGCGAACGAGGGGCCGGATATTGGCCGACTGGAGGGAATTGTTTCGCGGGCGAAAGGCCGTCGGATCTATGCCGCTGGCGGCGTACGGGATCGCCGCGATCTTGATGAGATCCGCAAGATAGGGGTGTCGGGTGCGCTCGTCGCGTCGGCACTTCACGCCGGAAAAATTTCGGCCGACGACATCAGAAATGTCGCCGGCCGTTGAATGTCCGGTTCAGTGAATTGGCAGGAGCCACTCCAGCCGAGAACCAAGCCCAGTTGCGGCCGAGGCTTATTCTCGAATTAACCGCTGTAACGGCCCGAGAGCAGTCTACCCAATCGCTGCAGCAGACCCCCCTTCATAGGAGGGGCGGTTTCATTTTTGTTTTCGACCTGCTGAGGACGGTTTCCGCTTCAAGTCTTCGCACCGAACGGATGCTGGACCGAGTTGCGCTGAGCGGTCGCTTCGGCAGCGGTCGGCTTGCCGGCAACGGCGCGAGCGATCGATTCCTTGACGGCGCGATAGTTGTAGTCCTGGATCTTGGCGTCGTCGGCAGCTTCCCAGTGGATGAACACGCCAACGCAGATGTAGACGTCATCGGCTTCAGCAGCCGGGATCACGCCTTCTGCAACCGAGTCCTGGACGGCCTTGGCGACACCGTACTGAGCCGGTCCGAACATCTGAACAGCCTGACGGGCGTCCTTGATGGTGACCTTGTTGTAAAGGATCGTGTTCGGTTTGCAGGGGAGGTTCGGCGCGATGACGGCGAGAAGCGTCGTGAAGCCGTCTTTGTTGTTCGTCAGCGCGTTGCAGAACGCGGTCTCAGCAGCCGAACCGCGCGGTCCGATGATGAGGTCGATGTGAGCGACTTCGTTGCCGTCGCCGACGAGCGACTCGCCGACCATGACTTTATTGATTTTTGCCATAAGGGGGGTTCCTCCCACGAATGAAACGATATGAGCGACAACAAACCCCCGTCAGATGCCGGGATTTCGTTGCACTGCTCTGGCGATGAATATCCACACACCTGCCGCCCAGGTTGTCATGAGTACCAGCGTCGTGCAGTGAATAGGTCCGCAGAAAGCGCGGACACGGCGCCTGTATTGCCCCAGGTCATCGGGAGAGACAAGCCCTTAAGTTAAGGGCAACCGACGTTCACGAATGTTTCCGCTCGATCAGAGCGTCGGCAAAAAGGGTCGTGACCACAAAATCGGCAGTGGTCCCGGGATTGAGACCTCTATGTTTCAATTTTGCGTCGAAATCCAGGAGAGCGGGCAGCGACTTCGCAGTTGCAACAGGCGACCACTGCGGCCTTAAGGCACGCGCCTCTTCCCGCACCGTTTCGGCGACTTCGCGTCCGAACTTGCGGATGATGTGGGTGTCAGCAAACTCCGCCAAGAGCGACATATGCAATGTGGTTACCGCGAATGTCGTATCAGGAAGGGCTAAGGGCTTGGCTTCCTGAAGGACAGGCAACGCGAAATCGAAAACGTCCGCGTACACACTGACGTAAGCGTTTGCAATACGGTCGCGGTCGGCTGCCAAGTGCATTGCAGCGAGCAGGGTCAGATGCTGCGGTTCGGCGCTCACGTCACCTTCTTCGACCGTTCCCAAACCTGCAGGACTGGCGATGCGGATGGCCTTAAAGGCATCCTCGGCATCGCGTTCGTCGAGCGCTGAAAGGACCATTCCGAGGCGACGGCGAAGTCCGACGTCGAATGTCGTTTCGCCAGCGGCTTGCGCCAGCGGTGCGCAGAGAAGCACGATCCCGAGATTGGTATTGAGCCCCGTCGCGGCGACACTTGCTTCGGTGGCGCGCAAAATTCGCTTTCCGACGCGGGTTCCGGGTTCCGCGAGGGGACCGGCGGCCGCTTCTGCCGCTTGCTCGAAATGGAGTACCTCCATGCCGTGGCCGGGCGAATAGCGATGGACGTTCCCCGGCTTCAGCGCATCGAGTTCTGCATTGCATGCGGAAAGGAACGAGGCGCTGATTTCTTTTGCGTCGCGTGCGCCTTTCATGGCGCGGCTGCGAGGAGGGGACTTCCTGACGCAGCGCGATGGGCAACAACCGTTTTCAGAAAATCTTCAGCTATGGCCCAGGCGATATTGACGTCAGCGACGCTTTGAAGGCCTCGCCAGGCCGGGTTGGAGTTCACCTCGAGGACCTGTAGTTCGCCCGATGCGGTGCGGATGAGATCGATCCCAGCGTAATCGGCGTCTACGGCGCGCATCGCCGCCATCGAGATGCGAGTCATCTCGGCATCCGGCAGATGGACACGAGCTTTGCCGCCCTGATGAATGTTGGTGACCCAGCTCGTGCCCTGTCGCGTCATGGCCGCAACAACGCGATGACGAGTCGCGAGGACCCGCCAATCCTCATACAGCCCATCCTTCGGTGCGATGTAGTCCTGCATGTAATACATCTGATCGACAGTTTCGGGCGGCGGCAACTCGCTTTGCTGCGAGATCATGCCGATGCCCTTGCCTTGGCTGCCGAAGAGCGGCTTCAAGACGAGCGGACGGTCAAGTCCTTCCGTGTATTCGAGGGCATGCGGCAGGGTCTCACAGACGCGCGTCCGAGGTGTCGGAATGCCGTTCTTGTGCAGAAGGAACGTCGTCTGGGATTTGTCGACACAACGCTCGATGGCGCGGGCATCGTTCCAGACGCGGACGCCGCTTTCGCGCAAGGCGTGCAAGAGCCCAAGGCGGAACGTGATCTGCTCCAATGTTCCGGCTGAAATCGAGCGCACAAAGACGCCGTCGGGCACGCGGCCTTTGAAGCCCGGGATGTCAATGCCGCTTTCGAGGCCTGTATCAAAAGCACAGTGGGGCAGCGACGATACCGTGACGCGCGCGCCCATGGCTTCGAGGGAGCGGACAATGCGACGCGCATGCCACTCACCGCGCCCTTCTTCGATCAGGAGGGCGAGGTGCAGTCCGCCCCCCAATTGCGGATCGGGAGTCGGCAGTGTCTCAGCGGAAGCTCGCATCGATGACTCCCGGCGCACATTCGCCAGAACGGAATGTATTGCCAGTCTCGACGTTTGAGACAATGACCTGCGCCGGCGAGAACAGCATCGGATCGATCTTGTAGAAGTCACCTTTGACGTCGGCGAAGATTTCGGCGAACGGTTTGCCGTAGGCGTCGCTGGTGCTCGCCGGCAGGTTTTCCGCGAGCCTCTGTGCGTCGCTATCGGGACCTTTCACGAAGAGATGGATGCGACCACCATAGATGATCGCATCATTCGTGCGGCCCATCGCCTTAACGAAGTCGGGGATCGGCGGCGCAATCGGTGTCGTGCCCATGCCGTCGAGAATGTTCTCAAGCGGAAAGTGCAAGGCATGGGCCTTGTGGATTGCGACCTCGAGCACACGGGAGGCTATCTGCACGGTGCCCGCAAAACTCCACGTTGTCGCGTAGATGATCGTCAATCCTCTCGGATTGATGCCGCAGTTCTCCGAGATTTTCTTGATGACGGCTGGCGGAGGGGCCTTGTCGCCTTCGATGACGAGCGTCGTTTCCGGATTGCGATCTGCGTAGCCGAGTTCCTTGAAAAGCTCTTCGACGCGCGAAATGGCGCGCGCCGGGCCGGAGCCAAGTGCAAAGAATCCTGTTTCTTCATCGGAGATCGACCAGCCTGCGTACTGGCTGCCGAGACACGCGACGACGGGATCGTTCGATGTAACGACGACCCCGAGCGGCCAGTTGGCGATGCCTGAGGACTGCGTGAACGCGACTTTACCGAGGCCGCCCATGCAGATCTCGCCAAGAACCCGGCCGGCTTCGAGGCCGCCGACGACATTGGCGCCCATGTCGATGAGGCGTTCGCCATGGCTCCCCGTCGAAACGGAAATGCGGAGCGCATCTGCATTCGCCACGACATCTTCTACGAGCTTTGCGGCGCGTGCGGAAACGCTGGGCTGCTTTACCATATCGAACTCCCGTCTGATCAGAGTTTGGCGTGTCCGTATATCAGGTCTTCAAGTTCCGCCAAGCGTGTCCGGGCGAGGGCTTCTGCCGCATCGGCGGTCGGGCCGGTCGCGAAAACCGTCGCCAAGGGGGCGCCTCGCGGCACGAAGGACCCGGGTGTGCCACGATCGGCGCTCCACTCCGGCCAAAGCGTTTCGCCCAGCGTTAATGGGCTGCGATCGGCGTGCAGGATCGCCATTGCCCTGGCGGGCGATGAATGGCGAAAGCTAGAGGGTATCTGCATTCCGCTCCAAGCTGCGATATGGCCACGAAACAGATCGCCCTCGTCGGTATCGAGCACATCAAGTGAGGCGCCGGGCCTGGGGTTCACCTCGAGAAGATAAGGAACATCGTGTTCGATAATAAAATCGAAGGACGCCATTCCAACGAGATGCAGGCTCTTTGCGAGTCTGTCGGCAGCATCGGTCAATTGCGCCAAGCGTCGATCATCGATCTCGGGTTTCGAGACGCAGCCGCCGAAACGATAAGGCTGTGTCTCTGACGGTGACATCCATTGCCGTGTCGCAACGAAGATCGGTTCGGTGCCGAGAAGCGCCCCGATGGAAATGCGGGATCCTGCCAGGCGTCTCTGAAAGTAGCGTCGGGGACGCGCACGCGGCTGATCGCGGCAATCGCGAATATGCCGTCCGCCGCTGCCGCCGATGCGCTTCGAAATCCATCCCAGGGCGTCGGCCGGTGGGGCCGTTTGCGTTTCGGGATGGGCGATACGAAGCTCATCAAGAATGGCGAAGAATTTTGCCGGATCCTTGCAGGCCGCGAGGGTCGTCGCGTCGGCGCCGAGGAGCCGATGCCGCGATGCAAGTGCTGCAACGAGGCGCGGCTTGTCCTCGAAACCTGATCCAAGCACGAGTCCGATTGGCGTCGTTTCGGAGCATCGGGACAGCTCGTCCAATGCAGCGATTAAAGGTTTGGTGCGGAAGCCCGTCTGCATGGCGCCGTCGATGACGCGCATGTCTTCGGCGGCATCGCGGGTGTCGAGATCGCCGAAGGCGTCGATGACGTACGGCCTATATCCCGCGCGCCGGGCGGATTGCGCGAGGCTCCGCCCGGAAAATGCAGCGATGAGGACCGCGTCGCCGTTCAAGCCTCAGGCCAGTCCGACGAGCTGCTTCGCCAGTGCGTAGGCATGGCGGAAGTCGAGTGCCAGAGGTTTGTCGGAATCGATCATCTGCTTGAAGAGGCCCGACTCGCATTTGTATTTGATGTCGCCGATGGCGAGTGGGCCGACACCAAGCGCATCGGAATCGGGGAGCTTCTCGCCGTTCATGAAGAGCTCCATGCCTTCAACGCCCGGCGGCGGTACGGCGTTGACGTCGGCCATGACCAGCAGATTTTTAGCCTTCTGCATTTGCTCTTTCGAAACGACGCGGACGCCCGCGGCTGCGGCCGCGAAAATCACTTCGGCGTTGGCGATAATCTCGTTCTTCTGCTCATCGGTTTCGCCGGGTGCCGGCTCGAGGTCGACGCCGAAGCGGTCCTTCGAGATCTTCGCGTTCTTGATGACACGATCGACACCGCGATGGGCGACGAGTTTCACCTGCGCGCCTTCCAGTGCGGAGATGATCGACGACGCGAATCCGACGACGCCCGTCGCGCCGAAGACAGCGACCTTCGTGCCCTTCCACGTTCTGCCGAACTTCTCTTTCAGCACCTTCTCGACACAGGCGACCATCGCGGCAGCCGTGGTGAATGAGCCCGCCGGATCTGCGAAAACAGAGCATTCAAACGGCGGCACCATCGCCTTTTTCGCCGCTTCGATCATATCGAGCGCGAGGATGGCGTCCTTTCCGCCCATGAAGAATCCGGTGCGCACGCCGTAATTCGGCGGGCGCGAGAAGATGGCGTCCTGAATGAGTCCTGTGATTTCGCTCAATTCGACGTTGATGTAAGGGACGATCACCTTATAGCCGGCATCGGCTGCCATGTTCACGTCGAAGGGGCTCATATGCTTCTGCGGCGCGAGCATGTGGAGAATCGGGGTGGCGTCGCTCATTTTCTTAAATGCTCCGTTCGTTATGATTTGCGCAGCGCTTCGATGCTGGCGCCGGTGTTGCGGCCATGTGCAATGAGGATTTCGAGCCCGTCGCGTTTAGCGTCTTCGCCTAAAGAATGATAGAGGCGTTCTGCCGCTTTTTGGCTGTCGACGAAGGCGAATCCGGTTGGTCCCCAAGAGCTTTGCCCTATGCCGGTCGCGCCCATATCTCGCATGCGCGAAGCAAGCTGCCCGACGGCTTCGCTCGTCCAGGCGTTGCCACCCTGTTTGGATGCGAAATGCGCGCCGACGATCTCCTGGATCTCTGTGACAGCCGATCCGAACGCTTCGATGTCATATTCTTTCAGTGCAGGTATCAGCTTCATCAGGACGAGATGACAAATGTGTGCCGCCTTACTTTCCGGGAAGGGCGGAAGCCCGGCGAAGGCTGTGATCTCCGCTTCGCCTGAAACCCCGGTGAAGCTTGGATTGAGGATAAGCATCACGCGCCAGTCTTCGGGAAAATCAGCGCGGAGCGTCAGGGGCGGAGGGCGGTCCGTGCTCCCCTTGCCGCCATCGATGATGAAACCGCCCGATGCGAAGGCTTCAAGGCCAATTCCCGATCGTGCGCCGCGCTCGCCGAGGGTGGCGAGATCTGCCATTGAAAGCTCGCGGCCCTGCATCCGAGCGATCGCGACGCCGATCGCCAGCGCGAGCTGTGTGCCGGATCCAAGACCGGCGTGCGCGGGAATGGCTTCGGCAATATCGATGGCGTAGGCATTCGATTTACCATCGTCGGTAAACTTGCGGAGGAGCTTGATGGCTCGCCGGCTTTCGGCGCCAGTTGCTGAATTCTCCGCGGCCTTCGTGATTGTGAGCTGCGTGCTAGGCTGATCGATCGCGAGTCCGATGCTCCCGTAGCGGCGTCCGAGGCTGCCGTTCAGGTCGAGGAAGCCAAGGTGCAGCCGTGCCGGCGCCGTTATGCGGAGGCCAGCGGAAGTCGCCGGAACAGGCTTCACGAAAGACAGTCCTTTCTGTTGAGTGGCCGCAGGGGCACCAATTTGCTTTCGCGGCCGGGGCGGCTGTAGGATTTCGGAACCGAGTTGTCCGATAATTGGAGGTCGAGGGCAAGATGAGTACGGAACGCGAAAAACCGATGGCGGAAGCTGATGTTAAGGCTTGGCTCGCCGCCAACCTTCCGGCCTGGAAGCTCGAGGATGGGTGGATCCGCCGCACCTACAAAACGGCGAGCTGGAAAGGCACGCTCATGGTCGTCAACACCATCGGCCATCTGGCGGAAGCAGCGTGGCACCATCCCGACATCACTTGCTCATACGCGTGGGTCGAGGTGCGTCTGATGACGCATTCGGCGAAGGGCATCACCTCGAAGGATCTCGAACTCGCAAAGAAGATCGAGGACGTGGTGCATTGGCAGCCGGGCAAGGAAGGCAAGGGGCTCGAGGGTACGCCCCAGGGTGATATGCGGTTCGCTTACATCAAGTACGATTGAGCGGTCCTGATCCGATGATGGCCGAAAACAAATGCGCCGGCGCGGCGATCCACGGGTTGCCCGGCGCGTTCGATGCCATTCTGGCCCTTGGCACTAACATCGGCGATCGCACCGGAAATATCGAAGATGCGATCCGCAGGCTCACTGCGGACGGTGCAATCCGCATCGTTGCGCGCTCCCATCTCTACCGCACGGCTCCGTGGGGCGTCACCGACCAGGACTGGTTCGTCAATGCCTGCGTCGGAATCGGGACGAAGCTGGCGCCTCATGAACTGCTCGCGCGCTGCCAGGCGGTCGAGAACGACATGGGACGGGTGCGGACGCGCCATTGGGGGCCGCGAATCATCGACGTCGACATCCTGGCTATTCGGGACCTGCAAATCCGTGATCCGGATCTCACGGTTCCGCATCCGCTGATCGCCGAGCGCGCGTTCGTGCTGGTTCCGCTCAGAGACATTGCACCCGATGTGACGATCGGCGGGAAGACGCTCGCGGACATGCTGGCCGCGCTCGATGCACGTGACGTCGTTCCATTCGAGGCATAAAAAAGAAAGCACCGCGAAGATGTCTCTCTTCGCGGTGCTTTGAGATGTGTCGGCAGGCGCGAATTACTTCAGCGTCGCGAGATACGCGATGAGGTTCGCGCGGTCCGTCGCGTCCTTGACGCCCGGGAAGATCATCTTGGTGCCAGGAACGTCTTTCGACGGGCCCTGCAGCCACTTGTCGAGAGCGGCTTCGTCCCAGGTGATGCCGGACTTCTTCAGAGCGTCGGAATAATTGTAGTCCGCGACCGAAGCGGCTTTACGACCGACGATACCGCCGAGGTGCGGACCGACCGCGTTCTTATCGACCTGATGACAGGCTTTGCACCTATTGAAGATCGCCTTGCCTGCGTCGGCATCGGCGGCGTTGCCCGCTACCGGTACAGCAGCGATCATCGCGATCGCCAGAACCCACTTGCGCATTCTTAATTCCTTCCCGTTTCGCCTGAGCGGTACTTTAGAAACGTTGCAACTCATAGCTCAGTGGCGGGAAATTGGCATTTTTTTTCTGAACCAAGGCCGAACAGAATGCCGCACCGCCTGCCTGGGCCAGCGGTGATCTTGCACTGCACACGTGGGCGCCGAGGCGATAATTCCAGGCCTATTCGGCAGGGGTCGCCTTGGTTGGGCTCATCCGACGGTAGACAAACGGAGGAGGCGTCGCCTCCGCGCTCTCTCGCTCCGCCGCAGCCACGAACGCCTCGTGATAGGGTGAGAGCTTGCAGGCGGGGTCAGTATTCGCAGCGTCGCCTGTAAAGGCCATTGCCTGGCAGCGGCAGCCGCCGAAGTCGAGTTCCGCGCGCGGACAGCTCTTGCAGGGCTCCTTCATCCAGCTGGTGCCACGATATTTCTGAAAGGCTTGGCCATTCAGCCAAATGTCCGCCAGACGGCGATCCTTCACATTATCGAATACGAGTCCCGGGACCGATTCCGACGCATGGCACGGCAGCACACGGCCTTGGGGCGTGACGTTCATGACGCCTCGGCCCCAGCCGCCCATGCAGGGTTTGGGCGTCTTTGCGTAGTAGTCGGGGACGACGAAATCGAACACCATGACGCCTTTGAGACGCTGCTTCGCCTCTTCGACGATTTCGGCGCTCTTCAGGACTTGCGCGCGCGTCGGCATCAGGGCGGCCCGGTTCTTCAGCGCCCAGGCGTAATACTGTATGTTGGCAACTTCGATGCGCCCCGCACCCATTTCGACGGCGAAATCGATGATGTTCGGCAGGTTCTCGATATTGAGGCGATGAATTGGCGCGTTGATGGTGAGCGGCATTTCCAGCTCACGCACCCATTTTCCAACTTCGCGTTTCTTCGCGAGACCATTCTTATAAGCCGAAATTTTTTCGGCATTGGCGTCATCGACGTCCTGAATCGAGAGCTGCACGTGGTCGAGGCCAAGCTCTTTCAGACGTTTCAGGCGATCGCGCGTGAGGGTTACGCCGGCCGTGATGAGGTTTGTATAAAGCCCGGCCTTCGCCGCGACCTCGACGATGTCTTCGAGGTCCTTGCGGACCGTCGGCTCGCCGCCGGAAAGGTGGATCTGCAGAATCCCAAGGTCAGCCGCCTGCCGCATGACGTCCTGCCACTGCTCGGTCGTCAGCTCGCTGTTGACGCGGTCAAGCTCCAGAGGATTGGAGCAATAGGGGCACTGGAGCGGACAACGATGCGTCAGCTCGGCTAGAAGTCCGACAGGTGCGCGCGCGCACGCCTCGACGACCGGCTTTTCGGAGAATTGCTCCATCGGCGCTATTTCGTTCATGGCGTCAGCTCCGTTCTATCCCGGGTTTCCTCAAGCGGCCTTGATCACGCCCTTATCCGAAAGCTCCTGAAGCATAGATATGGTGTCTGCGAGGATTTCCTGCAGCGGGGCGTTGTAGTCTTTTGCAAGTTCCGTCGCGATCTCTTCGACCGAAGTTGCGCCGTCACAGCGCTTCAAAATCTCGATGGAGATCGGATCCGGCTCGAAAACTCGTTCAGGCGCCAGGACATGCCAGCGGCCGCGACCGGGATCATGTCTCAACTTAATGTGGGGAGGCAGCGCCGGTTTTGAAGCCGGCACCACCATTACACGTGTGCGCGTTGCGTCGGTGCTCATCAAATCAAGCCTCAGGGCGGAATGCGCCGGGCGGAACGTGCCCGTCAACGTAGGCGTGGTAGAGCGCGTCGAGTTGCACCCAAAGAACATTGCACTTGAACCGTACAGCCTCGACGCAAGCTTCCTGCTCGTCGCGGGTCTTGGCGTTCTTCAGCACGTACTGCAATGCAAAGTCGGCGTCGCGGGGGGCTTGCGTCAGGCGGCGTTTGAAGTAGGCCATGACCTTATCGTCGATGAAGTCATAGTTTTCGAGCATGCCGGCGATCCGCTCCTTATGGATCTTCGGCGCGAAAAGCTCCGTGAGCGAAGAAGCGACGGCAACCGTCAACGGTTGCTCGCGAACGAAGGTGACGTAGGATTCCACCGCGAACACCGTTGCGGGGAGGGCGCCGCGGCGCGAGATCACATAGTCGCGATCCAGGCCGAGGCCGTCCGTGAGGACCAGCCAGCGTTCAATGCCGCCCTGCTCATCCGGCATAAGACCGTCATGATCGAGGATGCGGTGCGTCCATTCCCGGCGGAGTTCGCGATCGTAGGCGCGGCTGATGAGGGCGGCGTCCTTGCGCGGAACCGCCGACTGATAGCAGTAGCGGTTCAGCGCCCAGGCCTGCACTTGGCCTTTATTGAGCTTGCCGCCGTGCAGCATGTGGTGAAACGGATGAAGATCGTGGTAGCGCTCCGGACCGACAGCGCGAATCTGCGCTTCGAATTCGGATGTCGACATCGGCGGTTCATTACCGCGGCGTTCGGCGGTTTTCTTTTCGAGACTGACCGGGTTCATAGGCGGACCTCCATGCCATCGAAGCCGACTTCCCAACCGGATGCTTCGACGACTTTACGGGCTTCTGAATTTTCGTCCAGGATTGGGTTGGAGTTGTTGATGTGGACGAAGATGTGTCGTTTGACGTTGAGCTTGCTCAAGGCGGCGATCGACCCGTCCGGCCCAGAGACAGAGATATGGCCCATGCGCTTGCCGGTTTTGTTGAGCAGGCCCTGAGTGAGCATTTCGTCGTCAGTGAAAAGCGTGCCGTCCAAAAAGATCAGATCGGCGCCGCGAATTTTGTCCGCGAGTGGCGGATCGATCTCCGCAACGCCCGGGATATAAAAGAATGATTTGCCGGTTTTCGCGTCGGTGACCTTGAGGCCGATGGTGTCGCCATCGCGGCTGCCGAAATTGTTGCTCGCATCGCCTTTCTCGAGAAAGAGCGCGACTTTGCCGGGAACCGCGAACGGTTCGACGACGAGCCCCAGATCGACGCCAGCGCCTTCAAGGCGGATCGGTTTATCGAGTTCGAAGGCCACGCGACGAACCTTATCGGCCGCAAGCACGTCGAAAATCGAATTTGCGTTGAGCGTCGCCAGAACGCGATCCGCTGCGTAGATTGTAAAGGGCTGGCCTTCGCGCAGGCTCAGGAGGCCCGTGATGTGATCAACGTCGGCGTTCGTCACGACGACGGCTTTGATCGGCGAGCCTCGTAGCGGCCCGGATCTCAAGGGCTGCAACTCGGCCGTCTCGTTGATCTGTTGGCGGATATCCGGTGAGGCATTGAGCAATACCCAGTTTTCGCCGTCAGCACTGACGGCGAGAGAGGATTGCAGTCTTGCCTTGTATCCCGCCTCTCCGGCCCGCACTCGCGACGAGTGATAGCCGTTGCAATTCCATTGCGGGAATCCGCCCCCAGCGGCGGACCCGAGTACTTTTATGATCATCGCTGAATTTCTTTACGCCGACGGGTCGCCGAAGCCGGCAGCGCTCTCATTTTTTCGAGAGCATAAGGCTGCGGCGGCCGATTGGTTCAACCGACCGCCGCGCCCGTGTCTCACAAGGTTTGCGAGACCGAAGACATCATCCGATTAGATGAGGTCGATTTCGGCCGGCAGGTAGCTCGTGACCTCGAGGCCAACTTCCTGCTCGCGCACTTCGGGTTTCGTCCAAATCTTCATTTTTGTTTTCCTCCAAGCGGTAAACTGCTTTCCACGTCCAGCAGACCCCGCCGAGGGTCTACTTGATTGGTGCAGACACTTTTGTTGTGCCCGCCCAATCTGCGGATCGATCCTTTAATGTCAAGGCTCGATCCTACCGTCATCTGTTAGAGATCACGTCGGCAGTCTGCTTTTCAAATCAATGCGCTTCACGTCTGCGTGTGGGTCTGATCCAACGCATTCGGCGGCGGGTGGCGGGATGGTTTGGACCAGTGTGCGGGGCTTGGCCGTCTGTCGTTCTGTTTGAGGATGCGATTCCGCGTCTTCCGGCAGAAAATGTCAGGTATGTTAGAAAATTATTCTTATATTTGGGGTGGAATGCCGCAGGCTAGTAGAAAATTGTTCCAATATCGCATATAGAAGGGGCTGCGCACTTGGCTAGCCGTTTTGGGGGTTCGGAGCGCGCTTCGGCAGCGCCCCAAATACCCGGGGCACGCCTGATGAGGAGACATTTAGTGACCGCGACCCCTTTGCTTCCGCGCAACGCTCCGTTTCTGCCGGAAGAGATCGATATGCTGAACAAGGTGGTTGCGCGGACAACTCCGCAGCAGCGCTCGTGGCTTGCCGGCTTTTTCGCGGGCTTCGAGGCGGCGCAGGGCGGAGCGCTGGCCCAAGCCGTGCCGGCATCGAAGCCCCGGGCGCCGCTGACGATCCTCTACGCCAGCGAAAGTGGAAATTCCGAAGCGCTCGCAAACAAGGCTAAGAAAGCAGCGCAGAAGCACGGCCTCGATGCCAAGGTCTTCGATATGGCGGATGCCGATATGGCGCTGCTCGCCAAGGCGAAGAATATCGTTATTTTTGCTGCAACTTGGGGCGAGGGCGATCCACCGTCGCGTGCTGCCGACTTCTATCAGATGCTGATGAGTGACGCGGCGCCTCGCATTGATGGCGTCCGCTTCGCGGTCCTGGCGCTCGGCGATACAGCCTATGCGCAGTTCTGCGCTGTCGGCCGGGCCATCGACGCCCGACTTGAAGAGCTCGGCGGTGTGCGGACCTTCGAGCGGGTCGACCTCGATCTCGACTATGCGAAGCAGGCGGCGGACTGGACGGAAGGCGCGCTTGCCAAACTCGCGCCGGAAGATGCGCAGGGCGGCGGCACCGTCGTGCATGTCGATTTCGGCGGGGCTTTTCTGCCGCATGTCGAAGACGACGAGCCGAAATATACCGCCGAGCATCCGCTCGAAGCTGAAATCTCGACCCTGGTCAATCTGAACGGCACAGGCTCGACGCGCGAGACATGGCATGCGGAGTTCGCCTTCGACGATCCGGCGTTCACGTATCAGCCGGGCGATGCGGTCGGGATGTATCCGGAAAATGATCCGCTGCTCGTCGATGAAGTGCTGCGTGCTGTCGGGCTTGGGTCCGATGCGGCGCTGCTGTTGAAGCTGCAGAAGTCCTACGACGTGACGACGCTGTCACGCTCGTTTGTCGAGAGCTATGCGAAGCTCACCGGACGGGAAGACGCCAAGGCCCTTCTCGAAGGCGAAGCTTATCCGAAGTTTGCGTCCGACCGTCAGCTTATCGACTTCCTCCTGGCTTATCCGGAAAAGCTTACTGCAGAACAATTGACCGGCCTTTTGCGGCCACTGCCCGGCCGGCTCTATTCGGTCGCTTCCAGTCTCAAAGCGCATCCCGGAGAAGCGCATCTGCTCGTTGGGGCAGTGCGCTGGGAATCGCATGGGCGCGTACGAAAAGGGGTGTCGTCGACCTTTCTCGGAGAGCGGCGCAAGGTCGGGCAAACCGCGCGTCTCTACGTCAAGCCGAACCGCCATTATCGTCTGCCGCCGGACGGGCACACGCCGATCCTCATGATCGGGGCCGGAACCGGTATCGCCCCTTATCGTGCCTTCGTCGAGGAGCGCGTCGCGGATGGTGCGAAGGGCAAGAGCTGGCTGTTCTTCGGCGAGCGGAACTTCACCAATGACTTCCTGTATCAGCTCGAATGGCAGGAGTATCTGGAGTCGGGCGATCTCACGCGGATCGACGTGGCGTTCTCGCGCGATCAGCCTGAAAAGATCTACGTCCAGCATCGGCTCTGGGAGCGGCGCGAGGATCTTCGCGCGTGGCTCGAAGAGGGCGCGCACATCTACGTCTGCGGCGATGAAAAGGGCATGGCGAAGGACGTCGATCAGACGCTCGTCAAGATTCTTGCCGAGCCGCTGAAGGGCGATCCCGAAGCGGGCCGCGCCAAGCTCAAAGAATTGACGAAGGCGGGTCGCTATCAGCGCGACGTGTATTAAGGATGGATGACTCTCCCCTCTCCTCTTCGGCATTCCCGATGGGAAGAGGGTTGGAGTGAGGGGCGGCAGCTGCTCGAATATTCCGCCCATCACCCTAGCCTTCGCCCCCTGAACGGGGGAAAAGAAATCCGGGAAAAATTGAAATGACCGATAAGCGCTCGAAGAACGAGTTCATCAAGGAGCAGAGTCATCAGCTGCGCGGCACGCTCGCTGACGGGCTCCGACGGGTCGAAACCGGCGCCATCGCCGAAGACGACCAGCAGCTAATCAAATTCCACGGGTCTTATATCCAGGACGACCGTGATGTTCGCGGCGAGCGGAGCAAGAAGAAGCTCGAGAAGGCCTATGCCTTCATGATCCGACTGCGCATTCCGGGCGGCTTTCTCGGCGCGAAGCAATGGATCGGGCTCGACAACATCGCGTCGACCTATGCCAACGGCTCCATGCGACTGACGACGCGCGAGACGTTCCAGTTTCACGGCGTCATCAAGTCGAACCTGAAGCGCACCATGCAGGCGTTCCACGATATCTGCCTCGACACGCTTGCGGCGTGCGGCGACGTCAATCGCAACGTCATGACAGCGGCCAATCCCGATCTCTCGAAGGCGCATCGTCAAGCCTATGATCTCGGGAAGGCAATCAGTCAGCATTTGCTGCCGAAGACCGGCGCTTACCATGAGATCTGGCTCGACGGCGAAAAGGTCGAGGACAAGTCCGGTCCGGCAAAGAAGGATGAAGAGCCGATCTATGGCGTTCATTACCTGCCGCGGAAATTCAAGGTCGTCGTGGCGGTGCCACCCGATAACGATGTCGATATCTATGCACACGATCTCGGCTATATCGCCATCGTCGAGAAAGGCGAGGTCATCGGCTGGAACGTGACTGTCGGTGGCGGCATGGGCATGACGCACGGCGACGTCAACACGTTCCCGCGCGCGGCCGATCTTCTAGGTTTCGTCACGCCGGAGCAGGCGATCACGCTTGCCGAGAAGGTCGTGACGGTTCAGCGCGACTGGGGCAACCGCGAGAATCGTGCGCGGGCGCGGCTCAAGTATACGATCGAGGATCGCGGGCTCGATAATTTTCGCGAAGAGGTCGAAAAGCGCGCCGGTTTCAAGCTCGGGAAGCCCAAGCCGTTCACTTTCACGAGCACCGGCGACAAGATCGGCTGGCGGCAGACACTCGATGGCAAGAAGAGCGCCGACAAGCCTTGGCACCTGACGCTGTTCGTCGAAAATGGGCGCATCAAGGATCGGCCTGGCTACGCGTTGAGGAAGGCGCTTCGCGAGATCGCGGACCTCGGCATTTGCGATTTCGTCTGCACGGCGAACCAGAACGTCATTCTTGCGAACGTGCCGGGAAAATCGAAGGGGAAAATCGAGGGCATCCTCAAGACGCACGGTGTTTCGCTGGACGTCTCTTCTGGGCTTCGACGGAATGCGATGGCGTGCGTCGCGCTTCCCACTTGCGGGTTAGCGCTGGCCGAGAGCGAGCGGTTTCTGCCGGATCTCGTGACGGCATTGGAAGAGAGCCTCGATCGCGCGGGCCTCAAAGACGATGACATCGTTATTCGCATGACCGGCTGCCCGAACGGTTGCGCGCGGTCGTATCTCGCTGAGATCGGTCTGGTCGGGCGCAATCCTGGACTTTACAACCTTTATCTCGGTGCGGCGTTCAACGGATCGCGGCTGTCGAAGCTTTACGCGCAGGATGCAGACAAGCAGCGTATCGTTTCGCTGTTGGAGCCGATTTTCATCAACTACGCCAAGACGCGGAAAGAGGGTGAGCACTTCGGCGATTTCGCAATCCGCTCAGGTTACGTGAAAGCCACGACCGCGGGCAACCAGTTCCATGCGGACGTGACGCTGGCTTGACGCCTTCGTCATCCTCGGCCGAGCGCGCAATAAGGTATCTTCGACGATTCCGACGCTGGATCCGCGAACGCCTTCACGATGCTCGTTCGTTCGAGGATGACGAGTTAAAGCTTCCGCGAGAGCTGGTAGGCCGCGAAGCTCAGGATCAGGGCCAGGAAAACCCGCAGGAGCCAATCCGGGAGAATGCCGGTCAGGCGTGAACCGATCGCGATGCCCGGTATCGAGCCCGCGAGCAGCAAGCCCAGAAGCGCGAAGCTTGCGTTTCCGATCGAGAGATGGCCGAGGCCGGAAATCAATGTCAGCGGTACGGCGTGGACAATGTCCGTACCGATCAGGCGACGAGTCCTCAGCGTCGGATAGAGGAAAGTCAGAATGACGACGCCGATGGCTCCTGCGCCGACGGACGTCAGTGTCACAATCGAACCCAACGTGAGACCCAGCAGCAGTGTTGGCACGTGACGGACCTTGATCTCAGCTGGTTCGCCGACATGTGCGTGGCCGCGAACGACCAGCGGATAGACGAGGATTGCGGTCGAACTCGTGACGAGGGCAACGATCAAGGCCCTCTTGATGAAGAGCGCGAGGGCGGCCGTATCCGGATCGAGAAGATGCAGCACCATGAGCATCGCCAAGGAGCCTGGCACGCTACCCGCCGCGAGCCATCCGACGAGCCGCCAATTGACGTTGCCGAAATTGTGGTGCGGCCACGCAGCGGATGCTTTGGTGATCGACGCGAAAAGAAGGTCCGTTCCGACAGCGAGCGTCGGCGGCACGCCGATCTGCGTGATCAGAAACGGCGTCATGAGAGAGCCGGCTCCGACGCCAGTCATGCCGACGAGGAATCCGACGACAAAGCCGCCTGCGACGACCATTGGCCAGAGAGTGCTGAGATCGAATTCCGGCATGGGATTCCGCAGTGGTCGTGGGGGTCTGACGTACGCGAGATCGCGTGTGTCCGCAATGAAAGGCTGAAAGTTTTGACGTCGTCCCCGGCTTCATGCCGAGGACCCGCGGGCCGCCTGCGTCAGAGCTTGCGGATGAACGGATGCCTCGGGACGAGCGCGAGGGTGACATTCGTGATTGTCGAATTTCCTAAAGGCCAGGGTCCATCCCGTCGTCGACTGGTGGCGGCGGTTCGATGGCGACCGCAACGCCCGCGGCCCGAAGGATGATCGCAACCTCGTTGGCGCGGCGCATGAACTCTTGCCGATCTTTCGGACTCATCGAGAGGTCGCGGTTGAGACCGTTGGCGAGTACGTCACGCTTTAAAACGAAGTGACCTTCCGCGGGCTCTTCGGCCTTGGCGGTGACGGATGTCGCCACGCCGCCGGCTATCGTCGCGCCTGTTATCGAGTCGACGAGGAGAAGTGTCCCCGTCTCCGGCGTTTCAGCGAAGACGTCTATTGCGGCCGCACGGCCCAACGAGATCTTCGCAATCGCAATGTCGTTGACGCCGCAATTGCGTGCGGCGCGCGATGCCATCGTTTCGAGATCGAGGAGACCCTTGATCTCGATGTTGGAGATCGG
Organism: Pseudomonadota bacterium; assembly: GCA_018242215.1. Lineage (GTDB taxonomy): Bacteria > Pseudomonadota > Alphaproteobacteria > Rhizobiales > Hyphomicrobiaceae > Hyphomicrobium_B. The sequence continues at coordinate 277,889 of JAFECG010000026.1, forward strand.
GACGAGGTCGGTCGACGTCCGCAGCAAATAGCCGGCGGTCGGGCTGAATGGATCCTCGGAAAGCCACACGAAGCGCGCTTCCAGCGTTTGTGCCGCGACAGGGCACATTTCTCGGGTCGATAACACCGCACCACGAGAGACGTCGACGTCAACGTCCAGTTGAAGCGCAACGGCCTGTCCGGCGGACGCCCTTTGAAGGTCGCCGTCCATCGTCGCGATGCGAACGACTTTGCCGCTGGCATTGCTCAACGCGTCGACGACCACATCACCGACTTTGACCGAGCCTGACGTTACGGTTCCGGCCAGGCCGCGAAAATCTCGTCCGTCACGCAGGACCGCCTGCACCGGGAACCGGAACACTGAGCCCGCCTCGCTGACGCGGCTTGGCGTTTTTTCGAGATGCTGAATGAGCGTTGGGCCAGCGTACCACGACATGTTGCTCGACGGCGCCGTGACGTTGTCACCGAAAACGGCTGACAGCGGGATAGCGGTCGCATCCCAGAAATTGAATTTCCAGCATAACGTGCGGAAGTCGGCTTCGATCTTGCGGAAGACATCCTCCGACCAGCCGACAAGGTCCATCTTGTTCACTGCAAGAATGACGTGCTTGACGCCGACAAGATCGAGGATCGCAGCGTGACGCTTCGTCTGCTTCTTTACTCCGCCTCGCGCATCGACAAGCACGATCGCGACATCGGCGTGAGATGCGCCGGATGCCATATTGCGCGTGTACTGTTCGTGACCGGGTGAATCGATGATCACGAACCGGCGCGTTGGCGTGTCGAAATACTTCCACGCGATGTCGATCGTGATGCCTTGCTCGCGCTCGGCGACAAGACCGTCGAGCAGCATCGAGAAATCCGGGAGGTCGGTGCCGGCAGCCTTGCGGCCGGACTTGCGCACCGTTTCGCGCTGATCCTCATAAAGGTCAGACGCATCCCAGAGCAGGCGGCCGATCAGAGTCGACTTGCCATCATCGACGGAGCCGCATGTCAGAAGGTGCGTAATGCCGCCGAGTTCGCGCACAAGGTTCGGGACGACCTCAAGCCGCGGCGCGGCCTCGTGAGCAGCCTGAATTTTATGGAGGGCGTGCACCGACATCAGAAATAGCCTTCCTGCTTTTTCTTTTCCATTGCGCCGGCCTGATCGTGGTCGATCAGGCGGCCCTGGCGTTCCGACGTCTGCGCGTTGAGCGTTTCAGCGACGACGGCTTCGATTGTTTCGGCATCGGATTCGACGGCCGCGGTGAGCGGATAATCTCCGAGCGTACGGAAACGGATTTTCCGCATCTCGACTTTCTCGCCGTCGCGCGGCTGCAGGCGCTCGTCGTCCTGCATCAGGATCTGGCCGTTGCGCACGATCGTCGGCCTCTCGGCGGCGAAATAGAGGGGCACGACTTCGAGCTTCTCGCGAAGTATGTAGCGCCACACGTCTTTCTCGGTCCAATTCGACATCGGGAAGACACGGACAGTCTCGCCGGTGCCAAGACGTCCATTCAGCAGATGCCACATCTCGGGACGTTGTTTGCGCGGGTCCCAACGATGTCCGGGGGCACGGAACGAAAAGACACGCTCCTTGGCGCGGCTCGCTTCCTCGTCACGTCGGGCGCCCCCAAACGCAGCGTCGAAACCGTATTTGTCGAGGGCTTGCTTCAGCGCCTGCGTTTTCAAGACATCAGTGTGAATCGAAGGCGCGTGGTCGATCGGATTGATCCCGCGCGCGATGCCGTCGTGGTTCGTGTAGACGATGAGATCAAGTCCGAGTTCACGCGCCATGCGGTCGCGAAACGCGATCATGTCCCTGAACTTCCACGTCGTATCGACATGGAGCAATGGAAACGGCACCGCCTGCGGAAAAAAAGCCTTCCGTGCGAGGTGCAGGAGCACCGTCGAGTCCTTGCCGATCGAATAGAGCATCACGGGCTTGCGGAACTGTGCCGCCGCCTCGCGGAAAATATGAATGCTTTCTGCTTCGAGCAGATCGAGATGGGATGGCGTAGCCGTCATGCCGCCCGGTCCTTCGGTTCAAATCCAGGGTCTTCGGACTGTGTATGAAGTCCGCACTCCTTGCCGTTCTCGTTCTCCCACCACCAGCGGCCGGCACGGATATCTTCGCCGGGCTTGACGGCGCGCGTGCACGGCTGGCACCCGATCGAAGGGTAACCCTTCGCATGGAGAGCATTGACGGGAATTTTGTTCACCGCAACGTAGTCTTCGAGCTTTTCAAGCGACCAATCCGCGATTGGGTTGAGCTTGATGAGTTTTTGCACCGGATCGTAGCTCGCGAATGGCACGTGCGCGCGCCCCTGGGACTGGTCACGGCGCAGACCCGTTATCCAGCCCGCAGCGCCTTTCAATGCACGGTTGAGTGGGCGGACCTTGCGAATCTCGCAGCAGGCCTTTCGGGCTTCGATGGAATAGCGAAATCCGTAAATGCCATCGTTTTCGACGAGTTCCTCGACTTCGGCAGCATCCGGAAACATCACGCGAATTTTCATGCCGTACCGGCCTTCGGTGTCGAACAGTGTGTCGAGCGTTTCCGAGAAGTGGCGGCCGGTGTCGAGCGTGAAAACGTCGATGTCGGTACCCGTGACGGCCACGCCATGCGTGATCGCCTGATCTTCTATGCCGAGACTCGTCGAGAAGGCGATCGTGCCGTCGATGGCGCTCCGGATGGCCGAAAGGCGCTCTTCGAGGGTCGTCAGGCTGGCCAATTTACGGTCGATTTCGGCCGCAAGCGCGTGCTGCGGCGCAGAATGGTCGTCTCTAGGGCCGCCCGGCGCGGACGCCGGTGCTTCAAACAACGTCATGGAAGGACCTCCGGCGCGATACATAGGGGAAAAACATTCTCCAGAGAAGGCGTTCCGATAAATAAAAATAGGATATTATTTCTCAAACTATGGGAGAAAGGTGGTGTTCCATTCTCAGAAAACGGCGCATGGCCTGCGCACGTCGGGGCCAATGGGGCGGAAAATCATTGCCGTTCATCAAGCCAGTTGAGCAAACCCTTTGCAGCCTTAAAAGCAGTGGCGATGGTCGCCTGCAGCAAATAGCCGCCGGTCGGAGCCTCCCAATCAAGCATCTCGCCAGCGACGAACACGCCGGGGCAGCGTCGGACCATGAGCCGATTGTCAAGCTCGCTCCATGCGATGCCGCCTGCCGTCGAGATAGCCCGGTCGAGGCCGGAAAGGGCCGTGACATTGACGGAAACAGCCTTGATGCGGGCTGCAAGGGCCTCGGCATTTTCAGGCACCGGAGTTTGCTCCTCCCGAAGAAGGGCAATCGCCGCTGGGTCGAGATGAGCGGATTTGCGGAGGAAATTGGTCAGCGTTTCCTTCGGGCGGCGCTTCGATAGGCGCTCGGCGAGCGTGATGACGTCCATGTCGGGCTTCAAATCGATGGCAAGCGTCGCGCTTTCGTGCGTGGCGAGCGCGGTGCGCAGCAGGGGAATGAGCGCGTAGATGGCGCCGCCCTCGAGTCCATGTTTGGTTATGATTACCTCGCCGCGCGTGGTCGAAGCGCCGATCGAGAGCGCAACGCGCTTCAGAGCACAGCCTTCGAACCGGGATTTAAAGATTGCCGACCACGGCACGACGACGCCGCAGTTGGCCGGCGCAAGCGGTTCCGACGCAACGCCGAGGCTGCTGAAAGGTTCGATCCAGCGGCCGTCCGATCCCAGTTTCGGCCAACTCGCGCCACCGAGCGCGAACAACGAGGCATCCGGCTTTACGATTATCGTGCCATCCGGCTTTTCGAACGAAAGCTCGTTGTTTTCGACGAAGCCCGACCATCGGTGCCGCGTTTTGAGCACAACGCCCAGATCGTCGAGCCGGCGGAGCCACGCACGAAGGAGCGGTGAGGCTTTCATGGCGTTCGGAAAGACACGTCCGCTGCTGCCGACAAAGGTGTGAGCCTCAAGACCGTCTGCCCATGCAATGAGTTGCGCGGGTGGAAATGCTTCGACAGCGCCCCGAATTTCGTCCGCGCTGTCGCCGTAGCGCGATAGAAACGTTTCAAGCGGCTCGCTATGTGTGAGGTTCAGGCCGCCGCGCCCGGCGAGAAGAAATTTTCGCGCGGGCGACGGCATCCGCTCGTACACCGTAACGCGATGACCCGCGCGAGCGATGATCTCGGCGGCAAACAGTCCCGCCGGGCCCGCTCCTATGATCGCGACCTCGCGCGACTTGGCATCCTTGGTCACCACGAACCCGTATTGGGCATCGACGCCCACGGCTCCTGGGGTGCGAGGGCCGCGCCCTTCTGTAAAAGTTCAATCGAGATGAGATCGGGCGAGCGGACGAACGCCATATGGCCGTCGCGCGGGGGGCGATTGATCGTCACGCCCGCAGCCTGGAGCCTGGCGCAGGTCGTGTAGATGTCGTCGACAAGGAAGGCCAGGTGGCCGAAGTTCCGCGCAGAGCCATAGTCTTCGCCATCCCAATTGTAGGTCAGTTCGAGCATTGGTGCTTTTTCGCTTAAGGCGCGCGCCTCGTCTTCGGGAGCGGCAAGAAAGATCAGCGTGAAACGCCCTTTTTCATTCTCGATCCGACGCACCTCCTTCATGCCGAGTGCATCGCAATAGAATCTCAGGCTTGTATCGATGTCACGGATCCGGACCATCGTGTGCAAGTAGCGCATCATTCAACCTTTTGCTCTGTATTTGACTACCTTACTCGCTCAGCTTGATCTCGGGTAAGCGGTTCCGCGATCGCGAACGCTGCAGGTCTGCCACAGTGCGTCTTGAAACGTCTTCCGACAACGGGTCGCTGCACGGTAGCGAATCGCCTGTGCTGTGGATGAGCATGGGAGATCTCGGTTGCTCGTTCGGATTGAGCTGGACGGAACACGCCCAAGAATCAAGCTCGGCAAGCGAATCACTCGATGGGTGATTCGCGACGTATCATTCGTCCACGCATGTGGAGGACTCATTTTCGATGGCGCTGCGCCGTGCATCCGCGAAATCGAAACTGGGGAAGAATCGCGATGACATTTCCCTGCCTTTTATCATGCGCTTAGATCGACTCATCCAATGTGGATTCAAGCGTTACAACCGACGGTCAAGGGGGAGGTGCCAAAATATTGCCCCTAGTTCCGGGCAGAGCCGGTGTTATGGTTCGCGTCGTTTCGATGTGACGTTTGTGTTTCCGTTTCTGAAGAGGGCTCTTCCAGAATTCGGAGTGTGCAGGCGGTGCAGCGGAGCTTGGAGTTATCGTTTGACGCACAGTACATGCGGGGTAAGCAGTATGGGGGATAATAAACGTCCCGGCCTATCGGAATTTTTGGACGCGGGCTCGATTGGTCCAGAGGCGCTCGACGACGCGACGACCGAGGTTTTTGAAGTCGCGGGAATGATCAAGTGGTTTGACGCTTCGAAGGGCTACGGCTTCATTGTGCCGGACAACGGCCTGCCGGATATACTTCTCCACGTCACCTGCCTTCGCGCCGGGGGGTTTCAGACGGCCTACGAAGGTGCTCGTGTTCATTGTGAGGTGCTGCGCCGCCCGAAGGGCATGCAGGCTTTCCGCATCCTCAGCATGGATGAGAGTTCGGCCATTCACCCTTCGCAGCTTCCGCAGCGGACGCACGTTGTGGTGCAGCCAGAAAGCGATTGGTGCCGCGCCTATGTCAAATGGTTCAATCGCGTTCGGGGCTTCGGTTTCCTGACGCGGGGCGAAGGTACGCCCGATATCTTCTGTCACATGGAAACGCTGCGCCGCTTCGGCTTCACTGAGCTTCGGCCAGGGCAGATCGTTCAGGTCCGTTGGGGCTACGGATCGAAGGGCTGCATGGCTGCGGAACTCAGGCCGGACGGCGTGCCGACGGGGCTGCCGTCCCGTAATTGATGCGGGAACGATGACCACTGTCGGGTCGAGTACAACGAAGAAGGGGGCCGCGATCTGCGTGGCCCTTTTTGTTTGTCCGCCCCTTGCCGCCGCCGCGTGGCCGACCATGAACGCGTGGCTCGATCTCATCCCCGCCGCCTCGGCGAAGATGCGACAGGACAGGCTGACGATCGCTTCAGCGAACGGCAGTGCAACGCATTCGTTCGCGATCGAGGTCGCGGCGACGGAAAAAGAAAAAGCGCTTGGGCTAATGTTCCGCACAGAGCTCAGCGACGGCCAGGGCATGCTGTTTCCCTACGCGGCCGAGCGGAATCTCCAGATGTGGATGCACAACACGTACATACCGCTCGACATGTTGTTCATTCGCGCCGACGGCACGATCGCGCGTATCGAGGAACGTGCCGAACCGCTGTCAGACCGCGTCATCTCATCTGGATCGCCGGTCTTGGCTGTGCTCGAAATTCCAGGTGGCGCGGCGGGCCGCCTCGGTATCAAAACTGGCGACAAGGTCAGTTACCATATTTTTTCGGCCGCGAATTCACGCTGACGGCGGCGGCGCGAGGGATTTCCGCCTTGCGCCGACTTGACCTTGATGGGCGAAAGCGGCAGATGAGGGTCTAAGTCGGGGCGTAGCTCAGCCTGGTAGAGCATCTGCTTTGGGAGCAGAGGGTCGCGTGTTCGAATCATGTCGCCCCGACCAATAAATTCAATGACTTAGAAGTATTTCAAGACTTCTGTTTATCACTTTTAAGGATGTACTGTTTATCACTTCTGTTCTCGCAACGTTTTCTCGAATCAAAGACTGCTTTTTAGCCATTACCTAGCCGATCGATCCGAATACCGAAAATGTGGGGAGTTCGCTCGCCCGGCGGTCCGCTCCGTCCGTTAGCTTTCTCGACCATCCAAGCGACCATAATCTCGCAGTACGCCAAACGCAGATCATCATCGGCAAGCGGTTTCAATTCGTCGATTGCGGGGTGGCCTACCAGATGCTCCAAGAGTTTGTCTCGCGGCGTGTCCTTGTAAGCGGCTATCATCCACTCGAATAGTTCATAAGGGTCTGAGGTATTGCGCTGGACGTCCACAACCTTGCCGAAATACGCGTCGGGATGCGCCTTGTAGTCGGCCAACTCGGCATCAGTCATTGGTTCGCGTAGAATGTGACCATTGTCCGTGCCTAGGTAGACCATCTTCTCGGTTTCGTTGACCGTAGCCGTAGTGACGGTCGCCAGGAGGTTCCCTGGGATCGCGTCTTCGAAAAAATAGGTTTGCCCAATCATCACCCGACTATTCTTCGATCCGCCAATTTCCGATGGAAGCGATCCATCGAAATTGTTGGGAAGCGCGGGATATTTTACGAAGGCTTGTCCGACCTCGAACGCATCGACGTGCCGCTGTTTACTGCGGTAAATCTCGGACAAGCGAAACGTGCCGGGTCGATTGAAGCCGGGAATGCCCAGGCCGAAGGGCGCTGCCGCGGGCCGTGGCGATGAATTTAGCTGGCGATGAAACGCGACATTCGTCACGAATACATACGCGGTCTTGCCGGCTTCTAATTCTTTCTTTTCGTACCGCTCGAGTCTCGCAACGGCTTTGTCCACCCACGTTGGTTTGCCATCGACGCCGAACTTTGGCTCGCAATTGACGTCGATGAAGATCAATCGTTCGTCAGCCGCAGGTTTGGCCAGTGCTTGGTTCAAGTGAGGCACCAGCCTCGTCAATGGATCGTCACTTAGGCTTCCGTCTTTGTCAGTCCTTGCCAACAGGCCGGCCACAGACCGCATCTTTGCTTCGACCCAATAACGCTTCCCAGTTCGTTTCGAGATGGCAGCAAATTCGCAATGTTTGGTCTCACCGTCTGTTTCATCTTCGAGGGTCAGTTCGAAACCAGCGCGGATGAGTGCGTTTGCGACGACGAGCTCGTATAGGGCGCCTTGAAAATTTCCGGGATCTTTGATCCGCGCAATCAGGCGATCTTGCAATTCTACATTGTGGTCGAGGAGGTAAAGGCTGTAAGCCAATCCGAAGTAGGCTGCGACTACTCCAGTGACTTTCGATTCTGCAATCTGACCTGGGACCTTGATCGTTTCGCGCTGGAGACGACATATTTCGTCGTACCACTGGAGTATCGGGTGGCGATCCACCAATGGCTTCTTGAGTTCAGTATTGCCCCAATCAGGATCGAGCTTGGCTTTCAAATAATGGGAAAGAAAGTCGGGGAACGTTTTCCAGGCCTTCGAAAAATAGATCGTGTTTTTTACGGCCACTATTTGGTGGTCGCCGTGCTTCCCGGCGATGATCGGGCGCCCTAAACCTTGTTGCGCTTCTCGAATACGTTCCTGTGCGAGAAGGGCGTCGATCATTCGTTGTCCGTTCTCGGCCGACGCAGCACCATGGCAACGCTTGTATTTTTTGCCGCTGCCGCAGGGGCAGGGCGCGTTTCGTCGAATGTTCAATTGGCCCTCCAGCGTTGCCGGAATTATCGGGTTCGATGGCCGCCGATGCGATCGAAGCTTCCCGAAAATCGCAAAGCAGATGGTTTGATAAACAAATATCAGTATGCGGAATAATGCCGTTTTACACTTCCGTGTAATTTTTCTATCGAAGTAATAATCGCACGCCTGAAAGACCTTTGAGGTCGTCGAGCTCGACGACTGCGCGACTCGCAACTGCGGTCAAGTATAGGTGTTTATCACTCGGGTTGGGAGCTCCAGCAGTTTCAATGCCTTACAATCCGATCTAAACGCACTCCAAAGTGATAAACGGCCTTGAATTCGCTACATATCTATCAGATTTGGGAGCAGAGGGTCGCGTGTTCGAATCATGTCGCCCCGACCAATCTTCGTTTTATCTCGACGCCCAGCTGATCTTGTCCGCTCAGACGGTCAGGCACAAAAGCTGTCTTCTTTTCGCGTCAAACCTTCCGGCATGGCACGTGCAAGATTTCGCCCTGTGCTTCGCTTTTTGGCGTCGGCCCATCAGTCGCGCAGACCCCCTCCGGTAACCGTCCCGTTCGCCGCTCGTGCTTTTGAACGTTCAGCCGATTCACGATCGGCGCTTCGCGTCGGTAAGGGTGTACGGGACTACCTCGAACAACAGCGTTCATTCGCCGCCCTAACTCACGCGATACCCTTTTTGTCTAACTTTTTTCGATAGGACGTGTGCTGTACAATCCAAAATTCTCCTGCGAGCGATGTCGCCAGACATCAGGATGTTGGGAGACGAAATATCCTGCTTGTCGCAATTCTGTTTGGCGGCGGAGCCGGTAATATTAATGCGTACACTGATTGTCGTTAAGCGCCGAATTGAACTTTCCTTCTTCCGGGCGGTGGTCCGGATAGCGTTTCTCGTGCGTAGCGTGGACGACTATGAAGATATTTGTATTGGGTGGAGACGGGTTTTGCGGTTGGCCCGTCGCCCTTTCGCTCTCGGCGCAGGGGCATGAAGTTCGCATTGTCGATAACCAATGTCGTCGCATGATCGATTGCGAGCTTGGCAGCGACTCGCTGACACCTATTCGTCCGCTGGAAGAGCGATTGGCTGTTTGGCACGAGATCACCGGCCGGGAAATCCGATGGTCGAACATCGATATCGCGCGCGATTACGATGCGCTTCTGGGTCTTTTCCGGAAGGAACGACCTGACGCCATTATCCACTTGGCCGAGCAACGCTCGGTACCTTATTCCATGCTGTCGATGCACCACAGGAAATCGACGATCGAGGGGAATATCGCCGCGACGCATAACATTTTAGCAGCAATGGTCGCGTGCAGTCTCGATGCTCATCTCGTGCATTTGAGTTCGATCGGGGTCTATGGATACGAAACGCTCGGCTATCGCGTCCCTGACGGCTATGTGAAATTCACCATGGGGTCGGGTGAAGCCGTGCAGACGCGAGAAATCCTTCATCCGGCAAATCCGGTGTCCATCTATCATTTGACCAAGGCCCAGGATCAGCTTCTCCTCGAATTTTACAACAAGCACGAGGGCGTTCGCGTCACGGACCTTTTGCAAGGCACGGTCTGGGGCACGCAGACGCCGGAGACCGCGCTTGATGAACGCCTCATCAATCGCTTCGATTATGACGCGGTCTTTGGCACCGTGCTCAATCGGTTCGTGCTGCAGGCTGCGCTCGGGCATCCGCTGACAGTCTATGGCTCGGGCGGTCAAACGCGCGCGTTCATCCACATTACGGATACCGTGCGTTGTATCGGACTTGCGCTCGCCAATCCGCCGCGAAGTGGAGACCGGATGATTGTGCTCAACCAAGTCGCGGAGACGCAACGCGTTATCGATCTCGCCGCGATGATATCGAGCCTCTTGGGAACGACGGAGACCCTCTTCCTCGAAAATCCGAGAGATGAGCCGGTGAGTAACGACCTGCAGGTTTCGAATGCGGGCTTTTCGAAGCTTGGGTTTCGATCGAAAAATCTCGGGGAGGAATTGCTGCAGGAGATTAAGGACGTCGTCGAACGCTACGCGTTCCGCTGCAACAAGGCGCAGATATTCACCAGGCCGAGATCGGTCACGACGTCGCCATCGTTAGAGATTGTGGCGCTTCCCGGATAGCCGCGATGAGCCTCGGCATATCCGCACCCGTGTCAAGAAACAGCTCTCGACGAAGGTTCAGCATCTTTTCGCGCTCTTTTTCGTAATCAGTCCACGTCAGCCCTTCAAGAAACGTCGAAATACTCTCTGCGATGGGCTCAGCAAAGGCGTGACCTATTCCGTGGGGCGCGAGAAAGCGCTCCATTTCAGAATCTTTCGAAATGAGGGGCACGGAGCCATAGTACCCGCCCTGATACATGCGGCAGGCAAGCAGCAAGTTGGAATTTCCGCCCGCGTCGAGAAAGTCGAAGCACCAGCTGAAGTGTACGCTGCCGTACATCTCTTCTAGGTCCTTGGGAATGCTGTATTCGCCGCCATAGCTCCAGTTGGGATGTGCTTCGACGAACGACAGATAATATGCGAGGCCGGTTTCCGTAGGAAAGCCACGCGTTCGAATCTCGACCCGGTCGCCCAGCCGCGCGGCAATCTCGGAGAGAAGGGACATGCTGCGCGCGCAGCGCAATGTTCCAAACCATCCGATGATCCATCTATCGCGTTCTGTTCGCCAGCGATCAGCCAGTTCCGAGGTCGGCGCGTCGGGACTGGGCAATTGGAGCTTGTTTTCAAGCACGAAGAACGGGCCTTCGTATCCCTGTATCGGAGCGAGATAGCCTCGCACAAAGCCCGGTGACAGCACGACCAGCAGCTGCGCCCGGGCGAGAATCCGCCTCTCTACCCAACGGAAAAATCGACCCGCATTGGTCTTTTTGAAAAAGACGGCCTGAACGTCTTCGATTTCGTAGACGAGTTTGGAGTTAAGGCCGAACCACCACTTCGCAAATTGCGCAATGAGCGCCATGTCGATCATGCGGGCATAGAGAAAGTCCGCTCCGTCGAATACGCGCTTGTTTTGTGCAACGATCCAGCAAGCTCGCATGATGGCCAAAATGCGCAACGAATAGTTGCGGTCGGCCGTATAGCCGAGATGGTAATTTTGCCAGTCCGGCTCAAAGGCAGAGTTGAACTTCCGGCGGCGGAACGTGAACGAGGAGACGTGCACTCCCGCCTTACGGAACGAATTTATTCTCAGTATCGACGTAGGATTCGTGATATCGCCACCGAAATAGACCGCTTTCATGCAGGTTGACGTCCTCAAACGTGACGCAGGCGCGGTATCGATTATGCAGTGGATGCAACATACGCGAAGCGCAAAGTTCGGAAATTATTAAAATTTTGACGCGAACGCCGCTTTATCTTATTCCCAGTCCGGCTGATCTCAATATCAATTCGGAGCCACCATGACGGCACGGATCTTCAAGCCTGCAAGAACGGCGATGCAGTCGGGCGAGGCGCGCACGAAGGAATGGATTCTCGAATTCGAGCCTGCGAGCCCGCGCGATATCGATCCGCTGATGGGCTGGGTGAGCTGTCGCGATATGCAATCGCAAGTGCGTCTCGAGTTCGATACGAAGGAAGAGGCGATCGCGTATGCGACGCGAGCGGGCTTGGCGTACACACTGAGCGAGCCAAAGCCGCGGAAGCCGATCAAGAAGTCGTATGCCGACAATTTCAAATACGGCCGGACGACAAACTGGACACATTGATGGCTGATGCCGACGACTTCCCTCATGGGAAGCTGGCCGTCGGCACGGGCGTGATGCAATGCTGCGTCCCTGATTTCGACTTCGTGTCGCGGATCCCTCAGTCAGAAGGGCGCCGCTGATGACCCCAGGTTTGCGCAATCGCGTCATCTGGGGCGCGATGATCATTCTTCTCGTTATTCTGGCGTTCAAGACGCGCGATCATTTCGCGGCATATTTCGAATCAGTCGGTCAACTCGACGTTCGCACTCTTCCCGATAAAGACATCGTATACCTGCGGTGGCGCGGCAAGATCGCGGCGCCGATGGCGAGCCGCATTGCGGAAGCCTTCGAGCGTCATAAGGGAGACGGGCACAAGATCATATTGGCGCTCTCGTCTCCCGGTGGTTCGGTCGATCAAGGAGCGGAGGTCGTGCGGCTGCTCCGCCGCATACGTCAGTCTCATCTGCTCGTAACAAGTGTCGAAGATGGCGCGATTTGCGCGTCGATGTGCGTGCCAGTTTATCTTCAGGGGCAGGAGCGCGTCGCTGCGGCGGATGCCGAGTTCATGTTCCACGAGGTTGCTTATCGCGATTTCTATTCCAACGAGAGGGATCGGAGCGTGCCGGTCGCGTCGATCGAGGCGGAGACAAATCGCTTCATCGATAAATATTTTGAAGAGGCCGGCGTGTCTCAGGCGTGGACGCGTAAGATGCGCTCGGAAATAGCGGGCGGGAGCGAACTTTGGAAGACGGGCCGTCAGTTATTCGACGAGAAGTCCGGGATCGTCCAACAAATCATCTGAAACCCCGGGCGCGGCGACAGGTACACGGCTATTTCGAAGTTGTGCCGGCGGCGCTCTTCAGATGCGAGCGGCCGCCAGCGCTTTCTTTCTAACGGAACAGCACAACGGCTTTGCCGAGCGTGTTCCAGACACCCCAAAAGAACGGGATGCCGACCAGCAGCCACGCGATCAATGCGGCGGGGCTCATGCCTCCGAATCCGATGCCATGCGATCCGGTGCTGTGAGTTGCCGTCGCTTTCGCGGCCTGAAGTTTCGCGACTTCCGCGTCGCTCATCAGCCATTTATCGGCTACCGGCCGAATGAGTGCATTTGCGATAAAGCCGACGAGCAGAAAGCCGACGAGAATATACATCGTGCGGTCATAGACGAGTGCGCGGGGGATGCCGGCCGCAATCTGCGCGTCTCGGATATAGCCGATCACGAGAGGACCGAGCACGCCGGCCGTGGACCAGGCAGTCAGCAGTCGGCCGTGAATGGCGCCGACGAACTGCGTGCCGAAAATGTCAGCAAGATAGGCCGGCACGGTCGAGAAGCCCCCTCCGTACATCGTCAGGATGATGCAAAATGCTCCGACGAACAGCGGGATGGAGCCCATGTGCGCGAACGTCGGTGCGAGCGCGTAAAGCGCCATACCGAGGACGAAAAAACAGAAATAGGTCGGTTTGCGCCCGATATGATCGGAGAGCGAGGCCCACAAGAAACGGCCGCCGCTGTTGAACAGCGACAGCAAACTCACGAAGCCACCCGCAATTCCTGCAATCGCCGTCGCCTGAATGGGCGTCAAATCGCTGAACCGGATGTCCGGCAATCCGATGAGCTTGCCGGCGAAGATTTCCTGCAGCATCGGCGATGCCATCGCGAGGACTCCGATGCCGGCCGACACGTTCATGCAGAGCACGATCCAGATCAGCCAGAACTGCGGTGTCTTATGAGCATTATCGAGATGCACGTGCCCGTGGGTGATCAGGGCCTTGGACTGGGTGCCGGAGGGCTGCCAACCATCGGGCGTCCAGCCGTCGGGGGGCACGCGGTATCCGAATGCTCCGCACAGCATCGCCACGATGTAAAGACAGCCTATGACAGCCAGTGCTTCCTTAGCTCCGACAGACTCTGCGCTCCTGAAATGGTTCATCAGGAGGATGGCGATCGGCGAGCCGATCATGGCGCCGCCGCCGAAGCCCATGATAGCCATGCCAGTCGCCATGCCGCGGCGATCGGGAAACCATTTGATGAGGGTCGAAACCGGAGAGATGTATCCGAGTCCCAGACCAATCCCGCCGACGACGCCAAGCCCGAGCCAAAGAAGCCAGAGCTGGTGTATCTGTACGGCAGCGGCCGAAATGAGGAATCCGCCGCCCCAGCACAATGCGGCGACGACGCCAGCCTTGCGCGGTCCTGCTCGCTCGAGCCAGCCGCCAAAAACAGCGGCCGAGAGGCCGAGAAAAACGATTCCAACCGTGAAAGTCACGAGAAGATCGCTGACGCGCCAGTCGCACGTCGTCGTGAACAGCGCCTGAGCAACGGTCATGTCCGGGCATGTCACCGGCTTGGTAATGCCAAGTGCCTGTGACAAGGGTAGCCAGAAGACGCTCAGCCCATAGCTCATGCCGATGCAGAGATGGATGGCCAGAGCGGCCGGTGGCACAAGCCAGCGGTTGAATCCGGCCTTTGCGACGATGCGTTGCCGGTCGAGCAAACTGGGCGTAAATGAATCTGCAGAACTCGCTACCGACATGCGTTTCTTCCCCCTGGATTATTGCCGCTCTGGCGCGGCTGATTTTTTCCCGTTTGTGCACCTCGACTGCGACACAATCAACATTACAGCGCGACATTTCTGCATTTTCGAGCGGATTTGGCCGGCCATGGCTCTCGGCGCAGAAAGAGCAACCTCAGCTCCGCGGAGGCTTGGAAGGAGCACCCGGTGGACGACACGCTAAAGGCGTTTGCGCCCGTAAAAAAATTCGCTACAAAGCGGCCTTCTCCGCCGGACCGCGGGTGTAGCTCAATGGTAGAGCAGCAGCCTTCCAAGCTGAATACGTGGGTTCGATTCCCATCACCCGCTCCAGCCATTTCCGCGTTAACGTTCTGAACGATCCGGTAAAACGGCTTTTGCGCCGCCAGGCTCATTTCTGGGGTTTGCCAGCACTATGTTCCGGTTTTCGAAACGCATTGAGCAATTCCTGTCAGCCCTTAGTTGGCGCTGGCGCTAGGGATGATTGCCGCGGTGAAGAAAACGGTTTGGACGCTGGAAATGCGGCCTGCCTTATCGAGGCGATGGTGATCGGGTACTGATTAGCTGAAAAAGAATCGGCCTAAGCCGATCGAGGTCGACGTAAGCTCACGCAGAACGAACTGTGCATTGAATCCCGGCTTGATAGCCAACATGCGAACGTCATCACGGCCGCAGAGCAACGTAGACGACAATAGAGAGATAGGCGCTGCCTTTCGTGGATCGCACTGAAAAGCGCCGCACAAGACGGAGAAGAGAATTGCACCGCATGTTCGTCTTCGCCTTGGCAGCCGTGCTCGGAAGTTTCTTTGTCCAAGTCGATGTCTACGCAAGTGGCGGTGACGCCGACGGCGGCGCACTTTGGGCGGCTGGTTCCAAGGCATACAACGACGGGAACCTGACGCAGGCTCGAGATCTCCTCTCGCGCGCCGCGAATGCCGGCAATGCGCAAGCAATGAATCTTTTGGGTGAGATTCTGCAGAAAGGCTTTGGTGGCAACGCAGACTTGCCGGCGGCTCGTGCGTGGTACGAAACGGCGGCCATGAGCGGCGGACTTTCAGAAGCGATGTTCAGTCTCGCTATGATGCTTCGCAACGGAGAAGGCGGCGCAAAAGATCCGGCCTCTGCCCGTTCGTGGTTCGAGAAGGCAGCGACCGCCGGCAATA
>JAFECG010000027.1:0-195000 GCA_018242215.1 Pseudomonadota bacterium
AACCGTCAGGCTCTGTCTCACGGCGTACTTGTTCGAAAGCGTCCAGAAAACACCGTACGCATTGTTATCAAGGAACGAACGAGCTTTCGAGATGTTCAAAGCGGTGTCAGAGCGATTGAACAGCAGGAAAATTCCTTATGAGTACCGGGGCTACGCGCAAAAGCTCGACTAAGACGAGATCTCCCTCGACATCAAAAAATACAAATTCATCCAAGACCTCGAAAACGAAAGTCGCGCGCGGCAAAGGTGATGAATTGCATCAGCTGGCGGGCGGGAACATTGCCCCGCTTACGACACAACAAGGCATACCAGTTTCCGATGACCAGAACTCCTTGAAAGCTGGGCCTCGCGGGCCGGTGCTGCTCGAAGACTTTGCCTTCCGGGAAAAGATCTTCCATTTCGATCACGAGCGCATTCCCGAGCGGGTGGTACACGCACGAGGCTATGGGGCACACGGTTATTTCCAGTTAACTAAGTCTCTCGCCCACGTAACACGCGCGAACATCTTTCAACGCGTCGGAGAGAAAACGGAAGCATTTGTACGCTTCTCAACAGTCGCGGGCAGTAAAGGCTCATTTGATCTCGCCCGTGATGTCCGGGGCTTCGCAGTGAAGCTCTATACGAAAGAGGGGAACTGGGATCTCGTAGGAAACAATATTCCGGTCTTCTTCATCCAGGACGCCATCAAATTTCCGGACGTCATCCACGCGGTCAAGCCCGAGCCAGATCGGGAATTTCCGCAGGCCCAGTCGGCGCACGATAATTTCTGGGATTTTATCTCTCTGACGCCGGAGAGCATGCACATGATCATGTGGATCATGTCGGACCGGGCCATACCCCGATCATTCCGCTTTATGGAGGGTTTCGGAGTTCACACATTTCGGTTTGTCGACGCGAAAGGCAAATCGACGTTCGTAAAGTTTCATTGGAAGCCAAAGCTCGGCCTTCAATCGGTTGCGTGGAACGAAGCCGTCAAAATCAACGGTGCCGATCCCGATTTTCATCGGCGCGACCTTTGGGACGCGATATCAAGCGGCAACTTTCCGGAGTGGGATCTCGGCGTTCAGCTGTTCGACCAGAAATTCGCGGATGATTTCGAGTTCGACGTGCTCGATCCTACCAAGATCATTCCTGAGGAAGTGTTGCCCGTTCAGATCGTAGGTCGATTGGTGCTCGATCGTCTCGTCGACAATTTCTTCGCCCACACCGAACAGGTGGCGTTTTGTACGCAGAACGTCCCGCCGGGAATCGATTTCAGCAATGATCCCTTGCTGCAGGGTCGCAACTTTTCCTATCTCGACACCCAGCTGAAACGCCTTGGAAGTCCGAACTTCACATATCTGCCCGTCAATGCGCCGCGCTGCCCCTTTGCGAACTTTCAGCAGGACGGCCACATGGCGACGCGAAACCCCACGGGCAGAGCCAATTATGAGCCGAACAGTTGGGGCGTGGCGGGCGGCCCGCGCGAGCATCCAGATAACGGCTTCAAAAGCTTCGCGGCGTCGGATGAAGGAGAAAAGCAGCGGACGCGCCCCGAAAGCTTTGCCGATCATTACAGCCAAGCGCGGATGT
Organism: Pseudomonadota bacterium; assembly: GCA_018242215.1. Lineage (GTDB taxonomy): Bacteria > Pseudomonadota > Alphaproteobacteria > Rhizobiales > Hyphomicrobiaceae > Hyphomicrobium_B. The sequence continues at coordinate 1,573 of JAFECG010000027.1, forward strand.
TCTATCGAAGCCAAACTCCTATAGAGCAGAAGCATATTGCTGACGCGCTGGTGTTCGAACTTAGTAAAGTTGAGCATCTTCACATCCGGAAGCGAATGGTCTCGCATCTTCCGAATATTGATAGCACCTTGGCAGCTCAAGTCGCGAAGGGTCTCGGCATCGATGTTCCCGAACAGGCTGAGGCCCTGATCCCACCTATGGACGTCCCAACTTCAGAAGCATTGAGCATCATTCTGCGTGGTCCGAAAAGCTTCAAGGGGCGCAAGCTTGGGATTTTTGCCTCGGATGGCGCAGACGCGCGCCTCGTCGCGAGCTTGATTTCGACCTTCGAAAAAGAAGGGGCGACCTGCGAGATCGTTGCGCCGAAGATAGCGGGCGTAATACTCTCTGACGGTCGGCAACTGGTCGCAAAGCAGAAAATAGATGGCGGTCCATCGGTACTCTACGACGCCGTAGCGCTGATTTTTTCCGAAGAACAAGCGAACGTTCTCGCCAAGGATGCCGTCTCGAAGGACTTTCTGCGGGATGCCTTTGCTCATTGCAAGTTTGTCGCTTATTCGCCCCGTGTGCAGTCGTTCATTGCTGCTGCTGGACTTTCGGATGAGCTTGACGAGGGTTGCTTTGAGATTTCGTCATCCCAGACTGTCTCGAGTTTTCTGAAGGCCTGCCGGGAATTGCGGTACTGGCGCCGAGAGCCATCGGTTGATTTCGATGCCCAATAGCCCATGGCGGCGAACTCACGGCCATTCATTGTGTATTGGAAGCGACGGCCTGGATAACAGGTTGCGCGTAACCTTCGTCGGTGGTTCTCTGAATCTGTTCCGCGCGCGCTAGCATGGCTTTCGCTTGATCGCGATAGTAGCCAGCAGTCACGGGATCCACTTCCTCCCAGTGCTCGGCAATATGATCGAACAGCATCGCTTCCTCATGAAGCGAACGAACGGCGCCCCATATTGCTTGCTCGGTCGTCTCCCGTAGCTCCGAGAGTAATGTTTCCGCAGTATACGCGTGGCCGGTGTGGCAGCGAAAGCGAACAGGATTATCTCCCCTGATGCGCATCAAGGCGCCGTGGCATTCAGGGCAAGTGAAAATCGAAGGCGTTCCAAATTCCCTGATCGCAAATCCTTCCGACGACTTGCCTGCGATCGCAACCTCGCGTTCGATCTGCTTTCGCTCTTGTTTTTCGACAGCCATGAGCTTTCTTTCGGGTTCTTCGTGGGCGAGTTCGGAAATGCGGAATGCGATTTCGGACGCCGGCAAGCAGTAGTCGATCGTCGCGTTGCGCATTGCGCTCATCGGCATGGAATCGACGATCGAGTCGGCAGGATCCTGCACAATCGCGGTGCCGCCGCACATTTTTATAGAGCGTAATCCCGCGGCGCCGTCGTCGAGACCTCCCGATAGAACGATACCGACGGCCCGCGCTCCAAAACTCAGCGCTACGGACCGGAACAGGGGGTCAATCGCGGGACGGCTGCGGTTTTCGCGGGGGCCCCGCGGCGTCGCGATCTTGCCGCCCTTATTGACGATGAGATGTCGGTCCGGTCTGGCGACATAGATGTGACCACCCTGCATGAGGGAGCCGTCGACAGCGTTCGTCGCCGGGAGAGGCCCATTCCTCGCCAAGATCTCCGGCAGATACCCGGGACTGTCGGGAGAAATGTGAACGACGATCAGGATCGGCGCCGGCAGACCTGAAGGCAGATCTTGAACGATCGCCAGGAGAGCCTCGATGCCGCCTGCGGATGCACCGATTGCGAAAACTCTGGGATAGGGCACCGCGCTGCTCCTACGATCTGCGCCTGTAGCATCAACGTAGAAGCGGGCAAAAGGCTCCCGGGCGCTGTCTCATCGAAACTTCGCTATTCAAGCGAACAATCGATCGTGCAGATCAATCCTGTGGGACGAAAATCGCGGCTAACCTCCGCTTTCGGCAGGCCTCTTTCCAGAAGAGAGCTGCCGAATCCCCTTTTTGTGGGCTTTGCCACCTTTGGGCCGCCGCTTTCTCTCCAGACCAGTTGCAGGAATGGCTTTCCGTTCTTCTCGCTTTTCGCCCAGGAAAGTTCGACGTTTCCCTCTTTGGTGCTCAACGCCCCGTACTTCGCCGCATTCGTCTCCAATTCGTGGAGAGCAAGACCCAACGGAGTCGCAAGTTCTCCCGGGATTTCCACGGCAGGTCCTGACAACTGAATTCTGTCGGTCATCCCCGCGAGTTGGCCCGATATCAGCTTTTCGAGTCCCACGGTCTGCCAATCATTCTGGACGAGCAAGTCGTGCGAGATCGCGAGTGCGCGCAAGCGAGAATTGAGAGAGTCACGGGCCTCCGAACTTGCGCCGCTATCGCGTAGGCTTTGTTCGGCAATAGCCTGAACGACAGCATAGATATTTTTAAACCGATGGGAAAGCTCGCTGAGCAGGAGGCGCTGACGGGCCTGCCAACGCTCCTCCATTCGGCGTTGCTCAGTAATGTCGACGAACGTAACGACTACGCCTTCGATTCTGTCGTCCAGCGTGCGATATGGTCTTATGCGCAAAAGGAACCAGCGCTGATCCGTACTCTCGATCGTTTTTTCGATGGCGGTCAAATCTGCAAGCACGCGCTTCGCGTCCCGCGTCAGATCATCATATTTTAGCCGATGTGTGAAATCCGAGATCGGGCGGCCCTCGTCTCCGGCAACCACGTTGAAAATCTGTGCAAGGCGAGGCGTAAACCGATTGATACGCATCTCGGGATCGAGAAAAAGCGTGGCCAGGTCTGTCGCGGCCATCAAATTCTGAAGATCGTTGTGCGCGCGCGACACACTCTCAAGCTTCATCTTGAGCTCATTATTGAGCGTCTGAAGCTCTTCATTGATCGACTGCAATTCCTCCTTACTCGTCTCGAGCTCCTCGGACGTTGAGCGGTACTCTTCGTTCATGGACTGCAGCTCTTCGTTCGAAGCACGCAGCTCTTCAGTCACGGCCTCATACTGATCGCGGCTGGCTCGAAGATGCTCTCGGGTCGCGAGCAATTCCTCTCGTAACTGCGTCACCACGGTGCTCGACGCGGCATCATCAGTGAGGTTCGTGTCTAGGGTTCGCTCGGCAGGGCCCCCTTCGAGAAATAGCACAAGCGCTGCTTTAGTTTGGTTCTCCCTCAATACTGGCCGCACCTGCAGACCGACGTTGTGAACATCACCATTGAAGCGAACGGGAATAGGGATGGTGAGCGTGGATTGATTTTGCTCGAAGGCGCGATGCAGGCCGGCGCGAAGATCAAGTCGAAGTTCGGGCCTGACGATATCAGGTGCTTCGCTCGTGATAGGGCCACCGGAGTGAAGCAGAAATCGCCCCGCTGTTTCCGACAGCGTCACGACTTGATGTGCTTCGTCAACAAGCATGCTCGGAGGAGCAGCTTCTTCGAGCGCTTGTCGGTGCATGGACATATCGCTGCTGTTGGGCGGCCGACGCAAAGCCGGGCGCAATGGCGGCTCAGGGATTGTAGGTCCGGTCACGATGCGAGGCAGAGGCGGAAGTTTGTCGCGTGGTCGCTCCAGCGCCTGATAAACCCGCGCGTCGCGGTCGACAACGCGAAACAGCGTATTGCCGTCGATTGTCTCTGAAGAGCCAAGAAAAAGATACCCGCCCGGACGTAACGCGTAGTGGAACGTCGATGCGACTTGCTGCTGAAGATCGCGGTCAAGATAGATTAAAAGATTGCGGCAGGAGATGAGATCGATATGCGAGAACGGGGGATCGCGAAGTAGGCTGTGAGCGGCAAAGACCACAAGATCACGAACCTCGCGTTTGATGCGGTAGTGCTCGCCTTCTCGGGTAAAAAATCGCTGCAGCCGCTGCTCGGATACATCGGATTTGATCGAGAGCGGATAACACGCCTCCCGTGCGGTCGCGAGCGCAGTAGAATCAAGATCGGATGCAAAGAGCTGAATCTCCGGCTTCACTTCCTGTCGAGCAGCTTCTTCGAGAATGAGAATACCGAGAGAAAAGACCTCTTCTCCTGTCGCACAGCCTGGCACCCAAATGCGCATCACCGAATCAGGGTCTCTATTGGCAAAGAGCTTGGGGATGATAAACTCCGCCAGATACTCAAAAGCGGGGGGGTCACGAAAGAAGCTTGTCACCGAAATTAAGAGGTCGGCGAACAATGCCTGGATCTCTTCCGGTTCGGCGCGAAGATGCGCAGCGTAATCTTCGAGATTGTCCGTGCGCGTCACCTGCATGCGCCGGGCAAGCCGTCGAATGACGGTCGGTCGTTTGTAGTTGGAAAAGTCGTGCCCCGTCTTCAGCCGCAGAAAACCAAGGATGCGTCGCAAGGCATCATCGTTGTTGCCCGCAATTTGCTCAGCCTGCAACTGCTCCTTTTTGCGGACCAACTCCGTCATGCGCGAGGCGATGTCGCGAACCGGCAAAACGAGATCTGCTACGCCGCTAGCGATGGCGGCACGCGGCATCGAGGGGAAGGCAGCCTCGGCGGGGTCTTGCACGAGAACAAGGCCGCCGTTTTCCTTGATGTCCTTTACGCCGTTGGAGCCGTCTGATCCGGCTCCCGACATGATGATCGCGAATCCATCGCCATGTTGCTTCGCGAGCGACCGGAAAAACTGATCGACCGGCGCGCGTTGCCCCCGAGGCTCATCGAACGGCGCGGTCGAAATTTGCTCCGCGGATATGAGCAGCCTTCGGTTCGGCGGAATAACGTAGACGTTATTGGCGGCGATCGTCGTCGCGTCCCCAACTTCCCTCACCGGCATGCTCGTGCATAACGACAGAATTCGAGACAATTCGCTTTGGTGTTCTGGATCAAGATGAAGAATGACGACGTAAGCTGCGCCGGTTTCCGGAGGAAGGGCCTTGAAGAATGCTTGCAAGGCAACGATACCGCCGGCCGAAGCCCCGATGCCCGCCACAGGGACCAGACTGCTGAGTGAAGGGCCTGATGGAGGATGATCATCTGGAGTCATTTTTCAGGCCATGTAGATCTGATTGATTCGGTAGCAGCCTAATTATAGCCTCCTGCCATGTAAAAGGCCTTTTACTCCTCGGCACTTGTTGGAAAAAGACGGGCGAGTTCGCGCTCCGCAACCCCATACAACCCATCGCAGCATTGTTCGAGGCCTTCGCGATTGACGATCGTGATCTGCCCTCGCGAGTTCGATATCAGGCTCTGAGATTCGAGGCCGTGGAGAGCGATCGTTACCCCTGCGCGTCGGACGCCGAGCATGAGCGCGAGAAACTCATGAGTGAGACGCAGTTCATCTCCCGGCATGCGATCGTGTGCCATAAGCAGCCATCGCGCCAATCTTTGATCCAGCCTTCCCCTCGCGTTCGCGAGGGCCGTATTTGCCGCCTGGATGAGGAAAGCATAAACATGCTTGAGGAACGACTCACGAAGTGTCGGGCTCTCACTCATAAGCTGGCTGAGATGTCCTGTCGGGACGGAGCGGCCGTCGCCCTCTATTTGGACGAAAATATTTGTTGCCGCCGTTTCGGTGCCGAGAATAAGGGGGAGGCCCGTCATTCCTTCCCAGCCGATAACGCCAGCCTCGGCCTCGTGGCGTTTGTTTCGGCTGACGGCAATGACCGACAGTAACCCTCGGTAGGGAAAAAAAATCTTTTCGATTTTTTTATTTGCAGGCTCGATGCAGTCGCGAGTGCGGAATCGCGTTGGTTCCAGATAGGGCTCGAGACGTTCGTAGTCTGATTGACTGAGGCTGGAAAGGACCCAATTTCCACGGGCATTGTGAGAAGGGGGAAGCAACACCATTTGAAACCCCTCGGAGCCGGATTGGTCTGAACATATACCAGGTACTATATGGTACGGTTCCCGCTCCGCTCCGCTCCGCTCAAATAAAAGACCGTTTGGAAACGCACAGTGTCCCTTGTTCCCCTTCCGGACTGTATCGGACAGAATTCGTCATGCTTTACTTTTTTGACGCAGTGTTGGGTCTCGATCGGATTCGCGATCCAGAAGGCAGCGAGTTTCCCGACGTCGAGGCTGCGATGGCCGAGGCGGGGAAAACCGCCGCAGAAATTTCTATCGAGGAATTGCGCCGGGGCAGTCGCGTGGGCGCGGATTGGCGAATAGAAATTTTGGATACGTCCCGTTCGGTCTTGGCTTCTGTGCTTTTTTATGAGGTTCTTCTTGAGCCCGTCGCCGACATGCACATCGCGCGGATGATGCGGCGTCACTTCCTTGGCTCTCCGGATCTGTTACCGGCGTATCAGCGCTCGCGCGCGGCGCTTGAGGATTCCCGTGCAATCGCCGAGAACGTGCGAGCCGTCTTTAGCGAGATGAAGCAGCGGCTGGACGCGCTCTCGTAAAAAGTCTCAGTGGCGTTCTTATTCGTACATAGGTTTTTCATTCAGAAAACAAATCGCGATGTAATTGTAGCTCTTACAACGGACGCAGGTCCAATGTTCTGAATCATACGTAAGAGTTGCATCGTGGGATATTCGCTTCTTTTTCCATCTCGTCGGGATCTCTGCCAAGCCGATCACGATCTTCTTTCCGAAGCCTATGAGATTGCCTGCAACAGGCTTGTTGAAGAGCACGGTTATTCCTCCAAGCAATTGAGCATGACAATTGAGCATACCGCTTCCGCGCTCGTCCGGATGCTCGAATCCGGCCTGCGCGATGAGGATCGGTTAGGAAGACTCGCAGCTCAGCAAGTTCACGATGCGTTGCGTAAATCGCGAGCGACCAAGCTGCGCTCTTTGGAGTACGGGCGCCGCCGCTAAGAGCTCGGACGCTGTCCTTATCTCAAATCCTGAGAGCACCTGAATCCTGTCATTCACAACGGCGCTAAACCGTACACGCGCATTGCGGAACAATGTGGTGCAGGGTTGGTTCACCCTCAAGATTTTTAATTTATCTCTTGAGGTACGCGGGCATGAAAGCGCTGGTGTGGCATGGAAAGGAAGACATTCGTTGCGACCGCGTTTCGGATCCTGAGATTGAAGAGCCTAGAGACGCAATAATCAAGGTAACGAGCTGCGCGATTTGTGGTTCGGACCTTCATCTCTTCCATAATTTTATCCCCGCCATGCTGCCCGGAGATATCATGGGGCACGAAATGATGGGTGAAGTTGTGGAAGTCGGATCGGGCGTGAACGGACATCTCAAAAAGGGCGACAGGATCGTCGTGCCCTTTACCATATTTTGTGGTGAGTGCGATCAGTGCAAAGCAGGCAATTATTCGGTTTGCGAACGGTCCAATCGCAAGAAAGAAATGGCCGACAAGGTGTTTGGCCATGCGACTGCCGGCCTTTTTGGTTACAGCCATCTGACGGGCGGGTATCCCGGCGGCCAAGCGGAATATCTCCGCGTGCCCTTCGCCGACACAACTCACATTAAAATTCCAGACGGATTGACGGATGAGCAGGTTCTGTTTCTCGGAGATATCTTTCCGACCGGCTGGCAGGCTGTGAAGCAGTGTGACATTCAGCCGACAGACACCGTCGCCATATGGGGATGTGGCCCTGTCGGGCAAATGGCCATTCGCAGCGCCGTCTTGCTTGGCGCCGAACAGGTCATCGCAATTGATTATCTCCCGGAAAGGCTCAGCATGGCAGAAGCTGGCGGAGCCACCACGATCAACTTCAAGCAAGAAAGTGTCATCGAGCGTCTCAATGACCTGACGGATGGCAAAGGTCCGGAGAAGTGTCTCGACGCGACGGGAATGGAAAGCCACGTCTCGTTTTCTCAGCCCGATACGATCTACGACCGCGCGAAGCAGATGGTCATGATGGAGAGCGACCGGCCACATGTCCTGCGGGAGATGATCTACGTCTGCCGGCCGGCGGGTGTGATTTCGATTCCCGGCGTCTACAGCGGCCTTATTGATAAGATGCCGATGGGCATCGCCATGAACAAAGGCCTCACCTTCAAGATGGGCCAAACACACGTCAATCGATGGTCGGACGATCTCTTGAACCGTATTGCCGAAAATCAGATCGATCCCTCTTTCGTGATCACCCATACCGCGAGTCTCGAAGACGGACCTGAGATGTACAACGTCTTTCGCGACAAGCGCGATAGCTGCGTCAAAGTTGTTCTGAAGCCCTAGTTGAATGAGCCGGATAGCGTAATGAACATTCTCACCAATATCACGCGAATGCCTTCGGACCCGAAGATCATCGAAACGGGGCGGAGCAGCGCTCACCCCATCGATACGTTGAGCCGCGGTCTTGCTTGGTTCGGGATCTGCCTTGGCACTCTGGAACTCCTCGCGCCGCGAAGGATAGGCAGAGCGCTCGGAGTTGAGAGTCCGACCGCCTACGCACTGATCCGGTTTTTCGGCGCCCGGGAAATTGCCGCCGGTGTCGTGACGTTATCGACCGAAAAGAAGCTCGGACTCTGGAGCCGTGTCGCGGGGGATGTGATGGACATCGCAGCGCTCACAGCTGCGCTCATGCCGTACAACCGGCGGCGACAAAACGTCGGACCCGCGCTCATCGCTGTCTTGGGAGTTACTGCGCTCGATCTCTTCGCTGCGGGCCAAGTTACGCAGAGATCTCGACGGAAAGGTGAGGCCAAGAACTATTCCGGCCGAACTGGCTTTCCGAACGGCACTGCGCTGAGCAGGAACCGGGCGAACATCGCAGCCTCGACACGCCAGGTTGAGCCGGCCGCCACGTCGCATCGGCACTGAACATTTAGAGAGCAGCCCTGTCCGCAACCCCTGCGCCGCCGCGAAGAAGCATTTAGAGACGATTTCAGTAAGGACCAAGCCGATGGCAACATCAAAACACCCGTCTTCGTCAGGACGCCCGCTCGCCGTCGTGACCGGTGCATCGACCGGTATCGGCTACGAGCTAGCGCGAATTTGCGCGCAGAAGGACTACGACCTCGTTATCGCCGCCGATGAATCAAAAATCCACGATGCAGCCGAGAACTTCCGGGCGCATGGTGTCAACGTAGATTCGATAGAGGTCGACCTCGCAACCACAGACGGCGTTGCAAAACTCTATGAAGCTCTCAAAGGACGGCGAGTGTCGGCGCTCTTGGCAAATGCAGGGCGCGGGCTCGGTAAGGGTTTTCTCGACCAGGACTTCGCCAAGGTTCGCCATGTCATCGACACCAACATCACTGGAACGCTCGCCCTCATTCAGCGTGTCGGGCGCGACATGCGGGATTACGGCGAAGGAAAAATTCTGATTACGGGCTCCATCGCCGGCTTTAGCCCTGGCACATTTCAAGCGGTTTACAACGCGTCGAAGGCGTTTCTGGACTCGTTTTCGTTTGCGCTTCGTGCGGAGCTCAAGGACACGGGAATTACCGTCACTTGCCTGATGCCTGGGGCCACCGAAACGGATTTCTTCGAGCGCGCCGACTTGATGGATACGAAAATCGGACAGAAGAAGAAGGACAACGCTGCAGATGTCGCGCAAGTCGGGTTCGACGCGATGATGCGCGGGGATGGCGATGTCGTGAGCGGATGGCATAACAAATTGCAGTCGGCTATAGCGAACATCATTCCTTCGGGAATCCTGGCAGAACAACACCGCAAGGAAACCGAACCCGGTAGCGGACAAAAGCAAGCGAAGGGCGCATGAGCAGACCAGCGCTCTCCCTGCCGCGAACCCCACCAAAAGCTCAGGAACAAGTCTGAAAAGCGTCAGAGCTAACAGCTAATCGCAACGATCTGCTCGCGCGCCTAGAAACCTGAATGTCCCTGTCTTTGTGGCCGAAATGGATAGAGATGGAGTTGAGCGGCATGGTGGGATTGCGTTCGCCTTGTCCGATATGGAAAGCGCCAAATTGACGATCGCTCAGCTCCGCCGCCAAACTTTCTTTGCGGTCATCGAAGCTAATAACCGCGGCACCGAGCCCGGCCATTTGAAACATAAAGGCGCGCGGTGCCGGCCGGGAATCTAAGAGCGATGCTTTGCCAACACGGACGTCGCTGCGCCCGCCCGTCATTCCGACGTTCGGCCGACATAACGACGTCTATTCATCATTCAGTTTTGAATAGTTCATCCGGCGGCTTTTTCCCAACTATCTCGTTGCGGCGAAGCCACCCAATCTAAAGGCTCCGCCGCCGCCCATCACAGATTCATATTCATTGGGGCCGGCAGATAGCGGAATCCATCCCCCTGCTTTACGAAGTGTCCATACCCGGGCCACGCGAAATGGTAGGCCAGGATTGGAACTCTATTCGTCGCGAGGAAATCGAGCATCTTGAGACGTGTTTTTACTGCCAGCTTTGTGTCCGTGTCGAAGACAAATTCCATGCGCGGATTTTCTATGAGCAGCACAGAGTGATGCGAGATGTCGCCCACAAACATGAACGACTGCCCTTCCGACTGAATATTGAACATGGTGTGGCCGAGCGTGTGACCCGGAGCGGAAATGGCTGTGATGCCTGGAAGAAATTCCTGATCATCCTTGAAGAATGTCAAACGATCCTTCACCGGCAGCAAATTCTTGCGCGCGTGAATGATGAATTTCTTCTTCCAGGGCAAATCCATCTGCCCCTCATCCGTCCAGTAATCAAAATCGGCCTTGCTCATGTAGACGTGAGCGTTCGGATACATGAGAGCATCGTTCGCATCGACGATGCCGCCGATATGATCAATGTGGCCGTGCGAAATGACAACGGCATCGATATCTTCGCGTTTGATCCCGGCCGCGGCCAGGGTATTCGGCAACAGCCCGCCCTTTGGCCCAAACATCTTCGAGGTCCCGAGGCCAGTGTCGAATAGAACAAGTTTGTCATTCATGTTCACGACGAAAGAATTGAGCTCAATATTCATATCCGTCGGATTCATGAGATTGTCGGTCAACTCTCGCTGGACTTCTCCCTCCGGGCCTCCCAGGAATGTACTCGTCGGGTCGCCGAGCATCTGCCAGCCATCAGAGACAACGGATATCTCCGCGCTTCCAACATAGAAGCGATACCAATACGGCGCTTGCGTGTGCCGTTTTGCTTCTTTGGCGAAAATTGGTGCATCGAGCCCAGACAATCCAAGTCCTACCCCCGCACCTACGCCCAAAGCCATGAGATTTCTGCGCGAAACTTCTTCAAACATGCCGCCTCCTCCATGATCAAATACCTGGACACCAAAAGCTCGCCTGAGCCGTAGGAAATGCGCGCGATATGCAATAATGTCCAAGACCAATATATTATTGGCTTCATAGGCGAACGGTTATGCTTATTCGGCAGGCGCATTACATTCTCGCGGTCGCAGAGCACGGAAACTTCACCCGTGCTGCATCCGCCCTTAACATTTCACAACCGGCGCTCTCGCAACGGATCATTGATCTCGAGGGCCAACTGGGCGTCCAATTATTTGACCGCTCCGGTCGGATAGTAAGACCGACGGACGAGGGACGGACCTATATCGAGCATGTGCGTCGCGCACTGCGTGAGCTCAATGCCGGGGAACGTGCGATGCAGGACGTCGTAAGGGCCTTTGGCGGTACGCTTCGTGTCGCGTTTCTTCCGCTTTTCACCACGCACCTTGTCGGACCACTGATGCAATCATTTTACATGCAGCATCCCGGCGTCGCTGTAACGATTGATATATTGGCGCAAGCCGCGCTCGAGGCCGCCCTCCTCGATGACTCCATTGATATCGGCCTGGCATTCAGCGATGTGGAAAGTGAGGAGATCGAAGTCGAGACGATCAAGGATGATGAACTCTGTCTCGTGGTCGGTAAGCGGCATCCGCTTTACGAACGAGACAAAGTTCGGGTGTCTGAACTCAAGGGAATCGATCTCGCGCTATTGACGAGGGCGTTCATCACGCGTGGCCCGATTGATCGCTATTTTCGGATCCACAAGATCCGCCCCCGAATCGCGATCGAATCCAATTCAGCGGACTCAATCATTGCCGTCGTACGAGGAGCGCCGGTTGCGACCGTGATGCCGTCAGAAACCGCAAGGCAACTGCCCGGACTCAAAGCCGTTGCGCTTGTGCCATCCCCGGGCACTTGGACGTTATCCGTGTTGCAGCGAAGAGATGCCTACCGAAGCGCAGCTGCGAAGGCGTTGGTAAAAATCCTGAAAAAGCAAAGGACAAATGATAGCGGCTGATCAACGTTTCCGCCGTGCCGCCGCAAAGGCGACCAAGGTACGCCTTTGCGCTCGCAAGATCTGCAAGGCGTTCCGGGCAAGGAGGGTGCGATGCTGGTCGTCGAGTAGCCACCCGGCGGATCAGATCCGGTTCACCGTCACAATGCTTCAGTTTTCGTCTACGTGCTCGAAGGGAGCGTCGTCATGCAGGTGCGCGGCGCCCCGGAGGTCACCTTGCGCAATGGTCAGACGTTCTTTGAGGGCCCTGACGACATTCACGTCGTCGGCCGGAACGCCAGTCAGACGGATCCCGCTAAGTTTCTGGCCTTTTTCGTAAAGGACAAGGGTGCTCCTGCGGTGTTTCCTGCGAAGTAACCGGCGGCCATCAAAAAGCCGGGGAGTGCTGCTGGCCGCCAAATCGTGGATCGTTTACGCACAAGCCTTTCGATTTAACGACATCCTTCGAGTGCGGGTGTGGAACGCATTCCGATCTTTAAAAACGAGTCGCGCTGGCGTCGTGTCGCGCGACTCGTGCGTCGTCATTTCATTCGGTGCGCGACCGAGACCGCGTAGGCTCCAGCCCTTGCGTCAATCATCGGATCCGCAGGCTCAATTCCCGCCGGCACGGCATTTGGCATGAAGAAGAGCTTGGGATTCGCGGCATCATCCCCGAGACTTTCTGTGAGGCTAATCGTGCCGAGCAGGACGGTTGGGCGGTCGGCAGGCCACGCGATCGAAGGATCGGCAATCTTGTCGCCAGTTGCCGATTTTTGGACCAAAAGCGAAAAGACGACGGGCGTCGTTTTTACTCTCTTCGCGATTTCCTCGATGAGGTAGTTCGCGGACTTCGACTTGGCCTGTGCGTCCGAAAAGAAATGCTCTCCGGCACCCGGTATAATTTCATATCGTCCGAAGGTGTCCGTGCCGTTTTTGTTTGTGAACTTGAAGGAATTTACGCCGAAGTACGGCAACGTCGCGTAGCTCTCTGGCATTGGCTTCGGCGCCGTAAGGAACGCCTTTGCGATCGGGTGAGCGCCAAGAAACTTATCCAGAGGCGTGGGCTTCGGAGTGTCAGGCTTTGAATTCGCCAATGCGATAAGTAACTGCTGAAACTCGTCGGCCGTGGCTACGGGAAATCCATTGAAAGAGTGCGCGACGATGTCGGCGTCAGTGCCGTCAGGCAACTTGAACTTAATCGCCATGCCTCGCGGACTTGCGAGACCATCGTTGTCCGGAATCGTTGGGACACCGGCGAAGTCGGAAAAACGTACGATAACGGGTACCTGCGAGCCATTTTGAAAGTGCGGTGCTTTAGAAAGCTGCGCAGCGCCGGCTGCTGCTGTGAATGTGCCCTTAAGGACCGTTCCTTTCGCATGCACGGCCCGAGCCATGTGCTCGCCGAACACGCCGTTAAGGGCGTGCACCAGACTATCCGGCGTAGATTCATCCGCCTTTAGTGGCGCTGCTTCCACAGCCATCAACGCGCTCGCAATCAAGACAGACGCTAAAATGGTTTTCATGTTGTTCTTTCCTCCGTCGCAACCACCCAAGCGCAGCCGAGAGGTGAGATCGTCGAACGTCACGCTGTCCCGGCCACTCACGCATTTTTGCGTTGGGTCTGGCGATTAGTCGGAGGAGAACATTCCGACGTTACAAGGAGCATCCAATCAATGGGCAAGTGACTGACGCAGTTTAACGGAAAGAGTCCTTAAGCTTTCCGGGCCGCCGACTGCGGGTTGAACAGCGGAGCCGGGACAGGGGGTCGACCGGCTCCGCCTCCCGAGCGACAAGCGCGATAGTCATCGCTATGCCGCCAGAATTCTGTTTATTTCTGCGCCTGCTCGATGGCGTCCATCGCGCGGACAGAATAGACTAATGCCGCGCCAGCGTTCATCGCGATGGCCACACCCAGTGCCTCGGCGATTTCCTCTTTCGTGGCTCCTGCATCCACGGCAAGCTGAGAATGGTCGGAAATGCAGCCATCGCACCGCGTCGTGACAGCAACCGCCAACGATATGAGCTGTCGCGTCTTCTCATCCAAATGAGCGGTCTTTGCACCGGCGCCCACGGTCGTCAGATAGCCGTTCACGCTATCCGGAGATAGCTTCCCGAATTCGCTGATACGGCCCATGAGCGACGACCGATAGGTCTTCCAATCAAGAAATTTCACGATTCACCTCGATGCGTTCACGTATCGACCTTCTCAACACCACGCAGCATATCGAAGATGACGTCGTGTCAGCGCGGCTCAAGACCTCGCTATCTCGAATAGAACGAAGGATTTGTCGAAGAGCAATTCGCTATAGGGGGCATAACCCGTCGCCTATAGATTGGCATCCAGCATTCCTAATCGGCTGGTTCGTTCCCTGCAGGGAGTATTCATCATCTTGCAGATCTAGGGGCGCCACCAGCGCACTTGCCGAACGCAGACATCAAGGCTTAGAGTTCCGCTTCCTTTTTTGCGGATCATTCCATGGATACGTCTTCAAATTACCCCGATGGCCTAACGGCTCAAAAAGCAGCCCAATCGCTTTATGACCGCCTCGGCGGCGAGCAAAATCTTCGGGCGCTAGTTGAATCGTTTTACGATATTATCGAATTCGATCCAGCAGGGGAGGAGCTTCATGTCCTGCATCTGCGTGGACACGGAATAGCGCATTCGCGCATCGAGCAGTTTCGTTTTTTATCAGGCTTCCTCGGTGGGCCGCGCCTTTATATCGAGCGCTACGGCCATTCCGACGTTCGTAAGATGCATGAGCATGTCGAGATTTCCAAAACGGCCCGCGATCGCTGGCTCGCATGCATGGCGACTGCCATCGATCGTGTTGGACTGTCGAGTGAGATTAAATCCGAATTGATGCGCCATTTCACTCGAGTTGCTACAATGCTTATAAATAGTGGCTGATAGATCTCACCGATGACGCGAATCGGCTGAATTCGGCCTGCGTCAGAGAGAAACTAATTCAACTTGGGTCGCCGTTGCTTGCCTCGCGATCGAAGTAGGTGCGCAACTGCCGGAACAAGACCTGAAACTGGACGCTGGCCTTAGAACACAGCGGGCATTCCGCAATATGCTGTTCAAGCGCGCGGGATTCGGACTCGGTCAGTGGACGATCCTGACTTTCGCTGACGAGCCAAGTTGTATCACGACAAGTGATTTTTGGGGCTGTGTTCATCCCCGCCTCCAATTCATGTCCATGCACAAACGCAGCTGCATTCGCGCGCGATAAAGCAGAATGCGTAAATGTCCTGGAGTTATATTGAGCAGCTGTTGGATTTCATTGGCCTCGATCTCCAGCCATTCACGCATCATGAAGGCACGTGATGTCTTCTCAGGCAAGCGAGTGAGGCAGGCCTCAAGCACTTTAAAGAAGGCAGCCCTTTCCGTAACACTTTCAGGGTCGGTCCAGGGGTCCTTCATATCCCGCCAGCATCCTGTTCCGTCAAACAATCCATCGAAGGCGCTAATGTCGTAGTCAATGTCATCAAATTTGCTTGCCGCGAATTGATGTCGTTTTTTCGATCGGATAATATCGAGGATCTTGTATTTCATAATCGAAATAAGCCACGTCTTGATACTGGCTTCTCGGCGAAATGATTTTCGCCCGCTCAACGCCGCAAGCAAAGTCTCCTGTACAGCATCTTCGGCGGCGGCCCGGTCCTGAAGCTGCACGAGCGCGAGCTTGAGCAGCACCGGCCGATAGGCGGCAACCTGTGCGTCGAACTCCTCGGCTTCATCGACAAGATCGGACATGGCGCCACTTCGCTCGGATTCATCTGTAACTCTCAGCGACTTCTCCCCGACTAACATTCGATTTCGGATGTCTGCAAGCCTCCTCTCTTCGAGCGACAGCCTGAGATCTGTCCATGTCAGAAACTAACAAAGGAGTTCTAATAATGAATCGATTGATACTGTCTGCTCTTCTCACAGCCGCTCTCTTCTCTCCTTGCATGCCGGCATTTGCGGGCTCTTCGGAATACGGAAATGCGATCCGCGAGGCTTCTGCTTCCGGCAGCATCACGCCGCATGGCGTGTGGGACAGCAAATAGAAGGAGCACATGAAAGCCTGCGACCATCACCGCCAGTCGTGGAGTGATCATAGTCGATCTACTTTCGCCGGTGCGATGGTCGCGGTCTCCGACCTGAGCTTCCGTTTTTGGCCAAATATGGCCCGATGGCGTGCGGGTTTAATACTGTCCGCATCCCAGGAACTATCGCTTCCCGCGGAACAACGCAGTCCGCTGTTGACGGTTCGGCCACCCACACCGGGCCGGGCTGTCCATTCCGCCTTGAAGCAGGACTAAGGCAGCGCATTTTTCCGTGCACAACGCGAAGTCTGTCGCTAACACCTGCAGGCGAGCGCATGCTGCCCGCCGTTATCGAAACGCTAAGAGCATTCGACAAGATCAAAAATCTTGTAGCTCAAGAAGCGGCGCCGAGCTCCGCGGCTCAAATCGGAATTTCGACTATTGTTGGTATCACCCAGGCTCGAAATGCGCTGGCAGCTTTTTGCAAACTTCGGCCCGATGCGAGAATCATCTACCGCGAAGCAATCTCCCGAATCTCTACGACGCGCTCAAGGCAACGGAATTGGATTTGATCTTTGCACCGATGGACTCGGTGCGCGCGCTCGCGAGCGAATGTGTCTATCAGCTCTGCGGGGAGGCGCTGATGTTCCCTCCATCTCAACTCGACAGAAGGCGGTGGAAGGTCGAGCCACAGTTGAATTCAAGAAGATTGCGACCAGACATACGCGCGTATTTGAGAAGGCGTCCCTGGGCACTATCACCTTACGAAGTCCCTGCCAGAAAGCGCTAAAGTAAGTGGTTGCGAGGGATCAAGCAGATCGTTCATTAGTCAGGTCCTCGGTGGGTAAAAAGCCGACGTTTGCATACGGTGTCGCCAGTGTATCTAGCGGGAACCAACCTTATCGTTCGGGTTGTACAGTCTGCCTCTCCAACCACGACAGCAGATCCTTCCTCCGGTAAATGACCTTCGATTTCTTGCTGTCCCCGAGCTTGATGTAGGGCGGTCCGCTCTTATCCACCCGCATCCCCTCCAACGTCCGCGCCGACAGGCAGCACATCCGCGCCGCGGTCTCCGTGTCCATGAACGGAGGGATGTCGTCTTCCTCGCTGGTCATGTGATGGGCGGTCCCCTTTATTCCCGGGCGCACCCACCCTAAACATGCCGCGGAATTTCTGCTAGGCAGTGGGTCCGGCTTTAGCAAGGACAACCGATGGCGGACAAGGACGCTTACGACCGACAGATGATCACCCACCGCCGCGCCTTCGACGCGGCGCACCGCGCGTTGTCGGCCGAGTTGGGGGTGCTGACCACCACCCGCGACGTGGCGGACTTGGTCATCAGCCGGGTGGAGGAGTTCGGGGTTGACCACACGCTCGAGGCGCTGGTGAAGTCGCCGAAGGAGTTCCTGCTTGACCGTGCGCCCTCCCCCGATGAGATGAAGATGATCGGCCCCCAGGTGAGCGCTGCCTACGAGGCCAACGCCGCCATGGACAGGTTGCTTGGCGAACGTGAGAAGGAACTGAGCGGCGGCAGCTTCAAAAACAGGCCCACGTTGCTCCAGTTGTTCGGTCGCGAAGTCACCTTCGATCCTGACGGCCAAAGCATCCGCTACAACGACACCGGCGAGATGAAATCGCCGACCATGGTGACGGTGCGTCCGCGCCCGAAGTTCAAGTCGCCGGACAAGACGCGCGAGCGCTAGTTGGGCTTTTCGCCTGAAGCTGTGGCTGCTGCAGCCAATTCCTTCGCGATGATCATTTCGAACGAGTACGGCTTGGCCCGCCGGGGCATTCGCGGGCAGGACATTTACTCCGCCTGCTGACGGTTACCAAGACAAGGGCGTGCCATCCGGCAAAAATGGCACAGGGGGTTCAACGGCTCGGCGCGGTAAACAATCCTGTCGTACGCGCGGTGTGCAGCGGTGTTGGCATTTCAGGCCCCTCCCCTAAGCTAGGGGTCACGGTACAGCGGTAGACGCCATGGCCCAGCCGATGAGGGGGACGCCCTTTTCGACAACACGGCTGCCGGAAGATGAGGCCTCGCGCATGCGCCCGCGTCTTCTGGTGGCGTGAATCCGTTCAGAGCTTGCGGCGGAGGCGCGGGTTATACACGATGACCTTGCGTAGGAACGATGCGGCCGGTTTCCTAAACTGATCAAGATGGCGCGGATGATTCCGGAGGATCAAGGCGTCGATGAGGAAAAGAGCGAATCCAAAATCTTCCGCGACGGGTTGCAACTTTTCCGTCGCCACCAAGGCCTTGAGAAATACCCCCACGAGAAGTGAGCGCGAGTACGGCCGTCTCGTCGGCCGCGGTGCCGTATACATTGCACAAGGAAAGCTACGTTCTCTGAACAAGCCCGACCAACCCGATTTCTTTGATGAGATTGCCCGCAAGGCCTACCGCCGTTGGCAGACAACGGAGGAAAAGAAGGACGCCACCGAAACCGCCGGGCACAACCGACTCCTTATCGAAAATGGCGACCCGGAACTCGAACAGGTGATCTGTGCGCTGGAGCAAGGCTGGCGCAACGATGGCGGGCGCGAGTAAGCGACACGTGGTCGTCATGCACGGGGGCGGGCCAAGGTGAGCCTCCAGAACGGTCGGAGATGCCGGGGGGTCCAGGGGAGGGGCACCAACGCCAATTTACAGACACTAGCTTGACGTTTGACGAGGCCGGCATTCACGCGACGCGGATGTCTGCTTTCGAGGGCAAACCGGAAGAAATTTAGACAGAACTGACGACCGCTTTTGGCCCTAAGCCGACATCGGCCATCGTGCGGACTTACATTTGAAGACATCCACTATGCCGAGAAAGCGGACATCGCCTGGGCGTCTCAGCAGGTATTTTTCCACAAATTTGCGAAGGACTGCTACTCAATTAAATGCGGACATTAATTGTTGTCCGTTACGATCGAGCCCCTACGGCGCGTATTTCGAAGCCTGCGGCGCATGCGATTGGGACAGTCATCCAGGCTATCGAGACGGGCCCGAAAAAGAAACGACGAACGAACATGAATCCTGAGCCGCCAATTAAGAATGCCGAATGGACAGACGATGACACCGAGGCTCTGTTCGCAACCGTTGGCAAATACCTCATCTTCTTTCAGTGGATCGAAGGCAAGATCGACCAGATCTTGCTGATGGCTTGGGGTCATCAGAACTGGAGCCAGAGCCAAGCCAGACTGGCGCGAATGAAAAACCACGAGAAGATCAATGCCGTAGATGAACTCGTGCAAAACTCCAATGTGTTCGCTCGTGCACGAACACGCCCTGACTGGATATCATCTTTCCGTCTCTTGATTGAACACTTGCATGCCGAACGAGACCGCCGGAATTCTCTCATTCACTCGCAATACCTATTCGAATTTGCCGAAGCCGGCTTTCCGCCGGTCGCCTCACACCGCCGCAAAGTAAATGGAACGGCCGAATTTCGACAGCAGGACCTGACACCTGCGGCTCAGAAAGACCTGCTCGCGAACCTTGCTCAGCTCGCCATGGATGTAAATTTCGCCCATGTGCAGCTGATCGCGGATTATCGGCACGATGCAGACGAAACGCCCTAACGGATTTCTGTATCGTTAGTGGATGCGGCAGTGACCCCAAACAGGGCGTAGAGATTGGCACGCAGCTCGTCGCTGCAAAGTCCTAAGGGATCGCGCGATGCGATGAGAAAGTCGACCTGGGCCATGCTGTGATCGGGATAGCAACGGGAGCGCCTGATTTCGTCATCCGAAAAGTACGTACATAAATGGACATAAGGATTGACGCCGTTCTTGACGGCGTTCTGCAGGAAGAGCCCCAATGTCATCTGCGTGGCGATTGTCGAGCGTGCTTCTCTGATTCGCAGATAGTCTTTGAAGTATTCATCATGTTCGAGGCCCGTAGTGCTTAGATAGCGACGATGCAGCCGATCGGCGCGGCCATAGTAATCGGAAATGATTTCCATGACGTCGAGCGACGAGGCCGTTTCGATAAACTGCCGCGCGTGGAGGTTCCACTCGCCTTCAAGGAGAGCGGTTCGATCAAAACGCAGATTGGTGGTGACCCTGCGGTCGTCTGCCCAGGTGATCGTATACTGGGGCTGCGCTTCAAAGAGCCTGCTATGCCCGAAATTGTTTCGCAGTTCCTTGATAAAATGATTGAGAAGCTGATCGGAAAAAATCTCATCGCTCAGCGCCCCGAGTGGCATTGCGGTTTCAGGAGCGGCCGATTTCAGGCGTCGATAGGCACCCACGAGCGAAGCGGAAGCGAAGGCAAACGTGAAGACCTCTTTTGTCGCGGCTTCGAGGATGCCGTTCATATCGGGCCACTCTTTGGCATGAACGGCTTGAGCATGAAAGGAACCGTAAGCGGCATAGATCGCGTCACGCGCCAAACGCAGGACGGTGAACACGCGATCAATATTGTCCACGCTTTGGTGCCAAGTCCGTGCCGGATGCGCTTGTAAGATCGCGGCGAAGCTCTCCGGCGAGGTGTATCCAATTTTGCGAAGTAGTTCACGCGATGCAGTCCTTCCGCTGCTTTTCCAGGTGCGTCGGCATTCCTCAAGTAAGCGCGCGTCCTCGCGCGCCTTTTGCTCTTTCATCAATCGAAGAAAAGTGCCGAGATCTTCCAAGGGGACACGTGATGCTAATTTTGTGAGCGTTTGAATTTGAGTAAAGACAGTGGTGCGGCCTCGATCGTGCCGGAGCGCCACGAATAGTAAGCCTGATAGAAGGTAAAATCGTTCCGCTTATGCGCCTCGCATAGTTTCTGCACGATCAGGACAATTTCAATTTGCTTATCAAGCGGAGTGTTGATTCCAAAGATAAGGCCTTCGAGCTGTTGAAAGTCGTAGTGACCTACGCGAAGCTTGGGGTCATCGAGGTTGAGAATGTGGCTATAAACAATAAGCCGGTGCTCTTGCTCGAACTTCCAGTCGTCAAGCTTGCGGGTGATGTCTGAGAAAAACGCATCCCAATAGCCGTCGCGCCAATCGGCTTCTGACTCAAAAATCCGCGCGTCGGCTCGACTCTTATTTCCTTTGCGATCCGTGTACCACGAATTGCGGATGACGGGGATGGGTAGACGCCCAAGGGATTGGAAGAAATCGACCGGTTTCAATTGTGGCTGATAGGTAATCGGAAGGAGTGACTCACTTCCCCACCCCCGTGTCGCACCTCTGGCAGAATCCCACCCGCGAACACGATTGATACGTAATGTCGGTTTGTCGTTGATGATCTCAGTCTTAAACTTCAGGCAGATGCCGGTGTGATTGACCCCATAACTTCCCCAGATCGACGAGTTTCGATGATTGGTCATGAAACAGGTAGCGTACCAAGCTGGATAAAGCAGCGTCTCGAGCTGTTCGACGTATTCATCGCAAAACGTCAAGAAGATAAAGTTTCGGTTGGCGTTCTGGGCCCGGTTGGTGTCGTTGATGAGCGTAATTAGGTTTAGCTCTGAGCGGACATGCGCTTGCGATTCGAAGAGGGTTTCGATCAACGTCTCAGGCTTTGCGCCGTCGCGCTCGAGACGCGCTAACTCGACCATGCTCTCTTCTTCCTTGCGTACTGTATCGAGCCAATCGGGCTCGGAAGCTGCTTCGTTGTTGGCTTTGGCGAGACCGCGCTTCTGATACGCTTTGTGTACTACCGAGATCACGAAGAAATGGATCGATTGGAGGTGAGCCGCCAGCTCCGTCCGGCGGGTAGGGACCTCGCGTAGCGCCAGCGCCTCAATCATCGCGCGGATGGGTTTTGTATCGAGCACCGTTGCAATAATCTCATCGATCATTTTCAGGCGCGCTTCTGTCGCGTCGCGCTCCTGTTGATTGAGAATCGGAAGATGCTGCCAAGTGACCGGTTCTTCTGGGCGACTTAGAATGAAAAGCAGAAAAGCACGCTCAAGACAGATGGTGTAATGACGAAAAAGATTTTCCCATAATACGGTGTCGCCTTTCCACACAACGTCCCGAAACCCTTCGGCGGGGTCATTGAGCTGTTCAGGCTTGGCGAAGTAAATCTCCTGCCTTTCGAGTTCTCCACTTAAAATGCGCTCAAGCGAGCGAAAACGATAGAGATAATCTGCCAAGAGTTCCTCGGTTCGGTCGGCGAAGCTGTTAACGTATCGCAGAATATCTAACGGCAAAGAGTCAATCACGGCTGAAATAAGATCTACGCGAATTAGGTTACGGCTCGAAGCTTCCGGCAAAGTAGTTCGTGTAAGTCTTATATGAAATCTGTGAGCCGACTCTGCAGAGAATACCGACGTCGAGTTAACAGCCAAATGTCGTATTAATCGCGGAGGTGATTGGTCTACTGAGGTGCTGCGAGTGGACGTTGCGTTTACGCCCGCTTGTCGACGTTCAACGATCTGCGGATTTCACAGAAAGGGTATCGCGACGTAAAAATTGGTTCATCGAAAACAGCACTTTTTGGATTTTTGTCCGCTTCCGCACGGACAGGGAGCATTTCGCGGCGGTCGCGATTTCATATCGGCCGCCGGAACGCGCCTGCTCGAAGGTGGAAGGCGTGCCGCAAGAGCTTCCATCCGTGCATCGGCAATCCAGGGGTATTCGAACTTCACGCCAAACCTTATCCGGCCATGCAGATCGATAACTAAGCCGTGCCAGCTCGCGGCGCGCTGCGAATACTTGCGACCCTCGCAATGTGCTCGGAGTGCCTGTGCCGCAACAATGGCGCTCGCCGGATTGCAATGCACCGTTATCCCGCTTGAGGCCGAACCTACGCTAATCGTAAAATCGTGATTATTTCCGTCTCGTCGCGTGGCCGTCATGATTTGGGTGATGCCTTTGCTCAAGCAGTCAACGGACTCTTCGTTCAGCTGCAGCAGCAGCAGTCCAAGATCGATGGTGCTCGGCTCAGCCAGTTCCTCGATTTGGGAAATGATCTGCCCGACAGGCGTGTTCCTGATGCGGGTGAGGATGCCATCGGGTGTGGCCCGTCCTGCGATGCCTTCGCGCCGAACGGCCATAGCAATGTCGAGGTCGGCGGCAATGTCATCTTCAAGAACAACCATATCGAATTGATCGTTCAGCCACAAATTGCGCTTGATGTGGAATGAGAGCAACGTGAGTTCCTGCATCGTCATAAGTCGCGGGCCGAAACGGGCTCGAAGATCGAAATAGCTGAGGAGCCGCAGCGGAGACTCTAACATCTCCGTCATCGCATCGATCGCAAACACATCCGTGACGAGCGGAGCGGCGATGTCGGCCGCCGCGTGGAGTTGGAGGAATTCGCGCGCCTGCACGCTCAGAGCGGGATAGTGATCCGCGACGATGCAAATCGGATAGACGATCTTAGGCCGACCAATTTGGACGGGACGGCCGTCCGCGTCCGTCAGTTCTAAGCCTTGCATCAGCGCAACAGAGCAAAGATGCGCTTGGTCATAAGAGTCTTGGATGGCCTTTTTGAAATCGTCCTTGATTTGGAGGTCGTTACCCTTTCGAGCCTCGAGCGTCAGGCGCTTGGCTTTCGCCTGAAGCACGATCGCTCTGTCCCCGAACACGACGAGGACATCTATTTCCCCGAGTTTTTCGCCCTTGCTTTTCCAGACGTCTACATTGGCGTGCACTGCACCCCTATCGAAGACGTGAACCAAGCGCTCATAGGCGAACTCCTCGGTAAAGCGGCCGCGATGGCTGAGCGCCTTCGGCGCGTAGGCACGATCGGCATTCAACCAGTAGAACGGGGACTCATAGAGAGCTTCGAAAAGGCTGTACTGCTGGAACAAAATGTATTGATCCCTGTCCGTATGCAGCAACGGCGCGCCGTTGATCGCGTTGTATTCGTTGAGGGCCGAGAAGCCTGGATTGCTTCCTTCCACATACGTAAAGGCATTAAGGATTGCCCGGACTGAACCATCATGGAGCCCTGTCCGCGCGGCCACTTCCGCTGCGGTGAACATAAAGCCGGGCAGGATTGTCCATGATTTCCGCGGCTGGGATGCCAATGCTCGATGCGTCGATCTGACTTTGTCGTCCTGGAGCTTCGCGATGGCCGCGACTGCCGACCGGGCATCGCCGATGGTGAACCCTTTGTGCTGAAGCAACCACTGATCGTCGTTTGAATATTTTTTGATCGCCAAGTCGCGATACTGCGAACCGTAGGCGGATTCACCACCATAAAAGATCGGCTCGCGGATTGCTGCGCCCGATTTTACCCGATTTGGCCTTAGAACTCCGGGCTCGTCGCCAAACATCTGCTGCCACGCCGCTGCGTTCATCGAATCGTGAAGCTCTTCAAGTAGGGCTTCGGTTTCGGTCATGTAGCGATGAATGGTGTCGGATCCGGGGTGTTGAAAGTTGACCGGTCGTTTGACCATCGAGCCGATCAGGCTAGAAATTTCCGTCCTAATGAGCCTGGAGCGAGAGAACATATGGTCCATGTCGCTGGCTTGCATTTCCCCGGAATAGCGGACGTAAGAATCTCGAAAGCAGAAAAGGGCCAAGGCGTGGGAATAGCCAGGAGCGGAACACAGCCGTTCAAGATCGGCGAAGATCTCTTCCTCTGTGCGTGTCAAAAGTTGCTCTGCTGTTCTCGTATGGCCACTTGATGCCTGCATCTGGAAACTTAAAGCATGTCGCAATGCAGAGTTTGCGGGCTTTCTAACATTGAGAACTTACGGCTACTCGAGAGCTCCGCTATCGAGGCCACCAGTCCCCTAAAAGAAATTAGCCGCCCAGCAGCTTTCGGGAAGAATCAATAATGCTTAGAGCCTGGGAAGTTCATATGATTCAATCGTCGCGTCTGTCTGCTCTCGCTGCGTCCAGAAGTTCGCGAGCAAGCTGCCGATCTTCGGCGCTGGCATTGGGATTATTTTCGATCTGGCCCAGTCGCGCTATCGCTACGTCGTAGTCGAGGAAATTCCCAAGATCGCGCCGGTTCAACGGGCGCAACACGCGATTGCCTGTTGCTCGCCAGCCCCGCGCCCGTGCCAAGAAATCGAGCAGGCCGCCGTCGTCTTGGATGCGTGCCCGAACCCAGGCCCGGGCGCCCTCTTGATCGCCGCCTTGGAACCAACCGTAAAGAAGGCTGATCAGCTCGGGCGCGTTCATCAAGGCGACGGGATCAGCGTCGCGGAAACGTTGCAGCATGGCAGGAAGGACCTGATTGAATTCCGCTTCCGTCAAAAGCCACTGATCGGCTGGTTCAGGCCGGTCGCCGAACAGGCCATGCGCGAAGATTTCCGAACGGAGAATGCTTGTTATCCATCCGAGCGAGGGACCTTGCGTGAAGAGTGCATCGATGCACGCAGCCCGCTGGGCTGCATCCGCTCTCCGGAACAGCTGCGTGATGAGATTCTCGGCCGGCCCCCAGGCCCGAACCCGGCCCATGACCGATAGTTCTTGCCCGTTCGCAAAGCTGTCCACGTGACGCGCGAGCGTTCCGATAACGCCGCTGATGGCGGCTTGGGGTAAGCGCGAAGCTTCGGCCAACAGGCGATCAATCAAAACCTCGGCCATCGTGCCACCCTGGGGTCGATTTTGGCCCATCAGCGTTTCGAATTGGCGGGAGGCTGCGTTGGGGTCGTCTTGGGCCGCCGCGATAAAGGCCTGCACGACCTCATCCTTCAGAGCACCTGCGGGCTCGGCGAATGCAAAGTAATAGCGGAAATGTTGGGGACTTCCAAGCCTTCTGCCTTGAATGAATGCGGTGAACGTCGCCAGACCAAGATTGTTATAGATGGGGCGCTCGTTTTCCCGGCCGAACTGGAACTCATTTCCCAATCCCGGCAACATGGTCGCTACGTCAATGCGCGCGCGATCGAGATCAATTCCTTCGCCGCTGAGCAGATTGGTTAGCTTTTCGCCGGCTGCACGCGCCGCCTCATTGGAAATTGCAGCCCCTCCAACGATTGCGGCCACGTTGGTCATGTATTCTTCGACCCAGGCATAGAGACCGGGCTTGCCGATGCGCGTTAATTGCAGCCAAATCATATCCGGAATGTCGATGTTATCGCGAACGGGAAGCGCATGCAGCCGCAAGGCATTTAGAGCGCGAACGACATCGCGGGGCCGCGTCAAATATTGGCCGCCTTGAACGTCGATGGCCTGAGCTAGGCGATAGGAATCGGCTTTCTCCAAATCGTCGCCGAATAGCTTTTCTACTTCCGCCCGGAACCAGAACCGGAGGTCAAATGCTTGTGGCCTTGGGACGCGGAAGCTGGCCTGGACGATTTTCTCGAGAAACGCCGCGCCGTCATCGACCTGGACAGCCTTCTCCAAGGTTTTTGCGACGACGACGGGATCATAAGAAAGAACATAAATGACGTTCGGGAAATCGGCGACGGCCCGAATAAGCCTCAATACCTCTGCCGCTTCGTGGGGCTCGAGACGGTCGAGATCGTCAACGAAGACGACGATCGGGCGAGATAGCTGGGCGAGTGCTTTAACCAGCAGACGTTTTTGCTTCGCAAGCGAAGAGGTTCCTGAAAACAATTTGGCGCTGTCTTCTATGGCATGAGCGGCAACTCCGGTTCCCGGAACCCCGAATTCGCTGGCGATCTTGGCGGCGCGGCCAGCTGTTCCAGCCAAAGCGCCGAACAACACGAGCTGGCTCCCGAGCTTTTTCTTCAACGCCTGTTTCTGTCGCAATTTCCAATGCTCGTCATTCCACGCGCGGTCAAAGAGTTTGCGTAATTCCCAGCGGGTATCTTCCGCCTCGACCGCTCCGGGAACGGGATCGATTTTTGCCGCGGCAGCGGCAAGCTCGTCAAAAAGTCCGCCAAGCAGAGTGTTACGTGCGCCGACGAGCCATGGAGCAAAATCGATAACCTCGGGACCATTCGCTTTTTGTCTTAGTGCTTCTTTGGTGAGTGAGATGATGCTTGATTTGCCCGAGCCCCAAGCGCCCTCGATGCCAAGGACAAGCCCGTCTTTTGCGGACGTATCGGCTATAACGGTTGCGAGATGCTCGGCAACGGGAGCGAAACCTAGGCGGTCGTGTTCCCGTGATGTGACGGGGCGATCGGCGTCCATGGAATTTGCAATCAATAAATTGGCGAGGCCGCGATTCCGCGGAAGGCTGTAAAACAAATCGCCCATGAGTGCGAACGTCAAGGGAGCGGAGCGATTTAGTTGTTAGCCCAATCCAAGCCAGACCCGGTTTCGACGGGTCTCGTCGGAAAGGCTGCAAGGGAATGGAACAACGCGTCCGTCCAGGGCTCCCTGTGATGTTGCAGGCTGTAATGGCGACGATCCTTGAATTCCTGGCAAATCTCCGGCGGATCGTTTCGATAGAAAATCGAGTCACAGGAATAGATCTGAACGATATGGTTCAGGTGCCCCACCTCTTCTCGCGATAGGCGCATCGTCACAATACCGCAGCAGGAGATATATTTATGCGGAAACACATAGCCCGCTGCAATCGTCGGCGTTAAGGGCACGATGCATTTGATGTTGTGAAAGCTCGGTCCCGTCGTCGGGAAATTCTGAAAGAACCCATCGCCGAAAATGAACTCACCGTCCTTCGCGAACAGGACAATATATTTGCCAAACTGCGCCATGGGATTTGCGAAGTAGCCCAGGAGCGGCTGCATGCTGATGGAAACCGCCGTGCGATCATGAAGCGACAGCGCGCCGGGACGAATACGGTGCTGCATGGCAGGGCTGCGAACAACCAGCGACGCGATACATTCGCCGAGCAACGATTGCTGCTCTGAGGTCATAGGCTTGGTCAACATTCGCTCGTGGAGGTTGGACCCGTGAGATTGATCTGCGCTCGGCCGCAGCGTGATGAGCCAATCGATCACGCTGCGCATGGCGTTGTCCGCGTGATCAAAGATGTGCTCGAAACCCGAGTTCCACGGTCCGCCAATTCGGATGTTATGCGTATGCTCGTTTGCTCCGAATATCTTTGGGACCTTTCGGATCGAGCGCCCATCCCATAGAAGCTGCGTCGCACAGCCATCGTCGCCTGCCCAATAGGACGAAAGCACCTTGGGCCACCAATGATGAGTTCGGTTCGGGAAAGCGGGCTTCATGGGCACCCCTGTAGGACAGGGCGACGACGAGAGCAGATTCTGCGTCTATATTCTGCAGACATCCGACCAGTTAGTGGAGAATATTGCTACCCTCCGAACCGTCCGCCGATGGTAGCTCCCAGCGGGAAAGCGGACGCGCGCTGTCCTATCCCCAACCTGTCCAACCATTGTCGATTCAAATGTCTGCAAGTGGGACTGTTCAGCCCTGTGCAGCGCACTTAGCCTTCAATTGTCGACGTCTGCTTTCTCGGCCTTGCGGAAATCAGAGGATTTCCCGCTTTGTCACAAAAACAGACTTGCGCGTCTGCAAGACGGCTCGTCCAACTTCTGCTCGGGCATTCCAAGATCGAAAGCACAGTCAAATATCTCGGCATCGAGGTCGACGACGCGATCGAGATCGCGGAGAAGATCGATATCTGCGCGACTAACGCTCTGCCTCCGATACCAAACGTGATCGGCGGCGCTTCCTGCGTCGCCTATCTCTGCTAAACCAAGTCGGCTTCTGGGACGGACCGTCGATAGACCCTCAGCTGTTTGCCTTCTAGCGCGATGGTTTGAGAGCAGCCATCATCCCGCCGGTGCCATGGACCACAAGCAAACATTGTGTAGGAAGCTTCAGCCTCGCCCAGCATGCCGCGCGCTTAGCCGTCGCCTGCTTCGACCTTCGCGCCATACTCATCGAGCGAAATGAGACCTGCTTTGGTTGCCGCGTCGCGGTCGGCTGGCGAAAGGACATCCTGCACCACAGGCAGCCGCTTCCATTCTGCGAGGCGCGCAGTGCCATCCTCATTCGGCACGTACCTCGACGTTTCCACGTGCTTGTACTTATGTACGTAACGCGGGCAGTTGACGAAGATCTGCAACGGCGTTACGCGCACGAGAAACATTGCTCCGGGATAAGCATCGCGCGTAACGCTTTCGTCGAGCCGCGCCAGCCCTTGGACTCGCAAGCGCCGCGGCCGCTCGAAATCCATGAACAGAAGACCCACCTTTGGTTCTGCTGCTATGTTGCCCATGGAAATGAACATGCCGTTCCCGTCGTAGCAGGGGAAGACGAGCTCATTGTTCTCGATCTGCACGAAACCCGGCGCGCCGCCCTTGTAGGACACCGTTGGATGGCCCGTCGGATCCACGCTGGAGAGAAATAAGAAGTCACGCTCGGTGATGAAAGTAATCTCCTGCTCGGTGAAGGTCGAATGTACGATTACCTCCGCTGTTCGGTCGGCGAGCGCGCGCTGCCCGTACCGCTCCTGGATTGCGCGATGACATCCGGAATAGATCTCCTCGTTGTCCATCGTAGCTCCTCTGAGCGGTCTAGGCGGTCTGGGGCGCCGTGCTCACTGCTCTCAGTCCTGCGCCGCGCCTTTCTTCGGCCAGCGTAAATAGGTCCTCGACACGTCTCCGGTCTGCGTCCGTTTGCTGTATGAAATATGCCGCGGCAATGTAGATCGCTAGGTTCACAACTAGGCCGACGGCGCCTGAGGTCAGGCCATACGCCCAAGGCAAATAGCCTGGATAGGCAAGCTCGAGGGTCACTGCGACAGCGAATCCCGCAACCATTCCTGCTATCGCCCCGTATTTGTTGCCGCGCCGCCAGAAGATGCCTAGAAACTGCGGCACAGCGAGCTGGATGATACCCTGATAAGCTAGCACCGCCAGCTGGAAGAGCGCCGACAACTCCAGACACGCCAGCCAAGAGGACAGGATCGTCAACCCGAGCATGCCGAGCTTGGCGATGACAATCAGCTGCCACTGGTCGAGGTCCCAGTAGTTGCCGACGAGATCATTGGCGATTTGTGCCCCTGTAGCTTGGATGTTGCCATCGGTGTGTCCCATCGAGGCGGCAAGAACGATGACCCCGGCAAGGCCCAAGAGCCACAAGCCACCGGCGGCGTGGCTGACGATAAACCAGACGTCATTCGGCTGCGATGCAACACCGGGAACCTTCGAGCCGAGCATGCCGAAGACGAGCAGCGACACGCCGAATATCAGCGACAGTGGCACAGCGATGGCGGCGGACTTCTTGAGACTATTAACGCCATCGGCAGTAAACATTCGCACGAAGATGTACGGCCAGCACCACCCCCCAATGGCACCGGTCAGGATCAGACTGAACAGGTAAAGAGGGCCTTCCTTCGAGCCGAGGCTGGGTATAGCGAACATGGACTGATGGAGTGAGCCGAAGTTTATGCCTTGCGCAACGATCATCCAGACAATCAGGCCAATGAGAACGGCGCTGCCGAGGATATAGGCGACGATGCCCTGGGCCAAATCGGAGATCACGACACCACGCATGCCCATGCGCACCGTCCAGAACTGACGCAGTGCAATGATGGTTACGCCGACGAGTACCGCCTGAGGAAATGACAAGGCGCCGAGCGACATGTGCTGGAACAGTGTGCCGAGCGCCTGCATGCCAAGCACCAGCCAAGGGATGCCCGATACGATACCGATGATCGCAGCGATGGTCCTGATGTGGCGAGAGTTGAATCGCAGGGCTAGCAGGTCCGGCTGGGTCCGCAGGTCGAAGGCCTTGCCCCAGACCCACACGGGCCGAGCCATCAGGTACATGAGCACGACGGTAAGCAAGCTGTAGGACAGCACATAGAAGGATATGACACCGGCACTCGCGGCCATGCCGCCGAAGGCCGTGAACATGGCGCCGGGGTACCAAGTGTTGAGGAATGACATTGCCTGGTAATTGGCCCCGAACGAGCGCCCGCCCACGGCATATTCGGTGAAGTTGCGGTCGCGGATGCCGCTGAGCTGGAGGATGGCGACGATAACTGCGAAAAATGCGGCAATGCATCCGAAAGTGATGAGCATCAGCCGATCTCCCCGTTGCGAGCGTCCGCGGCGTAGGCGGCGACGATGCTTGCCGCGATACAGGTGGATACGGCCACAAAGTAGAGGACCGCGGCCGGGACTCCGTAAATCGGGGTGTTATTGCCGTCGAAGGACCAATAAAGCGGCGGCGCCAAGGCCACCACCACATCAATGACGAACCATCCCGTCACCCATAGGGGCTGCGAACGCTCGATCTTTCTGATAGCGGCCATTGAAGGCTCCCTGCGCTTGTTTGCTTTTGTTATTGTTGTTTTGCGGTTGCGATCGACCGCTCGAGCTTAGCGAAGCAAGTCGGCCAGCCGCCACCGTAGGCTTCGGCCGCGTCCGGCGTCGCGATACGCGTCTGGGTGACGGTCATCGCGGTCTCGCCATTGTCCGTTGCAGCGAGGTCGACTTCGAGCAGGGTTTCCATCTCACACAACAGCTCGACAGGGCCGGAATAGCCCCACGTCATAACGATGCGGCGCCCCGGCTCCAGCTCGCGATAGCTGCCATCGATTTTGTGCAGAGTGCCATCAGGCGCGATAGAGCAGATGCGGAAACGCCCGCCCACGCAGACGTTGGTGGTGACTTCGATGACTTCATTGTCGCCGGGTGCCAGCCATTGGCGCATCACATCGGGTTGCGTCCATGCATCGAAGATCTCGTCGGGTGGCCCCGGAATGCGGCGCTTGAAGGTCAGACTAGTGGGTGAGCTCATTTCTTCTTCTTTTTCTTTTCGCGAAACAGCTTCTCGAGAGCATCAAGGCGCTCTTCCCAGAACTGCTCGTAGAGTTTGAGCCATGTCTGCGCTGCGGCCAGCGGCTCCGCGTTGAGACTGCAAGTGTGCGTGCGCCACTCTACAGACCGGCGCACCAATCCTGATTCCTCCAGCACCTTGATGTGCTTCGACACTGCCGCCAGCGACATCGGTAACGGCTCGGCCAATTCACCGACCGTGCATTGGCCGACTGCCAGACGTCCGAGGATCGCCCGGCGCGATGGATCGGCAAGAGCATGGAACACGCGGTCGAGCACCGCAGATTCTCGTTCAACCATTACATTAAATTACATCGGGGCCAGCAAACGTCAAGGCAGAAGCGAGCGTCACGCGAACGCCATGTCGTTCGGTGTCGGCTATGGGTCAAAATCGTCATCCGGTAACCAAGCCAAGGAAGAATTCGGCCGATAGCGACCACTCGATCGGTCCGCGCGGCCGGCGCGAGTGCATGTCGTTCGTCTCTCTAGAAAGGAGACAGACCATGGAACAGGAACATACCAATTCGCTCATCAAGCCAATTCGCGTGCCGTGGAACAAAGGAAAACTCGTCGGCGCAAAGCCGCCGCTGAGGCCCAGCCATGTCTGGTCGATTAGAACCAAGTTGCAAATCGAGGGCAAGAAGAGGGATCTTGCGCTCTTCAACCTGGCGATCGACAGCAAACTTCGCGGCTGCGATGTTGTCGCCGTCCGCGTCGATGACGTTGCTCCAAGCGGATACTCAATGGATCGAGCAACCATTCGGCAAAAGAAAACCGGCAGGCCGGTTCGCTTCGAACTGACTGATCAGACTCGACAGGCCATCGACGAATATCTGCGTCTGACGGAGCGCAAGCCGGGCCAGTTCCTCTTCGCCGGCCGTGGCGACAGAGGTGGGCTGACAACGCGGCAGTACGCGCGGTTAGTACTGGAGTGGATTGCCAGCATCGGTCTCGACTCAGCAAAATTTGGCACGCATTCGCTGCGGCGGACGAAGGCCGTACTCATCTACCGGCGAACAGAAAATCTCCGGGCCGTGCAACTTCTGCTCGGGCATTCCAAGATCGAAAGCACGGTTAGATATCTTGGAATCGAGGTCGACGACGCGATCGAGATCGCGGAGAAGATCGTTATCCCGAGAATTTTATTATCCCGATGTTTCGGTGAGGACTGACCGAGAACCGCCACAGAGCCGCAAGAATATCGGAATAATTTTCACACCCTCGAATGAAATTCAGACCCAGAAATCAATTGCGTCGCTTGCGAGAGTTTATCTCTCAACTTCTATGCGAGGGTTCTTTGCAAAGACCGAGTGTTTTGGATCGCTTACGAGCAGAGGGACGAGATTGCGAAATGGGGCCAGGTCAAAGCCTCGAGAAATTTTTGCCTTCTAATTCGTATACCCTGCGCAAAATGGGATTAAATACTATAACTTTTCTATCGATTGATCTCGCGTAATTGACGACGTCTGCCGTTCCTCCGAGACCCCTTGCGGGCTGACCATCCCAGACGGTAAAAACACACTCCGACAGATCGACAACGCGTTTGCCAGCCGCCAAGTAAGAAGCTTCATCAGACTTATTCCAGACCAGCTTTTCTACTGATTGGGCTTTTTGAAGAAGGTGGTGATAAGCCTTAAGGTCACTACCCTCGAAGGTCCGCTGATAGTCAGAAAACGGAATCACGCATTCGAGACGTCCTCCCAAACTGAGGATTTGGCGAGCGAAGAGCTGATCGCTGCCTATGGCGAGGCTTGTAATGCCTGTTAGCGGCTGAGGGAGAGCTTCCAGCTTTCGAAGCAAACTGGTGTTGACCCATTCCCAACCGCTAGGATCGTCAAGCTTTTGGTGCCCAGTGAAGCCAACTTTGGTCATAGCAGACCACTCTTCGCCAGGCGCCAATAAAACTGACCAAGGGGAGTAAGAAAGACATTTCCCGATCGTTCGCAGGTCCAATATAAATCGTCGCCACTGCGGCTTTTAAGAAGTCCGTGATTTTGGGTGGTGTTCTAATTAGCCACTGGGGTGTCCACAACTGTACCAGTTTGCCTGCCTGGCGTTCGGCCCTGACCGAAACCTTCGGTTCCCGTATCTGGCGAATGAGGCGCGCCGTTCGACCTATTGGTGCCAGGTCTATTGCCGGGGTTTGGCTGCTTGAGCGAAAATTACTAACAGGGCATCAAGCTGATTGGGTGTGAGCATGTGCAATGGTACCCGAAGATTCAGCGCCGCTGTGAATGCAGCCAACACAGCCTGTTCTTGATGGTGAGCCAGTTCTATAGCCGACCTCTCGGGGCGGTTACGCGATGTGTCGTTAGCGCGCCGTGAGAGAATAGTCTTTGGTTCATCGGCAACGAAAATGAATTCCGTTACGCCCACTGCCGCGAACACGCTGGGTTCTATAGTTATCAATCCCGACGGGGTATCGATGATGGTGTGGCCATCGAGGATGAGAAGGGCTTGGGATGGATCTCTGGCATTACCGAACCCTTTGACAAGCAAAACCTGATTATCGGTTATGTCAGCGGTTCTTAAGTCGTCTGTTACCACCCTGCTAGAACTCTGAAGCTCCTTAGCCTCTTTAATTAGTGCGCTCGCCTGCAGATGCTGGAAGCGGACGGATTCTGCGGCGGAGCGGAGTAACGTGGATTTGCCCACGCCGGAAATTCCCACGAGCGCAATAACTGATTGTGTCATGGCTTATGGCTTGCGACGGCTCTCCCACGGACTTGCCTTTGTAGAAGAGCAGCAAGGAACCGGCGGCGCCGAGGTTGGATTGCGCGCGGCAGAGGTAGACTTTGCGGATGGTGTTGCCCGGTTGGCTAGTTGCTGAAAGCGAACCGTCGAACAGCCCGGGCTGCTGTTTCAGCTCCGGATAGAGCGTGTCGTGGTAGTCTTCCATGATTGGCACGCCGAAGGCCTCGACATCCGGCCCGGTGACGAAGCGCGGGTAATTCAGCCGGTCGAGTTCAAAATTCGAAACGCCTGCCTCCGGCAGCAACGGTGCCGTCGAGAACGTCTTTTCGTAAATCAGCTCGCCATCGGGCTTTGTGGCGGTGTGCTTGAAGCCGTAGAACTCTAGGAGGTCGATGAGCGACACCTGGTCGGCGTAGGTGGTGACGTAGACGAGGTCATAGCGGTTGGCCTGGGCAAACCAGAAGATCTTTTTGAGGAACAGCTCGCCAAGCTTCACACCCCTCTTATCGGGGCTGACCTTGAAGGTGCAGATTTTGAGGATTTTTTCGGCCTTGATGGTGGCGTCGGTTTTCGCCGCCGTCTCATCCTTGCGGACGACAATGCCAGCAAGGTCGCCATCTTCGATAATCCAGCAGGCGCGCCGTTCCTTGACGCACTTGCTCTTCCACCACTTGTCGAAGTCCGCGTAGCCGTCGCGCAGGCTGTCGAAGATGGGGTCAGTCAGCTTGATTTCATTGGCCTGCACTTCTTGGATATATCGGACAGGTGCCGCTTTGGGCTCGTATGTGGTCTTGAGCAGCTGGACGGCGTCGGCCACGAAGAGGACGCGGCGGCCGAGTTCGGGGGAATGGCGGCGGGCGCGGGCGTGAAGCCGGCCATCCTCGGTGACGAGGAAGTCGGCGGCGCCGCGCACCAGGGCATCCAAAAGTGTGACGTCGACGACGTCGTTCGGCTTTGCAAGTGTGCCGAAATCTTTCTCGAGGTCGGCTTTGGTGAGGCCCCGGACCTTTTTGAGGATTTGGAACTTGTCGAGCTTGCTAAGCGAGACCTTCTTGCGCTTCTCATTCCGGTCGCGGTTGATGTCGTCCTTGGCGGCCTCGTGGACGAGGACATCGACTTTGTACTTGGCCGCGGTTGCGAGAAGCGCAGCGAAGGCAGGCTGGACTGCTTTATTGTCTTCAAGGCCGATGATGACGTTCGTATCAATGAGATACGCTTGAGAACTCATCCCGGAGGGCCTTTTTGAGCATCGGCGACGCGTACGTGAACGATTGCGGCGGTTGGAAACCGAACCGTTCCCGAAGCTCGGACAGGGCGAGCGGACGCGGCAAGGCCTCGACGTTGGCGAACTGCAGGGCAAAGCCTTCGGCCAGCCCGCTGAAATAGGCGTCGAAATCCTTACGCGCGACAACGGCGGTCTTGGCGAACTGTTTCCAGATCTGCGCAACGGGGAGCTTGTTCACGTCGGCAATTTCAGCACGAGCGACGAGAGCGCGGATGGGCGAGGTCGAGTAGATGTAAACGACGGTTGCCCAGCAGGCCTTCCGCAAGCAGCGCGTGAAGGTTGAGGATGGTGTAGCGGTTGAAGGTCTGCGGCTCGGTGGCGGTCACCAGAAATTCGATGGCGTTCTTGTGGTTGAGGATCATCTGCGCGTCCTGCAGCGACTTTCCCGCCGCCACCTTGCCGAAGGCGATCAGCCGCTGCGTGTCGAGCAGGCTGTAGGTGTTCCCTTCGAGGCGGCTGGAGTTCCAAGAAAGGTCCACCAACAGCCGGTTGAGGATGTTGCGCGCGTAGGTGCCCGCCGGCTTTGCGCCCGATACCGGGCTGCGGCCAATCTCCGCGAGCTTCTTCCGGTCCGCCGCGGTGAGGTAGAAGGTGTCGTTCGGGCGGTAGGCATCGAGCAAGGCCCTGTTGTAGCCCACCGCCAGCCGCTGGTCCGCCGGCACCGCCAGCAGTCCCTCGATCTTCGCGCCCGCCGGTGAGAGCACGACAGCGTGGGGATCGGCGGTTTCGGGTTTGAGGCGGTAGCGCGCGCCCTTGGTCACGCCCTCGATGAGCACCTCGCCCTTGTCGGCCAGCTCCTGCAGACGCCGGCTCAAGGTCCGCGGCGGGATCTCGAAATCGCCGAGCGCGCGCGTCAGCTCGTTGAGCGAAAGCCCGCGCGCCGCGTGGCCTTCCAGGGCCTTGCGGATGCGGTCGATCTGTTCTTGGACGGGGGCATTGCGCTTCTCCACCGGCGGGGCTTTCCTTGGTGAGGAAACGTACCCGCTGGGATTCGCCGGGGCAATTTATTGCGCCACTCTTTGGCGAGATTGGTGGCGAGAATAATGGCGAGAATCCGATAAGTAATTGATATGGAATAATCCGGTGACACAATACCGAGAAAGCCCTTGCGTTTCGGCCTTTCGCAGAATTCCGGCGTTGCCTTCGGATATGCGAACGCTTTGTTTGAATGAGAATTGTCGCCAAGATGCGACTCATTCGGCGGCACCCAAAACGCAATGCGAAGCAATTTCGATTGCGCGGGATTCGTCGATACCTTACATATTCCCCCGAATGAAAGACCCCCGTACCCTGAGTTACAGTGACGTCGTACGCCAGTGCGACAAGCTGAAGGCCCGCCTCGCGGAATTCGAGTCCATCAAGAAGGACCACGACTTCTACCAGTACCTGCGGGATAATTTCGACAAGATCAAAGGCGACGTCTCACCGGCCCAGGATGAGAAGGGAGATGAGTTCGTCCCCGACCTGAAGACCCAGAAGGGCATCGCCTACACCATCATCAAGGCGCACCCCGAGGGCATCTCTCAAGAGGGCATCATCGCGGAATTCCCCAAATACGGGATGACCGTTAAAGCCTCCTCCCTTTCTTCCCAGCTCAGTGCGCTGAAGAAGAAGCATCTCATCAAAAAGGTGCGGAGGTTGTTTATGATCAAAAAATAAAGCCACCCGCTAATAAGAATAACGGGTGGGGATGTGTCCATTAGCGTGGGAACACACCATCCCTATATCCCAGAATTCTTCGACGCTCAAGCGCGGCCTGGGCGTATTTTCATGCACAAATTATATCCATAGGAAAGCTAATGACTTGAATTCATTGCCGGCGTTTCGCCAATTCTCCATTCTCCAATGCCTTATTGAAGGAAATAGTATACGCAGCACCAGCCGTCTTTGCGGTGCCAGTCCCACCACCTGCCTCACGCTGCTACGCCGCGCGGGCAAAGCCGCAATCAAGATCCTCGACCAACACGTGCGCGACGTGCCCTGCAAGCGGATCGAAGCCGATGAGGTGTGGACGTACCTGCGGACCAAGCGCGAGAACCTGAAGTATCCACCGCGCTCCACCCAGGGCGAGGGCGACATCTGGCTCTGGGTCGCCTTGTGCCCGGAGACTAAGCTGGTGGTGAGCTGGAAGCTCGGATGCCGGGGCAACCGCACGGGCACGGTTTTCATGCACGACCTCCGCGGCCGCCTGAAGAACCGCATCCAGCTCTCCACCGACGGGCATGATGCCTACCTTGAAGCCGTGGAGGCGGCCTTTGGCAAGGACATCGACTATGCGCGGAAGGTGGTTCTGATCAACAAGATCAGCGGCCGCAGCTCCACCGTCATCCAGGTTATTAGCGGAAGCCCTGACCACGACCTTGCCGGTACGTCATACGTGGAGAGGTTCAACGCGACCCTGCGCAACAGGTGCCGGCGTTACTTCCGCAAGACCCTCGCAGTGTCCAAGACCATGGAGAACCACGAGCTGGCTGTGGCGCTCAATATGTTCGCCTATAACTTCTGCAACGTGCATGGCAGCCTGCGGGTGACGCCCGCGATGGCGGCGGGTCTCACCGACCATGTGTGGACGTTGCACGAGTTGCTGCAGGTCTTGGAGTAGAAGTCGATGAGATGTGGGCCTGGTTTCGACCAGGCCTTTTTTGTTGTCGCTGCCGAAGGTTTCGGTCAGGGCCGAACGCCAGGCAGGCAAACTGGTACAGTTGTGGACACCCCAGTGGCTAATTAGAACACCACCGCTCTCTTTAATCTGTGATCAAAG
The DNA here is from genome assembly GCA_018242215.1 of Pseudomonadota bacterium. Lineage (GTDB taxonomy): Bacteria > Pseudomonadota > Alphaproteobacteria > Rhizobiales > Hyphomicrobiaceae > Hyphomicrobium_B. The sequence continues at coordinate 39,933 of JAFECG010000027.1, forward strand.
GCTTCGAAAACTGACATGATCCACGATGAACGTCCTGCTCGCACTTTGATGCGGTTGCTTCTTGCTGCTCTCGCTCTCCTGGTCATTCCTGGATTTGCCAACGCTCACATCATTCAAAACGGCGCCGTCGGCTTTCAGAGTGGCTTCACTCATCCGCTAACTGGGCCAGATCACTTTCTGGCAATGTTCGCCGTCGGTCTCTGGGGCGCACAGATGGGAGGACGATCGGTATGGACGCTTCCGGTGACTTTCCCTCTCATCATGGTGCTTGGAGGGATCATGGGAATTCTCGGCGTGCCATTAATCGGCATCGAAACGGGAATCGCACTATCGATCCTCGCGCTCGGCAGCGCCATCGCGTGCGCCTGGAAGCCACCGGAGTGGGGGGCGTTGATTCTAATCGCCGTCTTCGCTATTTGCCATGGCTATGCTCATGTCTCCGAACTTCCAAAAGCAGCAGATCCGGCGGATTTCGCTATCGGCTTTGTGATCGCGACGGGCCTCATCCATCTCTTTGGCATCGGCGTCGGTCTTGCGCTGCATAAGCCATATCAAGGTCGTATTGCTCGTGTTCTCGGAGGCTTGATTGCCTTGGGCGGCGTCTATTTCCTTTTCGCATGATGAACCGATTATCGAGTCAGTGGATAGGTCCAGCACTTGGCGCGTTCGGAGCGCTCGGCTTCGTTCTCCTTGAGCGCGAGCCACCCGGATCGCGCACGCTTATATCGTGGTGGATCCTGGAGCGAGCGCTTTCGGCCGAGAACGCTTTACCCCTCGTCGGCTTTGGCGTCGCAATTGCTCTCCTCGACCGCGTCCAGGCGGCCGTCGTCGGCTCACTCTTTCTCATCGGAACGCTAATGGGCTTTAATAATCATCGTGCCTTCGTTACAGTCATGGGGTTTGTGCCCAACGCGGCCGATCATCTCTTCTTGAGCGGTCCAATCGCCTTAATCGCAGCGGGTCTGATGCGATGCTCGCCCAAAGGACCTGCTTAACGGATCCCACCATCAACAGCTGGACTGTCTCCTTGATCGCCGTGGGGCTCGGAGTTTGGGTCATTGTGACGATCGCACTTTGCGTACGATCGTTCTATCGACGTTGGTTCCCCGTTGCGGCCCGGATCGTCGGGAGTTGGTTTCTCGCGATCGGCCTTTTGTATGGGAGCGCTGCATTTGTCGTGCGCCCCGCGTTGCCACAACCGGATACGAATTTGATGCCACCCGCGCCCGCAAGAGCACTTCCGGACGTCAATACGAGTCCCTCCTGGCCGGCGCCGGAGGAGCTTCCCACTGAACCATGAGTGACATGGGCCGCCGAATGGGCACGGCGTGCAAAGCTCGCAGAGAAGATTGGAGACACCTCTCATGCGGTTGCGATCGGTTCTCGCCGTTCTTCTGCAATGGCTCAGTCTATTTCTCATCACAGTATTCTCACCGCTGACACAAATGTCCGTCGCATTAGAGCCGCGCGCCAGCATTCCAGCGTGGCTACGCGCCCATGTTGGTGACGGCGAAGGGCAGATTTCCAAAGTCGTGCTGGAGAGAGCACGCGCGCTTTATCTGCAAAAGTTGCGCGACGGCAAGATCAAAAATCCTTGCTACTTCGGCATGGACGCAACACGCCCCCATGATCTTGGAGGCGGAAAACTGGGACGCCGATTTTACATTGTTTGTGAAGCGCGACGCTCATATCGAGCGATACCTGCGGGACATGGCGGCGGCCGCAACTTGAAAGGGATTGTAGATTTTTCAAACGGCAGGCGATGTGCTGCGAATTTCGGCAATGCCCTCGACTCCAAACTGACGGCCGGAGGTGCTTATCTAACCGCCGAAGCAAAAACGTCTTTCAAAGGCTATTATCGCGCGTCCAACAAGATGGAAATCCTCAAACGCACATTCATTCGGTTCGACGGCCAAGAGGATACCGCAAACGCCAGAGCGCGCGAAATCGGCGGCCATGCTGCGATCGCCTTAAAGAACGTTTGCCTTCGAAAGCAACCGGGCAGCCCTTACGAAAACCCCAATGGATATGTGCCTTTCGGAGAACTCGTGGATTATAGCGGTGGTCGAAGCGATGGTTGCACCAGTTGGTCACCCGCAGACGCTCGACAAATTGTCCGGATGACTGAGGGCGATCCAACGACACTCTATATCTATCCGGAGGCGGCCGATGTCAGTGGCGTGGCACAAGCATTGGCCGCCCACCAGCAGCCCCCGCGTCAGAATTTATACTGGAACGCCTCTTGCTTGAAAGAAATCCGTTCGCCGAAATTCTGGTCGAAGGAAACCCTTGGTCCCATCATCGCGCAATACGAAAAGGATCACCCGCCACCGCCAGAGCGCCCGCCGCCGATGTGCAAGATTCCCTAGCCTTGGCCGGCCCTTCCTCCACGGCGAACGACCGCTCATTTGAGCTTCGAACCTCTTTTCGGCACATACTTATGCGCAGGCCGGAGCAACAGGCCCCCCATCGGCATACCTCGTCAAACGTCCTTTTCTGCCGTTCTTAGCCGTCGAGAACTCGCGGGCCACAGCTTCGGTGAACTCTCTTTCGTCGCTTTCTCTGCCGTCACCGTTTGGGCGTCTTGCGCGGTCTTTCGGGGCGCGGACTTCAAGGGATATGTAATGCTTCGTTGGCTTATCTTGCCCCTATCGATCCTGATATCCTCGAGCGTGTCCAGCAGCGGCTCGAGGATGATCCCGACAAGATGCGCCTGCGGTGCCAGACGTTGAGCATCCCTTCGGAACGCTGAAGGCGTGGATGGGTGCCACACACTTCAAAATGAAGACCCTGAAGCACGTTGCCACCGAGATGGCATTGCACGTCCTGGCATACAATCTGAAGCGGGTGATGGCGATTGTCGGTGTGCCGCAGCTGCTCGAGGCGATGTGAAACCGGCGACTGAGCTGGACTTCTTACCAGAAAGCCGGCTGCATCTTCGTTCTCACACAGCCTCTCGGCAAAGCAGCTCTCGGCTCAGAAGCGGCCCGCAAAACCGCTTGCTTGAAATTTGTACGAAACCTGCGAGGCAACTTCTAAGTCAGTTTTTGCCGAGAAAGCGGATATGCGTGAAGCAAGCTCTGGGACCTTTATCTGGAGCCGCAGCATGTCCGCAATCTCCCCGAGAGCACACCACAACCGAGCAGACTTAGCTCCGTTTTTGCCTCCCTTTCTGTACCCCACCAGGGTCCCAAACCTCCACCCATCTTGGTCTCCGTTTTGGAGCTTTTGGATTTTCCCCCAATAGTTTCTCAAACGCCGAAAGCTTTCTTGAGAGGCTTTTGTCCGCGATCCGCTCCAGCTCTCGAAAATGGGTAACGATTTTTTTGCCGAGAGGAGTGAGGACGGCACCTCCGGAACGACCGGCTCTACGGACTTCGATGAGCGGATCATCGAACATGTCATTTAGGATTTGAACGACATTCCAGACCTGCCGGTAGGTGAGGCCGACGCTGCGCGCAGCAGCCGTAAGTGAAGCGTAGCGATCGATCGCTTCCAGTATTGCTATCCGCCCGGGGCCGATGGTGCCTCCCGAAGCCAGCTCCAAGCGCATAAATAGGTAGATCGCCACACTGTTCCCCCTCTTCGCTGACTTCGGCATCCTTAGTCGAAAGATATCGTGCCGTCGATAACGCGATCGAGCACGGCGATCACGTTAATAAAACGGCCTTCTAATCATGAAGTTGACTTCATGTTTTAGACGTACGATATTCCCGAGCGGAAATATCGTTTGCGGTGGGGACCGCTTCTGGGGGAGTTGGGAATGTCGATTGGTCAGCCGTTTCGCTGCGGCGGGTTTCGGTTGTCTGTTTGGGCGGTTACGAGTCTCATGTCGATTGCCACATCCGTGGGGTGCTCGTCATTCGCGGCGGCCGAAGAGAAAGCAAATGATTCCAGCACGAAAGAACTGCCGGCTGTTACTGTCCGGACTGCTCACAAAACAACGACGCGGACAAATAAGAAGCCAAAAAGGCAGAGTAAGAGCGTGGAAGCGCCGGCATCAAATGCCAGCGAGTCATCCGATCACAGCGATATCGCGGATATAAGATTTGTTCCGGTTGAGGGTACGGTGGTCGATGGATATCGCGTTTCAAACGTTTCAGACGTCGGTCCGTTAGGTGAAAGACCTCTGTTGACGACGCCCTATTCGATCAGCGTCATCCCTCAGGATCTGATCAAAAACGCGCAGGCAACAACAACGGATGATCTCTTCCGGCTGGATCCGTTCATTCATAACATGTGGCCGGTCGCACGAGGTAATCCTCTCACGACCGTCATGCGTGGCTTCACGACTACCACGTCATATCTCGATAATATGCGTCTGGAGAACGCGCAGGTCATTTTCCCCGAGGGCCTTGATCGCGTTGAAGTTCTGACCGGACTGAGTGGTTTTCTTTATGGGCCTGCGTCTCCTGGCGGAACGATCAATTATGTCTTGAAGGAGCCGACGCGGACGTCTTTTGCCGAGGTCAGAGCCGGTTTGGTCAATGACAGCGGTTACGTAACCGCCGATTTGGGTGGACCTCTGGCACCAGGAGCAAACACCTTCTACCGGATCACGGGTGTGCACCAGGACGGCGGCACGGCGGTCGACGGCCAGAACGTCGAACGAAACTACGTGGCAGGTGCATTTGACTTCAAAATCGCCGACAATGTTCTGCTGCAGCTTAAGGGCTTCCATGGGGATTACCACGCGGACGGACCTGATCCCTTCTGGGTCGTTTCGGGATCCGCCCTTTATCCCTCCGCGCCGGACGCGGGCAAGCTCTGGGGTCAGAAGTGGGGATATGTCGACAATGAGCAGGATGGCGGCAATGCCAAGCTGAAGTGGGATATCAATAAGTTATTTTCTTTCCGTGCCGGGTACACCTACATAAGCGCATCAAACGGCTCAATTTCGATAAACAATACAATCTCCGACAACAGCGGCACCTACAGCGAAAGCGCTCTCGCCAATGCGGCAGGAACTCTAACCACACAGTCAGGATATGCGATTGTCGACGCGCATTTTGCGACCGGCGATCTCGCCCATGCGGTGAGTGCCGGTTATTCCGCCGGTTACTACAAATCGGCTCTTCCGCTCGATCCTACAGCTTCTTTCAATCTCGGTTCTGGCTTCAGCTTGACGACACCGACCTATGTCGCGCCGCATAGCTTCGATATCGGCAATCGGCCAGAGTCAACCTACTTCACGCGCGGAGAAAATAACGTCTTTATCGGTGACACTATGGATTGGGGTCGTTATTGGTCGGCGATCGTCGGCGTGAACTATGCGACCATCGATACGAGCAACTACACTTACATTCCTCCTGCGGGGCAACCACGTTCAAAGACTGCGGAATATGACGAAAGCAAATTTACTCCGACGGGATCCATCATTTTCAAGCCGACCGATTGGTCATCGATCTATGCCTCTTACATGCAGGGGCTGGAGCAGGGCGGAACGGCGCCGGCGAATGCGGTCAATCCCGGCACGAACCTTCCGCCTTACCTGAGCGAACAATACGAAGTCGGAACGAAATTGCAGTTGGGCGGTGCTCTTCTTACCTTCGCTGCCTTCGATATCACAAAATCTTATGCCTATCTCGATCCGGACACGCTCATTTATCGATCAGCTGGCCTTCAGCATAACCAAGGTGTCGAGCTAGGGCTCACCGGCAAAGTCAGCCGCGATCTGACGCTATTTGGCGGGTTCACGGCCGTTCATGCACGCGTGGAAGACGATCCGACCCTCGAAGGCAAACGCCCCGTCGACGTTCCCGCCGAGATTTTCAAGCTCTATGCCGAATACAATATTCACGACATCCCCGGTCTGACTCTGACCGGCGGAGTCAACTATGCAAGCGACTTCGCCGCGTTCGCTGACAATCATCAGTTCCTGCCGGATGTGTGGACTGGCGACGTCGGCCTTCGCTACGAAACGATCATCGGCAAGACGCCTTTCATTACGCGCCTCGATGTTACGAACGTCACCGACGAAAGCTATTGGATGAGCAGCCGCTTTATCGGCGCGCCTCGAGCGATAGTCCTGACGGGCGAAACGCGTTTCTAGTGATCTATTAAGGGATTGATAGCGCTTGACCCGTCAAATTCAAATCGTCGGCATTGGGATTCATACCAAAACCTCTCCGTGTGCGCACGCCTGCCGCTATTGTTTGATGGGGCGGAAGAGCAGTGATGGCGTCTCGACCGCTCGCCATATCGCAGTTGTAGACCGCTTCATCGAATGGAGGGCGCGGAACAAGACGTCTGATTTTCAGATCGGGCAAGCCGTCAACTATGCGTCGAACCTCAGCGCCGAAGACCAAGGCCAGCTCATGCAATTACACAAGCGCTTGGGCTGGGCGAGACTGACGATGCGCATACATTTGGGCGGATTACCGATTTGGTCCGACGCGGAGATCGCGAAATGGCTTCGTGTACGCAAAGCGTCGGGCGTGGAAACCGTACATGGATCGCTAGCGGGCCACGGGCGCATCCACGACTACTGGAATAATCGTAAGGGCGATTTCGATTACCTGCTCAAGATTTTTCGCTTCGCCGCAGATGAGGGGCTCGGTCTTCGTCAACGCCTATTCGCGATCAAGAGCACGTTGTCGATCCTCGGTGAGACGGTCGCTTTGCTCGATCAAGCCGGAGAGCCGGTTGAGCGCTATCTGATGCCGTTTTTTTACCGTGGAACGGCTCTTCGACACGAGCAGGAGCGCATTTCGAAACGGGATCTGGACGCTCTCGCGCCCACTGCCCAATATCTCTTGGATAGGGACGACCATCGCTGGAGATCAGAGGCAGATTGGGTGTCTGTGCTCCGAAATTCGTCACATGATGCCGAACCCATTAGTCTACAGCTCGAGCTTACAGCACGTAACATAGAAACCATTGAAAAGAGTTCGTGCGACGAAATTCTTGAACGACTGACCAAACAAACGCTAACCGCTTATGACGCAATCCCTGGTCGCGAGGAACTTTTAGAGCGCTGGTCGGATGATCAAAACACGTACATTTATCCCTACGCCCAGGACGTCGAGCGGCTTTGGCTCGACCGTTATCTTCGAGAAAATCCCACCAAGTTTGAGCGCCATCTCACTCATCTGACCGATCGGCACTGAACAGAGGACGGCATTAGAATGTCACGCCTTTGGAGTGCCGTGGCTGCGATCTGCGAGCAGCCATTTCTCATTGTGTCCGTCGTGGCGATCGCGGCCTCGCTTTCCGTGCCAAAAGCGGTGCCCGTTGTTCACTCCGGCGCGACGTCCGTCCGGGATATGACAGGCGCAAAAATTCCTATTCAGGTTCCCGCTTCACGGGTCATCATGTTTCCACCTTCCCTTTCCGAATACCTGACGCTCGATCCGGATAGCCGTCACATCATCGGCGTCGCGAACTATTTACATCTCGAGGTCGCTGACAGCATGTTAAGCCACATCCATCCTCGGGTCTCAGATGTCCCCACAGTTGTGACGCGTGGCTGGAATACCGCTATTCCCGGCGATCCTGAAGACGTGATACTTCGCCGACCTGATGCGGTCATTTCTTGGGGTTGGTTCTCGGATAGCCTTAAGCAGGCGGCGCTACCCGTCGTCTCCGTGACGAATACTCTGACCAAGCCTGCGGAAGAGATCGATCTAGCGCGCTGGCGTATGATCGCATCGTTAACTGCGGCGGATTCAGAGTTCGCATCGCTTTTGTCTAGCTATCGGCGCCGCATGGCAGAAGCCGTGACCGCAGTGGAGCAAGCCAGGCTTCTCACTGGGGGCAATGCTCCAAGCGTCATGTATTTGGATATCCGAAAATCTGGTCTCATTCACGCGGAAGCCGGCAGCAGCTTCTTTGCGACGGCAATTGAAACTGCCGGTGGTGTGAACGCCGCAAAACAGAAGCGGCCCGGCACGATCAATGTCGAGCAGCTTATTTTGTGGGACCCAGAAATCATTATCCTCAGTTGCAATGGCAGTGACAGCTTCCCGTCATCTCTGTTCAACGATGTGCGCTTTTCCACTCTCCGGGCCGTCAGGAGCAAGAGGGTCTACAAGGCACCCTGTGGCACATCCCGCATGGAAGGCTTCGTGGAGGCGCCGCTGCTGATCGATTGGCTCAGCGAACTTTTCCATCCGGCGGAGATGCCGAGGACCTTTAGGAACAAGCTTACTAAGACGTACAAGACGTTTTTCAACTACGACGTATCAGACGACGAAGTTGATGAAACACTTGCCTTCAGGGAGAATGCAACATCCCGCGGATTTGAGCGTTTCGGCCGCTAGTCAGACCAACCTCGAGCCTCGTATCGCCAGAAAAGGAAGGCAAACACAGGGGCACCGACGAAGCTTGTGAGCAATCCGATAGGGATCTCATGACTGCCCATCATCCGCGCGACGTCATCAAGCGCTAGCACGTAAATACCTCCAATGATCGCCGACGCCGGCAACAGCCGCGAATGTTCAGGTCCAACAAGAAATCGTGCGAAATGCGGGACGATCAAGCCGACCCATCCGATACCTCCGCTCACGGAAACCTGCGCGGCCACAAGCAGCGATGATAAGCCGAGCATAACCCATCGGAGTGCCGCCACATTGATTCCCAATGCACGAGCATCATCGTCATGGAGCGAAAGGAGATTAAGACGCCACCGGAGCGCAAGCAGCAGACTTCCCGCGACCAGCGTGATCGATCCGACGATGAGAACCTTCGCGAAAGTCGCTCCGGCAAAGCTGCCAAGAAGCCAGTAGATGATTGATTGAAGTTCAAGCGTGGGATCCGCAAACGTCTGCACGAGCCCGAGAAGAGAGGAAAAAAATCCCGTTACGATGATGCCAGAGAGCACGAGCGGGAGTGCGCTTTGTCGATCGGTCACGCGTGCGAGAAGAAACGCCAGAAGGACAGCCGTCAGCCCTAGGCTGAATGCCGAAGCGACAATTCCAATTGTGGAGAATCCTAAAACGATTGCGCTGGCACCGCCTAGGGAAGCACCAGCCGAGATGCCCGTGATCTCCGGACCCACAAGTGGATTCCTGAATACGCCCTGCATGACGGCGCCAGCCAAAGCGACGCCCATTCCGCATAGGCACGCCAACAAAATTCGGGGTAACCGGATCACCTCCACGATCAACCAGGACTGATCGGCTGCCGAACGAGCGGCGACGAATGGATTGGTCGAAATGATGGAGCGGATTATCTCCGAGAGGGAAACGGGATACCGCCCGATAGTCAGAGACCCGAACATCAGAACGATAAGAGCTATCAATAATGCTAGAAGGAAAATTTCCGGATGGGCCGCACGCATACGGTTCGTTTCAGTTACAGCCAAGAGGTTCCCTCGACGTTCCAACGAAATTGGATGCTTCGATATAACTTATTGGAAATATCCAGCCAATCGCTAATCATTCCCAGAGCACAATCAGGTTGGCGAGACATGTCAGAGCTGGCGTTCTGTATCGAGAATGTAGGATTTGCCTATCGGCCGCATCGGTGGGTGCTTCGCGGTTGCTCCGCTGCGGTCAAGCGAGGACGTATCGTCTCAGTGTTAGGACCGAACGGTCGCGGAAAAACCACCCTGCTTAAAATTATGGTTGGTGCGCTTCACCCCACGGAGGGCTCGCTTACGATCAATGGCCGCGTGGCGTTTGTGCCCCAGCTGTTCGGGACAGGGTTCGATTACAAGGTCATTGATGTCGTTCTTATGGGGCGAGCGCGCAATATCGGCCTCTTTTCCCAGCCTTCCAACGAAGATCGAATATATGCGATGAGCGCACTGGAAGCACTTGGCCTTGATTCTCATGCCACGACGCTGCTTCACGAATTGTCGGGAGGCCAGCGGCAGCTTGCGCTGATTGCGCGCGCGCTTGTTGGTGATGCGGAGATTTTGATACTCGATGAGCCGACTTCGTCGCTCGATTTCAAAAACCAAGCGCTTGTACTGCAAACCATTCATCGCCTCGCCACGCGCAATGGACTAACGATCGTTTTTAGTACGCACCAACCCAGTCACGCTCTGGCGTTTGCAGATGAGGCTCTCCTGATGGTAAGCGAAGCCGAGCATATTTTCGGCCCGGCTATCGAGGTTCTTGGAGAGTCGCAAATTTCCCGCCTTTACGGACTCCCCATGCGGCGAATAGAACCGCCTGGATCGGACACGCCGGTATTCGTCCCGCTCCTGAAGGCTAGGTCTTAGACGCTACATTTTTTGCTATGATTGTCGCGCTTGCCTGTTCCGTTCACCAGAAATAGCAATCCGAACGCGAATCCTGCGTCAATCTTCCCTGAGCCCGTTTTCGGGGATTCCCTGCTCGTTGCCGTAGTATTTGTAGGGGAGGAATTTGCCTGACATTATCAACCGCACACGATCGCTTCTGGCATGCGGTTGGCGTTCGATTTCCATCTCGAAATCGATCGCCGACATAATGCCGTCCCCGAACTCTTCTTCAATCAAGGCTTTCCAAGCAGGACCGTTGACCATTACGAGTTCGTAGAAGCGATAGAGCAGGGGATCGCTCGGTGGCATCGGCGTGCCGCGATATGGCACTTCATTCAGCATCCGTTCTTCACCCACGGATAATCCGAAGAGTCCAGCCGCTTTCTTCGCCAGTGGCTTCACGAGCTTCATCTGACCCAGCAGAGCCCCGACGATGAGAATGGGAGACACACCGCCGATTTCATGCGTGATATGTTTCCAGGTCCAACCATTTGCGCGTTTGATATCAAGGATCTTCTCCGTCAACTCTTCTCGGCGCATCGCTGTCTCCCTCGAATTTAAAGCATGAGAAGCGCCCCGGCTCGGAGCGCTTCCCGATCTTAACTCAGGCTTTCTTGAACTTGGCCGCTTCTTCTGAGCCACCTGTCGCATTCCCGGCGCTGTAGGAATGTGCCCCGACGCCTGCGAGCTTGCCACCCCGCACGATGAGGTATTCGTCACGGATCGGCTTGTTTTGGAAGTAGCACTCGAGGATTTCGCGCGTGCCTGCAGCGTAGCGCGCCTGCGCCGACAGTGATGTGCCGGAGATGTGCGGTGTCATCCCATGATGTGGCATCGTCCGCCACGGATGATCCTGCGGCGCAGGCTGCGGGAACCACACGTCGCCCGCGTACCCTGCGAGCTGACCGCTCTCGAGTGCGCGAACGATGGCGTCGCGATCGCACAGCTTGCCGCGCGCCGTGTTGACGAGATACGCGCCGCGCTTGAAGTTCTTGAGCGAGGCGTCGTTGATCATGTGCTCCGTTTCGGGATGCAGCGGGCAGTTCAAGGTCACGACATCGCAAGCCTTCGCCAAGCTTTCGAGGCTCGTGTGGTGCGTGAGGTTGAGTTCCTTCTCGACTGCGTCCGGGAGCTTGTAACGGTCCATGTAGTGCAGCTTGACATCGAACGGCTTCAAGAGACGGAGGACGCGCAGGCCGATACGGCCGGCAGCGACGGTTCCGACGTGCATGCCTTCGATATCGTAGGACCGCTCGACGCAATCGGCGATATTCCAGCCGCCTTCGATGACCCATTTGTACGAAGGAATGTAGTTACGAACGAGCGACAGCATCTGCATGACGACGTGCTCAGCAACGCTGTTCGAGTTGCAGTACGTGACCTCGGCAACGGTAATGCCGCGATCCATCGCAGCCTGCAGGTCGGTGTGATCCGAGCCGATGCCGGCCGTGACGATCATCTTCAGCTTCGGCGCCTTCGCGATCCGTTCCGCCGTCATGTAAGCGGGCCAGAAGGGCTGCGAAATGACGATCTCGGCGTCAGGCAGTTCCTTGTCGAGCGTCGAGTTGGCGCCGTCCTTATCGGACGTCACAACCAGAGTATGGCCGTTGCTTTCGAGATATTTGCGAAGGCCGAGTTCGCCCGACACACTGCCAAGCAGGTGTCCGGGAACGAAATCAACGGCACGCGGCGTCGGCGTCGTCTGCCCATCGGGATATTTCGTGATCTTCGGAATGTCGTCACGCGCATACGATTTCGGATACCCGGTAACGGGATCGTCGTAGAGAACACATACAATCTTAGCCATCTCAAACTCCATTCATGAAAAAGGCCAAGAGAAAACGCTTCGTCCGGATAGGTCCAAACGACTGACAACCTGTCGGTGAGGGTGATACGCCGAGCTCTCGTCAGCCGCGGTTTCGCTCCTCTTCGCGCTTCCTCGCTTGATGCCGGCTATTGCAAGCTCTTCCTCGACCAAGCGCGCGAGTTGTCGGGCCTTGTGTGCCAGACGGTCAAACGAATGAGATCTCTAGGCTGATCGATATGACCGATCAGTCCGCCACAACGAAAGCGGGCGCGAAAAGATCGTCCTGGTCGAGACGCGAGGCGCAACGGATGAGGGCGTGCGCGAGAGGAGTGAGCGGATCGCGATCGGAGACGACAAGACCGATGGCTTGGCTGTGCCTAGGCTCGGTCAATTCGACGAGCGCCAACTCTTTGCAACCGCTAAAAATGTAAGAAAACGAATGCGAGATGATGCTCGACCATTCGCCTGCGCAAACGTGCGAGCAGATTGCGAGATACGAATTCGACGTGACAGATGGCGCAAGCTTCAATCCAAGAGACTCCGCGAGCTTATTAAGAACGCGTCTGTTCTGCATGCTTTCGTTTAGCAGACAGAGGTTTTCGGCAACCGCCTCCTTCCACGAGACAACATCGCTCTGTGCCAGCGGGCTGTCGATGTGCGTGACCAGAAAATAGCGCTCGCGATAGAGCGGCGTTTTGCGGACGTTCGAAAGTGGCTCGTTTTCCAAATAGGTCAGACCGGCATCGAGTTCGAACTTATCGATGCCCGCTTGGATCTCGACCGACGTCATCGAGAAGACATCGACGGTAATACCGGGATGCCTGGCGCAAAACGGCGACGTCAGCCGGGCGACAGCAGGCATCGCCGCTGGGATCACTCCGAGCCGTAAGGTTCCCTTCAAGCCATCGCGAATTCCGGCGACATCTTGCTTGAGGCTTTCGTAGTCGGAGATGATCTGTGAGGCCCACGTCACCACACGTTCGCCTTCGGGCGTCAGGCCGATAAATCGCGGTCCACGCAAAACCAGACGCATGTCGAGCTCGCGCTCGAGTGCCTTCAGGCCCGCCGACAGTGTCGATTGGGTAACGTGGCATTTCTCAGCCGCACGCGTGAAATGCTTCTCTCGTGCGAGAGCTACCAGATAACTCATTTGCCTAACAAACATAGCATCTGTGCTCCAGGCTCCACAACGAAATAGTCAATAAGCTATTTCGAATGGATAATGCTCCGCGATGTTCTTGTCCATCTTGTATCGAAAGCGCCAGCTCATCTGTCCGCTGAAATCCGACATCCCATTACGACGCCAGCTGTGGGATGTCGATTTCTGTCAAACGGGTAGACAATATGGAGTAGGAATTGACCAGCAGACATGCCAGAGACCATCGAATAAGGGCAAGCTGGTCGACGAAAAGCCGTCTCTGAGGACGCGCCGCATTTTGGTTTTTCCGACCAGCCTTCCCATGCAGTAGAGACGCGCGAGCCACCATTCGGCAGATAACGGCGAGTCGCTTGTCCGGCTCGAGCTGACCGCCCAGACAAGACAAGACAAGACAAGCGATCGACCACATTTGGGGGCCAACAGAGAAGAGACTGGCTATTCTTTGTTCTCCATGCACGGGCATTTTGCCCGCCAAGCCTCGGCGCCCCTTCATTTCCGGATGGGAACGATGCAAACTCCCCTCAAGCGGTTCGAGATCAGAGTAGATATTTTGCGCACGGAAGGTAGCAGCACCTCTTCGTGAGGGTGCCCTGAGCCCTCGCATCCTGCAGTTCCGCTCTCGGGCTGAGAGCAAACGTGGCCATGTGCGTGCGAACATCTATCTCTGCGCGCTCGGAATGTCTGTTTGTGGGACGAAGCGGTCCCTCGCGTTCAAATCTTCTTGCAGAGAAAGCAAACCTCTCGGCCAACCGCATTTGCTTTCCAGCCTGATCTGATAAATTCGACCAGTCGTTATCAGCAGACATTCCAGGCTGCCGAAGCGCTGAAGAACAGCCTCGCGCTCGCTATCCCGGAATAGCAAAATCCGCCAAAACGCGCGCTTTTTATAAAATACGGTAACCCGCCCTTGCGCGAACATCAGCTCGTTCGTCGCTGCGATTCTGTAAAAATTAAGTTCGACTTTGTGCAGAAGGATCGTGGGCGACCGGTCCATATATCGAACAAGGAGCCATCCCATGAAAAAGATAGCAGTTTCTCTGATTGTTTCCTTCCTCGCCGCCGGCGCGACGCCCACCTTTGCCGCCAAGTCGGATTGCGATTCCGGCTATAAAAACTTCGTTACAAAGATGTCCCCCTACGTTGACAACGTAAGTGGTGATGAACTGGCCGGATATGTGCGCAAGGCGCTCGGTGCATATGATTCATGCACCGCCGGCGACGGCTCGATCACTCCCCATGGCGTTTGGGACGAAATCCTGGCCGACATGCAAGCGAAGAAGAAGAATTGATACGCATTCTTAGAATAACGCGGGCTCGCGATTCCAGGAAATCGGGAGTCCGCCAGCTCTTAAATCTCGGAAAGGGCCGCTCTCACAACGGTCCGCCCGAGCGTGTGGACAACGCCGATGATTCAGTTGTTGCGAGCAACACGTCTCGTCGCGGCACTTGCGGGATGCTTCGGCATTTTTCTTTCTGGCCCCTATTTTCTCATACTCACGGCTTCCGCTGGCGAAAGCCGCTCGGAGCTCATTCTGTCGAACCTCCCCACGGATAACAGTGCCGAGTATGAGGTATTGAAAGACGCTGCCGGCAACCCTGCGCGCGAAATGCTTCTTATGACGCACTCGCAGGTGTGGCGTGTGGAGAATTCCCGTGTCGATGCCTTTATCACCTTGGCGAACCGGAGAGGCGTGACCGTTAACCGTCTCGATCGGAACTGGAACCGTATGCTGACGCCTTATCCGGCCCCACCCGCCCTTGATCCTATCCAAAAGGAACTGGTGGAGAAGACCATGGCATCGAAGGCTGCGGTCGGGGGCGCCATGATGGAGCTCCCAAACCCCTCTCTTCTCGAGTACGCCTTTACGAAGGGGATGAATTCAGTCGACGGCGAACCGCCAAGCACGCTGTTCACGCCGTTGAATGACAAGATTTCCGTGACCGCCCGCCGTACGAGCGTGGTCAAGACCGCGGAAGGCTACGTTTGGCACGGCGTCACCGTTAATAGTGGTGAGCCAGTGACCTTGATCTGGCGACCGAAAGCGGGATTGACCGGCACCATCACCTATGCCGGCCGCAAGTATGTCGTGAAGCCAATGGGCGGCGGCATGCAAGGCGTCGTCGAGATGGTCCCCAAGATGCTTCCACCTGATCATCAGCCCATGAGCCGAGAAATGATCCGGAAAATGAACCTGCGGGACGACCCGCTGGTGAAGCAGGGAGACGCGAGCATGGCAGGTGCGCCGACACGCGCCGGCAACGATACTCAGCACCCCGTGCATGGCGATCTGAAAAAGATGGAGGATGCGCCACTTTCGCACGAAGGCCGCAGTACCGCGACACACGCCCCAATAACTTCTGCGGAAAGCGAGACGTCAAAAGCCGACGGCATCACGATTACTCTCATTGTCGCCTACACAAGGCAGGCCGCGAGCCATTACCACGATATTGAAAAGGATCTGCTCGACCTGGCCGTAGAAGAAACCAATCAGTCGTTCCGCAACAGCGGGATTGATGACGTGCGTGTCAAGCTCGTTCACGCCTATCTGACCGACTACGTGGAAAGCGGGGTTCAATTCGATGATCTCTATCGCTTCGTCTACGATCACGACGGATATATGGACGAGATCCATTCTCTAAAGGCACAGTACCACGCCAACATAGCCATCCTTGTTGTCGACAATCCCCACGGCTGCGGATTGTCGGCTCAGGTGGCAGGCCCGCCAAATAAAGCTTTCGCGGTCGTCCACCATGAATGCGCCGCGCTAGAATATTCTCTGGCGCATGAGATCGGGCATATCATTGGTGCCCGCCATGACCTTGCTGAAGATGACAGCAGGACTCCTTTTCCCTTCGGGCATGGGTTCATAGACTCCAAGAACAATTGGAGGGACATCATGAGCTACGCGGAGAGTTGTGGGGGCTGTCCAAGGCTGCCGGTCTGGTCCAATCCGAATATCAGGATTAACGGGGTTCCCGTCGGCGATGAACTCAGAAATAACGCGAAAGTCATCCGCGAACGTGCCGCGATCGTCGCTGGTTTCCACTAGAGCGCTCAAAGGGAAATCGGATTATTTTTCGGGCGGTTCCTGATGCGCGTTCAAAAATATATAATCGGGATGCAATCCATCGGTATGAAAAATAAATTGTTGTCACTGTCTGTCGACTATAACTTGTTTGCGGAATACATTCCTCATCACGTCATGTCGATTAATCCGGAAGCATCGTTTTGCCAGACCGAGGCGCATATGGAAATCGAGTAGCGGGTTACGCGCGGATTTCTGCGTCGCCCCCGTCTCTGGTGCATACGCTATTCGGGCAGAAGTTCGCTTTCACTCGCCTGACCTCAGAGGCGCCCGGCGTTGGCCTGACAACGAAAATTCCCAACGAAGCAGCCTACATTATCTCTACGCAGCTCAGAGATTTCGCGCACCGTCAACTATGGATAAACGGACGGCCCTGTCCCCATCTCTCGCTCCTCCAGGGATGCTCTAACCTCTACGACCTCGAGGACGACATTATCGCGGCGGTGAAAAGCTGCTTCGATTCCGTTCAATTCTACTTTACCCGCCGCTCGCTGTTGGAATATGCGGCCGCCAACGATGTCCGCGCCACCTCTACTCTTGAAATGGAAAGAGGACTGGGCCTTCCTGACGCCATCATAGCTTTCTTGGGTCATGCTTTGCTACCAACGTTGGCGAGGCCAAAAGAAGTTAGCGCGCTCTTCAAGGAGCATACTGCGTGCGCACTCTATGCTCATCTATTACGCACCTACGGAGCGGGAGCCGATAACAAACGCTCGCCCCGTAGCCAATTAACCTCGGCCCAAGTCAGACGGGTGAAGTCGCTCATTCTTGGTAATCTGGGTGGAGACGTTTCTCTATTGGAAATGGCACAAGAGTGCAGGCTATCCGTCAGCCATTTCACGCGCGCATTCAGAAACGCAACTGGGGTACCGCCGCATCGCTGGCTTTTGCAGCAGCGCGTCGCCAGAGCGAAGGATTTGCTTTTAAACTCGGGCACCAGCGTTGCTGAAATCGCTGAAGCGTGCGGATTTGCGGATCAAAGCCATCTAACGCGCGTATTCCAACAGATGGTGGGAGAAAGCCCGGTCGCATGGCGTAGGCTCCGCAAGATGTAGCGGTGACCCCGATAATCATGATCGGTTCCGACAAACGAAAGCGGAATCAGAAAATACAACAGGCGGGTGGTTTCCGAAGCTCCATGCTCAACCGAGAAATGGAGGTTCAACGTGCGCTCGCTCTTCCGGACACTAAATGCGTATCCTGCGGCCAAGCTTTCCCGCCCGCTTGTGGCGATCGCCGCTGCGCTGTTTTTCGTCAACGAGGCCCACGCGGGCGACGTAAAGGCGTCAACTGCCAAGGAAACGCCGCAAAGCATGGTGGAGGCCTTGCATACAGCATTTGGTAAGCACCATGCCCGCGCCGTGCATACGAAAGGGACCATGCTCGAGGGTACCTTTACGCCGGCACCGGAAGCGAGATCGATCGTCAAGACGCCTGTATTCGGCGGCGGGACGGTGCCAGTGGTCGCGCGGTTTTCGCTCTTCGCCGGTCTCCCCGACCTGCCCGACAATGCCGATGCCGCTTCTCCGGCGGGGTTTGCAGCGAAGATCAAAGCCGCGGATGGCGATGAATTCGACATCGAAACGAACCAGCACAATAACTTCATCGTCGCGACATTCGACGAGTTCGCGGTATTCCTGCGGGCGCTCGCTGCAAGCGGACCCACCGCGCCGCATCCAACAGCGGTTGAGAAATTCCTAGAAAAGAACCCTAAAGCCGCGCAGTTTCTGGCCTCGAGGACGTATCCCATTTCGTATGCACAAGCGACCTACTTCGGCGTCAACTCACTGAAGTTCACCAACGCGGAGGGAAAGTCGGTCTTCATCCGCTATCGCGTCGTGCCAAGGGCTGGAGAGCACTATCTAACGCCGGAAGAACGCAAGGCGGAGAGCGCGACTTATCTCCAGGACGATCTCCTGAAGCGCGTTGCGAAGGAACCAATCATCTTTGATTGGTTCGCCCAGGTCGCTGAGGCGGGCGACGCCATCGAAGATCCGTCAATTGCGTGGCCGGAGAGTAGAAAGCTGGTGAAGCTTGGGACTTTCACTCTGACAAAGCCACCCGCCGATCCCGAGGCAGCTCAGAAGAGCCTCCTCTTTCTTCCCGGCCAGCCGCATGTGGGAGTGGAAGCTGCTGATCCGATGCTGGTGCTGCGCAATGCTGCCTATCCTATTTCATTCAGCGAGCGGCAATGACCTCACTGCTTGTTCAAAGCGCTCTCGTGGTGGAGCACGAGAGCGCCGCCGGATTCCCTGGCGATATCGAGTACTTTTACTCGAACTATTTTCGTAACGGCTGCACCAGTCGGAAAATTGGGAATCCTCCCGTGTTCGAAACAAAACCTAAGGCTCACGCATTCGCAATGGCCGCTTCAATGAAGGCAATCCGAGCGCATGCTTTCGGTTCTCCAGGAGCGCTTAGACTGGACGATATTCCCATTCCAAAGGCCGGGCCCGGAGAGGTACTGATCCGCGTAAAAGCAAGCGGTGTAGGTCAATGGGACGCGGATGTCCGCTCGGGCCGCAGGATTCCTGCACCTATCCTCCCTTTCACGATCGGAGCGGAGATATCAGGGGTTATCGGTGAGGTTGGGGAGGGCGTGGATCAATACACCGTCGGGGATGAGGTATTCGGGGTAACCAATGAGCAGTTCACCGGCGCAAATGCGGAGTATGCGATTGCGCGCGCCGATATGATAGCGATAAAGCCCCGACGACTTGGCCACATAGAAGCGAGTTCGGCTCCCATCGGCGCGACGGCCGCATGGCAAATGCTCTTCGATCACGCTCGTGTAGCACCGGGTCAATCGGTACTGGTGCTGGGAGGCGCTGGAAATATTGGAGCCTACGCAATCCAATTTGGTCGGATGGTCCGCGCACATATCATAGCGACTGCCTTCGACAATGACGTCGAGTTCGTCATAGGCCTCGATGCCGATGAGGTTGTCGACTATCGATTTACTCGGGACGACGGACCGGAACCCGTTGATGCCATCATTGACGCTGTCGGGGGCGACGTACAAAGGCGAGCGCTCACCGTATTGAAACCCGGTGGCGTGCTGGTGTCGGCTGTGGCTCAACCAGATATTGACGACATCGCAAGGCGCGGAATTCGCGTGAGTCGACTTCATGTGGAAGTGAAAACCAGGGGCCTAAACAGGCTGGCTGAAATGTTCGATGCAGGGGAAATCGATACGAATATTGGAACGATATTACCGCTGGCCGAGGCGGTCAAAGCCCATGAAATGTTGGAGGGGATGCGGTCGCGGCCACGCGGGAAAATCGTTTTGCAAAGCGGATAATGGCTAGCAGCTGCCCCAAACGGCGCAAAGAAAATCACAGTGGGTGGAGATACCCGATGGAATTTAGACGGTCATCGGATCTCGAAAACGCAAGTTCATCTTCACGACAATTATTTTTTTGAGCCAGCCATGATAAGTTTCCGCCGCTCTCAATCTCTGCAAGAGGCGGGTCATGCCTGAAAATGGCGCCTACGGCCGTGGACTGGGCGAGCACTTCCGGCTCGACGAAGCTCCCGCGTTGCTTACGAACTCTCTAAGGAACACGTCATTTGCGGTAACGGAGCTCAAGAGCGACGCTCCGGGCTTAGGGCTTACCACCCCTATCCCTTATGAAGAAGCCTACCTCGTTGCTGTGCAGTTCCGGGGACTTTCCGATCATGAGTTATTTATTGGCGGCCGTTCCATACAGAAGGGCGCAGTCGCTCCAGGTACGACATCGATTTTCGACCTGCGACGCAATCCCGTTGCGCACGTTCTCGATCCATTTCATTCCGTTCATTGGTACATTCCCCGAGCAACACTATCAGCTATAGCCGAGGAGGACGGGATGCCTCGGCTGGATGAGCTGACCCATGCGCCCTTTATGGACGATGAGGTGATGCGACAGCTCGCACATACCCTATTGCCGGCTTTTGAAAGACCCGAGCAGGTCAATAGAATATTCGTCGACCATATTGGGACAGCGGTTTGCGCCCATGTTCTGCAGACGTATTCCGGACGCGATCCCACGACGGTTCCGAATTTTCGCGGTCATCTCACTGCTCGCCAGGAACGACGGGTCAAGGAGATGATAGCAACAAACATTGATGGCAATCTTCCGCTTGAGGATCTCGCTCGCGAATGCAGCCTGTCGGTCAGCCATTTTGCGCGCGCGTTTCGAAAATCAACGGGCGTGCCGCCACATCGGTGGCTACTTCAGGTCCGCATAGACAAGGCGAAGGAGATCCTTCTCGACACGAACATGGCACTTTCGGAGATCTCTCTGATCTGCGGGTTCGCCGACCAGAGCCACTTCACGCGGGTTTTCACGCGCATGGAAAAGCTGAGCCCGGGCGCTTGGCGTCGCGAGCATCAGTAGAAAGGCTAGCTGAACAAGAAATCTCCGGACAACTCAACTCCTGCTTGGGCATTCCAAGATCGAAAGCACGGTCAGGTACTTCGGTATTGATGTCGACGACGCGATCAAAATCGCTGAAAGATCGATATCTGAGGAACTCGCGCACTATCTCCGATACCGGACGTGGTCGGCGGCGCTCCCAACGTCTCCGATCTAGCAGAACGCGACGGCAGCTATTGGGACAGAGCCGTCATCGCTTAACGGGAAGCGCGAAGCATGCAGTTCCGCTTCTGGCCCAAAGCACCCACCATCCGACGGAGGCTATCGGACTACCTCGACTCCAGCCAAGAGGCGCCGGCGCTAGCAGCGGTCGACGATTAGTCCCATAGCGGACTCGACCGTGGTACTCAGATTAGTTGAGCAGGGCTGGGTTTGGAAATCGACCCGGTACAGTACTCCAGTTGTTTCATCGGGTTCGTGATGTCTCCTCGGCCGATCGGAGCACCGGCCATCGCAGGGCGGGTGCTTTTCGGATGCCGGGGCGAAGCGGTCCGTATAAGACCAGGGCAAGGATTCCGGTAAGGACAAGCCACGGCACGGCGTCGGCAATCGCCTTGATGTCATTCGCGCTTGGGTCCATGCCGCAGGTCCATCAGCCGTAGGGTGGTGAGGTGAGCACAATTGGCGAAAGATTTCCTATGGCCGGCGTGTCGGCGAATGCGTCGCTCACCGATATGTCCATCTTTCGCCTGAAACGTAGCGGTAACGTGGGACCGTACCAACGGAGGGAGAACCGCATGCCTCCCCTTTTGCTTGCCGCAACGTCCGCTCTTCTTTCCTTTCCCGGAACCGTCCCGGGGTGCGGACCCGTACCCCTCACGAGACATCTTACGCCTCCCGTCGAGGGCGCGGTCATCAAGGGGTATGGTCTTGTCGCCCATCCCCTGTTGAAGAAAGTCAAACTCCATACCGGCATCGATTACACCAGAGGCGATAGCCGGGTCCATGCCGTCGCTTCCGGCTTTGTCGTCTTTGCCGGGACCCTTCCCGACGACGGGGTGACGGTGATCATCGCCCACACTAACGGGATGGAGACCCTCTATGCCCATCTCGCGCGCGCCGAGGTCGGGCCGGGATTGTGCGTCGATGCTGGAAAGGAAATCGGCCTTGAAGGAAACACTGGACTTTCCACAGAACCCCATCTTCATTTCGAGATCCGGAGAGAGGGATCGCCCGTCGACCCTTTGCCATACTTCTAGCCCGCCATGCCGCATTCGCCGTCGGAGAGGGACTGGTTTTGGAAGGCCGCCGCCGCGGCCGGGAGCTTCGTCTTTCTCATCATCGCGGTCGCGGTCGTGGAGTCCATCATCCACTGGTACGTGTTCGGCACCGTCCACGAGGACGAAGCGTTCCAAGAGCAGGTCGTCGCCGCGCTGGACACGTTCGATCCGTTGCAGTTCGCCTCGACCCTAACCCTCGTCACCAACCCCAAACTGCCACTCGACAAACAGCCCGCCTATCAGCTTTGCCTCGACAGCAGCCGGCTGATCGTGCCCGCGCACCGCGACTGCGCGCACGACGACCTGAAATGCATCGCAACGCAGGTTCCTCACAAGGACTATGATGGCTGCGCGGCAAAGGCCGCAAAGGTTTGGCCGTCGGCGCCTTACGTCGGGAACGTCCTCCAGATCGTGCCCACCGCGTTCTGGCGGACGTTGGTCTACGAGCGGGAAACATTCAGCCAAGCCCAACGCGTCATCATCGTCGCGCAGCTGATCATCGGCGCCGTGCTGAGCTGGATCGTCTTCAAGTGGCTCCTCGGGACCGGCGGCATAAGGGGGATCGGGTGGTTGACGGTGCCCGCGTTCTTCGTGGCCGGCACGATCATTTTTGCAACCCTGACGGCATATCCCCTGGCCTACGTCGCGAAACTCACCCTGAAACCGTTGTGGGCACTGTACGCGGTGGTCACCGCGCACGTGATCCACGCGATCGGGCATGTCGTGACGGGACAGCATGCGGGCTAAGGCAGGCTCGCCGGTGGCCCGCTCTATGAATTCTGCAGCATCCTCGATCGTTGCACCGGACTGCGCCAAACTTCGTCTGGACGCCACCGACGTTGGCTTTCCCGCCTTCCCGCATCGCCAGGCGCTGCTGGAACCTGCTAAAGGCATGTCCCTGCCCATCGCCGGCCAATGACACGATCCGCTGACGGGAAGCCTAATGGGCGCTCAAAGCCGGATCGGCGATACCGACGTTGTTGTGCACGGCCTTGTTGAAGCTCGCATCCACGGCGTCGATCTTCTTCGCCAGCTTGCCCTGCACAACGGCGTCACGGGCTGGAGAAGGTCCCGCGGTATGTGGGAAGACGGTCAGCCCGCGACCTCGAAAGCGTCTACATCGCCCGCAACGTCACTTATCTTCTTGGCATGAGCGATACGGACATGAACGATCCCGGACTCGACAAAAGCTGAGCCGGTAACGCACAGGGCCCCTACCGTTTGGCGAGGTGCCGGGCGTTGGACACAACGAACGGACATGTATTCATCAGAATGCGCTGAGGCAGTCCTCTTTGGCTTGCCGATTCAACTGCTTGTCCGCAAATGCCATAGCCGTCTCACGCTTTGCATATCCTTTGCGGTGATTTAGTCTTTGCCTCGATGCTCATAGATGGTGGAGGAAGTCGATGCTTTCAATGCGCACGATCCTTGCGTTGGGCCTGATGGGAATTTTCGCGGTAAGCGGCTTTGCCGTCGCCGCTCAGGAGAAGCCGGAAGATTTGGCACACCAAGCGGCGCTCGCGTGGCTTAGCCTCTGCGATGCAGGAAAGTACGCCGAGAGCCATCAGCAGGCATCCCTCTACTTCAGGAATGCGACCACGTCGGACAATTGGCAACGTTCGCTTCATGCCGTTCGCGATCCGCTCGGGCATGTCCTTCAAGAAAACTAAAAAGCGCGACCTACACAAACACCTTACCCGGCGTGCCGGACGGCGAATATGTCGTGATCCAGTTCGACACCGCCTTTGAACATAAGGCATCGGCAATCGAGACCGTTACGCCAGAACGTGAGAGCGACGGACAGTGGCGGGTGGCGGGCTATTTCATCAAATAGTGCCACCGCCGCCGGTCAAGGTCGAGCGGATGATCAGTCATCCGGCGTTGCGTTGATGACGCGCAGCTTGTTGTCCGATAATGGCTTCTGCACGAGGTTTGCATTTTCCTGCAGAAGTTGCGCGCCAGACTCCCAAACATTCGTGCTCATTGCCTCGGCCTTGACCCTCGCGATCCAGTTCAGGTCGACGCCAGCCGGGACCCAGTATCGGTCGACCATTTTCAGCCATCCGTCCCGATTCAACGATACGAGGTGCTTGTGGGAATCGGACCTCGAGACCTCATGAAAGAGCCAGAGACTTGCGGGGGCGGCGAAGCGTTTGTCCCCCTGCACGTAGATGAAGACGCACATCGAGGCGCACTTCGCGCCCGCTTTGACCCCGGTGTAGAGCTTGACTGACTTCTTGATTTCCTGAAGCACGGCGATGGCACGTTCGCCATATCGAACCGAACCGCCGGGCGAGTTCAGGATCAGGTAGATGGCAGAAATCTCGCCCTTGTATTGATTATACGCCTCTGCGATCTGCGGCGCCATGGATTCATCCGTTGGCCCCTTCCACGACATGAGGAGCATGCCCGGGTGACGCTCGGAGAGACGCGCGTGCAGCTTGCCGTGTTTTTCCGCGTGTGCGGCCGCCGCGGGTGCGACGTTGATGCCAGAATTTGCAGCAAAGGCGAATAATAGGGCCACTAAGCCGCCGGTTATCGAAAAGCGCATTGCATGACCTCCCTTGACCGAATGCGCCCTTTTTCTCTCAAAAAAGACCCGGGTTCGCTGTTCCCTGAGCAACACGACAAGCGATGAAGGGGTGAGCACCGCTGATGAGGCACACTCGCATGCTGGTCATACCGTGGAATAGGCCAACCCAATGGACGGTTGTCGGCCGCCGCCGACCGAGCGATCACGGCGAGTGAGACAGCGCAAAGACACGCGATGGCGAAGATCAAATAGATAACCCTGATCTGCAATTCGTGCAGCGGCATGGGAGGGACATCGCCTTCAAAAATGGAAGAGGCGGGCATCATGCCGGTTTGCTATTCCTTGTGCGTCGCAAGAATCGAGCCCGGCATGGCGACACTGCGGAGTGCGTCCTGAAATTGTTTGACCGCCGCCGACTGCTGCAGCGGAAGTTGCCGAAGCGTATCCTCGTATAGAGCCAGCGGATTGATTCCGGTAATCACGCCGGTTGGAAAGGCATGTCCGATCGCCAGGAGAACGATGGCCTCATAATGCGAGACCTGCCCTACAGAACTGTCGAGCTTTCCTTCGGCCGCATAAATCAGGCCAGCCGTATATCCCGCTTCTGCGGCCTGCAAAAACAATGGTTGAGCCGCGCGCTTATCCTGCGTGCCCCCTTCGCCATGCCGCATCATTGTCGCAAGATACAACTTGGCGATAGCCACCCGCTGCGAAAAGACATTCAGCTGGTCTCGCGTTTGTTCGGGGTTCGACCGTCTTTGGGTTGCGAACAAGAACGGTACAGTCAACGGCATGCGCGCGGGATCAAGATTAAGCTGCTGAAAGATTTTGGACGCTTCGGCGTCGCCTCGCCGCGCCTTGCCCATAAGCTGGAATGCCAACGGAAAGTTTGCAAAATACGCAACTAGAAAATGCTCGCGCGCCGCGGCTTTGCCCTGGGGCGAAGGATCGCCGAACTCTAGGGCTGAGAGTTCGTAAGCCGCTTCGGGCTCGCCTGCGATGGCGGCTTTCTGCAGCCAGCGCCGTGCCGCAGGAAGGTCCTTTTGCAGACCATAAGATCCGGTGAGATACCCGTGCCCGAGCGCCGTCTGCGCACGCGCGACACCATATTCTGCAGCCTGCTTAATGAGAGGAAGCCCAACATCAAGCTTGCCGTGGTCTATGAGCCCCACACCTAATGCATAGCGCGCCAGCATGAGAAGTTCTGGAGGAAGCGGGCCGGCCGACCCGAGTGCTGCCACGATTTCAGGCGCCGATTGGGTGCTCAGTTTATCCAGAGGTTGCGGTACCGGAAGCGTAGTCAATGGTGGATTATCCGGCCAGGCACGATGTTCAGACTGTTGCGGAGGAGGTGGAGCGGGTGGCTCTTCGTGTGCGACAGGTTGCGGTGATGCCGGTGGTAGGATCGGCTTGGCCGGTGCAGTTGGAACGGCCGGAGGAACGATCTTTTGAGTCTCCTCCTGAATGACTTCAGGGGTTGTCCGATGCATCTTCCAATAGCCGATGCCGGCGAGACAGACGGCAGCTGATGCGCCAATCGCGAGCCAGCGGATATTGAAGCGTCCCGGCGCGGCGTGGCTTTCCCAGCGCAAGACGCTGCTTCCGACAGGTTGTGCCTCGGTCTCTTGTGACAGGGAGCAGCGCGGACAGGTCGTGTGCTCGTCGGCGTCGTAGACGTGCCCTTCGATGCAGCGGATCAGGCGTGTCATGGCGCTCCTCTTCCAGCGACAGGTTTTACTTTGGTTTTTCCGGTTCAGCAGGTTGCGATGGACCTGTCGGCGTCCGCACCAAAAGATGTTGTTCCATCTGTTTCCTAATCTCTTGTTGGCGCTCGATCATTTGCTTCGCGTTGTCGTTCGTTGACGTGTGCGCCGCCGGTTGATTGCCGTCTTGGCTGGTTGGAGGACCGACGGGCCCAAAAGGAGAGTTGCGTTGTTGGATCGCCGGAGGTTGGGGCGGCACATTACCTCCAAGGGATTTGCTCCAAGCTGCAATGTCGGCATCCGTCGGTTCACGGACGGCGAAGTCCTTATCGCTGCGTTCGACCACGGCGAGAAGCAGCTGACCTTTGACGCCGATCGGCTTTTGGAATGCCACCGCGTGGCTATTCAACTGCTGTGCGCCGGCTTTGCTGTCTTGCACGGCAACTGCAGAGATCTGACCGCCGATATCGCAGCCTGTGGGAGGTGCCTGATCGATGGCGGCGCTGACGTAAGACGTGCCAAGACCACTCGGCAAATGCAAAAATTGGCGATGCATTCTCGTAATCATCGGATCGGAGGATGCCCATCGCGTCGCCAGCGGTGTCGCCATCGGTAAAATATCAATGCCGCTTTTGGGTGGATGAGCGGCGTCAGACGGAATGAAATTAGCCAACAGGAGAGGCGACAGCGATTTGCATAAGGGGGACGTAAAATATTCGAGCACGACCATCGGCCGATCGTTTGCGCTGTCCGCCACGGGCGTGCCCTTCGCCTTAGCCTGCAGAGCCGCCGCGACCCGTTGCGCAATCAGCAGAGTATCTCTGGTGTCCGCCAACTGACTTTGTAATTGCGCTTGCGCGGCGCGCGACTGCGCAATGTTCTTCTGCGAGTCGGATAATTCCTTCTGCGTGCGCGAGAACTGTGACCAGACCTGATCGAGTTCGGTCTTCAATTCCCGGACGGAATTACCCGCTCTTTGCAAAGCTGTTTGCGCCGCCTCGAGTTGTCGTTTGAGAGCCACGGCATCTTCCCCGCGGGTCTCGGAGGCTTGCGCAATCTGGCTCCTTGCTTCCGCAATTGCGCGCTGCGCTTCCTCCGGCGACGTCATGCTCGGAGGGGCACCCTTATAATAGGGAAGTAAAAGCAGCATAAGCACCAAAAAGGCGCCCATTGCCTTGGTGACCACCGCCATGAGGGAGATATCAAAGACCTCAATCTGGCGATTGGTCCGGCGCAGCATCATGTTTGCTACCCTTCGCCGACATAAAGGCGATTGATGAGATTGCCGAGACAGTACTCGGCTGCCCGGTTTAGCGTGAGCTCGTCGCGAGTCTGAATGATATTTTGCAGGAAGACGATTACGGCACTTTCGATGAGCGCCAGGATCGTGGTGTAGAAGGCGATTGCGAGCCCGGCCGTAATGCGTGTCAGTTCGAGGTGCTGCGGATCCTTGATTCCTGCCAGCGCGATGGCAATGCCCACGACCGTGCCGACGAAACCGATTGTCGGGACGAGCCATGCAAGATAGCGGACGATCTGATAGCCAAGATCGATGCGATGTCCGAGCAGCTCGAGCTTGGCGGTCAGCATGCCCGAACTCTGCTCGATGGAACGGGTCGTCATGACTTGCAGGACGACGGCGTCAATTAAGTCCGGAAGCGCCGCCCCTGTCTTGGCCGCAAGCACACGCCGCCGCAATGGCCCGAGTTGATCGATAGGCAAGATCGCCTCGTCATCTTCCGGCAGAAGTCCGAGCGATAACTGCTTCGCCTCGAATTTTATCTGCTGAGTCCGCCATAAGAGAATTCCAATGGCCACGGAGGTCAGGATATGCAGGAGATTTTGGATGGTAGCCGGATAGATCGGCGCGAATAGAGACGTCGGATCATGGTCAAGAAGAAAGGTGGCAGCGGTCGATCCGGCGGGCAACGCGAAACTAAGGATCGCAATGAGTATCGCGGCCAATCCAACGGATATTAAGATCCAAAACCAAAGCGATCCATTTCCTGTCTGTCCGGTCTCTGCGGCCAGCCCGGACGAATAGGCTCGAACAGATTTCCAAAGCATCGCGTCCCCCGATGACTCGGCTGAAATGCTGCAATGGGCGGGCGTGAAACGACGTGACAAAAAAAGAGCCGAATAAAAAAAACAAGGCGTAGGCGGGCAAGTGCATAATGTCAGGTACAACAGGAATATGACCACAAAGGCTCAGACGCAAGATTACAAAATTGCCTTGCGAGGGACGGTAGCCACCAAGACGTCGGTATGAAAGGAAGGTCATGCAGTAAGAGGTCGACCACCGAGATCAGCAAAACCCAATTGTCCCAGGGCCGTGCTTTTGATCGGGAGCTGATCTTGCGGATAGCATGAAGGCCATCGGTGTTCGCGCCGAGAAAAAAGGCCGGACACATGGGCGCTACCGACCAGCCCTGCGAGACTGACCAGAAAGTCCTTGCCAACGGGGTGCCGTCCACACATGGGACTTAGCGGACGAAACTGATCCGTCTGCTCGTCGGCGAACAGCGGACATTCTCCCATTAAATGCTAGATTCGCTCTGCGTACTCGACCGCGGATGACGACCTTTCTCTGCAAAACGGACAGAGCGCGAGAGGCCACATTATCCCCAGTGGTGAAAGGATGACGAGGGCCTGCACGGCCATGAGTCGATCGATGGGCGAGTGCGCAGAAGAGTTGGCCACGCTCTAATCCTCCGCCGGCGGCGGTTCAACGATGCCGTATTTCCATTGCTTGTAGGGTTTGCCGACGATGCGGCCGATGAGGGTGCGCTTGAGGTGCTTGAAGTACCCCCTGCGGGCCTGCGGAATTGCTTCGGCCATTTCAGCCATAGGTGTCCTCCCTCTCTCAGGAGGCTATACCCGCGCATTGTGTCAAATGTTGTGTCAAATGTTGTGCAGCGGAATAAAAATTGTGTCGCAAAATCAACGAAATAATTGAGTTGTAAGGGAAATTCCACTAGGAGTTCGAGTCCCTCCTGGGGCACCACCAGCGTGTTCATATGGACTTGATTTAGCTTCAACTCATCGCTGATGCCTGCGCTCCCTTCGTTTGGACAGACCTTCTTGGTCCGCAGCGCATGGCGGTTTTTGCATCCCTGACATCGCCATCGACGGGGGCATGACCGTTGGGCAAAAGTGACCGCACGGATATGGGTTTCCGAACTCGTTTCCCACCAGGCAAAACGGTACGGAGCGCGCGATGCGAGTTCTCATTGCAGGAGCGGGGGGATATCTCGGCGGCCATCTCGTCAAAGCCGCACTCGACGCGGGACATGACGTAACGGGGTTCGTCCATACCTCTGCCACCAAACTACCCCCGCCGGCAAAAACCACCATAGGGGACCTCAATGAGACATCGGCTTTGCAGGCAGCCCTGACCGGCATCGACGCAGCCATCTTTTCGGCCGGAAGAAATTGGCAGCCGGGTCTCGCGATTAGCGAATATTCCCGTCAAAACGTTTCAATCACCGAAAGCTTTTTCCGAGCGCTCCAGACCGTGAATCCGCACGCGCGCGTCGTGTTCACATCGTCGATGTCAGCCATCGCAGGGAGCGAAGACCCGATCGCCTTTGACGAGGAGACCGGAAGAAACGCCGTAGCTGAACCGCGCCTCAATGCGTACGACCGTTCCAAGATCGAATGTGAGCGGCTCGCGCGCACAGCGCGCGAAAGAGGCAGCAACGTCGTCATCCTCAATCCCGGCTTGATGCTCGGGCCCGCCGCCAACCCCCAAACGAAGGTGACGACGACCTTCCTCGTTCACTGGCATTGCCTGAAAAAAAATCCGGCCATCGTCGCCCAAGGCGGACATTCGTTCTGCGATGTTCGCGATGTCGCCCGTGCTCACGTCGTCGCCCTGACGAGAGGGGGCGGTCAGTAT
Source organism: Pseudomonadota bacterium (assembly GCA_018242215.1). Classification (GTDB taxonomy): domain Bacteria; phylum Pseudomonadota; class Alphaproteobacteria; order Rhizobiales; family Hyphomicrobiaceae; genus Hyphomicrobium_B. The sequence goes on from JAFECG010000027.1 coordinate 69,946, forward strand.
CTCCTTGGTGGGGAAAATCTTTCCAACCTGGACTTTCAGCGCGCACTGTCGGACCAGACAGGCCTTGGCATACCGCATCAGATACCGCCAATCGTTCCGGTCTTGGCATCCGCCGCAATGGATGCCGCTTCGCTCGCGACGCTCGGATTTTGGAAAAATCCAATTCATCGCGAATTTGCTCGTTCGCTGCCACTCTACTATTGGGCAAACTCGTCTCGGGCAGCGCGCGAACTCGATTACAAATCACGTCCGCTTGCGACGACGCTCAGAGACACGATCGCGGATTCCATCGACAATAAGGCGGTCCCAGAAAGATTCCGGTACGTTGCCGACATCGACGACGAGAACCGATTGGCAATGCTCCTGATGCATGAACTCGCAAATCGCCACCTTCATCGATCGCATCTTATGCCGAAACTCTCCAAGATCCTTGCCGCCTGCCGCCAAAACGGAACGCTGAACCGTGCGCTTGAATCGGCACTCGCCGCAGGAACCTATGACACTGATACAGGGCAATTTCGCTGGACGGCCGGCCGCCCCGCCGCGTCCCTTACGACCCTCAACAATCTTCTCGACTATTGCTACTACGCTTCCGATGACTTTCACGCGAGAATGATGACGTAAGTTATGCCACGAGTAGAACAAACGGATGTCTGCATCATCGGCACTGGTGCTGCAGGCGGCATCCTCGCTTATCGGCTCGCGATGGCGGGGCATGAGGTCTTATCGGTCGAGCAGGGTCCCGCAATCCAAGACGATTATTTTACGAATGGATGTTCGCCGGAAGACGACGAGCATTTTGGAATTGCTCCGGACAAGCCCTGGCCCGTTTCTCCGGCAGACGCCTACTTCGACGAAAATGCGCCGGCCGCGCGCCTTTACGCTCGAGGCGAAACCGCCTCCACCACGACGCAGTCCGCGTCGACCTTTCGCAATCGTCAGATCTTCCGGCTAAACGGCAAACAAAATCTCTGGGCCGGCGTGTCCTTGCGCTATTCGCCCCGCGATTTCCGCGCGAAAGACATCGGCGACGGCGACGTCAATTGGCCAATTCAATACGACGACCTTGCGCAATACTATTCGTCCGTCGAACGTTTGATCGGCGTTTGCGGCACACAAGAAAGGCTGGAGGAACTTCCCGATGGAGAATTCCTGCCGCCAATCCCATTGCGTCCAGTTGACGAATACCTCGTGAAGAGGCTCACCAAGCTAAGGTCCTTCGGGATTCGCCCAATCCCAAACCGGAAAGCGATTGAGACCCGGCCCGATGCGCCGAACGTCTGCCGACAGTGCGGCCTTTGCATCCATGGCTGTAAAACGGGAAGCATCTACAAATTTTCAAGCCGCCTCCTCCCTGAAATCGAAAAACGAGCGAACTACCGGATTGCTTATGACACGAAGGTCGTTGCGCTCCGGCGTTCACCGGAGTCCGATCGGATCGAATTGGCGGAGTGCATCGATACGCAGTCCCGCGAGCGTTTCGTTATCAAAGCAAACACGTTCATTGTTTCAGCCGGTGCGCTCGAGACACCTCGTATTCTGCTGAATTCCCGCGATAGCGCTTGGCCCGTCGGGCTCGCGAATTCATCAGGTCTGCTCGGACGCGGTCTGCAAGACAATATCCGCGTGATGGCATCTGGTTCACTCTGGAAGCTTGCCGGAACCAAGCCAACCTACAGCCCGGGCATCGGCGATCATTTGCTCATCCCCCGCTTCGTCTTCGACCGGCAGGACTATAGGGGCGGTTTCCAGATCCAATGCGGGCATACGATACCGTGGCTGCCATTCTATCTCGACGGAATGCGCCAACTGCCCGCTCGCGCGAAGGACTTCCTCGCGCGGAAATTGTTCTGCACATATGTCGGATTGATCTTCTTCGGCAAACCGTCGGTGCAAGACGACAACCGCGTCGTGCTCAGCGAAAAGCCCGACAACTATGGCATTCCTCAACTTCACGTTCATTTTCACTGGAGCGAAAATGATCTTCGCATGCAGCGCGGCATGGTGAAATGGGGACGAACCATCATGAAGTCTCTTTCCGCTATTGGCGTCCGTTCCTTTGCCGATGCGATGCCGGGCAAGGGCATTCACTACGCGGGCACCTGCCGAATGGCCGCGAACAGTCGGGAGGGCGTCGTGGATCGGGACTGTCGGAGCTTCGACCATCCCAATCTTTTCATCTGCGACGGCAGCGTTATGCCTGACATTAATGAGAAGAATCTGACGCTCACGATCATGGCGCTGGCTGATCGATTGGCCGCGACAGCAATATCAAAGCAATCCTATACATAACTGGCCCCGCGCGAACGTGTCGTCTTTTTGAACTTCTCGCGCCTCTGCATTCCCTGGAACGAATCCTACTTCTCCGCATTCTACGCGTGCAATGATTTGTCGCGCAGCGGACTGGATGCTCCAATGTTCATTTTCCACTCGATGAAAAGATCGTGCATTCAGTCAGCGCAGTACAATCTCCGGACTTGATGGCCTCATCCTCTCGAAGAACTTCTCGGCACGCAAAGGCCGAGCCGCAGTTAAAATTGCTCATCGGCACGTCGGGTTGGAGTTACGCCGACTGGCGCGGACGCTTCTATCCTGATCAAACCCCGCGCAACCAATGGCTTTCTTGGTACGCGGAACAGTTCCTAACGACCGAGGTCAACGGTTCGTTCTACAGAACGCCCTCGATCGAAGCCGTCGAAAGCTGGCGAGAGCAAACGCCCGCACGCTTTCGGTTCGCGTGGAAAGCTTCGAAATTCATTACCCATTGGAAGCGGCTCGGCGCCAACTCAGCGAATTCTCTTGATCTCATGGAAACACGGCTTGCGGCGCTCGGGCCAAAGTGCGGCCCCGTCCTCTTTCAGCTTCCAGCTAATTTCAACGCCGACTGCGTGCGTCTCACGGATTTCCTTGCGATGCTTTCTCCCCACCATCGGTACGTTTTCGAATTTCGCAATGCGAGCTGGTACGATGATGCCGTCTACAGCATCCTGGAAAAACATCGTGTCGCTCTCTGTATTTCCGATCATCATGATGCCCCGGCGCCGTGGATTACGACGGCGCGCCACGTCTATGTGCGCGGACATGGCCCAACCGGGCGTTACCAAGGCAGTTATTCAAAGCGCACGCTCGCGCTGTGGGCTGAAGAGATAAAATCGTGGCTGAGCTCGAACAAATCCGTCTACGTTTATTTCGACAATGATCAGAAGAGCGCCGCGCCTCGCGACGCGGCCCGTCTGACGGGACTCTGTCGTTGATAATCGAAGTTGGGTTCCCGCGCGCGAACTCGAAGATCTGGGAAGCACAGCGGCGCCTCGCTTCGAGGCGCTACGCCTGGAACCGCGGCCGCCATACGGGCGTTTCGCGGCGGTGAGCAAGCCCGATGACCTGAAGTACGGTCCGCCAGGAGAAACAGCGGTTCATCTTTGCGTCGACATGCAGCGCATGTTCGCGGAAAATACCGACTGGCATATGCCGTGGCTCGCGCGGATCCTCCCAAACATCATCGCTTTGACGAAGGCGCATCCCGAGCGAACCATCTTCACGCGCTTCATTCCTGCGCGTCAGCCCGGTGAGGGGGCCGGAATGTGGCGCCACTATTATGAACGATGGTCTTCTATGACCACCAGCCGACTAGGAGCCGAGTTGACGGACCTAGTGCCGGAGCTGACGCAATTCATCCCGCCAGCAAAGGTTTTCGACAAGCATGTGTATTCGCCATGGACCGGCACCAACCTTCATGAGCAGCTCAGTGCCGCGTGCATCGACACAATCATCGTATCCGGCGGCGAAACGGACGTCTGTGTCTTAAGTACGGTGCTCGGCGCAGTGGATTGGGGCTTCCGTGTGATCCTTGTAAAAGACGCGCTGTGTAGTTCTGCCGATGAGACTCATGACTCGATGATGAATATCTACACGAACAGGTTCGGAGAACAGGTAGAGGCTGTATCGACCGAATTGCTGCTCGACAGCTGGCGCATCCCGTCGCCGACTGGCTCCGGCTATGTGCACCTCACCCATTAATACCGCGCACGCCTAAGCCCGATAAAAGCCCCGCTCGATTCCCGAACCCGCCGGAGCCACGCCCGAGACGCGCGGCGGCGCAGCGAGAAGAATGCTGTGCACGACTGGAACGAGCTGCTTCTCACGGGAACAGGTATCGCAGGATGCGCGTTCCATTGTTCGCTTGACGATCTGCCAAACAAAAATCGGCAAAATCGACAAACGGAACTCACTGGGTTTGTTGTGATAATGCCTCTGATCGCCGACTCGCTAAGGAACTTATCAGCAGCATTGGTGACCGCGGCGTTGATCATCGCGGCGATCGTCCTCGGCCGCGATATTTTGGTTCCACTCTCGCTCGCAGGCGTTTCTTGCTTCGTTCTTGTGCCGGCCGTCAAGTGGCTCAAGCGCCGATGCGTGCCTGACGGTTTTGCCGAGGGCATCGTTCTCTTCACCACCCTGGCGCTCATCTCGGTCGCGTCATTTGGATTAAGTTCGCAGCTCTTGTCGCTCGCCGCAGAACTCCCCGAATATCGCACCAATGTCCTGAAGAAGGTGCGTAGCCTCGTCGGCCCATCCGTTCCGAGCGGCCTCGTCGGCCGCGCCATCGATGCCGTCGAGAGTTATCAGCAAATGATCAACTCTGAGCTTCAGCTCGGCGCCGGGCCGACGTCTCAGCCTGAACCTGAATCCGGATCTCCACCGGATAAGAACAAGGTACAGATCGTCAAAGACCAAAGCGAAAGCACAGCTCTGTATGGACTGCAGATTTTAGCCGAACCGTTGACCCAGGCCGCGCTGACATTCCTTTTCACCCTCTTTCTGCTGATGCAATATCGCGATCTTCGCGATCGGATCGTCCGGATCTTCGGCGTCGATCATATGACGGACACCACGGCCGCGATGTCCGACGCAGGGGACAGGCTGGTTGCCCTCTTTACCGGACAAGCCATCCTCAACGCATCTTTTGGGACATTTGTTGGAGTCATCCTCTTCATCATCGGCGTGCCCAATGCGCCGCTCTGGGGCGTGGTCGCGTTTGTCATGCGCTTCTTGCCGTTTGTCGGGTCCTATATCGCCGCGATCCCTCCGATACTTCTCGCAGCGGCGGTTGATCCCGGCTGGACGAAGGCACTCTGCACACTCGCCGTGTTCGCGATCGGCGAGCCGATTATGGGCCAGATGCTGGAGCCACTGGTTCTCGGTCGTCGTGCAGGACTGTCGCCCTTCGCGATGGTTCTCGCGACGAGCTTTTGGACACTGGCCTGGGGACCAATGGGCCTGATCCTCGCAGCGCCGATTACCATTATTCTCGTCGTTCTCGGCAAATACATACCCGATCTGGAATTCATCACCGTCTTGTTGGGAGACGAGCCGCCGCTTTCGGAACGTCAGGACCTCTATCATCGCTTTCTCTCTGGCGATGCTTATGCCGCCCTTGAACAGATCGAAGATGCACAAAAGAATGCGTCGTACGCAAATGTTTTGGACCGTCTCGTATTTCCGGCCGTGAAACTGGGCGTTCGCGACCTGAGACGGGGTCGGCTTGACAAAGAGTCCTTGAGCGAATTTGCGGAGACGGTCGAGAGCGTGGCCCAAAAGCTGAGCAGCTCCCGTCCAGCTGCCAAGCCTTCCGTGATGGTCATTCCGATGCGAGGAGAACTCGACGAGCTGGCCACTCACTTCGCCGTCGACGCGATCAATCGCGACCACCCCGATCTGGCCAGCGGAATCACAGAATCGTCGGGGTTAGCTGCCCTGGCTTTTCTCGCGGACAGCCGACCCCAAGAGCTTCATAAAGTCGTTCTGCTGACGGTGACAGGACTCGCGGACAGCATGATCAGAATTCTTGTCGACCGTGCCCGCACTCTCTTTTCCGGCGCCGAGGTCACCGTCCTCGATCTGACCGAGCGGCGCGTTCCGATCGCGAATTCAGGGCCGGATGGGGAGGCACCAGAGAAGTTCACCTCATTCGCGAATTTCGCAAATGTATTGGAACACGCACTCGCAGGAATTCACGAGCGCGTTCCAACCAAATTGCTGGCATCCGCATAGAACGCCCAAGCGGCCTAGGTTGGTCTCTATTTTAGTCAAGGATATGCCATGTCATCGGTGAAGCCACGGAAAGGCATGCCCGAAGCTACTGTCGACGAACGCAGGTTCCGGGAGCGCTTTAGCGACATTTTCTTCGACCCGGGGTTTGACGGCCTGAAATCCGAAATAGAGGCGTTATCTGATATCGCTTGGCAAGCCTATCGCGAGAAGAGAAAAGCGCCGCGGACCGAAAAGGCCGGCAACGCATTCTTCGATCCCGACTACGATCTGTCGGTGGACTGGATTGCCGCATGCGCGGCCATCGAAAATGCACAGCGCGCCCACGATGATGAGAAACTCCAATCTCGCATCCTGTTGATCAATGGATCACCGCGGAGCGAACATACCTGCCCCGGAGAAATGTCGAAGACGTTCCGCTTGCTCGAAGAAGCCCGGACCGTGCTCTCTGAAGATCCCGCCTTCCACGTTGATGTCCTGGACCTGAGTCGCCTCACGTCGGAATACGGCCGCCAAATCCATCCGTGCAAGGCGTGCTTTTCGACCTCGCCGGCACTCTGTCACTGGCCGTGCTCTTGCTATCCCAATTATAGCCTTGGCCAGACACATGATTGGATGAATGAAATTTATCCGCGATGGGTGGCTGCGCATGGAATCATGATCATAACGCCATGCCACTGGTACCAGGCGCCAACCACCCTCAAGTCCATGATCGATAGGCTCGTATGCGCGGATGGCGGCAATCCCGATCCGACTTCGACGCATGGCAAAAATGCCGAAGAGGCGAAGCGCCTGGAACTCGCGGGTTGGCCATATCCAAGGCATCTCGCTGGTCGCGCCTTCGCACTTGTGGTGCACGGCGATTCCGAAGGCATCGACGTCGTCAGACGATCTCTTCACGATTGGCTCAGCGATATGCAGCTGCGTCCGGCGGGCATAGCGGCATCCTTCGACCGCTACATCGGTTATTACCGGCCGTATGCGACGAGCCATGATGATCTCGACGCCGATGCCGCGATCTTCGAAGAGACGCGCAACGCCGCCCTGACTCTCAGAGAAGCCGTGAAACGATATCGTGCCGGCGAACTCGACCCGGGAGAAGGGTTACCGGAACCGCGCCCGAAATGAGCTTCCTCCCTTCGAGCCCGGACCCTCTGCTGGGTATGAACCGTCGGTGGTTTAGCGGTTGCAACTGCTGTCCATTGCGTCGCGGGATCAAGGCAACGGCAAGATTTGATGAGCCTTGAAAGCTGCAGGAACTTTGCGCGCGGAGCACCGTTGCTTGGTACGGAAAGGAACGCTCATGAACTCACCTGACGAAACCATTACGTTGATCTCCGCCGGCAAAGTGCAAGGGACGCCAGTGCTTGACCCGGAAGGCAGAACTCTGGGCGAGATCTATGACGTCATGCTCGAGAAACGCACCGGGCGCATCGCTTATGCGGTGATGTCCTTCGGAGGCGTGCTTGGAATCGGTAAGAAATATCATCCTCTTCCATGGGCAGCACTCAAGTATGTCCCTGATGCGGGCGGCTATATGATCGGCATTCCCAAAGACGATTTGGAGAAAGGCCCAACGATCGAAAACACCGCAACGCCGTGGGAGAATGGCATGGCCGAGGCGATCGAGAAGCACTATCGAGGATGGTTGCCGGCCGCTTAGCTAGGCCGTTCGGGGCAGCTTTGCGCGCGTGAGAGATCATTACGCGCGCGCGTCGGAAACGGTTCCATCATAAGCGATCGCGAAGCGATATAAAAATATCAGGGAACGAATGTACGCGCCGCGGATACTACAGAGCGCAGATCCGTTTCCGCGAGACTGACATGAAATACCTCTCGCTCCCGATGGCCTTCGCTCTTCTTGCCCTGCCATCCATCTCGAAAGCAGAACAACCAGACCGGGGTTCGCAGATTTACATGCAAAGCCGTTGCTTTGCGTGTCACGGACAGCTCGGCACGGGCGGTTTCGGACCCACACTCGCAGGCGATCGCATCCTGGCCATTAAGAAATTCGTCATCGCGCAAATCCTGATCGGCCGCGGAAAGATGCCGGAATTCGGAAGTCGCCTTTCAGATGCCGACGTTGCCGCGGTTGCAGAATACGTTCGAAGCAATTGGGGAAATCACTACGGCCCGGTCACTCCCGGCGACGTGGCATCGGTTCGCGAGCTGATGAAGAAAGCATCCGACGAGGCCGCCAAGGCGGAATCTCCAGAACAGCAATGAAGGAGGCCAATATGAGCGGAACGCGGCGGTTGCCAGGATTCGCGGGCGGCGTCTTGATCGCCATGTCATTAGCATTTGCAGGTCCGGCTCGGTCGCAAGATTCAACTCAAACGCCCGCACCCGGGGCAAATACGGCTTCTTCTCCGCAAAACGCCACGAAGAAAGAGAGCACCGATATTGCCACGCTCGTCAAAGACGATAACCAGTGGCCTATGGCTGCCAAAAACTACGCGAATACGCGCTTCAGTCATTTGGACGAGATCAACAAGGATAATGTCGGCCAGCTGCAGATGGCGTGGAGCTTTTCGCTGGGCGCGGCGCGTGGACAGGAAGCTGCCCCGCTCGCAGTGAACGGCACGGTCTATATCGTCGGCCCCTATGCGGGACCGCATCCCAACCAAGTTTTCGCCCTGGATATCGCAAATGGCGATTTGAAGTGGAGCTACGCACCAAAACCTGATCCGGCGGCCCAAGGCGTCGCCTGCTGCGATGTCGTCACGCGCGGTCTTGCATATGACAAAGGCAAAATCTTTTTGAATACACTCGACGGATTTTCCGTCGCGATCGATGCAGACACCGGAAAAGAGCTTTGGCACACGAAGCTGGGCGACATCAACAAGGGCGAAACCATAACGATGGCGCCCGTCGTCGTGAAGGGGAAGGTGCTGATCGGGAACGCCGGCGGTGAGATGGGCGTCAGGGGATGGCTTGCGGCGGTTGATGAAGAAACGGGCAAGATCGTTTGGCGGGCTTATTCGACAGGGCCCGACGCAGAGGTTCTCATCGGAAACGACTATAAAGGACCTTATGACTGGTTGAACGGCAAAGATCTCGGCGTGAAGACGTGGCCGGCGGACAAATGGAAAATCGGTGGCGGCACGGTATGGGGCTGGATCTCCTACGATCCCGATCTCAATCTTATCTATTACGGCACGTCCAATCCGGGCGCGTGGAATCATGAGCAGCGCCCTGGCGACAATCTTTTCGGCTCGACGATTTTTGCACGCAACCCGGACACCGGGATGGCGAAGTGGGCCTATCAGCCGGATCCACACGACCTTTGGGACTACGACGAAATCAACGAAGCCGTAGTCGTCGACCTCACGATCGATAATCAGGTTCGCAAGGTCCTGATCCATCCGGGCCGCGATGGCTTCATGTACGTCATCGATCGCACGACGGGAAAAGTGATCTCCGCGGACGCCTATGACTACGTCAACTCGATCAAAAGCGTCGACCTGAATACAGGACGTCCTGTGCTCAACGATGCTCTCACGCCCTCGTTAGGCAAAACCGTTCGCAACGTCTGCCCAGCCGCTCCAGGCGCGAAGGACTGGCAACCATCGGCTTGGTCTCCGAAAACTAAGCTGCTCTATGTCCCACACCAACATCTCTGCATGAACTTCAAGACATCGAACGTCGGCTATATCGAAGGAACACCCTACGTCGGCGCAGACGTTGACATGTACGCCGGCCCCGGCGGTTATCGCGGCGAGTTCATGGCTTGGGATCCCGTGCAACGAAAAAAGGTCTGGTCCATAAAGGAGAAATTTCCAGTCTGGAGCGGCGCTCTGGTAACCGCTGGTGACGTCGCGTTCTACGGAACCATGGACAGATGGTTCAAAGCCGTCGACGCGAACTCGGGCCAAGAGCTCTGGAAGTTCCGGGCCGGTTCGGGATTTATCGGCCAGCCTGTCACGTTCTCCGGGTCCGACGGCACTCAGTACGTTGCGATCATTTCCGGTGTCGGCGGGTGGTCAGGTGCTGTTGCCGCCGCAGAGATCGACCCACGCGTTCGTAACGGCGCCCTCGGTTTCACCGGCGCAATGCAGGACTTGCCCGCGTCAACCGTCGGCGGAGCGACCCTCGACGTTTTTGCTCTTCCGAAAAACCAGAAAAAAGCTGCCTCTGCCGAGTGATGTTTAGATGCTCCCCTAAGGAGATTGATGAATGCGCCCTCAAAAGCCCATGAACGTGACAATCGGCGCTGGCTTGATGCTGCTGGTGACGCTGTTCTCCGCGCAAGCCTTTGGACAGGACAAGGCCAACGCCGATACGAATAATCCGGAGCCGCCTCCGCCAACCGATTCATCCAATGCCGGTACGGAGATATCGCCGGCGCAGTTGCTCAAGGTTCCTGTCAGCGGACTGACGCCGGGCGCCGTTCAAGCGCGGCCGAAACTCAATCCTCCGCCAGCCGACGAAAAAGCCGCCCAACGCGGCATGGACGATTTTGCAAGTTTCAACTGCGTCGGATGTCATATGGGAAATGGTGGCGGAGGCATGGGGCCAGCCCTTAGCAACCACGCTTTCATCTACGGATCGTCACCAGAAAATATCTTCCTCTCGATCTATCAGGGGCGGCCCAATGGAATGCCGGCCTGGGGCACCGTTCTTCCCGAAGATGCGATCTGGGATCTCGTTGCCTACATCAAAAACTTGAGTGACGCGCCTGTCTCTCAATGGGGTACGACAACCTCCAGCACCTCGCCCGCCATCGAACAGGTGCCCTCGGAAATAAAAGCCGTCCCCAACCCGTGGCAGTACACGCAAAAATTCGCCGACGGCCAAAAACCACAAGAGTAGCCACTCTGCCGCGAAGGAGATGCAAAGCTCATGTGGCCGGAATTACGAGCGGGGTTGAGCGGCTGGCTGGGTCCGCGCCGCACGATCTGGCTGATCGGAACATTCCTGGTGCAGCTTTATTCCGTTCCTGCACGAGCGAACGCGCCACTGAATTATCTCGTCGGAGCCGGCCCGCGAAACGTGTCGACGCTGACATGGGGCGTTCTGATCATATCGATCATCGTGGTTGTCGTCATCACGGGCCTTCTTTTCTTCGCGACACTGAAGTCGTGGAATCGTCCCGCTTCGCCCATATGGAAAGATCGCGAGCTGGTTCCACGCGCCACTAATCCCGTAGCCGTCGTCTACGCCGGATTGATTCTTTCGACCGCGGTCCTTCTTGGGGTGACGATCTGGACGATGATGACGCTCGCGGATGTCGCCGCTCCGCCGTCGAAGCCGACCGTCAGTATCGAAGTGACCGGACACGAGTGGTGGTGGGAGATCAGGTACCTCAACAGCGACCCCTCTCAGATCTTCACCACCGCAAACGAAATTCACATTCCGGTCGGCGAGCCGGTTGCCGTCCATCTGCAAAGCGCGGACGTCATTCATTCGTTCTGGGTTCCCGCTCTCTCGGGAAAGACCGATCTCATTCCTGGTCAGATCAACAAAACATGGATTCTCGCAGATCGGGCTGGAACCTTCCGCGGGCAATGCGCGGAATATTGCGGTCTGCAGCACGCGCACATGGGCCTGAAGGTAATAGCGACGTCGAAGGCCGATTTCGAAGCTTGGCGAAAGAATCAGCTTCAGAGCGAGTCGGAGAAATCGATCGGGAGCGCCGGCCAAAATGTTTTCATGCAGAAATGTGCCGTTTGCCACACCGTCCGCGGAACGCGCGCCGGTGGGCGAGTTGGTCCAGACCTTACCCATCTGATGACCCGCACCACAATCGCCGCCGGAACTCTTCCAAACCGTCCGGGATATTTGTCGGGCTGGATCGCCGATCCGCAGCACGTGAAGCCCGGCAGTAAAATGCCGCGATTACAGATCGACGGACAGCAACTTGCGGAAGTGAGAACTTACCTCGAAGCGCTCAATTGAGGAATGCTCGTGACAGAGATCGAATATGACCGGGTACCGAAGGTCGCTGAAGCCAGCGGCAGACCGGAACTGTCGGCGCGTTTGCGGTCCTTTTGGGAATCCAAGCCCGGCCTTTATGGCTGGCTTGCGACAGTCGATCATAAGACGCTCGGCATTCGCTACATCGTTACTGCCTTCGTTTTTCTCGGGCTTGGTGGCATCGAAGCGCTCATCATGCGCATTCAGCTCGCGCAGCCCAATGAGCACGTCCTGACGCCCGAGGAATATAATCAGCTCTTCACGATGCACGGGATCACGATGATCCTATGGTACGCCCTCCCGATATTGACGGGTTTCAGCGTTTACCTGCAGCCGCTCCTGCTGGGCTGCCGGGACATGGCGCTCCCTCGTCTGAATGCATTCACCTACTGGGTCTTCCTATTCTCCGGCATTTTTCTCTATACGAGCTTCCTGATCGGTGCCGCACCCGATGCAGGCTGGTTCAATTATGTGCCTCTCGCATCGATCGAGCAGGACCCCGGACCCAATATCGACTTCTACGCTATGGCGAACATCTTTCTCGGGATCTCGACGACGCTCGGCGGCGTGAACTTCATTGTGACGATCCTCCGGTTTCGCGCGCCAGGAATGTCCATCAACCGACTACCGATCATGAGCTGGGGTACACTGACGATTTCCGTTGCAAGCGTCCTATCGATCCCTGCGGTCAGCCTGGCCTTTTTTCTGCTCTGGATGGACCGCCATTTCGGCACGCACTTCTTTGATCCCGCGACCGGTGGGCAACCTCTGCTGTGGCAACACTTGTTCTGGCTCTGGGGACATCCCTGGGTCTACATCATAGTGTTGCCCGCGCTTAGTATGGTCTCGCAGGCGCTTCCCGTTTGCTGCCGTCGGCCGCTCGTCGGCTATTCGCTGGTCGCTCTCGCAACCGTCCTGACGATGGTTCTCGGTTTCGGCGTGTGGCTTCATCACATGTTCGCGACGGGGCTACCGACGATGGCACTGGCGTTCTTCAGCGCCGTCTCTCTCGTCATCGCGATCCCGAGTGCGGTTTCCCTCTTCGCTTGGCTGGCCACCATCTGGACCGGCCGGCCCGACTTCACGACCGCATTCTATTTTTTTGCGGGATTTATCATCGTCTTTGTCATTGGCGGCGTTTCCGGCTTCATGACTGCTTCGGTTCCCGTCGATTGGCAGCTCACCGACACGTATTTCGTGGTGGCACATATTCATTATGTGCTGATCGGCTGGAACCTCTTCGCCGTTCTGGGGGCCCTTTATCACTGGTTCCCGAAAATGAGCGGCCGCATGCTCGACGAAACGCTCGGCAAGATCAGCTTCTGGTTTGTATTTATTGGGTTCAACGTCGGCTTCTTCCCGATGCACATCTCGGGCCTGCTCGGAATGCCCAGGCGCATCTACACGTATTCGCCCGAGATGGGATGGAGCACTCTGAACCTCATCACCTCGATCGGCTCTTTCGTTCTGGCGATTGGCCTTCTCATCACGCTTGTGAATGTCGTGAGAAGCCTGCGCGTCGGTCGGATCGCCGGCCCCAACCCCTGGGATGCGGACACCTTGGAATGGTCCACGTCGTCGCCACCGCCGCCGTATAATTTCGCGGTCATTCCGACGGTCGCGAGCCGCAGCCCGCTGTGGGAGGCTCGGCTAGGCGAACCGCAAAGATCACAACCCGAGCGCGGATTCGTGCTGGACCACGGCAAGGAAACGCTCGGCACCACGATGCTGGATGCCGTTCCCGACGTGATCGTAAAGATGCCAGAGGATAGCCTTGTACCGTTACTGCTGTCGCTGGCTCTTGCTGCTCTCTTCACGACGATGATGCTCGAGGCGTGGTGGTGGCTCGCCGCCTCGGCCATAGCGATCCTTGTCATTACTGTGGCATGGCTCTGGCCAAGACAAAGCCTCGGCGAAATCGAAGGGTCGACGCCATGAGCTTGGTCGAAGAAGTCCAGCCGCGTCGGCTGCCGGTCGGTAGCGTTGGCCATCACGCGACAGGCTGGTGGGCAATGCTCTGTGGGATCGTCACAGAGGGAGCGTTATTCGGGTACCTCCTGTTCAGCTACTATTACAGCGCCATGCAACCGCATACGGAGCTCTGGCCCCCGGAGCTTCCGCACCTATCCCTGGCGCTACCCAATACGATCGTGCTTCTGGTGAGCAGTGGCGCAATCTGGTTCGGCGAACGGGGCGCCAAACGCGGCAACGCGAGCGAAGAACTGCTTGGCACCGCTGCTGCGATCATCTTGGGCATTATCTTCGTCACCGTTCAATTCTTCGAATGGCATAATAAGCCGTTTTCAATCCAATCCAGCGCCTATGGCTCCCTTTATTTCACGATAACGGGCTTCCACATGGCTCACGTGATGGTCGGGCTTCTGATTCTGCTTGCCATCCTGATCTGGTGTTGGCGCGGCTACTTCGGGCCTCACCGTCACGCTTATGTGTCGATCGCAGCGATCTATTGGCATTTCATCGACATTGTCTGGCTCGCCGTGTTCTTCACCATCTACGTCACCCCCTATTTGACCGGTCGATCATGAAAGAATCTCGCCCCGACCCCATTCGGCGTTCTCCGGCCTTCTTCAACAGTTCGGTCTTCCTCGCCTTTATCCTGGCCGCCGGACCACTTGCTTGGTCGCTCGACTTGCTTGTGAAGTTCGTTCTGGCAAGCAATGCCTGCGAGAATCCAAGTCGTGCAAACGAATGGATCTTCGATCCTTCATCGTTCACCATCATCGACATCGTCGCGATTGCCGTCACGGCATTGGCGACGTGGCAGGCCTACCAGACCTGGAATGCCACGACGACACGACAGCCCGGCCATTTCCATACCGTCACGGAGGTTGGCGAAGGACGGCAGCATTTCCTGGCGCTTTGGGGGATGATGATCGGAGCAATGTTTTTGAGCGCGATCGTCTTCAGTTTCATCGTGAATTTGGCCATACCGCCATGCACATCATAGTCAAACTGAAAGACCGCATTTCAAGACGCACCGCACGGTCCGTGAGACGTCCGGCTTCGCGCCGCCGCTTTGCGTTCAACGTCCTTCAAAGCGTGGCGGTTCTTTCAATTGCGGCCCTCGCTGCGGGCTGCGATCAAAGTGGGGTAGCGGCCAGCGCGAACGGAGGCGATCCCAGAAACGGCGCCCGCCTTATTGGAAAATTCGGATGCGGAACGTGCCATACCATCCCTGGCATTGCCGATGCGGATGGTTTGATCGGACCGCCCCTCAATGCGATTGGCCGCCGCGGCTATCTCGCGGGCAAGCTCCAAAACACGCCGGACAACATGGCCCAATGGCTGCGAGATCCGCAAGCCATCGTGCCTGGAAACGTCATGCCCAACATGGGCGTCAACCCCAAACAAGCTCGCGATATCACCGCCTACCTCTATACGCTCCGATAAAAAGTCTGCGAGGTCACCGTGCCGACATCAACCTCTCCGCACTTTTGTGCTGCTTTGTGCATGGGCTTGTCGCTCCTGATCAATCCGCCTATCCCGGCGTCAGCGCGTGAGCTACGCGTCTGCGCGGATCAGAACAATTTACCGTTTTCGAAGGAAGATGGCTCCGGATTTGAAAATCGCATCGCGTCTATTGTCGCCGACGAGATGGGCGCGCAGGTGCAGTACGTATGGCATGCGCAGAGGCGCGGATTTATTCGGACGACGCTCAACGCGGGGCTTTGTGATGTCGTTATGGGCATTCCTTCTGGGCTTCATATGTTGAAGACGACGAGGCCCTATTATCGTTCGAGCTACGCATTCGTCCGACGTGCCGATGCGCAGCCGATCTCATCCTTCGACGATCCGCTACTCCATACCTTGCGAATCGGCGTGCAGCTCATTGGCAATGATGGCGTGAATACGCCTCCGGTTCATGACCTGACGAGACGAGGGATCGTCAATAACGTGCACGGCTTTATGGTGCAGAACGATTATTCCACGAAGGCGCCCCAGGCTCCCATCGTGGACGCAGTCGCAAAAGGCGATATCGATGTCGGAATTGTTTGGGGCCCGACAGCTGGCTATTTCGCGAAAAATGAGCCTGTCGCCCTCAAGGTTGTTCCGATCCTTCTCGATCCTTCCGCTGTTGACCTTTCGCTGACGTATGACATTTCAATGGGCGTGCGAAAGGACGACATCGGGCTGGTGAACGACCTCAATCGCGCCATTTCCAAACGGCGATCTCAGATCGATTCCGTTCTCGATGCGTACGGAGTTCCTCGTGTCGAAACCAACTGATGCCGAAGCAGGCGTTCGCATTCTGAATAGAGCTGAAGCTTCGAACAAGCTATGAAGCTAAGGTCCGCCGAGTGGCTGTCGCCAATACGAACGACGCAACCTGCCACATTGGTGCGCGCGGCTCCTGCACGCGTCATCGTGGCGATGCTGGCGATCATCACGATGGCCATGGTCGTTCGAGTTGCGTGGGATCCGAGCCTCAATGATCCGCCGCGGATAGGTGCGCGATTGGATCCGCAGATTTCCTTGATAGACCAGAACGGCCACCCCTTCACCAACGCGGAATTCGGCAGCAAGCCACGCCTCTTACTTTTCGGCTACACGTCATGCCCAGACATTTGTCCGACGAGTCTTGCAGCTTTGTCGGAAAACATAAGCGAGCTCGGCCCGGACGCGAAAAAATTGGATTTCGTTTTCGTTACGGTCGACCCTCAGCGGGATACACCGGCGCGTCTCAAAAGCTATCTTTCGGCGTTTTCGCCGCGCCTCATCGGGCTCACCGGAAAACCTGGAGCACTCTCGAAAGCGCTCGATGGATATCACGTCTTTCGTGCGCGTCGCCACGGTTCGAACGGAGACTATTCGGTCGACCACGCCTCCACGGCTTTCCTGATATCCGGAGATGGACATTTGCGGGAGACGGTCAAGGAAGACGAACTCGGGACAAAAGTGGCCCTAGCTAAAATCAGACATCTTCTCTCGAGCTAGCGACTTCGCCACGTTGCATAAGTCTGAGGAAGAGGACGAGCGCACCGAAAAGGTATGCGCCGGCTCCCCAGCTTGCCATGAGAACACCGCCCAAGCGTTGATCTTCCAGTGGCGTCAAACCGAACGCGCCGCGGCACACCTCGGGGTCGTAGAGAAGGCGTGGCGCAATCGCCAGCACACAGCCGAGGATCGTCATGTGCATGAAGATCATAAAGAGGACGAGAGCACCCGCAGCTTCCACTTCACGACTTTCGAATGCGAGATACCAAACCGCAATCGACACAGCAAGAAAGGTGATCTGCTCGCAGGCAAATACGAACCACGAGCGGGCAGCAGCATCATGCAAACCGGGCAGGTGCCAACCCAGAACGACGGCCATGTCGCAAACAAGAACGAGCAGCAGCAGCGAAAGCGCCCGACGGGTTTGGATTTCAGCGCCGGCGCACGACGCTAGGCCATAGCCGATCAGCGGTCCGGACAGTGCCACGACGGACAAGTGAGTAATCATCCCGGGAGAGAAGGCTGTGCGCGCAAGAGTGGGTAGCGGCCCAAGCCACGTCGCGCACAGAATGCCCATCCCGAGCAGCGCTTGCCAAGGCAAAACCAATCCCGGAAAAAGGTCAAATGCTCCTGATCTGGTCCGCTGAACCTTCACGGGTCATGCGCGTCCTCAGCCAGCGGCCTTTCCGCTCTTCCCAAGCACCCGTTGCATTTCCGTTTCGAGATCGCCCGTCAGCCAGAGCCGATACATGCGCAGATCAGCTTCCAGCGACCAAATAGGATTCGCGAAAGCTGCTGGATTATTGCCCTCAAAAGCAAAGTGCCCGATCCAGGCGCTTCCATAAGACGCGGCCAGACCCGCCGCCAAGTACTTTGCCCGTCGCGTGGCCAACCACGATGCGACGCCTAAAATCCCGAGTGTCGTACCGGCGATGTGCAAAGCGCGCGTTTCCGGCCGCGCATGAGCCTGGAGATAATGCGGCCAGAATTCCTCGAACGAAGTGAACTTGCGCGTTGGTGTGGGGTTGCGGTTTTGCTTTGCTAACGCTTTTTTTGACATCTCAAATTTCCCGACGATTTGCCTGCTCTTTCAACCCCAGACGCGTTAAACGCGTTCCCGGCGAGAACGAACGTGGAGCGGTCGAAGGACGATCCGGTCTCGGCGGCTGGAATCTCGGAACTCAAGGAAATGCATCGGCACCCGAGCCGCTCGCCATTTTCCCGCCATCGCCACCGCAAGCCGTTACGCGTGAACCTGTCGCCAGCCATTTAAGATCGGATCTTACTCCATCGCCGACGAAATACGGCGACAGGTGACGAACGACTTCCGAACTGGCAGCAACACCCCACAGGATTCCGGTGTTGAGGTGCGCCGGCGTGATATCTCCCGCCGCAACAATACAGTTCATCGATTTCGGAGGAGCGTTGATCATCGAATAATTGATCCGCCCCGATTGAAGCAGCCCCACACGGCGCGTTGCGGCCGTATAGAGTTCGGGGCGCACCTCATACGGACCCCAGGATTTGACGTCCGCTCCTGCGCGGCAGGCCATCTTCAGCGTTTGATCGAGCGTGAAATTGTGCCCCTTCACGGCACCAAAAAGCGGCACAGGGCCATCTGCGGGCAACCAGCTGATTGTCGTTGGACGAACGATCCCTTTAGCGAGGTCGCTTCCGCGGTAAAGACTGAGAAACGTGTGCGCGTGAATGAGATCATCGTCCCGGCTTTGATAGGCCCAAACGATCAGGAAATAGCGTCCGTTGAGTTCATGCCCCTGAGACGCACTTCGCGCCGCCATCACGCCGAACGGCAACGCGACGACGAAAAGAAGCGAGAGCAAGACGATCGATCTCGCCGTTCCGTGAAGGAAATGTTGAAAGGCGCCAGTCTGCATGCGAGTGCCCCTTCTAAGCCCGCCGGACTAAGCCAACGATTGCCAGAAGAATGAGCGCCCCAAGAAGCGCGGCGACGATATTCCCTCCCGTGGATTCCGTGTAGAGACCTAATCGCGGGGCCAAAAGGCCCGCGATGCCGGCACCGAGAATGCCGACGACGATGTTTCCGATCAGGCCGAATCCATATCCCTTCACCAGAAGGCCAGCTAACCAGCCGGCGATGGCTCCGATGATGATCCACGCGAGAATAGATTCAGGTGCCAGCATGAAGCGTCTCCGTTGCGTGCGCTAAATGCACACGCCGTTGCAACGGTTCCCTGTTGTTTTCATGCAGCCAAAGAATTTCTGCTCCGCCCGAAGATTACAGCTACAGCTTGGCAATTCTCGCCATCGGATCGGACGGCAAACCAGCGTTACTGCGAAGCGTCGGCGCAAGCGCCGTCCGCAACAAAAGTGTTGGATGCTCGCCACGGAGTGGTAGACTACCGCATCGCAATATCCATTTCTGGGTGATGCTACGTGGCATCGAGCAGCCAGTGCCCCGGCCGAAACCGCGTCCTTGCAAGTTTAAGCCCGGGCGATGAGATGCTGATCCGGCCTTATTTGCAAAGCGTGAGCTTGACCTTGAGACAGAAGATCGAACTGTCCAGGCAGGAGGTCTCGACGGTTTTTTTTCCGTCGTCAGGATTGATCTCGGTAATCATCCGGAACAGGACAAAACACCAAAAAAGCGAGGTGTGTGCCGTCGGATGGGAAAGCATGACGGGAGCATCTGTTGTGCTTGGTCATTCCCGGTCTTCAGTCGACATGGTCGTCCAAATGGAAGGAGAGGCACTGGCAATCTCTTCCATGGACTTGCGCCGGCTCGTTGTCGTGAGCACCAGTATGCGCGAATGCTTCCTGCGCCAAGCCTATTTGCTGTTCATCCAAACAGCGCATGGCTCGATGGCCAATGTGAAGGGGAGCTTAGAGAACCGGTTGGCTCGTAGGTTACTCCTAGCACATGATCGATCTCTCACAGCAAAGCTCGCGATCACGCACGAGAATCTAGCCGATGTCCTAGGCGTGCGGCGGGCTGGCGTCACAGTTGCCCTTCAAAGGCTCGAATGGCAGGGCGCCATCAAAATGGCGCGCAGACTCATCACGATTGTAAATCGCGAAAAGCTCGAGAGCTGCGCTGGCGGACTTTACTATGCTCCTGAGCACGATCCGGAGTTCGAGACGACAGAGTCTCAGAATCTCCTTTCCGCTGTCGGCACGGCAAAAACTCTGCAGTACAAGAAGCCACTCATCTGAAAACGCGCCGACGGCAGGTGCATCACCGACTCTCGCTTGAAAGCTCGAGATGCGCGTACGCATCTCGAGCCCGGTGGCGCTAGGCCACCGACCCAGCACCCCATGGGCGGATAATCCTACAAGTTTTGAAGGTCCAGAGTTCCATCGAGTGCGCGCGGGGCATCCTCCACCAACATCGGCTGCCGCAGAAAAAACAGCACCGTATTGGACTCTGTGAGTTGTCACTGACCGGCATCGCTGGCAGGGCCTGCTCCATCTGCACCGGACCGAGAGCCGTATACACCGGAACTCTTTTTCTTCATCTGGCCAGGCGAATACTCTGACGCTCCTGGAGCTGTAGAGTTCGAATCATTCTGCATCTGCTGGCCTGGCGCATAACCTGAAGCACCTGGACTGTCGGACGTGCCCGTCGTTCCCGACGAGTTACCGCTTGATCCGGAATTCAAGGTAGATCCGCCGGTCTGGGCACCGGAAGCGTTGCCGGACGTGTTTGTATCGGCACCGCTGTTCACACCGGACGAACCGCTGCTGGCGCCCGATGTGCCACCTCCGCCTGAGCCCGCGGACGCTGCGAACGCTGGCGCCGCGCCGAGCATCAGAGCAGAGACCGCAATCGCGAACTTTGCTGTTTTCATGATGTCTCCTCCGAGTTTGGTGCCGCCACTGGCGGCGCCGAAGAATTACGATAGCAGCGCGTCAGGGTTCCAAAGCGCAGAGCGCAGAAGCATCTGGTTTACGCAAGGGACTCATGCAGTGCAGGTCATTGAAGCGGTTGTCACACTGACACCACGGCCGATCTTGCTATCCTTTCCATGCCGATTCGCTGTGGGGGAAGATTCGATGGCATCACACGCTCTCGGCCGACCGGCCATTCTTTTGCTGACGCTGATGTTCGGGGGCTGCGCAATGCGAGACGCCGAGCTTGCATTGCGCGGAAAATCCGAGCTGATCGGACTCCGCGAGAATGACCTTCTGATGTGCGCTGGTCATCCGACCGACGAAGATAACATCACCGGCGGAAAGATCTGGATGTATGAACATGCCGACGCCGTTCCTGCCGGCATCACTATCGCACCCACGCTGCCGCTCATCGGAACCGCTATAACACCGCCGAGCGGTGGCTATTGCCGAGTTCAGTTCCGAATCCAGAGAGGCAAGGTTGCGGAAGTCTCCTATGCTGGCGCCACCGACGAATGGGGACGCCGGGATGCAGGCTGCGCACCGATCATCCGCAACTGCCTTGATTATTCATCCGCGTCCGCCCGCTGATCTCATTTTGCTCCGAAGGCTCTCGCTGCGCTTCCGCCGCCGATCTTGTTCATGGTTGCGGTTCGCGACCGAAGGCGCCGCGGTCTACGGCGTCCAGTGAACCCACAATTCAAGAGAGATCTGTAAGCGCGCAACCTCATCCGGCTTGCGAGGTTCTCGATAGGCGAAGCACGCTGCTCGAGAACAGCCCGCAAGGAGAGTGAACCGATGTCAGAAGCGCCTCAACAAGGGGAATTCCCGCGGCCCCCCTTCCCCGAACAGCGGCAGCCGATGCCGGGCTCTAGCGCAAAAATGCAGCCACAGCCGGACTATGGCGAAGAAAGCTATGTCGGCCATGGTCGCCTGCAGGGCAAGGCTGCCATCATCACGGGGGGCGATAGCGGAATCGGCCGCGCAGTTGCGCTGGCTTACGCAAGAGAGGGCGCGGATGTTCTCGTGAGTTATTTCAATGAACACGAAGACGCTCACGAAACAGCACGTCTTATCGAAAGCGCGAACCGAAGGGCGGTGCTGATACCCGGCGATATCAAAGACCCTGCGCATTGCCGCTCGATCGTTGAGAAAGCACTCACCGAATTCGGGAAGATCGATGTGCTCGTCAATAACGCTGCCCATCAGGCCAGCTTCTCATCGCTCGAAGACATCAGCGACGAGGAATGGGACGTCACGTTCCGAACCAACATTTTTTCGATGTTCTATCTCTCGAAAGCTGCGGCAAAGCACATGCGGGCGGGAGGAACTATCATCAATACGACATCCGTCAACGCGGATTCACCTAGCCCTCAGCTGCTCGCGTACGCCACGACGAAGGGCGCGATCCAGAATTTCAGCGGCGGCCTCGCACAGCTGCTTGCGGCAAAAGGCATTCGTGTCAACTGCGTCGCACCTGGACCGATATGGACGCCGCTCATTCCTTCAACGATGCCGAATGAAAAAGTAAAAAATTTCGGCAGCCAATATCCAGCTCATCGGCCGGGTCAACCCAAAGAGTTGGCACCGGTTTACGTGATGCTCGCCACCGACGAGGCAAGCTACGTTTCGGGCGCGACCGTGGCCGTCACCGGCGGAAAACCGATCATCTGAATTCGTCCGCATTCGCGATCGCACTGAATGGGTGAAACACATGATGCAGCGACCGCTCCAAATCACCTTCAGGGGAATGGACAGTTCACTAGCGCTGGAAGCATTGATACGGGAGCGCGTCAGGCGCCTGGAAAACCTATATCCCCGCTTGATAGGCTGCCGCGTCGTCGTCGAGGTACCGCACCGCAGTCCGGAGACAGCAAAGGTACCTATCGCGATAAGCGTCGAGGCGGACGTGCCAGGACGTGGCCCGATCATCGGAAAGGACGAAGAAGAGCGACGTGAGGCGAAGGAAGATCACACCGCCGCGCTGAACAATGCATTCGAGGCCGTGGAACGCCAGCTTGATAAGATCGCCGACGTTCGCAGCCACGAGGTGACACGCCGGACCGCCGATGGCCAAAGTGGCATGGTTGTACGGCTGTTTCCGGACCAGAACTATGGCTTTGTCGAAATCGATAACGCTCCGGAGCTTTACTTCACACGCAACGCCGTGATCGGGGGAAATTTCGATGAGCTTCAAATCGGCATGATGGTGCAGGTGACGCGGGCCGCCGATGAAGGACCGATGGGCCCACAGGCCAGCTCCATCCGCTTGCTTGATCGAAGCAGAGCGCCCGCCTGACGAAAGAGAGCCGCAAATTCCGTGCGATTGAGAATAAGCGTCCGTCTCATCTCTCTTTCACCGGCTCCAATCGGGGTATGGGCCGCACAAACGCGATTGCACCGGCTGCGAGAAGTAAAACCAGCGCCATGACATAGAAGGCATCGGAGAACGCTAGGATAAAAGACTGCTGCGACACGAGATTGCCGAAAAGAATTTCCGCCTGATGGAACGCCTGCGCCGGATCCGGCATGCCGTGCATCTCGAAATAGCGCTGCATCCGAATAAGAAACGATTGATCGATAACACTGAACGGCGTCACCGACTGCCCGATAATGTTCGAATGAAATTGCTCGCGTTTGGTGATGAGGGTCGCGAGGGCCGCCGTGCCGATCGCCCCACCGAGGCTACGGAGCATATTGAAAAGGCCAGACGCCGCCGCCGAATCTTTCGCCGCAACGCTGGACGTCGCGATGACCGACAAGGGCGAAAGCAGAATAGCTTGTCCAAATGCCCGCACGACATTCGCGACGAGGAACTGCGGGCCCGCGTAATTGAAGTTCAGATGCGTATTCATAAAGCAACTGACCGCGAACACGGAAAGTCCGACGCAGACGATCGCCCTAGGATCGAAACGCTTGAGCAGCGCAGGAACGAACGGAATGATCAGCAACTGCGGCAACCCCGCGGACGCAAGGACGAGGCCGATCTGCTGCGCGTTGTATCCCTCTACCTGATCGAGATAGGCGGGGAGCACATAGACCGAGCCGAACAGCGCGAAGCCGACAAGCGTATTGGCCAAGGTGCCGAGTCCGAAGCTCCGGTTCGCGAGCAATCGCAGATTGACCGCCGGCCGCGTGCTGCGCAGTTCGATGATGACGAACAGTGCGAGCATAACTGCGGCGATGATCGAAAGATGAACGATGTAGGGCGAGCCAAACCAGTCGTCTTGATTTCCCTCATCAAGGACAGTCTGCAGGCACGCAAGGCCGATCGCCATTGCGCCAATCCCATACCAGTCGCCTTCCTTCAGAAGATGAAGTTGCATCGGCTGGCGATCGAGTGTCGGAAAGAGCAGCGCGAGCATCGCCGCGCCGGGGACGAGATTGACAAAAAAGATATAGGGCCAACCGTACTGCTCCGTGAGAATACCGCCGATCGTCGGACCGATTGCCGGCCCGAAAGTAGCGGTCATCGCGAAGGCCGCAAGTCCGATCGGCCGCTGGCTTTCGGGAAGCCTCGTCAGCACGGCGGTGAACGCCATCGGAATCATCACGCCGCCCGTAAACCCCTGCAGCGCGCGTGTGACGATCATCGTCCCAAGATTGCCCGCGAATGCGCAGGCCACCGAAAAGCAAAGGAAGAGCACGACGTTGGTGAGCAGAAATCGACGGAATCCGAAAACGCGGCTCAGATAGTCGGTCAGCGGAATCATGATGATCTCGCCGATCAGGTAGGACGTGGAGATCCACGTCCCATTATCCACGCCCGTTCCGATCCCGCCTTCGATATAGGGAAGCGAAGAATTGACGATCTGAATGTCGAGAACTGCAATCAGCGCGCCGAGCATACATCCCGCAACGGCGATCCACGTGCGCAACGATGCCCGCTCGCCCCTCGTATCTGAACTCGCGGCCGCGGCGATCATGACTTAGGCCGCCGAGGCGGGGAGCCGTGCGTGTAGATGGTCGCGATCACGGACATACCGGGGCGCAGGCGTCCGGCGAATGGATCGTTGGGATCGATATAGATTTTGACCGGAATGCGCTGGACGATCTTCGTGAAATTGCCGGTAGCATTGTCGGGCGGCAGGAGCGCGAACTCCTGTCCACTTGCCGGTGCGAGGCTGCCGACGTAGCCCCGGACCGTCCTGTCGTCAAAAGTATCGACCGCGATCGTCACAGGCTGCCCGGAATGGACGTTCGCTAACTCCGTCTCTTTGAAATTGGCAATGACATAGGCCTTCTTGAGCGGAACAATCGCTAGAAGCTCCGTGCCCGGCTGCGCATATTGACCGACACGAACGGTACGATCGCCGACGACACCATCAACCGGCGATGTGATTGTCGTGTAGCCGAGATTGATCTGCGCCTGCTCGAGCATGGCCTTGTTCTGCTCCAGCGTCGCGTTCGACTGCGTCAGCTGAGCATCGAGTGTGGCGACCTGCCTCTGGGCGGCTTCGAGAGCGGCCTCGTCCTTGGCAACGGTGGCCTTGGCGCTTGCGATTTCGGATTCCGCCGCCTGCTCGTCTTGAACAGAGCCGTAGCCTTCGGTTGCGAGCGTCCCGAACCGTTTATTGTTCTGCTCAGCATAGACCTCAGAGGCTTTGTCAGATGTAATTGTTGCTTGAGCTTCTGAGATGACGGCGCGTTGCTGTGCGATCTGCGCCTTGATTGTTTTGATGGCGGCTTCCGCTTGTGCGACGCCGGCCTCGGCCTGATCGACCGCGGCTTTGAAATCGCTTTGGTCGATGATGGCCAGAACCTGTCTGGCTTTGACATGTTGGTTATCGTCGACGAACAACTTCGCGATGTTTCCGGCCACTTGCGGGGCAATCGCGACGACGTCGGCCTGTACATAAGCGTCATCCGTCGAAACTTCGAAGCGCCATTGGGTCCAGTATTCCCATCCGGCGTAAACGCCTCCGGAGATGGCAGCCGCGATGAGCGCGCCAAGGAAAACAAGTCGCCGCAGAGAACGGCACGCCTCGGATGGCTTTAGAGAAACCGCGTTTTCCGGGAACGCGTGGCTCGCATCTTCGGACGATGATGGTTTCTTGCAGGTAACCGAATTACCGGCCGCGAATGAATCTTCGTCGGCTGGATCGTATTCCGTGGAGTGAGTATCTACATGGGTGAGCATCGCCGTCGCACCTCAAGCATTGCAGCTGCTGGGCTGCGCCAGGCACGTGTGCTAAAGCACGAATTAATGCATGTATTTCCGAAATGAAGGCCTTGTTTTCGTTTCGCACGCCTCCAATGCGAATTCGGAACATAGGCCCAGTCCCCTAACCGGAACGGCGAGGCCCGCTCAGCCGATTACAGCAGGCAAACCACGCGCCACGACGTAAAGTCCGACTGCGGCAACGATGCCGGAAAAGCTCTGCGATAGCAGATGCTTGCGTTTCGCGAGCGCGGTGCTCGCGTAGCGCCCTATGAGCCCTCCGACGATTCCGCCCCCGATAAACAGGACGACCAAAGCCCAATCGACCAAACCCGACGTCGCATAACTTCCCGCCGTCGTGAACCCGAAAGCTGCGACACAGAAGAGGGACGAGCCGATCGCAAAGATCATCGGCATATCCGTCGCGGCCATCAGACCCGGAACGATGAGAAAGCCGCCGCCGATGCCGAAAAATCCCGACATTGCTCCGACAGTGATGCCGTACATGACAAGATAGGGCAGAAGCTTCGGCGCGCTGGTGGAAGTCAACTGAACGGCCTCGTTGCCACCTGTATGCTTTTTCATGAACATAAGGCCCGAGATCACCAGCATGAGGACGCCGAACAGAAGCAAAAGCTTCTGGCCGTCGATCCGTTTGCCGATCTCGGAGCCGACCAGCGCTCCTATGATGCCGGCGCCCGCAAACACAATCGCGCACCGCCATTTGACGTGATTATGCCGGGCATGATCGATGAGGTTCGTCGTTGCACTCAGTGCGACGGCAACAGCACTCGTTCCGATCGCAACGTGTGGAGATTTCACGCCGACGACATAGACCAGAAGAGGAACGGCGAGAATAGAACCGCCGCCCCCGATCAATCCCAACACGAACCCGACGAGGGACCCCGAAAAAACGGCAAGAAAATCTTGAACCATCACGCCATGACTTTAGGCTTGGCCATCCATTCGCGGCCCTTCAGCATGGCTTGCCAATAGATCGGCGGCAGGATTCGTTCTTTCAGGATCCAGGCGACGCGCGAGGGCCGCGTCCCATCGAGAAGGGTCGCCGGGAACGTCGGCGAGAGCTTGCCACCATAGGTGAACTCGGCGAGCACGATCTTCCCCCGCTCGACGGTCAAAGGGCAGGAGCCATAGCCGTCGTAGACGCACATGTTCGGCCTATAACCCATATCGTGAAGAACGTTCTCCGCAACGACAGGAGCCTGTTTCCGTGCTGCGGCGGCCGTCTTCGCATTCGGCGTGTTCGTGACGTCGCCGAGCCCATAAATGTTTTCATATTTTTTATGACGCAGCGTCGCTGGATCAACGTCTATCCATCCCGCCGCATCCGCGAGTGTACTTGCGCGAATAAAATCCGGCGCAATCTGGGGCGGGCAGACATGCATCATGTCGAAGCCTTTCTCGACGGTCTCTTTCGTGCCGTCGGGCAAGGTCTTGACGAAAAGCGCGCGTTTGGCCGGACCGTCGACCGAGATAAGGTTGCAATTGAAATTCAGCTGCACTTGATAGCGCTCGATGTAGTTCATCAGCGCAGGCACGTAATCGGGAACGCCGAACAGGACGCCCCCCGCGTTGTCGAACTCGACAGCAATCTTGCCGAGGCATCCTGTGCGCAGCCAATGGTCCGCAGAAAGATACATGGCCTTTTGCGGGGCGCCAGCGCATTTGATCGGCATCGGCGGCTGTGTGAAGATTGCCCGGCCCGACGTCATCCCCTTCACCAGCTCCCACGTGTAGGGTGCAAGATCGTAGCGGTAGTTCGACGTGACGCCGTTCTTGCCGAGTGTCTCTGTCAAACCTTCGATGCCGGTCCAATTGAGCTTCAGTCCCGGGCAGACGATGAGGTGCTTATACCGGATCGTCCGACAGCCTTCGATGATGACTGAATTGTTGTCCGGATCAAATCCAGCGACCGCGGCCTTGATCCAGGTCGTCCGCCGCGGGAGCACGGCACCCATCGGCCTGACGGTTTGTTCCGGCGCGAAAACTCCGGCGCCGACGAGCGTCCAGCCCGGCTGGTAGTAATGAACATCCGCCGGTTCGATGATCGCAATATTGAGATTGCGCTGACGGGCGAAGAGGCTTCCTGCGACCGCCGCGCCCGCTGCCCCACCTCCGACGATGACGATGTCGTATTTCTCGGCCGGTGCGCCGGACGAGACTTTCCCTCCCGCAGCTATTCGGCTCGCAACGCCGGACATGTCGTATCCCGCATCATGCGCCTTCGTCAGGATTTCCGACATCGGACGGCGGCCCGCCTCGGAAAGAGCCCACAGCGTCGTGCTTCGAGTGCCCGTACGGCAGTAGGCGAGAACGGGCTTTGGGAGCTGTGCGAGAGCGGCCCCGAATTTCGCAGCGTCGCCGTCGCTGACCTTTCCGGCTTGAACCGGCAGATAACGAGCCGCTAGCCCGTTGGCCTTTGCTTCGCGTTCGATCTCGGGGAACGAAGGTTGATCCGAACCCTCGCCATCAGGCCTATTGTCGATAATCGATTTGAACCCCATCGCCACCAACTGAGCGATATCGCTGGGCAGGATTTGCGCCGTGACCGAGAGGTCGTCGGTAAGTTTCTTGGGCGTCATCAAGGTGTCCTATGGCGATACGCTTGGGCGTGTCAGAGATTCAAAGCTCATTGATAGGCACCTTCAGCTGGCGCTTGCCGCCCGCATCGGGTTCGGGAAGGTTGCCGCCACGAATATTGACCTGGATAGACGGAATGATCAGCTTCGGCAGGCCGAGCGTTTGGTCGCGCTCAGTCCGCATCTTGACGAACTCGTCTTCGGTAATGCCGTCACGGACATGAATGTTATTTGCCCGCTCCTCCGCAACTGAAGTCTCCCATGTGATGTCGCGTCCGCCCGGCGCATAGTCATGGCACATGAACAGCCGCATTTCGGGCGGCAGCGCGAGGACTCGCTTGATAGACTGGTAGAGCACGCGCGCATCGCCGCCCGGGAAATCCGCTCGGGCAGTACCGCCGTCAGGCATGAAAAGCGTATCACCGACGAACGCCGCATCGCCGACGACATGCGTCATGCAGGCGGGCGTATGCCCTGGGGTCAGCATGGCAAAAACGTCCATGCCGCCGATCTTGTAGGTATCTCCGTCGTTGAAAAGACGGTCGAACTGGCTGCCATCGCGCTGGAATTCAGTTCCCTCGTTGAAGATCTTGCCGAACACTTCCTGCACGGTCTTGATGTTCGCGCCAATCCCGAGCTTGCCTCCTAGCTTGCCTTGAATGTACGGCGCGGCGGAAAGGTGATCGGCATGCGCATGCGTTTCGATCAGCCATTCGACCCTGAGGTGATGGTCGCGAACGAACTGAATGATCTTATCAGCCGATTGATAACTGATGCGCCCCGCCGCGTAGTCGATGTCCATGACGCTGTCATAGATCGCGCAGGCGTCGGAAGCGGGGTCCTTCACCACGTAGCTGACAGTATTCGTAGCCTCGTCAAAGAAGGCGGTGACCTCCGGTTTGACCGTGAGATCGACCGTGTGGGGAATCGGGTTCATCACTGCGTCTCCTCGACGGCAGTCATTACGCTGCCTCTCTTCACGAGGGCCAATCCTGACATTGATCAGAACAGGCACTCCACTTATTAAGGCTATTCTTAGTAGGCAGCCATTTCCGGATATGTGACCTGAGTCACATATGGCCCTCTAGGCCGTGGCGGCGAGCTGCCGCAGGGCATCAGGCTTCGCAAGATCGATGCTGCCACGCGACGTCGTCAGCCAGCCGCGCCTCTGAAATTCCTGGAGCTGCCGCCCTATGACCTCACGGGCAGACCCGAGTTCGGCCGCAAGTTGCTGATGCGTTAGCTCGATCCGGCCACGCGAATCCGCAAGTTGCAGCAGACGCTGAGCGAGCCTTACGTCAATCCGCGAGAACGCGACCTCTTCGATGATCCTGAACAGCGTGGTGACATTGACACTGAACGCAGTGAAGACGAATTTCCGAAATTCGGCGGAGCGCGCAATCGCTTCGTCGAACGCGGCTCTCGGGATAGCGACCGCCGTGACACTGGTCTCTGCAATCGCTTCCGCTTGGTATTCCTCATAGCCCATCAGGCAGGCAGTCGTCAGAACACAACTCTGCCCCGCCGTTACGCGGTAGAGGACGATCTCGCGACCCGTCTCGGACACCTGCTGAACACGCACGGTGCCATCAAGCAGGAGAAGATAGCTCTCCGGCGCGCGGCCTGGCCCGAAAATCCGTGTTCCCGCCGGTAGCTCAACGACTTTGCTCGTGGTGAGGAGCAATTGCGTGATCTCGGGCGCGAGATCTTTGAGGCCGGGGAAGCTGGCGGTCCACTGATGATCGGTCATGTCGTTCCTTTTTGGGATTGCACCACATAACCCAAGGATTGCACGGCGCAAGTCCCAAGGTATCCGGCAGGAACACGATTTTTGTTCCGCGTCGGACCCTCATAAACACTATCCGACGATATTGTGTAACATTCCTGGTACCCCCGAGGATCTCGGGTAAACACCAGCAAAACCAATAGGAAAACATTGAGTGCCAGCCGCCGCCGGTAACTCTATGGAATTACCGCGGGGCGCGTAGGAACCAGAACACACGTCGCTTCGTTCCTTCGGCAGGAACTCGGAGGAAACAACATGACATATGAGGATCCACGAACCGGTCGTGAACGCAATCTCGGCCAGGACGACGTTGGGAGTTCTGCCGGCTCTTTGATCGTTGCAGTCGTTTTGCTCGCGGCAATCGTGTTCGGCGGGTGGTATTTCTACAATCGCAGCGAGAAGGTTGCTGACGTCAACCAGCCGTCAACGACAGCACAGAACAACGGAACCACTCCAACGGGGACCAACCCGGCTGATACCAATACGACGATGTCGCCGCAAAGCTCGGCGCCGGGCGTTGAGGGCGCAGCTGGCAGCAAGAATGGTCCTGCAGCGAATAGCAACGGCTCCTCGACAGGAGCGTCCACCGGCAATACCGGCGTGGGTGGCGAAAACCCGAACGTCGACACCACGACTCTTCCGTCGCAAGACGCAAAAGGTGTGAAGGGCGCGCCGGGAAACAAGAACGGCCCGGCAGCGAATACGCCGGCGCCGACTGATACGCCCGCGAACAATCCGATGCCCGCTCCCTCTACGAACCAGTAAGCGGACATACGTTTCGATCGAAAGAGCCCGCTCCATAGGCGGGCTCTTTTTTTGTTTTAAAACTTCTGAGATACACCGACAAAAAATCCGCGCCGCAGTCCGAACTGCGGAGCAAACACACCAATTCCCTCACCGTCGCGGATTTCGTAAACCTCGTCGAAGAGATTGACGACATCGAAACGCACCGTCGTCGGCCGCGCAAACCAGTTGTCGAATTCGTGCGAGATGCCGAGGTTCACCTGCGTATAAGCGGGCACACTGGCGCCGTTTGGAACGTCGTCTGTATCGGTCCGCAAACCGCTGCCATAGATCATGTCGATGCTGAGGCGCGTGCCATCCCATAGATACGATAATCCAGCCGAGACCGTGATCGTCTGCGAATGGTCCGTGAAAATGTAGTGGCCCCTGATGAAGTCGAGATCATCCGGATCGATCAGGAACTGGTTCGAGATGATGTTCTTGCCCTTTTGCTGGCCGATCGCGACGTTGCCGTAGGCATTGAAATTGCCCCAATTGTATTTGGTCGTGATTTCGATCCCCTTGTTGATCGCTTTCTCGTAGTTGAAGGCGTCAAGCACCAGCGCCGCACCGAACTGGCCGTCGTCCAAAAGATCGTGCGCGATTTTGTAATAGGCATCGACGCCGACTTCGAGCCCGGGGAAGATCTTCTGCGTGATCCCAGCATCGAAATAGTGCGAGCGTTCGGGCTGGACCAGACCGCATTTCGTATCGTTGACGCCGACGATATTTCCGCCGCAAGTCTCCGATTGTTGGACCGTGTGATCGAACAACGCGACATCCGTCGGCCCTGCCGCGACCTGCGGCGGCGGCGTGAAATAGCGTGCATAGCCGGCGTGTAAGGTCGTCCCGGCGTACGGTCGATACTCGAGGCTGACGCGCGGGCTCCACTGGTTGGCATTTACGTACTCATACATTTGATCGAAGCGCAGACCGGCGTTCAACGTCAATTTATCCGTCAGATGAATTTCGTCCTGCGCGTAGACGCCGATCAGCCATCCCAGCTTCGACGTTTCGTCGAGCAGACCACCCTCCACGCTATCGTCATCGGTAATGACCGAAGAGTTGCTGATCGCTTTCGTCTGCTCGGCACTGACCGTGAAGCCCGCCCGGAGCGTATTATAAGCGTTAAAGCGATACGAGCCGTCGCCCTGGATGCCGTTGAGAAAACTTCGGCGCTGCACGTCCGACGCGATGCCATTGAAGACGAGATCGCCGACGTCATCAGGATTGAAATGCAGGTCGCTGTACCGGGAGAAATACGCGATCTGATAGTCGCCGTTTTCGATCTTCCTCTGCAGCGCGATCACATCATAGTAGTTCTGCTCGAACTGCGTTTCATTGAGCAACGCCGAATTGAAACCAGGCACGTTCGGCACAGTGAAATTCGGCGTCAGACCGGGTGTGTTCGGGATCTGAAAGTTCTGTACGGAGACGCCCGAGATCCAGCTTAATCGTGTCGAGTCATCAAGCATCGCAGAGACATACCCGAAGCCCTTCTCTTGATCGGTGTGATCATGGATGGCGTCCCGGTTCGATGTCGGGTTTTCGATGCCTTCTTCATTCATCAGATAGCGACCAGTGAAGAAGTAGTCGACCGGACCCGAACTGCCGCCATATTCGAGTTCTGGCGTGAAGGTTCCGCGACTTCCGCCATACATGCTGATCGTTCCGCCCGGCTCTTGCGCACCGGATCGTGTCGTGATGTCCACGAGCCCGGTCGTGTGCAGCCCATATTCGGCCGGCAGCGCCCCGGTGACGAGCGACAGATTGTCGATAAAGCTCGTCTCCAAGACATCGCTGAATCCGGAAACACCGTCAGGAAGCAGGATTCCGTTGATGCGGTATTGCACGTTTGCATGGTCGTTGCGGACGTGAAGCTGGCCGCTCGCCGCGGAGTCCTGGCTGACGCCAGGCGCCTGCAGAAGGGCTTTGCTCACGGGCGTTTCGGTTCCTTGTGGCAACGCGCGGAGGGCTTCTTCTCCGAACGAATACTGGTTCGTTCCGATTTGGGTGAAAATCTCGTTGCGCGCCGCGTCGAACGCGTTGTTCTGAAATACAAGTGGATTGTCCTTGCTCGCTGACGCCGCCGTCGCATTGGGAAAATTTCCGCTGACCGGAGTCGACGGAGCAGCCGGTACTGTCGACGTCTTCGCTTTCGCCAAGCGAGCTTTCTTGGCTCTTCTGGCCGCTTCCTTCGAATGCGGCTCCGTGACGACCACCGCCGGAAGCGACTGCGATTGGGCCGCGGAAGGCGCATTGGATTGCACTGAGGTCGTGGGAGGCTCCGCTCCCGACGTAACTGTCTGCGCCAGCGCCGTTTCGCTGGCAACAACGCCTGCACCGGAACTCAATACGATCACAAGACCACGCAACCTCGAGACAAGAGCCATCTGCGACTTCCATTTGGATGTTATAATATCCGATATGAACGCAAACGCCGTTGAACGTTCAAGCCTTCTTGCTGTCGCGGACGGGAAATGGATCAGACCTGTTGTCTTGGCACCACAAGCAATGCCGCGCGCCCAGTCGGGTCAGAGCATGACTTTCGGGCCTCGGCGCGAACGACGCGTTTACGAGAGGAGCAACGAATCCGCTTTATTGATTTG
Organism: Pseudomonadota bacterium; assembly: GCA_018242215.1. GTDB lineage: Bacteria > Pseudomonadota > Alphaproteobacteria > Rhizobiales > Hyphomicrobiaceae > Hyphomicrobium_B. The sequence goes on from JAFECG010000027.1 coordinate 103,678, forward strand.
GGGGTGCCGCAGCATCCGCGGGAGCCGATTCCGCGAGGCCCAGCGCGTTGCGCACGCATTTCGTGGCGTCTGGAAACATCATCTTGAACTGGCTGTCGCTCGCAAATTCCTCCGCAGCGACTGCCATGCCGAGCAACTTTCCAGCTTCGACGTCGCTGCGGTAGTGCACACCCGCAATCATGCGGCTGCGACCGTAATCGGCCGCCCGCGCCAAAAACTCCGCGCGCTTCTCCGGCACCATTTGCGCAAGAACCGCCCCGACCGCCGTGCCGAACGTCGTGTGTCCCGACGGGTACGACGGACTATACTTTCCCGCTTCTAACGGCGTCAGGCCGTTGTTCGGTAAATTGTAAGGGCGAGTCCTGCAAAATGCATTCTTGGCATGCACCGCCGCCGACTTTGTCCTTTCGCTCAATCTATCGAAGATCGCCATGCACTTATCGAGCGCCGCGGCGTCGAACGTGATGCCGGCGCCCTCGATGAAGCGCGCAACGGAAATCTTGTAGTCGGCAAGGGCATGCTTCGCCTGCGCTTCGCTCCGGTTCCGCTGAAGGGTTTGAAGCTCTTCTAGTTCCAGTCGGGTTTGCGTACAGCTATCGCATGGAGGCGGGGAAAGGAGCTTGAGCAGAGGATCTGACGACGGGGTCGGGCAATTGAGTTCTTCCGCCGAGACCGGCAAAGACAAAAGAAGCCCCACGATGAGAATCGCGCCGCAGCGTCGCAGGTTCAATAACACCTCCATTGCCCTTTCCCAGTCGCTCGTCTTCGCCGCTCGTTTGATCGCAATCGCATGGACCGGCAGCTTTTCATGCCTGTGACAAGCGACGCGGATCTGCGGGCATGGTATCCGGATCTCATCATACCCACCCTGCGCGAGCGTGCGAATTCTCGCTGTGCCCCTCCGCGATTACGAGGATCGACAAACACGCTCGTACTCACCTCGATAATTCCTCGCTGAAGAGGAAAGGCGGCGGTCAGCCGAATCGAATGCACCCGCAAGTGATGCAGGAGCGCCGCGATTCCACTGAAATCGGCATTCGCCGACAATTTGTCATGAACCCCGTTCGGTAGACTGTGGCACCTTTGGCTGCTTTTCCACATTCAGGAGTGAAGCCAATGCGCAAGATCACCGTGTTGACGTTTGCTGCCCTCGCCGCTGCGACGTTTGCCGCGGCTCCGGCAGATGCTAGATCAGCATGTTTCAAGAAGTATTCGATGGGTGAGGCGATTTCCCCGGAAACTGCCAAATTCCAAGCCGATGAAGCGCTCCTTCAGGCCACGGACTGGGGTGTCTGGGCGACCTGGATGGTCGGCGGCGGCACGCCCGGCTATACGTTTAGCCCGCGCAAATATCGCTGCTCGCAAGACGGAATGGTTTGGACCTGCCATGCGCAGGCAACGTTCTGCAAGCTCTGAGGTTTTCTTGGAGCCCAAGCGAAGGCGACAGCAGCGGGACTGTCCCTTCGCAATAGGCTGCATTGCGTAATACACCGAGGGCCTTTGCCCGCGGGCGAGGAAAGAGCTGCGGCACGCGGCGCTCATTTATTCCAATCTCTTTTTTCCGGCGGATTTCGGCGCCCCAGGCAATGCCCGGGTGTCAGAAAGCGATCCCCGAGCGTCACGACGCCCGGAACGACCGGATCCCTTATCGTTGCTCAGTTTGCGGCGAAGAAACAGGGAAAATCCCGACGTTTCATCCACGCCCACGGAAATGCTCAATATCAGTACCGCGACGACGATCGCCCCGATGAGGATCCCACCGAGGTCGCCAAGCGAAAATAAGTCCGTAGCCATTGCGAAGGCATCCGCCTTTTGAATTGAACTCGCAAACTACCAGCCCTCTCCTGTCCGGCCTGTTCCCCAAGGAACAGGCGTTTCCGGCGCGAACCGGCCGGCCCCATTGACCATTCGGACAGCGAGAAGCGATTTGGCGGCGCAATAGATATGTGACAGTAAGAACGGGGCTGGCCACGTATCCTCGAGCCGCGCCCGACCTGATTTCAAATGTCTTCGGAATCCAAGGAACGATGCCCCTCACATCCCGAATACTCATAAAGGCGAGACTGACCGGCGTCGCCTGCCTCTTTCTGATCGGCATGGCAGGAAGCGCCGTCGCCCAATGCGGCAATGGTCCGGCGGGCTTCAATGCGTGGCTGCAGCGGTTTCGATTGCAGGCCGCCTCGCAAGGCATTCGCTCGGGCACGGTCTTGGCCGCTTTGTCCGACGTGACCTACGATCCGAAGGTCATTCGTCTGGACCACTCGCAGCGATCGTTCAAACTGAGTTTCGAGCAGTTCTACGCGCGCCGCGTGAACAATGCGATGATCCGCCACGGCCGTGCCCTGATGCAGCGGCATCGCGGATTGCTCGACCGCATCGAGCAACGCTTCGGCGTGCCAGGAGCCGTGATCGTCGCGATTTGGGGACTGGAGACGAACTACGGCGCCAATCTTGGCGCTCATTATTCGATCATTCGTTCACTTGCGACGCTCTCCTATGACTGCCGCCGCAGTGCGTTCTTCACGGGACAGTTGCTGGACGCGCTGAAAATCGTCCAAGAGGGAGATCTGACGCCGGCTCAACTTCGCGGCGGCTGGGCGGGCGAGATCGGCCAGACCCAATTCCTGCCGACGCCTTACATCAAATATGCGGTCGACTTTGACGGCGACGGCCGCAAGGATCTGATCAACAGCGTTCCGGACGTCCTTGCGTCAACTGCAAATTTTCTGGCGAGCCATGGATGGCAGCGCGGTGCAGGTTGGCAGCCAGGTTCGGCCAACTATGGCGTCATAGCGGAGTGGAATAAGGCTGACGTCTACGACCGCACGATCGCGGCAATGGCCGATCAGCTCACCGGGCGTTGACGCTCTGACGCTTCAGCCGTCCCAGCGCTTGAAGATCACCGATGCGTTGACCCCGCCAAAGCCGAAGCCGTTTGAGAGCACATATTCGACGTTACTCTTGCGCGCTTCTGGCCCGATGAGATCGAGACCGGCCGCCTCCGGATCCGGGTGTGTCAAGTTGAGCGTCGGCGGCAACACACCCTCGCGCAGGGCCATCACCGAAAACACCGCTTCGAGTCCGCCTGCCGCGCCGAGCAGATGCCCAGTGGCCGATTTCGTGGACGAAATGGCGGCGCTCTTTCCTCCAGCAAAAAGGGCACGCAGGGCGGCGAGCTCTCCGGCATCGCCCACCTGCGTCGATGTCGCGTGTGCATTGAGGTAGCCGATCGCTTCGGGAGCAATGCCAGCCATCGCAAGTGCTGCCCGCATCGCCCTGAGCGCCCCGTTGCCATCAGGCGGACCGGAGGTCAGATGATACGCATCGGCGCTCGTACCGTAGCCGACCAGTTCCGCCAACGGAGCCGCGCCACGCCGTGCCGCGTGCTCTTCCGTCTCGATGACGAGCATGCCTGCGCCTTCGCCCATCACGAAACCGTCGCGATCACGGTCGAACGGCCGCGACGCCTTCGTCGGTTCGTCATTGAAGCCTGTCGAAAGTGCACGCGCCGCTGCAAAGGAACCGAGTGCAACCCTGTTGATACACGCCTCGGCACCACCGCAAAGGGCGATGTCCGCTTCGCCGCTGCGGATCAGCCGCAGGCTATCGCCGATCGCCTGGACCCCAGCGGCACAAGCCGTCACCGGCGCGCCCAAGGGCCCTTTGAATCCGAACAAAATCGAGACGTTTCCAGCCGCCAGATTGACGAGAAACGCCGGAACAGTAAAAGGCGACAGCTTCTTCGCTCCGCGGCTCTCGACCGTCTGCACGGCATCCGTGATGGTCAGAAATCCGCCTATGCCCGAGCCGATGACGGTCGCGGTCCGCTCGCGTTGCCGCTCGTCTTCCGGATGCCAACCGGCCTGCGCCAAGGCCTGCCGCGAAGCCTCGACCGCGAACTGAATAAAGCGATCCATCTTCCGGCGGTCCTTGACCGGAATAGCGGCCGCAAGATCAAAGCCATGCGGATCTTCGGCAATATCCGGAACGACGCCGGCGACCTTGCAATCGACATCGGGGACCACCGACTCGTCGAGGCGCCGTAAGCCGGACCGACCTGAAACGAGACGCTCCCAGCTCGCCGCGCCGCCGACGCCAAGTGGAGAGACGACCCCCATGCCGGTCACGACGATGCGCGGACTTCCGTCAGTACGATCTGCCACAAAGGCTCCTTTCCCACGGTTTTGCCGGGAAACGAACACCGGCGATGCGGGGCGATAGATGATGTATGAAATTTAAAATGACAAGCGCGCAAGCGGATCGTGATGCCGCCAACCTTATCCGGACGATTGACGTCCGCCCGCGCAAGCTAAAACGGCTTCGCCCTTGCGACCCTGTGGCTCCCATGCCGCGCTCCGGAGCGACGGTCGCTGAACACCAATTTTTATGCGGGAACATGCGGCCGGGCACTAGGCTGTGGGCTTGCTACGGCCTAAGAAAAACCCGCAATCGTTCCTATCAGGCCATTTTTGCTCGGTTGCAGCCTATGTCTTCGTCAGGAAGAGGGTGGACTTCGAAGTTGCCTTCGCCAGGAGGACGCAGGTTCGGTTTTTGGCAGCGTTTGTAATCAGAGTTCGTATCGTGAGTAGCGTTCGGACAATCCTGGCAGGCCTTTTCACGGCTCTTGGAGGTTTTTTCCTCCTTGCCCTCACGGCGGCAGCGGGCTTCGCGATCTACCTCGCGACCGCACCCGACAATGCCGTGTCTTCCGCCGCTGCGGACGCCGTTTCGTCGCGACCGCTGATGCGCGCGGAAGCAGCATCCGCACCCCGCCAGAAAGTCGCATGGCTCGCATCGCCGCCACCGGCAAGGCCGCTCAACGCGCCGACGCCCGCCTCCAACAGCAAAGCGCGTATCCGTCAGCTACAGAACGCTCTGGTCCGCGCCGAATGTTACGACGGCCCGATCAGCGGCATCTGGAGCGACGCAACCAAGGACGCGATGCGTGGCTTCGTCCAGAAGGCGAATGCCGAGTTGCCCGTCGGCCGCCCCGACGACGCACTGGTGGCTTTGGTCGAGTCGAACGAAACGGTGAAGTGTGAGTTCGGCCGGTCCATTGCGACAGGCGCGTTAGGCGTGGGAACCTCTCTTCAGGTCGCGGCCCCATCAAGCCACGCACCCGCGCTGACCGCATCCGACAACGCGAAAACGAAAGACGCGCCGACGACGCTCGAGAGAGTCTGGGCGCCGGCCGGAATGCTGACCCTTGCGAAAGAATCCACGGATAGCGAACGCGCGGGAGCCACCGCGACAAAAATTGCATCAGCACCGACCCCGGCGGCCCAGCAGATGACGGCAAGCAACGATCCGGCACCCACCAATGAATCGCAGCCGGTCTCACCGCCCTTATCAGCCGCTCATTTCGAGGGCGGCAAGCCGCTCGCTGCCATTCAGCAGATCGAGGAGCCGCCCATCGCTTCCCGCTCTGCTCCCGAAGCTTCCCCAGAGCCGCATGCGAAGCCGAAAAAAACCAAGAGTGCAAAACGTCGGCGCGCAAAATATGATGGCGTCGAAGCGACGATCAGCAAGGGCTTCGATTCATTGCAACGCTCGATCGCCTCGATGTTCTAATTTCATGGGGAATGCGCAAGTGAGATGGCAGACGCGTCGGTGCGCGGCAGCAGTCACGGCAATGATATTCGCGAGCATCTCGGGCATAGCGACCGCCGGCGAATACGCACCACTCGATTGCAACAAGGCCCGCTCACCCGCTGAGCAGACGATCTGCGACTCCTATGCGCTCGGACAGAGCGAGGCGCGTATGGCCACTCTGTTTGCCGTCGCAACGTCTCTGGTTGCCATGGGCCAACGAGGTGACATCCAGGATGCGCAGCGGGAGTGGCTGGCGGCACGTGACGCCTGCGGTAAGAACACCGCGTGCTTGGCGGTCGCCTATGGTCGGCGCATCGGCGCGCTCGAAAAAGTCATCGCGACGATTGCGTCTCGCGGCCCGTATTGAGCATTTCCCCGCTAATGCCCATATGCCGGACCGGAGCGCGTTTCCGGCGGCCGGTGCTCCATTTGGCCCCTTGCCGCGTGCCCAAGGCACGCGCGCGAAATGGAGATGATCCCATGATAAAATTCAGTGCCGCAAAGCTTTGCTTACTAACCGGCTCCCTGCTTGCAGTTGCCGCGACGAATGCCAGCGCCGCCGCCGGAGGCATCGAGTGCCGCCAAAATTATCAGATCGTTAATGGTCAACCGATCTCGACTCCCTACTGCCGCGACGGCTATCTCGCAGAAGTCGCCCGCCAGTACGGTTTCAAGGCATCCGCTGCATCCCTCCGCAACAACCCATCGCGCAAGGCGGAAATATGCAGCTATGTCGGCGACGATATCCGTGTACAAAACACGTGCGCAGAAGTCCTGCCTACGCCCTTTGGACCGCGCTAACCCACAATAGCTCGCGGTGATCGGAGGATCGAATTTCCCGGTCACCGCCGTATCCCGCAACGACCCTAAGTTTCCCACTAATCCTCAAACACGATGATGAATAGAAAGGTAGACAGCCATGGCAACGACCACTGCCGTGAAAAATCATTCAGGCGTCTTTTCGATCGGCGGCGATATGCCGGTCAATCGATTGGGCTTCGGAGCAATGCGCATCACCGGCAAGGGCGTCTGGGGTGAACCCGCCGACAAGGAAGAAGCCTTGCGCACGCTCCGCAAGCTTCCCGAGCTTGGCATCAATTTCATCGACACGGCCGACAGCTATGGCCCCGAGGTCAGCGAGCGCCTGATCCGCGAAGCGCTTTATCCGTATAAAGGAATTGTAATCGCGACGAAGGCAGGGCTCGCCCGCACCGGACCCGACGTCTGGGTTGCGCTCGGACGCCCGGAATATCTCCGCCAGCAGGCCATTCTCAGCGCGCGCCGGCTCGGCGTCGAACGGATCGATCTCTGGCAGTTGCATCGAATAGATTCGAAAGTCCCGCAGGCGGAACAGTTCGACGCCATCAAAGCCATGCAGTCCGAAGGACTGATCCGCCACGTCGGACTGAGCGAGGTGAATGTCAGGGAAATCGAGGCCGCTCAGAAATTTTTCAAAGTCGCGACGGTTCAGAACCGTTACAATCTCGCCGACCGCTCAAGCGAAGATGTGCTGGACTACTGCGAGAAGCACGGCATCGGCTTCATTCCGTGGTTTCCCCTGGCGGCAGGCGATCTCGCGAAGCCCGGATCGCGGCTCGAAGCGATTGCCAAAAGCCACGATGCGGTCCCGAGCCAGATCGCTTTGGCTTGGCTTCTGAAGCGCAGCCCCGTCATGCTGCCCATTCCGGGAACCTCTAAGGTCAAGCACCTTGAGGAGAATGTCGCCGGCACGAATATCGAGCTCAGCGACAAGGAATTCGCGGAGCTTAGTGCACTGTCGAAGCTGAAGAGCTAGGCTTGATCGGCGGAGAGCTGGCGAAGGACATCGCCAGCTCTTTCATCAGGACGCGCACTTCCGGATGCTCGTTGCTGTCCCAGTCGGCAAGCATCTGCGCCAGATTTTCCTCCCGCCGACGCAGAAGGCGCGCATAGAGCGCGCGGCCGCTCTCCGTGAGTTCAAGTGAGTCCTCGGGCGCCTCCCGAGCGATATTCGCGCCTTCGAGCCGGCTGAAGAGCTTGGGCTGACGCGTCTCCTTCGGCCCAAGTTTCTCGCGGAGCCGGTCTTTGCTCGCTCGCCCGCCGGCTTCCCCGATGCGCGCCAAAAGCCAGAACTCATCGGGTTGCAAATCCACGCCGAACCGCTTGGCCGTCTGTTCGTAGAAATACCAGCGATTTTCTTTTGCCGTGATGCGCTCGACGATCCGCGCCAGTTCTTCAAGCGACGTCGCATCGCGCGGCATCTGCAAGGGATCGTTGGTCGGTTCCTTCGCGAGTGTCGTCCTGAGGGGCACCTCTTTGATGGCGAACGACAGCAGAAATGCCAGAAATGCCATCGCCGATGCTGTCCGAAAAACTGGGTGCAGCGACGACACGAACAGGGCGTTGTACGTTTCCTTCACAGCACCCGATAGCGCCGAAATCGCCGCCGGATCGCTCATCGTCCCTGCCAGGGCCGGCGCATTCGCGCTGATCTGCCTGTTCAGCGTATAGGCGAAGATTGCACCGAAGAGCGCAGCCCCGACCGAACCGCCGATCGACCGGAACAGAGTGGTCCCGGACGTCGCTACGCCGAGTTGCTGATAATCGACGGCATTCTGGACAGCCATCACCAGGATCTGCATGACCATGCCAAGGCCAAGCCCCAAGAGAAGCATGTAGCCTGACGCCGTGAACGCCGAAGTCTCGATGGTGATCCGCGACAAAAGCGTCAGCGCGACAGCCATCAGTCCAGTGCCCATGATGGGAAACATCTTATAACGCCCGATGCGGCTGATGATCTGTCCGCTCGTGATGGAGCTGACGAACACACCGAGCATCATCGGCGTCATGTGCAGTCCCGCGCTCGTCGGATCGAGACCCTTGACGATCTGCAGATAGAGCGGCAGCAGAGTGATCGATCCGAAGAGGGCAAGCCCCACGATGAAGCCGATTGCTGTCGCGATGATGAAGGCGCGATTTCGAAAAAGTGACAGCGGCAGGATCGGGTCGGGGACCTTGCTCTCGATGTACAGAAACGAAGCAAGCGATACCAAGCCGAGCAGTGAAAACGCGAAGAGGCTGACGGGCGCTTCGGCAGCAAGCGTGGCGCCGAGGCTCGTGATGATCACGAGCGATGTGAGCGCCAATCCGAGCAGCACCGCTCCCGAATAATCGATCGCGATCTTAGATTTCTTCCGTTGCGGCCGGAATGAGCGGTTGATGACGATGAGCGCCAGAATGCCGAACGGAAGATTGATCAGAAAAATCCAGCGCCACGACAAATGATCCACGATGAACCCGCCGATCAACGGACCGAGCACGGTCGAGAGCCCGAACACACCTCCGAAAAATCCTTGGTATCGTCCGCGCTCGCGTGGCGGCACGACGTCTCCGACCACCGCGATTGCGGTAACGATCAATCCGCCGCCACCAAGTCCCTGCAGAATGCGGAAGGCGATCAGTTCCGGAAGATTCTGGGCGATACCGCAGAGCGCCGAACCGATAAGGAAAATGATCACCGCCCCTTGCAGTACAATCCGCCGCCCGAAGAGATCACCGAGCTTGCCATAAAGCGGCACGACGACGGTTGTCGCCAAGAGATAGGCGGTGACGATCCAGGAGAGATGCGAAAGGCCGCCGATATCACGAACAATGGTCGGAAGCGCCGTCGAGACGATCGTCTGATCGAGCGACGCCAGCAAAAGCACCAGCGCAAGCGCCGAGAAAATCGCGAGGCGCTCCCGGGCATTGGTTTCTGGCGGGGACTGAGAATCGGAATGGCTATTTCGCATATGGGAGCGCTGATTTCGCATTTTTCGCGGAGATACCGCGCAGATTGAAAAGGAACACGGCGGCCGCCGTGTTCAGGGAACTCGTTGACATCGTGTTGGTATCCCATCAGGGGATCAATGGAACAGTGGATGATTGATCGCCGGGCCTCGGCGATGCGGCACGATTTCCGTAAAGTAGCGCCGCATAAGCAACACAACTTGCCATAAGGTTCGGGCCTATTGGGTGGTTCGGTTGGCCCACCCGCCCGGATGTGCTAGCCGAACACATAGAAACATCGAGGACATGCATGCGCGCGACTACGACCGTCTTCGTTGCAGCGGTGTTGATGTGGTTCACAGCTTCCCAGGCTGCAGCGGGCCCGACATTGCTGTTCGAACCGTCGACGGGAAAGGTTCTTTACGCCGAGGATATCGACGATATTTGGCATCCGGCGTCGCTCACGAAGCTGATGACGGCTTATGTCGCCTTCGAAGCGATCAAAAATGGCGAAATCCATCTCGACGACAAGATCCCCTGTTCACTGCCCGCAACGCTTCAGCCGCCCAGCAAGGTCGGCCTCAAGGTCGGACAGACGTTGACGGTCGAGCAGGCGCTTCAAGCGGTGATCATCAAGTCCGCGAACGACGTCACCGTGATGCTCGCCGAAGCCATATCGGGAAGCGAAGCCAAATTTATCGAGCGGATGAACGCGACCGCCAAGCGTCTTGGCATGACGCATACGAGCTACGTCAATACCAACGGCCTGCCGGATCCCGGCCAGCTGACCAGCGCACGCGATGTCGCCAAGATCGCGCGAGCCGTGATTGCGGACTATCCGCAGTATGCAGGCTATTGGGCCATGCCCGCGATGCACATCGGCAAGCGTCGTCTTGGCAGCCACAACGCGCTGCTGAAGACGTTTCCCGGGGCCGACGGCATGAAGACGGGATTCACATGTGACTCCGGCTACAATGTCGTCGCGAGCGCCACGCGCGACAACCGGCGGCTGATAGCTATCATTCTCGGCGAGTCGTCGGGTAATGAGCGCGCGATCCGCGCGGCGAGTCTTCTGGAATACGGTTTCCAGAACTACGATTGGAAACAGCTCTTCAATATGTCGACCGTCGACACCTACCCGATGGATCCGAATTTCAAGACCGTGATGTCGGTCCGAGATACCGTCGCGGCCTGGGGATGTGGCGGACATCATCGCCATCTTGCCGGCGCCAAGCACAAATCCAAGAGAAAGAGTACAGTCTCGAAGCAGAAGAGTGCGAAGACGATTGGCGCGTCCACTCAGAGCACACCGGAAAAAGCAGCGGGCACCACCGCGCCGGCGAAGGCCGCCTCGCAGGCTACCGCCGATTAGGCCTAATACCCCCGCGACACCTGTTAGACGAGCAGTTGAAGCGGCTCATTTCGGAAGATGCAGCCCGGAGGCTGTGCCGAATCAGGAGGCGATGCCTGATCGGAATTCGCACCGTCATCGTCTCCAGAACCGCTATCGTCATTGGGCTGTTGGGCGCCACCATCGGTCGAGCCACCATCCGGCTCTGTCCCGGAATTTGCGTCCGGCGCGGTGTCATTGGGGGCAGCGCTCTGGGCGAGTTCCATTCCGGCACAATTGAACAAAACGGAACGGTCTTCCCGGCCTGAATTCCCGTCTGCGGCGAAAGCGATGATGGCTGCCGCGACGAACGCCGATGCCCCATAAACTCTCATCATACCACTTTCGTCCTAGCTTTTTTGCGCCTGCAGGCGCCCGGAAAACCAAAGGTGTTCAATTTAACCGTACTTTAGGACGTGTGGAAAGCATCCGCGCGCGAACGTGGCTTCAAACTTGCTTCCGTGATCTCCGTCCACCTGCAATTAAGACTTGAATAGGAATGCATGATGACTTTGCCGCGCCGCGCGACATCTAATGTCGACCCGGAGTTCACGCCGCCACCGCAAGACCTCGGCGCCATGGCCGAGGTACTCGAAAGCAAGCACGGAACGCATGCCGCAGGCATCGCGGAGTTCTTTGCGCTGTATCACGGGCAGAAAGGCGACGGACCGAGAGCATGGGCCTGGACGGGCGTAGCGGAACTCGTCCGCGACCGCGAGCGTGAGCGCCTCGAGGACCACTGAGCGTTCGTCGCCGACGAAATAGATCTCAGCGCTGGCGGCCTCCGGGAGGTAGAGCAGTCAGCGCCAATCAAAGGCTCACATCGGCGCGGCAACGACGAGTGTCCAAAACGATTTGAATTCGGTGTGGGGATCCTGAACGAGCGCAATCCCCATGTCGACGCCGTCCGGCGTCAGCAGGTTCTTGTTGTGCCCGGGGCTATCTTCCCAGCCTTTCATCACTTCATTGAAGTTGATCTGCCCGGTACCGACATTCTCAGCCGTCAGCCGCGCCTTGTAGCCCGTTCGCTTCACCCGATCCCACGGGTTCGATCCGTCGGAACCATAGTGCGAAATGCGGTCCCATTTCGCGAGATCGCGGGAATGCGCCTTCGCCGCTTCTGTAAGTTCTGCGTTGAGCTTCAGCGGCTTCAATCCATGCTTCTTGCGATAGGCGTTGATGACATCACGCGCCATCTCGGCATTAAGCGACGTACGCGAATAGTCACGGTTGGAGAGCACGCCGGGTTCGGCTTTCTCGAACGTCCCCGATGGCGCCTTGTCGAGCATGGCGACCTGTACACCATCGCGAGGCGTGGACGGCTCACCGCCAAGTCCCACACTCTTGGACGACGATAGGTAGGATGAGGGCGACAACGACGCCGTCGTTTCGGGTTCGGTAAAGCCGGACGAAAGAGACGTCGATCCGAGGCTGCAACCCGCAAGGGCCGCGGCAAGCCCGGCAGTGAGCGCAACGCGATACATTTTGGCAACTCCCGACACGAGACGTGTCGCTGACCTCAGCATTGCCGAAAATCCGTTAACCCGACGTTAACGGTAACGAAATGCGATTCGCGATCCGTCGCGCGCCGTCGCGATCCTGGAGAGCCAAACATGACGCCGGAAACCCCCGCAAAACTCAGACCCGCCCCGCTTTAATAATCGCGCCAACAAGGTGTCGCGATTTTGACCACCCCACGGCGAAAGGCTGGCGCAATGGGCCCAGTGGAGCATTTGCGCTCCCGCCGCCCGCTGTGGGTCAAAATCTGGGAGATCTTGGAAGTCAGCATCCAATCATCAAAGTTGTCGCGACAGCGCATCTGATTCGCGCGAGGAGACAATTCGATGAGTGCAGCCATCGAACATTCAGACTCGAGATCCGAAAATGAGGCATCGCCGGCGCTCACGGTCCGAGATCTCTTGCTTCTGCGCATTGCGACCGGAAGCGCGACCCGTGCCGACCTCCAGCGCGATGTCGCGCCCCTGCTGACGCCGAGAATATCCGGCACAGAATTCCGCCGCTCGGCCGAACTGGCACTCTCCACTCTCGCCGGCGCACAGCTCACGTCGGAATCAAAGGGCCGGCGCGCGCTCCGCGCTAAGGGAGGCCAGCTTGCAGACGCACACTTTGAAGCCTTCCGATCCTTCCCGCCAACTTGGCGCGCCGCAAAAGCGCCGCTGGTCCTTGGTGCACTTTCAGCCAGCGATACGCCGTCGATCCGCAAGGGCCTGGCACGGCCCGAAGGGCTCGCAGCTCTTATTGTTCAGCGCCACTTCGGCAAGACCACAGCCCGCCTGCTCTCACCCGCCGACCTTCGCTCGGAGCTCGCGATCATCGCGCTCGAGCGCGCCTTCGGAAACAAGATCAAGACAGGCTTCGGCAAAAGCGCGGGCCTTCCCGCCAAAGCCGGACGGCTGCTCGCCGGGCAGCTTTTCCGCTCACCGCGCGAAATTTCGACCGACGGCAAGCTCATCATCCAGCTCGCCTGTGAAATCGTCGCCGCACGCGAAGGAAGCGCCGCAGCGCTCGAACTTGCAGTGCTTCATACGCTCATCGGTCCGAAGGAGGAAAATGCGCGCGCTGGCGCTTCGCGTCAGCAACACCGAGCCGAACCGCAGAAGCGCCCCTCCCGCGCACCAGCGCCCAAGCCCGCCAACGATCGCTTGCCGCTCGACGAGACCGAGCCGCCGCCCGCGCCGCGAGTTGTGTCTCCACCCGATATGCCTGAATTCTGTCAGGCTGTTGTCGATGCGGCACGACCTGTCTCTGAGGGCTGGCCAGGCAACCGGAAGGCGTTTATCTCTTTGGTATGGAAGGCGATTCGCAACGCGCGGCCCGATTGGGGTTTATCCGAGATTGCGTTCAAGGGAATGCTCGCGGAAGCCCACCGCTCCGGGCGGCTCGAACTGGCGACCGCTGATCTCAAAGACGGTCGCGATCTCAAATCGCTCGAGGATTCAAAGATCCTCTACAAGAACACCGTCTGGCACTTTGTGCGCGTTCAAGATTGAAGGCATTTCGGTTCGAAATGGGTGTTGAAGGCGCTTCCCTGAAACAGTCGACGTTCGCTCCCTCGCTCGCGCCCGACAAGCTGAGCGAGGCGTTCGAGCATTCGATCACTTGGGAAGACGATCTGTGGCGGGCCGACCCGGTCGACGTGCCGGAAATTCACGCCAAAGCGCGGCAGAAATTCAACGACCTGCTGACGGCAGTTACGTCCGGCCGCGGATATCACATCCAGGATCGCATCCTGTTGTTCCATGGCCAGTCGGGAGCCGGAAAAACGCATCTTCTACGCGCACTCCGCACCGACTCTCATCGCAGCGGCCAAAGCTATTTCGGCTACGCGCAGATGACGCCGGACGTGCAGAACTACGCGGACTTCTACCTCCGCCGCCTCGTGCACTCACTCGAAAAGCCTTACGATCCGGATCGTTTCGGCGAGTCGGCACTGTCCCGCCTGACCAATCGGATGGTGCTCGATTCCGAAGTGATCTCTTCTACAGATCTCGAAAAGCTTCGCGACGACACGCTCGACGACAAGCAGCTCGCGAAATTGATCCTTCGTCTCGCCGACCAGATCGTCGCCTGCGACAAGTTCCAGACGCAGGAACTGGACATCAACATCGTGCGCGCGCTTCTCTATCTGCAGCGCCGCGACCCGCGCATTGACCAGCGTGTTCGCCAGTACTTGAACGGCCGCAACCTGACGCCGATCGCCCACGAAGCCGTCAGTGCGCTGGATCCGAACGACGGCGAGGATCGCGCCTTCGAGATCATCAAGGCGCTCGGAGCGCTCGTCTGGACTGTCGATCGCGCCGCGCTCGTCTTCTGCATCGACCAGGTCGAAGACTTGCGTTTCTTCGACAATGCCGAGGATCGCTTCCAGCGCGCTGTTCGCGATCTCATCCAAATCGCCAACCGGCTGACGAACGCGATCATCATCATCTCGTGCCTGGAAGACTTTTACGGGCAGGTACGCAGCCTCGTCGCGCAGTCCTACATCGACCGCATCGAGAAATCCGGCCCCGTTCTGCTCCGCGAAAGCCGCACGCCGGAAGAAGCACGCCTCATCATCTCCAAGCGCCTCGCCTACCATTCCGAGGTCAATGGCGACGGCTTGAGCTTCCCAGACGCCACGCAATTCTTCGGACCGCAGTTCTTCGAGGAATTCGGCGGCCTCTCGACGCGCCGCTTGTTGGAGCACGCGCAATCGCGCCTGCGGGACGCGACCTCGACAGACGGCGACGAACGCGAACCGGAGCCCCCGCGCCCGTCTTTCATTTCGACACTCGCCCAAGCGCTCGGACAAGCGATCGGCTTCAGCAGCGACGACGACGCACCGGGCTCGCTATCGGCCGTGCAGTTCCGCGAGATGTGGGAACGCTTCGCCAACGAGAGTGAAGCCGAAATGCCCGCCGATGAAGGTGAGCTCGTCGATATATTGTCCGGCGCCTTGCAGCTCGCACGCGAAGAATGGAACCGAGCGATCGAGATCACGACCAAGAGACTGGAGCTCGGCGATGAACTGCCTGCCCTCGATCTCACCGTTCGTCATCGCACTGGGTTCGCCAACGACGTGCGCATTTTCATCTGCAACGGCAAGACCCAGGGTGGCGCCTTGAAGCGCCAGCTCGACAAGGTGCTGACATCGATGCAGGGGAAGCCCTGCTTCATGCTCCGCGCGAGCGACTTCCCGCCGAATTCGAAAAACCAGACGGCTCAAGCGCTTCGGAAATTCCGCGAAAACGGCGGCCGTCAGCTGCTCGTACCGATTCCCGAATGGGAACGGATGATGACGGTGCGCGAGTTCACCGCGCATCATCGCGCCGATGCCGGCATGACGCAGTGGCTCGAAGGCGCGAAGCCGCTGTCTAGCCTGATCTCGATCACGCATCTTTTGCGCCTCGATCTGCTCGGCCGCCCGGTGCCTCGCCTCGTCCAGAAAGAAATGGATGATCCCCAGTCCTCGCTCGATGGCTTCGACATGCTTTCCGCCGAGCAGGCGCGCGCCGCTACGCCCCACGAACCCGACTCCGGCCTCCCCGCCAACGACGACGACCTGCCGATGTCCGTCATCCTTGACGAAAACGGCAGCTACGGCGCCAGCATTCTCGCGGGCCGCGAGAATGCGCTTCGCGCTCGGCCGGTCACGCTCAACAAAAGCGTCCTGAAGCGCCACGCGGCGTTTCTCGGCGGCTCCGGCTCCGGTAAGACGACGCTCGCGTTGTCGCTCATCGAGCAGCTTCTTCTGCGCGGCGTCCCGGCCGTCCTCATCGACCGCAAGGGCGACCTCGCAAGCTACGCCAATCCGGATGTCTGGCGCTCCAACGACAACGAAACGCCGGAACGCCGCGCCGAGCGCGAAAAGCTCGCCGATGCGATCGACGTCGCAGTTTACACGCCGGGCCGTGCATCCGGGCGGCCGATCTCGATCACGCTGCTTCCGAACGGGATCAACGAGCTGCCCGATCATGAGCAGCAGTTGCTTGCCAATCTCTCGGCAGCCGCGCTCGGAGAAATGCTGCATCTGAAGAATTCGGCGACACATCAGAAGCAGTCGGGCGTTCTTGCTGTCGCGCTGCGTGTGCTGGGGTCGCTCTCGACCAGCGAAGTGACGCTTGCTGACCTCATCCATCTTCTCGAGGACGAGCATCCGGAGCTGACGGACCAGACCCAGCGCATGGACCCTTCGGGCAAGTTGCGCCGCGATCTCGTCGCCCAGCTCGACTCTCTCCGGTTGCGCAATGCTGCTCTTTTCGAAGGCGGCGGCGAAAGCCTGCGCATGGAAAGCCTGCTTGGCCTCGGCCGCTACCAGCGACCGAACCGCACGCGCCTATCCGTCATTTACACGGGCTTCCTCGGCGACAACGAAAACATCCTGTTCTGGGTCTCGCAGTTCCTGTCGGAAGCGCTCCGTTTCTGCCAGCGCAACCCCAATGATGAGCTGCAGGCCGTCGTCATGTTCGACGAAGCCGATCTTTACATTCCCGCGAACTCGAAACCCGCAACCGCCGAGCCGCTGCAGAGCTTACTGAAGCGCGCACGTTCGGCGGGTCTCGGCATGATGCTCGCGACGCAATCTCCGGGCGACCTCGACTATAAGAGCCGCGATCAGATCACGAGCTGGTTCATCGGTCGCGTCCGCGAAGATACGGCGCTGCGAAAGTTGAAAGCTGCGTTCCAGTCGGAATCGGGTCTTGATCCGGCGACCGCGTTGCCGGGCCAGACGGTCGGTGAATTCCACCTCGTTCAGGAGGGCCTCGTCCGGCCGATGAAGGCTCAACGATCGTTGATCGGGGCCGAACAGGTGCCCTTCGACCGGATCGAGCAACTGGCCGCCGAAACCCGCGGCACGGACGAACGGCAATTGCGCCTGTTCGATCTGCGCTAGACTTCAATTCGCGTTTCAGAGCTTGACACAGTCTGTGATGGTGCGCGGCCGCAAGTTGTCGGCTTGAGCGCTGAGCGCGACGCATGAGATAATCGTAACACCATGCTTTCATTAGGAATCCGGAATTCCGATGTCAGCTCTGGTTTACACTGAAGCGAAGGTTAATTTCCCAGTCATATGTGTGATTTCATTTCGACGGCGGCGGCTGCAAAAACCGAGCGGGCTCTGTCAAGTTCTTTTGCAAAGTTGTATTCTGACGAAGCTGGGATGTAGGGGATTGCACCCAGCGGCGCTGAGGGGGTGACGGCTCCTTTCAGTGAAGTAGGTGGCACCGACCGAGGGGGCAAACCGGTCGGAACATCGCATAGGGCCGTGCGTAATCAATGGAGTGAACTTCAAAAGTTCAGTGCGGGGTATAGTGTTATGATGGCGAAACCATTCGTCATGATGGTCGTTGCGACCCTCATTGGCCCAGCGGTAGGCGTGGGCCTTTTCATTCTGATGAACAACTTCTAATTCCGGCTTATTTCGCCGGAACGCGAAGCTGTGCGATCGCTCGCAGCATGTCGCTGACGACGATGGCCATATATTTGCCTCCTCGGGGAACGGAAGCCGCCCCGAGTTCGCTGAGTTGACGCCGCAAAGGCCAACTATGTCAGCGCTAGGCCACCGCCCGTGTCGGCGACGGCATTAACGCGGCATTGCGACACCGATGTTACGTCTCCTGCGGCATGTAACCGCCCTCGCCGACTTTTGTCTCTGGGCGCCTCGCTGGATCGTGCGCTGGCTCATGATGGCCGTCGCGTTCAATCCGAAGCTCGGACCGCTTCGCCACGCCTTCACGGCAGCGATCGCCTATGTCCTCTTCGCGCTCGTCCTAGTCTACATCGCCGCGCCGATCAGAGGCTACATCGGCGATCTTTCTATGCACGACAAACTTGGCTATGACGCCGAACGATGGCTCGCGACGGCGATCTACGATCCGAAAGGCAGTTTCGTCGGCACCTTCGATCCGCGCCTCGATAGCCTGCGCGATGTGAACTACACCGGCAGTCCCATCGCGCTCGGCGATTACATTGCGAGCCCGGATCACAAGTCGATCCCCGTCCGCGAGGTGCCGGAACAATATTGGCGATGCCTTTCCTATCATGAAGACCGTTACCTCGGCGGCCCTCTCAATCCGTTCGGCATCGACCTTCTCGGCGTCCTGAAAATTCCTGTCACTGCCGTGGCGCGCTCGATCGCGGCCCATCGGCCCGTCCTCGGCGTCGGCGGCTCGACGCTGCCGATGCAGTTCGCACGCGTCATCTACAAGACGCCGCCGAGTGCCGACGAAAGCGGCATCGAAAAGCTCAAGCGCAAACTCGGCGAATGGTGGCTCGCACCGGTCATCTATCGCGATTTGACGCGCGGTGGCGACGACACGCTTCTGAAGCAATGGGCGGCGAACCACATCTGGCTCGCCCAGCGCACGGGAGGCCAGCCGCTTCACGGCGTCGAAGTCACGAGCCAGGTCGTCTTCGGTAAGGAGGCGAAGGATCTTTCGACCGCCGAGCAGTTCGTGCTGGCGTCGGCCGTCAACAAGCCGATTATCCTGCTCGAAGGCAGCGACCGCCTGAATGCCGTCCGTCTCGACCGCTGGCGCTACATTACCGAGGTTCGTGCCCGCACCTGCGCCGAAAAACTCATCAGCGACGAAGCGGAGCAGCGAAAAGTCGTCTTCGAGTTGATGGCGCTCGCGGGCGGCCCACCCGATCCGAAAGTGAGGCCCGGGCTCGAAGCCGCACTCGAACGGTTCGCCCCGACCGAGGTGAAGCGCGCCGAAGCCAATCCAATGATCCGGGCCAATCTGCTTCTGCCGGCTGCCCGTTTCGGCATCCGCGAGGAGATGAAGCAGCGCTACGGCTTCGCTTGGCGCGATTACGTCCGCGGCGTCACGACGACATTCGACATCGGAGAGAACCTCGCCTTCCGCGACCGGGTCGACAGCGCACTTGCGACGCTCGATACGAAATGGGCCTCCCGCATCGATCCCGAATTCACCCTCGATCCGAAAAAAGCGACGGCCGACAAAACTTTGCCGAACGTCATCGTCGTCGGAGCCGACGCCGATGGAAAAATTGTCCGCTATTACGAATCGGGCGAGACGGCCGCCTATTTCGGCTCGCTTCCCGCGCGCCGCCCCGATACCGGGCTTTACGATCCGTCGCTCGAAAGTCGTCAGGTCGCCTCGACCGGCAAGATGATCCTCGCCGTCGCCCTCGCAAACCAGGGACACG
The DNA here is from genome assembly GCA_018242215.1 of Pseudomonadota bacterium. Lineage (GTDB taxonomy): Bacteria > Pseudomonadota > Alphaproteobacteria > Rhizobiales > Hyphomicrobiaceae > Hyphomicrobium_B. The sequence goes on from JAFECG010000027.1 coordinate 123,080, forward strand.
ATACAACCGGCAGCCTCTACGCCGATCCCCAGGCACCGGCACAAGGATTGGACACCTGCAGCAAAGGCGGCACAGTCGGCAACCGCAAGGCCGTCGTCGCGTTTGCGTGCTCGCTCAATGCGCCGCTGATCCGGCGCGGCGCGCAACTCGGACAGGCGCCGATCAAACGCCTCATCGACGGCTTCGGCTTCACAATGCCGCCACCCGCCGTTCTCGGCGGCACACCGCCATCGACAGCCGTCGTCCTCGGGCAGATTGCGGCCGCGCCCCGGCGGGTGCAGTTCATGTCGAGCGTCATCCTGGCATCCCTGATCGGCCGCAGCACGAAGCCAGTGCGCCCGCCGACGCTTGTCGCTACCTACGACTACACGCAGAAAGGTCAACGGGGTGCCGGCATCGCCGCCGAAGCAAGCCCCGCGATCATCCCGAAATCACTGATACGTCCGAGCGCAACGGGCCTGATCCGCGCGCTTCTCGAAGCCCCACTCTGCTATCAGACCGGCGGCCAGTCATACGGCACGCTCAGAAGCCTCAGCCAATGGTGCGCCCACCGCCGTAACGATTTGCGTCTCCATTTCGCGAAAACGGGAACATCGGTCACGCTCGACCCCGACGCGACGGTCGATACCTGGGCATCGGGCGGATTGCAGTTCAGAAACGGTGCGGCCTATTCCTACGTCGTGCTCGTCGGAACCGGGAATGCGTCGCGCCCGTGGGCGCGCCACCTCCACGCCGCCCAGATCGCAGCGCCCCTGCTCGACGTGTTGCTGCATGACCTTGCCGACCACGCCAAATCGCATCCACGCCGCGATCTCCTTCCCCGGCAGCGCGCCGTGCCGATGGCGGCTGCGCGAACGCCCGCAAAGGAAATGGCCGACGCCGCTCGCTGAGCGCGAACCGCTTTCGTCATCCCCCACATTCTTCGCTACGCTCGTTCGGTCGAGGATGACGGCATCAAACCCGGCTTCGCCATTCATCTGCGCGCTGGAAAAGAGCCGGAAGTCCGACATTGCTCAGCCGCAGTTCAACCATCAAAAACGCAGACTGGCCGCAGAATTTACACGCCTCTCTTCCGTAGGGTCGGCGAAAATGAGCGGGGAAGGATCGGAACTCAGGCGCGGGGCGGGCGCGATGTGCCTCTACGCCGACGTGCGCGACGGCAACGGTGCGCCGGAAAAGCCGCCACGCGACTGGAAACGCGCAATTCTGATTTTCGGCCTCGGCGCCCTGTCATGGGTTGCGACCTACGTCGGCATGCTCGAATTGATCGAAGCGAACATGGGCGACCTGCCAATCGTCCATCGTGTCATCGTCGGGTTTTCGGTCGCGATGCTGATGACGATGATCATCTGGCTGCTCGATCAGCTCTTTCGCCCGCACCCGTTCACGACCAAACTCCTTTACGCCGGTGGTTACGTTTTCCTCTCGCTCATCTCGATCGGATTTGGCTTCGGCTTCTATTGGAAGGTCCTGGAAAGTCGTGGCGAAGCCTCACGCTCGGCGGAAAGCGCCGTGTCCGAAGTCCAGAACGCGCTGCACGGTGCCGAAACACGGCTCGAGCAGCTTCAGGCGACGCTGACGCAACTCACCCAGGTCTCGACCGAGAAAGCCGAGCTCGAACAAACGAAGGGAACCTCATGTCCAAACTCGAAACCGGGCGACGGACCGCGCCGGAAGATGCGCGAAGACGATGCGCAGCGTTTCTCGTTCGCGTCCGACTTTGTGAAGGGCCGGATCGGCGCCGTGAAAACGGATATGGAAGCGCTGAACGGCGACCTGACGAAGATCGTTTCAGCCGACGCCTCGACCTTCGACCCCAAGACCGGAACGCGCAATGAGTTCATGCGCGCGCTCGGTCGCAAGCTCGACTTGACCGCCACAGGCTTCAACGCCTTTCGCACCGATCCGCAGCTTCGCCAGATCCGCTCCGACCTCGCCGACCGCGCCGAACGCTCGACGTTCAGCGATGGCAGGAACGGCACCATCTCCTGCCCCGACCCACAGCTGCAGATGGCGCTGCGCGGCGTCGTCAAGGCGATCGATCAGTTGCCCGAGTTGCAGAAGCCAGAGATAGCGACCGTCGAAGGCCCGGAGGCGACGATCGAGGCCTTTCGCCGTCTGACGACGACGTTCTACGGTTTGCTTGCATTCAAGATGCCGCCATCGGCGGATGAATTGCGCGAACTGCAGAAGAAGGCGATCCAATCCGTCGAAAGTCCGCCGCAAGTCCGCAGCGCGGATGACACGCAGACAACAGGGCTCTCCAAGCGTGATTATGTTCCGCTCGCGGTCGCGCTGTTCGTCGATCTTTGCCTTTTCCTTGTCTCGATGGGCAAGCGGTCCGATGGCCGGCTCGACGGCCTCGTGCCGAAGATGAAAGCGGCCGAGCGAGGACCCGTGATCGAAATCCTATCGCGCTTCAACGACATTCATCGTGACAAACAGATCCGCGAAAACTTCGAGCTGTTCCGCCACGTCGTGTTCGATATGAATGGCGACTACTATGTCGCCGTACCGCTCGACGCGCCGCCGCGTATGAATCCGGCCGAGCGCGAAAACCTCCGCATCGAAGCACAACTTCTTTCCAACCTGTTCGCGAGCTTCGAGCGAGAGAAGATCTTCAAGCGCACGCTGCTGCCGACGACCGCCAGCATCCAGAAGCGGCTGGCTCGCCAAGGCTCGAAGTTCGCGGGCTCTGAATCGTTTCGCGTCTACAAGTTCACGAACGGTGCCTGGTCCGACATCATTCTCGGCGCCGTCATGGGCGCCGCGCGCCGCGTCGCACGGGACGAGTTCGGCAGCACGCGCTCGGACGAACAAGACGTTGATCCTTCGGCTCCCACTGCGCCATTACCGAACGCACCGGATACGCCGCTCGCTGAAGAGCGGCGGGAAGACCGAGCAGGCGTTCCGCGTCCACCGGTTTTCGAATCACACATTCGCCCCGCGCGGCCGAACCTCGCCATCGATCCGGATCACGCGGCGCGCTTCGGTCCATACGCGAACGTCTATCACCCCGAGCCGGATCTGACTGCGCCACAGGCTCCCCGCGTGCGGCGCCCCGCACCGAAGTCCGATCCGGAAGCCGACGTGACCGTCAAGGCCGCCAACAGCAACACGATGGAAGCCGCACGGCCTTCTCCCTCGATCCCGGAAGTTCGTCCCGCGACAGTCGTGACCATTCCCCGCAACGCTCCCGCACGCACCGAGACCGACGTGGCCCCCGTCGCATCACCCATCGAGGCGCGGGCGAGCATAACCCTCCAGCGCGAAACCGCGACCTTCTCGGTTCCCGTAAGCGAGGCCGTTATGCCGGATTCGTTAAAAGCCGCGATGCGCGCCTTTAGTCGCCTGGAATCAAAGCCGGACCGCGAGCCCGCCCCTCTCCTGACCGAAATCCATGACGCAACCGCTGGGGAAATCGAAGATCATTTATCTGACGATGACCGCGCCTTCATCCAACGCATCGCGCCGCCGGCAGCCGAATGAAAAAGGCTTGGACAGAAAACGGAATAATGCCGTTCGCCTTAAATCGAGCCGAGCCGCAACGCTTGTTTAACATTCTTACTGGCTTAATGGGCATCGCCGATGCCCAGCGGGGGGCAGTTCGATTTACCGAACGTCGGCTCGAAATGGGAAATGATAAATGCGCATCGCTTCACCTTCGCGGCTCGTAACAATGTCTCGAACGGACAAGGAAGCACGGCTCAAGGATTTCATCGGCGACGCCATCGCGTCTCGCGCCAAGAGTCCGATGGGCGAAATTTGCGTAACGCTCTTCGTCCGCAATCCTGACAGCCCCGTCGCGCGCGCCCTCCATGGCGCATGGTCGGAAGGCCGTACCGAAACCGGGCGATTCCTTATCCTGATGGGAGACACGAACACCGACGAGCCGGCGGCTCCCTCGGTGCTCGACATTGCCGACGCCGAATTTCGCGTCCTCGCCGATCCGAGCTTCGCGCCCGCTCATGAACAGCTGACCGTCGGGCCAACGCATGTCTGGATCGGCGACTGTCTCCGCCGCGATCCCACAAAGCGCGATGCCTTCGAAATTTACCATCCGAACGACGCAACGAGCAGCGTCTTCGCGGTCGCATCGTTCGAGAAGCTGTGGTCACGCGGGAGAACGCTGAAGCTGCCGAGGGCGGAACCGTTGCCTCCCGAGATCATCGCGGCGCAAGCCGATGATCAGTACGTGTTGCCCCTCAATCCCCGTCACTAAGGCAAGCAGGCCCGCACACTCGCTGTCGCAAAGAGGCTGCTTCCTCGGGGTGGTTCGCACCCAGGGAGATGTGATCCTCAGGGCGAGCCCGGGGACGACAGTTGGGGTACGTGTTCACGAGCCGTCGTCGCGGCGAAGGAAAACCTTCCAAAATTCATCAATCCGAAACTTATCCCCGCTCGTTGGCGCGGTGATAAACTGCGCGCGGTTTCGGCAGTAGAAAAAGGCCGCAAGAACGCGCAAACACCGGAAATTCCTAATTATCGCCGCGCTTCGGCCTTTGGGCCTTATTGGTCTTCTGCTTGAGATGCTGGCTGGCGATACTCCGCCAGAGCTTCGTGGAGCGCGCGACGACGCGCGCTCGGATGCTCGGACGTCGAGGCTTTCACACAGGATGCCACCCCCATGATTTTCCTCGCGCGGCTTGCGGTGTTTCTGACATTCATGCTGGCGACGCTTACGGCCGCCAGCGCGGACCCGAAACCATTCCTGCATCAGGGCATCGCAGCCGATGCCATACGCTATGAGGCGTATCTCAAAGCCAACTGGAAGCCTGACGGCAAAACGCCGGCCGCGCTCAAAGCTGAGGCCGAGAAAGACTTCGCGAGCGATCCGCGTGCCGCCTCGCGCGCACTCGCGAGTGTCGTGTCGGCCAACGCGCTGGATTCGGCCGCGTGGACGCGTCTCGCCGAAGCGCTCCTCGCCATTCCTCCAGACCCGAACAACACCAGCGAGCGCTACGACCTCGCGATCTACGCCTCGGGCGCAGCTTACACGGGTTATCAGCGTTCAACGGGCAACAAAGAAAAAGCACACGCGCTTTATGTCCTCGGCCGCACGCTCGAAGCCCGCTCCTACTGGCGCCCCGCCATCGACGCGCTGAGTCTCTCGCTCGCGCTCGCCGACGATCAGACGACGCGCGAAATGTATGACCGACTCCGCGGTCAGTACGGTTTCCGCATGACCGACTACAAAACGGACAACGATGCGACGCCGCCGCGCCTTTGCCTGCAATTCTCCGAAGACCTGTCGCGCACGCAGACTGACGTGGCGAAATTCATTTCCGTCGGGGGCAAGGATCCGCAGAACCTCGTGCAGGACGGCAAGCAGCTCTGCCTCGAAGGCCTGAAGTACGGCGAACGCTATCAAGTGCAAATCCGCGCCGGTTTGCCGTCCGACATCGGCGAGAAGCTTTTGAAAACCTCCGACATCGCGGTCTACATTCCGGACCGGACGCCGTTCGTCCGCTTCGGCGGCAAGGCCTATGTGCTGCCCTCGCGCGGCCAGCAGGGCATTCCGGTCACGACGACGAACACCAGCAAGATCGACGTCGAGGTCTACCGCATCGGCGATCGCAATCTCGCGACAACGCTGCAGAACGGCGACATGGCCCGCCAGCTCTCGAGCTACGACATCGACAACATCCGTGATCGCTCCGGCATCAAGGTCTACGAAGGCCAGATGGACATCGCGTCGAAGCTCAATGCCGACGTGACGACCGCTGTCCCGGTGACAGACGCTACCGGCAAGCTTGAGCCGGGCGTCTACGTCATGATCGCGAAGCCGTCGGAGAAGCAAAAACAGGAAAGCTATGAGCTCGCGACGCAGTGGTTCATCGTTTCCGACCTCGGCCTCACCGCATTTAGCGGGAATGACGGCGTCCATGCCTTCGTACGCTCGTTAAGTGACGCAACTGCCGTCGGCGGCACGGCCGTGAAGTTGATCGCGAAGAACAACGAAGTCCTCGCCACCGCAACGACCGACGACCGCGGCTACGCAAAATTCGACGCGGCGATCACCAAAGGTGAAGGCGGCTCGGCGCCGGCTATCCTCGTCGCGCAGAAAGGCGAAGGCGAATACGCGTTCCTTGATCTGACGCTCAATGCCTTCGATCTCTCCGATCGTGGAGTGCAAGGCCGCGATCCCTCGGGTCCCGTCGATGCCTACGTTTACACCGAGCGTGGCGTCTACCGCGGCGGCGAGGACGTTAACGTCACGGCGCTCGTACGCGATCAATTCGGCAAGGCATCTGTCGTGCCAGCGACGCTGATGGTGTTCCGCCCTGACGGCGTCGAACAGACCCGTTTCCTGATGAACGACGAGGGCCTCGGTGGCCGCGCGCACATCGTGCATCTTGCCAAGACCGCGATGACCGGCACCTGGCGCGCAAAGCTCTACACCGATCCGAAAGCCGAGCCGATCGCTGAACGATCGTTCCTTGTCGAAGACTTCGTCCCCGAACGCCTCGACATGACGCTTTCGTCAAACATCAAGGCTCTGTCACCCGACGTGAACCAGTCGGTCGACGCCGACGGCCGCTATCTCTATGGCCCTCCGGCGGCGGGCCTCGGTCTCGAAGGCGAAGTCGTCGTCAAAGCATCGAACAAGGATGTTCCCGGTTACGCAGGCTATGTCTTCGGTCAGGCCGATGAGGTCGTGACGCCTGCGCAACAATCGCTGCCCGCAAACCTCGCGATGGATCAGAACGGCAAAGCATCGATCCCGATCACGCTGCCGCAGATGCCGAAGACGCCCAAGCCGCTCGAAGCCGCAATTTCCGTGAAGCTGCGCGAGGACGGCGGCCGCACCATCGAACGCAACATCACGTTGCCGGTCGATCTGAAGCTCGAACGCATCGGCATCAAGCCGTTGTTCGAGAATTTCACCGCACCGGAAGATCAACCCGCCGAATTCAACGTCGTGCTGCTCGGATCGGATGGCAAAGCCGAGGCGTCGAGCAACCTCACCTGGACGCTGACGCGCCTCGACACGACGTGGCAATGGTATCGCCGCGACGGCACATGGACCTATGACGCTGTAACGGTGAAGCGCAAGATCGGCAGCGGCACGCTCGCCGTCACGGCCGACGGTGCTGCAAAAATTTCGCAGCCGATCCAGTGGGGCCGTTATCGCCTTGACGTCGCGTCGAACGACGCCGACGGCCCGGCTTCGAGCATCATCTTCAATGCCGGCTGGTATACGGCAGGCGACAATGTCGACAGCCCCGAGCAGCTCGACGTCGCGCTCGACAAAGACAACTACACGGCCGGAGACACGGCGAAACTGCGCATCGCATCGAAGCTCGGCGGCAAGGCACTGATCGCCGTGCTCGGCACCGGCCTCGACCTGATGAAGGAGGTCGATATCGCCAAGGGCGGCGGCGAAGTCGAGATTCCCGTCGACGGTGAATGGGGTCCTGGCGCTTACGCCACCGCAATTCTCTATCGTCCGATGGACGAAGCGGCAAAGCGCATGCCGAGCCGCGCCATCGGCATTCGCTGGCTGCCGATCGACCAATCGAGCAAGCAGCTCAAAGTTGCCGTGACACTTCCTGACAAGGTGAAGTCCGGTGCGCACGTCGATGTGCCACTGAAGGTCGAAGGCTTAGCACCCGGGGAAGATGCCCGCATCGTCGTCGCCGCTGTCGATCTCGGCATCCTCAACCTGACGCGCTTCGAAACGCCCGCGCCGGAGAAGTGGTTCGGTCAGCAGCAGAAGCTGTCGTTCGAGATCCGCGACTTCTACGGCAAGCTGATCGACGGCATGCGCGCCGACCGTGGCAAACTCCGCTCCGGTGGGGACGGCACTGCGGCGCTGCAGGGCAACCCGACAGTCGAAACGGTCGTCTCGCTTTATTCCGGCATCGTGAAGGTGAAGGACGACGGCACCGCGAGCGTTTCATTCGATCTGCCGGACTTCAACGGCACCGTTCGCTTCATGGCGGTCGCCTGGAGCAACGATAAGGTCGGCCACGGCTCGGGCGACCTTATCGTCCGCGATGCCGTCGCGCTGACTGCCGCCGTGCCGCGCTTCATGACGCTTGGCGACGAAGTCGATCTCGGCTTCTCGATCCACAACGTCGATGGACCGGCCGCGCCGTACAAGCTCACGCTTTCGCAGAAAACCGGCGACGATCGCAACGAGACGCTTATCCCCATTGCCGACAAAACGGCCGACCTGAAGCAGGGTGAACGCACGATGCAGCGTATCGGCTTCAAGCCGACCGATCTTGGCGAGATCACGCTGAAAGCCGTCGTGACCGGCCCGAACGACATCGCCGTCAAGCGCGAGATGACGTTCAATGTCTTCCCGCCAACGGGCGACATCAAGCGCACGACGATCTCTTCGCTAAAGCCCGGCGGTAAGCTCGTCGTTTCGTCCGATATCGCCTATGATCTGATCCCCTCGCGCACGCGGATCAACATGTCGGTCGGACCGGCCGCGCGTCTCGACGTGCCGACGCTTCTCGCCCAGCTCGACCGCTATCCTTACGGCTGCGCCGAGCAGACGGTGTCGCGTGCGATGCCGCTCGTCGTTGCCAATGCGGTCGCGGCCCAAATTGGGATCGCGCAGGACAAGGAGCTGAAGGACCGCGTGCAGAAAGCCATCGCACGCGTGTTCGAGATGCAGGATTCGACCGGCGCATTCGGCGTCTGGGGCCCGTACAGCACCGACTTGTGGCTGACGGCCTACGTCACCGACTTCCTGACGCGCGCGAAGGAGGCGAATTACGATGTGCCGCGAGAAAATTTCAATCGCGCGCTCGACCGGCTGCAGAACTTCATCGCCTATGCCTCCGACTTCCAGAAAGGCGGCGAGGACCGGGCCTATGCGCTCTATGTTCTCGCCCGCAACGGCCGCGCTCCGATCGGCGATCTCCGCTACTACGCCGATGAGCGCATCGACCGCTTCTCGACGCCGTTGGCCAAAGCGCAAATCGGTGCCGCGCTCGCGATGACGGGCGACAAGGAGCGTGCCGAACGCACGTTCGCCGCCGCGCTCGACGCGATGCCTGACACGCCCGATACCGGTTATCGAAGCGACTACGGCTCGATGCTGCGTGACGGCGCAGCGCTCGTCACGCTCGCCGCCGAAACCGGCATTGCGCGGGAAGATCAACCGAAGCTCGCGACCGTCATCGCCAAGGCTTATGAGACGCGCACGTACACATCAACGCAGGAACAGGCCTGGATGCTGCTTGCCGCGAAAGCCTTGAACGACGAGGTGAAGGGAACCACGCTTGCTGTCGATGGCAAACCCGTCAACGGTCCACTGCTGAAGGGATTAACGGCCGCCGAGTTGAAAAACGGCGCGCTGACGATCACCAACAATGGCGACACCGCCGTCGACGCCGTGATCTCGGTTCTCGGCGCGGCGCTGACGCCCGAGCCGCCCGTCTCGAAAGGCTTCAAGATCGAACGCGAGGCCTACACGGTTGACGGTAAAAAGGTCGACCTCGCGAGCCTCGTCGGTGGCAACGCCAAGGTGAAGCAGAACGACCGCTTCGTCATGGTCGTGAAGGTCACGTCTGATGATCCGGCAGGCCGCGTCATGGTCGTCGATCGCTTGCCCGCTGGCTTCGAGATCGAGAACCCGCATCTCGTCGAAAGCGGCGCAATCGCAAATCTCTCGTGGCTGAAATCAACGGCAGAGCCTGAGCACACGGAGTTCCGTGATGACCGCTTCGTCGCCGCGTTCAACTTCGCAAACGTGCAGACAGCATCGGATGCGGAAAACAACGATGCGCCGACCGATAATGTCATCGTCCTGCCCGACGGCACGTCGCAAGCAAAGACTGCTCCTGCGACGGCAACGCTCGCCTACATCGTTCGCGCTGTGACGCCCGGAACGTTCGTCTATCCGGCGGCAACCGTCGAAGACATGTACCGGCCCGAACGTTACGCCCGCTCCGCCGCTGGCACGCTCACCGTCTCCTTGAAGGAGTAGCGCGACGTGCGGCTGGGGCTTGCTCGATACGCGAAACGATTGCACGCAGCAGCGACGCAAGCTTTCCCCCTTTTGGGGAAATGCCGGAGAGGGGGTGACGAGCCGTCGGTGCCCCCAGCGTCAGCCACCCTCCTCCGGCGCTTCATTCGTCTCTCCGCACTCACTCCAACCCGGATAAGACCGCTGGATTCCCTTCCCCCTCGCGGGGAGGGGCTACGGGCGGAGGGATCGAACACGAGAGCGTTCTTCACAATTCGATGTATAGCGCTGGCGGCGTCACTTGTGATGGCAATATTTGCGGCGACCGCCACCGGCCTCTACCTCAAAGCCTTCGCCGACGCCGGACCTCTGCCGCTCGAAAATGCGCGCGCCGTCTCGACGACCGTTGTCGATCGCGACGACCGTCTGCTTCGCGCCTTCACGACGACCGACGGCATGTGGCGTTTGCCGCTCGACCCGAAGGACGTCGATCCGCATTATCTGAAAATGCTCTTCGCCTTCGAAGACAAACGGTTTTACTCGCATCACGGCATCGATGCCAAAGCTGTCGTCCGCGCCGCACTGCAGATGCTGCGTCACGGCCGCATCGTCTCGGGCGGTTCGACGCTGACGATGCAGGTCGCCCGCCTGCTCGACGGCCGCCACGAACGGACAGCCACCGGCAAGCTCCGCCAGATGGCCCGTGCCCTCGAACTCGAACACGCGCTATCGAAGAAAGAAATCCTGAAGTTCTATCTTCGCCTCGCACCCTTCGGCGGCAATCTCGAGGGCGTCCGCGCCGCGTCGCTTGCCTACTTCGGCAAGGAACCAAAACACTTGTCTCTCGGCGAATGCGCCCTGCTCGTCGCACTCCCGCAATCGCCGGAAGTTCGCCGTCTCGACCGCAACCCGAAAGCCGCGCTACGCGCACGCAATCGCGTCTTGAACCGTGCTGTCGCCGCACATGTCATCACGGTCGCCGAAGCCGAACGCGCCACGGCCGAAACTATTCCCACTGCGCGTTACACCTTCCCGCTGCTTGCCCCGCATCTGTCGGAAAGCGAAGTTGCCGCGCATCCGACCGAAAGCGTGATCAAGCTGACACTCGACCGCAACCTGCAGGCAAGCCTCGAGCAACTCGCGCAGGATCATGCCCGCCTGATCGGCGACAACGTCTCGACGGCCCTTATTGTCGCCAACCACCAGACCGGCGAAATCCTCGCCGAAGTCGGCTCTGCGGATTATTTCGACAAGGATCGCCACGGTGCGGTCGATATGGCGACTGCCGTGCGCTCTCCAGGCTCGACGTTGAAGCCCTTCATTTACGGGCTTGCGTTCGAAGCGGGGCTCGCCCATCCCGAAACGCTCATCGAAGACCGACCCGTGCGCTTCGGAACCTACGCTCCGAAGAACTTTGACGAGGGCTATCACGGCACGGTTTCAATCCGCGAAGCGCTGGAGCAATCATATAACGTCCCGGCTGTTCGCGTGCTCGCGCGCGTCGGGCCCGGTAAGCTTGTCGGCCGCTTCCGCCGCGCGGGCATCGAAGCCCGCTTTCCGGATAGGTCCGAGCCGACGCTGGCGATGGCGCTCGGCGGCACCGGTCTGACGCTCGAAGAAATGACGCAGCTTTACGCGGCCCTTGCGCGCGGCGGCGACAGCATCATGCTGAGCCATCGCTGGAGCGACCGCGGCAAGATCTGGGCGACGACGCATCTGAAGCCACTCGTCAACGCGCATCGTCTGATGTCGCCGCTGGCGGCATGGTACGTGACCGACGTTTTGAAAGATGCGCCGCCGCCGCTGAACGCCAAGGGTGGGCGTTTCGCGTATAAGACCGGTACGTCTTACGGGTATCGCGATGCCTGGGCGATTGGCTACGACGGCAAATACGTGATCGCGGCGTGGGTCGGCCGACCCGACAATTCGAGCATCCCGGGTCTCGTCGGCCGCAGCGCTGCCGCGCCGATGCTGTTCGATGCCTTCGAGCGCGTTCCCGGCGGCCGCACCCCATTGCGCGGCCCACCCGCAAATGCGATCCGCGCAACCAATGCCGAACTCCCCGCGCCCCTGAAGCGCTGGCGCGATCCCGGCGACGATCCGGTGGCTGGAAAATTCCTGCAGCCGCCCGTGCTGATCTCGTTCCCGCCCGATCAATCAGAAATTGCCGAGTCCGATCTCGACGGCGACCCTTTGGTCCTGAAAGCCGACGGCGGCGCCCTGCCGCTGACGTGGCTCATCGACGGCAAGCCGATCCCGTCTGATGCGCACTCGCGCGAGGCGACGTGGCAGCCGACCGAAGGTTTCGCCAAGCTCACCGTCATCGATGCCAACGGCCGCACCGACCGATCTTCGATCCGCGTACGATAGATCAATGCATCCGCAGTAATGGCGATAGGGATCCTCAGCCTAAAGTCGTGGACGACGAATGATATTTTCCCTGCACGAACCGTGTCGGCGTTCCCCCGGGTAAAAGTCCCATTTGGAACCGCTCTCTCGATGGTGCAATGTGCTGATGAACAATGCCTGTCGGCATTTCAATTTTTGCAGCTTCAACAAGTCTAAATAAGAACATCCCATGAGCCGCGTCCGCACGCCGATCCGGAGCCTCACGCTCACCGCTGCACTGATCGCCGCTACTCTTGCGACCGGCGGCTGCAACGAGACAAAACAAAATGCCGCCAACGCGCGACCGCTTCCCGCACTCGGCGCCAACATCGACGAAACATCCGTCTCCGGGATCTCCTCCGGCGCCTACATGGCCGGACAATTTCAGATGGCGCACGCCAAGAGCATCGTCGGCGCTGCCATCATCGCGGGCGGCCCCTATGGCTGCTCCGAGAGCATCTTCGCAAATACGATGCCGGGCACAGGCACCGCCATTTTGAATCTCAGCAAGGCCGTCAATGGCTGCATGCTCGACCTGCTCGGTGTATGGGGTGTCTCCGATCCCGACGACCTCGCAAAGAAAGCGGAGGAGCGCGCCAAAAAAGGCGAAATCGATCCGATCGCCGACGTCGTCAATGATCGTATCTATCTCTTCTCCGGAACCGCGGATCGCACGGTCGCGCCATCGATCGTCAAGCACGCGGCTGACTTCTACGAAAAGCTCGGCGTGCCCCAAAAGAACATCGAATTCGTTTCCGATCTTCCCGCAGGCCACGCCTTTGTAACCGATGACGAAGGGAGCGCCTGCGGCATTTCCGGCGAGCCCTATGTCGTCAATTGCGATTACGATCAGGCGGGTGCGCTGTTGAAGTTCATCTACGGCGATCTGCAGCCGCGCGCGACGACGCCGACCGGCGACTTCATTGACTTCGATCAACGCCCGTTCGTGAGGGATAACGATAGTGCCGAGCTCGCGGAAACGGGGGTCGTGTATGTGCCGAAGGCCTGCGCCCAGTCACCCGGCTGCCGCGTTCACATTGCGTTTCACGGCTGCTCCCAGAACCGCGAAGCAGTCGGCGACACGTTCATCAAGGAATCGGGCTTCGCACGATGGGCCGACACGAACCGTATAATCGTGCTTTTTCCACAGGTCGCCGATTCACCGATCAATCCGCAGGGCTGTTGGGACTGGTGGGGTTATACTGGACCGCAGTATTTGACTCGCGACGCGCCGCAGATTGCCGCAGTCGATCGCATGTTGGACGCCTTGCATGGGCGCGGCGGAGGCGCATAAAGCGAACCGGCAACCGGACACTGTCAGGCGGATCGGGTTGACGACAAAATTCCCGCCATGTGGCGGGCGCAACGGGGGGAATCTGGAATGCTCGCACATGAACGCCTTTTTGCGCCCCTGTGGTCGTCGCCCCGACTGCTTCCATTGCCTTCGTCGTCGGCCCTCAGCCGCGCAATCCAGATAACAGCCGCCGTCGCGGCGATGGGCGGCCTCGTGATGGCAGCCGCGTTGCCCAATAATTCCGACAAGCGCGCCGCGTCCGCCAATCCGCCAATCTCGACTGCGCTGCACCCTGGCCGCGAATCTGATTTCGGTGCCTATCTCGGCGCGCCTTACCATTACCCGAGCGATTTTCATTTGGTGAAGCCCGGCGTCACCGACCTCACGATCAAGAAGATCGATTGGTTCACGCTGCCATTTGAAAACCCACTTTACTACGGTGTGCGCATCCAGCGCTGGTTCAGCGGGCGTTTCGGCACCATGCTCGACTTCACGCACTCGAAGGTTCATGCGCCCTTCGACGACCAGGAATTCGATATGGAAGGCACCGTCGACGGAAAGCCCGTTCCGCCGAAGGGGAAGGTCAAAGATTATTTCAACAAGCTCGAATGGACGCATGGCCACAACATGCTGACGCTCAACGGCCTGATGCGTCTGCCGTCCCTCGGCGTCGTCTCACCCTATTTCGGCGCGGGCGCTGGCCTGTCATTCCCGCACTCGGAAATTTACAAAAAAGGCGACGCCTCGCGTACCTACGAATACCAATACACCGGCCCCGTCGGCCAGGCGCTCTTCGGCCTTGAGTTCCGACTGTCGACCGGGTCCATTTTTGTCGAATACAAGTTCACGCTGGCTGACTACTGGGGGCCGCTGACCGGGCGCGACGGCACATGGTTCCCGATCGACATGTGGCACCAGTTTTCGCGCTGGTGGTCGGGTGAGCCGCCGCGGGACGGCTGGGCGGGCGCTCGGCTAACAAGCCATCAGGTGATCGGCGGCTTCCTCACGCGCTTTGTCCCGAAGACGGCGTCGCCTTAAGTCGTACGCGCCTCACGTCTCCGGAGCCCCGTTCTGGCTTTCCGTGCCCCACGTCTTCGCACGGCGCGCGGCGCGAGCGCCGTCGAAAGCGCGGCATTGAAAGTCTTGAGTTCCGCCGCCAGCCAGCTCGCGAAATCTGCGGAGGCGTCCGAAACCTTTCCTCCAAGGCGGCGGACAAGATAATAGCCGAACCGCGTCGCAACGACGTCCAACGGCCGAACCAGCCGCCTCGCAACGAGCGCATCGCCGGCCTGGATCTGATCCGCGAGCGCAAACCCCTGGCCCGCTTCTGCGGCCGCAATCACGAGATCTCCGTTGAGCGTCGGCCCCGATGGGGCGATCCGATCCGCGACGCCCGCCGCTTTGAGCCACGCCTCCCAGCATTCCTTGGCCGTCTCCTGGAGAAGAAGATGGTCATCGAGATCGGCAGCGGCGGCCAGTGGATGCTTCCGCAGAAATCCTGGGCTGCAGACCAGCATCAACTCCGCAGGTGCAAGCTTCGTAATCTCGACACCATCCCACGTGCCGCTGCCCCAGCGGATGCCGACGTCGATATCCTCCTTCGCGAAATTGACGACACGCGGCGTCGCGTCGAGAACGAGATCGATCCCAGGGTGAAGCGCCCGGAACTTGCCGAGCCGCGGCACGAGCCAAAGCGCCGCAAACGAGGGATCGGACGTGACGGTCAGCCGCCTGCGTGGTCGTGACGGCCGCGCGAACCGGCTCGCCGCCGATGCGATGAGGTTGAAACCCTTGGTCAGTTCCGCAGCAAGCGACTGGCCCGCTTCCGTCAGTTCGACACCGCGTCCCGTCCGTTCGAAAAGCGGCGTGCGAAACTCCGCTTCGAGCGCACGCACATGCCGGCTGATGGCGGCATGCGTGACGTTGAGTTCCGCCGCCGCCCGCGAAAAGCTCGCGAGTCTCGCCGCGGCCTCGAAGGCCTTCAATGCATTGAGCGGTGGCAGTTTGCGCGCCATGGCGACATGTAACAAAAACTTACATGTCGTGTAAAGCAATGGCGTTTGTTACGCCCCCGGAAGGGGCGCACCCTTCTCGCCAACGAATTCGAGAACGGAGAAAGCCAATGATGCGTGTGATCGAACACCTGATCGAACGGATCGAATCGACCCTTTATCCCTCTCGCCGCCGCTTTGACGGCCATCGCGCAGAATGAACGTCAGGACAGCCCCTAACGTCATCCTAGGCGCAGGCCGGGAGCGGTCGAAATCGGCGATAGAAAAACAGGTGCACGAGATCCGATAAATGCCTCGCGTGCACGGCACGGCCGAACACCCGGACGGCGACGAGCTGAAAAATCTCAGAACCGCTTCAGCAGCCGGTCGATATATTCAAGCTCATCCTGCGGCCTGAGGCTCTCACCGGACCGCTTGCGAAGCTCTTCGAGGATCTCTCTCGCGCGCTGCGCATCGATGGCATCAGGCACCTTGACCGACGTGCCGAGATCCGGCCCCTGAGCACGCTGCGGCCGCCCGAACGGATCGCGCGGGGAGTTGCCGCCACGGCCAAGCCGCTGCTGCGCATTCTGCTGCATCTGCTGCGCCATCTGCTGCGCGCTCTGGCGCATCTGATCGAGCGCTTGGCCCTGCTGGTTGGCCGCCTCGTCGAGGTCGCCCTGCTTGAGCGCATCTTCAGCCTTGCCCATCGCGTCTTCCGCGTTGCCGAGCTTATTAGGATCGCCCGCCTGCATCTCCTCAAAGTCTTCCTTGAGTTTGCGTAGCTGATCGCGCAACTGCGCCTGCCGGTCTCCGAGGCTGCCTTGACCGCGCTGCTGTCGGCCACCAGCTTGCCCGCCTTGACCCTGCTGTCCTTGGCCTTGCTGGCCGCCGCCTTGCTGATCCGCCTGCATGTTGCCTTGCCCGCCGCGCTCACGGCCCTGGCCCTGCTGACCACGGCTTCCTGCACGCGGCGAGCCTTCACCGTTCTCGTCTTGCTGCGAACCGCCCTCGCCCTGACGCCGCCGCTCACCGAACGTGTCGTCCATCAGCTGCTGCTGCTTGCCGGTGAGATCGGAAAGCTCGTTGAGCTTCTTCATCATCTGCTGAGCGCGCTGCTGCTGCGCGCGCGCTTCCGGCGAATTGGCGGCTTGCAGACGGTCCATCAGCTCACGCAGTTCCGAGAGCATCCGCTCGGCGTCTTCGCGCGAGCCTTCGCGCGCGCTCTTCTCAAGATCCTTCATCATCTGGTCGAGATCTTGCTGGCCGAGTTCCTGTTGCTGATCGTTCTGCTGCTGGTCTCCCGACGGATTTTGCTTCTCCGCGTTCTTCTGCATCTCGTTCAGATAGTCGTTGAGCCGCTTCTTCAGCTCCGCCATCGCGTCCTGGATTTCCTTGTCGTCGCCCTTCTCGATCGCGTCCGAAAGGCGATCCTGCGCATCCTTCAACGCTCGCTCGGCCTGCGAAAGGTCACCGTCCTCGATTTTGAGTGCAATCTGCCAAAGATCGGCAATCGACTCGTTGATCGCCTGCCGCGAGTCTTCACGATCGAGCCGATGATAGATCGTCCGCAGTCCGAGATAGACGCCGTCGTCGGTAATGAAGCCCTCTGGCTCCATCGTCAGCGCATCGAGCGCGCGGACAGCTGTCGGCCGGTAGCGCGAATCCTCCGCCAGATTTCGGCGCTGCTCGACGACAGCCCGTGCCAGCGGATTTTTGAAGTGACGCGACGGCAGCACGATCTCGATCGGCTTGCTCTTCCCGACCTGACCACCGACATCTGTCGCCTCGAGCCAGAGCTGCACGCGCTGCCCGGCGAGCGGATTTTCGGCGACGTCGAGCAGTGTCGACGTGTCGACCTTCTTGGCGCCCGGACGCGGAATTCTAAGGCTCAGCACAGGCGGCCGTTCGAGCGGCAAGCGCGGTCCCGTCAGCGGCGGCGGCTGTGCCCACGCCTTCGACGGATCGACAGGCGCCGGCGGAACTTTGCGCAGTTTCACTTCCGCGCTTTGAACACCATAATCGTCTTCTGCCTTGTAGAAGACCCGCATCGATCCGCGCGGCGTCGCGCTGATCTTTTTTGTCATCGAAATCTTTGGCGGCTCGTCGGGAATGACGTCGAACGTCCAGGTTGCAAGCTCGCGTGATCCTGCCAGAGCGCGAACACGGGCCGATTTGCGAATTTCGTAGCGCACTTCCGACACGTTCGAAGTGTCACGATCCTTCGATTTCTCGGCCGTGACTTTCAGCGGCTCCGTCGCTCCGTCACTCAAAACTTCGAGCGACACGCCCGATCCCCCGAAGCCGACGCCGCGAAGCGTCAGAAGGCTATGATCGGGCGTTTCAAAAAACCGCGCGTCTCCCCGATTTTCATCGGCCACCTGCTTCCCACCATCAGCGAGCAGAATAGGCGGGAGAGCCGTATAGGGAGGTGGCGTCACCCAGGCGTCGACACGTGCCGGCGGTCCCTGCTCGGTGTTCGCGAACCGAAACGCAGCCGCCAAGCGGTCGCCTAAACTTCCTGTCGCCAACACCGCGATCGGGATAAGCAGAAGCAGAAGCAGGCCGCGGACGGCCCACGGATCGAACCTGTCCGTGCGCGGCGCCGGCGTGCCGACCTTGAGACGCTGGATAGCCTTCGCGAGACGAGCGCGGTGCGCCTGCCAGAGCGCCGAAGTTTCAACATTCGCAGCACCGGACGTCAGCGTATCTTCGTAGGAGGTCGCGGGTCGGTGCGGGACTCCGGAACGCCGCTCGATACGACGGATGGCTTCATCGCGCGTCGGCCACGGGATGCGCACGGCATAGATGATGGCAGTCACGGCCGCCAACCCGAACGCGGCGAGCAAAATCTTGTGCGGCAGCGGATCAAGGTTGGGCCAGAGCCCGACGAACGACAGCATGGCGAACAGGATCGCCACGCCAAAGACGAGCCACAGCCGCGGCCACAGTCGCTCGAAAAAGAGCGCAAGCGTGCTGAGACGTACTTTCCGCGCGAAAGACCGCGACATCGCGGGACCGGAGTCCCTGTTTTCCGGCTCTACCATGTGCCTCAAGCTAGCACGGGGCCCTCGCCCCGCACGTTAACAAAATGCAACGTGAACGGGCAAAACGACGACAAACTCGCCCGGCATCCGGCCCATTTGAAACCGCGTAGTCCCGTCCTCGGATCCATTGTTTCGCCGACGCGGACAATTCCTATCCTAGAGACGAACTCGAGCATGGCAACGAACGAGCGACCGCTATTGTGAAAGCCACGGCGGCAAGTGGTCCGCACCGATCAGATCATCGTAGCTTGGTCGCGGCCGCACGACGGCATATTTGTCACCGTCGACGAGCACTTCGGGCACAAGACGGCGGCTGTTGTATGTCGAAGACATGACGGCGCCATAAGCCCCAGCCGTCATGACGGAAAGAAGGTCGCCCGGCTCGACAGGCGCAAGCGCGCGATCTTCCGCCAAAAAATCTCCGGTCTCACAGACAGGGCCGACGATGTCCTGCTGGATCGGCGCCATGTCGGAGCGTGCCGCCGTCACCGGCCAGATGTCGTGATAAGCCTCATAGAGCGTCGGCCGGATCAGATCATTCATTGCCGCGTCGACAATCGTGAACGTCTTATCGGTCCCTTCCTTGACGTAGATGACCTTCGTCACGAGCACACCGGCGTTCCCGACGATCATGCGTCCGGGCTCGAGCACGATCTTGAGGCCGAGAGGCCCGAGCGTTTCTTTGACGACAGCCGCATATTCATCGGGCGTTGGTGGAATGTCGTTCGCCCCGCGATAAGGCACGCCGAGGCCGCCACCGATGTCGAGATGCTCCAGCGCAAGCCCGTCTGCCTTGAGATCGCGTGCGAGATCGGCCATCAGCCGGAATGCATCGCGAAATGGTGCAAGATCGGTGATCTGGCTGCCGATATGCATGTGGATACCGGAAATCTTGATGCCTGGAAGTCCGGCTGCTTCGGCATAAAGCCGCCGCGCATCCGCGTAGGGCACCCCGAATTTGTTCTCGGCTTTGCCCGTCGAGATTTTCGCATGCGTTTTCGCGTCGACGTCCGGATTGACTCGGATCGCGATTGACGCAGTGCGATCCATAGCCGACGCGACTTCGCTGAGCGCCCGAAGCTCCGGCTCGCTCTCGACGTTGAAGCCGAGAATGCCTTCCTCCAGGGCATACGCCATTTCCCCCCGCGTCTTACCGACGCCGGCGAAAATGATCTTCGACGCCGGGACGCTCGCGGCGCGTGCGCGGCGAAGCTCGCCTTCCGACACCACGTCCATGCCCGCGCCGAGCTGCGCCATCGTCTTCAGCACCGCTTGGTTCGAGTTGGCTTTGACGGCGAAGCAGATCAGCGCGTTCTGCCCCGCGAACGCCTGCGACAACACCTGATAATGACGGACGAGCGTTGCCGTCGAATAGCAGTAGAACGGCGTCCCCACCTCTTCGGCGATCCGCGCGAGACTGACGTCCTCCGCATGGAGGAGACCGGACTTGTATTGGAAATGATGCATGGGGACGCTTCTAGCGGATGAGAAACGTCCGCTTCACCGGAAAATGCGCAAAAGGTCAAGACAGTTGAGTCGGGCGGCCGTTGAACGCCTTCCCACCTCGAACGCGATGAGAATCGCGGGTGCCTTCGGCGATCCAGCTTAAAAGTACCGAAGGCCCAATATCGCTCTGCTCACTCGGCCCAAGATGGCGGAAAAAGTGAGGAATTCACGTCTACCGCAGCAACGGATCAAGAAAGAAAGATTCGTGTGGTTTCGGCGGCGCATCCGAATTCTTGCCCGGATCGGCAGCCTCCGGCGATTTGGCCTTACCGGTCGCCTTTGCTCCAGGCGGCGGCTCAAGAGGTCCTTTGACGCCGCAGCCCGCGAAGCCCAATCCCGCGACGCCAAAAAGCGCAACGGTTGCCCAGACCTTCATGCTGCGCGAGAGCGCGGCCATCCCAGAAATCACTCCAAAACCCCTCAGCCCGCGGAAGACGCAGGCACCCGACGGAAGTTTTTAGACCTTCGCTCGGGCTTTTTCCAACCGCCGGAGCCACTGCCGCGCCATTTTGGCGACGTTCTGTGGCGCCGTTCCCCCATAGCTCGTCCGGCTTTTGACCGAATTTTCCACAGACAGAACGGAAAATACGGCTTTTGTGATGCGCGGTTCGACCTTTTGCATCTCTCCGAGTGAAAGCTGATCGAGATCGGCGCCCTTGGCCTCGGCCATCTTCACGATCGAGCCGGTGACGTGATGGGCATCTCGGAAGGGCATCTTGAGCTCCCGGACCAGCCAGTCGGCGAGGTCCGTCGCGGTTGAGTACCCCCGCCCCGCGGCCGCCCGCATAGCCTCCACGTTCGGCTCGAGATCCGAAATCATGCCGGCCATCGCGGCCATCACGAGACGCAGGCTCGACAGCGCGTCGAACGTCGTCTCCTTGTCCTCTTGCATGTCCTTCGAATAGGCGAGCGGCAGCCCCTTCATCACGATGACAAGCCCCTGGAATGCCGACGCGATGCGCCCGACCTTCGCCCGCGCCAATTCCGCGGCATCCGGATTGCGCTTCTGCGGCATGATCGACGAGCCCGTCGTGAAGCGGTCCGATAGCTTCACGAAGCCGAATTGCGGCGTCATCCAGATCACGATCTCTTCCGCAAGGCGTGAGAAATGCACGGCCGCGATCGTCGCGGCGGCAAGCGTCTCCATCGCGAAATCGCGATCCGAAACGCCGTCGAGCGAATTCGCCATCGGCCTGTCGAAACCCAGCGCTTCCGCCGTCTTTTCCCGATCGATGGGGAACGAAGTTCCTGCCAGTGCCGCCGATCCAAGCGGAGACTCGTTCAGACGCTTCCGCGCATCGGCGAAGCGCCCACGGTCGCGCGCGATCATTTCGACGTAGGCAAGGAGATGATGTCCGAACGTAACGGGTTGCGCGGGCTGCAGATGCGTGAAACCCGGCATCACGGTCGCGGCATGCTTTTCGGCTTTCTCGGCGAGCGCACGCTGCACCGCTTCCAGCGCCACATCTATTCCGTCGATCGCATCGCGCACAAACAGCCGGAAATCGGTCGCAACCTGGTCGTTGCGCGAACGTGCCGTATGCAATCGCCCTGCCGCCGCGCCGATGAGATCCTTGAGCCGGCTCTCGACGTTCATGTGCACGTCTTCGAGGGCGCGCGAGAACGTGAACGTCCCCGCGTCGATCTCGGCCTTGATCTTGTCGAGGCCCTTTGCAATCTCGCGGGCGTCGGCCTTGGTGATGATGCCTGCATCCGCCAGCATCTCGGCATGGGCCTTCGAGCCGCGAATGTCCTGCGGGGCGAGCGCCTTGTCGAAGCCGATCGAGGCATTTATCTCCTGCATGATCTCCGCAGGAGACATTGCGAAACGGCCACCCCACATGGCGTTGGCGGGCTTGTCGGTCACGGACGGCTCCGTATGAGAGAAACAAAGGTTAGCAGATGACAGCAGGCAACACGGCAAAATCCCAGAAGGCCCTTTGGATTGTGGCGCTGTCGGCGCTGATCGGCTTCGGCGCCGTATACGTCATCGGAGGCTGGTTCGACAACGGAGGCCCGGAAAATTCTAGTGCCGCAGCCCAGGATTCCTCGGCTCCGGCTGTTGGAGAGTCCGGCGCGTCATCGTTCAAGCTCGGCGAATTGGCGGCTTTCGTGACGAAGAAGACGCCTGCGGCGCTCCCGGATATCACCTTCCAGGACGCTTCGGGCAAGGAGGTCCATCTTTCGGACTTCAAAGGCAAGACGATCCTGTTGAACCTCTGGGCGACGTGGTGTGCGCCGTGCCGCGAGGAAATGCCGGCGCTCAATGCGCTGCAAAAGGATCTCGGAAGCGACAAGTTCGAAGTCGTGACCTTGAGCCTCGACCGAGGCGGCTATGACGCCTCGCGGAAGTTCCTCGACGAATTGAAAGCGACGGATGTGCATCTCTACGCCGATCCGTCCGCGAAGCAGGGCATGGCCCTGAAGCTGATCGGCATGCCGACGACGATCCTGATCAACAAGGACGGCCTGGAAGTCGGCCGCCTTGCGGGCGCGGCGAAGTGGGATTCTCCCGACGCCAAAAAGCTCATCCAGTCGGCAATGAACTAGCTAAAATGTCATCCTCGGGCTCGTCCCGAGGATCCATCGGGCCTCAGATCGAACTGCGAAATTGGATCCTCTGCATGAAGCCGAGGATGACAAGAGGTGAGGCAACGCCCCACCATACGTCGCGGCCGCGACGGGGCCATCCACGGCATCTTTTCGAGATAGCGGAAGTCGAAGCCGGCCCCGGCGCCCGAGGCGCGCGACTTACTTCTTCTTCTTGACCTTTTGCGTCAGCGCCGATGCCGCGACGGACTTGGCTTCCTTGCTCGCTTTGGGATCGTGCAGAATTTTCGATGCAGCCGACGCGACTTTCGTTCCCGTCGTTTCCTTCGGGTTCTTCGTCTGCGTCAGCGCCGAAGCGGCAACCGCCTTCTCGGCCTTCGTCGCCGTCTTACTTCTCAGCACCTTCGAAGCGGCAGAGGAAACCTTCTTACCGGTGACTTCGGTCTTCGCCATGGACGTCGCTCCTGATTGCGAGGGCCGCGGAGGCGCGGTCCGACGAGGGCGCACCATGCCAGATTCGAATGCATCGCGGTATCGCATCGAAGGCCAATTTGGCGCGATTTTTAGGGATCCGTGCTCCGATGCTCCGTAGTCGTCCGGAAGCAGCTCCTGCAGCGAATTGACACCCCGAGCCCGAGAGGCGACAACGCGCCTCCCGAACGACATCAGCGGAGAATCTTTCCCCATGGCCCACGACGCACTCAAATCGACGATCGAGACG
Organism: Pseudomonadota bacterium; assembly: GCA_018242215.1. Taxonomy (GTDB): domain Bacteria; phylum Pseudomonadota; class Alphaproteobacteria; order Rhizobiales; family Hyphomicrobiaceae; genus Hyphomicrobium_B. The sequence continues at coordinate 146,505 of JAFECG010000027.1, forward strand.
GCATGGGAGGCCCGCGACGGCATTTCATTCAATACCAAGGGAGAGGTCCGCGACGCCGTCGAGACGGCACTCAATCTGCTGGACAACGGAGAGGCGCGCGTCGCCGAAAAGGTGAACGGTGCCTGGACGGTCAACCAATGGCTGAAAAAGGCCGTTCTTTTATCCTTCCGTCTCAATGACATGGAAATGATCTCCGGTGGGCCGGCGGGAAGTTTCTTCTGGGATAAGGTTCCCCCGAAATTTGCCGGGTGGACGGAAGCCGATTTCCGCAAGGGCGGCTTCCGCGTGCTCCCCGGGGCCGTCGTCCGCCGTTCGGCCTACATCGCACCCGGCGCGGTCGTGCTTCCAGCCTTCATCAATCTCGGCGCCTATGTCGATAGCGGCACGATGGTCGACACCTGGGCGACCGTCGGAAGCTGCGCCCAGATCGGCAAGAACTGCCATATTTCAGGCGGCGCCGGCATCGGTGGCGTTCTTGAACCGCTTCAGGCCGGCCCGGTCGTGATCGAGGACAATTGCTTCATCGGGGCTCGCGCCGAAGTGGCGGAAGGCGTCGAGGTCGGGGAAGGCTCCGTGTTGTCCATGGGCGTCTACCTCGGCGCGTCGACGACGATCATCGACCGTGCGACGGGCGAGAAATTCTTCGGCAAGGTCCCGCCCTACTCCGTCGTCGTCTCGGGTACAATGCCAGGCAAGCCGTTGCCCAACGGCGAGCCAGGACCGAACCTCTACTGCGCCGTCATCGTCAAACGCGTCGACCAGAAGACGCGCTCGAAGACCAGCATCAACGAGCTGCTGCGGGATTGAGATTGGCAACAGCCCCAAAATATCGCACGCTGGATCCGAGCCTGGTATTGGCCAGTATCGAGCAGCTCGTCCGTCGCATCGACGAGCGATTTCCGGGAACGGGCCTCGCCAATGTCTGTCGCGATCTCGTCGAGCTTGCCAAGGAGACGGCGGTCCGGGCTCGGGATATCAATCGTCCCCATCTTCTCCTGCGGTTCTTCATCTGGCTCGCGATCACGGCGGGCCTCGCGTTGCTGGTTGCCGTTGCGCGGATCATTTTTTCCGGCACGAAGGCGAATGACGATCTCTTCGGAACGCTTCAGGGCATAGATTCCGGATTCAACATCGTCGTGCTCATGGGCGCTTCGCTGTTCTTCGTATCCTCGCTTGAAGCACGATGGAAACAGCGCCGCGCGCTCAACGCGCTGCATGAATTCCGCTCTATCATTCACGTCATCGATATGCATCAGCTCACCAAGGATCCGAGCATGCTGTCCGCGGTCCACACGTCGAGTTCGCCGGATCGCAGCTTGTCGCCGTTCGAACTGGTGCGTTATCTCGACTACTGCTCTGAGATGCTTTCCCTGACGGCGAAACTCGCCGCACTCTATGCGGAACAGCTCAGCGATCCCGTCGTTGTCGATACGGTCGGTGACATCGAACGGCTGACATCCAACCTTTCCGGCATGATCTGGCAGAAAATCGCCATCACCCAAAGTCTCGAAAGCCGCGACATGCCGTTGCCTTCGATGGGACAGATCTATAGAAGTCCTGGCGCAGAATGACTCTTGTCCCCACAGATCCCGTCGCGCTTTCGCAGGCGCTCATCCGCTGTCCGAGCGTAACGCCTGACGAGGCGGGTGCGCTGACGCTGTTGCAGAACGTGCTCGAGCCCGCGGGCTTCACGTGTCATCGCCTCGTCTTCTCCGAACCCGGAACGCCCGACGTCGACAATCTCTATGCCCGGCTCGGCTCCGGTCGCCCGCACCTCATGTTCGCCGGGCATACGGATGTCGTTCCCGTTGGCAACGAAGCCGCCTGGAACGTACCGCCTTTTGCCGGCGAAGTCCGTGACGGCATTCTCTACGGCCGCGGCGCGGTCGACATGAAGGGCTGCGTCGCCGCCTTCGTCGCCGCCGTGCTCAAGTACCTTCACCACTATAATGGCCTGCCGCGAGGCTCTTTGTCGTTTCTGATCACCGGCGATGAGGAAGGCCCATCGATCAACGGCACGATGAAAGTCCTCGATTGGCTGAAGGCGCGCGATGAGGTCGTCGATGCCTGCCTCGTCGGTGAGCCGTCGAACCCGAAAGCTTTGGGTGATGAAATCCGCATCGGCCGCCGTGGCTCCCTGACGATCGATCTGGTCGTCCACGGCAAGCAGGGCCACTCGGCCTATCCGCAGCTTGCCGACAATCCCGTGCCGAAGCTCGCGCGCATCATCGACCGCCTCTCAACGACGAAACTCGACGACGGCACGGAAAACTTCCAGCCGTCGAACTTGCAGGTCACGGTGATCTCGGTTCCCAACACCGCGACGAATGTGATCCCCGGCCGCGCGCTGGCGCGGATCAACATCCGCTATAATGACGCCTGGACGCGCCCGAAGATCGAAGACTGGGTGCGCAAGACGACCGCAAACGCCGCCGCCGAAGTAGACGCCAGATACGATCTCGAATTCTCGGGCACCGGCGATGTCTTCCTGACGAAGCCCGGTCCGCTCGTCTCGACATTGAAGGAGGCGGTGAAATCCGTCACCGGCCGCGTCCCCGCGCTGACGACAGGCGGCGGGACCTCGGACGCGCGTTTCATCAAGGATATCTGTCCCGTCGTCGAATTCGGCCTCGTCAATGCAACGATCCATCAAGTCGATGAGCATACGAGCGTTGCCGACCTCGAAACGCTGACGGCAATCTACGAGCGCTTCATCTCGAACTATTTCCGCAACGGCTGAGCCTTTATCTTGCGCCCGCTATTCCTCTGCGAGGACCCAACAACGGGCTCAGCGGAGCCCGCCTCGCCGCAATTTGTGCACCACTACCCCACCAACTCCGCGCTGGCGACTCCGCTTCGCGGAGTCGCCAGCGCAAAACAAAAAAGGCCGCCGTGACCTCCCGGCGACCTCTTCGAAATGACAGCGCTGAAAACGCCTTAGATCGATTCTTTCAGCTCTTTCGCGGCACGGAAGGCGATCTTTTTCGAAGCCTTGATCTTGATGGCTTCGCCCGTTGCCGGGTTGCGGCCCATGCGCGCCGGACGCTTGCGGACCTGCAGGACGCCGAGGCCGCCGATACGGATGCGGGCGCCCTTCTTGAGGTGCTTGGAAATCTGGGTCACGAGATCTTCGAGCAGCGCAATCGACTGCTTTTTCGGAATCTCATGAGCCTCCGCGAGCGTCGCGGCCATGTGTTTCAACGTAACGGTGTCAATCTTCGCTTTAGCTGGCGCAGCTGCCTTTGCCATTGTCATCCCTCTTCTACGAATGCGAATCGTTTTCCGGTCAAACACTACATCGAGGAAGCCCAAAAACATGCCGTTTTGGGGCATTTTTCGAATGAAGCCGGCGAAAAGAGCAGCATTTGTGGCCCGAAAGCAAGCGCGACATAACGCTTTCGCGCAAAAAAAGACGCCAAAATCGAAGATTTTGGCGCCAGTGCGGGAGGACGACGCGAAAAACGCGCTAAAAATCAGAATGTCAGGGCGCTGCCACCAGACGCCTCAATCGTTTGCCCGGTGACCCACCGACCCTTTGGCCCCGCAAGGAAGGCAACGACATCCGCGATGTCGTCGGGCTGGCCGATCCGCTTCAAAGCCTGCTTGCCGAGGGCAAAAGCCTGCCCTTCTGGATTGCTGACGAACGCCGCCGCCATATCGGTGTTGATCACGCCAGGCGCGACGGTGTTGACCGTGATGGCTCTCGGGCCAAGCTCGACCGCAAGCGATTTGGTGAGGTTGTCGAGCGGCGCCTTGAGCATCGAATAAGCCGCGACGGCGGGAAGCGGCGTCCGAACGGCCCCCGTCGATGTCGAAATGATGCGTCCGCCCTCCTTCAGGCGCTTCACCGCTTCCTGCGTGATGAGGAAGAGCGATTTGACGTTCACGGTGTAAATCTCGTCGAGAACGTCTTCTGTCGTTTCGGTAAACCCGACGAACGGCGCGATGCCGGCGTTGTTGACGAGAATGTCGAATTTAACGTCGCCGGTCCGCTTCGTCAGTTCCTGATCGAGGCCGGCGAAAAGTGCCTGAGCCGCACCCTTCTTCGAAAGATCGGCGCCGATCACGAAGGCGTCTCCGCCTGCGGCTTTGATCTTCGCGACGACTTCGTCAGCCGAGGCTTTGTTCTTGCCGTAGTGAACGGCGACGAGCGCGCCGTCCGCCGCCAGTGTTTCGGCGATGCTCCGTCCGATGCCTCGGCTGGCGCCGGTCACGACTGCAATCTTGCCGGTGAGAGGGTTTGACATGATATCCTCGCATTTTTCTAAGCGATCCGTCCTGCAGGGATTGGTCGGCCGACTGGTCGGCGTGCCCCGGACGCCGCTACACGTAGGACATAAATTCGGTAGTTCAAGACTTTCGAACTATTGAAAATGGGGGTAGCTCGTGCCTATCTACCCGTCATGCAACGACCCTTTGTTCATCCGGCAGTCGAAGACGTGACGCTCGAGAGCGTGCTCTACGCGCTCGCCGACCCGACGCGCCTCGAAATCGTGAAAAAAATCGCCGGCGGCACCTGTGCGTTGAACTGTTCGTCGGCAGCGCCCGCCGATCTGCCGAAATCGACGCAGTCCCATCACTTCCAGGTGCTGCGCGAAGCTGGGCTCATTCGCTCCGAACGCCGGGGCACGGAGGTCGTCAACGCCCTGCGCTGTGCGGAACTCGAAAAGCGCTTTCCAGGCGTCATCGCGTCGATCTTGAAGGCGAGCGAGAAAACAAAAAAGCGCTAAATCGCCGGGCTTCTATAAATCGCTCGTTGGCGCTTCACGCGCAAACCCCTATGTGCAGAACCTGACGCCACGACTCCCAGGAAGGACAAAAAACATGAGCTATATCGACGGCTTCGTCGTGCCGGTGCCATTCGAGCATCTGAAGGATTACCGCAAGCTCTCGAAACGCGCGGGCAAGATCTGGCGGGAGCATGGCGCACTCGCCTACGTCGAATGCGTGGGCGACGATGTTCCGCCCGGCAAGCACACGTCGTTCACGAAAGCCGTCAAGCTGAAAGACGGTGAGGTCGTCGTCTTCTCCTGGATCGTCTACAATTCCCGCGCCCATCGCGATGCCGTGATCAGGAAGGTCATGAGCGATCCGCGCATGCCGCAAGATATGAAAATGAAGGCGTTCGACTCCCGCCGCATGATCTACGGCGGCTTCAAGCCGATGATCGAGATGTAATTTCGTCATCTTCGGACGAGCGCGGCAAAGCCGCGTCAGAGGCGGGAGGAGCGTCGCACGCGCCAGCCAAAGGCTCTACCTGAAATGCTTCGAGAGCTTCAGCCCCTGACCCTGATAGTTTGACTTGAGACCCTGGCCGTAGAGTGTCTCGGGTGTTTCGATCATCCGCTCGTAGATCAGTCGGCCGATGATCTGTCCGTCTTCGAGAATGAACGGAACCTTGTGCGATCTGACTTCGAGAACGACGCGCGACCCATGGCCGCCCGCTGCCGCATGTCCGAAGCCCGGATCCATAAAACCTGCGTAATGCACGCGGAACTCGCCGACCAGAGGATTGAACGGCACCATCTCCGCGGCGTGTGTCGGTGGCACATGAACCGCTTCTTTCGAGGCCAGAATGTAGAACTGGTCCGGATCGAGAATGAGCCTGTGCTTATCCTTGACGTAGATCGGATCCCAGTAGTCCTCGATCGGATAGGCACCGACCCTGTCGACATCGACAACGCCCGTGTGCCGCCGCGCGCGATAGCCGACGAGGCCCGTCTCGTCGCCTTTGAGATCGACGGTCAGCGCAATCCCGCCTGCAATGTCCGCGTTCTCCGCAGAGACGAGCCGCTCCCGCGATTGCAGATCGCGCAGCACGGCATCGCTGTCGGCCGCCGGACCGTTCCGAAACCGGATTTGCGATAGCCTCGAACCCTTCCGGACAACGATCGGGAAGGTTTGCGGACAAATTTCCGCATAGAGTGGCCCCTGATAGCCGCGTGGAATCTGATCGAATGCGCCGACGCCGTCGGCGATTACCCGCGTGAAAACATCAAGACGGCCTGTCGAGCTTTTCGGATTGGCCGATGCTTCGACATCGGCTGGCAGCGCCAGTGCCTCGAGCAGCGGCACGATATAAACACATCCTGTCTCGAGAACCGCGCCCTGGCTCAGGCTGATCGCGTGAAGCGCGAGATCGTCGAGCTTGCCTTGCACCCGTCCGCCCGGCCGCGGCAGGAAGCTTGCGCGGACGCGGTAGGCAACCGCACCAAGTCGCAAATCGAGACTTGCCGGCTGCACCTGCCCCTCGGCGGCAGGTTCTGCCAGCATCACCTCGCCGTCCGTGATCATATGTGAAATCGCTTGCGACGGAAGAATGCCGACGGCGCGCTCACGCCGCTTCGGCGCAGCAATCATTTTCTCTGTTTTGTTCATTCGCTTCGGCAAAGCCCCTCGCGACTCGTCTAGAGCAGCCGTCATCCTTCGCCAAGGGTGACAATTCCAATCATACACCTATTGCGCCGCAGCCAAGGCTGGCACTTGACGTAATGGAGCACCGGCGGTAAGCCCGGACCCGATTTCCCGTGGTCCTTTGGCCGGCCGGCTTGCAGCCACGTTAAACAAGTCGCTAAAGAGGCCGTGTGCGCACCCGGTTTCCCGCGCCCGGCCGTTCGACAGCCGGCGCATCGGAACCGGGATTTTTATTGCGCGAAAGGTGCCGCCGATGGCGACTGACGAGAAATTCTCCAACAACAACCCGGCGTGGCGCCCGGAAACCGCGCTGGTGCACGCTGGCATTACCCGGTCCCAGTGGGGCGAGACCTCCGAAGCTCTGCATCTGACGCAGGGCTTCGTCTACAACAGCGCCGAACAAGCCGAAGCCCGCTTCAAGCAGGAAGATCCCGGCTATCAGTACACACGCTTCGGCAATCCGACGGTCTCGATGTTCGAAGATCGCCTGAAGATTTTCGAAGGCGCCGAGGAATGCCGCGCGACTGCGACGGGAATGGCCGCCGTCACAGCTGCAATCCTGTCCTACGTGAAAACCGGTGATCATGTCCTCGCGGCCCGCGCCCTGTTCGGCTCCTGCCGCTACATTGTCGAGACGCTTTGTCCACGGTTCGGCATCGAGGCCACGCTGATCGACGGCAAGGATCTCGATGCCTGGCGGGCCGCGATCCGCCCCAATACGAAAATGATCTTTTTCGAAACGCCGTCGAACCCGAACCTCGAGCTCGTCGACATCGCCGCCGTCAGCAAGATCGCGCGCGAGCACGGCATCATCACCATCGTGGACAATGTCTTCGCGACACCGATGCTGCAACGTCCGCTGGCGCTCGGTGCCGATGTCGTCGTCTATTCAACCACGAAGCACATTGACGGCCAGGGCCGCTGTCTCGGCGGCGCCGTGCTGGGCAAGACGGACTTCGTCGGCAAATATGTGCAGGAATGGCTGCGCCAGACGGGCCCATCGATGAGCCCGTTCAATGCCTGGGTGATGCTGAAGGGCCTCGAAACGCTCCCTATCCGTGTCAAGGCGCAGTGCGCGACGGCCGCAGAAATTGCCGATCTCCTTGCCGGTCTCAGAGGCGTCACGCGGGTGATTTACCCCGGCCGCGCCGACCATCCTCAGGCCGCTCTTGCCGCCCAACAGATGCCGGGCGGCGGCCAGATGGTCACTTTCGAGGTCGAAGGCGGCAAGCAGGCCGCCTTCCGGTGCCTTAATGCACTGCGCCTGATCCGCATTTCCAACAATCTGGGCGATGCGAAAAGCCTCGTAACCCATCCGGCCACAACGACGCACTTCAGGCTAACGCCCGAGCAACGCTCGGAACTCGGCATTAGTGATGGTATGATTCGACTTTCGATCGGACTTGAAGCCGCAGAAGATTTGGCAGACGATCTCGCCAACGCGGTGAAGGCGATTTCGGGGTGACGGGAGCCATGAGTAAGAGTACGCCGACGACAACGTCGAAACGGGCGGCCTCGGCCGCCTTCCATCCCTATGAAGCAACGACACGCGGCATCCGCATTCGTGTCGAACCGCGCTACATGGAAGACCAATCCTCTCCCGAGGACAGCCATTTCGTATGGTCGTATGCCGTCGAGATCGCCAACGACGGCGATGAGACGGTTCAGTTGAAGTCACGGACGTGGCGGATCACCGATGCACTCGGGCGCACCGAAGAGGTGCGTGGTGCCGGTGTCGTCGGCCAGACGCCTGTGATCGAGCCGGGAAAGGCATTTAACTACACGTCGGGTTGCCCGCTGAAGACGCCCCAGGGCATCATGGTTGGCAGCTATCAGATGTCCGACGAGGCGGGCCAGATGTTCGATGTCGCCATTCCCGCGTTCTCGCTCGATAGCCCCTACACTCGACGTAGCATGAACTGACCGGCAAGCCGGCGATGAGCGCAACACAAGGCCCGATTTACACGCCTGTCGAATTGCTCGCTCGTCTGGTGGCTTTCGACACGACGAGTTGCAAAAACAATCTCGGGCTCATCGCCTTCGTCGAAGATTATCTTTCGGGTCACGGCGTCGCGTCGCGCCGCATCGTCAGTGACGACGGCCAGAAGTCTTCGCTCTACGCCACGATCGGTCCCGATCACGAAGGCGGCGTCGCCCTTTCCGGTCATACCGATGTCGTTCCCGTCGACGGCCAGAAATGGACGAGCGATCCCTTCGCATTGCGGTCAGAGGGCGGCAAACTCTACGGCCGCGGTGCCGCCGACATGAAGGGATTTCTCGCAGCCGCCCTTGCCTCAGTTCCCGATTATAAGCGACGCAAGCTCAAGAAGCCGATCCATCTCGCATTTTCCTACGACGAGGAAATCGGCTGCATCGGCGTTCGCCCGATGATTGCGGAGCTCGGCAACGAGCTGCCGAAGCCGCGCATGGTCATCGTCGGCGAACCGACGAGCATGCAGGTTGTCGACGCGCATAAAGGTCCCGTTCGCTGGCAGGTCGACATCACGGGGCGCGCTGCGCACTCGAGCATGGCGCATCTCGGCGTCAATGCCATTACCTATGCCACCCGCCTTATCGGCGAACTCGAGCGTATGGAACACGAACTCAAGCAGCGCGTCATCGATATCCGCTTCGAGCCGCCCTACTCGACGCTCCAGGTCACCAAGATCGACGGGGGAACTGCAACGAACATCGTCCCCGTAAGCTGCTCGTTTACTTTCGATATCCGCGCGCTACCGGGCCTCGACCCCGACGAGATCGAAACCCGTCTCCGCCGATTCGCTGAACAGCGCTGTCTTCCCGAAATGCACGAAATCGCTCCCGAAGCGGAGATCCAGATCGCGCGCGTCAATGCGGTGCCGCCGTTCGGCGCCGAGCGCACATCCGAGGTCGTTGCGCTCGCGCTGAAGCTCACCGGCCAGAATGAAACCTATGGGGTTTCCTATGGAACGGAGGCGGGCTTGTTCCAGGAAGCCGGCGCCCCCGCGGTCGTCTGCGGGCCGGGCGACATCGCGCAGGCGCACACTGCCGACGAATGGATCGCCGAAAGCCAGATTGCGAAATGCATGGAATTTCTGAACCGCCTCGGCGCCTGGGCCGAAACGTGACCCCCCTCAGGCCACAAACGACGCCAAACCGCGCGAAGAACGAAAAACTCAATCCGCGGCGGGAATTAGCCCAGGCGTTTAGCCATGTGACTTACTTGCGACATCTTGTGCGACAAGTTGAGCAAACTCACGACTTTTTTCGCGGACTGCCGTGCTTCCGACCCACTGTTTGGCATACCAATCTGACAAGCCGCCGAGCCTCGCAATCATAGAGAAGCGCCGATGTCCAAACGCCTCAATCAGCTGACAGCTTCTGTTTGCGCCATATCCGCGGCACTGGCTGTATCCGGATGCTCGACGGCATCCGTGCCGACGATCGGCTCGATCAACCCCTTCGGCAGTGGAAACACGATCTCCGAGGTCGATCGTGCCTACCTTCAGGCTGCCGGAAGCTGGGACCTCAACCACGATAGCGTCGTGACCTGCAACGAGTGGAAATCCTACGCCGAAGACCTCTTTAACGGCGCTGACGCCAACCACGATGACTTCCTCGATGCCACCGAATGGCAGAACCTGACGAACGTCGACAAGATGTTCGTCACGGCCGATCTCAGATACTTCGACGCCAATGGCGACGGCAAAGTCTCACGCCAGGAATTCGTCGACAAACCGAACCCGGCATTCGTTCTGATGGACAAGTCCGGATCATGTAAGCTCGACGCGAATCAGATCGCCAGCGCCCGCTCGAAGACCGAGTACGACTTGTCGGGCACGAAGCCGCAGAACAGCGACCCGCGCGATCAGGGCGGCCAGGTCGGCCAGGCAGCAAACGGCGCGCTCGGACGCTAAACCCGTCACATGGGAAGGCTGAGCGGCGCTTAGCCTCCCGCCTCGCGCAGTTCGTCGAGGGAGAAGACGTAGCGTTTCGTGCAGAATTCGCACGTGACGGTGATCTGGCCGTTGTCATCGAGCATGTCCGAAAGCTCGGCGGCACCGAAGGCCAGAAGCACGTTCTCGACCTTCGCTCGGCTGCATCTGCAGAACGCCGACAGCGGAATGACGCGCTCGACTGCAACAGCTTCCTCGTGGAACAATCGCAACAGCAGCCGCTCCACGGTCAGCGCCGGATCGAGAAGCTCGTGATCTTCGACCGTCGCCGCCAGCATCTCGACCCGTTTCCAATCGTCGTCGGCGCCTTCGTTTTGTGCTTCCGCGGGCGCGCTCAGACTTTGCACCATCAGCCCCCCAGCGCGCCGATGCCAACGCGTTTGCTGTTGCGGCTCCCGGCGTGAACCGACGTAGTGTTCGGCGACGGCCGCCCGGATGAACGTCGGCAGATTTTCGCGCTGCTGAAAGTAAGCCGCGACGGTGCCGGCAAGCGGCGCATTCTCGAACGCGAGCACTCCCTGGTAGCGTTCTTCTCCGGGCCCGGAATCAAGCGTGATCGCCAGATGCCCATTACCCAGAACAGCCGCTGAATCGGATCGCGCCATGTTCTGTGCAACATCCTGCAATTTCGTAGCGTCGTAGCGCGCGTATCCTCGAAGCTTTCCACTCCCTGCATAATCAGCGACAAGAATGGAAACCGCCCCGTCCGAGCGCGTCAGAAGATTGAGATTTCCCTCGGGCGGCAGAACCGACCCGCAGAGCGCTGCGAGCGCCAGGGCTTCCGACAGCGCCCGCCCGGCACGATCCGGCATCGCATGTGGCGCCACGATTTGGTCGAGCGTTATGCCGAGCCGCACGAGGCGCCCACGGATGTTCGAATTCTGCGTGCGAAACGCAACGACCACATCGTCCGCCGGAATTGAGAGCGGCCCTGGTGGCGCATCAACCGGCATCGGCTTGGCCCTCCATCAGGCGCCGAAGCACCACGCCAGAATGGCCTTTTGGGCGTGCAGGCGGTTTTCGGCTTCGTCGAAAATAACCGACTGCGGACCTTCGAGAACGTCTTCCGTCACCTCATGACCGCGATAGGCCGGCAGGCAATGCATGAAGATCGCGTTCTTCGCAGCTTTGCTCATGAGCTTGGCGTCAACGGCATAGGGCGCCAGCATTTTCTTGCGCTTCCCCGCATCCGACTGTCCCATCGAGACCCACGTATCGGTCACGACGCAATCGGCGCCCTTCACGGCACGCTCAGGATCCGTGCCGATCTCGACACGACCCTTCTCGCGAATAACCCACGCGACGGCTTCATCTTCCGGGAAAAGCGCCTTCGGACACGCGAGCCTTAGTTCGAAGCCGAACCGCACGGCGGCGTGCATCCACGACACGGCGACGTTGTTGCCGTCGCCGACCCACGCGACGGTTTTGCCTCTGATCGGACCAAGATGCTCTTCGAACGTCTGAATGTCCGCCATCACCTGGCAGGGATGGCTTTTTTCCGTCAGGCCGTTGATGACGGGGATCGTCGCGCATTTCACGAGTTCCATCAGCGTCGCATGCGCATTGGCGCGGATCATGATGCCGTCGACATAGCGCGAGAGCACGCGTGCCGTATCCGCCACCGACTCTCCGCGTCCGAGCTGCAGATCGGTGTGATTGAGGACCAATCCGCCACCGCCGAGCTGGCGCATCGCGACATCGAACGACACGCGCGTCCGGGTCGACGGCTTCTCGAAGATCATCGCGAGTACGAGATCTTCGATGCCTTTTGGCCTGAGTTCCTTCGGAACGCGCTTGCCGGCTTTCTTCATCGCGTGCGCCGCATCGATGATCCGCCGGAGCGTCTTGCTGTCGAGATCCGCGATATCGAGAAAATGCCGGGGAGACGTTTGGGAGGTCATGGATTGCGGAGCTTTCTCCAGCTCGTTCATTATGCTGGACATCAGATTATCTCGTGAGAGACGCGCGTCAGAGCCTGCGAAAGCGCGTGGAGCCCTTGGGTGATGTCTTCCTCGCTGACGATCAGCGGCGGAAGCACGCGGACGGAGTTGTCACCGGCGCCGACGAGCAGAAGCTTTTCCGCGATCGCGGCCTTGACCACCTGTGCAGGCGTAACACGAGAGCGGAGCTTCAACCCCATCAGCAGCCCGGCGCCGCGTACCTCTTCGATAACAGCTGCATGCTGGTCTTTGAGACCCTCAAGTCCCTGCTTCAGATGCAGTGTCCTGGTCCGGACGGTTTCGAGAAAGCCCGGCTCCGAGATGATGTCGATAACGGTCGACGCCACAGCCATCCCGAGCGGATTGCCACCGAACGTCGAGCCGTGCGTGCCAGGCGTCATGCCTTTGGCGGCCTCGGCCGTCGCCAGCACGGCACCGACCGGAAAACCGCCGCCGAAGCCTTTGGCGATCGCCATGACATCTGGAGTGATGCCGACCCATTCATGCGCGAAAAACTTGCCCGTCCGCCCCATGCCCGTCTGGACTTCGTCAAGCACGAGGAGAAGACCGTGCGTGTCGCAAAGCGCGCGAACGGCCTTCAAGAAATCCTGGGATGCGGAACGCACGCCGCCTTCGCCCTGGATGGGCTCGAGCATGATCGCAGCCGTCTCCGGGCCGATCGCAGCTTCTACGGCTTCGATGTCCCCGAGATCGACATGATCGAAACCGCCGGCCGTCGGTCCGAAGCCCTCGAGATATTTCTCGTTGCCCGCCGCAGCGAGCGTCGCCAGCGTCCGGCCATGAAAGGCTCCGCGGAACGCGATGATGCGCTGCCGCTCAGGCCGCCCTGACACATAATGATATCGCCGCGCCACCTTGATCGCGCCCTCGCAGGCTTCTGCTCCGGAATTGCAAAAGAAGACACGCTCGGCGAAGGTCAGCCGCGTCAGCTTCTCAGCAACCGTCTCCTGTCCTTCGATGCGATAGAGGTTGGACGTATGCCAAAGCTTCTCGGCCTGCGCTTGGAGCGCTGCAACCAGCTTCGGATGCGCATGTCCGAGTGCATTGACGGCAACGCCTGAGCCGAAGTCCAGATAGCGTTCGCCCGTATCGGTCGTCAGCCAGCATCCCTCGCCGCGAACGAAGACGATGTCTTGACGAGCGTAGGTGCCCATCACAGCGGCCGACGGCCCGGCTGTGTCTGAAGCGCTACGGGGAGCTTTCCCCAGCGCAGCGGGGGAAGAGGACATGGCGCGTGGATAACCCTGAGCAGAAAATCAAAAAGCCGCCCGGTTCCGGCGGCTCGATCACAACCCCTGATACCTCTTGGGGGGTCTTCTGTCAATGAAAGCCCTGACTTCCCCTGGAGATGGATGGCTGGCCACCCAACGCTACCTGCCAATGGTTGAATCGACCCAAAAGATGCACCGAAAAAGCACATATCCCCAGGCGCGAATCGTCTGTGGCCCAGTCGCAACTTTTTCCTGTCAATACCCCTAAGTGTAAAGCTCTGGCTTGTAGGCGGGATTCAGCATGTTGTAATCTCTACCTGTCGGGCCACGAGATATGGCGGCGCCAGCCGCTCTTTCGTCGGTTGTGTATCGGCTCCGACCGCGCATTGGGCAACTGCCAGTTGGCGATCGCCCGCGTCTTACGCGCGTATCTGTTGTGCGTCTCCTCAAGTTTTCTTGCGTTTGTAACCGGTCGGGACCGTCGTCCTTCGCCGCGTGTCGCGTTCTCTTGCGCGCGCCGGCATGGGTTCGATTGCGGCTGGGTAACTGCGGGCACCGGGGGGTGTTCGCCGCTGATGCGGCTCGAGAGGGAGCAATCGACGCATGTCTTGGACTGATGAGCGCGTGGAGCTTTTGAAAAGGCTCTGGTCGGAGGGACTAAGCGCGAGCCAGATCGCCGGACGCCTTGGCAGCGTGACGCGCAACGCCGTCATCGGCAAAGTCCACCGGCTTGGGCTTTCCGGCCGCGCGACCACCTCGCGGATGAAATCGCACCGCCCGCGCACGCGGATGGCAAGCGTGAAGCGACCGGCGAAACCGCGCTTCGCGCAAAGCGGCAACCCCGCCGTACGCGCCCTCTATATGGACGCCGAAGCTTACGTGGCGCCTGCGGAGGAGATCGAAATTCCGCTCGCCGAGCGAAAGACCATTCAGACGCTGGGCGAATGCAGTTGCCGCTGGCCGATCGGCGATCCACAGACGCCGGAATTCCATTTCTGCGGTCGAACGAAGGTGCCTCTGCTGCCTTACTGCGAGGTTCATGCGCGTCGCGCCTTCCAGCCTGTGGCGCCACGTCGCCGCGAGCGCACCGAAGTCGAGACCCCTGTCGCGACAAGCCTTCCGGCTCCCGCCGTTGCGGGATCGGATCCCAAGCAGCGCGCCTAAAGGATTTGTCCGCCGGTCGGCTGGGGGGCAGGACCGGCGGAAGACGAGGAAAGCCAGCAGTCGCGGGGGCGATTGCTGGCTTTCCTATACCTGCGCCTCCATTGACCATGAGCCGGGCCGAATTGCGCCGTGAAGCCGGGAGCATGTAGGCTGGACGAGCCGTGCAATGCGGTCGGAGAGCGGAAATGGCCAAGAACAAACACAAGGATAAAAAGCGCGAACATCTCGACATAGCGCCTCTTCCGGACGACGCCGCGACCGCAATCTCTCGCCGCGAGGATCATGACGATAGCGAAGGAGCGCCACAACGTTCCACGTTATTGCCGAAAGACTTTTCGCTCGAAGACCCGAAGCTCCCGAAGGCGATCGAGGACGCCGCGATGCGGTCGGGCGGATATCCCTATGACAAGCGCCTCAAACGTGAAGAGTACGAAAAGCAGCTTCTCGCCCTCCAGATCGAGCTGATGAAACTACAGAAGCACAATCTGAAGGTCGGCAACCGCATCCTCTGTCTCTACGAAGGACGTGACGGGTCAGGCAAAGGTTCGTGCATCAAAGCTTTCAACGAGCACATGAATCCCCGCAACACGCGCACCGTCGCTCTGCCGAAACCGACGGAGACCGAGCGCGGCCAGCTTTATTTCCAGCGCTATGCCGTGCATCTGCCGACCTCGGGCGAAGTCGTTCTCTTCGACCGCTCCTGGTACAATCGCGCTGGCGTCGAGCGCGTGATGGGCTTCTGCACCGAAGACCAGCTTGCGGTGTTTCTGCGCGAGGCACCGGAATTCGAGGGCCTGCTCGTCCGCGACGGCATCAAGCTGTTCAAATTCTATCTCACGATCGGCCGCGAAATGCAGCTCGTGCGCTTTCACGAGCGTGCCCAGGACCCGTTGAAGCAATGGAAATTGTCGCCCGTCGATCTCGCGTCGCTCAGACGCTATGACGATTACACCCGCGCCGAAGTCGAGATGTTCCGCTTCACGCATACGGCCATTGCGCCTTGGATCGTGGTGCGGGCCAACGACCAGCGGCGCGCCCGCCTCGAAACGATCCGTCACGTGCTACTGGCGATCGAATACGAAGGGCGCGATCTTGACGCGATCGGTCCGCACGATCCGCTGATCATCGGATCAGGCCCGGAGTTCTTCCACCCGCAGCTCGAAAAGCCCTCGGCTTGAGACGATATCGTTATTCTCGGCATTATGCCGAGGATGGCGGTGCGCCTACCGCACCAGCAGGATCGGCGCCTGCGCAACGACAGAAGCGCGTGACAGCTCGCGACCGTCCGCCAGCGCCGAACCGCCGAACACCGCGATGATCAGACTGGGCCGCAGCCGCGCCACGAATTCCGTCAGCGCTTCCGGCACGCCGAATGTCGGCCCGACATCTTCAAACACGACCGGAACGTGAAACTCCGATGCCAGCAGCCGCGATTGCGCTTCGACCTCCGCGTAGCCTTCGACTGTTTCGGCGGCAATAACGACATGGACCGGTCCACGCGGACCGGAAAGACGTTCCGCCGCGCGCAGCATCGGGGTCAAGCGCTCGGTATCTTCGATGATGACGACCACGCGCGGTTGCTTCGTCCGTTGCGGCCCGCAAAGCAGAAAGCCTGTCGCACCGCTGACATTCGCAAGCAACGTACCGATGACGGTATCGCTTTCCGAAACCGGCAAACGCGCGAGCGCCACGATGTTCCAGGGCCCGCGCTCGAGACACATCTCCGAGATCCGGTCGACCGCGTCGCCGGACGCACGTGAATGGCGCACGTGAACACCATGCGCGGCACCCACACCATCGACCGCGCGACGGCATCGCGAGATCAGCAGTTCCAGTTGCCTCTCGTGAACCGCGAAATCGCGCGCTCCCGCGAAACCTGAAGGGCCGACGACACGGATCGGAACGTCGTCCGTCAGATCGCTGCTGGCATCGGCGACGACGACGGTTTCGATCTCAGCGCCATATGCTGCGGCGAGGCGGACGGGCGCTTCCAGTCGGGAGACAGGGTAATCGGCTTCGGGATCGAGCCACAGGACGACGCGGCCGCTCAGTTCCGATGCTTCTGCGACATGGGCGATCACGGCGTATCGCCGTCGGCACGACGCGACAGCGCCTCATTGAGATCGGCAGCCCGGATCTGCGAAGCGGAATGATCGGCGGCAATGGCATCCGCCGCCTGCAGCAGATGCAGAAGCTTGATACCCGCGAGCGAGACGCGCCCGCCACCGCGGCGAACTGCATCCTTATAGATGAGTGGCGCCACCGCCGAGTTGATCGGCCTGAGACCATGATCTGCCGCGATCCGCGCCGCGCCTTTCGCGAAGTCCTCTTCGTTGAGTTCTGACATCGGCACGGTGTCGGCGAGCTTTGCGACATGCGGAAAATGCCGCGCGACGCCGGGTTCGATCGCTTCGAGCTTGGACCAGGATTGCGCATCCGCCACCAGCACGATGGTTGCTGTGAGCGGAACGGGATCGACCTTGATGCCGACACCCGGGACGCTGATGGGCTCGATCTGCCGGCTCCGAATGGCGGCGCTGAGCGCCAGCCACGCCTGCGGATCGGCCGCAAGTCTCCACGCTTCGATGATCACGATCCCCGATCCCGCCCGCATCAAATGCCCGGGCATCAGCACCGGGAGACCGAGCGCATCGCGGCTGATCTCACCGAGAAGGTCGCTCGCCGACGTGAGCCGCGCGATGACGACCTTGCTCGGCACCGTCGGATCCGACAAATGGACGTCTTCGCAATCGAGGAAAACGACCGGCGCAAAAACGTCCGCACCGGCATGACGTGCCGCAGCCACGAGGAAAACTTCTTCGACGGCATCGAGAACAGCACCGACCGACACGCCGTCGGCATATGCTCGTCTGACGGCCGCGAGCCCCGGCCGGACAGCCCGCAGCGCTGCCTGGCGGACGAGCGCATCATGCTTTTCGCTGGCTTCGAATTCCGCGTCAGGAAGCCCCGCCACGATCGACTGAAGCTCCTCTTCGAGGACCGTGATCTTGGCTTCGACATTGCGCTTCAACGATTCAGGCAGCGCCCGAAAAACATCCGACCGCACGACACGGCCCTCGTGCATCGGCGCCAGCACGTAGCCGTCGAGTGATTTGACGACCGCAATATTCTGCGCTTCGGCACGGCGCCGCACCGGCTCGACGGCCCGCTCGCTGCGATAGCGCATGTCTTCTTCGAGAAGGTCGAGACTGATGCGGTGCTCTTCACTCTTGAGATATCGCCCGAACGCCGCGCGCGCCTTGTCGAGAGCGATCCGGACATCACGCCGGAACCGCGCCCCTTCGCCCGGCGGCAATGCGAAACCCTTCGCGCGCGATGGCGCATCGGGATCGATGATGTAAATCCAGTCTTGCGCCGGCGCACGCTCGACTTCCGTGCCGAGAGCCTCCGCCAGTTCGACGCGGCCTGTACCCGGCTCACCCATAATCAGAAGATGCTCCCCGCGACCGGCGCCGAGCGCCGCCCTGATCTTCGCGATGGTTCTCTTCTGACCGAAAAAATGCGCCTGTTCGACGGGCTTGATTTGCGCCTCGTCGCGAGTGGTACTCACCTCTTTGAGCTCTCGGCGCTCACCGAGCGTTGCCACGTCCGCCAGCCGATCGGCCAACCGGTTCGTGACGAGCGTCACGACATTGTTTGCAGTGTCGCTGGTGGCTACGTCAGGCGCCGCTGGCTCTGCTTTGGCCGGCGCTATCGTCTCTGCTTCGACCGGGATCGGCGGTTCGGCCTTCTTCTCCGATCTGTTGCGCCAGAAGACCATTCGCACGCTCTCTCCCCCTGGGACCTTCGACCCTTCGAACGTCGTTCCGAGCGACGAAGAGATCGCCCTCGCTGCCGGCTTGTCTGCAAGTCTCGCACGGGCATAATGGCGGGACCATGACCGACGGTTCCTCTTCCTCAACGAATCCTTGTCCCGCCGTCCCGATTGCGGACAACGCGCGCGACTATAAACGTGCGCGCGCGATCCTGCGCGGAACGCAACGCCTCTTGCGATCGCTCGACTTCGAAAGCCTGAGCGAAATCACACTCGGCAACGGCCGTCGTGCCGATGTCGTCGGCATCCGGCGCAACGGCGAGATTTGGATTGTTGAGATCAAGTCGAGCATTGCCGACTTCCGGTCCGACCAGAAATGGCCTGAATATCGCGAATATTGCGATGCGCTTGTTTTTGCGGTCGCGCCCGACTTTCCCTCCGAGATCCTGCCCGCCGACACAGGATTGATTCTGGCAGACGCCTACGCTGGCGACTTGCTGCGGGCGCCGCCGTTGCATCCGCTGACCGCGGCGCGGCGGAAGGCGTTAACCTTGTCGATCGCGCGCACGGCGTTGATGCGCCTTCACGCGCAGATCGATCCAGGCCTCGAAATCGAATGAGGTCGTAGGAAACTGCTCCGCTTATTTCGGAGCGCGCTTCGCCAGAATGCGCTGCAGCGTGCGGCGATGCATGTTGAGCCGCCGCGCCGTCTCCGACACGTTGCGATTGCAGAGCTCGTAAACGCGCTGGATGTGTTCCCAGCGCACACGGTCCGCCGACATCGGATTCTCAGGCGGCGGCGCCTTCGAATCGGTCGGTGCCAGAAGGGCGTCCGTCACGTCATCGGCGTCGGCTGGTTTGGCGAGATAATCGACAGCGCCAAGCTTCACCGCCGAGACGGCAGTTGCGATGTTGCCATAACCCGTCAGCACGATGGCGCGTGAGTCGGGGCGAAGCTTCGCAAGTTCGGCGATGACATCAAGACCAGAGCCGTCCTCCAGGCGCATGTCGACGACAGCAAATGCCGGCGGCTTCTCGCGGATCAGATCGACACCCTCCGCAACGGAATGGCCGAAGCGGACCTCGAAGCCGCGAAGCTCCATGGCGCGCGCCAAACGCTGCAGAAACGATCGATCGTCATCGATGATGACCAGCGAACGGTCGGCCGGCAATTCATCCTGCTTGAAAGACAGGTCTTCGGTAACCAAAGGAGCCTCCCGGATCACGCGTTATCCGTTTGCTTTTCTTGACTGGCCATAATCCAACGCGGCCTAACGGGCTGCAACCCCTTAAGCAAGCAAAAAGCTGCCGAAAAGGTTACCGCAGGCGCAACAAAAGATAGGACTTTCGCGGAAAATCACCAGCTCAGGCCGCATTCAGGGGCATACCACGCCGTCCCGGCCAATTGAAAGCCCCCGGCGGCAGCTCGAAAGCGGTTCTGGGCCAGGAAATTTGAACATTGGCTCCATGGCGTGGCGGAGCGAGGTTCGAGAAGGAAACCGTTGCTCCCGACCGCTCCAAAAGCGTCTTTGCGATGAAAAGGCCGAGACCCAGGCCAGAATGGCCTTGTTCCCCCTTGTCCTCGAAACGGCGCGACGTGACATAGGGCTCGCCGATGTTGTCCATCATTTCCGGGGCAAAACCCGGCCCGTCGTCGGTAATCGTGAAGTACACGTCCGATCCGTTCCACCGCGCGGTGAGTTGCACTTCCGACGCAGCGAAGCTGATGGCGTTCTCGATCAGGTTGCCGAGACCATAGATCACGCCCGGACGCCGATGCGCGACCGGCTCGATCCGCACTTCGTCGTCGAGGCCCGGCAACGGACTCGCGGTTATGATGATCCGCTTGCCAGCCGCGCGGTGTGGTGCCGACGCTTCCTCTAACAGTTCCACCACAGTGAGACTCGCGTGCATGGGGTCCTGCTCGTCGGGCTTGCGCGTCAGCTTCTGCAGAATTTCCCGGCAGCGCCGTGCCTGGCTATGCAAGAGTTGAAGATCTTCGCGATAGCGGCTGTCGCTGCCGAGCTCATACTCGAGTTCCTTCGCGACAAGAGCAATCGTCGAGAGCGGCGTGCCGAGTTCATGCGCCGCGGCAGCAGCCAGACCGTCGAGAGCATGCAAACGCTGTTCGCTCGCAAGCACCATGTCTGTCGCGGCCAACGCTGCCGACATCTGCCGCGACTCCTTGTTCAGGCGCCACGTAAAAAAGGCCAGGAAACCCATCGATGCGATCAGCGCGAGCAGCGCACCGATCTTGTAGTCGCGCGGAAGCTCGAAACGCATGCCCGCATACCAGGGAAGCGGATCGTGATGGTTGATGAGCACCATGCCGGCGACAATCACCATGCCGCCGAGTATCAGAGTGTATCGCAGCGGCAGAGTCGCCGAGGCGACCGTGATCGGCGCCACCATCAGAACCGCAAATGGATTTTGGATGCCGCCGGTGAGATAGAGAAGCCCAGCGAGCTGCAGCAGATCGTAGACGAGAAGCCCGAATGCGAAGCGCGTGGTCAGGCGATGACGGGCAGGATAACGAATGGCAAGAAAGACGTTCAGCCACGCCGAGATCGCGATCAAAATGAGACAGCTGCCGATATTGACCGGAAAGCCGTAAAGCAACGTCACCGCCGCTATTGCCGCGAGCTGACCGAGAACGGCCATCCACCGAAGGCGCACACTCGTCACGAGCCGCAGCTGACTCTCGCGCTCGTTGACGATGCCCTGCAGAAGCGGCGCCGCCGGCGGTCGATCCATAGACATGCTCATGAGAGAGACGATCCGATTTAGAATATCGTGACTTGTAGTCGCATAGTAGTCACGCGCACGTGGAGCACGGTATTACTTGAACTGCAGAATATTTAGCATTGCCAGAACGGCGGTAGTACCCCATGTGAGCGTCACTCCAGTCGCCCTTATCGGGCTGGGTCCTTCGTGAAGCCATAAAGGCCCGGCGAAAAGCAAGCGACCGACGATCAGGGCGATGCCAGCCGCATGAAGCACCATCTTGTCGCCGCCATCGAGTTCATAGAGACCCATGAGCAGCGCACAGAGTGGGATATTCTCGACGGTGTTGCCGTGAAGGCGAACCATGCGCCGCAGCACGGCCTGGCCGCCATCGCCGAGCATCACTCTGTACTTGAATCGGTGAATCGTAACGTTGATGCCCATCCCGACTACGATGAGAGAGAGGATGCCGGTATACAGAGCGGTGATCGCGACGGGCATGTCGACACCTTCAATTGGGGGGTCTGGGCGCACCATGCGACCTCTATCATTTTTCGAGGTGCCATTGGCGCCGCTGAACCTCTTTAGCCAATGGCAGATGGAGACATCAAGGTTATGAATCGAACGACGATAGCCCTCGCCTTTGCCGGCCTTCTGACCGGCGTCGCTCTCGGATTTCTAGCGCTGCACACCTCCGGCTCCATCGACAATCAGGTCTCCGTGTCTGGCAGGCCTTCGGTCGGAGGCCCGTTCAATCTTATCGATCAGAACGGCAAGCACGTGACCGACAAGGATTACAGCGGGCATTATATGCTGGTGTTTTTCGGCTATACGAATTGCCCGGACATCTGTCCCGCGGGGCTGCAGGTCATGTCAGCCGCCCTCGACAAACTCGGCAAGCGCGCCGACGACATCGTCCCGATCTTCATTACGCTTGACCCGACGCAGGACACCCCTGAGAAGATGGCGACCTATGTCAAGGCGTTCAGCCCACGCCTTGTCGGCCTGACAGGCAGCGAGAGCGACATCGCTGCGACTGCAAAGGAGTATCGGGTCTATTATCAAAAAGTTCCGGACGATAAGGACCCGACGCGCTACACCATCGATCATTCCGCGATCTTCTATTTGATGGGCAAAGATGGATCGCTGGTCGCTCCAATCCCGCACACAAACGACGTCGATCAGCTCGTCCGCGCTTTGGATAAAGCGCTTTCTTAGATGCCCATGAGCACATGCCGATTCGTTCCTGAGACCGTCGCGCCACACATTCACACGCTGGAACGGGCTTTCAACATTGCAACTGGAGCGACGACATAAACCTTGATAGGTCATCTTTGTGCTGTATTGGTCAAGCAATCGCGATCGATACTTCGTTGCATCACTGGGATGCGCGTCGGCTGCTGGGGGCAGAGCGCATGAAGAACTTGAACGGGCGGCGCGCCATCGACCTGAGTTCCAAAACGCGATCCGTTCGCCTTGAAGACATCGGCGCACAGTTGGAAGTGCGTCGGCATCCGGGCGCGCGTCGCTTGACGCTGCGCGTCAGCCGCACGCGGCGCGCCGTCATCGTCACGCTCCCTCTGCAATGCGACCTCGACGAAGCAGGCAGCTTTCTCAATCGCCACATCGACTGGGTTCGCGCGCGTCTTGATAGTTTGCCGAACCACGTGCCCTTTGAAGATTCGGCCGCCATGCCCCTCCGCGGCATTCCGCACATCATCTCTTTTACGGGCGGCACGCGCTCACGTCTGATCACGATTGAAAAGCGCGGCGGCCAGCGTCCCGCGATCCTCGTCCCAGGCGACAAAAGCCTCGCGCCAAATCGCTTGACGCGATGGCTGTTCGAAGAAGCAAAGCGCGATCTCGTTGCCTGCGTCGAGAGCCACACGCGCCCGCTGTCGCTTCAGGCCAAGCGCATCGCCGTGCGGGACCAGACAAGCCGCTGGGGCTCCTGTTCGACGACCGGCGCATTGTCCTTCTCGTGGCGCCTGATTCTCGCGCCTTCGTTCGTCCTCGATTACGTCGCCGCGCATGAAGTCGCGCATCTCATCGAGATGAACCATGGACCGCGCTTCTGGGCGCTCGTCAAAAAAATCTGTCCGGAGTTCGAAAGCGCCAAGCAATGGCTTCAGGTGCTCGGCCCCGACCTGCATCGCTACGGACCGGCCCATGGGCGCAGCCACTAAGATGCTCACCACCAATTCGTAAACGGGAAAGCGCCGCTCTGAACCGTCGCGGCCTCCGGCGCCGCGGCATGGCCGGCTTGCTGATCCTCATCTCCCGGTGTCGTCTCGAGCGCCTTCTCGATGAAGTCTTCGCCGATGCTGTTCGCGGGGTGCGCCGCGCGTGGTAGCCCCATCGGTGCGGAATTCGCTGAGAAGATCGATTGTCCCTCCGCCGGGCTCCGCTGCCACGGCAGAATTTCATGCGCCTCGACGACACGCGGCAGCCTGTTCGCGAGCGCGCCCCACATCGCGGCTTCGACCTGAGGATTGGCGACGACGGTTCCAGGCAACAGCAATGGCGGTAATTTTTCATGCGCCGCGCGCATGACCTGATGCCAGATTTCGGCAGGCAGGCTGCCGCCCGTCGCGCGGTTCATCGGCTTGCCGTCGTCGTTGCCGACCCAGACACCGGCCGTGAGCTGAGCCGTGTAGCCCATGAACCAGGCATCGCGGAAATCTTGCGTCGTGCCTGTCTTGCCGGCGGCTGGTCGGTCGGCGAGTGCCGCACGCCGTCCCGTGCCGTAAACCACCGCGGCGTTCAACATGTCGTTGAGCGCGCCGAGGCGTCCGGCTTCGGCAATGGTCCGCTTGCCTTCCGGTGCATACTGGAAGAGGACATGTCCGTCGCTGGTCAGAATGCGGCTGATGACATGCGGCGCGACGACGTGACCGCCATTCGAGAACGCGGTATAGGCGCCCGCCATTTCGAGAAGCGTGACCTCGGAGGTTCCGAGCGCCAGCGACGGCCCGTCATGCAACTCCGACTTGATGCCGAGGCGTTCGGCGAGGTCGATCGCCGTTCCGCGGCCGATATCCTGATTGAGCCGCACGGCGACGGTATTGATCGATTGCGCGATGGCGCGGCGCATCGGGATCGGGCCGGCATACTGGCCATTGTCGTTCTTCGGCGACCAGCCGCCGATCGTGATCGGCGCATCGTCAATCAGCGTATTGGGTGACATGCCCTTGTTCAGCGCCGCAAGATAGATGAAGGGCTTGAATGCAGATCCGGGCTGCCGCCTACCCTTGATCACACGATTGAATTGGCTTTCCGCATAATCCTTGCCGCCGACCATGGCCCGAACGCCGCCGGTTCCGTCGAGCACGGTCAGCGCCGCCTGGGTCGCGCCGAAACTTGCACCCTTCTGCGTCAACGTCTGAGTAACGATTTCCTGCGCCTGCCTCTGCAGGATCTTGTCAACCGTCGTCTCGACGATGAGGTCGGCATGCGTGTCGCCGACCGTCGCCGGTAACTGATCGAGCACATAATCGACGACGTAGCCCGCATCGGCGGCCGTCCTCGCGATTTTCTGCTCGTTGAAGACGAGCATCTGCGCCAGCGCTTGCGTTTCCTGCGCCTCGGAAATGAATCCCGCCTCGAACATCTTTTTGATCACGACGCGGGCCCGCGCGCGGGCCGCTCCGGGATTGGATGCGGGGGAATATTTCGAAGGTGCTTTCAGAAGTCCGGCGATCAGGGCCGCCTCCGGAACGGTCAGCTCGCTCGCCGACTTGTCGAAATATCGCTGGCTCGCGGCTTCGACGCCATAAGCGCCGCCGCCGAAATAGACCTGGTTCAGATAAAGTTCGAGAATCTCCGGCTTCGTCAGCCGAACCTCCAGCCAAAGCGCCAACCCGAGTTCCGCGATTTTTCGCGTCAGCGTACGTTCCTGCGTCAGGAACAGGTTCTTCGCGAGCTGCTGCGTCAGCGTCGAACCGCCTTGCGCAAAGCGTCCCGCCCGAAGGTTGGCGAACATGGCGCGAAGCATTCCGAGCGGATCGACGCCGTAATGATCGAAAAAGCGCCGGTCCTCCGTTGCGACGACGGCCGCCGGAAGCGCCTTCGACATCTTGTCGAGCGCGATGAATTCCTGAGGTGCGCCACGTTCGGCAAGAAGCGATCCATCACGCGCCAGAATGCGAACGAGCGGCGCGTGCGCGGTGTTCCTGAGGGCCAGTGGGTCGGGAAAAACGACCGTATAGTAGACCATCATGATCGCGAAAATCAGCATCGACAGGCCTGTTCCGAGAACGGCCGTGCTCAGTGCCACGCGGTACCTGAGCTTTAATTTGCCCAACCGCGATCGTTTTTTCCGAGGCGACGCGCCTGCGGCCGGATTATCGCCCGCCCGTGCACCGCCGGGAAACGCCTGCGAAGCCACGGATTGAAATGATCCCGGAAGCATTTGCGACGGCGCGACGGGGCGCTTACGGCGTGGACCGAGAAGCACCCGGCGGATCAGCCATAGCGCAAGGCGCAGGACAGCAGCTATGGCGCGCAACACCGTCAAACCCTCGAAGGCGGAGCCCCCTCCCCTGCCGTGCATGCTCCAACAGATCTGCGTTGAAGCAGGCAATCTCTGAAACTGTTATCCGCTCCTGACTAAAGCCGCGTTAAGTTCGGCTCAAAATCGGCATTGGACAACGAGATAGGGTTGTAGCGGCCCGAACGATCCGCATGCGGATTTCGGCGCGAAATGCCCTGTGGCGCTGAGGGTTCCGGATCGTCATACTCCAACGAAATCTTAAGGAGAGGTGATGTCGGCCGCAGGCGATCTGGTGAACTACAAGGATGCACTTCTGGTTCTTGGTACTGCGGGCGTCGTCGTACCACTTCTGCATCGGTACGGCGTCAGCACTGTTCTTGCCTTTTTGTTGTCAGGCGCCTTCCTAAGCACCGGCGGCCTCGGCGCCTTGACGCCCTACGTACCGCAGCTTTCCTATCTCACGATCACCGACCCTGAACGCCTCTCGAAATTCGCCGAATGGGGCGTCGTATTCCTGCTTTTCATCATTGGACTCGAACTTTCCTTTGAACGCCTGTCGACCATGCGTCGCCTCGTTTTCGGCTTGGGCGCATCCCAAGTGGTTGTCTCGGCATTGTTTATCGGCCTCGTCGCCTATGGATTGGGTCAACCGCCGGCCATAGCCCTCGTGATCGGGGTCGCGCTCTGCCTGTCATCGACCGCCATCGTCATCGAGATGCTCGCCGTCCAAAAGCGCCTCGCAACGTCCGTGGGGCGAACCAGCTTTTCGATCCTCTTGTTTCAGGATCTGGCTGTGGTGCCGATCCTCATTCTCGTCGGCATCCTGGAGCCGGGCAACAAAAGCTCGCTCGTGATCGGCATCATGACCGCGATCATCCAGGCGGCAGCGGCCCTGATCGTGATCGTCGGCGTCGGCCGCTACCTGCTCCAGCCTCTATTTCGCCTCGTTGCGCAAACGCAGAACCAGGATCTTTTCATCGCGACGACGCTGTTCGTTGCCGTGAGCACGGCTTTCATCACCGCCGTGGCGGGCCTGTCGATGGCGCTCGGCGCCTTCGTTGCAGGGCTGTTGCTTGCCGAGACCGAGTATCGACGCGCCGTCCAGACGACCGTCGAGCCGATCAAGTCGCTGCTGCTCGGCGTCTTCTTCTTTTCCGTTGGCTCCCAGCTCGATCTGAAATCGCTCATCTCCGATCCGGCGGCCATCGTCTTGACGACCGTGGGCCTGCTCACCTTGCAAGGGGCGATCATCTACGTCCTGTCGCGACTGTTCGGCATCGCGCGCGGTGCATCGATCGAAATCGCCGCGTTGCTGGCTCCTGGCGGCGAGTTCGCCTTCGTAATCCTGACGCTCGCCGTCGATTCCCATCTCGTGAGCCGCGAGCTGACGAGCATCCTGCTGACATCGGTCTCGCTGACGATGGCGCTCATCCCGGCGTCCGCCAAGTTTGGGCGCTGGCTCGCCAAACGCAACGCACCTCCCGTATCGGTGGACCCGGCTCTGACTGCGCTTCCCGGAAGCGAAGGAAACGTGAAGGCGCTCGTCGTCGGCTATGGCCGTGTCGGACAATTGATCGGCGACCTGCTGGCGGAGCACAGCGTGCCCTACATTGCCGTCGATCGCGCCCCGGGGCTCGTTGCCAATGCGCGCCGCGAAGGCAAGCCCGTTTTCTTCGGTGATGTCCGCAACCTCGAGTTTTTGGAACACTGCGGCCTCGAAACGGCGAAGGCCGCCATCATCACGATTCATACCCAGCCCGAAATTGACGCGATCGTGCAATCTCTGCGATCGCGGCACCCGAACCTTGTCATCGTTTCACGCGCCAAGGATGCGGTCCACGCCCGGCACCTCTACGAGATCGGCGTCAACGATGCGGTGCCAGAGACGATCGAAGCCAGCCTGCAGTTGTCCGAAGCAGCCCTCGTCGGACTTGGCGTTCCGACGGGCCTCGTCATCGCATCGATCCACGAGAAGCGTGATGAGTTCCGCGCCGAGCTGCAGGGCGCCGCCAAGAAAGCCGGGACCGAAACCCGCGCGCTTCCGGGCCGCAAGCGGGTCTAGTGGCATGTCATCCTCGGCTTCATGTCGACGATGACGCCTTCGGTGATCGCAATCGAACCCATTCAATCGTTAGGCCCATGCAGCCCGAGAGTTCAACGACCGGCCTTTGACGCAGCGTTTCTCGATCGTTGCCGCGGATATCGACCCTCCGTCGGCACGACGAAGGAAAGCGAAAGACTCACTTCCCGAAAACATTATCCCGGCGAAAGCCGGGATCCACTGCATGCTTCGGCACAACTCCGATTTATCATTGAGCGAGTACGATCATCACAATGATACCGGCACGAAAAATCAAACGTCCAAGTTCGAAACGTTGAGCGCGTTTTCCTGGATGAAGTCGCGGCGCGGCTCCACGATATCCCCCATCAGCTTCGCGAAGATTTCGTCCGCTTCCGCGAGATCGCCAACCTTCACCTGCAACAGCGTGCGGACATCCGGATCGAGCGTCGTCTCCCAGAGCTGCTCGGGGTTCATCTCGCCGAGGCCCTTATAGCGCTGGAGGTCGAGCCCCTTGCGGCCAGTCTCGTAAACGGCATCGAGCAGCGAACGGGGCCCGGTGATGATATCCGTCTTTTCCTTTCGCTTGAGCTTCGCGGGCGCGTCGTAGACTTCGACGAGATGCGCATGGCGGTCATTCAAGCGCCGCGCATCGAGTGAGCCAAGGAGTGCCCGGTCGAGCACGTGCACTTCCGTCACGCCGCGGACCTCGCGCTTGAATACGTAGCCGTCGTTGCCGTAACGGCCTTCCCAGCCGGTTTCCATCTCTTCCGCAATGGAATCGAGGCGTTTCGCGATACGCTCCGCAATGGCGCTCGCCTTCTCGGCCGAAGGAGTGGTCAGCACCGAAGCATCGAAGACGCCGCCGATGGCACCCTGCTCGACGACGTCTCTGTTGTAGCGGGAATGCAGGCCGTTGATGCCGCCCGCGATCTGCCGTGCCTGTTCGACGATGTCGCGCAGATCGCGCCCCGCACGCTCCGTACCATCGCCCGCGACGAGCACCGCGTCTGCGAGACCTTGATCGATCAGGTAGTCCTCAAGCGCCCGCTCATCCTTCAGATAGGAATGCGCTCTGCCCTTCGCGACTTTGTAGAGCGGCGGCTGCGCGATGTAGACGTGCCCCTTGTCGACGAGCTCCGGCATCTGCCGATAGAAGAACGTCAGCAGCAGCGTGCGGATGTGCGCGCCGTCGACATCGGCGTCGGTCATGATGATGACTTTGTGATACCGAAGCTTGTCGAGCTTGAACTCGTCGCGGCCGATGCCGGTGCCCAGCGCGCCGATGATGTTCGTCACCTGCTCGGATGACAGCATCTTGTCCGTTCGCGCCCGCTCGACGTTCAAAATCTTACCTCGGATCGGCAGCACGGCCTGGAACTCGCGCTTCCGGCCCTGCTTCGCGGAGCCGCCGGCAGAGTCGCCTTCGACGATGAAAAGCTCCGTCTTCGAGGCATCGCGATCCTGACATTCCGCCAAGCCGCCCGGCAGCCGCAGACCGTCGAGCGCACCCTTGCGGCGTGTGAGATCGCGCGCTTTCCGCGCCGCCTCACGCGCCAACGCCGCCTCGACGATCTTGCCGACGATGACTTTCGCTTCCTTCGGATGCTCCTCGAACCACGCACCGAGCTGATCGCCAACCATCGACTCGACGATGGGACGCACTTCCGACGAAACGAGCTTGTCCTTCGTCTGCGAGGAAAACTTTGGATCCGGCACCTTCACCGAAAGCACGCACGTCAAACCTTCGCGCGCATCATCGCCGGAGAGATTGACCTTTTCTTTTTTCGCAATGCCGCTTTCTTCCGCGTATTTGTTGACGATACGCGTCAGCGCGCCGCGAAAGCCCGCGAGATGCGTGCCGCCGTCCCGCTGCGGGATGTTGTTCGTGAAGCACAGCACCGTCTCGTGGTAGCTATCGTTCCACCACAAGGCGGCCTCGACGCTGATCCCGTCCTTCTCGCCCTGAACCATGATCGGCTCGCCGAGCGCCGACGTCTTCGAGCGATCAAGGTAGCGGACGAAGGCGGCCGTGCCGCCCTGATAAAGAAATTCCTCGCGCTTCACGTCGGCGTGGCGCGCATCCGTCAGAATGATCTTGGCGCCGGAATTCAGGAACGCCAGTTCGCGCAGACGATGCTCCAGCGTCGCGAAGTCGAACTCCGTGACGTTGTGGAATGTCTCCGTGCTCGGCAGGAACGAGACTTCCGTGCCGCGCTCCTCGCCCGCGTCGCCGACGACTTTCAATGGCGCGACCGCGTTGCCGTTATGGAACTCGATGAAGTGTTCTTTGCCGTCCCGCCAGATCCGGCACTTGAGCCACGACGACAGCGCGTTGACGACGGAAACGCCGACGCCGTGGAGACCGCCGGATACCTTGTAGGAATTCTGGTCGAACTTGCCGCCTGCATGCAATTCGGTGAACACGATCTCGGCCGCCGAACGCTTCGGCACGTGGTCGTCGTCGCGCTTGATACCCGTCGGAATGCCGCGGCCGTCGTCGCGCACCGTGCACGAGCCATCTGGGTTCAGCGTCACGATGCACGACTTCGCATGACCCGCCAGAACCTCGTCGATGGCGTTGTCGACAACTTCGTAGATCATGTGATGAAGACCCGAGCCGTCATCGGTGTCGCCGATGTACATGCCCGGGCGTTTTCGAACCGCGTCGAGCCCTTTCAGCATCTTGATGCTGTCCTCGCCGTAGTCCTCGGCGGGCGTTTTCTTGAGCGGTTGAGCGTTCATTTTGGGGCTTTCTCAGGGGACGGAAATTCGGTCCTTTCGTATAGCACAAATCGCCCCGGAAAGACGCAGAAAATCGACAGAATTTGAGGCCAAAAAGCCTTTGTTTTTCAGCGTTTTGGATGTGGCTGTTTGTCTCTCTTCAAGACCTTACGAGAGAGGCTCGATCTTTCCATCGTTCACCCCCCAGAATCGGGCCGCTCCGGCGATTGCGGAGAAGGTTTCGGCATCGGTCCCCGTCATCCACGCCTGGGCGCCAAGCCTCAGGATTTCCTGAAACAGCGCGGCTCTCCGATGCACATCGAGATGGGCCGTGATTTCGTCGAGGAGGAGGATTGGCGCCGCCCCCTCCTGCCGCTCCGTCAAGAGCTCCGCGTGAGCCAGAACGAGGCCAAGCAGCAACGCTTTCTGCTCGCCCGTCGAGGAATGCCGGGCTTCGAGCGCCTTCGGCCCGTGCTCGACAATGAGGTCGGAACGGTGCGGCCCGCCGAGCGTCCGCCCGGCGCCTCGGTCGCGCTCTCGCGTCTCGCGCAGTGTCTTCGCATACAAATCTTCCGCTTCGACTGCCGACATGCGGCTGAGATCGTCCTCGATCACGCCTTCGAGCCGGAACGCCGACCACGGAAACGCCGAGTCCGGGTCTCGCGCGCGCCGCTTCTGGACGATAGCGCGCATCGCCGCCACGGCCTCGAGCCGCGCTGCCGCGACGGCAATCCCTGTCTCCGCCATCACCTGCTCGAAGCCAGAGAGCTGCGCGTTGTCGCGCACGCCGTCGGCCAGCAGCCGGTTGCGGCTCGTCATCGCGCGCTCGAACCGGCCCGCAATGGTGCGATACCCGTGATCGAAGCAGAGGATCAGTCTGTCGAGAAACCGCCGCCGCTCGGATGCGGGCCCGGTGAAAAGCCCGTCCATCGCCGGCGTCACCCACACGATTTCGAGATAATCCGCAAGAATGCCCGAACCCGACTGCGCCGAGCCATCGATACGGACAATACGGCCGGATCGTCCTGAACCCTCAGCCCGCGCGCTCGTCTGGGAGCCCGCAGCCAGCCCCGTGCCGATGTCTGCGGGCCCCGCGAGCGTATGCGCATGCGCCGCAATCGCGAAACTTCCGTCGCCCCCAGCACGCGCCAGATCGACGAACGGCACGCGCCTTAAGCCTTGCCCCGGCGACAGCAACGACAGCGCTTCAAGGAGATTGGTCTTGCCAGACCCGTTCGCACCGACGATCACCTGCGGCCCCGCGTCGGTGGTCACACTCGCCGACTCGTAGCTCCGGAAGTTCGTGAGCTGCAGCCGCTCGATCCACAGGGCGTTAGATGTTGATGCCATCCGCTGCGCTTATCACCACAAGCGAGATTCTGAAATATTCCTCGATATTCCCTCTCCCTGTCTCGACGGGGAGAGAGTTAGGGTGAGGGGCAGCCCACTAAAGAAACAAGAAACATCGCTCCTATGCGCGCCACCCAGCCATGGAAATCCAATCGTTCTCGCGCTCTGAGATCAAGGGCAACTTCCGCCGAAGCGAAGTTGTGGTCTCGTCTGCGCGATCGCCGTCTCGGAGGCTTCAAGTTCGTGCGTCAATTTCCGATAGAAGGATATTTCGTCGACTTTGCTTGCCGCCGGAAAATGATGATTGTCGAGATCGATGGCTGAACACATAGCAATGCGATCGAACAGATGCAGGACGAGGTACGTGCTCAAGCGCTAGCAGTGCTAGGTTATCAGGTCGTCCGCATCAACAATGCCGACATCTACGAAAACATCGAGGGCGCGTGTTGGATCAGCTTCTCGCGAGCTTGCAAGGGCCCTCTAGGGCCGCCCATCACCCTGCGCCCTCTCCCCATCGAGTGCAGGAATGGGGAGAGGAAATTCGATCAAACCCGCATCGGCATCAGCACGTAGAGCGCGCTTAGATCGCCGCCATCGCGGACCATCGTCGGCGAGCCGGGATCGGCGAGCAGGAACCGCGCGTCTTCGCTCTCGAGCTGATCGGCAATGTCGAGCAGATAGCGCGCATTGAAACCGATCTCCAAAGGCCCAGCGCCGTAGCCGACGGAAATCTCTTCTGTGGCGCTGCCGCCTTCCGGATTGTTCACCGTCAGGATCAGCTTATCCTTGCCGACGTTGAGCTTCACCGCGCGCCCTCGCTCGCTCGCAATCGTCGAAACGCGATCGACAGCAGCCTTGAACGACGCGTTCGGGACCTTCATTTCCTTGTCGTTATTGTGCGGAATGACCCGCCCATAATCAGGGAAGGTGCCGTCGATCAGCTTCGATGTCAGCACGACGGGCCCGATCTCGAACTTGACCTTCGTTTGCGAGACGCCGACCTTCACCTTCGCGCTCGTATCTTCGAGCAGTCGCGCAAGCTCGTGCACCGTCTTCCTCGGCACGATGACGCCCGGCATGCCTTCCGCGCCCTTCGGCAACGGAAGTTCCACCTGCGCCAGGCGATGCCCGTCGGTCGCGACGGCACGGAGCGTCTTTACGCCTGCCGTGTCGGCCGGATGCAGATAGATGCCATTGAGATAGTAGCGTGTCTCTTCCGTCGAGATCGCGAAGCGCGTCTTGTCGATCAGCCTCTTGAGATCACCGGCTTCCATCGTGAACTCGTGCCCGATCTCACCGACGGCAAGATCCGGAAAATCATCGGCCGAAAGCGTTTGCAGGCTGAAGCGCGAATGCCCCGACGTGATTGTCAGCCGCTCCTTGTCGCCATCACGCTTCATCTCGACTTCGGCGCCCTCCGGCAGTTTGCGCACGATGTCATGCAGGACGTGCGCCGGAACGGTGAGCGTGCCGGGCGAGGAGACCTTCGCAGCGACGCTCTCGCTGACTTCCCGCTCGAGGTCTGTCGCCTTGAACATCAGCGTGTCGCCGGATGCCTTCAGCATCACGTTCGATAGGATCGGAATCGTCGTCCGCCGTTCGACGACGCTCGTGACGTGGCTCAGCGCCTTCAAGAGTTCCCCACGTTCGATCTCGAGACGCATATTTGTCCTCAACAATGGATGTGCGCGTGCAGCAGCGGTCGACGCCCGCCGCATCATCACACGCAAAAGACGAATTTGGCACGGAGCGCGCCATCTGGGCGGAATCGCCCGCGGAGCCGGATCAGACCCGAAAGAAGCCTGCTTTTCAAGTAAGATGTATGAGCTAGCGGATAATCCGCCTCAGACCGCGGGTTAAGCGTCGCCCCAGATAGCAAGGCCGGCACTCCAGGGGGATGAAATGCCGGCCTTACGTCGCATCAGGCCGCAAGGGGTGAAGTTGCGGTCAGTGGTTGAGAAGCCTTTTCAGCTCCTCAAGCTCGTCTCCGAGGTTCGGATTCTTGCTGATTTCCCCCTCGATCTTGCGGATCGCGTGGAGGACCGTCGTATGATCCCGGCCCCCGAACCGCCGCCCGATTTCAGGCAATGAGCGGGCCGTCAGATGCTTCGCGAGGTACATTCCGATCTGGCGCGGCCAGACGACGGAACGGTGACGTCGCTGCGACAGCAGATCGCCCTTCGAGACGCCATAGTGGCGCGAGATGATCCGCAGGATGTCCTCGATCTTGATCCGGCGCGGTTCGAGGTTCTGGACGAGATCGCGGATCACGGTCTCTGCGATGTCGAGCGTGATCGGCGTTCGCATGTATTGCCACGTCGCGTAAAGCCGCGTGATCGCGCCCTCGAGTTCACGCCCGTTTTCCGTAAGTCGCAGCGCCAGAAGGTCAACGACATCCCGCGACAGCGAGAACGACGGATCGGCGGCGCGTTTCTCCGCCAGACGCTTCTCGAGCACCTTGAGCCGAAGCTCGTGATCGAGCGGTTGCAACTCCGTGACGAGACCGCGCTGCAGCCTCGACCGCATACGCTCGTTGAGGCGCTCGATCTGGTTGGGCGCCCGCGCCGACGCGACGACCACCTGCTTGCCGCCATCAAGCAGCGCATTGATGATGTGATCGAACTCCTGCTCGGTGCGCTCGCCCTGCAGGAACTCCAGATCGTCGATCAACAGCATGTTGATGTTGCGAAACCGCTCTTTGAAGGCCAGCGGATCTGAAGAACGAAGCGCCTCGACGAACTGATAGCGGAAGCGTTCGGCGGTCAGATAAAGAACCTGCGCATTCGGCGCCCGCTTCTTCACCTCCCAGGCAATCGCGTGAAGAAGGTGGCTTTTGCCGAGACCGACCGCCGAGTGGATGTAAAGCGGGTTATAGCCCGGCGCGTCTGTCAGGACGGTTTCGGCAACCTGCGTTGCACCCGCATGCGCCATCCGGTTCGATGCTCCGACGACGAAGCTCTCGAATGTGTAGCGCGGATCGAGTGGAGATCCCTCAAGTCCGCCCGCAGACGTTCTCTGAACCGGCAGGACAGGAGCGCGGAATGCGGCTGCGGCCGGACGCTGTGGAAGCTCGGCCTGCGCAGCGGGCGCGGGCGGCGTGATTGCGGCATGCGACGCATCGGCGGAACGCGCCTCGCCGGACTTCTGTGGAACGGCCCCCGGCTGACGCCAGACCACCTCGACCCTCTCGGCGGTCGCGAATTCGACGCGAGAGCACCTGAGAAGATGTTCCGAATAATGTTCCTGGATCCAGTTCCGCACGAACTTGACCGGTACCGATACTTTGACGATCCGCCCGTCAAAGCTCTCAAACTCCAGACTCTTGAACCAGCTTGAATACACCTCATCGCCAAGCTGAACTTTGAGCATCGCACGAACCTTTTGGCCGCGACCCTCGACCGCGTCCACCGGAGTCTCAGCGCCGTGCCCGTTTCCCGCGCCCTGAGACTCTGCCTTTTGTGCTGACTGCATCGTAATTTACTCCCGCTGATAACGCGGGACGCCTAAGGCGTCCCCCCTCTTCACCGTCCGGCATTGACCCTCTGCCCTCTGGTGTCGTGCCCTTCACAATTTCCGCTAACCCTGCACCCAATCGAGACCGGCAAACTTCCAGCCGCCGACGTGGCTGCGATGGTGACGAGCGTCTAATGGTCCCTCAAAGCCCTCCATGACGTTTCGACAGTTGCAATATCCCGCCGCGGCCATCGCTTCCGCCGCCATCCGGCTGCGTCCGCCTGAGCGGCAAATGAAAAAAATCTCAGTCGTCGCCTCGACACCCTTCTCGGCAAACGCCGCGCGCAGACGCTCGCTAAAGTCCGGAGCGACCCGGCCGTCGGGAAACGTTTGCCATTCCACCAGCATGACACCCCGACCGATCTTCGAGAGATCCGGAACACCCACAAACGTCCATTCCGCACGTGTCCGAACATCGACAAGAACGGCCGCTGGATCGCCTTCGAGACGCTTCCATGTTTCGAGGACGGACACGTCCTCGACGCCAGAAGCCTCAGTCTTTTCCACGAGTTCCCCTCACGCACAACGCAAGTATTGATAAAGACCTACGCATGCTTCTCTGGGTATTCTCCAGAGAATCGCCGACCGTACTCGGCATCAACCAAGCAACGCCGATGAAAAACGCAGGTCTTTATCCGTTTGACGACGCGTTCACGGTCGCAAGATCTTGAAGGACCTGAACGCTACGCTCGCCTTACTGACATGTGCGAACGACCGCTTTACCCCGCTGCCATCCACTAGAAATTTACTAGCCCTTAACCTTCTTTTCGACAAGCACCTCGAAGCGGCCGTTTGAGGTCCAAACAGCAGCTTGAAGTTGTCCACAGGTATTGGTGAAAACGCGAGTCAGATCGCAGCCTCTGTGCATAACCCCCCTGACTCCGCTCGCGTTTTCCGACGTGTAAGAGGCCCGAGTTGCACGGACGCTACGGCCGTCACCTACCAGTCATTTTCCCTTGATCTGGTCGAAAGACCGACGGCGTAGCTCGTGCCGCAGAGCAGCAATGAGTCCCGCGGACGGGCCGGATTCCAGAGGGTTAATGACGGTAAAAAAACAGCGGGCCCGAATTCGGACCCGCTCTTGCATGTGACGAATATGCAACGGGGAGGAAAATTGCCCCGCGTTATTCACAAGTGCGTTATGCGCTCATTGCCTTGACACGCTGAGCGAGCCTCGAAACCTTCCGGCTCGCGGTCTTCTTGTGCATAACGCCTTTCTGGGCGGTGCGAACGAGAAGGGGCTCCGCAGCCGCGAGCGCCGCCAGCGCCTTCGCGCGATCACCGGACTGAATGGCTTCCTCAACCGACCGAACCTCGGTCTTCACGCGCGAACGGCGCGATTTGTTGATTTCAGTGCGGCGGATCATCTGGCGCGCGGCTTTCTTTGCCGACGACGTATTAGCCATAGGGTGTCCTTACGTTTGCTACGAATGCGCCGTCGCGATCGCAAAATGCTAAGCGAGGCAGAGGGTTGAAGAAAGACTCGTCGGCCCGGGGTTTTTGACCCAGGCACGGTTTGCCGGGGGTATAGCCGCACTGAGGGCTCCGGTCAATGAAGCGCATACGGAAAAGCGCGAAAAGACAGCGAAGCTGTGGGTGTCGACGGCCGGTCGCAGCGCTTTATCTCCCCGTTTGCGCTAAGTCGAATGGATCAGGGCCTCGGGATCGGGCCTATCCCACACAAAGGAGCGCTCGGAAGAATGTTGTCTTTGACGGGCTGGCTGTTTTCATTGGCAGCCGCTATTTGCGCCACGATCCTCGCCGCGGCCGCAGACCAGCCGCATCTGCAGATGGCAGTCGCTGCCGGTGTCTGCATTGCCATCACCCTCATCGCCGTCCGGGAGCATCGAAAGCTGCAGGATGCCGGCGCACCCAACAATGCCATCGCCAGCTCAACCGCCCGCTACCTCGCGTTGGTCTGGGCGTGGGCGGGTCTGACACTGCTGATCACTTACCTCTTCATCATCGAAAAGCACTGGCCCGAATGGTGGCAATTCTTTATCGGCCTGTCCTTCGCCGCCGTCGCGAGCCTCGCGTTCGCAGGATTGCTCGATCGCGACCGTGCAGCGGGCCGCGTCGACGATACCCTTGTCAAAGTCGGACGCGTACTCGTTCAGGCGCAGTTGATCGGCATGGTGGCCGGCATCATCAGCCTGTTCGTCGACAATAAATTCCCGCGCGCCGCGAACCATGCCGACTGGGCCGGTTGCAACATCTTCTTTTTCGGCGCCCTCGCTATCGCCGTGATCAGTCTGGATGCTTTACGCCGGCGTCCGTCCGTGTGATGCAGAACCTCAGCATCTTGCAAAAGAGGGATCGTCCGCCGAGATGACTTTGCGCCCGTCGCTTTCCTGGCTGCTTCTGACGCTCACTGCCGCTCTCGTTGCGATGTTCCTCGCCGCACGTTCGTTTCAAAAGGTCGAGTCGGCGATTGCGGCTGCCGTCTTTGCCCTCGTCTTATGTGCAACAGCGATCCGCACGAACGCACCCGCCTGGCGGCAGGACTCGGCAGGCTCACAACGGGCGATCGCCGCACGCGACGCGCTGCGCGCCAATCTGTTTTTGATCATGCTGGCGTTTCTCTGGTGCGGCCTGGCGTTTTATGCCGTCTACCTCGGCACCCACGTTCGCTGGCAGCATGGGTGGGAATATGGCTCGGCTTGCATCCTGATCGGAGGCATCTACGCCTATTTCGTGAAGCGGCTTGCAAATCCTGGCGATACCCTCGCGCATTCATCCGCATTGGACCGCATGGCAAGGATGGCGGGCTATCAGGCTGTCTTGATCGGCATCGGCCTCGTCTGGCTCATCGGTGCGGGAAAGCTCGTCACGCACAAAGGCGACTGGGCCGCCAACCATCTCTTCCTCGCCGGCGGCTTCGCGATCATGTTCATCAGTGTCCTGCTCATCAAGACGAACATTGCACTTGGCGAACGCCCACTCGCAAACTCCGGCAGCTGAGCCTCAGCGCTGGCAGCGAGGACAATAAAACGTCGCGCGGCCGGCATGAACCGCACGTTTTATCGTTCCGCCACATCCGGGTTTAAAACACGTCCGGCCCGCGCGATTGTAGACGGCGAACCGCTCTTGAAATGCGCCCTTCTCTCCGTTGGCGTTCCGGTAATCTCGCAACGTCGAACCGCCGGCTTCAATGGCGCTCGCCAACACGGTCTTGATGGCGTCGACGAGTTTTTTGGCCTTCTCCGTCGCGTGGCCACGGCTGTTCGCCAGTGTCGCCGCCCCTCGGTCCGGCGACAGCCCTGCCTGAAACAGCGCTTCGGAAACGTAGATATTTCCAAGGCCCGCAATGACGTGTTGATCCATTAAAAAAGCTTTGAGATTGACCTTCTTTCCCACGGCGCGCCGCGCTAGGTACTCTGCCGTCAATTCCCCGCTCAATGGCTCGGCGCCGAGGTCGCGAAAAAGCGGATGCTCTGGGCGCTCCGCGTGCGGCATCATGACCATGAATCCAAAACGCCGTGGATCGTTGTAGATCACGCGCGTCCCGTCCGAGAGACGCAGCACGATGTGATCATGCACTGGATCCGGGCCCGTCTCGTGAACGTATTCACCTGGCTGCTTGGCCAAGCCATCGTGGACGACCGTAAAGCGCCCCGTCATGCCAAGATGCATGACAAGATCTTCGCCGCCGGAAAGTCCTGCGATCAGATATTTCGCGCGTCGATCGAGACGGGTGATCTTCTGTCCGACGAGTCGTTCGCGAAAATGCTCCGGCAGCGGAAACCTGAGATCCGGCCGTCGCGTTTCAAGCCCGCTGACCCGGCTGCCGACCAGCACGGGCGCGAGCCCTCGCCGCACGGTTTCGACCTCCGGAAGCTCGGGCATGAGGGTAAACACCTGAAATTGACGATGAGACACGGCGACGATAGCGCGGCCGCGAACGAGGGGCTATTCTCAGCATATGGATCAGAATTCAGAAACCACAAGCCAGAGCACAACGACGTTCGGCTTCCGCACCGTTCCAGAGGCCGAGCGACAGAGCCTCGTCAACAAGGTCTTCGCCTCCGTTGCCGGACGCTACGACCTGATGAACGATCTGATGTCGGGTGGTTTGCATCGCCTCTGGAAGCGCGAGCTCATCACGATGCTCAACGCGCCGCGCAGCGCACGGCCGTTCCGGCTTCTCGATGTCGCGGGCGGTACCGGCGACATCGCGATCCGCTATGCGAAGGACAGCGGATTGAACGCCACCGCCGTCATCTGCGACATCAGCCCTGAGATGCTCGACGTCGGCCGCAAGCGCATCGCCGAAGCAGGACTCGAAAATCGCATCACCTGTGTCGAAGGCAACGCCGAAGAGCTGCCTTTTGAAAGCGGCAGCTTTGATGCCTATACGATTGCCTTCGGCATCCGCAACGTCACGCACATCGACAAAGCACTCGCCGAAGCCTATCGCGTATTGAAACCCGGCGGCCGATTCTTGTGTCTTGAATTTTCCGAGTGCCGCGTTCCGATCCTCGAT
The DNA here is from genome assembly GCA_018242215.1 of Pseudomonadota bacterium. Classification (GTDB taxonomy): domain Bacteria; phylum Pseudomonadota; class Alphaproteobacteria; order Rhizobiales; family Hyphomicrobiaceae; genus Hyphomicrobium_B. The sequence goes on from JAFECG010000027.1 coordinate 186,310, forward strand.
CGCGCTTACGACTTTCATTCGTTCGAAGTCATTCCGCGCCTCGGGCAATGGGCCGCGGGCGATTCCGAATCGTATCGTTATCTCGTCGAGAGCATCCGGCGTTTCCCCAAACAGGAAGCGTTTGCGGATCTCATTCGCAGTGCTGGATTTGCGCGTGTCAGCTATCGCAATCTGACCGGCGGCATTGCAGCGATTCACGGCGGCTGGAAGATCTGATCGGCCACATCTGAACCACGTTCTCGTTTCGTCAGTGCAAGTTCGATTGACGCTGGTGTTGGTGCTTCATAGCGTTCGCCATGGGGACGGGAGGAATGCATTCTTCTTCTGAGGAGGTGGGAACCATGAAAGCGAAGATAGTGGCGTGCGCAATAGCGGCGGCTGTCGTTTCTTTGGGCGCAGGAGCCGCAAACGCCGGCTGCGTGACGAAAGGCGCGGTCGCGACATCAACGTCGGCCGACTCTGCGCGTTGGTTCGCAATGGAAACGATGGTCCAGAACGTGAGCTGGGGTCTCTGGCCGGGCTTCCTCGCGAATGGCCAAGTTTCGGGCTACAAAGTCATTAACAAGAAGTATCGCTGCAGCCCGAACGGCGGCATGGTCACCTGCCATGGCCGCGCGACATTCTGCAAGCTGTAGACCCAGCCAAGCGTTGGCTTCGACATGGCGCCCGCGGCAACCCGCGGGCGCTTTTCTTTGGGAAGAAGTTGTATGGAGGCCCCAGTTGAGGTTTGCGAAACTGCAGACCATTTAACCGTTTTTACCCCTTGCACGGGCTACACTTGACCCAGCCACGTTGCGGCGCAATGTGCGCCGCCACCCCGCCCCCCAATTTAGGACGACGAAACTACGATCATGCCCGGAGCGCTCCTCAACACGCTAAGACTCGCGCGCGCCGGCTTTGTGCTCGCACAATACGGAGTGCAGTTCGTCCCCCGGGGCATGCCCGTGCCGCTGCCGCTGAAAATCGCGCGGCTCGCTACACTGCCGGTCAAATTTCTCACCGCTCCTTTTCGCGAAGATGAGCCTCAGGCGGCGCGTGTCGCAACGGCTTTGACGAAGCTCGGACCGAGTTACGTCAAGCTCGGCCAATTTCTTGCGACTCGCGCCGACGTTATCGGTTCCGAACTTTCCGATGACCTTCGCCAGCTTCAGGACAAGGCCGAGCCCTTCTCGATGGCGGAAGCCCGCGAGGCCGTCGAGCGTGCACTCGGCGGCAAGCTCGAAGATCACTTCATCGAGTTCGGCCCACCCGTCGCCGCAGCGTCCATTGCGCAAGTCCACAAGGCCTACGTGCTCGACGGCGGCGTCAGGAAAGCCGTTGCCGTCAAGATCCTGCGCCCGAACATCGAGAAGCGCTTCTATCGCGATCTCGACAGCTACTATTTCGCGGCCCGCATGATCGAGCGCTTCTATCCGCCGGCACGGCGGCTGCGGCCGGTCGCGGTCGTCGATAATCTGAAGCACACGACCGATCTCGAGATGGATCTGCGCCTCGAGGCCGCCGCCATTTCCGAGATGGCCTCGAACATCAAGAACGACGAAGGGTTTCGCGTCCCCAATATCGATTGGAAGCGAACAGCAAAGCGCGTGCTGACCGTCGAATGGATCGATGGCACGCCGATCGCCCAACGCGATAAACTCGTTGCCAAAGGCTTCGACACTGCTGCCCTCGGAATGACAGTGTTGCGCTCGTTCCTTCGCCACGCCATGCGCGACGGCTTTTTCCACGCCGACATGCATCAGGGAAATCTTTTCGTCGACGACGAGGGCAAGCTTGTCGCGGTGGATTTCGGCATCATGGGCCGCCTGGGCCTCCCGGAACGCCGGTTCCTCGCTGAGATTTTGCATGGGCTCATCACGCGCGACTACTATCGTGCCGCTGCCATCCACTTCGAAGCGGGTTACGTGCCACAGCACCACAGCATCGATGAATTCGCGCAGGCGATGCGAGCCATCGGCGAGCCAATTCAAGGAAGGACGGCGGAAGAGATCTCGATGGCCGATCTCTTGGGACAGCTCTTCGCCTACACCGAACTCTTCGACATGCAGACGCGGCCCGAGCTGATCCTGCTTCAGAAAAGCATGGTCATCGTCGAAGGCGTCGCCCGCGATCTCGACCCCTCGCTGAACGTCTGGGTCGCCGCCGAGCCGGTGGCGAAGGAATGGATGGAAGCCAATCTGTCGCCGCTCGGCCGACTGAAGGAGGCAGGCCGGGGGGCCGGGGCGATCGGCGACATCTTGATGAAGACGCCCACGCTTTTGCAAAATGCCGCACAGGCGATTCACGGTTTTTCGCAGATGGCGAATTCAGGGGTCCGCCTCGATGACGAGACGGTTGAAAAGATTGCCTCGCGGTCCAGGCGGAGTCGCGCCGGCGATGCTGCACTCTGGATCGGTGCCGTAAGCCTCGCGATCATCGCCATCAAGATGATCAGCGTGTTGTAGGCCGGACAAGCCTGCGCCGAATCGCGTATCTCAACGCTTCGCCTTACGCGGCCCGACAAGATGCGTGCCGTGCGCGATCGCCGCCGTTGCCCGCATCGTCGCTGCGATATAAATCACTTCGGCGATTTCCGCTTCGGTCACGCCGGCATTCTCGGCATTCGTGCGATGGACTTCGAGGCTGTACGGGCACTGCGTCGCAATCGCGACGCCAAGCGCAATCAGTTCCTTGTAGCGCCGCGGAATGGTGCCGGCCGCCATCGCGGCACGATCGAAATTTTCGAATGCAGCCATTGTCGTCGACGAAAGATTCCGCAGATGCGGCAAATTCGAAAGATTGGCGATGTCGTACATGCTAGGCGCTCCCTCCATCAGCGGGTCATCGAACCATAACGCTTAGTCGCGAAACCTCATGACGTTTGCGCCCTGGGTCAAGCAATCCCTAGGCCGGAATGAAAGAAGGAGATGAATATGTCCGATGCCAGACCCCCCTTCCCGCCCTTTACGCGCGAAACGGCGATCCAGAAAGTCCGCATGGCCGAAGACGGCTGGAATTCACGCGATCCGCATAAGGTCTCGCTCGCTTATTCGGTCGGCAGCGTGTGGCGCAATCGGGCGGAGTTCCCCGTTGGACGTCAGCAGATCGTCGAGTTTCTGACCCGCAAATGGAACCGCGAGCTCGAGTATCGCCTGATCAAAGAGCTTTGGGCCTTCACGGACGATCGCATCGCCGTCCGCTTCGCCTACGAATACCGCGACGATAGCAACCAGTGGTATCGGGCCTACGGCAATGAGAACTGGGAATTCGGCAAGGACGGCCTGATGCACCACCGCTATGCAAGCATCAACGACATGCGGATTGCAGAAAGCGATCGCAAATATCATTGGCCGCTCGGACCGCGTCCCGCCGATCATCCGGGACTTTCTGAGTTGGGTCTATAAGCACAAAAAGGTGCCGCGTTTGGCACCTTCTTTTCAGGCGCTCAGCGCCGTTCGCCGTTCCGGCGTGCGCCGGACATAGCTCAGAATGAAAATGGTCGCCGCAGTCACGACATAAGCGATCAGTTGCATGCCCGTCGGGCGATCCATGTAGCCGATCAGCACATGCAGGATGCGTCCCGGCCAGCTGTTTTCCGAAAGAATGAACGATGAATCCCACAGGCTTGTATCGAAGATATTGATCAGGCCCGCATTCGACAGTTGCTTGACGGCCGATGCGGCAAGACCCGCTGCGAGCAACGTCACCAGAACCCCCGTGACCGAGAACATGCGCTTCAGCGGGATGGCGGCAAGTCCGAAGTAAAGAACCATCGAGACGGCGGCTCCAAACAACAGCCCGACGCCGGAACCGGCGAGCAGTTCGCTCGTGGTATTCGATCCCTGCATCACAATGCCCGTCATGAACAGCACGACCTCGCTGCCTTCGCGCATGACGGCGATCGCGACCGCCGCCCCGAGTGCAAAGAGCGACTGCCGGCCCGCCGTCACATCGCTGCCGAGCTGACGGAGCTGCTGCGTCATCTCGCGGGCATGCTGCGCCATCCACACGACGTGCCAGGCCAGCATCAGAACAGCGAACAGAAGAATGGCGGCGATGAAGATTTCCTGCCCCCGCCCGTCGAATGCATCGGAAATGCTGGCCGCAAAAATCGCGACCACGACCGACCCGAGAACACCTGCGAGCACACCGAGCGCCACCGCGCCATTCCGGCCGTGTACGCCGCGTGAAGCCGCAAGCACCACGCCGATGATCAGCCCGGCTTCCAGGACCTCGCGAAAAACGATAACGAGCGCAGCAAGCATCGGCGCTACTCCGCCACGATATGGCCGAGGGCCGTGTCCTCGTGATACTCGCCGAAGAACATGTACGTACCGGGCTTCAGCGGTTTCAGCCGGATCGTGGCCGAGCTGTTCCCCGCGATGACCTTTTCAAATCCGAGATCATGGCTCTCGAATTCCTCTGGAGACGCATCGAGATTCTTGACCAGAATTTTGATCGGCTTGCCGGTTGGCAACTTCAGAGATGCCGGTTCGAACTTGTGATCCTTGATCGAAATTTCAACTTCGTGAGTGTCTTCGGCCTGCGCGAGGGATGCCCAGAGCGAAGCGCCGCCAAGGAAAGAGAGGGAAACCAGGAAAACCGGAAGCGACGGGAAGACGCGCACGACATAACGCGCGAAACGGGAAGTGCTCATTGCAACTCCTAATAGGTCAGGATTCAAGGTCCCGAGATCAGGCTCAGCCGCCAACTGAGCCAACGCGCCGAAAGGAGTCAAGAATGTTTTGGTCTCCGAAAGAGCTGAATCGATTTCAACTGCTTGCGCTTGAGTCGGTGATTTGTCTGATTTTTTGCGCCGCCATTTTTTGGCCAGGACTGTGCGGTGCATATGCAGCGCGGGAAACGATACGCCACTGAGGATTGGCCAATGTATGCCCGCACGTCCCATGCCGCCGAGGAGTTTCCGTCTTACACGCTGGAAGACGGCGGCGGGGATTTCCAATCGGATGCCTTCTACGCGGGCGATCCGGTTTGCCCTCCGGCATCGAGGGGGATCGAGAAGGTACCCTTCAGCTCTCTATTTCTTTTGCTCGTGCTCGCAGTCGGATGCGCATTCGTGAGCGACGCCGCGACGCGCGCGGAGTGGACATCAAAGCTCGAGCGCATCACGTCGTCGCTGACGGCATCGGAGCAATCCGGGCCGATGGCGGACTCCCTTCCGATGAAAGACATTGCGTCCGCCGACACGCCTGGTTCGATACCCGTTCCGCCACCCGCGCCCCCGCCAGCCGTCGCCGTCACACAGCCGTTACCCGAAGTAACGGTTTCAAACGCGCCCGGCGATAAATCGGACTCGGATGAAAATTCCCCAGGAAAGAGCGTCTCCGACGCGTACGCGCCGCCTGCGCCGTCCTCGGATCCCTATCGCAGGAAAGCGGAAGCGGTCGGTCTCCATCCCGATCTTTCGCGTGCCGTGCTGACGCGCCTGACGCCCACCGACTACCGCAATGCCGCCTACGCCATTCAGAAGGCCCTCAAGACCGTGCGTAACGATGGAGAGTTCACCTGGCCGCGCGCACACAGAGCGGGCACCGCGGTTTTCAACGTCCATTTCGTGCAAGGCGCCGCACGTGACTGTCGCCGTTACGTGGTGACAGTGACGAAAGACCGCTGGACCTCGACGGCTTTGCCGATGGAAAAATGTGGTGTGAAAGTCGCGTTCCGGACCGCCGCGAAGGAGTGATGGAAGAGTCAGCCTCGGACTCGCAAAGATCGAGCGCGATGCCGATCTTCCTCTGCAGCGACTTGTCCGCATTGTGAGTGCTCCCCAAGTCTGCGTTATGCGTTGGCTCGGAGAATCACAGAGCCTCTAGTCTGTGGTGAGCGATGGACGGTCTCCGCACAGTGCATGTTCGGGTCGAGGGTCGCGTCCAAGGCGTCGGTTATCGCGCGTGGGTCGAGTGCACGGCACGAACGATGAGCATCAACGGTTGGGTCCGAAACCGTCGCGATTCTTCCGTCGAGATGGTGTTGCAGGGCACGCCTGAGCGCGTCGCCAAGATGTTGCAACGATGCGCACGCGGGCCACCGGACGCACGCGTCTCGATAGTCGAAATTTTGGGGGAGGGCGGGGACGCCTACGATCGCTTCAAAGTGCTACCGACCGCATGATCGATCGTGCCGATGCGCGAACAAAAACGCGCCGCTGGCACAAGGCACAGCGGCGCGTTTTGAATTCATATAGAGGGCGCTGATTGACTTCTTTGATTTTGAAAATCCACATGACGTCTCGGCAGACCTGGCAACGACCTACTCTCCCGCGTCTTAAGACGAAGTACCATCGGCGCAGGGGCGTTTCACGGCCGAGTTCGGAATGGGATCGGGTGCAGCCACCCCGCCATAATCACCAGGTCGGCGGAGACGTCATATGACTTCTGTTTCTGGTCTATTTCTTCTGAGGCCTACGCTCATCGTACGGCGCTCGTGAGAGCGCGCCATTGCCGAATTCGCATTGCGATTTCAAGCTTACGATGAGCATTGCTAAATGAGAGCAATCAAGCCAATCGAGTTATTAGTACCGGTAAGCTACACGCCTTGCAGCGCTTCCACACCCGGCCTATCAACGTGGTGGTCTTCCACGACTCTCGAGGGAGAACTCGTTTTGAGGTGGGTTTCCCGCTTAGATGCCTTCAGCGGTTATCCCGTCCACACATAGCTACCCTGCTGTGCCGTTGGCACGACAACAGGTCCACCAGAGGTGTGTCCAACCCGGTCCTCTCGTACTAAGGTCAGATCCTCTCAATTCTCCTACACCTACGGCAGATAGGGACCGAACTGTCTCGCGACGTTCTGAACCCAGCTCACGTACCACTTTAAATGGCGAACAGCCATACCCTTGGGACCTGCTCCAGCCCCAGGATGTGATGAGCCGACATCGAGGTGCCAAACGACGCCGTCGATATGGACTCTTGGGCGTCATCAGCCTGTTATCCCCGGCGTACCTTTTATCCGTTGAGCGATGGCCCTCTCACAAAGAACCACCGGATCACTATGGCCGTCTTTCGACTCTGCTCGACTTGTCAGTCTCGCAGTCAGGCTGGCTTATGCCATTGCACTCGACGAGTGATTTCCGACCACTCTGAGCCAACCTTCGCACGCCTCCGTTACGATTTAGGAGGCGACCGCCCCAGTCAAACTGCCCACCATGCGCTGTCCCGGATCCGGATAACGGACCGCGGTTAGACAACCATAATCACTAGGGTGGTATTTCACATTTCGGCTCCGCCCGAGCTAGCGCCCAGGTTTCATAGCCTACCACCTATCCTACACAAGCAGTCACGATTGCCAGTGCAAAGTTGCAGTAAAGGTGCACGGGGTCTTTCCGTCTAACCGCAGGAACCCCGCATCTTCACGGGGAATTCAATTTCACTGAGTGTGTGCTGGAGACAGTGGGGAAGTCGTTACGCCATTCGTGCAGGTCGGAACTTACCCGACAAGGAATTTCGCTACCTTAGGACCGTTATAGTTACGGCCGCCGTTTACTGGGGCTTCGATTCAAGGCGTGAACCTCTCCTCTTAACCTTCCAGCACCGGGCAGGCGTCAGGCCATATACGTCGTCGTTGGACTTAGCATAGCCCTGTGTTTTAGGTAAACAGTCGCCACCCCCTAGTTTGTGCCCTACCCCTCCGGTTGCCCGAAGAGATAGCCTGCTTCTCCCGAAGTTACGCAGGTAATTTGCCGAGTTCCTTCAGCACACTTCGCTCAAGCTCCTTGGTATTCTCTACCAGTCCACCTGTGTCGGTTTCGGGTACGGTCTATGTGGGGGCTATTTCCAGGGACACATTCGCTGCCTCGGCAATCCAATAAGCCTCAACAACTTGCTGCATCCGTCACACACCCACTGGCCCACGAATATTAACGTGGTTCCCATCGACTACGGCTTTCGCCCTCGCCTTAGGGGCCGGCTAACCCTGCGCAGATTAACTTTACGCAGGAACCCTTGGACTTTCGGAGGAAGTGTTTCTCACACTTCTTTCGTTACTCATGTCTGCATTCGCACTTCCGATACCTCCAGGAGCCCTCACGGGTCTCCCTTCACAGGCTTACGGAACGCTCCGCTACCGCGTGCATTGCTGCACACCCGCGTCTTCGGTACACTGCTTTAGCCCCGTTACATTTTCGGCGCAGGAACCCTTGTTTAGACCAGTGAGCTGTTACGCTTTCTTTAAATGATGGCTGCTTCTAAGCCAACATCCTGGTTGTTATGGGATTCCCACATCCTTTCACACTTAGCAGTGATTTGGGGACCTTAGACGGCGATCAGGGTTGTTTCCCTCTTCACGACGGACGTTAGCACCCGCCGTGTGTCTCCCGGATAGTACTTCGAGGTATTCGGAGTTTACTTAGGTTTGGTAACCCTGTAGGGGCCCCTAGCCCATGTAGTGCTCTACCCCCTCGAGTATTCAGCCGAGGCTCTACCTAAATAGATTTCGCGGAGAACCAGCTATTTCCTGCCTTGATTGGCCTTTCACCCCTATCCACAGTTCATCCGAGGCTTTTTCAACAGACACCGGTTCGGTCCTCCAGTGGGTGTTACCCCACTTTCAACCTGACCATGGATAGATCGACAGGTTTCGGGTCTAATCCGACGAACTGAACGCCCTGTTCAGACTCGCTTTCGCTACGCCTACAGCTATCGCCTTAAGCTTGCTCGTCAGACTAAGTCGCAGACCCATTATACAAAAGGTACG
>JAFECG010000027.1:200000-396407 GCA_018242215.1 Pseudomonadota bacterium
GCCGCGTCCGCCCAGGCGACACGCTCGAGATGTTCTTCGACATGAAGGACGATCAGTCGATGGAAGGACCGCCGGGAGAACTTCTCTACACCGCGATTTCGAGCGGCGGCGCTGTCTATAAATTCTATCGCTTCCGCTCTTCCGACGGCATCGTCGACTACTACGACGAAGACGGCAACGACTCGCGGAAGTTTCTCATCCGCAAGCCCGTGCGTGGCGAGGACGTGCGTTTGACGTCTGGCTTCGGCATTCGCTTCCATCCGCTTCTCAACACGAGGAAGATGCACACGGGCGTCGATTGGGCCTGCGCCTACGGAACCCCGATCGTTGCGGCGGGCAACGGCACGATCGAGGAAGAGGGCCACAAAGGCTACTACGGCAACTATATCCGCATTCGTCACGCCAACGGCTATCAGACGGCCTATGGACACATGAGCCGTTTCGGAAAATTCCACGTCGGCGACAAGGTCCGCCAGGGCGACATCATCGGCTTTGTGGGATCGACGGGCTTGTCATCCGGCCCACACGTGCATTTCGAGGTTTTGGTCAACAACCGCTTCGTCGACCCGATGTCGATTCAGGTCCCGCGCGAGAGAAAGCTCGATGGCAAGGATCTCGCGGAGTTTCAGAAGGAACGCGCACGCATCGAAGAACTGATGCGTCGCGCTCCTGTCATGACGGCGAACAAATAGCACCTCACGAATGAGCTATGTCTTCGCTGCGCGCGATCGTCGGACCCGCGCTCGCTTTCGCGATATAAAAATGGTGCTTCACGGCGACGACGATCAGATCGTGCCCTGTGCTGATGCAGGGCCGCTTTCCGCCAAGCTCTCAAGAACACGCTCAAGATTTACCCGGGATTTCCCCACGGCATGCTGACGACCAATGCCGATGGGCTCAATCCCGATTTGCTCGCGTTTGTAAAAAGCTGATCACCGTTTTGCGTGTCCCGCTGGCTCCGCGAACGAAGGCCGCACGCGCAAATCAACGCTGCATGGCGGCCGCTCTCTAGACGCCAATCGTAGAATCTTTTTCGGAACCATTTGTGAAAGTTTGGATTCTATTCTGCAGCGCGCGATCGAAATTCGAATCGCAAAAGATGCTATAAAGATCATCACGTCCGCGGGGGGACGACCACGAGGGAGCAGACCATGATGAGAAAATTCGCAGGATGTCTTGTCGTCGCCGCCGGACTTGTGCTCGCACCCGTAGCCGCCAATGCAGGCGAACGCCTGACGGATGGCGCGTTGGGCGGCCTTGCGGGAGCCGTCGCATTCGGCCCCGTCGGGTTGGTCGCCGGCGGCATCATCGGCTACACGGCGGGACCGCACATTGCATGTAAGATCGGTGCAAAGCGCTGTTATCACCGTGCTCGCTACCGGCGCGACCGCGATCGTCCAAACCGGTAGCGGACGCTTGCTGTAACAATGAAAGAGCCGGGCACTTAGGATTTACCCGGCTTCTTTTTTGTATCGCCTTTCAAGTAAGCGATGATTTTCGCCCGCGCTTTGGCGTCCTGCAATCCGGAAAAGATGGCGCCCATATTGTTTCCCGGCACGACGGAATTCGGACTGGTGATCCAGGCATTGAGGTTCTTTTCAGTCCAGGTAATGCCGGAATCTTTCAGAGCCTCGGAATAGCCGAAATTCGGAATTGACCCCGCCTTTCGCCCGACAACGCCGTAAAGCGACGGACCAAGTCGGTTGTCGCCTTTATCGGCCGAATGGCATTCACGACAATGATCGTTAAAGGCGATCTCGGGATCATCGTCGGAGATCCCTTGTGCCAGGACGCCCGCCGTTGTGAGCACCAATCCGCCGGTCGCCGTCAAAGTCGCAATTACGATCGCCGAGTGGAGAGAAAAAAAGGAAGAGCGGTTTTTCATGATACGGGAGACGCCTTCGTTGTTTCCATCTGCAGAAACGTAAGTGGCACCGATCCGGTTGCAACGCACCCACGACCTTACAAATAAGAGAGAAACCATTAAAGCCGCAACTTACGGCGAAGCTGCGCGTGTTCCCTGCACGAAATAATCGGTCGAATAGGAAAATTCTTGCGAACGCGGTCTTCCTTGGCGGTAAACTACATCGGCGCCGCCCCCCGTTCATCAAACGCGAATTGAAACCGCTCTCGGGCTGCGTTCTCCCCGCGCCGTCAATCCTGTGCCCTCCGGCGCGCAAGGTCTGCTAATATTTCCGACATCGACAGGCCGCCGAGGTTCGAAGGCTCTCTGATGGACATCAAACGAAACGGCACCCGACCGAACAGCACTGGAACGTCCGACTATTTCACCGGCTCCGTGCGGCTTGAATCGCTCATCCAAGCGGAAGCTCCCGCGCGCGTTGCATGCGTCAGCGTCACATTTGAACCTGGCGCGCGGACGGCATGGCATACGCATCCTCTCGGCCAGACGCTGATCGTCACTGCAGGTTCCGGCTGGGCGCAACACGCGGGTGGACCGGTCGAGGAGATCCGCGAGGGCGACGTGGTCTGGTTTCCTCCGGGAGAAAAGCACTGGCACGGTGCCACCGCCACGACGGCCATGACTCACATTGCCATTCAGGAGGCCCTCAACGGCAAAACCGTCGACTGGCTGGAGCCGGTCACCGACGAACACTATCGTTGCAAATAACTATCGACTGCCGAGAGACGGCACTCACCCGGCCGATGTCGACTTTGATATCCAACCGAAGGCGAATATCGATCTCCAACCACACAAAATTAACGTTATGGCGAAACGGCCATAGGGAGTAGATTCAGGCGTTCCTAAACTGTCGCACGGGTTGGACATTAATGACCCGCCACAGTGGAGAGACCGCCGCATGCTATATCGATTGCTCCTCTATCCAGTCCTTGCTTTGCTCTTCGCGGGCATCAGCGTCGCACAGGCGCAAACGAGCGAAACCGCCGCGGCGGCATTCAAACATCTCGACGAATATCTGCAAGCCAATCCGCTCGATTTCGAAACCACGTTCGACGCCAGCTCGGACGGGAACGACCTTTATCACGGCAAAGGCCACTTTCTCATCCAGCGTCCGAATGATCTGCGCACTGAGATCACTCTGGGCCACAACACCTATTTGATCATATCGGACGGAACAGTCCTGACGATCTACGATGAGCAGCAGCACAAATATTCTCAAACGGCTGCGCCGCCTTCACTCGCCGCCGCGTTCGGCTTTTTCACCGGCGAAATCGGGATCGACTCGCAAGTTTTGAACTTCATGGACATCGTCGATAGCGTCGTTTCGGCTTCCGATGGCACGAAAGCTTCGCCCGTCGGCTCCGACACGATCAACGGAACGGCCTGCGATAAGTTTACTGTCGCGGACCCGTCGGGAGACAACACTTGGCAGGTCTGGCTGGAAAAGGGGGACAAGCCGCTCCTCTGCAAGCTCGTCTATCACAGCGTCGATGGGCCCGAGCAGACGAATTCGTTCAGCTGGAAGACGTCCCCCGCCTTCCCGGCCGACACCTTCAAATTTTCGCCCCCCGCCGGAAGCACCAAGGTCGACATTGGAGATTTGAATCTGGCTTCGCCATAAGTGACGTGCCGGCGATCGTCATGACGCGTTCTGCAGCTCGACGCGACGGTCGAGCTGCATCAGGTCATCCCGCGAAAATTTGGAGCGATCCACGCCCTTGAAGGGTTCGGTTGCCCCTTTTGGCAGGAGGTCCATTTTACCGCGATAACCTCCATTGCGAAGAAACGACGAAATCGTGTCCAGCCGCTTGCGCGAAAGCTCCATGTTGTATTCGGCGGTGCCCCGCTCATCGGCGTGTCCCGAGAGCGTAACCGCCGTGAATTTCTTCAGAAGGAGATACTCGAGCAGCAAGTGTGCTGTTTTCTCGCCGTCCGGCGTCAGCGTCGCCTCATCGAAGACGAACGTCATCGGGACGGGAATCGTCGCAGAGGATAAGTGAGCGGAATCTCGAAGGGGCGCTGATACGGGAGACATTGCTCCGACATCAGGCGCCGGCTGCGTGGCAACCCGAGCGGCGGGCGGAGGCGTCGGCGCACCGGCGGCGGCAGAGTCCACAGAGCTTTGCGCCTGGGCTTCTTCCCGTGCCGAAGCCACGATGCGCTCGAATTTCTTCAACACCTGGACAGATGGCGATGCCTCCGTAGCAGCGACCGCGCCGGCCGATTGCGGCAGCTGCGCTCCAGGCGCAGCAGCCGTGCTGTCCTCTCCCGGAGACACCTTGTCCCCGGTGCTGAGAGTAATCTTGGGATCCCCACTTGCGAATTGATGTTCCGTCACGAGTGACCAGTCACCGTTATCGTTTGCTTTTGCCGACGCGACGGGAACGCCATTTTCAAGCACCGTGACCGAAGCACCGGGTGCCGCGCTTCCCGCGAATACCGATGCCGATCCGGATCCTGAGATCCGTGCCACCGTGAGCTTCGGCGCCTCGGCGGGAGGCGCCCCTGCGGCATCGCTCTTCGGCTTGTCAGTTTGAGGCGGCCTCGTCTGAGACTGGCCACTGTCTGAGCTACCGGTCTCGGGCGAAGCTTCCGCACGGGCTGTCTTATCTTCAGACGATAGTTGGCTGGCAGAATGGTCGACAGCCGTCAGCGCTTGCTTCGCCGCCGCCGTGTGCAAACCGGAAGTGAGATGCAGCGTCAGGAGGGCATCGAAACGCTGACCCCGATAAACCTGCGCAATTGCAACGGCGCCGGCCGACAAACATAGAAAATAAACCAGCATAACGCTTCGGCGCATTGCAAGGCCTCTGACAACGCGAAACTCGCGCATTTTCACTCCCAATTCGTGCGTTTGCAAGGCGCAGACGCCCGTCCGGCAGACATTGTGAAGAAACAGCCGAGGCCCGGTCTCCGAGTTGCCGGCCTACCGTGCGTTTCCTCGCCGCTTTGGTGCGACAGGGAGCGCCGTCAACCCGCGCCAGCGCAACCGTGCTACGCGCCGACCCCATTTTGTGGAGACGCGTCGTTGACGTATGTCATCTTTCACGCAGCAAGGATCGAACAATGACGCGCGCGGATGTCTTCCCTGCAAAAGTGTCCAACTTGGGCCGCGCCATCACCTGCGCCTTCTGCACCGGGCTGATCGGAGTGGGCCTTGCGCGCTTCGCCTACACACCGCTCTTGCCAGCCATCATCAACGCTCATTGGTTTGCGCCATCCGAGGCCGCCTATCTCGGCGCTGCCAATCTCGCGGGTTATCTCGCGGGCGCGTTGCTCGGAAGGCCGATTTCGGCCCGTTTCTCCCTCGTCGGCCTCGTGCGGACGATGATGCTGCTCGCAACGGCGTCGTTCTTCGCCTGTGGCTTCCCGTTGAGTTTTTCCTGGTTCTTCATTTGGCGGTTCGCCGCAGGCTTCGCCGGCGGCGCCATGATGGTCCTGGCCGCGCCGACGGTCCTCGCCCATGTGCCCCCGTCCCGCCGCGGCCTCGCCGGCGGATTGATCTTTATGGGTGTCGGCTCCGGCGTCGTGGCCTCGGGAACGCTCGTTCCGTTTCTCCTCCAGATCGGACTGCGGGAAACGTGGCTCGGTCTCGGCGCCTTGTCGCTTGTGCTGACCGCCGTCGCGTGGTCGGGCTGGCCGATCGCCCCGCCGCCGCAACTCCCGCCTCCGGAGCATACTCATGCACCGCACTTGTCGGCCCTCAGGGCTCTCTATGTCGAGTACGCATTGAACGCGGCTGGCTGGGTCCCACACATGATCTTTCTTGTCGACTTCATCTCGCGTGGCCTCGGCAAGGGAGTCGAGATCGGCGCGATGGTCTGGATCGTCTTCGGCATCAGCGCCACGTTCGGCCCGATCCTATCGGGCCACGTCGCGGACCGCATCGGCTTCGGACCCGCGTTGCGCGCCGCGTTCGCTCTCGAAATCGCTGCCATTGCGATACCTGCTTTCAACGTCACGAACCTGCCTCTGCTGTTTGTATCGAGCGGCATCGTCGGTGGGTTTCTGACCGGCACCGTAACGCTTGTGCTCGGACGGATCCACGAGCTGCTGCCGCATCGGCCGCAGGAACAGAAAGCCGCATGGAGCGTGGCGACGATTGCCTTTGCGCTGTGCCAAGCGGCGGCCGCTTATGCACTCTCGTTCGTCTTCGCACACACGGGCGGAAATTATCAGCTCCTGTTTGCGATCGGCGCCGTGGCCATGACGCTTTCGCTCGCGATCGACCTCATGTTTGATCGTCGGCCGGCCCGCTGAACGCCGACAGAGAGTCCACAATCACAATGCAGAATCGTCAGGAGAGAGTGATGCGATACAAGATGCGTTTCGATGTCGCAAAAAAATCGGCGTTTGCGATTGCGCTGCTCGCTCTCTCCCAAACCGCTATCGCAGACGAAACCCCACAGCACCCGTGGTCGGATGGTTTTATCAGCCGGCTCGAGGCGCTTGCGGTGCTCGAAACCTTGAATTCCGAACTGTTGAGCCACGACAGCGCCACGCTCACGCTGGACCGATGGTGCGACGACCACCATCTTGCGTCGCCGGCACGTATCATCGCGGAACGAATTCACGGCGCAGAGAAGGAACCGACGGCTGAGCAGCGGCAGATCCTCGGAGTGGCCGCCTCGGAACCAATCCGTTACCGCAAAGTGCGTCTGAGTTGCGGAGGCCATGTCCTCTCAGAAGCCGACAATTGGTACGTGCCCAGTCGACTGACGCCGGACATGAACCACGTGCTCGACACGACCGATACCGCTTTTGGAAGAGCCGTGCAGGCGCTGAAATTCCGTCGCCGGACACTCTCTGCGAAGTTGCTTTGGTCACCGTTGCCGCGGAACTGGGAGATGGCGCCAATTCCTTCGGAAAAAGCCGATGGCGCATCCCTCTCCATCCCGCATGAGGTTCTGCAGCATATGGCGGTGCTGACGCTTCCGGACGGCCGACCGATCAGCCAGGTCGTCGAAACCTACACCGCCGAGATCCTCGACTTTCCGCAACCGCATCATTGATTGGGCTTCACCCGGTCAACCGAGCTGGCCGAATTGCTCGTCGAGCCAATCGAGCATCCGCCCATTGACGAGAGAGCGGTTCCCCATTTCGCAATGTCCACCGGCCCCCTCTGCGGCGGTGAACTGCATCAGAGTCTTCGGGCATTGAAGCGCATCGTAGAAAGCCTCGGCATTGGCTGCGAGCACGTCGCCTTCGGCTTTGGTGATCAGGGTCGGGCACTGAATCAGGTTCGCTCGCCCCTGCATGGTGAAGAGTTCGGCTGAGGCGAGATAGGAACGCAGATCGCTGACGCCGTGCACCCAGAAGCCGCGCTGGACGACTTTCCAGTACAGTTGGCGGTTGCCGCGAATGAAAGCGTCCATCTTGTCGATGACGGCCTGATCCAGCGCGCCGAGATCCTTCGCCGCCTCCGGTGCCACGCCGAACTTGTGCACCACCACGTCGCGAAAACCTTCCGCGATGCTCCACGTGCCGGGATCAGCGATCAGCGCGGCGAGACGATGCTCGCCCGACGCGCCGCGCGGCGCCAGATATCCGCCGAGGCTCCATCCGTAGAGCGCAATGCGCTTTGCATCGACCAGCGGTAGCGTTTCGGCAAAATCGACGACCGCTTTGATGACGACCTCCCAATCCGGCCGCATCGGAACGCCGCGCTCGTACAGCATCGCACCCTGGCCAGGCCCGTCGAACAACAGGCTGTGATACCCGCGCCGCGACGCCGCGACCCCGGCAGCGAAATACGTGTCCATGATGGTGCAGTCGTAACCGCCGTTGAAGATCATGAGCGGCCGCACCTCGGTCTCGAGCCCCACTGCCGGAATGAAATATCCTGGAAGCGTTGTCCCCTCGAAAGGGATTGCAACGGGTGCCACCGGATGCGGCCCGAGCGCGAGCCCTTTGTCGAACGCCGCGACGCCCTTGCTGAAGGCCGCCGTCAGTCGCGGATCGACAGGCGCACCATAAATCGGATGGAACGACGTGATGTAGAAGGCGCTGGCTTTGAGATAGAGCGCGCGCGCATTTGCGATGTGGCCCTTGGTGCGCGCCGCGTCGGCTTCGGCGGAAAGCCGATCGGCTGCGGCGACCCACGCGTCGTAATAGGCGCTGTCGTCACCATTGCCGATGGCCGTGGCCACCGCCTGGATCTCTCCGAAATCTGCCCCGCCATAGGGAATGTAAGCGATGGGCCAGGTGCCGAAATCCTCGTGAAGCTCGTTGCGAAAAAGGCTAGTCAAAACTGCTGCCCCCTGCCGATTACCTCGTTGCCGACGCTCTTCCAAGCGACCCAACCACAACGATTTTGCGTCGTGCAGGAATGTGTTCGGCGCGGAAGCGTGCGTCAAGTCGAGTTCGCCTGCGCATTTCGCTTGCGCAACCGGCGACCCCACATCAACTCGCTTTAATTCGACCGGAGAATGTTAATTCCGAGTTCAGGTTGTCCGACGGAAACTGCAGACCACGCGCGCTGAATAATCAAAATGGCGCGCGCTCAAGGAGAATTCGCCATGATGAAGCTTTTCGCGCCTCTACTTGGTCTCGCTGCTCTTATCGCAGTCGATCTTTCATATTCAGTCACGCCCGCCGCTGCCCTCGGCGGCTGCGGCCCGAACCGCCATCGCAGCAGCGTTACCGGTCGCTGCATCTGGGGTGGGCAAAATCAAGCATGGTGCAAAAGGCACACCGGCTACAGAGCCATTCGCACCCCCAGCGGGAAAATGGTTTGTGTGAGAAGGTAGAGCCGAGGCCGTCTGGATAAGACCTTCCTTGCCGGACGCGATGCCTTCGCATCGCGTCCAAATTTTTGTCTATCGCGATCGGTGGCGGCCTCGCGCCGAGCACCCGATCGTGCTTGTCGCGCGGCAGACAGAGAACCCGCGGCTTACCGATTTCCCCGGGCGACCCCGCACGCTCTTCCCACTCACGTCTCGCGGCACGAACTCATGCCCTTTGTCCTTCGTGAGAAGATGCGAGGACGTCGGCATGACGTTCTAAATGAAATCAGCCAATCACCGATCCATTCGAACCGCATCGCTTGGCAACGGCGCGATTTCGCCGGTCTCGGGATCAAACAAATTTCGCCACTCGGGATTTGCACCCTTGATCAACCGCACCTTCCAAGCGCGCTGCCATTCTTTCAATCGCTTCTCGCGCTCGATTGCCTCGGGCATCGTCTCAAAGAACTCGTAATAGACGAGCTGTTTCACGCTGTATCTCTTCGTAAAGCCTTCGATCAACCCCTGCTCATGCTGCGCCATGCGATGATGCAAATCACTCGTGACGCCGATGTAGAGGATGCCGTTTGGCGCGCTCGCCAGCATGTAGACGCACGGAGATTTCGCGGTTCTAAAATCCATTGCAGCATCGCTGTCACACAGCCCTACCCATTATCTCGTTGACGACATCCCCATCACCGTCATCCCGGCGAAGGCCGGGATCTACGGCAAAGCGCAGCAAACTCTATGCTCGTAGCGAACTGAAAGCCACCCGCCAATACCGGTTCCTCTGAAACTTGTCGTAGGTGCCGACCTCCGTCGGCATGACGGAAGGTCAGGCGATACAGAGGACGGCTCTCTTAGCTGACCTACCGACGAGGAAAACCCCGCACAATTTCACCCATCAACAGCTTCGCTTTCTCGCTAAGCTCCGAGATCGAACCTGCTTCCTCGAAACTGAACGATACCTTCCAGTCTTCTCGTCTGATATGTCGAACACTTTGATATCCAGCATCGACGATCCACGTACCATGCGCTATACGCACCCTTTTACCATTTAGATCTAGGCATTCGGTGAATGTCTTGCGAATTCGACTATGAAGGCCGTCCTCATCAGGCACAGAATTTCTGAGAACCTGGGAAGTTACAGAGCACAAAACGCGAAAGTCGTAGGGTGCGATAACAGTATCAAAATTATCGTCATGCAGTCGAAGCGCTCTAGCTAGCACGTCCTTTATCGTGAACTCCAATTGCGAGAATGCAAATATAAACTCGCCAATATCACGATACAGCCGTTCCCTCGTCTCCGCTTCAGTAATCATTCCCCATATCGCTCCCTCATTCGCAGAACTCAGCCTCTCCCCTCGGGGAGAGGCAGCACGAAGCGCGGTGAGGGGGAAGTTCAACTCTGACGGAAAATCTACGCCCATCACCCTGACCCTCTCCCCAAGGGGAGAGGGAATAAGTGAAATCAAGCCGCCGCCTTGATCGGCCAGCCGTTGATCGTCAGCGCGCCGTCGCGCACCGACACGGTGACCGTATCGCCATCCTTCACGCCGCCCGCGAGGATCTGCTCGGCGAGCGGGTCCTGCACGTTGCGCTGGATGACGCGCTTCAAAGGCCGCGCGCCATACGCCGGATCGTAGCCACGGTTCGCAAGCCAAGTCTTCGCCTGCTCATCGAGGTCGATCGTGATCTTGCGATCCGCCAAAAGCTTCTGCAGACGGCCCATCTGGATGTCGACGATCTTCGTCATGTCCGCACGCTGCAAGCGGTGGAACAGGATGATGTCGTCGAGACGGTTCAGGAACTCCGGCCGGAACTTCGCGCGCACTTCCGCCATGACTTCCTCGCGCACGGCTTCCGTCTCTTCGCCTTCCTTCTGCTCGACCAGATACTGCGCACCGATGTTCGACGTCAGCACGATCAGCGTATTCTTGAAGTCGACCGTGCGGCCCTGGCCGTCCGTCAGACGTCCGTCGTCCAAGACCTGCAGAAGCACGTTGAAGACATCGGGATGCGCCTTCTCGATCTCATCGAACAGGATGATCTGATAGGGCCGACGCCTGACGGCTTCCGTCAGCACGCCGCCTTCCTCGTAGCCGACATAGCCCGGAGGCGCGCCGATCAAACGCGCGACCGAATGCTTCTCCATGTACTCCGACATGTCGATGCGGATCAGCGCCGTGTCGTCGTCGAAGAGATAGCCGGCAAGCGCCTTGGTCAGCTCCGTCTTGCCGACGCCGGTCGGTCCCAAGAACATGAACGAGCCGATCGGCCGGTTCGGGTCCTGCAGCCCGGCGCGCGCACGGCGAACGGCCGTCGACACGGCGATGACCGCCTCCTTCTGACCGATGACGCGCTTGCCCAGCGCATCCTCCATCTTCAGAAGCTTATCGCGCTCGCCTTCCAGCATCTTGTCGACCGGCACGCCCGTCCAGCGCGAGACGACGGCCGCGATCTGGTCGGGTGTTACTGCTTCCTCGACAAGAGCGCCCTTGCCTTCCTGGCTTTCGACATCGGCGAGCTTCTTTTCAAGCTCCGGGATCTTGCCATAGCGAAGCTCACCCGCGCGCGCGAGGTCGCCGCGCCGCTGCGCCTGCTCCAGCTCGTTGCGAAGGCCGTCGAGCGTTTCCTTCAGCTTTTGTGCCGAGCCGAGCTTTTGCTTCTCGGCTTGCCAGCGCGCCGTCATCGCCTCGGATTTCTCCTTGAGGTCGGCGATCGACTTCTCGAGCCGCGCCAGACGATCCTTGGAAGCCGCGTCGGTTTCCTTTTTCAACGCTTCGCGCTCGATCATCATCTGCATGAGATCGCGGTCGATGGCGTCGAGTTCCTCTGGCTTTGAATCGACTTGCATCCTGAGCCGCGACGCCGCCTCGTCGACGAGGTCGATCGCCTTGTCCGGCAGGAAGCGATCGGTGATGTAGCGGTTGGACAGCGTCGCCGCCGAGACGAGCGCGCTATCGGTGATGCGCACGCCGTGATGCAGCTCGTACTTCTCTTTCAAGCCGCGAAGGATCGAGATCGTGTCTTCCACTGTCGGCTCGCTGACGAAGATCGCCTGAAAGCGCCGCGCAAGCGCCGCGTCCTTCTCGATATGCTTGCGATACTCATCAAGCGTCGTCGCGCCGACGCAATGAAGCTCGCCGCGCGCCAGCGCAGGTTTCAAAAGGTTGCCGGCATCCATCGAGCCTTCGGTCTTGCCCGCGCCGACGATGGTGTGCAACTCGTCGATGAACAGGATGATGTCGCCCTCGGCCTCGACCTCGGACAGCACGGCTTTCAACCGCTCCTCGAACTCGCCGCGATACTTTGCACCCGCGATCAGCGCACCCATGTCGAGCGACAGGAGCTTCTTGTGCTTGAGGCTTTCCGGAACGTCGCCCTTGACGATGCGCAAGGCGAGACCTTCCGCGATCGCCGTCTTGCCGACGCCTGGCTCACCGATCAGCACGGGATTGTTCTTCGTCCGACGCGACAGCACCTGGATGGTGCGGCGGATCTCTTCGTCGCGACCGATGACGGGATCGAGCTTGCCCGTAGACGCGGCTTCCGTCAGATCGCGCGCATACCGCTTCAGGGCATCATAGCCCTGTTCGGCATTCGCGGTGTCGGCCGTGCGTCCCTTGCGGATGTCATTGATGGCAGCATTGAGCTTGTCGGCCGTCACACCGGCGTCGCGCAGGATCTTGCCGGCGTCGGTCGAAGTGTCGAGCGCAAGAGCAAGCAGCAGCCGCTCGGCGGTGACGAACTTGTCGCTCGCCTTGTCGGCCAGCTTCTCGACGGCATCGAAGAGCCGCGCAAGCTCCGGCGAGACATAAACCTGTCCCGACCCGCCCGTGACTTTCGGTTTCTTGGCGAGATCGGCCTCGACCCCGCGCAATGCCGCACGCGAATCCCCGCCGGCTTTCTGGATAAGTCCGCTTGCCAGACCCTCAGGGTCGTCGAGCAGAACTTTCAGAAGGTGGTCGGGAGTAACTTGTTGATGGTTTTCACGGAGCGCGAGCGACTGGGCCGATTGGATGAAGCCCTTGGCGCGGTCCGTGTAGCGTTCGAAATTCATGTCGCGTCCTCCAGCACATTCCTTCCGCCCCATGAGGCCCGGAAAGAATGCCATGCGATTTGATTTTTATCATCCGAGCACGATGGAGGACCCGATGCCCGGCATCCCCGTCGTTCCGCATGATGATTGCGATATAGGATTGTGCGCCGCACGAAAAAGAGGCAGCAACAACAAAACCCAAGGAAAATTCGCGACATGCCGGCCGCCTGAAAAAACAGGAGGAAGCCCCTGTATCGCGATCCGGTTAAAGGATTGGCCCTGGAACGCCTCGAAAGCGCTGCATTAGCTGTTGCGAAACAAGGCGACTTTCATCGCGGCCAGAGCGTGAAATAGGAGAGCCGCTTGCCGATGCGGCCTCCTCTCGTTTCGAGATCCACTGCCGCAAAAGAAAAGAGCCCGTTTCCGGGCTCTTTTAATCTATTCGCTGTCTTCGTTGGCGGCCGGCGGCACCGCCGGTGCCTCAGTCGGTTCTTCCCGGCGCGGGCGGCGGACGGGACGCCGGAGGAAGGCTGGCTGCTCTTGCTGCTCGACGGGTGCCGGTGTGGCGGCCTGCGGCTGAGGACGCTCTGCGGCGGGCGGCGGCGCTGCCGTCGGCGGGAAACCGCCATTGGCGTGGTCACGATCGGCTCCATTACCGTTGCTGCCGTTCGGCGCCTGATTCTGATAGCGATCCCGGCGGCGATAGCCGCTATCGCCCTGATGTCCATCACCGTTGTTTTGTGACCTGCGATCGTCGCGGTAACGGTTTTCTCCGCCGCCATTGCGCTGGTCGAAGCGATCTCCCCGATCTCCGCGATCACCCCTGAAATCCTGGCGATCGCCGCGATCACCCCGGTCACCGCGATCATGCCGGTCATAGCGCTGGCCATCGTTGCGGTCATGGCGATTGTTGTTGAAACGCTCGTGACGCGGCGGACGATTGTCGTACCGGTTCTGATTGTCGAAGTTGCGCTGCGGTTGCGCGAACGGCTGCTGTGCCAGATCCGGCTGGGCGCCTTGTCCGGCCACTTGCGGCTGCTGCCCCATCTCGTCGCCGTCTTCCTCGCCGAACTCCTCGCCGTCACTGCCTTCGGGCCCTGCAAGTGAATGGGTCCGCGCGGCGCCGTTGCCCATCGGGTCCACGCCGCCCTGGGCCGCCATCTGCTCGCGATAACCGAGGATAATCCGATTATAGTGCTCGGCGTGCTGGAGATAGTTTTCAGCGAGAACCGGATCGCCTGACGACAGGGCGTCGCGCGCCAAGCTGATGTACTTTTCGGCGATATGCGAAGGCGTACCGCGAATCTTCACGTCGGGCCCCGAGCTCTCGAAGCTGCGCATCAGAGGATTTTGCGATTTGCGGTTATTGTTGTTGTTTCGACCGCGACCGCGACGGTTCTGTTGACCTTGCCTCATGGGCTCCCGTTCATGCTTGTTGGTAATTTCCACCTGTGCCCGCTCAAATGGCGAGACGGCGCCTGGATCAATCCTTCGATCCAATTCAAATGATTGCCTCTAAAGTCACCATAGTCCCGCAGATCACAGCCCAGGCTCTTGCCCCTTGAGCTTCGGGCAAAATCGCAGTCATCCCAGTCATCACGCCTGCAAGATACGAAAGCCGTCCTCAAAGGAGCTTTACCCAGCACAGGTGCCGCGAAGGATAGGCTCGACACTTGCCAATCGACGGACGAAACGGTCCGCGAAAGTTTGTGCTGATGATCTGAGATAGGAAGGCCGGCTCGCTTGCCGCTCTAGCGGCATCATTGCGCCACGCGCATCCGATCAAACTCTTCGACCCTGATATTACCCCGGAAACGTAATTGCGCAAATAAGAAATGATCGGTCGGTTTAGAGATGTATCTCCAGCGCAACAGCCCGGATGTGGCCGCCGAGATCTTCCCGCCGCCCTAAGCGGCTGGCCCCGAACCCGGTGAAAATTGCCTCGACCGCGTCGGCCTGCCTCGCACCGACTTCCAAGACAATCCGGGAGGGGCGCTTCAACTCCGAGATATTGCGGGCAATTTCACGGTAAATATCAAGGCCATCACGGCCGCCGTCCAGCCCCAGCAAAGGATCGAAATCCTTCACATCCCGTTCAAGCCCGGCGATCTCTCCTGTGGATATATAGGGAGGATTTGAGATTACGAGGTCGAAATCCCCCCCACAGCCGTCGAGACCAGATGTCGCAACGAACCGAATGCGATCCCCTACGCCCAGCGCCTCGGCATTCCGACGGGCGATCTCGATCGCCGCGGGGCTGATGTCGGTCGCGAGTCCCCGAGCGTTCGGCAACTCTGCGAGCAGCGTGACGATCAGGATGCCGGATCCCGTTCCGATGTCCGCGATCGAAATCGGTTGCCCGCAAAGCCCGCGCGATTTGACGACCTCGAGCGCCAGATCGATCACTGCTTCGGTATCGGGGCGCGGATCGAGCACGTCCGGCGTCACGATGAAGTCGCGTCCATAGAATTCGCGTCGTCCGAGGATCCGTGAAACGGGCTCGCGTGCCAGCCGGCGGCGCGCGGCATCGCGGATGCGATCGGCCGCTTCGCCCCCGAGCGTCCGTGCCGACCCCGAGAGCAACGTCGCACCGTCGATCCCGAGAAGGCCCTGCAGCAGGAAGCGGGCGTCACGCTGAGGCGTTTCGATCCCTGCATCGCTGAACATGCGGACCAGAGCGGCCAAGGCATCAGCGATGCTCTGATCTCCCCGAAGCGGCATCGGCGGCAAATCCTTGGTACGCGCGGCGAGTTTCATCACGCCGCGCTTAGTTCGGCGAGCATCGTCGCCTGGTGATCCGTGATCAACGCATCGACCAACGTATCGAGGCCCGGACCCGCCAGAACCTCGTCGAGATTGTAGAGCGTCAAGTTGATACGATGATCGGTGACGCGCCCTTGCGGAAAATTGTACGTCCGGATTCGCTGCGAACGATCGCCCGAACCAACCTGCGACTTGCGCGCATCCGATCGCTCGGTTGCCGCCTTCTCGCGCTCAAGCTCGTAAATGCGTGACTTCAGCACCGCCATCGCAAGGCGCCGGTTCTGATGCTGCGATTTTTCTGCTGAAACCACGACGATTCCGGTCGGCAGATGCGTCATGCGCACCGCGCTGTCCGTTTTGTTGACGTGCTGCCCACCGGCACCGCCGGCACGCATCGTGTCGATGCGGATATCTTCCGACTTGATATCGATGTCGATGTCTTCCGCTTCCGGCAACACGGCGACCGTCGCGGCCGACGTATGAATGCGTCCGCTGGCTTCCGTCGCCGGAACGCGCTGGACCCGATGCACGCCGGACTCGAATTTCAACCGCGCGAAGACGCCCGAACCCGTGATGGACGCGATGATTTCCTTATACCCGCCGAGATCGTTCTCGGACGCCGATATGATTTCCGTTTTCCATCCCTTGAGATCGGCATAGCGGCTGTACATGCGGAAAAGATCAGCCGCGAAAAGGGCCGCCTCATCGCCGCCCGTGCCGGCGCGAACTTCGAGAATGGCGCTTTTCTCGTCGGCTGCATCCTTCGGAAGTAGAGCGATACGAAGCTTCTGTTCCAGATCGGAGATACGCTCGGCGAGCGACGCACGCTCTGCATAGGCGAGATCGACCATCTCCTTGTCGGCGGCAGGGTCGCGGATCATCTGTTCGAGATCGGCGCTTTCGCTCTCCGCCTTACGCAGCGCGTCGATCTGCGCCACGACCGGACTGAGTTCGGAAAATTCCTTATTGAGCTTCACATACTCCGCCTGCGGAACGCCGTGATTCAGCTGATCCTGAATGGCCACGAAGCGTTCGGATAGACGGTCGAGTTTATCGCGCGGCAGTGCTGACATGTGTCCGATGAGTTTTGAGATGGCGGGCCCCGAAGGAGGCTGCCCGGAAAGGCGGTGAGAGCGCATGGACGCTTCGCCGCGCATCAGGCGCCTGGTACCCCGTTGATTATCTAATACGAACTGCTGCCGATCTGCAATTTATCAGCCCGTCGGGTTTCCGGATCGTCAACTTCGATGTAGCGCATCCCGTCCCGCACCGGCCCGTAATGCTCCTGGATATAGGTGCTTACCCGCTGCACCGCCATTTCAAAGGGCCGGGCAACCGACGCGAAAATCGAGGAATGCATGGAAATGACGAGGAGTCCGAGCGGTAGCGAAAGCGCATAAAGCGCCCGCTGCGGACGCCGGCGCACCTGTTTCAGGGCTTCCTGCGGCAGCCGCCGGGCGCCATTCGCGATCGCCGAACCGGCCCTGAGGAGGTTCCGGCTCGATGTTGCCAGTCCCGACGGCGCGGCGTCGGGCTCCGAGGGCTTGCCCATCTGGCGCACCTGCGGGAGCCGCTGCGGCGGCGCAGATGGCCATTGCGACGGCGCCGGTTGCAGCATGGGACCCGGGGCGGGAAATGCCGCCGAAGGGGCGGCTGGAACGGAAAGATGCGTCAGCAGGGTGCCGATCGCATTGATGACCGGCCTGCCATTGACGCCCGCCATTGAGGTGTAGGTCATGATGATTGCGGCCGTCTCCGACCACGGCGGCAGATACTCGACCTGCCCGGTCTCGAATGCCTCGATGACGTCCGGCTGAACCTGAAGATAGTGAGCGGCTTGCGGAACAGTGAGCCGCAGCGCCTGCCTGAGATCGATGAAAAACCGTGCGATCAATACACGGCTTTCCGCCTGTGCATGGACCGGCACCCTGTGCATGCCGGCATCATGGCGGTCTTGGCCATGCTGCCCATGCTCATAACTTCCAACCGAAACGCTACGCCCAACGCCCCGACGCATACCCTCATCCCGGCAAAACGCGCCGGCCCCCGATGTTAAGCATACTGTTGGCTAAAAATCCTTGTTTGTCAAAGCCAGACGCAGAAAGGCCGCCACGGTGTTAACCGTCGATCGCGACGCGTTCCTTTTCCGCGAATTGCTGCAAGGACATGCGCACGTCTTTCGCACCCTCTTTCAAAAGATCGTCGACGAACGCGCTCGCCTTTCGGGCATCGAGAGAGAGCACCATCGACTTGATGGGACCGATCGAAGCCGGCGCCATTGACAAGGACCTGAAGCCGAGCGCTATCAGTGTCATGGCTTCGAGGGGACGCCCGGCCATCTCGCCGCACAACGTCACCGGCACGTCGTACGTGTTTGCAGCCGTGATCAGCGCCCTGAGCGCACGCAACGGCGCAGGCGCCAGAACGTCGAAGCGGCTTGCGACCCGCGCGTTCGTCCGATCGGCGGCAAACATAAACTGCATCAGGTCATTGGAGCCGACCGAGACGAAATCGACCCGCGTCAGGAAAGCATCGAGTTCGAACAGGAGTGCCGGAACCTCGAACATCGCTCCGACGAGAACCTTATCGGGCAGCGGATGACCATGCTCCGTCAGAAATGCCTTTTCGCGTTCGATCAGGGCGCGGATGGCGACAAGCTCGTATCCCGCGGATACCATCGGGATCATCACCCGCAATTCGCGCCCGACAGCAGCTTTGAGCAGCGCGCGCACCTGCAGACGGAAAAGCTCCGGGCGATCGAGGGCCATGCGGATCGCACGCCACCCCATGGCCGGGTTTTCTTCCTTCGGTTGACGAAGATAAGGCAGCACCTTGTCGCCGCCGATATCGAGCGTCCGGAACACCACGGGCTTTCCGCGGGCTTCATCGATGACGGCCTTATAAAGCTGCGTCTGACGGTCGAGCCGCGGAAACGCCTCCGACAGCATGAACTGCAGCTCCGTGCGATAGAGCCCAATGCCGTCGGCCCCCGACTCATCCAGGTGTGGCATATCCACGAGGAGGCCAGCGTTCATCATCAGGGCGATCGGCACCCCGTCCGCCGTAATCGCCGGACGATCGCGCAACGACTGATAGCGCTTCTGCCGGCGGGCGCGGAAACGCACCTTGTCCGAATAGGCCGAGATCAGCTCGCCGGTGGGTCTGAGATGAACTTCGCCTGTCACAGCATCGACGATCGCCGCATCGCCCGCCGAGACGCGATCGACAATGCCTGCGGCCTGCCCGATCGCAGCGATGCCGAGCGCCTTCGCGACAACGGCGACATGGCTCTGGCTCGAGCCGTCTTCAACGACGAGCCCCCTCAGACGGCTCCGGTCGTAGTCGAGCAACTCAGCCGGGCCCATTGTCCGGGCGACGAGAATCGTATCGGGCGGCAGTCCGCCGTCGTCCTCCGAACTTTTGAGCCGCCCCGCCAGCACACGTAACAGCCGGTCGGAAAGGTCGTCGAGATCACGCTGCCGTTCGCGCCAATAGCTGTCGTGCTGCTTGAGCATGCGCGTGCGCATCGCGTTCTGGACGCGCTCGACAGCCGCTTCGGCGGTCAGCCCGCCCTCGACGGCTTCGCGAAGGCGGCGGTGCCAGCCCTTGTCATGGGCGAACATGCGATAGGCTTCGAGTACGTCCCGGTGCTCGCCCACGTTCGACAAATGCTCATGCTCGAACATCTCATCGATGTTCTTCTGAAGCTTGTCGAGCGCGAGCGCGAGCCGCTCGAGTTCGAGAGCCGGGTTCTCCGCCATCAGCTGCGTGACGACGATGCGCGGCTCGTGCAGAACCACATGCCCGAGCGCGATACCTTCCGAAAGCGGCTCACCCTCGACGACGAGCGGCTGCGAGCGCGAAGCTTCGATGGCCGCTACCGTCCCGGCCACTGAGCCAGACACGAGATTTTCCGCAATGACCATGGCGGTCGCCTGGAGAACCTCGACGTCCTCGTCGGAATATTCTCTCGGCGTCCTGTTCTGGATGACGAGCACGCCGAGCACCTGCCCCGAACGCGCGATCGGTACGGCGAGCAGCGAATGATAGATTTCTTCGCCGGTTTCTGGCCGATAGGAGAATGCCGGGTGGCTTGACGCCTCGGGCTCGTTGACGGTGACGCCAAGCTCCGCCGCCCGCCCAACGAGACCCTCGCCGCGCTTCAGCCGCGTCGAATGCACCGCACCGGGGTTGAGTCCTTCCGACGCGAAAAGCTCAAGCGAGCCGTCTTGTCGCTTCAGATAGATCGAGCACACCTCGGCGACCATGACGCCCGAAATCTGACGGACGATGCGATCGAGCTTTTCTTGCCCGTCCCCACCATCGGCCATGATCTCGCGCAGATGGCGCATGATGACCCGGAGCGAGGTCTCGCTCGGTAAGGGTCTGGGATCATCGCGCCGAACCATCGTGTTTTGCCTATCGCCTCGCCGGCAAATTCTGCCCGCAGATCGCTAATTGTTTCACAAGGAGACGAAGGCCGATAAGAGCGCCGTCTCTCTAGTCCTTGTCGAGCCCGTAGGCTGAATGCAACGCGCGAACCGCGAGTTCGGCGTAAGCGGCGTCTATCAACACGCTGACTTTGATTTCGGATGTCGAAATCGCGTGGATATTGATGCCCTTTTCCGAGAGCGTCTTGAACATCTGCGCCGCGACGCCCGCATGGCTGCGCATACCCACGCCGATCACCGAAATCTTCACGACGTCGGCCGAGCTTTGTACATCGAAATGACCGATATCTGCTTTCGCTTTTTTCAGAACGTCGAGCGCGCGCGTCAACTCCGCCGCCTGCACGGTGAAGGTCATGTCCGTATGCTTGCCGTCGGCGGCGACGTTCTGGACGATCATGTCGACGTTGATATTGGCTTCCGAGAGCGGTCCGAAGATGCGTGCGGCGACGCCCGGTTTGTCGTCGACCTTGAGAAGCGTCACTTTCGCTTCATCCTTCGCGTAGGCGATGCCGCTCACGACCTGCTGTTCCACGATCTCATCCTCATCGCATACGATAGTGCCGATATCTTCGATGCTGTCGGCCTTGAACGGCTTCATGGCGTCCGGCGCGACAAAGCTCGAAAGCACCCGTGTCTTCACTTTGTACACCATCGCCAATTCGACCGAGCGCGTCTGCAGGACCTTCGATCCGAGCGATGCCATCTCGAGCATCTCTTCGTAGGACACCTTTGCCAGCCGTTTGGCTTTCGCGACGATCCGCGGATCGGTCGTGTAGACGCCATCGACGTCAGTGTAGATGTCGCACACGTCGGCTTCGAGCGCGACGGCAATCGCAACCGCACTCGTATCCGATCCGCCTCGCCCGAGCGTCGCGATTCGGTTCTCGACGGGCTCGATCCCCTGGAAGCCGGTGATGACGGCGATCTCGCCGCCCTCGATCTGCTTCCTGATCTCTTCGCCCGGAATATCGGCAATGCGCGCTGCACCATGCGCATTGTCGGTCTTCACCGGGACCTGCCAGCCTGTCCACGACCGCGCCCGGAGACCCATCGCCTGCAAAGTGATGGCGAGAAGGCCCGCCGTCACCTGCTCGCCCGTTGCCACGACGGCATCATATTCCCGGGCGTCGTAGAGAGGAGACGCTTCCTTGACCCACGCCACGAGCTGGTTCGTCACGCCCGCCATTGCCGATACGACGACGGCGACCTTGTTGCCGGCGTCGACCTCACGCTTCACGTGCCGCGCGACGTTCTGGATACGCTCGATATTGGCGACAGACGTCCCGCCAAATTTCATCACGACCGTCGCCATGCTCGGAGCGCTTCCTGTGCCTGTGCAAATGTAAACGGACCCTGACTTGGGCCAAATGCGTACTAAAGATTTGGAATGAGTCCGGCGCTTCTTAGCGGCTCGCGCGCCCCCCGGCAACAACCGAAAATCAACCGGTTTGGGTCAATGGCTTGACAAGATGAGCGTCGGGCTGACGAGTAGGGCTAAGGACGGAGACAAAGATGACCGCACCGCAGCAATCCGGCGCCACTGAACGCACCCTCGACGCCGACGAGGTCGAGCGCTTTTCCCGCCTCGCGTCCGAATGGTGGAACCCACGGGGAAAATTTCGTCCTCTGCACCAGATCGGGCCGCCACGCCTATCGTTCATCCACGATTCCGCGGTTGCGTTGTTCGGCCGCGACCCTAAGGCGCTCAGACCTCTGTCCGGGCTGACGGCGGTCGACATCGGTTGCGGCGGCGGCTTGGTTTCGGAGCCGCTCGCGCGCATGGGTCCAGCGGTCACCGCGATCGATCCGTCCGAAAAGAACATCGCAATCGCCAGGAGTCACGCGGAGGGACAGGGACTTACAATCGACTATCGCCCCGCTCGCGTCGAGGATCTCGTCCAAGAGCAACGGTCGTTCGACATCGTTGCCTGCCTCGAGGTCGTCGAGCATGTCCCCGACCCCGCGAAATTCATCGGGGAATGCGCGGCGCTGGTGAAGCCCGGCGGCCTTGCCGTCTTTTCAACGCTGAACCGGACATTCAAGGCATGGGCGCTCGCGATCGTCGGCGCAGAATACGTCCTCGGTTGGTTGCCGCGCGGGACCCATCAGTGGGATCGTTTCATCACACCTGATGAGCTTGCCGGTTATGCCAGGGCCGCCGGGCTGGACGACATAGGCTTTGAAGGCATCACGTATAATCCGCTGCAGGACGTCTGGTCGCGGAACCCGGATACCGACGTGAATTACCTGATGTCGGCGCGGAAACCGAAATTGGCTTGACGGATTTTTGCCGGCACGGGGCAACGCTGTTTTGACTGGGGGGATGGCCGATGTTTCCGATTGGCGATGACGATTCCCAAGTTCGCATCTCGCCGATCGTCACGACAGGTTTGATCGTCGTCAACATCCTCGTCTTTCTCGTCGAACTGAACGGAGGCGACGCGCTCGTCCAGAAATGGGCTTTCGTCCCGAGCCGCTTCGCCGAAGATCCCGCATCGAACTGGCCGACCATCTTCACCGCCATGTTCATGCACGGTGGCTGGCTGCACCTCTTCGGCAACATGCTCTATCTCTACATCTTCGGCGACAACGTCGAAGAGAGCTTCGGCCACGTCAAATTTCTGATCTTCTATCTCGTCGCCGGCATCGCCGCGACGTTTGCGCAATACGCTTTGAACGAAAACTCGAGCATCCCGAATCTTGGCGCCTCGGGAGCAATCGCCGGTGTGCTCGGCGCTTACATTCTTCTTTTTCCTCAGGCCCGTGTCGACGTGCTCGTCGGCCGCATGATCACGTCGATGCCCGCACTGATCGTCATCGGCTTCTGGTTCGTGCTTCAGCTCTTCAGCGGCGCCGGCTCGATCGTGCAGACGAACGAAACAGCCGACACCGGTGGCGTCGCCTATATGGCCCACGTCGGAGGCTTCGTCGCGGGCCTTGCAATCGCACTTTTATTCAAGGGACGCGGAGGTCCGCCGCGAACCGTCTGACGTGTGTGATAACCGCACGCCGAAAAAGATCCGTTCCCTCGCGCAAAAGAAAACGCCCGACAAAAGGCCGGGCGTTTTGCTAATGAAGCTTTACTGCGACCGGCTTTATTCGCGATCGCCCGATTCGAGCTGGCGGCTCATGGCGAGTGCGAGCAGTGTGCAGACCGCGCCCGACAAGAGGTATCCGCCCGCAGCCATCAATCCGAAATGGCTCGACAGCCAAAGGGCAACGAAGGGCGCAAAACCGGCGCCGACGAGCCACGCGAGGTCCGTCGTCAAGGCCGAGCCGGTGTAACGATAAATCTTCGCGAAGTTCGAGGCGACCGCACCGGACGCCTGTCCGAATGACAGACCGAGCAGGATGAAACCGGAAACCATGAAGATGATCTCACCGACGTCACCGCCATTGAGAAGCTGAGGCGCGAAGCCGCTGAACGCCGCGATGGCGGCAGCCGTGGCCGAGAGTAGATTTCTCCGCCCGACGCGATCGGCGACGTACCCCGACAACACGATCGTCACAAGTCCGACGACGGCGCCCACGATCTCGATGATCAGGAAGCGCGCGGGACTCTGGTCCGTGAAGAGGAACACCCACGACAGCGGAAACACCGTCACCATGTGAAACAAGGCGAAGCTCGCGAGCGGCGCGAATGCACCGATCACCACGTGAAAGCCTTCCTTTTCGAGCGTCTCGCCGACCGGCATCGGTTCGAGCTCCTGCTGCTCGAAATGCTCCATGTATTCCGGCGTTGCGACCATGCGCAGGCGGGCAAACAGCGCGACGACATTGATCGCGAAGGCGACGAAGAACGGATAACGCCAGCCCCAATCGAGGAAATCTTCCGAGGAGAGGTTGGAGGCGAAATAGGCAAAGAGCGCCGCAGCCACCATCAGCCCAAGAGGTGCGCCAAGCTGCGGGATCATCGCATACCAGCCGCGGCGATGCTCCGGCGCGTTCATGGCAAGAAGAGAGGGAAGGCCGTCCCATTCGCCGCCGAGCGCAAGCCCCTGCCCGATCCGGAAGACCGCGAGCAGCAACGCAGCAACCCATCCGATCTGATCATAGCCCGGAAGGAAGGCGATCGCCACCGTGCAGGTGCCGAGCAGAAACAGCGTGATCGTCAGCTTCACGCCCCGTCCGTAGTGCCGGTCGAGAGCCATGAAAATGACTGTTCCGAGCGGCCGGGCGACGAAGGCAAGCGCGAAAATCGCGAACGAATATAGGGTGCCAGTCAGCGCATCGAGATGCGGGAAAATGAGTTTCGGAAAGACGATGACCGAAGCGATGGCATAGACGAAAAAGTCGAAGAACTCCGACGTCCGCCCGATGATGACGCCGATGGCAATCTCGCCGGGACTCACATCGCCGTGCCGTGCATCATCATGTTCGAACGTGGCTGAGGCTCCACTCATCGGCCGCTCTTGCTCCTTGAACCATGCCCCGGCTCCGCGCACAAAATTTTTCGCGAGCCTCGAACTTAGCTTCTGTCCCGGGAGACACGGCGAGGGCATTGGGCAAATTGTCCAATGGTGCCAATGCCGCAGTCCGATCGTCGACGCGCCTTTTCCCCTTGTTCGCCAGACGATTGCCATCGCAAGATCGGCGCAGCCCTCGGACCTTTGGCACGGAGAAATGCCCTCGGTCCCGCTCAGTCGGACAAACGGTGCCTCACTGGCGTGTCATCGAAATTTGGTGGGTCGCACCTTCGTCCTGAATGGCAACAGGACCGAAAACCAGCTGTGGCGCGGATGGAGAAGTTTCCGAATCCAAAGTTTCGTGCGCTCCGGCCACGAGGGGCTCACCTCGATGAGGACACATCGTCGATGATGGCGCGAAAGCGACATGGACTTCCCGAAAGCCGATGCCGCAAAGCTAATCCTCGCCGACTTAAAGGCGCGTTCAGGGGATATCCGGGATTTTAATCTCCGAGGTCCACAGGACAGGACGTGATCACTGCTGCGTGCCGCCCTTGTCCTTTGGCGCAGGAGGGACGGATCGTTGCATGGGCAAGAGCAATTCGTCCCCGCCCTCCTCGTCCTTCTGCAGATCCCGATGATGCGCGTTGCCGCGCTCGATCGGCACGACGGGCGCCGCTTCATACGCCTTTTCAGCTTGTTGCTGAATTCGAATGCTCTCAGGAACGGAATCAGCGAATGCAATGGTCGCCGTCGCGGGAATTCCCAGTCCGACGATCGGGAAAAGGAGGAGATACATAAGCTCCGATTTTCGATGACACCGCATCTTATCAAAAGCTCCTTGGCGCTCGGTAAGCGTCCCGTCTCGTACTAAAATACTGCGACGACGAAGAAAGTTCAAACGGATCGCTCACGGTCATACGTTATATAGGTGCCAGCCGAACGGGGGGTTGTTGTTTGGCGGAGATTCTCCCGGGTTTCTTTTACGAAACATCAACTACCTGGACGGACCTCCCGACCACGCGCCGAAAAACCGGATAAAGTTTCTCTCATACTGTCTTCAAATCCCTTCCAATCGAATGTTGTCGATGACGAAACCCACCGATCCTTCCGACGATGGCCAGAAGCCCCCGGCGCACAATCCGGTCATGTTGACAATCCTCTGCGCGGTTTTGGTTGCACTTGCCACCTGGACGATCTTCCTCGTCCGCTGAGGGTTGAAGCAAGCCGACCTTGGCTGAGAGGAGCGCTCGGCCAGGGGCCGACAGTGGCTTGCGCCTTGCCGTCCCCTTCCTAAGTAGAAAGGTGTAGTTGGTGGAGTCTCGCGGCGGCCGAGAGAGAAGAAGGAGCACCCGATGCGACAGGCAAGTCTGGCAGCCGCTGCCTTAATTCTCAGCGCGGTGCCTACCTATGCACAATCGACGAATGGTAGTTCTCAGCCTTCTGGCGGCAATGAATCGATCATCAGAACGCCGCCATCAAGCAATGGGGCGAGTAACGGCAATTCAGGCAATATCGGAGCGCCGACCAGCACCTATCCGGCGCCGCTACGCGATCTGAACAATCCGTCGGTCACCTACGGAAACAATGGCAGGTTCGTCAATCCGAACGTTGGCGGTGGCGTCAGGCGCCGATAGATCGTTTCGCCTTGCGATAAGCACGACATATTTCGACTAGGCACCGCAAACTGCGCCAATCCGGCTTCTTAGGCAACACGCCCACTTCGCAGCACATCCTCGTAGGTTTACTGAAGAAGGGCGGCGTCCTGCTGTCTCTTTAACGAACCACGGTCAGCCAGTTGTCTTCCCGGCAATTGTCCGCCTTCAGGGCGTTGCAAAAACGTTAAGCCGAGGTCGCGTCCAGCCTTTCTATTCTGCGATCATTGGCACAACGTAGGTTGCACGGTCCTTTGACGTTGGTTCGAGACCGACGATCATCGGATCGCGTCGATATGCGGAGGCGCAGGAATGATCACGACCGTATCCGCGTTGAGTGCCTTCGAACTTGCTCGAATCCAATTCGGATTCACCGTCTCCTTTCATATCATCTTTCCCGCAATCACAATCGGGCTCGGCACCTATCTTGTCGTGCTCGAAGGTCTCTGGCTTGCGACCAAGAAGGTCGTCTATCGCGATCTCTATCACTTCTGGTCGAAGGCCTTCGCAATCAATTTCGGAATGGGCGTCGTCTCCGGCGTCGTGATGGCCTACCAGTTCGGCACCAACTGGAGCCATTTCACGGCGTTCGCCGGAGGCGTCACCGGCCCGCTTCTCACCTATGAAGTGCTGACGGCATTTTTCCTCGAAGCCGGCTTTCTTGGCGTGATGCTGTTCGGCTGGAACAAGGTCGGACCGGGCCTCCACTTCTTCGCGACGATCATGGTGTCGCTTGGAACGCTCGTCTCCGCCAATTGGATTCTGGCATCGAACAGTTGGATGCAAACGCCTGCGGGATTCCAGGTGATCGACGGTCGCGTCGTTCCCGTTGACTGGCTCGCGGTCATTCTCAATCCGTCATTCCCGTATCGCCTGGCCCATATGGTCATCGCGTCTCAGCTTGCCGTGGGTCTGTTCGTCGGCGCATCGGCGGCTTGGCACCTTCTGAGGGGCCGGTCGACGCCCGCCATCCGCACGATGTTTTCGATGGCCATGTGGCTGATCGCCGTTCTCGCGCCGATCCAGATTCTCGCAGGCGACCAGCACGGCCTCAATACGCTCAAGTACCAGCCAGCGAAGATCGCAGCCATCGAAGGCCACTGGCAGAACACGCCGGGCGAAAGCGTTCCGCTCATCCTGTTCGGATGGCCCGACATGGCCGCTGAAACGACTCGCTTCGCCGTCGAAGTCCCCTACCTTGGCAGCCTCATCCTGACGCATGAACTCAATGGGCATATCCCCGGCCTCAAGGAATTCCCCCCTGGAGATCGTCCCAACTCCACGATCATCTTCTGGACGTTCCGTCTCATGGTGGGCCTCGGTCTTCTGATGCTCGCTCTCGGGCTCTGGAGCCTTTGGCTGCGCTGGAAGCACGACCTCTTCTCTTCGCAGCTCTTTCTGCGCGCCGCATTGCTGATGGGGCCGACGGGTCTGCTCGCCATCCTGGCAGGCTGGTTGACGACGGAGATCGGGCGTCAGCCGTGGGTCGTCTACGGCGTCATGCGAACGGCCGACGCGGTGTCGAATCATTCGGTTCTCGCGCTCTCAACCACTCTCGCGGCATTCGTGATCGTTTACTTCGCGGTCTTCGGCACCGGCATTGTCTACATCCTGAAAGTCGTCGCCCAAGGTCCCGATGAAGGTGGCGGCGGTCACCAGCCCGACGCCGACGTCGACCCGCACCTGCGACCCGCCCGTCCCTTGTCGGCTGTCGAGGAAAAAATCGACGCGTCCGCATTCCCGGCCCCGCAAGGAGAGTAAAGCCATGGATATCGGTATCGATCTTCCGCTCCTTTGGGCTGCAATCATCGGCTTTGGCCTGATGATGTATGTCATCATGGATGGCTTCGATCTCGGGATCGGAATCCTTTTCCCCTTCGTCCCCGACGAGAGCGATCGCGATACGATGGTCAATACGGTCGCGCCGGTATGGGACGGAAACGAAACGTGGCTCGTGCTCGGCGGCGCGGGCCTTCTCGCAGCGTTCCCGCTCGCCTATTCCGTCATCCTCTCGGCCGTCTACCTGCCGATCATCGCGATGCTTCTGGGCTTGATTCTCCGCGGCGTCGCCTTCGAATTCCGCTTCAAGGCCGACGCCGCCCACAAACAGATCTGGGACAAGACATTCATCGGCGGATCTTATGTCGCAACGTTCTCGCAAGGCGTTGTCCTTGGAGCTTTCATCAACGGCTTTGAGGTCGCCGACCGTGCCTACGCCGGGGGCGCGCTCGACTGGCTGACACCCTTCAGCATCTTTTCCGGGTTCGGACTGATCATCGCCTATGCGCTGCTCGGGGCGACGTGGCTCAATCTGAAAACCGAGGGCTCCTTGCAGCAGCGCATGCGCGAACTGACGAAACCGGTTGCCATCGCACTCCTCGCAACCATCGCCATCGTCAGCCTCTGGACTCCGCTCACGCATCCCGACATCGCATCGCGATGGTTCTCGTTCCCGAACATCGTGTTCTTCTCGCCGGTGCCGATACTCGTCGTCGCGGCGACACTCGCGATCCTCTGGACCACGAGCCGCCGCGACACGCATGCGGCGCCATTCATATTGGCTCTGATCCTCATTTTTCTGGGCTATAGCGGGCTCGGAATCAGCCTCTGGCCGAATATCCTGCCGCCGTCGATCTCGATCTGGGACGCCGCGGCGCCACCGCAGAGCCTGGGCTTCACGCTCGTCGGCGCGCTCTTTACGATTCCTTTCGTCCTCGTCTACACGGCATGGGCGTACCACGTGTTCCGCGGCAAGGTGAAAGCCGGCGAGGGCTATCACTGATGCCGCGCAACCTGGAAACGGAGCACCCATCGTGGCGGCGCCGCATCGGATGGCTGCTATTGATCTGGCTGGCGAGCGTCGTGGCGCTGGCTGTGGTCGCGGGCGCTATTCGCGTCATCATGACGGCAGCGGGATTG
Organism: Pseudomonadota bacterium; assembly: GCA_018242215.1. Taxonomy (GTDB): domain Bacteria; phylum Pseudomonadota; class Alphaproteobacteria; order Rhizobiales; family Hyphomicrobiaceae; genus Hyphomicrobium_B. The sequence goes on from JAFECG010000027.1 coordinate 228,886, forward strand.
ACGGTCTGAGCGTCGAAGCCGGCAGATGATCCTGCCCGGATTTGAATCTTAGCCGAGCTGCGGCTCTGTCCGCGGCCGCGCCAGATGCGCGAACTCGCTGGTCACGCGCTCATAAACTTCGCGCTTGAACGGCACGACGAGCTTCGCGACAGATTCAATCGGCGCCCAGCGCCATGTATCGAATTCGGCTTTCGTACCCGGCTTCGGCGAAATGTCGATGTCGCGATCCTCGCCGAGAAAGCGCATCGCGAACCACTTCTGCCGCTGACCCCGATAACGCCCCTTCAGTGCAACCCCGAGCAGATTCTGGGGCAGCTCATAGGTCAGCCACTCCGAATGCTCGGCCAGCACATCGACATGAATAACGCCGGTTTCCTCGCGCAACTCCCGAAGGGCCGCCATGCGAGGTGCTTCGAACTTCTCGATTCCGCCCTGAGGCATTTGCCAGATATGGGCCTGGTGATCGCCCGCCCATTTCGGCCGCCGGCGCCCGACCCAGACCAAGCCCTCGCGATTGAGCAGCATGATGCCGACACATGTCCGAAACGGGAGCGCCTCGCGCGACAAGCCCGATGGATCTGGCAGCAGAGTCATTCCTGAGAGCACCGTTACGACCTTCCCCGAAGGCCGCCCTTTCGATTCGTTCTATTCCGACAGAATTTCATAGCAATGATATGACATTAGACTGTCATATATTTAGGCATCACGATGACAAGCAGTATTTTTAGGCAATGCCGGCCGAAAAGCAGCAGCTTCGCAGCACTATCCACCGATAGGCCGGGCGAGTAAGGCGAATTCAGCGAGCACGTGCCTGTAGACATCTCTCTTGAACGGCACGATGAGATCGAGCAGCTGGCCGGCGGGGGCCCAACGCCATTCAACGAACTCCGGTTCCAGCCCTGCCGGTGGGGTGATGTTGATCTCGCTATCTAAGCCGGTGAAGCGATACGCGAACCATTTCTGCCGTTGTCCGCGGTAACGTCCGCCCCAGGCGACGCCGATCAATTCGGTCGGGAGATCATAGGTGACCCAGCGCGACAGCTCGGCAATCTGATCGACGGACACGATCGCCGTTTCTTCGAAGAGTTCGCGCCGCGCGGCGGCTGCCGGCTCTTCGCCGGAATCGACACCACCCTGGGGCATCTGCCACCAGCTGCCGCGCCCCTCCGCGTCGTCGGGGCTGTCTGCGCGCCGGCCGATCCACACGAGCCCCTCGGCATTGATCACCATCTCACCGACGCACGGGCGGTAGGGCAACGCTTCGGCATTTCGTGTCGGTTTCGATGAACTGGTCATTCGTGAATCCGGATTCTTGCTTTCGGTGCTCAATAACATGAAGGGCGCCGTCTCGGGCGCCCTTCAGATCAGTCGAAAGTTTGAGGTTCTGCCCTAGTTCGGCGTCACCTTCTTGTCGTCGTCCGAAGAGGGTGCCGCATCAGGCGCTTTCTTGTCGTCGCCGCCCGACGGCTTCGCCGCTGGGGTATCGGGCTGCGGTGTCGGAGTTGCGCTCGATGTCTCCGGTCCCTTCGCCTTGCCGTCCAAGAAGCTGATCGCGTACTGCAGCTGCGTATCCTTGTCGGCATCCTTGTTGACGTATGACGGCGAGCCCGACGGTTCACCAAGGTCGTCGTCCTTTGTCTGGTCGGACCCATCCGGGTTCTTGAGATGGCCCCGAAGGCTTGCTTCGCCACGTGGCTTCTCCGCTGCGATCTTCTCCTTGAGGTCGTCCGGCACGGCTTCGGCAATATTGATGTCCGGATCGATGCCCTTGGCCTGGATCGACCGGTTCGACGGCGTGTAATAGCGCGCCGTTGTCAGGCGGATCGCTCCATTGGCACCGAGCGGGATGATCGTCTGCACGGAACCCTTGCCGAACGAACGCGTGCCGATGACCGTCGCACGCTTGTGATCCTGCAGAGCGCCGGCAACGATTTCAGACGCCGAGGCCGACCCGCCGTTGATGAGGACGACCATCTTCTTGCCGTCCGCGATGTCGCCGGGCCGGGCATTCGCGCGCTGCGTCTCCTCGTTATTGCGTCCCTTCGTCAGAACGATCGCGCCCTGCTCCAGGAAATCGTCGGAGACGGCGATTGCCTGATCGAGAAGACCGCCCGGATTGTTGCGCAGGTCGATGATGTAGCCCTTGATATTCGGGCCGATCTGCTTGTCGAGGCTGTCGACGGCCTTCACGAGATTCGCATGCGTCTGCTCGTTGAAGGTCGAAATCTTGATGTAACCGACATCGCCTTCGACGTGCGATTTGACCGGATTGATCCGAATCACGTCGCGCACGACCTTGACGTCGAACGGTTCGTCGCGGCCCTTGCGAACGATGGTGAGCGTGATCGGCGTGTTGACCGGACCACGCATCTTTTCGACGGCCTGTTCGAGCGTCAGGCCGGAGATCGCTTCGTTGTCGAGATGCGTGATGAGGTCGTTCGCCATCAGGCCGGCCTTGGCGGCCGGCGTATCGTCGATCGGCGAGACGACTTTGATAACGCCGTTCTCCATCGTCACTTCGATGCCGAGACCGCCGAACTCACCGCGCGTCTGGACCTGCATGTCACGGAAATTTTTCGGGCTCATATAAGACGAGTGCGGATCGAGCGACGACAGCATGCCGTTGATCGCCGCTTCGATGAGCTGGGTATCGTCCGGCTTGTCGACGTAGTCGGAACGAACACGCTCAAGCACGTCTCCGAAGAGATCGAGTTGCTTATAGAGTTCGGAATTCTGAGATGAGGTAGCCGAGTATGTTTGAGTGACATTAAGGAGCGTCGTCGCCCCGGCCAAACCCGTCATCAGCAGGAATGTCCAGAATGCATAGTCTGTCTTGCGCATTAGCCTTGTACCTTCTGCTGACCTGATGCCCACCAGGGATCGGGATCGATAGGACGTCCATCTTTACGAAGTTCAACATATAAAACGGGTCCGCTTACTGGTGTCGCGGACGTCGAATTCTTTTGGCCACCACTCATTGTACCGACGGGCTCCGCGGTCAGTACGAACTGTCCCGGCTGGACATCGATCTGTGACAAGCCCGCGAGCAGAACATGATAGCCGTCGCCGGCATTAATGATCAAGAGTTGCCCGTAGCTGCGGAACTCCCCTGCGTAAACAACCCAGCCATCACAAGGTGACGTGACCTGGGCAGAAAAGCGCGTTTCGATGACCATGCCCTTGGATTGTCCACCGAATTGCGTCCGTTCACCGAAGCCGAGCGCGCGTCGACCCTGAGCCGGTAACGGCAGTTTGCCGCGTGCATCGGAAAACGGAATGGCAGGCTCGATGCGGCCGGGATTGGCCCCGAGCAGCGGAGAGCTGCCTGGCGCAAGTTCGACCATGGCAACCTTCTGGCCGTTTGCGGTTGTCGGCGCGAGGGCCGGCGCAGCCGCCATGTTCGCTGCCGTGACACTGGTCGTCGCCGGCGCGGCGCTTGGCGGCGGTGCTGCCTTGCCTTGCGATGAAGCGATTTGCACAGGAGGTGATGCCTGCGCCGGTTTGGCACCGCTGCCGGCACCCGTATTTTCCGGCGGGGGCGGTGTGATGATCTGCGGACCGGAGGGGCTGGAGGCCGCCGAAGCGGATTGTACGTTGCCACGCCCCTTCAGTTCCTCTTCGTAGCTGCCGAGGGTCGTCTTCTCCTTCACCGCGACGTCGAGCTTATTGATCAGATCCGAAAGGTTCGTCACGCTTTTCGAAATGTCGGCAGTCGTGGTGCGAACGGATGAAAGCTGCGATTGCCGATCAGCGAGCGTTAGTTTCTTGGCTTCCATCAAGCTCGCGAGACGTGTGCGCGCTTCGTTGAGGCGATCGGTTTCGGCTTGCAACCTCGCGCCTTCGGTTCGGATGTTGCCCATGACGCGCTGAAGATCGGCAAGCTGCGTGCCAAGGCTCAGCGCCTGATCCCTGAGACCCGGAAAAGCCGACGACAGCAACATGGCGCTGCGAACCATCTTGAGCGCATCTTCGCGCCGCGTCACGAGAACCGGCGGCGGATTGCGCCCCATCCGTTGCAGAGCGCTTAGCAGTGCTGCGATTTCGCCATGGCGCTGCGCCAGCGAGCCGCGAACGATCCGTTCCTGCTCCTCGAGTTCCGATAAGCGTCCCTCGATCGCAGTCATCTGTCCTTCGCTGCGTTGGATGAGGGCTGCGGTTTCGATCAGGCGACTGTTAAGTCGCTGGCGCTCGGCATCGAGTTCAGCCACGTCCGACTGGATCGTTAGCTCCTTGGCCGCGTTAACATCAAGCTCGTGCTTTTTTTCTTCGAGCATCCGCTTTGCCGTTTCCGGATCGGTCGGCAGCGGGTCCTCGGCAAAGAGAGGGGACGACAGCAGCACGAAGGACAATGCCAAAATCCCGGCGAAACGGACGCGACCGAGGGCATCGCCGGTGCGAAGCTGTGCAGGAGATGACGCCGGTGGGTTCTTTGACACAGGGCCTCAGATCGAAGGGCGCAGGGCACCGGAAACAACGGATCTGGCCCGTGTCGAAACCGGATGTGCGAATGATGCCGCGGAAAAATTAAGGGATTTGCAGCGGAGAGCAAATTTCAAATGCGTAATGCTTTGCCGACGGATGGTCTTGGAATCCGGATCCTGTGGCAATCGCGCCTTCGGCACATGGAGATTGCCCGCCCCCCTTGGAAGGCTTAAGCAACCCCTTGAATTCCGCCGTAGGAACCCGTGATGCAAACGTTTCTCTATCATGCCACGACCGTTGCCGTATTCGCCGTCCTGATCGTCTTGCTTCTGGGTCTGCGCAACATGATGAAAGGCACCAACCCGAGCTTGAGCCAGAAGTTGATGCGGTTGCGCGTCGGACTCCAATTCCTGGCAATCCTCATTATTCTTGCGTACGTCTTTGTGACCCACTAATGGCGCGGTAGCCGCGCGGGGACAAATGCGCAGTCTCATGCTTTTATGAGCGAATTGAGACAAACAATCCGGTGACGGGACTCGATGGTCGTACTGAACCGCATCTACACGAAAACAGGGGATGCCGGCACGACGGCGCTTGGCACCGGCGAACGGGTTCCCAAGACGTCTCCCCGGATCGCCGCCTATGGCACGGTCGACGAAACCAATGCCGCCGTCGGGGTCGCCCGCACGCACCTGGCCGGCCAGGACGTCGAAATGGACGCCATGCTGCTGCGGGTTCAGAATGACTTGTTCGATCTGGGTGCTGATCTCTGCGTTCCCGACAAGGGCGAAAAGCTTCCCTACGAGCCGCTTCGCATCTCAGATGCCCAGGTTTCCCGGCTTGAAACCGAGATCGACCAGATGAATGCCGAGCTCGAACCGTTGCGGTCCTTCATCCTTCCAGGCGGCACTCCCACGGGCGCTGCGCTCCATGTCGCACGCACGGTTTCGCGTCGCGCCGAACGGCTGATGGTCGAGTTGGTGAGCCTGCCGGGAGAAACCGTCAGTCCTCCTGCACTCAAGTATATCAACAGGCTTTCGGATTTCCTGTTTGTCGCGAGCCGCTTCGTCAACGATCGCGGCAAGGGCGATATCCTGTGGGTGCCGGGCAAGAACCGCTGATCACGGCACTGCGCAACAGCCGCGGAGCGGTCGTTGCCGTCAACTATAGCAATATCCCGATAGACATGAGGCCGCGCAGGCGAAAGAACTAATCGAAATCAGCACTTTTTGGGCACGCCGCGACGCACGCGCCGATTGACTTGAGCACAACCCACCCGTAGCTTTCGCTCTTCGCAGTTGCAAAAACTGCGCTCACGCCGGGTCAAGCCGGGCACGGAGCGGGTCGAGGTCGGCCAACAAGGCAATCGCACTGCGAAGAAACCTGCGTTCGTCCGAAGCGCGGGAAACAACAAACAGGGGAGCGCCAGAGTCTTGGCGGAAGGCATGAAGATCGTTGTGCCGGTGAAACGCGTCGTCGATTACAATGTTAAAATTCGCGTCAAACCGGATGGTTCTGGAATCGACTTGGCCAACGTCAAGATGTCGATGAACCCATTCGATGAAATCGCCGTAGAAGAGGCGGTTCGCCTCAAAGAAAAAAGCGGTGCCAAGGAAGTCGTCGCCGTCTCGATCGGACCGGCAAAAGCTCAGGAAACCCTGCGGACGGCCCTGGCCATCGGCGCTGACCGCGCCATCCTGATCGAGATTCCCGAAGGCACGGCCGTCGAGCCGCTCGCGGTTGCCAAGCTGTTGAAAGCGCTGGTTGAAGCCGAGAAACCGGATCTTGTGATCCTCGGCAAGCAAGCGATCGACGATGACAGCAACCAGACGGGTCAGATGCTCGCGAGCCTCCTCGATTGGCCGCAAGGCACCTTCGCCTCGAAAGTCGTCCCGGAGTCGGGTTTCGTTTCCGTCACGCGTGAAGTCGATGGCGGCCTGGAGACGATCAAGCTCAAGCTCCCGGCAATCGTCACGACGGACCTCAGGCTCAACGAGCCGCGGTATCCATCGTTGCCTAACATCATGAAAGCCAAGAAGAAGCCGCTCGATGTCAAGAAGCCTGAGGACTTTGGGGTCGATATCGCACCGCGGCTCAAGATTTTGAAAACTGCCGAGCCGGCAACGCGTAAAGCCGGCGTGAAAGTCGGCAGCGTTGCGGAGCTGGTCGAGAAGCTCAAGAGCGAAGCGGGAGTTCTTTGATCATGACGACACTTCTCCTCGCCGAGCTCACCGGCAACACGCTCGCTCCCGCGACAGCCAAAGCGCTTTCCGCGGCGAAGGACCTTGGCGGAAACGTCCACATTCTGGTTGCAGGCTCAGACGTTGGTAGCGCCGCCGAGACTGCAGCCAAGCTTGCAGACGTTTCGAAGGTTCTCGTCGCGGACGCGCCTCAATTGGCGAATGGTCTTGCCGAAGAGGTGGCGGCGGTGATCCTGTCCATCGCCAAGGACTATTCGGCCATCGTCGCTGCCGCGACGGCCTTTGGCAAAAACATTCTGCCGCGCGTCGCAGCCAAACTCGACGTCATGCAGGTCTCGGACATCGTCAAGGTGGTCTCGCCCGACACGTTCGAACGGCCGATTTATGCGGGGAATGCAATCCAGACTGTGCAATCGAGCGAAGCAACGAAGATCATTACCGTTCGAACGGCAGCGTTCGCCGCGGCACCGGAAGGCGGTTCCGCCACGATCGAGGCGATCTCCGTTCCTGCCGCTGTTGGTATCTCGACGTTCGAGAAGGCCGAGCTGTCGAAATCGGATCGCCCGGAGCTGACGTCCGCGAAGATCATCATTTCAGGTGGCCGCGGCATGGGCAACGGCGAGAACTTCACCAAATACATCGAGCCGATAGCCGATAAGCTCGGCGCCGCGATGGGGGCTTCCCGCGCCGCGGTCGACGCGGGCTTCGTGCCGAATGATTGGCAGGTTGGCCAGACAGGCAAGGTCGTCGCGCCGGACCTCTACATCGCCGTTGGTATTTCGGGCGCCATTCAGCACCTCGCCGGCATGAAGGATTCCAAGACCATCGTCGCGATCAACAAGGACGGCGAAGCCCCGATTTTCCAAGTCGCCGACTACGGCCTCGTGGCCGACCTCTTCCAGGCCCTTCCGGAACTCGACGCCGAACTGCAGAAGGCCAAGGCCTGAGATAAATGCGCTGAGGCAACATCCGAACCCGCGAGGACATGACTTCATGCCGCAAACTCAGAAGCTGATGGAAAAAGGCAAGGTCGGCGTTCAGCCTGCCCGGACGATCAGCAAGGTCGGCGTCATCGGCGCCGGTCAGATGGGCAGCGGCATCGCCCACGTCGTCGCCCTCTCGGGGTATTCGGTTGCGATCAACGATTTGAAGAAGGAATCGTTTGATCGTGGCGTCGAGGCCGTCACGAAGAACATGGCGCGCCAGGTCGCGAAAGGCCTCATCACCGAGGAGAAACGCGACGAAGCACTGGAACGCATTTCGTTCGCACCGACACTTGAAGCCTTCGGCGACTGCGATCTCGTGATCGAGGCTGCAACGGAAGACGAATCGCTGAAGCACAAAATCTTCGCCGCACTCTGTCCGCATCTGAAGCCGACGGCGATGCTCGCATCGAACACGTCGTCGATCTCGATCACGCGCCTCGCGTCGGGCACCGATCGCCCGGAAGATTTCATCGGCATGCACTTCATGAACCCGGTGCCGGTCATGGAGCTCGTCGAGCTGATCCGCGGCATCGCGACGGAGGACGAGACTTTCTCGACGGCAAAGACGTTCGTCGAAAGCCTCGGCAAGACGACGGCCGTGTCGGAAGATTTTCCGGCCTTCATCGTCAATCGCATCCTGCTTCCGATGATCAACGAAGCGGTCTACACGCTTTATGAAGGCGTCGGCACGGTCGAAGCGATCGACAAGGCGATGAAGCTCGGTGCTCATCACCCGATGGGCCCGCTCGAACTCGCGGATTTCATCGGCCTCGACACCTGCTTGAGCGTGATGCAGGTTCTCTACGAAGGCCTTTCCGATTCGAAATACCGCCCCTGTCCGCTGCTTGTGAAATACGTCGAAGCCGGATGGCTCGGCCGCAAAACGAAACGCGGCTTCTACGATTATCGCGGCGAAAAGCCGGTTCCGACACGCTGAAACGTCAGCCGGTAAGACTTCTCAGAGCGCCGGCAATCCCTCCCCGATCGACCAGCACCGCAAGTCCAGGATAAACGACGAGCCACGACAGAGCCGCGATCGCGAGCGTAACGCCAGCTGCGATCGGCCACCGCATTCCCCAAAAGCGCCGATGACTTGCCGTCACGAAAACAAGGATGGCCACGGCCAGCAAAAAATTGAGCGTTTGCCAGAATTCCCCTAGATCGAGGATCGCCACCGTCTTCAGATCTGCGATCATCGCGCCCGCGAAGACCGCCGAAACGATCAGCGAAAGCAGGGTGCAGTAGCTGACGCTCAAGACACAAAGCTTCACGTAGGCCATCGGCGTTCGACGTCTCGAGCCGAGGGCACGACAAACGTAATATTGAATCGGCGTCAGGATTGCCATGCCGACGTATTGCACGATTTCATTCGTCAGAACGGCCGAGTTGTTCGCCCCGTCCGGCGTGTTGAACAGCGCCGCGTAGATCCGCGGGAACGCTACGTAGACGAAGGTGAGCTGCGCACCGACCATCGCAGTCAGGAACCCCCACTGCGATCGATAGGTAGGATCATCGGTCAGGCGAATGATGGTATCGACCGGATGGCGCAGGAACGCCAGCGCGACAGAAAAAAGTCCATTCCCACTGCGCGAGCTGAAAAATTCCGACGTCAGGCTTCCCCAGCCCTCTGCCGCGTCATCCCGGTCAGCCGCCGCAGCAGCGCCGCAAGTGCTGCAGAATTTTCCTTGGAGCGGCGCGCTACAAGTCGCGCAAAGCACGCCGTTCGCTGTACTTGCCTCCGTCATGGCGACAGCCCCCGATAGCCTACTCCCGACATCAATTATCTATCACGGCCGCACGACGTCAGAAACTGGCGCCCGCGCGACTTCCACGTTATGCAGCGGTTTCTGGTGTTCAGCAGCAAGAGACGGATATGGCTGTCAATTCTCGTGTGGCGCTGGTGACGGGTGCGGGCTCGGGCATCGGAAGGGCCGTTGCCTTGAAGCTTCAGGAAGCAGGCTTTGACGTCGCGCTCCTCGGTCGCCGCGCCGCCGAGTTGCAGAAAACCGCCGACGCCCGATCTCCCCAAGGCGGAAAGTTTCTCCTCGCACCGGCCGACGTCGCCGACGAACCAGCGATCACAGATGCCTTCGCGAAAACGCGCAAAACGTTCGGCCGACTCGATCTCCTCTTCAACAACGCCGGGACATTCACGCAAGGTGTCCCGATCGACGAACTAGCGCTCGGCGAATGGAAGCGCGTCGTCGATGTCAATCTGACGGGATATTTTCTTTGCGCTCGGGAAGCTGTTCGCATCATGAAGACCCAGGATCCCAAAGGCGGACGCATCATCAATAACGGCTCGATCTCGGCGCAAGTCCCGCGACCGTTGTCCGCCGCCTACACGGCAACAAAGCACGCGATCACCGGACTGACAAAGTCCCTCTCCCTCGATGGCCGCGCCGATAACATCGCCTGTTCGCAGATCGACATCGGCAATGCGGCAACCGAACTGACGGCGAAGATGGAAAGCGGCATCCTGCAGGCGAACGGCGCCACGATTGTCGAACCGCGCATGGACGTTTCGCACGTGGCGGACGCGGTCCTTTACATCGCGAACCTGCCGCTCGATGCCAATGTCCAGTTCATGACGGTAATGGCAACCAAGATGCCGTTCGTCGGCCGCGGCTGAGACGATTTCATCGCACAAGTTATCATCCGCGGGCTTGTCGCGACAATCTATCCTTCGTCCAGATGAGATCAGCTGGATCTCGACTGCCTCGAAACGGCATCCGAGACCAAAAATCCCGTCAGATCGCGAGTCAGATAATGAATGTGCTCCGGCAGCTCGCGCCATTCGCGGACCTTAAGCTGTGCCGGATGGTCGATGTAATCGGAATGCACGAGCACCGTCGTCATCCCGATCGCGGAGGCGGGTTCGAGATTATGCGGCATGTCCTCGAACATCGCCGCCTGCGTCGCCGGAACCGCGTGCAGTTTCAGGAGCCGGTCGAAGGCTTCACGCTCCGGCTTCGGCACATATTCGAGCGCCGCGATATCGCAGATATCTTCGAAAAGATGCAGCACCCCTAGCCTCCGCGCCACGTTCTCCGCATGCCGCCGCGAGCCGTTCGTAAAAATGAGCCGCCGTCCGGGCAAAGCTTCGATCGCAGCGGCAAGCTCAGGCAATTCCGGAACGACGGAGAGATCGATATCGTGCACGTATTCAAGGAACGGTCCCGGCGGCAGCTTGTGCACCTTCATCAAACCGGCGAGCGTGGTGCCGAATTGACGATAATACGCCTTCTGCAGATGCCGTGCGTGCTCGCGCGGTACGCCGAGCGTTTTCGCGATGTAGGCGCTCATGCGCTGATCGACTTGCGCGAAGAGATCGCATGACGCCGGATAAAGCGTATTGTCGAGATCGAAAACCCACGTGTCGACATGGCCAAACCCACGCCGGGCGCCGGTTGGCAGATCCAGTGTTCCGGCCCTATCGGCCATCATCCCTTGCCCTTTTTGCGGTCCGCACGCTTCACCAACGTACCGACGCCGTGCTCGGTGAAGAGTTCAAGAAGCACGCAATGAGGCACCCGTCCGTCGATGATGACAACGCCCTCGACGCCGGCTTCGACGACTTCGATGCACCCTTCGATCTTCGGGATCATGCCGCCCGAGATCGCGCCGCTTTTGATCATCGCGTGCGCTTCATCGATCGTCAGGCTCGGAATGAGCTGCTTGGTCTCGTCGAGCACGCCCGCAACGTCAGTCAGCAGAAGCAGGCGTTTCGCCTGCATGCGTGCCGCAAGTGCCGAAGCAAAGGTGTCGGCGTTGACGTTCAGCGTCTCGCCGTCCCGGCTGATGGCGACGGGTGCAATGACAGGAATGAGATCCGACTTTGAGATGACCTCGACAATGTGCGGATTAACTTCCAGCGGATCGCCCACGTAACCGATGTCGACATGCTTCATGATGTTCGACTGCGGATCCGGCATTTCTGTGATCTTCTTCGCGATCATCAGATTGGCATCCTTGCCCGAGATGCCGACGGCCTTGCCGCCCTGCCGGTTGATGGCGGAGACGATTTCCTTGTTGATCTTTCCGGCGAGCACCATCTCGACGACCTCGACCGTCGGCTTGTCGGTGACGCGCAGGCCGTTGACGAAATCCGACTTGATCGCGAGTTTCTGCAGCATCTGCCCGATCTGCGGACCACCGCCGTGCACGACGATCGGATTGATGCCGGATTGCTTCAGGTAGACGATATCCTGGGCGAAGGCCTTGAACAGCTCTTCATCGCCCATGGCGTTGCCGCCGAATTTGATGACGACCGTCTTCTCATCGTAGAGAATTAGGTGCGGAATGGCTTCCGCGAGAATGCGCGCCTGCTGATGCGCGGTCAGCGGACTATCGGCCGGCACGCTGCCGGATTTTCCAGAGAGATTTTTCGCTGACGTCACGAGCATCCCCTACAGCCAGAAAAAATCGCGCCGGCGGGGAGCCGGACGCCTTGTCGCGGTCTTATAGCTTCTCGGCGGACGGTCTCAACGTATTTCCAGGGATCGGCAGATGGCGGGCGTTCCTGACGCAGGCAAATGGCGGCATCTGGGGACGAAAGCCATTCCCGGCCTGCCAACCGGCATGACCCTGCTATAACCTTGCCATCCGCGTGTATTTTCGACACGCTATCTGAGTGAGTCCTGGCCAGTCCTGCCCGTCTTGGCCTTTGTTTTTCAGGAGATGATGTGGGCGTGACGGCACCAGATATCGCGCAAATCCCCATGTCGCCGGAGCTTGCCGCGACGCTGGCCCGGAGTGCGGAGTTTGCCGGCGCGACGGGCGCAACGGATGTTTCGCTTGAGCATTTGCTCGCAGCCCTCTGCGATGACCCCGACGCCATGGCGGTCCTGGACGCCAGCCATATCGACGGCGAGCGCATCAAGGGCGACGTCATCTCGCACGTCCTCCAGGGCGCCCCACAAGCCGCAACGCCACAGGACTCTCTCGGCGTCTCGCCTGAGGTGAGGCGCATCCTCGAGGCGGCTGCCGCAGCAGCCCGGGGAAGCCGCAGGCGCGACATCAACGGCGCGATCGTGCTCGCCGCAATCGTCGGCGATGCCAAAAGTATCGCCGCTGAGGTTCTGGAAGCGCACGGGCTGACGTTCGAAAACGCCATCCGTGCATTGCAGGCTGCCCTTTCGCCGCCGCGCGAAGCGCCCGTCCAGCAGCCTCCTCCTGTCGCCGACGACGTCCTTGCCCGCGCCCGCGAACGCGTGCAATCGCGGTCCGCGCCCTCCCTGCGCGAGATCATGAAAGACATGCCGCGGCCGGCCCCATTGCCTCCGGTCCCGATGCCCGAAGTTCCGGATGCGCATGCCCCAGAGGCAGAAGAGTCGCACACTCAGCCGCCTTTTCCTCCGGCACCGCCTTCTGATGTCGCATCGCCCGAGATCGCAGGAGAACCGGGCCGTCCGCCTGATTCCGCACCCGCAGCCTTTCCACGTGATGTCGATCAGGCACCCGAATCGCCTCGAACGGAGCCGCTCAGACCGGAACCGCGCCCGTCGCCGGCTGCTGTAGAGCCGCCGACGCAACCGACAAGGCCGTTTCCAGGGCCGTCCGCACCGCACGAGCCGAGACTACCGCCGGGCCACGATGGTCCGACGCCGCACCGCTCTGAGCCGACGTTTGGCACGCCCGTCGGTCCGACGCCCTTCCCGCAAGAGCCATCTCTGCCGCTTCCGGTGCGGCCGGCCAATCGACCGGCGCCCGGCGGACCGCGGCAGGAAGTCAATCCGTCTGCACCGCCATTTCCATCGTCCACAACTCAATCGCCCGCGCCGCCGCGCGAAATATTTCCCGATCTGCCGCCCCGGCCGCAGCCGTCACGGATACAGCCGCCACCGATCCCACCCTCCGCTGGCCCTGGCGGCCCGGCGACATCTCGCGCCCGCGGTCCCGTTCCGACGCCACCGCAAGCGGGACCGCCGCAATTCGGACCGCACGGCCCGAGCCTGCCCCAAAGCGCGGCGCCGGGCCCTCAGCCGGGCGCGCCCATGGGTCCGGCGGGCCCACGACCGAATCTCGGCCAAGAGCCGGGGTTCCGCCCCGGTCCCCCCGCCACGGGACACACGTCCCAATCGACCGCTCAGATGCAGCGGCCGAGCAAAAAGCGCAGCAAGGCCGCCGCTGCCGAAACCGGACAGCTTGCCGAAAACATTCCGCGTTCGATGCGCGTGGGAAAAACCGTGCGCGCCGAGGTTCGCATCGCCAAAGCGTCTGTCAAAGCCTTGACCGAAGGCTTGGACGGCGGTGGCCAGGTCTGGCAGCACGCCGTCGCCGTCACGAAAGCGATGTCGGTGCGCATCCGTGCTCCCGATGGCGGCTTCTTCATCGAATCGGCATCTCCCGAGACGCAGTGGATCGAAAGTAACCTCGGCTACGCGAGCGATGATTTCGCAAGTTGGCGCTTCCTGATCACGCCGCAGGCGCGCGGCTGGTCGGACCTGCAGATCATCGTCTCGGCGCGCACCATCGGCGCCGACGGCGTTGCAGCCGAAACGGCTCTTCCCGATCAGATCATCGAAGTGAAAGTGCGCGCCAATATCGGACGGGCATTAGCGCGACTCTTCGGTTGGACGATTGCCGCAATCCTCGGCGGCGCGTTGGCGACATTCGGCGAAACGGGGATGACGATCGCAACGGCGCTACTGAAGAAATTCGGCCACTAAACTCCGCCGCCGTGCGCTTCGAGAAGCTGCGCAATCGTTCCACGCAGCTCTCCAAAGCCCAATCCCTTCTCCGAGGACGTCGCGATGATGGCCGGAAAGGCGGCCGGATGTTTCTCGAGCGCTTTCGAGGTTTGGGCGAAGACCTTCGCAAGATCGGTGTCGTTGATCTTATCGGCTTTCGTCAGAACAACCTGATACGACACGGCCGCGCCGTCCAGGAGCGCCATGATCTCATCATCGACCGGCTTCAGCCCGTGGCGCGCATCGATAAGAAGAAAGACGCGCAGCAGCGTCCGCCGCCCCGCGAGATAGGTGCGCAGCACCTTGTTCCACGCTGCGACTTTCTCTTTCGGCGCTTCGGCGAAGCCGTAGCCGGGCATGTCGACGAGGTAGAGCTCGGCGTTGGGCTCGGTGAAGAAGTTGAGTTCCTGCGTCCGTCCCGGCGTGTTCGACGCCCGCGCCAGCCGAAGCTGTCCGACAAGCGCATTGATGACGCTAGATTTGCCGACGTTCGAGCGACCCGCAAACGCGATTTCAGGCCGATCATCAGGCGGCAGGTGATCGAGATCCGGCGTGCCGCGCGAAAACGTCCAGGCGCGCGTGAAAAGGCGCCGCCCGTTCTCGATCTCGTCGGCCGACAAGGTCTCAGCGTCTGCCATCACCTGGTTCCCGAAACGGCACCCGGGCAGAGCCAGGGCACTCAAATAGCTATTTGCCGGGACCGCCACTCATCCCGAACAGTCGTAAGAGCGGTGCGAAGGTGCGTCTGAGATTTCCAAAAAGATGGATCTCGGCGCCGTTCTTCTTGTTGATCCAGAGCTGCTGCAGGATCGACAGCGTATTGCTCCACGCCCAGTAGATCACGAGTCCTGCCGGGAAGCTCGCCAGCAGGAACGTGAACATCACGGGCATCCATTGGAAGATCTGCTGCTGGATGGGGTCCGGCTGCGGCGGATTGAGCTGCATCTGGACGAACATCGTGATGCCCATGATCAGCGGCCACGCGCCGAGATGCAGGAACGTCGGCCCCTCGAACGGCAGCAGCCCGAACAGATTGAAGACCGTTGTCGGGTCCGGCGCGGACAGATCCTTGATCCAACCAAAGAACGGCGCATGGCGCATGTCGATGGTGACGAACAGCACCTTGTAGAGGGCGAAGAAGACAGGGATCTGCAGAAGGATCGGCCAACAGCCCGCGAGCGGATTGATCTTCTGCTTCCGATAGAGCTCGAAGATCTCCTTTTGCTGCCTCTGTGAGTCGTCCTTGTATTGCTCCTTGATGCGCTGCATCTCCGGCTGCAGCTTCTTCATGCGCGCCATGCTCTCGTACTGGCGACTCGCGAGCGGATAGAACGCCGCCTTCACGATCACGGTCAAAACGAGAATGGTGATGCCGAAGTTGTGCACGACGCCGTTGATAAGCTCCATCAACCGGAACAGCGGCCGCGTGATGAAATAGAACCATCCCCAGTCGATCAGACGATCGAAGCGCAGAATGTTGAGCCCCTTCTCGTAGCCATCGATCAGAGACGCCTGCTTGGCGCCCGCAAAGAGATGACCTTCAACGCCCTTGCGCATGCCGGGCCCAACGGTCAGAGCGCCCAGGAGATAATCGGTCTGGAACGCATCCCGGCCGGACGGATCGCGCGCGGGAAGCGCCGAGTACATGGCCCGATAAGGTGTGCTCTGATCCGGAACGAGAGCCGTAGCCCAGTATTTGTCCGTGATCCCGAGCCAGCCGCCGACCACATTCTCGAACGTCTTCGGCACGCCTTCTTTCACTGCGTTCGCGTAGGTATCCTCGATCAGCCCGTGATCGCCGGAAACGCCGACGAGCCCTTCGTGCAAGACGGAATAGACGTGAGACGGCGGATGTCCGCTCCGATGCACCCGCGCGTAGGGAAGCAGCGAAATGTCGGCGTTGGTCTTGTTCTCGACCTCGTCGACGATCTTGAACATGTAATTGCTGTCCACCGAAATCGTGCGATGGAAGATGACCCCCTGGCCGTTGTCCCATTGGAGCGTGACGGGGTTATCCGGCGTCAGCGTCGTTCCGCTTTCGACTTTCCATACGGTGTCGTGATCAGGCACCCGGGTTGACGAGCCGACTTGCGGAACCCAGCCGAACTCCGCGAAATACGGATCGAACGTGCCGGCGGGCGAAAGCAGTGTGACCATCGGGCTGTTGGGATCGACCGTCTCGCGGTATTTCCGCAGCACGAGATCGTCGATGCGCCCTGTCTTCAGATCGATAGAACCCTCGAGCGATGGCGTCGAAATCGCGACGCGCGGCGTCATCTTCAAAATTTCTTCGCGCGATTTCGGGGGCTCGGCGGACTGCTGCGCGTTGACCGGTACGTTTGTCGACGGTTCCGCGACGGGAGCATTGGCGACGTTCGGCGGGCTCTCTTTCGTCGCCACGCCTTTGTTCTGGGCTTCGAGTTGTTTGTTGAACTCTTGCTTTGCCTGCTCATGCTTGATCTGCGGCGCCGCGAAGAAATACTGCCAGCCCATGAGCACAAGGATCGACAGCACCACGGCGATGATCAGGTTGGTCTGGTCTTTTGGATCGCTAGGAGAGCTCATCAAGTCCTCGAATGGGAGCCGGCCTCTGGGGGCCCGTTCTGGCCCGGAAGCGATGGAGGAAACTGGTCATAAAGGGAAGGGGACACCCAGTCACGCTGACCCTTTTCTATCGGCGCGCACCTGTTTGTCACCGTGCAACGCGGTGATTGCCCGGTTAACGTCGCGAAGAAGAAGATCGAAGGGTCGATCGAGAGCGGCTTGGCGCGCGACGATGACATAGTCGCAGGGGCCAAGATCCGAATTTTTCGTTTCAGCGGCAAACGCCGCCTTGAGACGCCGGCGGATGCGGTTTCGCATCACGGCGTTTCCGATTTTCTTTGTAATTGTAAAGCCAAAGCGCGGCCCCCTGGCAGCACGCGAGGTGACGGCCGATCGTTCGCGCATCTCGATCAGAAATGCCGGCGTTGACTGTCGCCGGCCACCGCGTACGGCGAGAAATTCGGAACGCGTCTTGAGCGTTGGCAGAATCGGAATGGCAGCCTCCAAAGCCGCAATAAAGCAGCGGGCAGCGGGGCCGAGGCGTTGGACCTGACTAGGCCGAAAGACGCTTGCGGCCCTTGGCGCGACGCCGTGCCAGAACCTTCTGGCCGCCAGCCGTCAACATGCGTTTGCGAAATCCGTGGCGGCGCTTGCGAACAAGGCGGCTCGGTTGATATGTGCGCTTCACGGAAATCTCCGTCCAAGTCTCTTGCCGCGGTCCAGACCAGACCGTGCGGCATATTTCTCTTATTTTTCCGTAAATTACAAATACACGCCGCCTGGGCGAAGACCCAGCCGATTGCGCATTTCTCCGGAATTCGGGCCCTTATAGTGGCGGCGGCGAGGCAAGTCAACGAGAGCGCAGCGTCTCACCGAGCCGCGAACAATCGTGCTCCTTTCTCCCCGTAGGGGATAGAGCCCGATCTCCCCGTGAAAAGCCGGTGCACCGCGTTAATGTGCCTGGCGGCAATTCACGATCTCTGGATAGCGCAAATATGCCCAAGGACACAGCCGAACCAGTTCCGGAAACGCAAAACATCGATGCGGACATTTGCGTCATCGGCGCCGGCGCCGGCGGCACCGCACTTGCGGCCGCGGCCGCGGCTTTCGGACAACGCGTGGTTCTGATCGAAAAACACAAGATGGGTGGAGACGGCCTCAATTATGGTGGAGTCCCAACGAACGCCCTGCTCGCGGCCGCGAAGCGCGCGCAGATCATGCGCATGTCGACGCCCTTCGGCATCCGCGGCGTCGAACCGTTGATCGACCATGCCGCCGTCAATCGATATATCGCGGACGTCGTCGCGCGGATTGCTCCGAATGCCAGCGTCGAAAGATTCGGCGGTATGGGCATCCGGGTCATTGCGGCGGCCGCTCGATTCCTTGATCGGACGACGGTTGCCGCCGGAGAGTATCGTATCTCCGCACGTCGTTTCGTCATCGCGACGGGCTCGACACCGATGATCCCTGCGATACCGGGTCTGAAGGATGTCCCGTATTTCACGAACGAAACCATCTTCGACAACAAGGATCCGATCCCCCATTTGATCGTCATCGGTGCCGGAACGACCGGATTGGAACTGGCGCAAGCGCACCTTCGTCTTGGCTCTCGCGTTACGGTTTTGGATTCAGCACATGCTCTCGCCGACGAGGATCCGGAGCTTGCCGTCGTGTTGCTGACACAGCTTGCCGAAGAAGGCATTGCCATCCGCGAAGGCGTGCGGATGACGCGTGTCTCTGGCACCACTGGCAAGATCGTCATCGAGCTTGAAACCGATGGCGAGCCGGACTCCATCGAGGGAACCGCCCTGTTGGTCACGACCGGACGCAAGGCCAACGTGGCTGACCTCAATCTCGGGGCCGCAGCGGTGAAAGTTTCTGGCAATGCGGTTCAGGTGAATAGCGGCCTGCGGACGTCAAACAAACGCATCTATGCAATCGGCGACGCGACCGGGAACCCGAGATATGCGCACGTCGCCGGCGCCCATGCCGACGTCGTCCTCCGCCGTATCCTCTTTCGCCTCCCCGCAAAGTTGAAGCCCCACGCTGCTCCGCGCGCCATATTCACCGAACCGGCGCTGGCGAGCGTCGGCCTCTCCGAAGCAGAGGCCCGGGCGAAGTACGGTCGGGTCGACGTTCTCCGCTGGCCCTATCATGAAAACGACCGGGCTCAGATCGAGGGCAAGACCGAAGGACACATCAAGGTCATCACGACGAAGCGCGGCCGGATTCTCGGCGCATCAGCCGTCGGGGCCGAAGCCGAGGAAATCATCCAGATGTGGTCGCTCGCGCTGTCCCAGGCTCTGGGCATAAAGGCAATGACAGAATGGATTTCGCCCTATCCGACATTCTCTGAGATCAACAAAAGAGCCGCCATTCGTTATTTTGCAACCATGCCGAGTAACCCGTTCTTGCGCAAAATCATCGCGCTGCTTGCAAACGTCGGCTAATGATCTCCACATAAGGAGATGCTCAATCCGGTGCAGCGCGAAACGTTCAACGCCAACGATAAAAACGACGTCGGGAGCAAGGGAGCGCCATCGCCTGTCATGGCACCTTGGCGCGCGCTCGCGCACTTTTGGGAAAGCCGCGGCCTTCCGACAAAACTGATCCTCTTGACGGCGGTCTTCGTTCTGATTGCCGAAGCGCTGATCTTTCTGCCATCGATTGCGAGCTATCGCGTGACATGGTTGCAGGAGCGCCTGACCGCGGCCCAACTCGCCGCTCTGACGTCGGACGCGTTTCCAGGCGGACAGATCCCGTCGGCGCTGCGTGCCGATCTCCTCCGGACGGCCGGCGTGAAAGCCATTGCGTCCCGCACCGCCACTGAGCGCCGCCTCGTCTTTCCCCCCGAGGGCGACCTCACGATCGATTATGTCTACTACCTGCCGCCGGAACCCAATTCGTTTTGGGAAAGCATCTCGACGCGGATCGAGCAGGCGAAGGACGCCGTGACGACGCTCCTTTCGAGCGGCCGGACCATTCGCGTCATCGGCCATAGCGGGTCGGACAACAATGGCCTGATCGAGATCGTCATTCCTGAAGCCCCGCTCAAGGCAGCGATGATCCGCTACGGAATGAACATCCTTTGGCTCTCGATCATCCTTTCGCTGCTGACGGCCATCGTCGTCTATTTCGCGCTAAGCCGCCTCTTCGTGAAGCCGCTGACGCAGATCACCACGAACATGCTTCACTTCGCCGAAAATCCCGAGGACCAGAGCCGCATCATGCCGAACACCGGGCGGCGTGACGAGATCGGCGTTGCCGAACGCGAGCTCGCCAGCATGCAGCGCCAGCTTTCAAGCCTCCTCGCGCAGAAAAACCGCCTCGCGCAACTCGGCATGGCGGTTTCAAAGATCAATCACGATCTGAGAAACATGCTGGCCAACGCTCAGCTCATTTCCGACCGCCTCGTCGCCATTCCCGATCCGACCGTGCAACGCTTCGTGCCGAAGTTGATCGCCTCGCTCGATCGCGCCATTCAGTTCTGCAATTCGTCGCTGCAGTTCGGCGGCGTTTCGGAGGCCGCGCCGCGCCGCGAGTTGATGCCACTGCAGCCATTGGTCTACGAGGTCGCCGACAGTCAGGGTTTGCCACGCGAAGGATCGATCGCTTTCATCGCGAACATCGACCCGTCGTTGCTCATTGACGCCGACCATGAGCATCTCTTCCGCGCTTTGAGCAACCTGATCCGCAATGCCGTCCAGGCGATCGAGAGCGTCGATGGCAAGACCGATGGCGAGGTCCGCGTCGATGCCCATCGGGAAGGCCGCAAAGTCATCGTCGACGTTTCCGACAACGGTGCCGGCGTTCCTCAAAAGGCGCGGGAGAACCTGTTCAAGGCCTTCCAGGGATCGACGAAGAAAGGCGGCACCGGCCTCGGGCTCGTGATAGCGGCGGAGCTTGTGCAGGCCCACGGCGGCTCTCTGACCCTCGTCGACAGCTCAAAGGGGGCGCGTTTCCGCATCGAGCTACCCGACCGGCCGGTCGATTGACGGCCTCTCCATGCGGTCAGGCGGACGGCGGAAAGGCACCGCTTCGATAAGGCTTTGATCCCTTCGTGACGGAGCGCGGCGAGACGTCCAACCCGCGTCGGATCAAGGGCTCTTGCGCTCCGCGGCGCGACCCACTAGAGAGGGGGGCTTCGCCGCCCGGCCATGCCGCCGGACGGGCTTCCAGCCCCAAAGCGACGAAAAAAGCGCCGGTAGCTCAGTTGGATAGAGCACCAGACTACGAATCTGGGGGTCGTGGGTTCGAATCCTTCCCGGCGCGCCATCAATTGCAAGCACTTAGCTTGTATTGCCTAGCTCTCTGAAACTGAGATTGAGCCAAATCATAGCACGGGAAGCACCTAACCCTGGCACTCGGGATCGGAGTCCCGTTGCTTCGCTCCTCCCAACTCGCTCCGCTCGGCTCGTGCGCTCTATTCAACTGAGGCCAGCGGCGTCTAGGCACGCCATAGCAAGCTATCGGGCTTGCGCCTGACGACACGGCAACGAAGCCGCGCATCCCAGCTGGAATGTGCGCGGTTTTATCTCTGCCTCGCAATGCAATCCACTCAGCGAGCTTCCCCGGGGCGCCCGCTTATGTTGACGGTCGGACCGCCCGACTATCGCGCTACACCGTACCCGGTGACGCCAGCGGCTCGACCAATCCTTGACGCATGCAGAAAAACACCAACTCGATGTCCGATTGGACGCCGAGCTTTGATTTGATCGCGTAGTGATGGTTGGCCACGGTCTTGGGGCTCAGGTTGAAGGCATCTGCGATCTCGCCTGTCGATTTCGCGTCGAGGATCATTCGCAGGATTTCGAACTCGCGCGGCGAAAGTGCCTCGGTGGCCGGGTTCTCATCGAGAAGATGACTCGTCGCGATCGCTCGATTGATCTCTGCGCACAACGCCGGACGGCCGGCCTGAACACTACGGATCGCGCTCACCAACACATCTGGTGGACTGCTCTTGGTAACGTACCCTCGAGCGCCCGCCCGAAACGCCTGCTGTGCAAACGTCGCGTTCGCGTGCATTGTAAACATCAGAACACGCGCATTCCCATCCAATTGCCTGAGCTGATGAACGAGATCGATGCCACCGCGCCCGGGCATCGAAATGTCGACGATTACGATATCGGGTTTCGTTACCTTGAAAAGCTTATAGGCTGACACCGCGTCACCGGCCTCGCCGATCACTTCGATATCAACCTGCTTTTCGATGAGCCTCCGGTATCCTTCGCGAACCACCGCATGATCGTCGACGAGCAGAACGCGGATGCTGGGGGCCATCAGGAGGCTTCCTGAAATGATGGAAATTCGACCCGCAGTTCGAACCCGCCATGCGGCTGCGGCCCTGCCATGAAGCTCCCGCTCAAAGCAAGAACGCGCTCGCGCATGCCGATGATGCCGGCACCGGAATTCGGCAAAGGCCGCGCGTTTTTTGCTGGTCCGGAACCGTCGTCGACAATGGAAAGCGCGATCTTTTCGCCGCCTGATCCGTGTACGCGATCGAGCACGACCTGGACGCTCCGCGCACGCGCATGTTTAGCTGCGTTGTTCAACGCCTCCTGGACGATGCGGTAAACATGCGCGCTCGTCTCGGGCCGCAAATGCTCGATATCGCCTGTCGTCGAAAGCGAATAGCGCGTATGGCCTCGTCCGCGTTCATTATGCTCCGAGACGAGACCTTCGAGGCTTGCGACGAGACCGAGATCGTCAATGGTCTGCGGCCGAAGATAGGTCAGGGTCTTTCGCAGCGTGACCATCAGATCGGCGGACATCATCTCAAGATCCCTCGCCTCGCTAGCCAGAGAGTGGTCGCCCGATTTTGCACTTGCCCTGACGCAGGCAGCAAGCGCGCTCAAAGCGGCAAGCTTCTGTGCAATTTCATCGTGAAGCTCTCGTGCAATATGGCGTCGCTCGTATTCCTGGGCATCAACCAGGCGGCGTGCAAGCTCGGAGCGCTCGGCGTTCGCCTTTCCAAGTTCGTCCGACAGACTGTTGATCCCGCCGCTGATCTTATTGAATTCGGGCAGACGAAATGCCGGCAGCCGGGATGACAAGTCTCCCGCCGTCAACCGGCTCAACGCGGACAATATCTCTTTCGTCGGGCGCAAAGCGCGGTCGATCACGAAATACGCAACGACACATAGAGCGCCTAACAGAACCGCCGAAAGTCCAATGAGCGGTGCGATCGTCGTCCACGCCTCTCCTGCGGTCGCGACCGGATCGAAGCTTGCACGAAGAAGACCTTGATATTTATTCCGATAGGAAACCTTTCTTGTGACGCTTGCGGAGCCATCGAGAAACGCCCGGAAAGCTCCGAGGAACCACGAGGGCGCCTCGATCGACGCTGTGTCGACGCCCGCGCAGCTCGAATGCTGAAAGGGCGATTTGTCGAATAGAAAGTCCACACACTGCCCGGGTCGCAACGCATAACTCGTGACAAGATCCCAATCCGGGAACCGTGGGCTGCGCAGCGCGAGCTGCAGCTCGAGTTGGCGCCCAACCGATTCTGTCAATTCTTCGTTGGCTCGTTTCGCGTCGAGGTTCGTCCGCCAGAGAGTGAATCCGGAACCCGCCAGCAGGCAGGCCAGCGCAACAAGTGTCACGCGGCGAACGAGAAGCCATTTGAGATCCATACCGAAGCTCCGTCAGCCGTGCGGGAGAATATTCCTTGCGATGCTAGAACGGAAAGCCCGGAGCTGAAAGGATGAAGAGCCAACATCAGGCAAATTGCCCGGCGCGCTTCGTGAGAATTGCCGTATCGGCCCCGAACAAACCGGTAGACTACCTAATGGATCGCGGGCGACACGCCGCGCAACAAAAACCAGGAAAACGGAGGAGTGCTCCTTGTCACACAACCGCTTCGACGACAGCAATCTGACATGGCGCCAACTGGATTGGCTGAAACACACCTCGTATTTTATTTATGATGTCGACCGCAAAAACGGCATCGTCGACGCTGTCTTCAAGTTCGACGCAAATTCGAAGGTCAAACTCCATCAGCATAAGGTGCCCTACATAACCTTTGTGCTGCAGGGCGAGCTTAGATTCTATCGCCCTGATGGCACATTGAAGGAAATTCGGCCAACGGGAAGCTACGTCCGCGGCGTCGCCAACGGCGACCCGCACCTGGAAGGCGGCGGCGACCAGGACACCATCGTGTTCTTCAGTATTCGCAATGTCGTCGACGAGCTTTTTGTCTTCTTCGATCAAGACATGAATCTCGCGGAAGTGGTGACGATCGCCGACGCAGAAGCACTGCTCGAAGCACAGGGCCGCGCGAAGTGGCTGCCCGCGGCGTAAACCACGTCAGCGCCGAGATCGGACTCCGAAACACGATTTTCGGGGCAGACGCTGTAGATCGCGTCTGCCCCCGAAGCGCGTTTGAAAAGTCTGGCTGGGACAATCAACGAACCCGAACCACAACCTGGCAATATCGCGGTCGACACGCCCCTATACAGGGCATTCTATGCCGCCTACCTGGAACGCAACAGTGCGCGGCCGCGTTTGTTCTTCTTTCCTTCCTTATCCGCGCTCGCTATGAGGTACGGCGAAGTCACACTATGATGTGCTGAGCCGCCCTAGTCTTTTGAAGCGCAATGAGCTGGCCTATCGAAAGCTTGCAACCGCTCGCCGATTTCGCAGATTCGGAGTTGCTGCGATTACGCCCCGGACACACGGCGGCAAAGCTCTTCGCTTTCCTGCGTTTTCCGGTGGACAGCCAAAAGCGAAAGCGATTGCGCTACCAGTTGGTCGAAGCCAGCGAACTTGGCCTGTCCGCCTCGCGCGGCCGGTATTTTGCTCCTAGTGAACCTGGCCCGAACGCTCCCCCGCCTTCGGTCTCCGCGATCATTCCCAACTATAATCACGCGCGCTTTCTCGATCGCCGCATCCAATCCATTCTGCGCCAGCGATCGCCGGTCAGCGAGCTGATCATTTTGGACGACGCGTCGACAGATAACAGCCTAGAGGTGATCAAAGGCGCAATAGCTGGCGCGAACGTCCCATGCCGTGTCATCGAGAACGAACGCAACTCAGGAAGCATATTCCAACAATGGCAAAAAGGATTGGCATCCGCGTCCGGAGATATCGTCTGGATCTGCGAAAGTGATGATGACTGCGATGACGGATTTCTCGCGACGCTCGTTCCTTATTTCGCCGATCCAAGCATCATGCTCGCCTTTGGCAACATAAATTTCATCGACCGGGAGGGGAACGACCGAGAGAACGCCAACGCCTACCGCGGCTACTCGAACTTCTTCGCTCGCCCTCAGGTTGCGAGCGCGCATACCTGGTTCAATGGGCCGCTTGGAACGCGATGTGTCATAAATAATGTCGGCGGATGTATCTTCCGCCGTCAGAATCTCTCCGATGATGTCCGGTCAGAGCTTGCGACTTATCGGACGTGCGGAGACTGGTTTCTGTACAGCCGCCTCGCTCGCGGCGGCAAGATCGCGTTTGACCCGAATGCACGAGCGTCGTTTCGCATTCACGACAACAACACGTCCATCTCGAGCTTCAGCACGGTCGAATACTATCGGGAATGCTTACGCGTCTTACAGGCGTTCCGCCGCCATTATGGAATTGAGCGACGCGTCGTGCGTGTGGCATTGCAAAACATCTATCATCAATGTCTGCAGCATCTCGGGCCCGGCGCCGCCCGAAAGATCATCGGGCCGAATTCTATTCGCAGCACGGCGTCGGTCGCACGCGAGATAAATCACGTGATCGTTTCGGTGCATATTTCCGAAATTTCGGTGATAAAAGACCGCGCGTCTGAGCTTGCAAAGAGTGGTGACGACGTTTCTCTCATTGTCGACGGACGAAATTTCGCCCAGGAACTCCGATCCGAACTTCCGGGTGAAATCGCCGTCTTCGTGCGAGAAAAGATCACCGATCCAGACGCGAACTTCTGCGAAGCGTTCGGCGCAACGTCCCTTCTTCATTGGCCCTAGCCGCTCTCGTCAGCCGCTCGCTCTTCTATCGCATGAACTGATTGACGAAATCCGCGCCGAGGCCAACGGCTTCGTAATGCTTGCGACACGCCTCGATGAGCTGGAAGTTGTCCTCGACGAGCGTGACCTTATCGTTTTCATCGATGTAGAGCGTCGGTCCCTGGATGAAGAAGACCGTCTGCATCTCGTCGCCTGCGTCGCAGGTGAGCGTATGCGTTTCGCCGGGTGGCTCCAGCACATAGGAACCTTCAGTCGCCCGCCAAGTGTGCTCAAGATAACGCCAGCTTCCTTTAAGCACATAGCCGTGCACAG
The DNA here is from genome assembly GCA_018242215.1 of Pseudomonadota bacterium. GTDB lineage: Bacteria > Pseudomonadota > Alphaproteobacteria > Rhizobiales > Hyphomicrobiaceae > Hyphomicrobium_B. The sequence continues at coordinate 254,994 of JAFECG010000027.1, forward strand.
GTGACGGATGCCGGTGGCGCGAGAGCACGCCGCCTTTCTTCACTCTCAGAACTTCCCCATGCGCGCCGGCGCTCATATCGAAAAAGAGCGGGCGAAACCAGACGTTGGGTTCAAGCAATACCCAAATGCGATCATCGGTCGGCGGCGGTACCACGAGTTCGGGAATCATCCCAAGCTGACCGAGTGCTGGCGGGTCGAAGAGAGTGTATTGCGATTGGACCGGAGTAACGAGCGTCATGGGCAAAAGACCCTCTTCGGATTAGCGTGAAGCCAGAGGAATGATCGGATGGAATTCGCCGCGATAGTATACGAGCGGATTGCCCTCCCGGGCACGTCTGAGCGCAGCGACCTCTCCGACGACAATCTCATGATCGCCGCCGTCGTAAGTTGCCCACAGCCGGCACTCAAAGCTCGCGATCGCGTCCGGCAGCGCCGGGCACCCCAAACAGCCATAGTTCCACTCGATACCGTCGAACCGATCCGCGATAGGACCCGCAAAACGCTTTGCAAGTTCGACGTGCTCGTGACGAAGCACGTTGACGCAAAAAGTCCCGCTGCTTTTCACGAGCGCAGCGCTCGCGGCACCTTTGCGGACGTTGTAGAGAATGAGCGGAGGCGTGAGGCTCACGGACTGAAACGAGGATGCCGTCAGACCGAATCGAACACCAGTCTCGGTAATGCCGGTGACGATTGTAATTCCAGTCGCAAAGCAACTCAGTGCCTGACGAAGGTCTAACGGATCCTCCGGCGTGATCCAATCATTCGCGCCCATCATTCAGCGGCTGTCCTCGTCTCGAGCTCGGAGTTGAGCTTTTGGATGATGCGGCGTTTTCCTGCTTCGTCGAGCTTCGCAAGCTCGGTCATCAGCACAGGTTCGTCGACTTTCTGATTCCACCAGTCGATCGCGCCCGCCCCTAAAAGCGCCCATTTTCCGATGAGCTGCGCTGTGATCTCGTTCGAGGGCCCCATGATCCAGCCGGCTTTCGAATCGCGAAGGAGCCGTTCCAATTCAACGTCCCGCATGTAACCGCGACCGCCGCAAGCCTGCAGCATTTTGTCGGAGACTTCGAATGAAAATCGGGTCGAGAGGAACTTGGCCTGGAAGCACCAATGCGAGAATTTAGCACGCGGCATGACGTTCGGATTTTCGTAATAGATATCCCAGCGACCGCCGCCGGTAGCGTCATCGAGCGCCTTGGCGAGCGAATAGGCGTAAAGCCGCGACGCCTGCCCATCCATGACTGCGCGCCCGAAAACGTCCTGGATCGTCGGATAATCCGCGACGCGACGGCCATATTGTACGTGCGCCTTGCGCGTCACGTGGCGCTTGGCGACGTCGATGCACGCGAGACCTACACCGTTATAGGCGCCTGCATAAATCAGCATCGCGAGCGGATCGATGGCTTCATCATTCGACATCGCGCCATCGCCCGGCCATCCGACGATACGATCGAGCGGTATGACGGTATCGATCTCCACCGGGCCTGACTGATTGCCATGCATGCCCAGTGCATCCCATTTTCCGGCGGAGCCCTTTACTTCGTCCTTGTAAAAAAGGAAGACAGAGAGGTTCCCGTAATTGCCGTCGAAATCAGGGCTCGTCGTTTGCGAGATGTACCAATCCGCATAACCCGACGACGTCGTCCAGGCGGACTTCTTATGGACGTGCCACCCGTTTGCGAGGCGTTCCGCACCCGACATCTTCGGATACCAGAAGTGCCCCCCGGTTTCAGGATCCGTGTAGGAAGCCGTTCCGACCAGACATTCGCTGTCGATCCGTGAGAGAAGTTTCTCAATCTCCGGGTTGCCTTTCGCACGATAGACAAGCCCGGCGACGGCCACCATGTGCATCATGTAGATGAGCGCCGTCGATGGGCAGCCGTATCGCGCGATCGTTTCGGCAATCATCATGATGCCGACGTGATTTTCCCCGCGCGCCCCGAATTCCTTCGGCGCGACCGCAGCGAGCAACCGAAGCTTGGCTAGGGCTTCAAGGTTAGCCCGCGGATAGGCATTCGTCTTGTCGGATTCGATCGCATTGGGCCGTAAGACGTTGTGGCAGACCGCAATCAATTCGCGACGAAGGTCTTTTTGTTCGTCCGACAGAAACCAATCCGGATCGAATTCCGAGTCCAATCCGTAATAGGGCGCATCGCCCCACATCGTCGTCATGAATAAGCTCCCGAAAGTGCGTCCAGTGCGCACCTGCGGGGAAATGATGAAGGCTGCGAGACGGGCAGTCTCTCGGAAAATTGCTCAATTTGCAGTCAGGACAACGCGTTGCGCCGCCATTCGCGAGGACACATACCGACTTGATCAAGAAAAACTTGGCCGAAATGGCTTTGGCTATCGAATCCGACTTGCGCCGCGACATCGATAATAGGTGTATCGCTGTCGATGAGCAGTTCTTTCGCGCGCTCGATGCGCAGGCCAACGAGCCAACGATGCGGCGGCTTTCCGACTGCCGCTTTGAAAGCGCGGACGAAATGAAAACGGCTCAAGCCCGCGGCTCCGGCGAGATCATCGAGCGTGATGTCATCTTCAAGGCGATCATGAACCAGCGTCAGTACGCGACGCAATTGCTTGGCCGTCAGCACCCCGGAGCTTCCGGCAAGACGCTTGAGATCCCGTTGGCAATGACGGAACAGCACGCGGCGGGCGAGAAGTTCGGCCGCCATGTCGAAGAAAACCGTTGAAACGCTTCCAAAGCGCGTCATTTCATCGGCAAGCGCCAATATCGTATGACGCAGGCTTGTATCGCTGAACGCAATTCGGTCCGAGATCTCCGCACATCCGATCCCGACGAAATTCGCGACGCTCTTCAGAAAATCGGCGCGCAAAAAGACGTGAGCTTCCTCCGTGGGCTGATCCCAACGCCAGACATTGCTACGGCCCGCGGCTATGATCATGGACTGGCCGGGCAGAACACGCGCCTTGATCTTTTCGCCTCCAAGCCGAGCTTCGATCCGCAATGGTCCCGAAAGCGTCACTGAAATATAATGAAAAGGAAGTTCGGGAGCCGCGACTTCTTCCGCCAATCCTTCGAAACGAAAATGGCCAACCGCCAATACCGATGACGCTGCGAAGCTGTGCGTACGGACGGGACGACCGCCGAGACTGCAGATCCAGTCCTTCGCCGACGAAATATCGGCGTCAGTATCACGACTGTATTGGTGATGGTTCGCTAAATTCGCCATATTGAAATTATGACTTGCAAATTTCGCCTGACAAGATGAAAATTTATGCACAGCAGAGATAAAAGGATGAGACGGAGTGGCGATATCCAAAGAGGACATGGCGGCCGCCGCCTTGGACGAAGATTCGACACCAACTCAAGTGGGCGCTGAAATTCGCGATTTGCGTAAGGCGAAACGACTGACAATCAAGGAGTTGTCTCTCGCGGCCTCGGTTTCCGTCGGTCATTTAAGTGAAATTGAACGTGGCATCGCATCACCGAGCATCAAGACACTCCGGGATATCGCCAAGGCGCTTGGCGTCACGATCGGCTGGTTTCTGCACAACGCCGAGGGTTGCGATCCGACCGAACGGGACTTTATCGTCCGTGCCGACAACAGGCGGACGTTACGTTTTTCGTCTGGAGTAACCGACGAACTGCTGTCGCCCAATCTGCGCGGTCAGCTCGAACTCGTCATGGCACGATTTCCCCCCGGATCCACAGAAGTGGAAACGGCTTATTCGCACCAAGGGGAAGAGGCCGGCGTCGTTCTCTCCGGCGCGTTTGAGCTTTGGATTGGCGACCAGTGCTTCACGCTGCAAACAGGCGATAGCTTCAGTTTTCCTTCGACGATGCCGCATCGCTATCGCAATCCCGGCGATATCGAAACCGTCGTCGTATGGGCCATAACACCTCCGACGTACTGACAATCTAGCGCCCGGCCGGAAACCAGCTGCCGCGAAATCATATGATCGGTGGCGTACAGGCGCACGCGATGACGGCCACCGTCTTGCCGACGTTTCGCAAGCGATAGGGCACTCGCCCGAACAGCTGATAGCCGCCGCCTTTCGTCAAGCGACGGACTTCGCCGCTAGCTTCCACTTCTATCGTCCCTTCGACGACGATCACGGCGGTCTCGCCGTCAAAGATGATCGGATCTTCCCCCGTACCGGCGCCGGGTTTGTAACGCTCGAGAAACATTTGCAGTTTCTTCTCGCGACGCTCGCTGCCGAGCACCCGCAGATCCGCTGCCCCCCGGGAAACGACCGCGAGATCGCCTTCCTCGTAGAAAAGCGCATTCTTCTGCGAGACCGGGAGCGCGAAGAAATCGGCGAGCGAGATCGGTATCGACGTCAGCAGCCGGTGCAGCGACGCCAAAGAGGGAGCATGCGTCTCCTGCTCGATCATCGAAACCGTCGCGTTCGTGACGCCGGCACGCTTCGCGAGTTCACGCTGTGAAAGGCCAGCAGCTTCGCGGACCGCTTTAAGGCGCGACCCGACCGCCAGTTCGCTCGCTTCGGTTTGAGATCGCGTGCGTGCGGCGATTTCGCGTTTTATTTTTTTTGCTTCAGCCATCGTCGTCCGTTTCTGCGATTAAGTTTTTGTCCTGCGCGTCGTGCCACTTCGGCCCAAAATCCGTGAGCGCACCGTCACGACGTTTGAATAGACCTGCGACGCGACTGACAAGATACGCCAGGGCCGCTTGTCTGTTCAATTTTTTATGTCATTATGTTCGATAGTTTTAACGTGGCACTTCACCGAGGAGACACGCGGATGGCGGCTGTGAAAGATTTTGCGGACCTGTCGAACAAAATCTATGTCGGCGGAGAATTTGTCGTCAGCCGTGCGACCGAGCATTTCGACGTCATTGATCCGGCGACCGAGGAAACGCTCGGCTCCATCGCCGACTGTCCCGATGACGAAATCGATCAAGCTCTCGATGGTGCCACAGCCGCCCGTAAGGTGTGGACGGCAATGGACGCCCGGAGCCGCGCGGTCGTTCTGCATGAGATCGCGGCGCGCCTTCGGCAGGACAAGCGGCCATACGCCGAGTGCCTGACGCGCGAGGAAGGAAAGCCATTCAAGGAATCCGTCGATGAGGTGTCCTGGTGCGCGACCGCAATCGATTATTATGCGGAGCTTGCGCGCCACGAGACGGGGCGTCTCGCGGGTGCGACCGTTCCAGGGCAATTCCATTTCAGCGTGAAAGAACCGCTCGGCACGATCGTCATTGTGCTGCCGTTCAACTACCCCCTCGTGCTCCTGTGCTGGGAAGCGGCCGCAGCGCTTGCCGCCGGAAACGCTGTCGTCGTCAAGCCCCATGAGCAGACGAGCCTCACGACGCTCAAATTCATGGAAGTCTTTGCCGGACTACCCGCCGGCTTGATTCAGGTGATTACCGGGGGAGCGCGTGTGGGACAGCACCTCGTCGGCAGTCCGAAAACGCACGGGGTCGCCTACACCGGCTCAGTCACAGTTGGCCAAGCCGTTGCACGTACGTGTGCAGAAAGCTTCAAGCCCTGCCTCGTCGAGGCCTCCGGCAATGATCCCTTCATCGTGATGCCATCGGCGCCTCTGGACATGGCCGTCAGAGGAGCAGCGTTCGCCGCCTATTTGAATTGTGGACAAGTCTGCACGTCGGCCGAGCGCTTCTATGTCCACGAAAAAATTCACGACTCTTTCGTCGAAGGACTTGTCGCCGAGGCGCGCAAGCTCCGCATCGGCAACGGGCTCGGCGCGGTCGATCTCGGCCCGCTCGCAACACGCAAACAGCGCGACCGCTATGAAGGTCTGATTGCCCGCGCCCGCCAGCAGGGCGCCAAGGTTGCGACCGGCGGTGGCCGCCCTGCCGAGCTGAACCGCGGATGGTTCGTCGAGCCAACCGTCCTCACCCACGTAACGCCCGACATGGAAATCATCAATGAAGAACCGTTCGGTCCGGTCGCACCGATTTGCAAAGTCAAAAGCTTCGACGAGGCAATCACGCTCGCCAACCGCTCGCGCTTCGGGCTCGGCTCCAACCTCTATTCGCTCGACATGGATGAAGCCTTCCGCGCCGTCCGCGAAATCGAATCCGGCATTCTCTGGGTTAATGCCCCGTTGCTCGACAACGATGCCCTGCCCTTCGGGGGACGCAAGCTCTCCGGAAGCGGTCGACAGCTTGGACCCGAGGGCTTGGCGCAATTCCAGAACACCAAATTCGTCATGATCGATCCAAAGGCGTCGAACCAGGACTTCTGGTGGTTCCCCTATTCTAACGCCGAAAGCTTCAGTCCGGCCTAATCCCGATGCGCTCCGTGACGCCGGACCGCCCCTGACAAGAACAAGTCGGCGGAGGTTTTGCCACGGCGCGAGTCGCAGCGGCCGTGCCTATGAATGTCTTCGCACGGGCTAGTTGCTCAGGCGCCATCCGAGCGCATCCATATGGGGAAAGATGCCGATGAAAATTCTGCTTGTCACGGCGCATCCACGTTCTCAGTCACTCACCCATGCCGTCGCGAAAGTCTTCGCCGACGCTGCAACGAGCAAAGGCCACGAGATAGAGGCGGCCAATCTGATGGCGGAAGGCTTCGATCCCGTTCTGCGCGAGCCCGACGAACCCGACTGGAGCAACTCCAACAAACGATACTCGGTTGCCGTCTTGCGTGAAATGGCCCGGATCGAGCGCAACGAAGCGACCGTCATGGTCTTCCCCGTGTGGTGGTGGTCGATGCCGGCGCTGCTCAAAGGATGGATCGATCGCGTCTGGAACAACGGCTGGGCTTACGGCGACAAGACCTATCCGCATAAACGCGCCTGGATGCTCGCCGTCGCCGGTACCTCGCCCGAAGCGTATGCAAAGCGTGGCTACGACGGCGCTATGCGCACAGGGCTTGATACCGGAATTCTCGACTATTGCGGCATCGCCGAGACGCGCCTGGAACTTCTGTTCGGCGCGATTGAAGGTGCTCCCTATCCGGAAGAGATCCTCGCGAAGGCGCGGCAGCTCGGTTCGGAGTTCTAGCCACCTTCAGGATTTGATGCGGGCGCCCTTGGGGTCGTACCAGGGCGCCAATTGCGCACGTGCCGGATAGCGCGTCCAGGCAACCTCGACCTCGAGGGGTTCGGCCGCAAGCCAGTCTGCACTCACTCCGTCGTCAGAACGGACATAGCCCATGCCGAGCGATGCTCCGATGCGATGCCCATAACCACCTGATGTGATCGAACCAACGATTTTCCCGGCGCGCCAGATTGGCTCCTCATGATAGAGCATCGGCGCGTCGGGACCTTCGAGCATGACTTGCACAAGCCTCTTCTTCAGCGGACCGGCGTCGCGTTGTCTCAAGAGCGTTTCGCGCCCGATGAAGCCACCCGCCTTCTCCCAGGCCACCGCGAATCCAAGTCCCGCTTCCAGCGGCGTGTCATCTTCCCCGATATCGTGCCCCCAGTGCCGGTATCCCTTCTCCATCCGCAGCGAGTTCATCGCGAAGTAGCCCGCGTGCTTGAGGCCGAACGCCTTTCCCGCCTCCGCGAGAACATCGAAAATGTGCTGCGCGAATTCGGCGGGCATCAGAATTTCAAATCCAAGTTCGCCGACGAAGGTCACGCGATTGACGCGCGCCTTCGCATATCCGATCTCAATTTCGCGGCTCGTCCCGAACGGGAATGCTTCGTTCGACAGGTCAGCATTCGAAATGGAACTGAGGAGAGCCCGAGATTTCGGTCCCATCAGCGCCAGCATCGGCAGACCTGAAGAGATATCGCGTGCGAAGACGTGCGCATCTTTCGGCAAATGCCGGGTTAGCCACGTGAAATCCCGGATTTGCGACGCCGCAATCGAAACGACCAGGAAAGACGTTTCGGAAACCCGCGTGACCGTAACGTCGGCTTCGATACCGCCGCGCGCATTCAGCCACTGGGTATAGACGAGCCGGCCGACCGGAACGTCGATATCGTTGGCGCAAATGCGGTTGAGCGCAGCGCACGCGTCGCGCCCGTCGACCGCGAATTTCACGAAACAACTGTGGTCGAACAGCGCCGCCCCGTCCCGCGTTTGATGGCATTCGTCCGCAGCCAGATCGAACCAGTTCTGACGTCCGTAGCTGTATTCAATTTCAGGCTTGGTGCCGGGTGCACCGAAAAATCCGGGACGCTCATAACCGGCGGCTTCCGTCATGAAGGCGCCCTCCGCAATGAGTCGATCATGAAACGGGCTCCGCCGCACGCCGCGCGCCGTTTCGAATTGCCGATAGGGCCAGTGCATATCGAAGAGAAGGCCCAGGGTCTCTGTCGTCCGATCGTAAAGATATTTCGCATTCGACTGGAACGGATGCATGCGCCGGACATCGACGTCCATCAATTCCACGGGCGGCCGGCCATCACGAATCCACTGCGACAACGCCTTGCCGACACCACCCGACGACAGGATCCCGATGGAATTGAAACCACACGCGCAGAAAAGATTTTCAACTTCCGGCGTCTCGCCAAGCAGATAACGGTCGTCAGGCGTGAAACTTTCCGGACCACAGAAGAAGAGCTGAATCCCCGCGTTTCCAAGCATCGGGACACGGTTGATCGCCGTCTGCAGGATCGGTTCGAAATGCTCGAAGTCCTCCGGCAGCGAGTCGAAGCAGAAGTCCGCCGAGATACCGTCGTGGCCCCAGGGCTTCGCCTGCTTCTCGAAGCATCCGAGCAGAAGCTTGCCTGCATCCTCTTTGTAGTAGGCTTCCTCGTCGGTCACGAAGAGAACCGGGAGATCTCGCGGCAGATCCGGGAGCTGCTCGGTGACGATGTAGAAGTGCTCGGCCGCGTGCAGCGGCAGTGATACGCCGCTCAACGCCGCGAACTCGCGCGACCACATTCCGCCCGAAATGACGACCTTGTCGGCGCGCACTTCGCCACGATCGGTAATTGCACCGATGGCACGGCCGTTCTCGACCAGAATGCGCTCGACACGAATGTTCTCGAGAATGGTCGCACCGGCGTTGCGCGCCCCCTTGGCCATCGCGACCGTCACGTCGACGGGATTGACCTGTCCGTCCTTCGGCATCCAGAGACCGCCGACGATCCCTTCGATGTTGAGCGGAGACCAGCGCTCTTTCAGCTCCTCGGGTCGCAGGACTTCGACAGGCAATCCGAAATTGCGCGCCATCGATGCGCCGCGCTTCAGCTCTTCAAAACGGCCTTCAGTCTTCGCGACGCGGAGCGCGCCGTTCTGACGGAAGCCCGTCGCCTGTCCGGTTTCGGCTTCCAGACTTGAAAAGAGTTCGCCAGTGTATTTCGCGAGCTCTGTCATGTTGCGCGTCGCGCGCAGCTGTGTGACCAAGCCAGCCGCGTGCCAAGTCGTGCCGCACGTCAGCTGCTTGCGCTCGCAGAGCATCACGTCCGTAATGCCGAGCTTTGCGAGATGGTAGGCAATTGAGACGCCCGCAACACCCCCGCCAACGATCAGAACTTCGACGCGATTCCGGTACGACCCCATAAATTTTGCCTGTTCGACTGATTGATTGTGGGCTTTTGTGTCATCATATATGTGAAATTTTCAAGTTATTTTTTCACATACATGATCTACAGAGGTAAGATATTTCGGCGGATCTACGAGCTAGGATGTCGGCGGCTTGGCGCATGGGACAATAGAATCTCGAAGCTACCGGCGCCGGGAAAGCGCATACCAGGCGTACGCTAGGCCTACGGTCGAAAAGACGGATGCCGCCAAGACGAAGGATGCGACCGCGATCTGTGGAGAGGCGCTCGATCGCAGCGAAAGCCAGAGCATCACGGGTAGCGTCTGCGTATCGCGCGTCGTGAGAAAGAGCGCCATGATGAACTCGTTGAGCGACGTGATGAAAGCGAAAAGCCCGGCGGAGACGATCCCGGTCATCGCAACCGGCACGATGACATTGAAGAACGCCCGGAGCGGCGGAGCCCCAAGATCGCCGGCGGCCTCGATCAGCCCTTGATCGAGCGTTTCAAATGTCGGAACGAGGACAGTAATTGCCAGCGGAAGTGCCCAGAGCGTGTGGGCGCACGCCACCAGAAACTTCGAGCCGAAGAGTTCTGTGCCAAAGAGCGTGACCGAGCCGAGGCCCATCGCCACCGATATTCCAAGCACCACGCCCGGCACGAAGAGCGGCAGGATCATGAGCGTCTGCAGCAGAGGCCGTGCACGCGTGCTGCGGGCAAGCGCATAGGCCGTTGGCAAGGCCAGCGCCATCGACATGACGGTGGTCAGCAACGCGATCTCGATCGAGTTCCACGCTGCATTGATCCATTGCTGATCCTTGAGAAACTCTCCGAACCACCGGACCGAAAAACCGCGGATCGGAAAGCGGATGACGTTGTCGTCGCTGAAGGCCATCACCGCCGTAATTCCGATCGGCACGATGACATACAGTGTGAAAAGCGCAGCGAAGGTCCGGTGCAGATATCGGAACGCGCGTTCCTCAAACATGGCGCCCGCCCTTTCTGTGACGCAGCCACTGCGTCAGCAGTGCGGCGAACGCAATGATCGCGATCAGCACCACCGACAGCGCAGCAGCCATGGGCCAGTTGCGCCGCGTGAGCATCTGCAGCTGGATCTCATAGGGCACGGTCCAGAGAGAGTCGGGACCGAGCGCATTCGTAGTCGCGTAGATCCCCATCGTGAACACGAAGGCCTGCGTGAACGCCGCCGCGATGCCCCCTTTGGCGAGCGGTAGCAGGACCGTAAAGAACGTTCTGACGGGAGAAGCGCCGAGATCGGCGCTGGCGGTCAAGAGGCCGCGATCGATGCCGTTAAGAACGCTGAGGATCGAAAAGAAGCAGTAGGAGACCGAGATGTAGGAAAGCCCCACCACCGCTGCGAGTTCCGTCCCGAGCAAATTCGTCTTCTGCTGACTGAGACCGGTCGACACGAGCGCATACGAGAGCAGACCGTTGTAAGGAAAGAAGATGCGCCAGCCGATGATGACGGAAACTTCCGAGATCAGCATCGGCCCAAGTGCCACGGCGAGGAAAATCAGCCGCGTGCTGCCGTCTCGAAGCCAAACGAATTGCGCAAAGAAAAACGCAGCGACCACCGTGACTCCGGCCGTGACGAGCGAGATGTAGACGGTCTTCGCGATTTCAGTGAGCATCGCCGGCTCGGTGAGAACGGCGAGGTAGTTCTCGAGCGTCCAGGCTTCGACGAAAACCGTGGCACCCGAATGCGCGTTGAAGCTCATGCGCAGCAGATAAAGGAGCGGCCAACCGAAAACAAAGACGATGAAGATGAGAGCCGGCACCAGCAGCCACGGGACGTTTGCGGTCAACGCAGACATCGCCGAACGGCGGGGAAGGATGTCGGTGTTCGCCATCAGGGTAACGGGAAATAGGTTGCGTCGGCGCTTTTCCAGCCGATCCGGATCATATGATCCGGACCGACCGTCGGAGCCTTCGCACTGTCGAAGAACAGTGTGCCGTGCTCCGTCTCCGCGTGAATTCGGTAGGTCCCGCCGAGATATTCGATCGTGGTGACGCGTCCCACCAGGACGTTCTCGGCGCCGGACCCGTTGACGAGAGCAAGCTTCGACGGACGGATGAACAGTCGCCCGCTCGAACCGATTGCCGATTGCGGCGGCAGATTGAGCGAGCAGGACTCACCAACGAAGGTATAGACGAACTCGCTCGCGGGCCTCTCGAAGATTTCGATCGGCGTGCCGATCTGCTCGATTTTGCCCTGGTTCATGACGGCGATACGGTCTGAAAGCGCCATCGCCTCGTTCTGGTCGTGCGTCACGAACACGGCCGTATAGCCGAGCTCCTCGTGCAGCCGGTGGATTTCGGCGCGCAATTCGAGTTTGAGCTTGAGATCGAGCGCACTCATCGGCTCGTCGAACAGCAGGATGCTCGGCTCGACGACCATTGCGCGAGCCAGCGCCACACGTTGGCGCTGGCCGCCGGACATTTCCGATGGATAACGCTCGCTGAAGTCCGCCATTCGCACGACTTCGAGAATGCGGCTGACACGCGGAGCGATATCGGCGCTCGGCGTGCCGCGCATTCTCAAGCCATAAGCGACGTTTTCCGCGACCGTCAGATGCGGAAAGAGTGCGCCGGATTGGAAGACCGTTGCCGTATCACGCTTATAGCTCGGCAGCCGGTCGACCTTGCGCCCCATGATTTCGATGGTGCCGCTATCAGGACGGTCCATGCCGCCGATGAGGCGGAGAGTGGTTGTCTTTCCACATCCACTTGGTCCGAGGAGTGTCAGAAACTCTCCCTGCTCGACGACGAGATCGATCCCGTCGACCGCAGCATGATGTCCGTAACGTTTAACGACATTTTCCAATCGAAGGGCACAAACCATTCCGCCTCAGCCCTTTGACGTCTTCAGCACCGCTTTCTGAAAGCGCTCGCCCATCGCATCGAAGTTGGGTAACAAGCGCTCTAGGCCAGTCATTGTCATCGGTCGCACGTTCTTCACCAAGTCTTCGTTGGTCTTCGGATAATTGTGCCAGAACGCCGGGACCGTCACGTCTTTTCGCGACATCACCGACATTTGCACCTGAATGAAGCGGTTTTGCGTATCCTTCTCGAGAAGATAGCCGAGGAACATATCGGCCAGCGCATCGTGCTGCGTGCCTTTGACTTTAATGTACCAGTCGCCGTAGGCGACAGTGCCATCGTCCGGGATGCCCGTCTTATAGTTCGGACCGCCATTCTGCATGAGCCCCAGCGCATCTGCCGAATAGATCTCGGCGAAGGCCGCTTGTTCCTGCAGCATCAGGAAGGAGAGTTCGGCCCCATCCTTATAATATTTCGCCGGACGCAAGCGCTCGACGGCATCGAAGACTGGATCGGATGCCATGCCCGGCTTCCAATCATAGAAAGCGTTGAAATCCTTCTTGGCGCCCCAGATCGCCGAGATCGCGATGAGCCACCAGTAGGCACCCGCATCGAGAGCAAGCTTCCGCTCGAGGCTCTTGTCCCACATCGTCGACCAGCTCAGCGGCTTGTCCGCCGTCAGCGCTGTGTTCAGCATCGGCAGCGCGAAACCCAACCCAAGCGGCACGCCATAGTCGCGCGCCGATTCCGGACGAACCGTCAGGAAAAACGGCTGAACGTCAGCGAGCTGCGGAAATTTCGAGCGGTCCGACTTCGCGTAGAGTCCCTCAGCGAGCGCACCGAGCGTGGTGTATTCTTCGGAAACCGTGATGTCGAAGGGCGGCTTGCCGGCTGGAGCTGCCTTCATCTGGGCGACCATTTGATCCCAGCCACCGACCAGCGAGACGTTGGTGCCATATTGTGCGTTGAACGGATCGGAGATCGCCGACTTGAAGGAATCGAGGTACCCGCCCGACCAGGCGCAAACCGTCAGTTCCTCGCCCCTGAATGCGTCCTTCGCGTCCGCAGCCCGTGCTTTGCCGATGATCGCCGGCATCGGCAGTACGGCGGCCGCGGCCACGACACCGCCGGTTTGCAGAAGCTGCCTGCGCGTGAAGCCGCGATTGTCGGTCTTGCCTTCCCCGTCACTCATTTCAGAAACTCCCGATTGGCTGGTGGTGCTGATACGAACCGCGCCGGACCCGACAACCTGTGCCGTTTCCATGGCGTCAGAAGAGGAGCGCTCATGCGCAATGACGTTGCCGACGCCGTGGTTCTTTGCGCGAAGGCTCGGCGTAGTGTCGTGAAGTCGACGAGAAAGTCAGATGTACGCTCGCCCCGCGAAAGCGGACCGCGCGCCGGACCACAGGTGCCCGCAACGCCGAACCCAGCCAGCCAGTCGAGGATGCTCGCGGCGGAACATCGGACTACCACCGAATGATTGGAGCGATTTTCCGAGCCGAAGAGCATTGCGTAATCTGGCAAAGATGATCCTGTTCTGTTGCAGTGCACACACTTCTTCGGCTCGAAAGCACATGGTTTGTGCTGACGAGCGGACCGGCAGGATCAATGTAAAAAGAGATGCGCCAGAACGTCTCTCGCAATATTGCGCAATTCTGACGGGGCGCAGTCGCCGCTTGGCCTTCGGTGTCTCCCAGCGCAACGACCTTCAGGAACGAAGGCACATTAGCTCTTTAATCCAGGCGATTCAGGCGCACGTCACATAGCTGCCCTTCGAGCGAGAGGGGAATTTCTTCATAGAAAGCAATTGACTCGCGCCACTTCCACATGATTTTCGGAAACGATTGCAGTGCGCCCGGAAAGAGAAATGCGGACCAACCTCCAGATCAACGCAAGACGGCTGTGGGAGAGCCTGATGACGACCGCCAGATTTGGCGGCACCGAGAAAGGAGGTATCAGACGGCTCGCACTTTCGGATGAGGACAAGCAGGTTCGCGATTGGTTCAAGGCCGAATGCGAGGCCCTAGGTTGCACCGTTACGGCTGACGAGGTGGGCAATATGTTTGCGACGCGTGCCGGTCGCGACAATCGCCTTCCTCCAATCGCAATGGGCTCGCATCTCGACACCCAGCCGACCGGCGGCAAGTTCGACGGCGCCCTCGGCGTTCTCGCGGCACTCGAAGTCATGCGCACTTTGCATGAGCAGGATTACGAGACAAACGCCCCGATCGAGATCGTCAATTGGACGAACGAAGAGGGCTCGCGCTTCCCGCCCGCAATGCTGGCTTCGGGCGTCTTCGCGGGTGTTTTCCCGCCCGAATATGCTTACGAGCGCACCGACCGCGACGGCATTACGTTTCTGGAAGCGCTCGAACGCATCAGCTATCGCGGCCCGGCGAAAGCGGGAGATCACAAGCTTTCCGCCATGTTCGAGCTTCATATCGAGCAGGGCCCGATCCTCGAAAACGAAAAAAAGATGATCGGCGTCGTTACCGGCGTCCAGGGGATGCGTTGGTACGAAATCACCATCAACGGCGAGGATGCGCACACGGGCGCCACACCAATGTATCTGCGCAAGAACGCGCTCCTCGGCGCCGCGCAAATCATTGAGGCTGTGGATGCTATCGGCCAGAAACACCAGCCGGGCGTCGCGACGGTCGGCCTGATCGAAAACAAGCCCAACAGCCGCAATGTCGTACCTGGAGAGGTCTTCCTGACGGTAGACCTGCGCCATCCCGATGAAACCGCCCTGAACGACATGGAATCGGAACTGCGATCCGCGCTTGAGTGCACGATGAGCGCGCTCAAACTCGCATACGAGGAAAAGAAGATTTGGGGCTCGCCAGCGGTAAAATTTGCGCCCGAGCTGATCGACTTCGTACGCGACGCGGCCACGAAATCCGGTTTCGCGATGCGCGACATGGTCTCCGGCGCCGGTCACGACGCCGCCTATGTTGCCCGCGTGGCGCCAACGACGATGATCTTCGTGCCGTGCGAAGGCGGACTCAGCCACAATGAAGCCGAAGCGACGAGCTCCGAGGAATGCGCCGCCGGCGCGCAAGTCCTGCTCGACGCGGTGATCGCTTGCGATCAATCGCTCGCCAAATAGATGAACCTCTACTTGCCGCCGGTCGGGCCGTTGCTCAGGTAATCCACGATCCCGGCGACGTCACTATCGGGAACGGGAGCCTTGTAGACGTTGATCATCTTCTTGACGATTCCTTCCCAGGTCGTCTTCGAAAGCTTTGGTTGAACAAGCACCATGCCTGCCGAATGGCACGTCAGGCAGTTGTTGTTCACAGGATCGGCACCCGCGCCCGTGAACATCCGGTCGCCGGTGGGCAGCTCGAAGCTTTCGGATTTGAGTTCAGGTACATCCTTTGCAGTTGCCGATCCGCCGAGGACAGCAACCGCGAGCAGAACACCGAATGTTTGCGCAAAGCGTTGCATAGGTCTTTCTCCTCAAGCCGCGACGAGGTCGACGGTTTCGATGACGTTGCGCATGAAGCCGGACGGGTTCCAGTTCGGCTTGTCGGGCTGAACGAGCCCGTTCGTGTTCGTGCACCGGACCTGGACGCTCAAGCGACTGCCTGCGGCTGGGGATGAGATCTTGGCGTCCCATCGCCGGAAGCCGTATTTGCCGTCATCTGGGCCGAGTTCGGCCGCCTGCCAGCTGGCGCCGCCATCAATCGAAGTTTCGACTTTCGCGACGCCGCAGTCGCCGCCGAAGGCGATGCCGCGAAGGTCGGTTGGTCCCGACGTCTTGATGCTATCGCCGGGAGCGACGTTGGTAAAAAATGAGCGTGGAACCATCCGGTTGATCGGGACCATTTTCACGTCTTTCTCGCCTGGCGTGATGTTGGCACCCGGAGTGTCCGGTATCAGATAGGCCTTCTTGGTCCAGAAATTCTCGTCGGGCTTGTCGAGCACATCGATGTCCGTCAGCATTTTCATCCAATAGGTCGCGTACCAGCCCGGCACGATCAACCGCAGCGGAAAGCCATTAAGGAACGGCAGCGCTTCACCGTTCATTGCGTAGGCGACCATCACTTCGCCATCGCGCGCGTGATCGATCGTGAGCGACTTCATGAAGTGCGGGCCGCCTTCGATCACAGGCTTTTCAAGACCCGCGAACCGCACTTGGATGCTCCCGGACTTCACCCCGGCGCGATCAAGCAGATCCTTGAGGCGGAACCCCGTCCACTTTGCGTTCCCCATTGCGCCATTTCCCCATTCAGCGCCCGGCACGCGTGGACCGAAGAACCCGCGCGAATTGCCGGAACACTGATTGATGGCGGCCATTTCGACGCGCGGTAATTTTTGAAT
This sequence comes from Pseudomonadota bacterium, assembly GCA_018242215.1. Lineage (GTDB taxonomy): Bacteria > Pseudomonadota > Alphaproteobacteria > Rhizobiales > Hyphomicrobiaceae > Hyphomicrobium_B. Next base: position 271,558 of record JAFECG010000027.1, read on the forward strand.
GAGTTCGGGCAGCGAAAGCGACAATTCCCGTTCGACGTTACCGTGAACTTTGAGACGAAAGGTGTTGACGTCAACGCTCTCCGGAATTCCGGCCCAATGCCAGCGGACGTAGAACTGATCGTTGGGGGTGAAGACACCCTTATCGAACGTATCCCATGGCGTCTCCAGAAGCGGCGGGCGCGTCCGCTGCACGATCATCTTTCCTTTTTGCGGGAAGGACGTCGTTGTTGCGCGCTCGCCACCGCCTCCCGAAAACGGCAGATCCACCATATCGGCCAAAGCGGGCGCCGATACCAAGGCCGCGCCGCCCAAAGCGGCACTCCCCAGAAGGGCCCTCCGCGTCAGAGCGCGCTTCTCGAATGCGAACGGTATCACGGGCGACCTCCAACAAGAAAAATCGAACGAAAAACTCTCTTGCCCATCAACGCGAGATCGGTCGCGCTAGTCCAATTCAACTCTTTAATCGTTCCAATCGAACGGCCTTTTCGATCGGTCGTCAGCCCAGCCGGCGAGCAAATTTTCCGCAAAGCACAATGTGCGGCACATTATCCAATTCTGTTCCAGATCAGCCCTATCGGGACAATAGGCAGAAGCTATTGAAGTTGCGACATTTATCCAATTTTTCTATGGCGCCATGCGATGTATATTGCGCTGCGCAATCACATTCCTTCGCAACCACCAGGACAACCGATGTCTCTCATCAATACCGCGATCAAGCCGTTCAAAGCCCAGGCGTTCAAGCAGGGCAAGTTCATCGAAGTTTCGGAAGCCGACATCAAAGGCAAGTGGGCGGTCTTCTTCTTTTATCCGGCCGACTTCACCTTCGTATGCCCGACCGAACTCGGCGACCTCGCGGACCATTACGCCGAGCTGCAACGGGTTGGCGTCGAGGTCTTCTCTGTTTCGACCGACACCCATTTCACCCACAAGGCATGGCACGACAGCTCCGAAACCATCGGCAAGATCAAGTATGCGATGATCGGCGATCCGACGGGCACGATCACCCGCAACTTCGAGGTCATGCGTGAAGGCGAAGGCCTCGCGGACCGCGGCACCTTCGTTGTCGATCCAAAGGGCATCATCCAGGCAATGGAAGTGACGGCCGAAGGCATTGGTCGCAACGCCGCCGACCTGCTTCGCAAGGTCAAGGCCGCTCAGTACGTCGCAGCCCACCCGAACGAGGTTTGCCCCGCGAAGTGGGAAGAGGGCCAGAAGACGCTCGCGCCCTCGCTTCAGCTCGTTGGCAAGATCTAACCAACGTCGGATGGACTTCGTTCTGCGAAAGTCCATCGGGCGTCGTTTCAGACAATCGCGGTGTCGCCGTTCTTCCAGCTTGACGGCGACGCGCTCCACAACCTCGGTCCAACCGACCGCGAACAGGACATTGCCATGCTCGATGATGCTCTCAAATCACAGATCAAAGCCTATCTCGAAAAGGTCGTTCGCCCCATCGAGATTCATGCGGCGATCGACTCGAGCGCGAAGTCCATGGAGATGGTGAGCCTGCTGACCGACATCGCCAACCTTTCGGACAAGATCACGCTTGTCGAAGAGCAGGCGAGCACCGAAAGGACGCCCTCGTTCGCCCTGACGAGTCCTGGCCACGACATCAGCTTGCGCTTTGCGGGCATTCCGCTCGGCCACGAATTCACGTCTCTCGTGCTCGCTCTTCTGCAGGTCGGCGGCCATCCGCCTCGGGTCGAACAAGAGATCATCGACCAGATCCGTACCCTCGATGGCGACTTCAGCTTCGAGACCTATTTTTCGCTGTCCTGCCAGAACTGCCCGGACGTCGTGCAAGCTCTGAACCTGATGGCGGTACTTAATCCGCGCATCAAACACGTGGCTATCGATGGGGGAGTCTTCCCGAAGGAAGTCGAAGCCCGCCAGATCATGTCGGTGCCCGCGATCTATCTGAACGGCGAGATCTTCGGCCAGGGCCGCATGGATGTCGAACAGATCCTCGCCAAGATCGATACCGCATCCGCGGCGCGCAATGCAGAGAAGATCAACAACCAGGAACCGTTCGAAGTCCTCATCGTGGGCGGCGGTCCCGCCGGCGCCGCAGCTGCAATCTATGCAGCCCGCAAAGGTATTCGCACCGGTATCGCGACGGAACGTTTCGGCGGCCAGGTGCTCGACACCGCCGCGATCGAGAACTTCATCTCGGTTCGCCACACCGAAGGGCCTGAACTTGCCTCGGCCCTCGAAGAGCACGTCAAGGAATACGGCGTTGAGATCATGAACCTTCAGCGCGCTGAAAAGCTCGTGCGGAAGGGAGACCATCTCGAAGTCGCACTCGCAAGTGGCGCTGCCCTGAGATCAAAGTCCGTGATCCTTACGACCGGCGCCCGCTGGCGCCAGCTCGGCGTGCCCGGCGAGCAGGATTACCGCAACAAGGGCGTCACCTATTGCCCGCATTGCGATGGTCCTCTGTTCAAGGGCAAGCGCGTCGCGGTGATCGGGGGTGGCAATTCCGGCGTCGAGGCCGCTATCGATCTTGCCGGAATTGTCGACCATGTCACCCTGATCGAACTCGACTTCAAGCTCCGTGCTGATGAGGTGCTCCAGCGCAAACTCCGAAGCTTGGCAAACGTTGATATCGTGACGTGCGCCAAAACTTTGGAAGTCAAAGGTGACGGTCACAAGGTGACCGGGCTCGCTTATGAAAACCGCAGGACATCCGATAAGCGCGTCCTCCCTCTCGATGGTGTTTTCGTGCAGATCGGCCTGCTGCCGAACACGGAATGGCTCAAAGGCACGCTCGAGCTAACCCCGCACGGCGAGATTGTGGTCGACTCCCACGGACGGACCTCGATGCCCGGCGTATTCGCTGCCGGAGACTGCACCACGACGCCTTACAAGCAGATCGTCATCGCGGTCGGCGAGGGCGCTAAAGCGTCGCTTGCGGCCTTTGACCATCTTATCCGGATCTCGGCACCGGACGAAGAAGAGGTGAAAGCCGCGTAGGCGGATCGATATCCCGGAGACGATATGACATTGCGCGAGCTCGAATATCTGGTTGCGCTCGCGAAATATCGCCATTTCGGGAAAGCGGCGGAGGCATGCCTTGTCAGCCAACCGACGCTTTCAGCGCAGATCAAAAAGCTCGAGGACGAACTTGGCGTCGCATTAGTCGAGCGCGACTCCCGTGGCGTCATCCTGACATCCTACGGACACGAGACGGCCGCCCGAGCGCGCCAGATCCTCGTGGAAATCGAACAGCTGAAGCAGAGCGTTCAGCAGAACCGGAATCCCGAGGCGGGAACTCTTCGTCTTGGCATCTTCCCGACGCTTGGCCCGTATCTGCTTCCGCATATCGTCCCTGCAGTTCGAAAGCGTTTTCCCAAACTCGAGCTTCTGTTGATCGAAGAAAAGAGCATCAACCTGCTCTCGCGCCTTCGTGACGGCGAGATCGACGCTGCTGTCCTGGCGCTGCCCGTCGGCGATACTCAGCTGCGGGCCGAAGTTCTATTCGAAGAGCGCTTCCTGCTTGCCGTCCCGAACAGCCATCCTTTCGCGCGCCGCGCATCTATTGGCCTTCGCGAGCTCGTCGATCACGATCTAATGTTGCTTGAGGACGGTCACTGCCTTCGCGATCAGGCACTCGATATCTGCGGATTTTCCGGGGCGTCGGAGCGGTCGACCTTTCGCGCGACAAGCCTTGAGACATTGCGTCAGATGGTGAGTGCGGAAGTCGGAATCACGCTGCTTCCGGAGCTTGCGACGCTCAACCAGGGAACGCTCGCGAGCGGCATCCATCTTTTGACCTTCAGCGACTCCAATCCAAGTCGCCAGATTGCAATGTGCTGGCGCAAGAGTTCCGCGCGGGAAGCTCTCTTTCTGGCTCTGGCGGAACTTTTTCGGAACCAGGCGCAGAACATTCTTCCGACATCGTCGCAAACTGCTGGTCAGGGCTCGCGAACGTCGTCACGCCGAAAGCTGGCGGCATCGTAGCGCCGGCTATTTATTGCTCCCGTAGCGAGGCGCAGCCGTGTTTCCCTGCAACACACGAACAGTTTTAGCGTTTTCGCTGCGCGGATCCGATTCCGATTTCCGTTGACTCGCCCTAATGTTGCCCTCGGCAACTCATTACGGGGAGATCTGCCGATGATCGAATGGGCGAATAGGGAATTGTCGACCCTCGAAGGTCAGCTGGCGTTTTGGAAGGGCGGCGTTGCGCGCGTTTTCAACGGTCCCGCTTCCGATGACGAAATTACGGATGCCGTCATCGCAACACTCGAAAAGCATGTCGCCGATTGGCGGGCCTTGATGAACGAACACAATATTCCCGTGCAAAAAGCGTTCGATCCAAACAACGCTTGATACACGACGTCGCCCCGTTGCCGAGGTGCCGTCCGCTTAGACGCGGCGCCAGGAGAGCTTTGTAGGATCGGCAAGTTTAATGTCGACGGGCCCGAGTCCAAACACCGCGATGACGACGGGGTCTTTGATGTCAGCAGGCACACCCTCGTAATGAAACGTGCGCGCGCCCTGCGCTTGACGAAACCGCCCGCCGGAATCTCCACGCAATCCTTAGGCGCGAAATCAGCGCCGCTGTTTACCCACCACGTCCCCGACAGAACCATCTGAATGCGGTCCGTCGCATAGCTGTGGGGTGCGCTGAACCAGCCAGCGTTCCACTTCATCAGCACGAGGTACGGCCGAGGTGCGTCGAAGTCACCTTAAAGCTTCGCCATTTCGCCGCTGTGCTGGAATGTGATGGCATCGTGCTGCATCGATTGGCGCGGCGTTGGCGGCACCGGACGCCAATGCCATCGCCGAGGACAATAGAAAAGCGCGACGTTCCACGAACGGCCTCCAGCGATTTTAACGGAGGACGCTCACAACGGACATACGAGCCCCGCATCCTCGTTAGAGTTTATAAGTCGCAGCTTTTTCGTTCCAGACGCTGAGACGCTTGGCAGGTCTGCATCGAGATTATTGGCAAGCTATTTTTGAGAAATAGGAGGGCCCGGCTTGGGGGGTAAGCCGGGCCCTGTCAGTCGAAGCGGCGCGTGGGTGGGGGGTGAGGGACGGCGCGCGCTTCTTTACAAAGCGGACCCGCCTAACGTGAGAGACCATGCCGATAGGGCCATGGATCCGCTTGGCAAGTTATGTGTGCGCCCGTTGAATTGCTGGCACCACTCAGCCCGGCGAACTATGTCAATGCCCATTAAGTAGGCTGTATGGTCTATTGCGGGGGTGGCGCCCATTACGCTCTCAACCGCGGCATTGCGCTCCTGTCAGGACTTTAAGAATTCCCTGCTTGATATCTGCCGCTATGACGTCCGACGCTATCCCGCGATCGCCACGATAAGGGGTGAGATCCGATGCGCCGTATATCGTTAAAAGTCTTGATCGCAGCAGCGATCTCCGTCGTGTCGTTTCTTCTGACAATCGCCGTCTCCTACGTGGTGGGCCGTGATGCCGTGGATCGTCTCGAGCTGCAGATCGGGCAGTCCCTGGCACTTCTCGCCGATGAGATGCAAGACAAGCTTGACCGTGCCATGTTCGAGCGCCTCCAATCGCTCGACAACATGGCGGCACTCGGCAAGCTTCTGCAGAAGGAGGACTCGCCCCAGGCCCTGCGCGCCTCGCTCGAAAGATTTCAAAACGCCTATTCCGATTATTCCTGGATTGGCTTTGCAGATACTCAAGGCAAGGTTCTGAGCGCCACAGGCGGCGAATTCGAGGGCCGCAACGTAAAGGACCAAGTCTGGTTCAAGAAGGGGCTCGATGAGGCCTTCGTCGGCGACGTAAAGCTGCCGAACGCACCCAAGACCTCTCGAATACCGCACGAAGGCCGTGGCGCATCGGATTTTATCGATCTCGCCGTTCCAGTGTTGGATGAAAACGGGACGGTCGGCGTTCTCGGCGCAACGCTCAGCGCCGATTGGGCCGAAGAAGTGCGCGACACGCTTCTTGGCAGCATGAAGGACTCGATTCCCGCCGATGTGATCGTGCTGAATGAAGAAAAGCAGGTTCTGTTCGGCCCGGATGATCTCACCGGTAGGACGTTAGACCTTCGCAGCGTTCGCGCCGCTCGGCCCGGCAAAGCGGGATTTGCCGTCGAGCGTTGGCCTGACGGAACTTCATACGTGACCGGTTATTCGAAGAGCGACGGCTATCGCTCCTACACCGGCCTGAACTGGACCTTTTTGGTGCGGGAGAATCAGAAGCTCGCCTTCGCGCCCGTTTACAGCCTGCAGAAAAACATTCTGATTTGGGGTGGCATTTTCGCCTGTCTCGCTGCCGTCCTCGCATGGATCTTGGCGAGCAAGCTCTCGCAACCCCTGCTCCAACTCGCCGACGCGGCCGAAGAATTGAGACGCGGCCAGACGATTGAATTGCCTCAGGTGGGCGGCTACGAGGAAGCACGCATCCTTTCCCAATCGCTGAGATCGCTCGTCAAGGAACTCGACGCGCAACGAGCGTCTCTCGCAACCGCCAACCAATCTCTTGAACGCCAGGTGCGCGAACGTACGCAACGCCTCGCGGAACAGAACATAGGATTGGAACGGGCCAAGGCCGCCGCTGAGAGCGCGACCGAAGCCAAGTCTCGCTTTCTCGCGGCCGCAAGCCACGACTTGCGCCAGCCGTTGCACGCATTGACCTTATTTGCCCGCGCGCTTTCTCGACGCGTCAGCGGCAATGAGGCAACGGCCCTTGTCGCGCAAATGGAGGAAGGCTTGCGGGGCCTGAAGGGCATGTTCGATGCCCTTCTCAATGTCTCGCGGCTCGACGCGAAGCTGATCGAACCGACCAAAATTCCCGTGTCCGTCTCCGAAGTGATCGAACGCATATCGGTCGGCTCACGTGTCGAGGCGGAACAGAACGGCCTTAAATTCCTGAGCCGCACGCGCGACTGGGCTCTCGAAACAGATGCTGCTCTGCTCGAAACCATTATCCGCAACCTCGTTTCGAATGCGTTGAAATTTACGAAGGACGGTGGCGTGATCCTTGCCGCCCGTATACGCGAGGGGAAGCGTGTCATAGACGTGTACGACACCGGACCGGGCGTATCTCCCGATCGTCGGGAAAAGATATTCGAGGAATTCTCGCGAGCTGACCAACGTGCGTACGGCGTTAATGACGGTCTTGGCCTCGGACTTTCGATTGCGCGCCGCTATGCCGAGCTGCTCGACATGAAAATCCTCGTTTCCTCCAAACCCGGATCGGGCTCGCGCTTCACGATCGTCCTGCCCCAAGACGCAATGCTTAAACACGGCCGCCGCCTTCAGCCGACGCAATCGTCCGAGAGGGGCATCTCGGGAAAGAGAATTCTCGTGCTGGACGACGATCCGTTAATCGTCGCAGCACTAACCCGAGATTTGGAAGATCGCGGTAATGTCGTTTTTGGATATCAGTCCGGCGCGGATGCCGAGACAGGTTTACATAACGGTCTTGTAATAGATGCGGCGGTTCTTGATTTTGATCTGTGTGGATCGGAATCTGGCCTTGAATTCATCCGGAGAATGACGGCAAAATTAAACTGTGACATTCCGAGCGTTCTCCTGTCGGGAGGCACGGATTCGGCCACTCTGGCCTTGCTCGCAAAGTCAGGAATGCCATGGCTGACGAAACCTGCCGATCCCGAGCTCATTGCTGCGACGCTCAGCGTGATACTCAAACCGCAGAAAATTTCGCAAAGCGGCATTGACCTGGAAATCGGAGCAGACGTGAATGCAGGCTGATATCGAAAGACCAACCGAGAACGTCCAGCGCGACACGGTTTTGATCGCTGACGATCACGGCCTTTATCGTTCGGGCTTCGGCTTTCTGCTTCGTGACCGGATGGGATTTCGTTCTGTCATTGAAGCCGCCACGTTCGATGCCGCTTTGGACCGCCTGGCAGAAACGCCCAACGTGGAACTGGCGCTCTTCGATCTCGCCATGCCCGGCATCTCGGGACCCGAAAGCCTGAGTGTCGTCAAGGATACCTATCCCGGCATTCGCGTTGCCATCGTATCGGGTTCCGAGGAACGCAATGACGTCGTCAAAGCGGTCGCGATGGGCCTGAACGGCTATGTCCCGAAATCTTTGGCTGATGAAGAGATCGTCGGCGCACTGCACGATATTCTCGAAGGCCGCGTATTCGTTCCCCGTTTCATGACGTCGGGCGCGGCGGCGCGAGCAGGTAAGGCTGGCAATTCCGAAACGGCGGGAAACAAGGGGGACCCCGGCGGAGGAGCCACCTGCAAGCCCATTTCACCGCGCCAGCGCGATGTCCTGGATTGCGTCCGCCGGGGCCTTTCGAATAAAGAGATCGCGCGAGAATTGGACATCGCCGAAGGAACGGTAAAGATCCATCTCGCGGCTCTTTTTTCACACTTCGGTGCCCGCAACCGCACCGAACTTGCCACCCGAAGCTGATCGCGTCGGGATAGAAGATGCCGCTTGGTTACGACAGGGTCGAACCAAGCTTGTGCATGAGCCACTGGTGCAGAATATCGGGGTCGAACGGCTTGCGGATCACCGGAAACGGCGATGCAGCGGCAAAATCCGAATGACCCGTTGTGATGATCGTCGGAACCGAATGTCCGATGGTCGCTGCAATGGCGAGGGCATCGCGAATACCGCGCATTTGTCCGTCGATCTCGACATCGGTAATGATAGCGGACACTTTGCTCAGGCGGTGCCCCAGTGTCTTGACCACTTCCCGCGACGAACGTGCGGCGACGCACGAGTAGCCCCAATCGTCGATCAGCATCGTAAGCGCCATGGACGACCGATAATCGTCCTCAATAACCACGATCAACGGACGCACAGTCGACACGGGCGTCACGGAGGCATGCTCAACCGCCATCGCCGACATCGGGGTGGTCATTGATAAGGCCTCCTAAATTGCTAATCTTACGCTGGAATTTGAGGCTTTTTGGAAAGCCGTCGCCATTCAGCGGGAGGCCATAGGCTGCTCGGTCTAGGCGGCAGAAAGCGGCTCCGATTACCTAAGCGGCGCGACATTGCCGCCAGAAAGAACATGGAAGCGGGTGGCTCGTATGATACTTTCGCCGGCCGCTGGAACTCTCGTCGCTAAAGGCCGATTCCCGACATGTCGACTGCCCAAAAGATCTCCTCGACCGCGACCTCGCGACGCCGAGCCCGTTGGTATAGCCCCCGCTCCATTGGACGATCGTTGGCGCTCAGACCGCGGGTTGTCCTGGGAGTCCTCGTTGCAATTGCGGCGCTGTTCCTTCTCCCCGCGTCTCTGCGCGGCTCAGTGCGCGAGGCATTCGCATGGTGTCTCGGAGGCGTCACCTATCTCGTCCTGGCGTTCAGAATCATGCTGGGATGCCATTCCGATAAGATCCGCACGCGGGCCGCGCGGCAGGACGATAGCGGCGTCGTCATTCTGGTCGTCGTCCTGATGGCGATGTTTTCGAGCTTCGCCGCTATCTTCGGCCTGCTCGGAGAGGCGAAGCAAGCATCCAGCGAGGGGAAGCTCTTCTTCGTTGCGCTGGCCGCGGCAACAATCATCATTTCATGGCTCGTGACGCAGGTCGCATTCACGCTGCACTATGCGCATGAGTATTATGCGCCGGACCGATACTCCGAAAAGCCGTCAGGCACTCAAAACGAATTGACATTTCCCAGCGACACCACGCCGGACTATTGGGACTTCTTTTATTTCGCGACTTCATTCGGTGCGGCGTCTCAAACATCGGATGTCACGATTAATTCCAAGGACATGCGGCGACTGACGACTCTCCACGCCATCGTCTCGTTCTTTTTCAACACCATGGTCCTCGCGCTGACGATCAATCTGGCGGCGAGCCTGGCGTGAACACTTTGGACGCCCTGGCGTGAGGTCAACGTTTCGCAACAAAGACGGTGCCTGCCGAATATCCGGCGCCGAAAGAGCAGATAAGGCCCGTTTCTCCCGGCTTGAAATCGCTGTTGGCCGAATGGAAGGCGATGATCGACCCTGCTGAACTGGTGTTCGCGAACATGTCGAGAATGATGACATTCTCTTCCGCAGTCGGCGCCCGATCCAGAACTTTCCGAGCGATCATATCATTCATATTGATATTGGCCTGGTGCAGCCAGAGCCGCTTGAGGCTCTTTCGATCCAGTCCGAGATCGCGTGCGTGCGCGATGATCATGTCGATCACCATCGGCACCACTTCGCGAAAGACCTTTCGGCCCTCTTGCACGAAGAGCTTGTCGGTAGTGCCGGTGCTTTCGGGTGCGCAGCGATTGAGAAAGCCGAAGTTGTTTCGGATATTATTCGAGAACTGTGTCTTGAGCCGCGTGCCGAGAACCGTCCAGCCGTCGGTCGCGAGTGCCTGGTCGGTGATGATGACCGCCGTCGCGACATCTCCGAAGATGAAATGACTGTCGCGGTCACGGAAATTGAGGTGCCCGGAGCAGATCTCCGGATTGACGACAAGAACTGCTTTCACCGAACCGCTGGAAATGAAATCCGCCGCCGTCTTGATGCCGAACGTCGCTGACGAGCAGGCGACATTCATGTCGAATGCGAAGCCCGATAGACCGAGCGCGTTCTGAACCTCGATTGCAATTGCCGGATACGGCCGTTGCATATTGGAAGCGGCGCAGATGACCGCGCCAACGTCGCGGATATCGCCGCCCCACCGCGTGAGCGCGTCTTTGGCCGCCAAAACCGCCATCTCCGCGAGGACCGAAATATCCTCGTTTGAGCGCTCCGGGATGACGGGCCGCATCACCGCTGGATTGAGGATACCCGCCTTATCGATGACATGGCGGGATTTGATCCCGGAAGCCTTTTCGATGAATTCAGCAGACGAGGACAGCAGCGGCAAAACCGCCCCAGCGCTGATCGCCGCCGCGTTCTCCGCATTGAACGCTTCGACGTAGGCATTGAACGCCGCGACGAGTTCTTCGTTGGAGATACTGTTCGGCGGGACGTAAATCCCTGTCGCGGCTATGACCGGCTGCGGCACGAGCGTTTCCACTATCCTTTTGGGGCAATGACTGAGCCGCCCCATCGTTATCCATTACGGATCGTCAGTCCCGGCTGGCAGAGAGGACGACGATTCCGTTGGAGCCCCCATAGCGCAGCTGGACGCGGACGCCAATCGCCGCTTGTCTTATGCGCATTCCGAAAGCGGACGCAGAGGCCACGGCCACTTGTTCCCTCGGGAACTTTCCGAGCGAAATCAAGCCAAAGGCGGGTCACCCCTGTCTTCTGAGGAACAGTCCCGGCCCGCTGGCAAGACCTAACGTCGTCTCCGACACCTGAGGAGACGACGCCATGTCCGCAGAAATCAGCACGCTGACGACAGCCTCCGCCAAGAATGCGCCCAAAGACACGACATATCGCATCGCCGGCGGCAAGACAGGCATTCTCCTGATACACGGGCTCTGCGGCACGCCCGCCGAAATGCGGTTCGTGGCGATGGGTCTTGCCCGCGCCGGATACACCGTTCACTGCCCGACGCTCGCCGGGCATGGGGGCACGCGCAGCGATATCGTCGGGACGACATGGCAGGACTGGGTCCGCAGCGCCGAGGCGGCGCTCGATGACCTTCGCAAGGACTGCGACACGGTAATCGTCGGCGGTCTCTGCCTCGGCAGCCTCATCGGGTTGCATCTCGCAGCCAACAATCCCGAGAAAGTGCAGGGAGTTGCCCTCTTCTCACCGACGCTCTGGATCAATGGCTGGGCGATGCCCTGGTATAGCCGCCTGTTCTCGCTGGTTCGGAGCCGCTGGATTGCAAGCTTGATGGACTTCCCCGACGCGGAGTCGCTCGGCATCAAATGCCCGCGCGTCCGGGAATTCGTTCGCGCCGCACTGGCGGCGTCAGACGGCTCCGACCTTGGCACTGTCGGCACGCCAGGCACGATGGTTCTCGAGCATCGGCGCCTCGCGAGAGCTGCCAAGAAGATCCTGGGCAAAATCTCCCAGCCAACGCTGATCGTTCATTCTCGTGAAGATGACTACGCGGCCATCAACAACGCCACCTATCTCCAGGCAAAACTCCCGTCAGCCGTCGACCTGTTCGTCTTGGAGGACAGCTACCACATGGTCACGCTCGACAAGCAGCGTCACGTCGTTGTCGAGAAGACGCGCGCGTTCGTGGAGCGGATCACGTCGGACGCAATCTCCGGTGTCGCCGCAGCCTGCAGTGCAGCTCGCCCCACCGCAGTAGCGTGAGGGAAAGGCGCGACGGCAGCAAAAGGCGCAAAGAAACGCTACGCTGGTGTCGCATCTGATTCAGCGCGGCCACGCACCGGATGTATCGAGCTCTAAGGAGCCCGTGAGCTCGCAGAGCGCAGCCGCGTCGGGAACTCCGGATACGCGAAACCTCATTCCGGAGCCCAAGAGAACGTAACCCGAAAATGGTTGCCATAATGCAAACGTCCGCAATAATCGCATACACAGATGACAATTTTAATGATCACTTAAGTTTTCGGGTCGCCGCAAAAGCCAATAGATCAGCGGAACTGTCAGCGTATGTGGAAGCAGTCTCAACGCGATAAAGAAAAACATATTGGAAATCCCCGGAATGATGGCGCGATTTCCAAAAAGAAATCCACGATACGCGCTCCGGGCCACGCGCTTTGCCGACATTGACGGCAGAGCAAATCGATAAAGGGATCTCTCAGCCCCCATCTCCTGGTGAAAGTGAGTGTCGACCGGTCCCGGCAATAACGCACTGACGCGGACGCCCTGGCCCGAAACTTCGCTCGCGATCGCTTCCGTCAGCGAGACGACATACGCCTTGCTCGCATAGTAGGCCGCCTGGTTTGGTCCAGGAATAACAGCGCCCAGCGACGCCACATTCAAAATGCCACCACGCCGCCGGGCAACCATCTGCGGAAGTGCGGCTCGAGTGAGGCGTGTGAGCGCCTCGACGTTGAGCGCGAGAAGGCGAGAGAGATCACCCTGCGATTGATCGAGAAAAGATCCAGCGAGGCCAATGCCCGCGCTGTTCACCAGAACGTCGAGATAAAGCCCGCTGCGCGTGACGCCGGCGGCTATGACGTCATAGGCATTGTCTTCGCAGACGTCGCAAAGAATTGTCACGACCTCGTGCCCGGTCGCGGCCTTTAGCTCCGCCGCAGCCTCGTCGAGCCGCGGGGCATTGCGCGCAACGATTACCGCTTTGTGCCCCGCCTCAAGAAAACGCTCCGCGAGTGCAAACCCGATGCCACGCGATCCTCCGACGATGACGACCGCCGGTTCCAATCCCGCCACATCTGCCAACGCTTGCCGAACAGTTTCATTATGGATCGCGAATTGCCACGGCCAGAGTAGCCTACGCCACGAAACCGACTTTTTCTCCATACGCCTTTTTACGATCCGCTGATGCCTCGGCAAATTTTGCCCGAACGTAGGGAAAGCTGGCTTGACCCGCAAACATTCACTGAAAAGCGGCAAAAAATAATTTGCAAAAATTGCGGCGGCAGCCGCGGCGATGCCCAAAGCAAACCAAATTCTTCCGTTCTATGGCCCGCACTTATAAAGAACCTGTGGGTCTAATCGGCTGAGACAGGGCAATCGAGGCTTCGCGGCTAAGTCGCCGTCTTGCGCCTCCAGAACTATCGGGTGGGAAACGTGAAATTGGCGGGGTTGGAATTTTCTGCGGAAGCGCTTAGCCGAAACGCGCCTCGGCGTCTCGCGGCGGTCGTTGCGACTCTGGTGGCAATTTTCGTCGGTTCCAGCGCTCCAGCCGCAGTGCAGGCGACCGAGGATGCGGAAGCCGCCCAGCGGCCGCCTGTCGTTATGCCGATTTTCTTCACGTCGAAAAGCGACGAATGCTATGACAGCGGAATCGTAACCGCGATCAAGCGTATCGCCACTCTCGCCCAGAACTATATCAACCGCACGGGCGGGATCTCCGGCCGCAAGCTCATCGTCAATCTTCTTGATGACAAGCGCGACGACCAACGCGCAATTGCGAATCTTGCTTCCGCAATCGCAGATCCGCAGACGATGGCGATGATCGGCTTCACGAACTCCACGCGTGCCAAGGCGGCTTTGGATGCCGACGGGAAAGATCTGAAGGCGAGCAATATTCCATTCCTCTCCGATATTTCCGTGGCCGGTTTGATCGCCGACTATCCGTCCGTATTCACGACGCGTCCGTCCGAAGATGAAGAGCGGATGCCGGTTATCTCCGAGTTCGTCAAGGAAATGAAATTCACGCACGTGGCTTTCGTCGGCATCAAGGACAATGTCGCGAGCGGAAATCTGGGGGATTCACTCAAGCACTTCCTCGGCCCCGACGCAGTCATTGCCGATCATCGGCTAGCGTTGACCGACGACAAGATGAACCCGTCCGACGTGTCGGCGATGGTCGATAATCTGAAATCAAAAAATCCGGATCTTGTTTTCATCGCAGTTGGATCGAGTCGACTCAAAAGCGTCTTGAAGCAATTCAAAATCGCCGGCCTGACGCCACCGGTATTCGCGACGGGCCGCTTCGAAGCCCTGACGGCGAAAGGCGGCGGCACGTATCCGAACGACATCTACATGCTGGCGTGGGACGGCTTTCCCGATGTGTACAGCGACCGACTGCGCGACCTGCTGTTGACGTCGACCAAACCCGAATACTGGGTCTTTCAAGGCAGCAAAAACGATGCTGCGTCCGGCTGGAAGGATGGCACCTGCAAGGTCCGCGATGAGGATCTCCCGCCGGATCCGCTCAGCGATGAAAACATGCGCGCTCTCCAGATTGCTATGCGCTACGCCGATATGATCCGGCTCGCCTCCGAGGCCGCTCGTTCCGCGCCGCCATCAGCCACGGTCTCAGACCTTCGCGATTCCATCGTGAACGAGTTGAACACGACCTATTCTGCCGGAAAAGGCATGTTCAAGGGCCGCTTCGGAAACTGGTCCTTCCGCCCCTCGTCTCGCGCCGCCGCGCGTGCCCCACTGATCGTCATGCTGCCGCACGGGCTCGGCCATCCGCAACTCGCGCCAATGCAATTTCTCCATTTGCGCGGCAATACCATGCGCCGCATCAACACGCTCTACACCGACATAGATATGATTCACGCCGACCGGATCGACGACAACGATCAGACGTTCCTGGCTGATTTTTACATTTCAATGGACGATCGTAACGGCGCGTCGATCGACCAGATCGACTTCTCGAACGCCTATCTCGAACCTGGCTCTAACGATCGTCAGATCACGATTCGACCGATCCACGACGGCGGCAAAAGCGACGCCTATCCCGATCATATGAAGATTTATCAGGTGACAGGAAAATTCCTCTACTCGCCGAACCTCCGGAATTATCCGTTCGACACGCAGCGATTTTCAATCGACATTCAGCCGAAGCACGACAGCACCACCTTCATCGTGCAGCCCCCGCCACAGAACTTGCGCGACAAATCCGTGACCGTCGACGGCTGGGACCCGAAAGATCAGTACGTCGGCTATGACGAAGACTTCGTGCGTACCATCAACGCTCAGACGCTCGAGCCGAGTGTCGTCCCGTTTTATAAGGCGAGCTTTGTGTGGTTGATGAAACGGCAGACGACAGACTACTTCCTTCGCGTCGTCGTGCCACTCGGTTTCATTCTCGCGATCGCTTACCTGTCGATCTTCATATCGATGCACCATTTCGAAGCGATCGTAACGATACAAATCACGGCACTTCTTTCTGCCGTTGCGCTCTATCTCGCGCTTCCCAAGCTCGACGCGAACATCGAGACGCTTTCCGATCGACTGTTCCTGTTCACGTATCTGGTCTTGAGCTTGATCATCGCGATCACGATCGCGCGCGTGAACAGGCGGATCGAACCCGTAGGATGGCTGAGAAAGTCGATGGCACTGCTGCACATCGCGGCTTTCCCCATAATGGTGGCTGCGATGGCCTACTATGTCTATCAGGTGAGCATGTCGTGATCCGTTAGGCCGCGGCCGCACCTGCTCGCATCTTATCGAGCAGCTTGGTGAAGGCGGCGACGGCCGGATTGCGCGACTGTGCGTCCCCTGCGCTGCCGCTGCACGCCGCGACGAGATCCCAGCGAACACCCGGCTTCTTCAAGGTGGCGATTCCGAGCTTGGGACGCTTCAAAAGCGCAGCACGTGCGCGCGCAAACGCGTGCGGAACCAAGGCGATGCCGAAACCGCGCGCAACCAGATCGAGAAGCACCTGCACATCGCCGACTTCGAGTACTGTCTTGCGCGAAATGTTCACAAGGCCGAAGGCGCGATCAACGATCCGCCGTGTGCCCTTATCAGGTTGGAAATCGACGAATCTCTCGTCGGCAAGGCTCTCGAGCGATACGCACTGCCGCCCCTCGAGCCGGTGACCCACAGGATAGACGACGACCAACGTATCGGAAGCGATCGGCATCGAAACGATCTCGCGGCTCTTCTCGTAGAGCGGAAAGAATGCGAGATCGACACCCCCCTCCTTCACTTTGTCCATGAGTTTCGTCGCCGTCCCGTGGCAAAGCTTGATCTCGACGGTCGGGTGAAGAGCATGAAATTCGCCAAGCAGCAGCGGCAGATCGAAGAAGGCGTTAAGGCTGCCACACGTCCCGATAGCCAGGGATCCGCGCTCGAGACCGTTGATCGCCGCGACGGCGCGGCGCGCCTCCTTGACGCCCTCGATGATACCCTGCGCTTTTTCGTAGAGCACGCGCCCGGCAACCGTCAGCTCGACGCGCCGCGTGGTCCGGATGAATAAGGGCGCTCCCATTTCCTGCTCGAGAGCACGGATCGACGCCGACAAACCAGATTGAACAATGTTCATTTTCCGCGCCGCGCGTGTGAAATGCTGTTCGTCGGCCGCGGCTACAAAATGTTCCAGTTGCTTCAGATCCAAGCCAGCACCGCCCAAGTTTGATTAATCTATAAGAAAGAATAATAGCATCCCAACATACTATTGGACAGATGGACCGTGATCCCCCATTTGTCGAGGTCTGCGCTTCGGGACGTGCGCCGTCACGTTAAAACGAAACCATGCCTCTAACGGCCACGCGTGCGCTTTCGTCGCTGAAGTTTTTTGCATTTTGAGAGACGGATGCCTGCCCGTCGCGGCGTTAGTGCCCCGGGCGGTAGCCGGGCCTTCGCAAGGCCGGCAGGTGGAGAACTCGGGAATATGGCTGCACTTGTACGAATCGCACTGCGGTCACCGTACACATTTGTCGTGCTTGCGCTGCTGATCCTCCTGTCAGGCGGTCTGGCGGCGCTTCGTACGCCGATAGACATCTTCCCGGAAATTCGCATCCCGGTGATTGCCACCGTTTGGCAGTACACAGGACTTCCGCCGGACGAACTCTCAGGACGCATCGTCACGCCGTTCGAACGTGCATTGACGACAACCGTCAATGACATCGAGCACATCGAGGCGAACTCTTATAACGGCATTGGCGTCGTCAAGATTTTCTTCCAGCCCTCGGTGGACATCAGCGTTGCCAACGCGCAGGTGACGGCGATCGCGCAGACTCTGCTGAAGCAGATGCCGCCCGGCGCAACGCCGCCGCTGATCCTCAACTACAGCGCGTCGACTGTGCCGATCCTGCAGCTGGCGCTCGGCGGCGCAGGCCTAACCGAGCAGAATCTGTCGGACCTCGGCATGAACATGGTCCGGGTGCGCCTGGTGACCGTCCCGGGCGCTGCAGTGCCCTACCCCTATGGCGGCAAGACCCGCCAGATCCAGATCGATCTCGATAACACCGCGCTGCACGCGAAGGGCCTCTCTGCCCAGGATGTCCAGAACGCCTTTTCCGCTCAAAATCTGATCAATCCCGTCGGGACGCAAAAGATCGGCGCCACTGAATACACGATGCAGCTGAACAACGCGCCGTCCAACATCGACGCCTTGGGTGACCTGCCGATCAAGGCCGTCAACGGCGCGATGGTTTACATCCGCGACGTCGCGCACGTCCGCGACGGCAATCCACCACAGCAGAATATCGTGCACGTCAACGGCAACCGTTCGGTGCTGCTTTCCGTGCTGAAAAACGGTGCCGTGTCGACCCTCGACATCATTCAGGGCATCAAGGACAAGGTGAAGGAGATAAAGCCGAGCCTACCGGATGCCTTGACCATCTCGTTCCTCGGCGACCAATCGATCTTCGTCCGCGCTGCCGTCCAGAACGTCATTCATGAAGGCGTGTTGGCCGCGGCATTGACGAGCCTGATGATCCTCCTATTTCTGGGCAGCTTTCGATCGACTCTGATCATCGCGACCTCCATTCCACTCGCCGTTTTGGCTTCAGTTGCGATGTTGTCGGCTCTCGGCGAAACGTTGAACATCATGACGCTTGGCGGCCTGGCGCTCGCGGTCGGCATTCTCGTCGACGAGGCGACCGTGACGATCGAGAATATCAACTACCATCTCGAACAGGGAAAAGACGTCGAGACCGCGATTCTCGACGGCGCCGACCAGATCGCCACGCCAGCATTCGTTTCGATGCTGTGCATTTGCATCGTGTTCGTGCCGATGTTCTTCCTCGAGGGCGTTGCACGGTTTCTGTTCGTGCCGATGGCGGAAGCCGTGATGTTCGCAATGGTATCCTCGTTCATCCTGTCGCGAACACTCGTGCCGACGATGGCTAAATATCTTTTGAAGCCTCACGATCACTCGGCGCACGAAAGGCCGACACGCAATCCGCTGGTGATGTTCCAGCGCGGTTTCGAGCACGCATTCGAGAAGTTTCGCGGCGGGTATCATCGCCTCCTCGAGGGCGCCCTGGCACATCGCGCGCTCGTGCTCATCATCTCGTTTGGATTTATCGCGTCATCGTTCCTGCTGACACCGTATCTCGGGCGCAACTTCTTCCCCAAGGTGGATTCAGGCCAGATCCTGATGCACGTTCGGCTGCCCGTCGGAACGCGCGTGGAGGAAAGCGCCAACGAGTTCGCGCGAATTCAAGATGCCATTCGCGAGGTTATCGCCCCGGGAGATCTTTCGGCGATGGTCGACAACATCGGGATCCCGATCAGCGGCATCAACATGACGTACAATAACACCGGCCTGATCGGTCCGCAGGATGGAGACATTCAGATCGCGCTCAACGAAGGTCATCAGCCGACCAACGACTATGTCAAGGAACTCCGCGACGAGTTACCAAAGCGCTTCCCCGGCGCGACTTTCTCGTTCCTTCCGGCAGACATCGTCAGCCAGATTCTGAACTTCGGCGCCCCGACTCCGATCGACCTTCAGATCAGAGGTCCGAAGCTTGGTCCGAATTTCGATTATGCCCAGAAGATCCTGCGACAGATCAAGCTGATCCCGGGCGTCGCCGACGCGCGCATTCAGCAATCGCGAAGCAATCCGGGCTTCGACGTGAATGTCGACCGGTCGCGCGCCCAGTACGTCGGCGTCACGGAAAAGGACGTCACCAACAGCCTCGCAACGAGCCTTGCCGGCACCGGCCAGGTCAATCCGACGTACTGGCTCAATCCAAAGAACGGTGTGCAATACCCGATCGTCATTCAGGCTCCACAGTACAAGCTCGACACTCTGGCATCGCTGCAAAATTTGCCGATTACCGCCTCAAACGCACCGGCACCACAGATCCTCGGTGCGGTAGCGAGTTTCCATCGCCAGAGGACCAACGCCGTTGTATCCCAATACGATATCCAGCCGATGGTTCAGATCCTGACGACGACCGAGGGACGCGACCTGGGTGCCGTCGCCGCCGATATCCAGAAGATCGTCGATGCAACGACGAAGGATCTCCCCAAAGGAGCGTCCGCGGTCCTTCTGGGCCAGGTAAAGACAATGAATAGCGCCTATGCCGGAATGTTGTTCGGTCTCTTAGGTGCCATCGTGCTTATATACCTGCTGATTGTCGTCAACTTCCAATCCTGGGGCGACCCGCTCGTGATCATCATGGCGCTTCCCGCCGCCTTGGCGGGCATTGTGTGGATGTTGTTCGTCACCGGAACGACGCTGTCCGTTCCAGCCTTAACGGGCGCCATCATGTGCATGGGCGTCGCGACTGCCAATGCCGTGCTCGTGGTAAGCTTCGCTCGCGAACGATTGGCCGATCATGGCGACCCGATTCTGGCGGCGGTTGAATCGGGCTTCGTGCGCATCCGTCCGGTGTTGATGACTGCACTTGCGATGGTCATCGGCATGGCCCCGATGGCGTTGGGCCTCGGAGAGGGAGGTGAGCAGAACGCACCCCTCGGCCGCGCAGTCATCGGCGGCCTCCTGTTCGCGACTATCGCAACACTGTTCCTCGTGCCAGTCATATTCAGTCTGATGCACGGACGCCGGACCGCCAGCTCATCGCCACCGCAAAGTGCAATCCCTGGAGAATTTCATGCTGCCTGAATCGCCACCCGAGCAGCCTCGGAGCGCGCGCTGGAAAATGTCGTTGGCGACGGCCGTTTTCATCGGTGCAGCAGCGTTGCTCGCGTTCATCGGCATCGAAAGCCGTGAGCAGAGCGTCGCACAGCTCAAGAGCAAGGCCGTGGAGCGCGCCATCCCGACCGTTGCCGCATCGGCGCCGGCAGTCGAGCAGAGCGTTGGCGTTCTCGATCTCCCTGGTCGGCTGGACGCCTATTATCAGGCTGCGCTCTTCGCACGCGTCAGCGGCTATGTTGCAACCCGCAACGCCGATATCGGCACGCGGGTGAAAACCGGCGACGTCCTCGCGACAATCGACGCCCCCGATCTCGACCAGCAGTTATCTCAGGCCGAATCGGACCTGAACAATGCAAAGGCCAATGCCGCGCTCGCCGAAGTCACGAACCAGCGCTATCAGGCCCTCCTGCCGAGCAACTATGTGACGCATCAGGCCGCCGACGAAAAGAAGGCCGACCTTGACGCGAAGAATGCGTTGGTGAAATCAGCAAAAGCCAATGTCGATCGCCTCAAGGCATTGACCGAATACAAGCGCATCGTCGCGCCATTTGACGGCATCGTGACGGTGCGCAACACCGACGTCGGCAACCTGATCAACACGGGCAGCGCCACCGGCTCGGAGATGTTCGTCGTGGCCGACGTTCACAAGCTGTGGCTCTACGTCAATGTCCCCCAGGCTTATGTCCCGCTGATTCCGAAAGGGACTGTCGGAATCCTGACGGTGCCCGAGCGGCCAGGAAATAAATACGAGGCGAAAGTTGAAGCTTCATCCGGCGCAGTCGATGTCGCTTCAGGCACGACACGCATGCAGCTCGTCATTGATAACTCTGCAGGTGAGCTGATGCCCGGCGCCTATGCCAGCGTTCATTTGACCGTCGGCAACAAAAAGAACGTTCTTGTCGTTCCATCGAGCGCGATCATCTTTGATAAGGACGGGCTGCAGGTTGCGACCGTCGGGCCTGACGACAAGGTCGCGTTGAAGCAGATCACGATCGGCCGCGATCGCGGCAGCACGGTGGAAATCGCATCGGGACTGGCACCCGAAGATCGAGTGATCGAGAGCCCGCCGGATGGGGTAGTCAACGGCGACAGGGTGGCCGTCAAGGAGAAGCCGAACCCAGCAACGGCCCCCTCCACGTCGAACGGGCCACCGACCGCCAATAAGGGATAGTTGAACTCAGCCACCTGGAGGGGAACACGGGCGTTGCGCCATGCGTTGCAAACGTATGGAACAGCGAAAAGGATCTTTTCCCATGAGGACGAGACTGCTTACGGCTGCCGCGCTGGCCGCAGCCGCTCTCGCGAATTCACCGGCTGCGTATGCCGAATCCCCCGTGACGCCGCCCGCCGGCTCCAACGCCGCGCGCACCTTTGAACCAGGTAAAGTCGGACCGGGAAGCGAAAACAACGCCGTCGTATCCCCGACATCGCCCTCCGTGCCGATCAACAAGCAGCCACCGGCCGAAATCAATTTACCTTCCAATTCCAGTTCGGGCAGCAGCACTGGTGAACAAGGGAGCGGCCCGGCAGGCACGGCGGGGCCGTATAATCCGGCTTCCCCGGGGGCACAATAGGTCTCCAGCATCCCACAGCCGCACGAAAAATCCCCGGTTCGTCGCATAGCCGAAGCGGGACGCCGCGTTCTGATACCGGTAAGTTTCGCGTTTTGCTTAAAGTCGCCGCGCTTCGCCCTTTCGTCATTTGCCATGGCAACAGTTCGCCGTTGCCTTGGTGTCAGACCTGAGCGACTGATCGTGCGGGTCAATAAACGAGAGGCAGCAGATGTTGAAGTTTGTGCGGATCGCCGGCTTGGTCTCTGGGCTTTTGGCCCTCATGCCGTCTGCGGAAGCCCATTACTGGCATCACCGCTACGATCACTATTTCCGGCTCGGGTATCATCGCGCCGGGCCGCCCCACGGCTATCGCTTCGGATTTGCGACGTATGCCGGCGACCCCTTCGCACGCGACGACTATTACGACGGCCGCCGCTGCTATTACCTGCATCATCGCGACTTCTGCCGCGGTCCGCGTTCACTCGACTGGCTACGATTCCGCTAGGCTAAACGCAAACGGCGCCAGCAAAGGCTCTGGCGCCGCAAATGAATTGCCAGTGGTGTGTTCACCAGCCCTGTACGCAAACCCGGCGAACGCGGAAATCCCAGCCATTGTCGTAATAGCAGTAGGCACCCGAATAGACGGGATAGGGCACCGGCACCGCATAGACTGGGTAGCGAGGCAACGCATAGTAGCTGCCCGCCGGATAAAACCCATACGCAGGATAAAAGCCCCAGCCTCGGCGATAGGCCGGCCGATAATAATCATAGCAACCGCGAAAATCCGGGGGATGATACCCATAAGGATCATACCCGCACCGCCGATGCGTTGCATAGGCTGATGAAGAAAAGGCAGCGATGCTCAGCACGGCGGCGAGCGCGCCGACAACGACCTTGAATCGAGACATGGGACGTCTCCCAGATGCATTTCCCAACCCGCGGGGGCGGGCAAAAAATGACATTAGAAGACATTTGCAAATTGTGAGAATACCGAACGAAGTTACGGTGAATAAACGCTTATTGGGATTCCCCGCAATCTCGAATCTTTACTTCTGAGTTGCAGGAACGAGGTTGATTTTCTCCGCGAGCGCCCTGACCTCGGCCAGCGATTTTTCATCGATCTCGATGAGCTTCGGCAATCGTTTCGCCATTTTGTCCTTGAGTTCGGCCGTGCAATCCGCAGGCAAGCTCGCCAGGTTTTTTGCAACTTCGGCCCGCGCCTGTTTCTCGACGTCTGCCCGATCGACGGACGTGTCGACGCATTCGTACAGGCTGACAACGAACGGCGTCGTCGCCTTGTAATATTTTTCGAGCTTGTCGGCTTCCGCTTTGAACCCGCAGCGTCGCGCCAGTTCGATCTGCTGGAACTGATCGGCGACCTGCTCCTGCATCAGCAGCGACGTGCAGCCGAAGCCGGTCGCGATGCCAGGCTGTTGCCGGCAAAGACCGATCCGCGTGTTGGGCTTTTCGATCTCGTTCATCGTACATTCGGCATTGGCCTGCGAGGCGATCAGAGACAGACCGCCAGCCAGAATAGAGATCAGTCGCACGTTCACGGCGTTTGGTTCCCCCATTGAACTATAGCAATGTGCATTGCAGACACCGAAGCCTACCAGAGAGAATGTGGCAGACCGAGTTCCAAGGACCTCAATGTGACTTTATGCGCGCCGCCGCCTCCAAAGGCGGCGGTCGTTGATGCGACCCAAACCCGTTTTTGGCTGAGACTGTTACGCCGCAGTCACGTTTTGTCTCCACGCCCAATGCTAGCCTTATTCCGAATCTGTCGTTGGCGCGTACTGCGGGAAAAGCGCACAAGAACGATAGGACCGCGCAAGCGAGCTGCTTTCTCGCAGGTAGCGCACGCCGCAAGGTCGTGCGTGGAATGGGGAGCGACGCGGAGGGCTTTTCTCGAGGGAGAAGCCGCATGCGAAAATTCAAGGTCGTTGTCTGGTGCGATCATTGCCGAAACGATGCCGAGGGCTGCTTCAGCGGCGGCACTGAGGTGATCGGCAGCGCATTTGAAACCTGGGAAGATGCACAAAGAGCCGCCGCAGAATACTGCTGCAATCTTCCCTACAGCTATCGCGTCGAAGAGGAAGATGAGTACTGAAGGCCGTTCGCGCGAAAACGTCTAATGCGTTCCGGACGGCTGAACTGGCGACCCGTGAGGGGCGGTGCTGAACCGTGACCACTCTATCGTTTTGTTACAGTTTTTTGCGCGTTTTGTGAATTGTTCATGACATCAGCATTAGCTATCGCTGCCAGTCTCAGCGGGAAGAGCGTTGCTGTCAGTCAGGTCGGACAAGCGGGACCGATACCGATTGGCGCGAGGGCGGCGCGATCCTGTAGGCCCTGCCAGTCACATGGCAGGGCCTTCCTGTTTCTATGATGGTCCCTGCCCTTGCATCGTGATCATCGTCTTATCTGCCAAAGCTCGCGTGCAGCCGCAATCCAGGGCTGTGATGGGGCTGCACCGGTGCGCAAACAAATCATCAGTTCACGACATAAAAATTTATTGTATGCCGCTCCGCGCCGTTTTCAGACGAGATGGAGCGTATGATATGACGCAGCGGCGGTCGGCCTGAGGGAGTCCCGACGATGTGGGAAGAAATCAAAATGCTGCTGGCGCTCGGTGTGCCATTAGCCTTGGGGATCTATCTGATCCATCTTCTCCGCAACGACACCACTCGCAAGAGACGGAAAGCGAAATAGCCGTCGCCGCTCGGGCGCATTGCCTTTGCGCCGCCTCACCCGGCTACTTCGATCTGGCGGAAGATTCAATTGGCTCCGAACCAATGAGCGCTATCGGATGCCTGCCGTAGCGGCATTCGCTCATCAGCTGTGGAAAAAAGATAAACTACTGAATATTAAGACTGGACCTGAATCAAATCAAAGCGTCTCTGATCTTATGCGTGAATTAAATTAAAATGGCGCGGCGCAATATGAATCGCGCTACCGCCAGTCGGTTTATTTGACAAATTCATTTTTTATTTTTTGCGGGAAGCGGGGGACGTGGGGGCAATCAGATTTTACTTGGCCCTGTCTGTTGTCTGTTCACATGCAGGGATCAACTGGCCCATTTTTACGGGCACTTACGCAGTCATGCTGTTCTTTGCCATATCGGGCTACTGCATGGCTCTCGTCCTCAATGAAAAGTATAAGCCGCGCGACATATTCAGGTTCTATGGCGCGCGCTTTCTGCGGTTGTGGCCTACATACGCCTTCGTCATCGGGGTATTTTTCGTTTCGCTCGGACTACCGTTGGAGCCGCATCTCAACGGCATCATATCGAATATCTACTTCTATGTCTCCGCGCTCGGCTTGATCGGGAACGAAACGTTGTGGTGGCTTCAGGCGTCTCACTCGGGGCACCTCAAATTTGTGACCGACCTCCAGCCATCGACCCTCGTGCTGACCCACGTCACCCACATGCAGAATATGTGGTCGGTCGGCGTTGAACTCTTCTTCTATCTCTCAGCACCGTTTTATGCGCGGAGTCCAAAAAGGATTCTGATGCTCCTGCCGGTCGTCTTCATCATGCACCTCGCGTTTATTTGGTTTCTCCCCCCAACCAACCCGCTCCAACTGCGAAGCGGCATGGCCTACTTTTGGATTTTTCTGCTTGGGATGGCGTCTTATTGGGGCGGAAGAATTTGGCCACGCTATTTGCGCCAATTGCAATTTCAGACCACAGCCATGACCTGTGTTGCGCTCGCACTCGTCATCGCTTTGATCGTCTTGCAGCAACCGTATTATTTCAACGGCAATCACCTTTGGCTCAGAATAGATATCGGAATTCTAATATTCTGCGCCGCGCTCATCCCCTTATTCGAATCGACAAGACATGCGCGGTTTGATCGCTCACTCGGAGAATTGAGCTATCCGATTTATGTCGTGCATTGGCCACTGCTGCAGGTCTTCGCGCTGCGCTTTGGTCCCGTCGACGCTTCGATCGGCTGTTTTCTCATCCTGGTTCTCACAGCTGCCGCCACTCTTCGCTTGCTCATTGAGCGGCCGATTGATCGGTTCCGAGCCCTGCTTGCGAACGGTTCGAGACGCCCGCAACAGTTCGAAGCTGCGATCGAACGAACGAAACGGAAAGGGAGAGAGCGAGGTTCGGAGCTTGCAGCGCTCCTGGGTCCAGCAATTCCGGAGCAGCCCGTTACGGCTAACGGTACCGGCCAGCAAAGTCTGGTGCCGCTTGTGTGACTCGAACACACGACCCCGTCATTACGAATGACGTGCTCTACCGGCTGAGCTAAAGCGGCTTTTCCTGCGGTGGACGGGCATCCATCCGAGAAGGCGCGAGGGATACTCTGGGCGGCTGGGAATTGCAAGCCTGACGATCCGACGGCCGAGCTGCCGCAGATCCGGCCTTAGACATACTTTGAACCCACAACGCGAGCCGCCCCGCGTACTAGTTGGCGGCCCGGTACGTACGCCGCGCCACTGGCTGTTCGAGCTCCGGCTCCTCCGGCTCGGTGCCCGGATCGTCCGGTGCTCTCGGCGCGATGAAAACGGTCGAATCAGACCTCGAAATCGCTGCACCCGCTGACGGAGCGATCCTGGTCGTCGCGGTCGGCTCAGCGGGCATCGACGAAGATGTGTCTTCGGCGATTATCGATGGATGCATTGCACCGTTACCGCCTCGCGGCACGGGCTCATCCTTTGAAGCACCCACCGCCCCCTGCGGCGCTGCGGTCACCGTAACAGGTTCGGCAACGACCACCTCAGGCTCGGAATGCGTGCTCTGGGCGTCCGCAGCACGCTCCTGCGGATGACTGCTCTCGGAGCCGGCGGCGGCGCTCGTTCCAGCCACCGGCGCGATCGCAATCAGCTCGTCGATCTTGCTCGCCAGAATTTCACGACCCGCGCCGTCCCGCGTTTCAACCGGCACGCGCCAATGGAAAGCATCGAGACGACCGTCGACTGGAGACGTCGGCTCCCAGTGATCGGAAATGACGCCATCCGCCATCCAGACCGGATCGCGCGCCGCATTCATCGCCCGCGCCAGCCACTCGCGCACGCGGCCCTTTTCGCCGTTCTCGCCGGCCTCAATGCGCGCCATTAGAAGCGCAACGCGTTGCGTCAAACGATCGGCAAGAAGGGGTTCGAGCGCCCGACGCGCTTCATCATAAAGTCGCGCTTCAGCCGCTGTCGAAGCGACCGCAATCGGACTTTCGATCGAATGCGGATTGAGCGCCGCCAGTTGGCGAATACGGTCAAGCCTGTCGCGCGTGCTGTCGCCGACCCTCGCGAAGGCATAGACCGTCGCAAGATCGGGATGAGGCGATTTCGTCCAGGTCTTTTGCAGGATTTTCGCAGCCTTCGCGGTATTGCCGCGCGAGGCATAGATGCGACCCGCGATGACTGCGGCTGGCACGAGATCGGGAGCAAGAGCATGCGCTTCGAGCGCCCAGGCAAGCGCTTTGTCCGGGGCGCCGTCTTCTGCGTCGATCGCTTGCGCGGTGAGTAGCACCGCGCGCTTGCGATCAGCCGCCGGCTTTGCGATATGACCACTCTTCTTGGCGTTCTCGAGCGTCGTGAGCGCGCCCGCCCAATCCTTCTGTTTGCACTGCTGTTCGAAGAGCGCGGTCGACGACCATCCGAGCTTCGGATTGGCCTTGAGCGCCCTTGCTGCGAATTGGCGGGCCGCCTCGCTCGCGCCTTCGCGTTGGGCTTCGAGGAAAAGCCCCCTGAGACCGAGCTGCTCGGTTTCGGGAGACGCAAGCATCGCCTCGTAGATGCGCCGCGCCGCCGCACGGTCTCCAGAAAGTTCGGCGGACTGTGCGCGCAGAAGATGAGTCAGAGGCTCATGCGGCAACGACTTCCGGGCCTGCAGCGCATAGCGCGATGCGAGCGTGCTATCGCCCGCCCCGATCGCGATGAGGCCGCCGGACAACGCATCGAGCCCCTTGCGCTGGCGCTGTCGCAAGAGACGATGCCCGATCGCAGCTGGACTGTTCCAGAGCGCCCGGAACACCGACCAGAGAAAGATGAGGAACGCCACCGTCGCAGCAAGGATGACGACGGCACGGAAGACCGACGTTTCAATATCGTAGCCCTGCCAGACGATCTGCAGGGTTCCCGGCCGGTCGGCGAGCCACGCGAGGCCCGACGCAATGAGGGCGATCGTAACCAGATAGACGACGAGGCGCACCATGACGCTGACCCTTTATCGATTTATGGCGACGGCTTTGCCGATGGCTGAGGAACGCCTGCAATGGAGGATTTGAGTTGCGAATCGAGGTTCGCGAGCGCCGCATCGACGCTCACCCGCGCTTCCACTTTGTCGAGGAACGGCTGGACCGCCTCGTGAGCTTTGGGGGAGAGTTCTTTCGCAGCCTCCAGAACATCCGCCAGGCGCCCATCGTTGAGCGCGACCTGCATGCGCCCGACGACCGCTTCCGTGCTCTTGTCGTCCGCCTTGAGATCGATGCGCCGAACACGAATGACCGATTTCGCGCCGGCCCAAAGGCGGTCTACGACGCTCGCATCCGCCGGTTCGGAATCGGTATCGACGGCTTTATCGGCGGCCGTCCGGAAATCCTTCGTCAGCTCCGTCAAAGTAGGAACGCCGGAATCCTGAAGTTTCTCGAGCGCCGAAAGGTCGAGCCCGTTGCCAGCCACTTTCTTCACGTCGGCAAGTTGAGCCGAAAAACTCTGCCCACTGTCGAGCGCGCGTTGCAAATTTTGAAGCTCGAGCGCGAGAACCACGCGCTGTGCACTTTCCTTGCGCGCCGCATCGGCCTGAACGACCTCTTGAACACTTTTTTCCAGCGCCGCCGTTTTCTGCTCCAGCGGCTGGACCGCCGCAGCGATGTCGGCTGGCTTCGCGGCTGCCGTCCGGACACCATCCAAAGCCGTCTTGAGGCTCTGGATTTGGTCCTGGGCGACCTTGACGTCTGCCGCGACGTGGTCGGTCGCCGTCTTGACCGCGGAGATTTCTTCTTCCACGCGCACGCCGTCGGTCTTCAGACCCGCAACCTCCTTGTCGAGCCGCTGTGTTCCGGCACGCGCCGCCTCGCTTGCTTCGGTCGCCGATTGAATGCGGCTTTCAACGTCTTTCGCGACGCTCGTGCGCAGCGCTGTCAGTTGCGTCGCGAGGCTCGTCTCGAGATCGGAAACCTTGCCGGTCAACGCGGCGAGTTGCTCACTTCGGGTGGCAGCGGGATCGTTGACTCCTGCATCGGCCATTGCCTTGAGCCGGTCTTCGACCTTACCCAGCCGCTCGATGAGCTGCGGCGAGCCAGCATCCGAGGCTGCAGAAGCTAGGGCGGCCTTGGTTTCCGCGACGAGCCGCGTCTGACTTTCGATCAAGCCCGGAATTTTCTGTGTCGCATTTTCGAGATTTGTAAGGCGGGTCTGAATAACGCTCAAATCCGGAGCTGGCGTTTCGCTCCGCTCGTTCTTCTCGACCGTCGCGAGACGTTGCGAGAGATTGATGATCTGTTCTTCCGAGCCGTTCTCGACCCCGAGTTGAGGAAGCGCCCAGAGAACGGCTCCGAACGCCAAGGCCCCGCCGGCAATGCCCGCGATGAGGTGACTGAAAACGCCGCCGCGCCTCTGCACGACCACCTTGGGATCGTCGCTTTTTGCTGCCGACCCCGACGCTGACGTGGTGTTCGACGCTTCGCCCTTCTCCGCGCGAGGTTCTTCTTGGGTATCGCCGGCCCCTGAAGCGTAGGAGCGCGCCGCAGCCGGGCGCGGAACCTCATCGGCCTGGGCGTTGGCGCGTGCACTCGCCGAGCTGCCTTTGACGGGTGTCACGTTGATTTCCGTCGCCTTCAGATCAAGGGTCGCATACGGCCGCTTGCCCGAAGCGCCGCTCGACCCTGCTCCTGATTTGTCGTCTGCCATCGGAGCCTAAGCCTCCTTACGAAACTCGCATATGCCATCCGGACCCGACACATCATCCGGGCATTTCAGACAAAAATTCATCTATTGAGAGGGCTCTGTTGCCGGGGCGTTGAACCGGCGTTACGCGCCTTGTTACTCCGCTTTCGAACTTGCCGCGAGACGTTTTATGAGCGCAAGCATTTCTTCGAGGTTGGGGTGTGAAGCGACCCGGACCTTATCGGCTTTTGCCGGAGGGCCCAAGGCCTCAGCTACGCGCCCTGACAGGCAAAGATACGTTAGTCCAGAAAGTTGTACCGGCGAAGCCAAAGCCAAGACCAACCGCGACCAAATCCTGGCCGTGCGCGGCGACATGAGCGTAACGACATCGATATCGGCGGTTTCCAGCCCCTTAAGGACGTCCGGCGGTAACGTATCCATGGCGACAGACCGATACGCAATCACCGGCGCGATGTTAACGCGATTTTTGGCCAGTGCCGCCTCAAGATCGAATGCAAGAGTGTCACCTCTGAGATAGATCAGACGGTCTGCGGCACCGTGTTTGCCCGTGAGGATTGGCACCAGATCCTCGGCCCGTCCGGCACCCTCGACAACATCTTGGAACCCCATCTTTCGGGCAGCCGACGCCGTTCCCGGGCCAACGACATAAAGCGTCCGCTTGATTGCCAAAGGCAACGCCGGCGAAGCCGTCAATGCCGCGAGCGCATTCCGGCTCGTGGCAATCACACCCGTTGCGCCGGCAACGACGTCGACAGGTAAGTCATTCGAGACGATCTCGATAAGGGGTGCCACGGTGACGCGACACCCGAGCGCCTCGATGCGCGCCTTGAGGGGCTCGGCATCCTCGATCGGGCGCGTGATCAGAACATGCATCAGGCGTTCGAACGCACAAGAAGCGCAGCGTCGGCTTGGCTCAGAATTTCGTCGGCCGCCGAAAGCCCGAGATCGTGCGCCTGCTCGACTTTTCCTCGACGCGAAACGTCGTAGCACTTCGCGCCATCCGGCGAGAGAAGCTGACCGCGAAAATACACCTCCCCATCATTGATCACGGCGTGGCCCGCGATCGGTGTCCGGCATGACCCTTCGAGACGCGCGAGAAAGGCCCTTTCTGCAGCAACGGCGTGCGCTGTCGTCGCGTCGTTCAAAGAAGCCGTGATAGGAACAATGGCTGCGTCGTCGTCTCGTACCTCAAGACCTATGACGCCCTGCGCGACCGCAGGCAGCATATGCTCCATCGAAACCGGCGCTGTAATTCGTTCTTCAAGCTTGAGCCTTTTGAGACCCGCCACGGCCAGGAACGTCGCTTCGGCGACGCCCTCTTCGAGCTTGCGCAACCGCGTCTGCACGTTGCCGCGAAAATCGACGACCTTGAGATCCGGACGCGCGTGCAAGATCTGCGCTTTCCGCCGCAGCGAGGATGTTCCGACGACGGCGTTTTTCGGCAGCACTGCGAAATCCCGATGCCGGAGAGAAATGAACGCATCGCGCGGGTCCTCCCGCGGCAGGACGGCACCGATGACGAGACGATCCGGAAGCACCGTCTGCATGTCCTTCATCGAATGGACTGCAATGTCGATCTCGCCTGAGAGCAACGCTTCCTCGATCTCTTTGGTGAAAAGCCCTTTACCGCCAATTTCCGACAGCGGCCGATCGAGAACCCGATCGCCGGTAGTTTTTATGACGTGAATGGTTACCGCGTCCTCGGAAAACCGATGCGCGGTAATGATCCTCTCTTTCACCTCGTGCGCCTGGGCCAGAGCCAAAGGCGAACCTCGGGTCCCGATGCGGATGCGGGTCGCTTGCAAAAAGGTTTCTCCGGATGCTAGGCGGGGCGCTCGGGCCCGGATGCCGATAAATGAATGCCGGTCATTCGGGCGACAGGTATGCTCCAAAGAGGCGCGAATTCCAACCACGTGCCGATAAGTTCCTGAACAGATGGCTGAGCCTTCCGATTTTGCGCCTTCTTCCGCAGTTGTTCTCGGCATCGAGACGAGCTGCGACGAGACGGCCGCCGCTGTCGTCGTCCGAAATGCCGCGGGCGAAGGGCGCATCCTGTCGAATATCGTGCTCTCGCAGTTCGACAGGCACGCCCTTTACGGCGGCGTCGTCCCGGAGATCGCCGCGCGCGCCCATGCCGAAACGCTCGATGACCTCGTGAAGACGGCACTCGATAAAGCGGGCGTGACCTTACAGGACCTGTCAGCGATCGCCTCGACGACCGGTCCCGGTCTGATCGGCGGTTTGATCGTCGGAGCAACGACGGCCAAGGCACTCGCGCTCGCCACGCGCCGTCCCTTTCTCGCCATCAATCACCTTGAAGCCCACGCCCTGACGGTAGGCCTGACGGACAACATCCGGCCGCCCTATTTGATGCTCCTGGTCTCGGGCGGTCACACGCAGTTGCTCCTTGTCGAAGACGTCGGCCGTTACCGCCGCCTTGCGACGACGATCGATGACGCCCTGGGCGAAGCCTTCGATAAGACCGCAAAGCTGCTGGGACTGCCGATGCCTGGGGGCCCCGCTGTTGAAAAGGCGGCACGTGACGGCGATGGCAGCCGTTTCGACCTCCCCCGGCCGATGAAAGGGCGCGAAGACCCGCACTTCTCATTCGCCGGATTGAAGACGGCCGTTCGCCACGCCGCCATGCACGCTGCGCCGCTATCCGGGCGAGACGTTGCAGACCTTTGTGCCTCGTTCCAGGCCGCCGTCTGCGACAGCGTCTCCGACCGCGTTCGCCGCGCGATGCAAGCCGCTGTGGACCTTTTACCGGATAAAAATCACCGGCCTTTCGTCGTCGCGGGCGGGGTTGCGGCAAACAAAGCGATCCGCGCCGCCCTGACCGACGTCGCCGCCGAATATGATTTTTCCTTCCATGCGCCACCGCTGGAACTTTGTGGCGACAATGCCGTGATGATCGCCTGGGCCGGAGCAGAACATCTGGCGCGCGGCCATGTCGATCCGCTCGATGCACCCGCAAGACCGCGCTGGCCGCTCGACGGCGCAGCGCCAAAGGCGATTGGCGCGGGCATCAAAGCCTAGTTTGAGCGTAAGTCAGAATACCGTGTTAAATGAAAGCTCGGATTATGTCGGGGGAAGCCTTGCAAATACGTTCGGTCAGTGTTGTCGGTGGCGGTGCCTGGGGAACGGCCCTCGCCCAGACATTGTCCCACAACGGCCGATCGGTCGCCCTTTGGGCGCGCGAACCCGAAATCGTCGAAGACATCAACGCGCGCCACGTCAACCGGACGTTTCTTCCCGGCGTAGATCTCAACCCCGCAATTCGCGCCAGCGGCAATCTCGCCGACGTCGCCCGTGCGGACGCTATTCTTGCTGTCGTTCCGGCACAGCATTTGCGCGACGTGATGGGAAAGCTCGCGAAACAGATCGCACCCGACACGCCGGTCATTATCTGCGCAAAAGGCATAGAGCAATCGACCGGGCGCTTCATGGGCGACGTTCTTGAGGACGTTGCGCCGCATGTCCTGCGCGCTGTGCTTTCGGGCCCGAGCTTCGCAGCAGATGTCGCGCGCGGACTGCCATCGGCACTGACGCTCGCCTGCCGCAATGAAAATGTCGGCCGCGCGTTGGCAGCCACTCTCTCCTCTCGGCAAATGCGCCTCTACTGGTCGAGCGATGTTCTCGGCGCCGAACTCGGCGGCGCTGTCAAAAACGTGCTCGCGATCGCGGCGGGGATCGTCGCCGGTCGCGGCCTCGGAGCAAGCGCGCACGCAGCAATCGTGACGCGCGGATTTGCCGAGCTTCGCCGTTTCGGTGAAGCCATGGGTGCGCGCCCCGAAACGCTCCTTGGACTGTCCGGATTGGGCGATCTCATCCTGACATGCGGAAGCCCCCAATCGCGGAACATGTCGCTCGGACGCGCTCTGGGCGAAGGACGAAGCCTGGCCGAAATTCTCGGCAGCCGGGCAGCGGTGACGGAAGGCATCTATACGTGCAAGGCACTCGTCGGCTTGGCCAACGCCCGCGGTATCGACATGCCCATCGCCGAAGCCGTTTACGGTATCGTCGAGGGGCAGCTGACCGTAGAGGATGCGATCACTGCGTTGATGCAGCGGCCTTTGAAAGCGGAAGATTGATCGCTGCGCGATCCACTCTCCAGACATGATAGAGCGAATGCGGATTGGAAAGCGGAACCGGCACGAGGTAAGCCGGTGCCTTGCCATTCACGAGATCGGCGCGGAGCGTGCCTTTCCACTCGGGTGTCGTGGACGGTGGCCCGTCGAGGCCCCGGCAGATGACGACGTAATCGACGTGTTGCTGCTTCAAAACGGCAGCGGCGCTTTCTGGATCGCGCGCCGAAAAGATCTCGTAGTTGGCAATGATCGCATTGGCGATCCGATGATAAGGCGCCGCCAGCGCGCGATGATGAGTAAGCCCGGCGATATACGCACCCATATCGATGTGCGAAGCAAAGAGGCCTGCCGGAAGGGCGGCGAGATCCCGAATAGCGTCAGGTTTCGAGCAGGCGCCGGCGTTCGCCTTCTGCTCCGCCGCGACCGCGTTCGGCGCACGAAAAAGCTGATCTGCGATACCGGTGAACAGCAAAAGAGCCGATTGATTGAGGAGGACGAGCGCCGCGACACGAACGGTTGGCGCGCTGATCTCCCCGACCATGCCGAGCCGGCTGATCGCGATTGCAATCGGCACCGTCGCGATGCAACTGGCGTACGAGACATATTTGTATTGCCAGAGCGCGAGACCGACGAAAATCCCGAGAACGGCGAAAAGAAATATATCCGCCAACGTCCTGGTTTTCCGTAATTCACTCCACTGCGCCACCAATCCCAACACGAAGAAGGCGATCAAGGCGAGCGGCTCGGCGAATGAACCCGTCAACATCCGCGCGATTGGACTTTCGCCCTCCGCGACCTTGTCGAGCCAAATGGTGTTGAGCAGGGCCGGCAACTGACCTTTCGGACCTGCAAGACATTTCGGCTCCAGCGAACCGAAGCCCGCAATGCCGGCAGCCGCGAACCCCGCGATCACGAGAAGCCGCACGGAAAGCGGCCAACCGCGTCCCGGCCCCACGGCGACGAGCAGCCCGGCCACGCCGAACGAAACCAGCACCACCATGTTGAGCGAGATCGCGTCGCAATGAATGTCCATCCAGCGCGAGGGCGCAATCGTTGTGAAGAAGGAAGCCGCGAAGACGAGCGCCAGCGCCAAGCCGAAGGCTCCCGCCGCACGCCCGTTGCGCCGGTCGAAAAGGCCCCAAACCGTGGCGAGAACACCAAGAGCAACCGCGGGAGCCAGCGCCTCATAACCAACGGCGAGCGCGAGTCCGGTCAGCCCACCGGCTAGGAACCAATGCTCCGTCCACCGCGGCCGCGACCACATCAGCAGCGCCGCCGCCACCGTTCCGGCGATCATCACGTTATGATGGTCGATCCGGCCTACGGAGAACTGATACCACGCGAAGGGCGAAAGCGCCGTGAGCGCCATCACGATGCCGGCGGCGCGATCTCCGGCCACGCTTTGCACGCAGCGAAACATCACCCACAGTAGCCCGGCGAGCAGCGACAGGGGCCACACCGCATGTGTAAGTCGTTCGGCATCCTCCACGGGCATGACCAGGCTGAAGAGCGAGATCAAACCGACGAGCGGGAGATCGATCAATCGCGACCAGTGCGACAGCATTCCGGCATCGCCGCCGACCTTCATCGTCGTCGTATCGAACCAGTGGCCAGAGGCCATCAGTTCCCGCACCTGGATGAGACGCGTTAGATCGTCTGAATCACCGATGTTGCCGTAGATGCCCCCGCCGGACGTCAGCCAGCTCTTCATGCCGATGAAAGCTAGCGCCAGAAACCACCAGCTCCAGCTCGGCAGCCCATCGAGGCGCCAAACGGACGGCTTCAGGCCCGAGCGCCGGATTGCAGCGGAAATCATACGCGTACCCCGTTGAAGGGCCGACCTTACCTGAAGTGCGTTAGGGGACGGTAAAGCCTGGAGACGACGCGTTTCGGCCCTAGTCGCCGGCACGGGTTTGCGGAACTCGGCACAATATCAGTCTTTTTTTACCGATCTCCCATAGGCTCCCGGAAGAGGGGCTAGCTGCTCGCAACAGCGGCCATGCCGATAAAGGCCGTTTTGTCGAGAGTAGGCGTAGGCGTATCTCATGTCCCATAGTGAAGTGTTCGTCATCGGCGCGGGCCCGGCTGGGCTCACCGCGTCCTACCTTCTGACGAAAGAGGGAATTTCCACGACGGTCATCGAAGCCGACCCGAAATACGTCGGCGGCATCAGTCGGACGGTCAACTATAAGGATTTTCTCTTCGACATTGGCGGCCATCGCTTCTTCTCGAAATCGAAGGACGTCGTCGATCTCTGGAAGGAAATTCTGCCGCAGGATTTCATCACGCGGCCGCGCATGAGCCGCATCTACTATGACGGCAAATATTATTCCTACCCGCTCAAAGCTTTCGAAGCGCTCGGCAATCTCGGCGTTGTCGAAAGCGCGATGTGCGTGCTGTCGTTCATGTATAAGCAGGCGTTTCCGAACGAAAAACCCGAGACGTTCCACGACTGGGTTGCCAACCAGTTCGGCGAACGGCTGTTCTCGATTTTCTTCAAA
The DNA here is from genome assembly GCA_018242215.1 of Pseudomonadota bacterium. Classification (GTDB taxonomy): domain Bacteria; phylum Pseudomonadota; class Alphaproteobacteria; order Rhizobiales; family Hyphomicrobiaceae; genus Hyphomicrobium_B. The sequence goes on from JAFECG010000027.1 coordinate 307,833, forward strand.
ACCTACACTGAGAAAGTGTGGGGCATGAGCTGCGACGAGATTTCAGCCGACTGGGCTGCCCAGCGCATCAAAGGGCTCGACCTCTGGTCAGCGATGGCCAATGCCCTTCGCAATTCGGTGAAGCCGAAGGGCGTCAAGGATGGGACCGACGCCAACGATGGCGAGGTGATCAAGACGCTGATCGAAAGTTTCCAGTATCCCCGCAAAGGCCCGGGCATGATGTGGGACGCCGCCGCCGCGAAAACGCGCGCTCAAGGCGGGAAAATCCACATGGGCACCGAGCTCTCGAGCCTCAGCTACGATGCAAGACAAAATCTCTGGACGATCAAAGCCCGAACGCCGTGGGGTGACATCGCGACATTCACGGCGCGCCACGTCATATCGTCCGCGCCTATCCGCGGACTGATGCATTCGTTCACCGAGGCGCCGGCATGCCTTGCCGCCGCTGAGAATCTTCGCTACCGCGACTTCATCACGGTCGCCCTCGTCGTCAACAAGCCCGACCTTTTCCCCGACAACTGGATCTATATCCATGAGCCGAGCGTCAAGGTCGGCCGCATCCAGAACTTCCGTTCCTGGTCGCCGGAAATGGTGCCCGATAAAAATCTCGCCTGTCTTGGGCTCGAATACTTCTGCTTCGAAGGCGATGGTCTTTGGGCCGCAGACGACAAAGACCTCCTCGCGCTTGCTCGCAAGGAACTCGCGACGATCGGATTGGCCACCGAAGACGAATGTGTCGACGGCTGCGTGGTGCGCCAGAAGAAGGCCTATCCCGTCTATGACGAGGGCTACAAGCGCAACATCGAAGCCATCCGTTCCGAACTCGCCGACAAGTATCCGACGCTCCATCTCGTCGGTCGCAACGGCATGCACAAGTACAACAACCAGGACCACGCGATGATGACGTCGATGCTGACCGTCAAGAACATCATCGCAGGCGAGATGTTGTACGACATCTGGAACGTCAACGAAGACGCCGAATACCACGAGGCCGGCAGCTCGGGCGTCGAAGACGCGCTGAAAAGCGTGCGCATGGTCCCGAACAGACTCCGCAAGGCGAGCTGACGAATGGCGCTTGCTACGCCTATCGAGAGAATGGCCAGTGCGCCCGTTCGCGTCGCCGACCGAGCGCGCATCATGCCGCAGTTGTCGCGTTATTCGGCCGTCAGCGTTCTCGCCCTGGCCGTCGATTTCGGCGTGTATGTCGGCCTTTGCCGGTCCGCCGTTAACGCTCCGGTAGCAGGTATCGTCGGATATGCTGCCGGAATGCTTGCCCACTACGTCTTATCATCGACGTTCGTCTTCGACGTCAACCATTCGCAGAAATCCATGCAGCGCCGCTTTGTCGGGTTCATGGCGTCGGGATTGCTCGGCTTGATGCTGACCGGTGCCGTTATCGCTGCGTTGACGGAGTATTTCGCCGCGCCTGCAATCGTCGCTAAGGCCGTTGCAGTCGTAATGAGCTTTCTTGCGGTGTTTCTGCTCCGGCGCTGGATCGTCTTCGCGCCCCCGTCCGCCAAAAAAAATTCGCAGGCCGGGCTCGTTTACCCAAAATCAGGTTTCGGCAATTAAGGTCGGGATATCGGCAGCACTCCTCAAGACTGCAGCCCAACGAATAGAATTCCAAGGTTGTGTCGCGTCTGAACCTCTGCACCTCCGGGTGCGGAGGTTCTGCATTTTGCGCGCTTGAGATCGAGATCGATCCGGGCTAGGCACGATGCTCACGCGGGAATGCTCAGCATCATGCAAACTTGGCTTTTCAAATCCGAACCCGATGTCTTTTCCTGGAGCGACCTCGTATCAAGGGGCCCGAAAGGTGAACAGTGGGACGGCGTGAGGAATTTCCAGGCGCGCAACAATATGCGTGCGATGAAAGTCGGAGACCTCGGTTTTTTCTACCACTCCAATGAAGGCAAGGAAGTTGTCGGCATTGTTCGCGTCATCGCACCGGTGCACCCGGAGGCGAAGGATGAGACCGGCAAGTGGGAGTGCGTGGATGTCGCCGCCGTCACGCCGGTCCCCGAGCCCGTCGGTCTTGACGCAGTCAAAGCCAACCCCAAACTTTCGGACATGGTTCTCGTCAACAATTCCCGCCTCTCTGTTCAGCCGGTCAGCGCGGAGGAATGGAAGGAAGTCTGCCGAATGGGCCGCGTCGACTTGAAAAAGCTCAAAGGCTCATGACCGACAGCAAGCTCGACCCGTCAGATCGCCGCGACACCGAGCGTTTCATTCTCGCAAATACGAAGCCCCTGGCGCCGCCCTTGGTGCCGGAGATTACGTTGCGGCTTGCAGAGGAATCGCTACCCATCTGGCAAAAGACCGAGGACGAACTGGGTGAAATGAACTTGCCGCCGCCATTCTGGGCCTTTGCTTGGGCCGGCGGGCAGGCGGTCAGCCGCTACCTTCTGGATCATCGCGAAATCTGCGAAGGGCGAGCCGCCATAGACCTTGGCACAGGCTCCGGCCTCTCCGCCATTGCGGCCGCAAAAGCGGGTGCCGGCCCGGTGCTGGCCGCGGATATCGACCGCCTCGCACTCGCTGCCTGCACCCTGAATGCGGATGCCAATGGCGTTAAAGTCGAAACGACCGGCACCGATCTTCTGGGCGCGCCGGCCCCGACTGAGGCTCTCGTCATCGTCGGAGATCTGTTCTACGAGCGCGAGCTGGCCGATCGCGTCATGCGGTATATAGATGACGCGAAGGATCGTGGTTGCGCCATCTATATTGGAGACCCCCGCCGCAGCTATTTTCCAGAAGGGCGGTTTACGCCGCTTGCCGAATATCAAGTTCCCGTCACGCGTGAGCTTGAGGACTTCGAAATCAAGCGGACGACCGTATGGCGCGCCTGATATAGCCATATATAGCCATGCCGCAACGCGGGATTGACGCCGATCATTTCAACTGGATCAGCCGGCACACCACCATCGGGCATGTTGTGGAGCGCCGCACGCGGCAGCATAATAGCAAAAAGGCCGCAACTTAGACGGCCCCACGGAGGTACGCTCGATGTCGGAGAAAGTTTACGCAGTGCCCCCCCAATGGGCGGAGCGGGCTTATGTTAACGCTGATACTTACGAAGCGATGTATCAGCGTTCGGTCAACGACCCGGAAGGATTCTGGTCCGAAGCCGGAAAGCGCATTCACTGGATCAATCCTTATTCTCGCGCGAAGAACACGAGCTTCGCTCCCGGCCATATCGATATCCGATGGTTTGAAGACGGCACATTGAACGTCTCCGCCAACTGCGTCGACCGCTACGTCGAATCACGCGGCGACAAAGTCGCGATCATCTGGGAAGGCGATAACCCAAATGAAAGCGAGCTTATCACCTATCGCCAGCTTCACGAGCGCGTCCAGCGCTTCGCCAACGTCTTGAAGAAGCATGGCGTCAAGAAGGGCGATCGCGTCACAATCTATCTGCCGATGATTCCCGAAGCCGCCTACGCCATGCTGGCGTGCGCGCGCGTCGGCGCCATCCATTCGATCGTCTTCGGCGGCTTCTCGCCTGACAGCCTTCAGAACCGCATCGAAGATGCGGAATCGAAGCTCATCATCACGGCCGACGAAGGGCTCCGCGGCGGCAAGCCGGTGCCCCTCAAGAAGAACGCCGATGCGGCGCTCGCCAAGTGCAAGGGCGACGAGAAAATGCTCGTTGTCCGCCGCACCGGCAATCCCGTTCCCTGGACACCCGGCCGCGATTTCTGGCTGCACGAAGAACTGATCACGGTTCCTGCCGAATGCGAGCCGGAAGAGATGCACGCCGAGGATCCGCTCTTCATCCTCTATACGTCCGGCTCAACCGGCAAACCGAAGGGCGTCGTTCATTCGTCGGGCGGTTATCTCGTTTACGCCTCGATGACCCATCAATACGTCTTCGACTGTCGCGACGATGACATCTATTGGTGCACGGCTGACGTCGGCTGGGTCACCGGCCACAGCTATATCGTTTACGGCCCGCTTGCGAACGGCGCGACGACGCTGATGTTCGAGGGCATTCCAACGTATCCGTCCGCCTCGCGCTTCTGGGACGTCATCGATAAGTGGAAAGTCTCGATCTTTTATACTGCGCCGACGGCGATCCGCTCGCTCATGGGTGCCGGCGACGACCACGTCAGCAAAACCAGCCGCGCATCCTTGCGGCTCCTGGGCTCTGTCGGCGAGCCCATCAATCCCGAAGCCTGGGAGTGGTATCATAATGTCATTGGCGAAGGACGCTGTCCGATCGTCGATACCTGGTGGCAGACGGAAACGGGCGGAGTCCTCATTTCTCCGCTCGCGGGCGCCATTCCATTGAAGCCCGGTTCGGCGACGAAACCGTTCTTCGGCGTGCAGCCCGCACTCGTCGACGACAAGGGCAAAATTCTCGAAGGCGATACACAGGGCAATCTCGTCATCCTCGACAGCTGGCCGGGACAGTCCCGCACTGTCTACAAAGACCACGAGCGTTTCGTTCAGACGTACTTCTCGGCTTATCCCGGAATGTACTTTACCGGCGACGGCTGCCGTCGCGACGCTGACGGCTATTATTGGATTACGGGCCGCGTCGACGACGTCATCAATGTCTCGGGCCATCGCATGGGAACGGCCGAGGTCGAAAGCGCTCTCGTATCGCATCCGAAAGTGGCTGAAGCCGCTGTCGTCGGTTACCCACACGATCTCAAGGGCCAAGGCATCTACTGCTATGTCACCCTGAACTCGGGCGAGAACGGCGATGATGCCCTGAAGAAGGATCTCGTCGCACACGTCCGGCGCGAGATCGGCCCGATTGCCTCTCCCGATCTCATTCAGTTCTCGCCGGGCCTTCCCAAAACGCGCTCCGGGAAGATCATGCGGCGCATCCTGCGCAAGATCGCGGAGGACGATTTCGGCAGCCTCGGAGATACCTCGACTCTCGCCGATCCAGCGGTTGTCGATGATCTCATCAGCAATCGCCAGAACCGGCGTGCGATGTGAATTAACGGCTCTGAATATCCTGGGCGCTCTGATCGGGCGCCCAGTTCGTGGTAAATGTGGCCGGTACGGTAACGTCGTTAAGCCCGATTAGCCGGCTGACCGTCATCATCACGGTCCCCTTGGCATCGACCGTTACGGCCCGCGCAGCATGGTCGATGATGACATTCGGCGCTTCGATTGTCCCAACATGACGTGCGAACGCCCCGTCCTTGTCGAAATGGGACATGACGACGGATGTGATCTCGTCGTCTGGAACCTGTCCCCCTCGCAGCACGAGCGCCGCCGCTTGCGCCGCAGATTTGACGCCAAATTCGATCCCTTCGCGCATGCTGACCACGCGAGCGTAATCCAGAGCGGCGCCAGTGGTCAGAAACAAGGCCACCGACATCATCACGAAAAGTCCCGTTCCCGACCGGCGTCTCGTGCGCACCAATGGTCGAGAACCAGCCACCCGTTCCTCGTACATGTGTCCCTCCGTGAAACACCGTCGCCCTCAACGCATGCGGCGATGCAACTCGAATGCCGGACTCGAACTGTCTGCCGACGGATGGTCAATTGAACGCAATTTTCTGTGGCGGGTCCGCGGAATGCGATCTGCGTCAGAAATCGGACGTGATCCCGCCCTTCTCCCAATCACCGAAGCGCGTCGGGTCCGGGCCATCTCGTCCCCCGACTTCCGCGGGACGCGCATTCCCGGCACTTTGCTGTCTGCGCCGCGCTTCCGCCTCCTCCAAGGCCCTTTGTGCTTCCGGCGTGAGCGGGCGTTGGGACGGAACATCGTCGGTCGAAGCGGATCTGTCTTTCTCTGTCATGTTGGCCCTCGCGACGGAACGTTCCAATGCAGCGGCAGCAACCTTTTTTGGGCACGCCACCTTTATGAACGGTCGGGATGTAATATATACGCGTCTGTAACGCTTAAGATCGGACGACGTGTCGCGAGTGGCCACATGCCTTTGAATTACGCCAAAACCGCAATGCTGCTGGCATTGCTAACGGGCATTTTTCTCGTGCTCGGCGCGCTGGTCGGCGGCAAGACGGGCTTGATCTTCGCGTTCTTCATCGCGCTTGCGATGAACGCATTCAGCCTTTGGAAGTCCGACAGCGTCGTGCTGCACATGTTCAATGCGCAGGAGGTCACGGACGCCACCGCTCCGGAACTCGTGAGAATTGTCCGTGACCTTGCGCGTAGAGCCGACCTGCCCATGCCGCGCGTCTACATTATGCACAATCCGCAGCCTAACGCTTTCGCGACCGGCCGTAGTCCGTCGCACGCGGCGGTCTGCGCGTCCACCGGACTTCTCGAAACCCTCGATCCCCGAGAGTTATCTGGTGTGATCGCGCATGAGCTCTCCCACATCAAAAATCGCGATACACTGACAATGGCCGTTGCCGCAACGATCGGTGGCGCGGTCTCGATGTTCGCCCAATACATGCAGTTCGGCATGATTTTCGGTGGCGGCCGCGACAACGACCGAGGCGGGTTGGGCATCATCGGCACACTGGCCGCAATTATCATCGCTCCGATGGCCGCAGGTCTCGTCCAGATGGCGATCAGTCGCTCACGCGAGTATCAGGCCGACCGCATGGGCGCGACGATCTGCGGGAATCCTCTTTGGCTCGCATCAGCGCTTCGCAAGATCGACGGTCTCGCGCGGCGAATTCCGAACGAAGAGGCCGAGGCGGTGCCTGCCGCCGCGCACATGTTCATCATCAATCCGCTGAACGGGCATGGCGTCGACAATCTGTTTTCGACCCATCCCAACGTTGAGAACCGGATCGCGGCACTTGAAGCTCAGGCGCACGAGATGGGCATCAGCAGTAGCACTGGAAGTGAAAGCACCGCCGCCGGGTCACGCGGCACATCCGGTGAAGTCTGGATCGGCGGTCAGAACTACACCAAGCCTCCGAGCCCCTGGGGCTGATGTGTCGGACCACGCAAACCCGAAAAAACCCGGCCCGAGGGCGGCGTCACGCTCGCACGCGACGACACGCCGATCTGCGAATACCGACGGTCTCAAAACGCGCGATGTCGCCGTTTCGGCCCTCTATTCCGTGCTGGTCGAGCACCGCCCTTTTGATGATGCCTTCACCCGCGCGGCGGCGGCGCGCGATCTTGTCGCTCGCGACCGCGCCTTCGCGCGCTTGATCGCAACGACGGTGCTAAGACACCGCGGATCACTGCAGGCCGTCCTCAATACCTATATCGCGAAGCCGCTGCCCGAACGCATGGGGCGCTTGGACGAGATCTTACTCGCCGCGACAGCACAGCTCCTGTTGCTTCAGACGCCGCCACACGCCGCGATTTCACTCGCCGTCGATCAATGCCGCGCCGACAGCTCCGGCAAACGCTTTGCAAGTCTGGCAAACGCCGTCCTTCGCCGCGTCAGCGAAAGCGGACAAGGTCGGCTGCAGTCACTCGACGACGTCGTATTGACTTTTCCCGACTGGCTCCTTTCGCGCTGGAACGACAGCTACGGCGCCGTAGGTGCCCGCCAGATCGCGCGCGCATCCCTCGCAGAGCCCGCACTCGATCTCACAGTCAAATCCGATCCCGAACGATGGGCGGAACGCATCGGCGGAGTCGTCCTGCCGACGGGCTCGATCCGTTGCGCGCAGGCCGGGCGCGTCGAGGATCTGCCGGGCTATTTCGACGGTACCTGGTGGGTCCAGGACGCGGCTGCGGCGCTACCCGCCAAACTCCTCGGCGATATTGCCGGATTGTCCGTCCTTGACCTGTGCGCGGCGCCCGGGGGAAAAACCGCGCAGCTTGCGGCCGCCGGAGCGGAAGTTACCGCCGTCGACAAATCCGCCGGACGTCTTCAACGCTTGTCGGAAAACCTGAAGCGTCTTGGTCTCGCCGCCGAGACCGTCGTTTCCGACGCGCTCACGTTCAGCCCGGGACAGAAATTCGATGCGATCCTGCTCGACGCGCCGTGCACGGCAACCGGCACGATCCGCCGCCACCCCGATATTTTATACCTCAAGCGGCCTGAGGATATCCCAGCCCTCGCGGACTTGCAGAAAAGGCTCCTCGACCATGCGACCGAGCTTTTGAAACCGGGCGGCGTTCTCGTCTACTGCACGTGTTCGCTGGAGCCGGAAGAAGGCGAGAAGCAGATCGAAGGCTTTCTCGCGCGCCATCGGGATTTCGCGCGCCGCCCGATCATGCTGGACGAAGAGACCATTCCGATGTCGTGGCGGACGCCCGACGGCGATCTCAGAACCCTGCCCTCTCATTTCGCCGATCTCTCCGAAGGCCTGCAGGGCCTGGACGGCTTTTTCGCCGCGTCTCTCGTGAAGTCCTGTTGAGAGTTCGCGTGTGACGCACGCCCGCCTTGTTTTGGCTGATGTCGGCGGATAGTCAGAGGTATCACCACGGGCGTCGCTGGAGGGGGAACCGGGCCTTGAGCCTCAATGTTACGGAACGGCTGAAAATCCGCTCGCTATCGGTCGAGCGCCTGCGCCGCCGCGCCGTGACGCTGACCCTCTCCTCGCCGCTTCTGAGGTGGCGCTATGCCGGTAATGGCGCCGATCAAATCCTGATCGTCCCGCAAGAGCTGCGTGCCGCCGATCCAAGCTTCTGGACCGAAGTCGCGCATGGCCACTTCGGACTCGCTTCACAGATCGCCGATCTCAAGGGCGCGTCCGCATTTCGCATCACGCCCCCGAGCGTCGCCTGGGAACGTGAGCTTCATGGCTTTGGCTGGCTCCGGCACCTCGCAGCGACCGAAGAGGAGGAGGCGGCAGCAACTGCGCGCGATCTGGTGCTCGAATGGATTGCACTCAAAAAGCTGTCGCACGGCGTCGCATTCGAGCCCGAGGTGATCGCACGACGTTTGATTTCGTGGATCTCGCAAGCCAACATGCTGCTCGAGGATCTCGACGCCCGCGCCTATACTCAGATCCTGTCCAGTATCGGCCAGCAGATTGTTGCACTCCGAACGACGTGGCGAAACGCGCCGGATGGCGTGCCACGCATGGTCTCGCTCATCGCGCTCGTTCTCTCGGGCCTTGCCGTGTCCGGGCACGACCGCCAGTTGAAGGAGGCGGAAGCGGCGCTCGTCTTCGAGTTAAAGCGGCAAATTCTTGAGGATGGCGGCCACGTCAGTCGCAGCGCCAGTGTCCTATCGGATCTGATCCTCGATCTGCTGCCGCTTGGCCAGTGCTTCGGGTCGCGGACGCTCGTCGCGCCAGACGAGATCAATGATGTTATCAGGAAGTCGCTGAGGTTTCTGCGGTTCATGCGGCTCGGCGACGGCATGCTTGCCCGCTTCAATGGTGTGAGCACAGGTTCACCGGCCGCACTCGCGACCGTCCTTGGCTATTCGGGCGGCGAATTCGATCTCATGCCGATCGCCCGGCATTCGGGCTATGCGCGTCTTGAACGCGACAAGACAATCGTGCTGGCAGATATTGGCTCGCCGCCGCCGCTCGAGCTTTCAACCGAAGCCCAGGCTGGCGCACTCTCATTCGAAATGACGGTGGGGCGCTATTTGATGTTTGCCAACGGCGGGTTTCCCGGCCCGGCGGACCGCGACTGGGATTCGGTCGCGCGCGCGACGGCAAGCCACAACACGCTGTGCCTTGCAGAAACATCTTCGGCTCGTCTCATTCGCAACGAACGGCTCGAATCGATGGTTGATGGCCTGCCGATCCGCGGGCCCGATACGGTCGTCGCAGAATTTGTCGATGGCGCGAACCAGGCTGAACTCAGCGCCAGCCACGACGGCTATCTGAAGCGCTTCGGCTTGATCTACAGCCGGCATCTGGCGCTGTCGAACGCAGGCGACAGGCTGGACGGCATCGACACGCTCGCGCCTCCGAACGGGACACTGCGCCTGAAACAGGATCTGCCGTACGCCATTCACTTCCATCTCCATCCCGATTGCCGCTGCCAACCGGCCGGACACGGCACATGCCGGATCACGCTTCCCGACGGCAAGGCATGGCTGTTCAACGCCGACGACACGGCCGAATTGTCGATCGAAGAAAGTCTATATTTCGTCGACAGTGCCGGACCTCGCCCCAGCCTGCAGATCGTGCTCCGCGGGACGACGTTCGGCGAAACATCCGTTCACTGGTCGGTCCGCGCCGAACCGGCGAACCTCGGCTGAGCCATTGTTGATCAAGTGCTTGCGCGTCACAATCGCGCGTTCGTCTCTGGGTGGGATGGCCTTGCCCGGCGCGCCGTGATAACCGCCACTCCGAAAAAGCTGGGGTGAACATGGCCGACCAACGCATACGCCGGGCTCTGCTCTCGGTCTCCGACAAAACCGGGCTCATCGCATTCGCGAGCGCACTGAAAGCGCGCGGCATCGAACTGGTCTCGACCGGGGGCACGGCTGCGGCGCTGAAGGTCGCGAACCTCGACGTCATGGACGTCTCCGAGCTGACGGGCTTCCCCGAAATGATGGACGGCCGCGTTAAGACACTGCACCCGAAGGTTCATGGCGGTCTTCTCGCCATTCGTGGCAACGACGTCCACGAGGCCGCAGCACGCGAGCACGGAATCCTGCCGATCGATCTTTTGGTCGTGAACCTTTATCCCTTCGAGGCGACCGTCGCGAAGGGAGCCGCCTACGACGACTGCGTCGAGAATATCGACGTCGGCGGCCCGGCGATGATCCGAGGCGCCGCCAAGAACCACGATAGCGTCACGGTCGTGGTCGAACCGTCCGACTACGATCTGGTGCTCGCCGAGATCACCGCCAACGACGGCGCGACGACGCTCCCCTTGCGCAAAGCACTCGCGGCGAAGGCCTTTGCCCGCACCGCTGCGTACGACGCCGCAATCAGCAACTGGTTCGCGCGCGAGCTTGGCACGAGCGCACCCGAATGGCGGGCCGTTGGCGGCCATCTCAGCCAAGAGCTTCGCTACGGCGAGAATGCACATCAGACGGCGGCACTTTACCTCTCCGCCGAGCCACGCATCGGCGTCGCGACGGCGAAGCAGCTTCAGGGCAAGGAACTCTCCTACAACAACATCAACGACACCGACGCCGCCTTCGAACTTGTCTCCGAGTTCGATCCGCAGCGCCCCGCGGTCGCCATCATCAAACATGCGAACCCCTGCGGCGTAGCGGTCAAGTCGTCTCTCGCCGAAGCCTACCGCCAGGCGCTCGCCTGCGATCCGGTGAGCGCCTTCGGGGGGATCATCGCGCTCAACCAGGTGATCGACGCCGAAACAGCCAAAGAGATGACGAAGATCTTCACCGAGGTCGTCATCGCGCCCAACGCGACGGATGAAGCGAAGGCCATCTTCGCTGCCAAGAAGAACCTGCGCCTGCTCGTGACGGGCGGCCTCGCGGATTCGCGCGCCCCCGGCCTGAACTTCAGATCGGTCGCCGGTGGCTTCCTCGTACAATCGCGTGATGCCAGCAACGCCGACGATCTCGATTTGAAAGTCGTGACCAAGCGCACGCCGACGGACGCCGAGCTTAAAGATCTTCGCTTCGCCTTCAAGGTCGCCAAGCACGTCAAGTCGAATGCGATCGTCTATGCGAAGAACGAAGCGACGGTTGGGGTCGGGGCGGGCCAGATGAGCCGGGTCGAGTCGTCCCGCATCGCCGCCTGGAAAGCCGCCGAAGCCGCAAAAGCGCTCGGCCTCGACGAATCCCTCACAATCGGGTCGGTCGTCGCCTCCGATGCGTTCTTCCCGTTTCCCGATGGCTTGATCACCGCCGCAGAAGCTGGCATCACGGCGGTTATCCAGCCCGGCGGCGCGATGCGTGACGAGGACGTCATCAAGGCCGCCGACGAGCGTGGCTTAGCGATGGTATTCACCGGCGTTCGACACTTCCGCCATTGAGCGGCTTCACCGCGCCGGATGCGTCCGGACGAACAGCATCATTACGACGCCCACCGCCAGAAACGCCAAAACGGCCGACATGCCGATGCGCTGGCTCCCTGTCTCCTGCGTAATCAACGCCACGAAGAACGGCGCAAGAAACGCCGTGACTTTGCCTGAGAACGCAAACAGCCCGAAATACTGCGTGATCTTATCGGCCGGCGCGATCCGCGCGAGCAGCGACCGGCTTGCCGCCTGTACCGGGGCGGAAACGATGCCGACCAGGATCGCAAATGCCAGAAAAGCTTGCTCGCCGATGGCCGAGAACGGCTTCGAACCGGCCGCTTTCTCCGCAACGACGGTCGTGAATAAAATGTGTGTCTTGTCGACCGACAGAATTCCGATCGCGCCAACGATCAATGCGAGCAACGCAAGAATGATCACCGCCTTCGGCCCGATGCTATCGTCGAGCCACCCGCCAAAGAGCGCGCCGAACGCTCCGACCAGCGTCAGAATGATGCCGAAAATGCCGAGTTCGAGCGGACCCCAGCCGAATACCGAAGCCCCGTAAATGCCGCCGAACGCGAAGATCGCAGACAGGCCATCGGTAAAAAGCATCCGCGCGACAAGAAAGATCAACAGGCTCGGCAGCGACGGAAGCGACTTGATCGTATCCCAAAGCTCGGCGGCCGCCGAACGCTCGGGATGTGCGCTTGTCGGTCGATGCCGGTCCGGAACGAAGAGAAAGAACGGAATGATGAAAATCACGAACCAGACAGCGGCAAACGGGCCGGTGATGCGATCGCTCTGATGCGTCGCGCTGTCGAGCGTGAGCAGCGGATGAAGCCCGAGCAGCGTTTTGGTTTCGCCCGGTATCGGAACCAGCAGCCCAGCGACTAGAGCGAGGCTGACGAGACCGCCGAAATATCCGACGGCCCACCCGGTTCCCGAAAGGCGGCCTAGCTCCTCGCGCGGAACGAGCCCCGTCATGATCGCATTCGAAAAGACGCTCATCAGCTCGGCGGCAAGTGTCGCCGCAACGAAGCCGCCGAGCACGATGAGGATCGTCGTCATGCTCGCATCCGGCGTCCCAAGCCAAAGGGTCGTAAGCCCAGCGAGGAAGAGCAACGAAAGCGCACCCATCCAGGGTTTGCGCGATCCGCGCCCGTCGGCCGCGGCGCCAAGAAGTGGACTGAGAACGGCGATCAGCAGACCAGCGACTGCCGCAGCGTAGCCCCAGAGCGATTGTCCGCAGGCCGCCTTCGCGCTGCCTTCAGCGAGCATCGATCCGCAGACAGAATTCTGAACGACGGCATTGGCGAAATAGGGACCGAACAGAAACGTCTGGACCAACGTATAATGCGGTTGCACGGACCAGTCGTAGAGCATCCACGAAACACGGGCGCGAAGCGGCGCACGCGTCACCACGCCGCCGTCCACCGTCGCAGCCTGATCGGCGCCGCCGCCGATATCCAAAGTCGACATCTATCCCCCTTTTTCCCGTCGCATCGGACAGTCAGGTGCGCAACACGATCAAGTGATCGGGCAGCTCGTTCGGATCGACGGCACCCGGCGGAAAGTGCTGCGCGAGAAGCTCGCCAATGCGCGCGATCGCCCGCTCGAAACCCTCGACCGGTCGACCGGCAGTGATCTCGGCAGTGAATTCATCGACGATTTTCTGCCACGTGCCTTTCTCGACACGCGCGTCGATCCCACTGTCGGCGATGATCTCGACGCGCTTCTCAGCAACCGACACGAAAATCAAGACCCCAGTTCGTCCGGTCGTCGTGTGCAGGTTCTGAGCAAGAAATTGCTCGGCCGCTCGGCGCCGTGTGTTGGCTTTCAGGATAGTTTTTGGAACGAGCGACATCCGGATCTTCGGATGCCACGCAAGTGCCAAGAGCGCGAGAAACACCAGCAACTGGATAAGAAAGATCCATTGCACCTTCATCCACGTGAAATGGATCAGCGGCCACGGGATGATCAGCGCCAGCAGCGCCGCCCACATGAAGGGAACGTGCTGATAGCGGCTGCTTTGATCCGCAACGACGGCGACGATCTCGCCCGCGGTGTTGCGCTCCGCCTTCGTGATGGCCGCGGAGATCCGTTCGGCGTCGTTGGCGCTGATGAAGGTCATCTTGCAGGATCACTCGTTTGCTTTGCTATCATCCTGGCTACCAGCTCCCTGAAGCGCCGCCACCGCCGAAGTCGCCGCCGCCACCCGACCAGCCGCCACCGCTATCGCCGCCTCCAGACCAGCCGCCGCTGCCGCCCCAACCTCCCGATCCGCCTGGAATGAAGACGATCCCGCCCGGACGACGGCGCGCACCCGGAACGCCGGAACGCATGGCCTGCGCATTGCGATAATTCACCCAGATGATGAAGGCGACGATCAGGAAAAAGATGACCAGATGGATCATCGCGGTAGGATCGTTTTCGGGCGATCGCGCCCCCGCAGCACGCTGTTTCACCTCGTCGGCATCGCCAAGAAGCACCGCTTTGATATCGCGCACGCCATCCTTGATGCCGTCGGCATAGTCTCCGCGCCGGAATTTCGGAAGAATCGCATTCTGAATGATGAGCGCCGCCATCGTGTCGGTCATGAACGGCTCGAGCCGGCGGCCAACCTCGATGCGGACCTTGTGATCGTTCGGCGCGACGATCAGAAGAATGCCGTTGTCCTTGCCCTTCTGTCCGATCCTCCATTTTCGTGCGAGGCCGATCCCATAATCCTCGATCGAATAGCCTTGCAGCGACTTGACGGTGACGACGGCAAGCTGATCGGTCGACGTCGCCTCGAGAGATGCCAGATCTTTTTCAATGTCGGCTTTTTCCGCTTGCGTCAGCAGGCCGGCGTCATCGGTGACGCGTCCTGCGAGTTCCGGATAAACCGGATCCGCATGGACAGGAACCGAGAACGCCGCGAGAGCAATGCTCCAGGAAGCCAGAAGCAACCGCAGCAACGCTCGTTGACCGCTGCGCGAGATCGAAGACCGAGTGGCAGTCAGAGCGCCAGCCATCGGATCGGCTCCTCGAAAAGGTTGCTTGGCCTCAAACCTAAGGCTTGCTGAAATCGACCTTCGGCACTTTCTGTTCTTCCGGCGTAATGTCGAACGTCGCCATCTCTTTGGCTTGCGGATAGAGCGCCATCTTCCAGAGCCGGCCGGGGAACGTCGTAATCTCGGTATTATAGGCTTGCACCGCCTTGATGTAATCGCGCCGCGCGATCGCGATACGGTTTTCGGTTCCCGCGAGCTCGCTTTGCAGCGCTAGAAAGTTCTGACCCGATTTGATGTCAGGATAGCGCTCGACGACGGCCATCAGCCGCCCGAGTGCGCCGGAAAGCGTCGCCTGCGCGTCCTGGAATTTCTTCATCGCATCCGGGTTTGTGAGAATATCCGGCGGCAATTGAATGTTCGTCGTCTGCTCGCGCGCTTTCGTGACTTCCGTCAGAACGCTCTTTTCCTGATCCGCAAAGCCTTTCACGGTCTCGACGAGATTGGGAATGAGATCGGAGCGCCGCTTGTACTGGTTAAGTACCTCACTCCAGGCAGCCTTCGCCTGCTGCTCATAGGAAGGGATCGTATTGATCCCACAGCCAGCCATCGATAGGGCCGCAACGATGACGGCGAGAAAAGCGATCGGACGAACGATGAGAGGTCTAGCGATCATGGCGTGCGCGGTCCTCGTTTTCTAAACCGAACGGATTGAGTGCCGGAGACGAATGGGTGCAGGCTCTAAGTCGAATAGGCGCCTGTGGTATGATGTTCTTTGATGGCGTTCAAGCGACGTGCCGCCGACTTCAACGCCAACGAATATGAAAACTCGTTCGCGTGAAAGGGCCAGGACGCATTCGAACGACCTGACCCTCGAGAGACCGTCCGTCGTCGTTCCATCATATCCGCGATACGGAGGGTCGGTTACCGACTGGACAAGTACGAAGCCCATTGCCGCAGCGACGCATTATTCGCGGCGCCGCCAGCCTATCTCCTTCCCCAACCTGAGAAATTAGGGCCGCGAACGGCGTCTGCCAGCCATGCGCAATCGAGCGCAACGGATTGAAAGGAGGCCTCTGGAGACCAACCTTAGAAACGCCGGCGGTCGCGAAATCGCGATGAGAACTATTTTTAAGGAGCTTAAAAATGGAAAAATGGAAGAAAGCGCTGACCGGCGCGCTAGCAGCGCTAGCGGTCGTCAGCTTCGCCGCCGGTGCTGAAGCCCGCGGTGGCGGCGGTGGCGGTGGCGGCTTCAGCGGTGGCGGCCACGTGGGTGGTTTTGGCGGCGGCTTCGGCGGCGGCCACATGGGCGGCTTCGGTGGTCATATGGGCGGCGGCAGCTTCCACGGCGGCGGTCACGTAGGCCATGTCGGGGGCCATGGTGCTCACTTTGCCCACGGTCATTTCCGTCGCGGCCACGGGTTCTATCCCTATTACGCGTACGGATATGATTACAGCTGTGACGGCTATTATTACCGCCGCAATCATCCTTACTGCTATGACTACGGCTACTTCTGATCGTCGTGCGATGCCGGCCCCACTCGGGGCCGGTTTCGTGGTGAGCGCTGAACGTCTTCCCTGGCAATCCCAAACTAAAGGCGGGGAGAAGAGATCACGAGATCAGCATTTTCATGCGCGGTCAAAAGATGGGCGCGCGTGATAAACGAGATATCGAGATGAAGGGGGGTAGCAGCCATAACCGCTGGAATACTGAAGATGAGGGCCACCAGTATTCCGCATGCGAGTGCCGCCTGGAGAAACTGCACGAAGCGTTTCACGTGAGTTGCACCTTTTCAAACGCCTTTCAGACAAGGCAGGTGCATTTATCTTCCTTCGCTATGGCGGCAACGAGTCTCAAGCACGGCGGGGCTGAGAAAGAATTACGGCGCCGCGTGGGCGCCGTATCGATGCTTACCAATACCGGCAATGGCGGTGACCATGGCTCCACCAGCAACGATGATGATGCCAATGGCGATAGCCGACATGCACTGTCGCTGAGCCGTCTGAAGAAAGCAGCTTGAGTGCGTGAATATCGCTGTTGACCGTCGCCGCGTTGCCGAGCCCCGCGCCGAAAATCATCACCGCGGCCGTGACGGCTATTCCCAACGTCGTTTTCATGTGATGTCTCCCCTGGTTTGCGAGCGTCGATCAGACGCCAAGTGAGGAGCTACCTATAGCTGCGCGTTGCCCATGGCCGTCCATACGGATTCGTAAGGGCCGGATCCCGGACAAATGCGTTGTCGGAGTGTGGCCGCGCCGCTTCGCGCGGAGCCTCCTAGTTGGTCCTGCTTCAGCCGTAATCCCGAGACTTAGTCGATGCTCATCGCGAAACCACGCGCAATGAACAACGGAGAAGCGCCCAAGGGGGCATTTCTCCGTGCCCCTCCGCGCGCTCGGGGGTAAGCGCGGAGGGGTGTTGTTGCGTTACGGTTCAGAAGTCAGCACGACCCTCGTGCTTGACGATTGGTGCGGTATCATTCTGCAATTCGGTTCCGAGTGCGCTAGAGCCTGGAATGGGTGAGCAAGCGGCCGACCGGACATCAATAGTGTTGGCCGACGGGTATGCGACATAGCGCTGCGAAGGATTTTCCTTTGACGACAGCGCGGCGAACCAGAGAGAGGAATGGTGATTGCTGCGTACCGGCATTTAGGCCGGCAGAATCCGAAAAATTTGAAAAACCCGGCCGCACGCCCAATGAGGCGCAGCACATTGCCGGCGCGAGCCTGTTTCTGTGGGGATGCCAGAAAGCCTGATGTCCTGGAGCGGGCGAAGGGATTCGAACCCTCGACCCCGACCTTGGCAAGGTCGTGCTCTACCCCTGAGCTACACCCGCATGTCCAGAAGCTTGCGCCGCCTTGCGGCGGCGGAAGATCCGCCTTATGGCGCAAGTGCCGAGGCAATGCAAGTGCCTCCTCTTGAGGCAGTCAAAAAGCCCCCACGCACCCATATATACAGATCATCCGTCGGAGTTTGCGCCCTTCGGCAGATCGATCGACACGGAGAAAGCGTCGCGCCATGCCCCGAACACGCCAAGACCTCTTTTCGGCCCTGGCCGAGCTTGAAATCGAAACGCAAACAATTGACCATCCCGCAGTCTTCACGGTTGCCGAAAGCGACAAGGTCGAGATCCCTCTTCCGGGCGCACACACGAAGAATTTGTTCCTCAAAGACGACAAGGGTGCCCTTTTTCTCGTCATCGCCAACAGCGAGACGCGGGTCGATCTCAAGGCACTGTCCAAAAGATTGGGAGCTGGGCGATTTTCATTCGGCAAGCCCGAGTTGCTGATGGAAACACTGGGCGTCACACCCGGTTCCGTCACGGCATTTGCTGTGATTAATGATACGGGAAAGCGGGTGACGATCGTCTTCGACGAGGCTTTGCTGGCCGACGAGACATTGAACTGTCATCCGCTTGAAAATACGGCGACTACAAACATTGCACGTGAAGACCTTTTGCGGTTCATTCGAGCAACCGGTCATGAGCCCCGCATTATGGTATTGACCGCATCTTGAAAGCTTGCGCGGGGAGGAGATTGGCTCAATGGAATTCGGCGAGAACGGCCCGGACGTCGGAATGCCCGGCACGGCAGATATCGTCAAGGACGCAACGACAGCGACATTCAAGGCCGACGTCATCGATGCGTCGAAGTCTGTCCCGGTCGTCGTCGACTTCTGGGCGGCTTGGTGCGGTCCCTGCAAGCAACTGACGCCAGTAATCGAAAAGGTCGTCCGAAGCTATCGCGGCAACGTCCGGCTTGTGAAGGTCAACGTCGATGAGAACCAAGCCATTTCCGCCCAGCTGCGGATTCAATCGCTTCCAACGGTCTACGCTTTTCGCGATGGCCAGCCGATAGATGGATTCGTTGGCGTGCAGCCGGAGAGCGCCATAAAGGCGTTCATCGACCGTCTCGTCGCAAGTGATGCGGAAGTTGGCTTCTCCGAGGTATTGAAAACCGGTGAAGAGCTGCTTGAGCAGGATGATCTCCAAGGCGCGGCTGAAGTGTTCGCCAGCGTATTGCAGGAAGATCGCACGAATGCCGAAGCGCTGGCTGGCCTGGCAACCTGCTACATGAAAAGTGGCGATGTGGCGCGGGCCAAGCAAACCCTAGCTCTCGTTCCGCCGGACAGACGCGAGCTTCCCGTCGTCAAAAGCATTGAAGCAGCGATTCTTCTCGCCGAAAAAGGGGCGGACTCCGGGGAGATTGCCGAACTGAAGCGTCGCGTAGCCGAAAACCCGAGGGACTTTCAAGCCTGCCTCGACCTCTCCGTTGCACTTGGCGCGCAGGGGGACAGGCAAGATGCTCTTGAACTTCTGCTCGATCTCGTCAGGATGGACCGCAAATGGAACGACGAGGCTGCGCGCAAGCAACTCCTCCAGTTCTTCGACGCGTGGGGTCCGAAGGAACCGCTCGTCGCAGAAGGGCGCCGAAAACTATCCTCCATCCTCTTCAGTTGACCTTTTCGATGTACCGCGGAGACGATCCCATTTGACGCTCACGGACCGCTACCGCCGCCCGGCCGATCTGCCACCGAGGATTCCTATCTTTCCTCTTCGCGGCGCGATTCTGTTGCCGCGCGCGACGCTGCCGCTCAATATTTTCGAGCCGCGCTATCTCGACATGATTGATCACGTGATGTCCGGAGCGCGGGTGATGGGCATTTTGCAGCCCCTCCTATCCGACGACGATCAGGAGAGCCCGATCGAAAAAACGGCAGAACTGCGGTCGGTCGGTTGTGCAGGACGGGTCACGTCCTACCAGGAACTCGATGATGGGCGCCTGATCATCACCCTGACCGGGATCACGCGTTTTCAATGCGTCGACGAAGCCGAGACCGATATGCCTTATCGAATCATGAGCGTCAGCTACGACAGGTTCGCAAGCGACCTGACCGAAGGGTTGGGCGAAGAGCTCGTCGACCGCCAGAATCTTCTGCGCGTCTTGCGGACGTATCTGGAGGCCAATCGCCTGAAAACCGATTGGGCGACGATCCAAAGGGCATCCAATGAGTTCCTGATCAACGCGTTATCGGTGATGTGTCCCTACGGGCCAGAAGAAAAACAAGCGCTGCTCGAAGCCAAGGATCTCAGATCTCGGGCAGAGGTTCTCGTCGCGCTTGCAGAAATCGATCTGGCATCCAACGGCAACAGCGGCACGACACTGCAATAGCGGTCGGAAAGCACGCAACGATGAACGATGAAATCAATGAAAGTCCGGCGGATGGCTCCAATGCCGTGGATCCGAAGCTGTTGGAGCTTCTCGTCTGCCCTTTGACCAAGACTCGCCTCGTTTACAATGCGAGCACGCGAGAATTGTTGAGCAAGGCTGCGGGGCTGGCGTTTCCGATCCGGAACGGAGTGCCGCTGATGATCGAAGACGCGGCAAGAAAGCTGACCGACGCGGACTTGCGGCGCCTCTGATAACGTCGTGATGTTGTTTTCCGACGAGCGAATTATTTGAAGTCTCGCGGCCCGCACTTAACCACGTCTCTTTAGATTCTGTAAAACAGCATTGGCCGACTGTCGCCCCGAATCTAGGGGCTACGCTGTTGCTGCGAAAATCAATGGACTCGCGATCCACCGGGATTGGTATGGATAAAGTGCCGTCGTCCGGTGACAGAAAGCGAGCAGCTTGGATATTGCGTGTTTGGTCTTCGCTTGCTGTCGTCGCGGGCATATCGTTGCTTGTCGCCGCTGTCGCGACGGGCCGCGCGACGTTCAATGCGAGCTTGGTCATATCGCTGGCAGGCACCACGCTCGTTACCGCGGGTATGCTGTATGGACTTGTCCTGTCGCGTCAGATGATTGAGACGGCCGCACGCGTCATTCGCTGGCGCCGGCTGCATCGCACGGCAAAGCTTGAAGAATTCAAAGATGCAGACTGGAACCTTTCGGACAAGGCCATTCGCTACCGGGAATTTCTGGACGCTCAGCGCGATCTCATCGTCCGTCGCGCACGGGACGGTCGTGTCACCTTTGCGAATACTTCCTTTCTCTCGGCATTCGGCCTGAGCAGCCATGATGTCCTGGGCACCATCTATCGGCCGGCACCCCTCAGAAGCGAGATCGTCGTCAGCACGACGACGTCGGGACAGAGAACAATTGAGCTTCTGCCAACACACACGGGCCGGCGCTGGATCGCCTGGGATGAAACTGAGGTATCGACCAAGAGCGACGTCGAGATTCAGAGTGTCGGCCGCGATATCACAATCGAACGCGAGATCGAGAATACGCTGAAAGAAGCTCGCGACAGGGCTGAAACCGCAAGCCGCGAAAAATCGCGCTTTCTCGCCGCCATGAGTCACGAGATCCGAACTCCGATGAACGGGATCATCGGCATGCTGAGCCTTCTCCGTGATACCCCGCTCGATGCCGAGCAGAGGTCCTACACACGCGTCGCGGAAGATTCGGCACGCGCCTTGCTGGGGCTCGTCGACGGGATCCTCGATTTTTCCAAGATCGAAGCCGGCAAGCTCGAACTCGCAAATGAGGTTTTCTCCCTCAAAACCTGCATCGCGCAAACCATGCAATTGATGGCTCCCGATGCTGCGGCAAAGGGATTATCCCTCACCTCCACGATCTCGGAGGCTATTCCGGACTGGGTTAGAGGCGACGAAATCCGACTACGCCAGATCATGCTGAACCTGCTCTCAAACGCCATTAAATTCACCGACAAGGGTGGCGTGATCGTTCGGGTCGGGACGGCGACAGACAAATCCCCGAAACCGGGAGCCGTGCGCATTTCTATCGAAGTTGCTGATTCCGGCATCGGCATTTGCCCCGATGTGGCGCGCAAACTTTTCGGTGAATTCGAGCAGGGCTCGAATGCCGCGAACCGCCATACGGGAGGAACGGGTCTCGGATTGGCGATTTCGAAGCGGCTTGCCGAGGCGATGTCCGGCGGCATCGTCGCATCCACGGGTAAGCCTCCCCAGAACGGGACGGTATTCACCGCGGTCCTTGAACTCCGAACAGCAGCCGAATCACCGAATTTCGCGCCGCCCGCCGTCACGCCCGGAGATAATGGCCGCGGTGTCCTCGCAACCATGGAGCCGCCCGGACGCCGGCATCACGGGCGAGCCGGCTTCAACGTCCTGGTAGCCGAGGACAATCATATCAATGCCCTTCTCGCCTTGAAGATCATCGAGCGCGCGGGCGGCAGGGCGGTAGTCGTCGAGGACGGACGATCCGCCATCACCGCAATGTGGGAAACACTCGAACGCAGGCGGCCGCCGTATGATCTCGTCCTAATGGACGTTCTGATGCCGGAAATCGATGGAGTGGTGGCTACGAAATCGATCAAGGCCCTTTACGACCAGCGCAACGAGCGTGGCCTTTCCTGCCCACCTATCATTGCACTGACGGCCAACGCCTTTGCGGAGGACCGGGAGCGCTGCCTTGCGGCAGGAATGGATGACTACCTTGCCAAGCCCATCGATGCGCGCGATCTTCATATCCTGCTTTTACGTTGGATCGCAGAGACCCGGGCCGCTCCACCCGCTGCCTGACGGCATCATGAGATCTAAAAACTGTCACGGAATCGTGCTAGCCGCGTTGGCTGGAGCACTGTAGGGATTCCTCTCCGATGTGGCAGGCAATTGCGGACCGCGGCAAACGTAGATCAGGCCGCCTCGGAAAACTTCCGGCAGGCGTCGCGGCCTTCGATGCCCTGCGCGTTCCGAGCCGCCACCCGAAACCGTTTGCCCGCAATATCGAACCGAAGATCTATGGCCGCGTCGGCAATCTGGAAGTTCGGTTGGCGCGCACCTGGGCGGAAATCAAGCTCGCACAGCGCCTGCGATATCAGGTCTTTTTCGAAGAAATGTCGGCTGTCCCGACTCGTCTCGCTCAATTCCGCCGCCGCGATGAAGACGCCTATGACGCGCTCTGCGATCATCTTTTGGTCGTCGACGTCGATAAGACAAAACCGGGACGGCCCGGATGGCCGGAACGACCGAAGGTGATCGGCACATATCGCATTCTCCGCCAGGAGATCGCGGACCGGGGGCCGGGTTTCTATTCCGCCGGTGAATACGAGATCGCTCCGCTGCTGAAACGCAAATCGGCGACACACCGGTTCATGGAACTCGGCCGCTCATGTGTCCTCGCCCCCTATCGAAACAAGCGCTCCGTCGAGTTGCTGTGGCACGGTCTTTGGACCTACGTCCGCGAAAACCGCATCGACGTCATGATCGGGTGCGCCAGTTTCGAGGGCACCGATCTCGAAGAACATCGGATGGCGCTGAGCTATCTGCATCACAAGGCTCTTGCGCCCGAGGAATGGACTTGCAGGGCGCGCCCAGGGCTCGGCACCACGATGAACCTGATGCCGATGTCGGAAATCGATCAGAAAGCAGCGCTGAGGGCGATGCCGCCCTTGATCAAAGCTTACCTTCGGCTCGGAGCCTACTTTGGCGACGGCGCCGTCATCGACACGCAATTCGGTACGACCGATGTTCTCGTCATCATGCCGGTTGCCAAGATCGATCCCCGATATTTCGAACACTATGGCACACCGACAGAGACGAAGAGCCGAATCGCGGTCGACGCCTGATCGCCGCCCGATTGATCACGCCCGACTGGCGCCGTAGGCCGCCAGCGCTGCCATATTGACGATATCCGCGTCCGTCGCGCCGAACGTACAGATCTGCACGGGATGTGACAGCCCCACGATGATCGGCCCGATCAGCGTGGCACCCGCAAGCTCCTTGATCATCTTTGTCGAAATCGACGCCGCGTGGAATGCCGGCATGACAAGCACGTTCGCGGTGTCCGAAAGCCGGCAGAAGGGATAGTGCGCCATCAGATTGCGATTGAGCGCCACGTCGGCCGCCATGTCTCCGTCGTACTCGAAATCCACACCGCGCTCGTCCAGGAGACGAACGGCCTGACGCACCTGCTCCGTACGTTCGCTCTTCGGCTGCCCGAACGTGGAGTAGGCGAGCAGCGCCACGCGCGGTTCAATTCCAAAGGCGCGCGCCGCCCGGGCCGCTTCGACAGCGATATTCGCGAGCTGTTCGCCGTTCGGCAAATCGTGAATGCTGGTATCGGCGACGAGAACGGCGCGGCCGTGGCTCAGAACCAGCGAAACGCCGATCACGAGGCGGCCCGGCTTCTCGTCCAGCACGCGGTGCACGTCGGAGTAGACGCTTGTCCAATTCCGCGTGACGCCCGAAACCAGCGCATCGGCATGACCGTGCGCCACCATCAAAGCACCAAAGACATTTCGCTCGTTGGTAACGAGCCGCTCGCAATCACGCTTCAGATATCCACGGCGCTGCAAGCGCGCATAAAGAAAATCCGCAAATTCAGGAAGAAATGGCGACTCGCTGGTATCGACCAGCTCGAATTCGGGACGAAGCGGAATGCCAAGTTCGCGGAAATGATCGGCAACGACTTTTCTTCGCCCGATGAGAATCGGCTGACCGAAGCCCTGTTGGAAAAACACGTTCGCCGCCCGGATGACGGCAGGTTCCTCGCCCTCGGCAAAGACGACTCGTTTGGGATCGTTGCGCACGGAATTGAACGTCGATTGCAGCCATCCTGCAACCGGATCGAGGCGCGCATTGAGACGCGCGACATAACCCTCCATGTCCACGATCGGATTTCGCGCGACGCCCGAGTCCATGGCCGCTTTTGCCACTGCTGCGGACACATGCGCGAGAAGACGCGGATCGAACGGCGCCGGTATGATGTAGCCGGGCCCGAACGTTGGCCGTTCGCCGAGAAAGGCTGCCGCGACCTGATCAGGTACCTCGGCGCGGGCCAGTTCCGCGATTGCCTCCGCTGCCGCGATCTTCATTGCATCGTTGATCGTCGTCGCATGGACGTCGAGCGCGCCCCGGAAAATAAAGGGGAAGCACAAGACGTTATTGATCTGGTTCGGGTAGTCCGAGCGTCCCGTCGCCATGACGGCGTCTTTACGCACCGCCTTCACCTCTTCCGGCGTAATTTCGGGATCGGGATTGGCCATCGCGAAAATGAGTGGCTTCGGCGCCATCTGCGCCACCAGCTCCGGCGACAGGACTCCGGCCGCGGAAAGCCCGAGGAAAATGTCGGCGCCGCCGATAACGTCCGCCAACGTCCGCGCATTCGTCTTCTGCGCATAGGGCGCCTTCCAAGGATCCATCAGTTCCTTGCGGCCTTCGTACACGAGACCTTTGATATCGCAGACGTAGATATTTTCGCGCTTGACGCCGATCTTCACCAGCAGATTGAGACAGGCGAGCGCTGCCGCTCCTGCGCCCGAACAGACGAGCTTCACATCAGCGATGTCTTTCTCGACCACGCGCAATCCATTGAGGACGCCGGCCGCGACGACGATCGCCGTGCCGTGTTGATCGTCATGAAAGACGGGTATGTCGAGAAGTTCCTTGAGCGTTTCCTCGATGACAAAGCAATCCGGAGACTTGATATCTTCGAGATTGATTCCGCCAAACGACGGCCCGAGATAACGCACGGCATTGATGAAAGCGTCCGGGTCGGGCGTATCGACGAGCAAATCGATGGAATCGAGATCGGCGAAACGCTTGAAGAGGGCGGCTTTCCCCTCCATCACCGGCTTCGCCGCCAGCGCACCGAGATTGCCAAGTCCCAGAATGGCTGTGCCGTTCGAAACGACGGCAACAAAATTTCCCTTGCTCGTATAGGCATAAGCATCGCGCGGATTTTCCGCGATCGCCTTCACCGGAAAGGCCACACCCGGCGAGTAGGCGAGGGAGAGATCACG
This sequence comes from Pseudomonadota bacterium, assembly GCA_018242215.1. Lineage (GTDB taxonomy): Bacteria > Pseudomonadota > Alphaproteobacteria > Rhizobiales > Hyphomicrobiaceae > Hyphomicrobium_B. Next base: position 333,297 of record JAFECG010000027.1, read on the forward strand.
TTGGGTCGTCAGCGGCTTCGTCGGGGTGATCTCGAGTTTGCCGGGCTTGCCGTTGGCGTGAAAGGCAAGCGCTTCTTGAGCCGTTACATGGGCGTCGCGCTGCGGGGAGGACATGGTGTCGGACCGTTTGTGGATTCTGCAGCAACGTTGCTGCCAAAGCATTGATCAGGGGATAAGCGGCGGCACGATAGGTTGCAGGAGCCGGAACGGCAACCTATGCATGTCGGACGCTGGGATTAGGGTGGCGAGGCGTTTTTTATAGCACCATCCATAAGACCGAACGGGGCAATTTGAAACGTAATCTCTTGATGTCCAGAACTGACGAGCCGCGCAAGGACAGGCTGGCCGAAACTGCGCCCTCTGCAGCGGCCGAAGTGTCGCAGAATGACTCGGGCGCTTCCGCGGACGCAACGCCCTCCATGGCACAATACCTCGAAATCAAGTCGGCAAATCCGGATAGCCTACTTTGGTATCGGATGGGCGATTTCTACGAACTTTTCTTTGACGACGCAGTAACAGCGTCGGAAGCCCTTTCCATCGTCTTAACGAAACGTGGCAAGCACAGGGGCCAGGATATTCCGATGTGCGGCGTTCCCGTGCATCGCGCTGACGAATATCTCCAGCGCCTCATCAAGCAGGGCCACCGCGTGGCCGTTTGCGAGCAATTGGAAGATCCGGCGGAAGCCCGCAAGCGCGGCGCCAAGGCTGTCGTCAAACGTGACGTCGTGCGTCTCGTGACGCCCGGCACGTTGACGGAAGAAACGCTCCTCGATGCCAAGGCGCGCAACTATCTGACCGCCGTCTTTCTTGCCACGCCCGTCGAACTCGGAATCGAGGCAACGAGTGCGCGCGTCGCTCTCGCCTCTCTCGATATTTCGACCGGCGAATTCGAGGTGTCAGAAGTCTCCGGAACCGACTTTTCCGGTGAGCTGATCCGCCTCTCCTCCAGCGAAGTGCTCGCATCCGAAAATCTTTTCGGCAACGACTTTTTCACACGCTCGGTCGAGTATTCGGGCGGCAAGACAACGCCTATTCCTTCCGCTTATTTCGACAGCGCTGCGGGCGCCCGTGATCTCAAGGATTGCTTGGGCGTGGCGGATCTCGCTGGCTTCGGCGCATTCTCTCGCGGTGAGCTAGCCGCGATCGGTGCCGTCCTGAAATACGTCGACCTGACGCAAATGGGTCGTAAACCCCTCCTTCGCGCGCCGCGCCGTGCGGGCGGCACATCTCTTTTTATTGACGCCGCGAGCCGCGCCAGCCTCGAACTCGTCAAAGCAACATCCGGCGACAAGTCATCGACTCTTCTCGCCGCGATGGATCGAACCATTACGGGCGGCGGCGCCCGCGAGCTTCAGGCCCGCATTGCGAGCCCTTTGATTGCACCCGCCGCCATCGAAGCGAGGCTCGACGCTGTTTCTTTCCTGGTCGACGATCGTCGGCTGATGGACGATGTTCGTTTTTGTCTGCGTGGAACGCCCGACCTCGCTCGTGCTTTACCGCGTCTCTCATTTGGGCGGGGCGGACCACGCGACTTGGTCTCCGTGCGAGACGCCATTGACGCCGCGACCGAGATCGCAGGCATGCTGGCGCGTGCATCGCAGCCGTTGACGTTGCCGCCTGAGCTGCAGTCCATTTGCACACGCCTTTCCACGGTACCGGAAACACTTGCGAGCGCGCTTCAAAATGCCCTCGTCGATGATCCACCACTTCTCCGGCGTGACGGCGGCTTTATTCGCGAAGGCTTCAATGCCGATCTCGATGCAGCGCGAACACTCCGCAACGACAGCCGCCGCGTCATGGCCGAGCTCGAGACGCGCTACATCGAAGAAACCGGCATCAAGACATTGCGTGTCCGCCACAACAACATTCTGGGCTTCTACATCGAGGTGACGCAGCTCAACGCCAAGCCTTTGATGTCACCGCCGTTGTCGGAGCGATTCCGTCATCGCCAGACGATGGCGAACGCCGTGCGCTTCGCGACCGCGGAGCTTCTCGAAACGGAAGGACAGATCGCCTCGGCGAGCGAACGTGCGCTCAACCTGGAACAAGAAATCTTTACAAGCTTGGTGCAGGGCATCACCGCAGCAACGGACATACTCGGTGCCGCCGCCGCGGCGCTGGCCGAAGTCGACGTCTATGCCGCCCTGGCGTCGCTTGCCCTGGAACAGAGCTATGTCCGTCCCGTCATCGACGAAAACGCCGTCTTCGACGTCCGCGGCGGCCGGCACCCCGTCGTCCAGCAGGCACTCGCGAAACAGGCGAGCGCGGCCTTCATCGAGAACGATTGCATTCTCGGACGCCGCAAGACCGACATAGAACGACCAAGCACAGGCGAATTGCCGGACGCCCCCATTTGGCTCGTCACCGGCCCGAACATGGCGGGCAAATCAACGTTCCTACGCCAGAACGCGCTAATTGCCGTCATGGCCCAAATGGGCTCATACGTGCCCGCCCGGTCCGCGCACATCGGCATCGTCGATCGTCTTTTTTCCCGCGTCGGCGCCTCGGACGATCTCGCGCGCGGCCGCTCGACCTTCATGGTCGAAATGGTCGAGACGGCGGCGATCCTGAACCAGGCGACCGAACGCTCGCTCGTCATTCTGGACGAGATTGGCCGCGGCACCGCCACCTTCGACGGCTTATCGATTGCCTGGGCGACGGTCGAGTATCTCCATGGGGTGACCAAGGCCAGGGCGCTTTTCGCGACCCACTACCACGAGCTGACCGCTCTCGCGCGGCGCCTTGACGGCATCGCGAACGTCACGATGGAGGTCGCCGAGTGGCACGATACCATCGTTTTCCTGCACAAGGTTAAGGCGGGCGCGGCCGACCGGTCCTACGGCATCCAGGTCGCGAAGCTCGCCGGGCTGCCGGAACCCGTTGTGGCGCGTGCGCGTCAGGTGCTGGCACGGCTCGAAAAGGCGGACCGGCGCCCGCGGTTCGGGGATGAAGGCATTGACGACCTTCCGCTCTTTTCCGCGGCGCGGCCGAGAAGCGCAGCAGCAGATGAATCTCCATCAGCCGTTGAAAAGCTGCTTCTGGCCATGCATCCTGATGATCTGTCGCCGAAAGCGGCGCTCGAGAAGCTCTACGAACTCAAGGCTCTTGCCGAAACCCTGAAGAAGACGAAGCCTTGACCAACGATCCCGCGAACGTCCTCATTCCGCCACCCTACTTCGATCGACTCGTAGCGCGCCGCGAGCTGACCGCATATTTCAATGAGAGCAACGCCTCGCCTGCGGAGGCGCGGCCCAAGGTCCTTGAAAGCCTCAAGACGCTGACGAAAAACGCGCGCGAGGCCGCGCGGAATGCGCTGGATGTCGATGGGAACGGCCGACGTTGTGCAGCCGGCCTCAGCCTCTTCCAGGATGAGCTGATCCGGCTGATCTATGACTACACCGTCACCCATGTCTATCGCGCGACGAACCCGTCCGACGCCGAGCGCATGGCCATTGTGGCGACGGGCGGTTACGGCCGCGGCCTCTTGGCCCCCGGTTCCGACATCGACTTGCTGTTCCTGCTTCCCTACAAGCAGACGCCTTGGGGCGAGAGCGTCGCCGAATACATGCTTTATATGCTCTGGGACCTCGGCTTCAAAGTCGGCCACGCCACGCGCACCGTCGAGCAATGCCTGAAGCTCAGCCTTGCCGACATCACTATCCGGACCGCGCTCCTCGATTCACGTCTCATTCTCGGCGACGCGCAGCTCTTCGCTGAATTCGAGGATCGCTTCCGATCGGAAGTCGTGGCGGGCACCGCGCGCCAGTTCATCGACGCCAAAATGGCGGAACGCGACGAGCGCACGCGCCGCGCCGGCGAAAGCCGCTATAAGGTCGAGCCTAACATCAAGGATGGAAAAGGCGGCCTGCGCGATCTCCATACGCTGCAATGGCTCTCGAAATATATCTTCAACCAGGAAGTCGGCGCGGCCGCCGTCGAAGCCGGTATCTTCACGCCGGAAGAAGTGCAGACGTTCCGCCGCTGCGAAGATTTTCTCTGGCGCGTGCGCTGCTTCCTGCATTTTCTAACGGGCCGAGCCGAAGAGGTTCTGTCATTCGAGGTTCAGCCCGCGATGGCGCAGAGCCTCGGCTATACCTCCCGCGAAGGCTTGCGCGCGGTCGAACGCTTCATGAAGCACTACTTCCTGATCGCCAAAGACGTGGGCGACTTGACGACGATCCTTTGCGGCGCCCTCGAGATGCAGCAGCTGAAGACGTCACCCGGCTACAAGCATCTCTTGAACCCGCTCAATTGGATGACCCGGCGGGAGGTTCGCCAGAAGACCGATTTCCGCATCGACAACGACCGTCTGAATGTCGCCGATCCGGACGCATTCACCCGTGATCCCGTAAACCTCATCCGCTTCTTCGCCCAGGCCGCCAATACCGGGGCATATCTGCATCCCGATGCCATCCGCCTGCTTCGTAGCTCCCTTCGGCTCGTCGATGACGCCCTTCGTCATGACCCCGAGGCCAACGCGATTTTCCTGTCGCTGTTCACACCCAGGGGCAATCCCGAGGCATCCCTTCGACAGATGAATGATGCCGGTATCTTGGGTCGGTTTATTCCCGAGTTCGGCCGCATCGTCGCGATGATGCAATTCAACATGTATCATCACTACACGGTCGACGAGCATCTGCTCCGGACGCTCGGCAATATTGCCGCGATAGAACGCGGCGAACTCGCAGCTGAGCTGCCGCTGTCGACGGCGATCTTCTCGTCGATTCAGAACCGCCGGGCGCTTCTCGTTGCGGCGTTCATTCACGACATCGGCAAGGGCCGCAAGGAAAGCCATTCGCTCGTCGGCGCGCGCATCGCGCGCAAGATCTGTCCACGCCTCGGAATGACGGCGGCCGAAACGGATCTCGTTGCCTGGCTGATCCAAGAACATCTCACGATGAGCAACTTCGCGCACTCGCGCGACATCTCCGATCCCGACACCATCCGCGCATTCGCCGACATCGTGCAGAGCCCCGAGCGACTGAAGCTTCTCTTGCTGCTAACCTGCGCCGACATCCGTGCCGTCGGACCGGGGGTCTGGAACGGTTGGAAAGGCCAGCTTCTGCGCACGCTCTATCACGAGACCGAGCCGCTCGTCGCCGGAGGCCACACGCAGATCCCACGCGACGAGCGCATCGAGCAGGCTCAGACGGCGCTGCGGGATGCGCTGGTCGGCTGGCCCGCAAGCACGGTCAACGCCTTCATCGATCGCCACTATCCGAATTACTGGCTGCGCACCGATCTCGCGACACAGATCGTGCACGCCAACGTCGTGCGCGACGCCATGCGGTCACAGGCGAAATTCGCAACCGCAGTCAAGACCGATGCCTTCACCGCCATAACGGAGCTGACGGTCTTTGCACCAAACCACCCGAGACTGCTTTCGCTTTTCGCAGGCGCTTGCGCCGCGGCAGGCGCCAACATTGCTGGCGCCCACATCACCACGACGCGCGACGGCTACGCACTCGACACATTCCTGCTCAACCGGGAATTTGCTGACGACGATGACGAGCTTCGCCGCGCGCGCAGGATCACCGAAACGATTCAACGATTGCTCAATGGCAAGGACAAGATTTCCGCACTTCTTCAGAAAAGGCGGATTGCGGCGCGCGGCGTCAATGCGTTTACGGTTGAACCAGAAATCGTCATCAACAACGCGCTCTCTGATCGCCTGACGGTGCTTGAGGTTTCCGGACGCGACCGGCCCGGCCTCCTCTATGATCTGACGGCGGTGCTCTCGGATTTGTCGCTCGACATTGCTTCGGCGCATGTGACGACGTTCGGCGAGAAGGCTGTCGACGTGTTCTACGTTACCGATCTTCTCGGCAAGCAGATCATCAGCGAGGCGCGCCAGAATATGCTGCGCACGCGCCTTAAATCGATCCTCGACCCGGAGCGGACCAAAACGGCGTCGGAGGCCGCGCGCGTCTGAGGCTCGGACAATCAGGTCGGAGAAAATCTGCCAAACCACCGGACAGTCGTGACTTCGTGGCCACGGCCCACAGGACACGCCGCCCGGACATCAAATTGCCCGATGTTTACGGCCTCAAGCCGGTCTATGAGGGCGAATCTTTGCTTTCGGCCGAAACGAGAATTTCTAATCCGTTCATGCGATGAAACTCTATAAATCGTTCGTCACCGTCGGCGGGTTGACCCTCGTCAGTCGTGTTTTCGGCTTCGTGCGCGATATCCTAATTGCCGCCACGCTTGGCTCCGGCTGGGTCGCCGACGCATTCGTCGTCGCCTTTCGCTTCCCGAACCTGTTTCGCCGCCTGTTCGGTGAAGGCGCCTTCAATTCCGCCTTCGTGCCCATCTTCGCCAAGAAGCTCGAAGGCGACGGTCCCGAGGCTGCACACAAGTTCGCCGAAGACGCGATGGCAGGCCTCATTTTCATTCTGTTGATCGTCACGATCGTAACCGAATTGACGATGCCGGTCCTGATGTACGCCCTCGCGCCCGGATTCGACGTACAGCCCGAGAAGTTCGATCTGTCCGTGCTGCTGACGCGCATCACGATGCCCTACCTGCTCTGCATGTCGCTCGTCGCGCTGATGTCCGGTGCTTTGAATTCGGTAGGACGGTTCGTCGAGGCCACATCCGTCTCGATCGTCCTGAACGTCGTGATGATGATCGCGACGTTGATCTCGATGTGGATCGGCTACAGGGCCGAGCCGCAAGCCGGCGTCATCCAGGCTTGGGCCGTGTTCGTCGCGGGCTTCCTGCAACTCGCGCTGTTGATGTGGGGCATGCACCGTGCCGGCATGTCTCTCGGCATCCGCCGCCCCCGACTGACGGACGATGTCCGTCACCTCGTCAGGCTCGGTATTCCGGGCGTCATTTCAGGCGGGGTAACCCAGCTCAACATCGCCATCGGGACGATCATTGCCTCGCTCCAGCCCGGCGCCGTCTCGCACCTCTATTACGCCGATCGGGTTTACGAGTTGCCGCTCGGAATCGTCGGCATCGCCGTTGGCATCGTCTTGCTGCCCGACGTCTCCCGGCAACTGCGAAGCGGAAACACGGCCGGCGTGATGGACAGCCAGAACCGCTCGCTCGAATTCGCGATGCTTCTGACGGTCCCGGCGGCGCTCGCTCTCGCGGCCATCCCGACCGATATCGTGCGCGTTCTGTTCGAGCGCGGGGCGTTCGGACCGAACGACACGCACGTTACGGCGTCGGTCCTCGCCATGTTTGCGCTTGGTCTCCCGGCATTCGTGATGATCAAGGTCTTCTCCCCCGCCTATTATGCGCGGGAAGACACGAAAACGCCGATGCGCTACGCGGCGGTGAGCCTGACCGCGAATACCGTCGGCTCGATCGCGCTGTTCTTCCTGTTGCGCCATTTGGGAATGATGCCCCAACTCGGCATCGCCATCGCGACCGCGCTCGGCGGCTGGCTCAACGCGTATCTTCTCTGGTCGACGCTCACCCGGCGCGGCGACTTCGTGGCCGACAGCCGTATCAAACGCAACATTCCGCTGATCCTGCTGGCGAGCGCCCTGATGGTCGCCTCCCTGGTGGCGGTCAGCCACTGGCTGTCGCCTTATTACGGACACGGCACCGGATTCGTCATCAAGGCGTCCATCCTCGCCGTCGAGATCGGCGTGGGCCTTGTGGTTTATGCTGTTGTCGTCCTGGTGACTGGCACGATGACGCTCGGTCAGCTCGGCCGGCTGGCGCGTGGCAGACGGTAAGCACGTGCGACGGACTTGCGCAGCGGCCGCTTGCACGCGATAAGGCCGCCAAATCTCCATTCAACAGGTACCGACCCATGAAAATCACGCCGCGCGTTTTCTCCGGCATGCAGCCGACCGGCAGCCTGCATCTCGGCAACTATCTCGGCGCGATGGTCAACTGGATCAAAATGCAGGAGACGCACGAGTGCATCTATTGCGTCGTCGATCTCCACGCCATCACGGTTGCGCAAGATCCCGCGGAACTCCGAACGGCCATCCGCCAGGTAACGGCGGCTTACATCGCGGCTGGCCTCGATCCGAAGAAGAGCATTCTCTTCAACCAATCCCAGGTCTCCGCGCATGCCGAGCTCGCCTGGGTCTTCAATTGCATCGCCCGTCTCGGTTGGCTGAACCGCATGACGCAGTTCAAGGAAAAAGCAGGCAAGGACCGCGAGCAGGCCTCCGTTGGCCTCTACGCCTATCCGAATTTGATGGCAGCCGACATTCTCGCCTACCGCGCAACGCACGTCCCTGTCGGCGAAGATCAGAAGCAGCACCTGGAGCTTGCCCGCGACATCGCGCAAAAGTTCAACAATGACTATGCGTCTTCGATCATCGAGAATGGTTTCGCCGACGGCATCTTCTTTCCGCTGCCGGAGCCCGTCATCACCGGCTCATCGACACGCGTCATGAGCTTGCGTGACGGCACGAAGAAAATGTCGAAATCCGATCCGTCGGATCTTTCGCGCATCAACATGACCGACGACGCCGACACCATCGCGAAGAAAGTTCAAAAAGCGAAGACCGATCCCGAGCCCCTGCCGAGCGATGCAAAAGGTTTCGAAGGTCGCCCGGAAGCGGAAAATCTGATCGGTATCTATGCGACGCTCGTCGACAAGCCCGTCGATGCGGTCCTCTCAGAGTTTGGCGGCCAGCAGTTCTCGGCATTCAAGAAAGTCCTGGCAGACGCGCTCGTGGCCCGGCTTGAACCCATCACGAAAGAAATCAAGCGCCTCACGGCAGATCCCGCCGAGATCGACCGCATCCTAGGGAATGGGTCCGCACGCGCGCGCGAAATTGCAGCTCCGATCATGGATAAGGTGAAAGACATCGTCGGCTTCATCAGAAGCTGATCGGGTTGCATATCATGCAGCGCGTTGCGGCCATTGCGAGCGATCGCGAGGAATGGCAGCATCCTACGTATGAAACCGCGCCGCTCATTCGAAGAAGGCCATCGCCGCAAATTCCTGATCGTCGTTGACGAGAGCCAGGAGGTCGAAAGCGCGCTCTATTACGCTGCAAGCCGCGTGCAGCGATCCTCCGGCCTGATCGTGATGCTCTACGTCATCGAGCCCAGTGAGTTCCAGAACTGGGCTGGCGTCAGACAAGTGCAACTCGAGGAAGAGACGACAAAGGCGAAAGCGCTCTTCCGTCTCTTTCGCCGCAAGCTCGCGCACGCAGGCTTCGAGACGGTCGAAACGGAAGACGTCATCCGGGAGGGCCGCGCGCCCGAAGAGGTCAACAAACTGATCGCCGAAGACGAAGATATCGCAATTCTGGTTCTCGGAGCGGCAATTGACGCCAAAGGCCCGGGGCCGCTCGTCGCCTCGTTGGCTGCCGGGCGAACAGGAGGCGGCTTCCCCGTCCCCGCAACGGTCGTGCCAGGTCAGCTTTCGCTCGATGAAATCAAGGCTTTGGCCTAGATTAACCCGCAAATAAGCCTCAGGCCGCCAGCCTCGACACGGCTCGGGCCTATACCTATATTAGAGGCCTTCCAATCATCCCGTGCGCGGGCGGCGCAGGCCGAGCGCCGAACACGAAGTGAGGCAGCATGTTCATCCAGACCGAAGCCACCCCCAACCCGGCGACGCTGAAGTTCATCCCGGGCCGCGATGTTCTCGCGGACGGAACGGCCGATTTTCGCTCGAAGAACGAAGCGGCGGCATCCCCGCTCGCGACCCGCCTCTTTGCGATCGACGGGGTCAACGGCGTGTTTCTCGGCTCTGACTTCATCTCCGTGACCAAGGGCACCGTCGAGTGGCAGCACCTGAAGCCGATGATCCTTGGTGCGATCATGGAGCATTACATGTCCGGCGCACCCGCGTCCCGCGACGAAGATTCCAACGACAACGCTGCCGAAAATTACGACCCCGAGGATGAATCGATCGTCGCGACGATCAAGGAGCTGCTCGAGACGCGCGTTCGCCCGGCTGTGGCGCAGGACGGCGGCGACATCACCTTTTCAGGTTTCCGCGACGGCGTGGTCTATCTCCACATGCGCGGTGCCTGCTCCGGCTGCCCAAGTTCGACGGCGACGCTTCGGCATGGGATTGAAAACCTCCTGAAGCACTTCTGCCCGGAAGTGCAGGCCGTGGAGCCGGTATAAGTCGGAATTTCGTCCCTTGAACCCCGCCTCGGCGGGGTTCTTCGTTTTTGGGCTTATTTCAGCGAAACGGAATAGAGAATGACTGAACCTCTCGATAGCGCCGCGTTCGATCAATTGTTCGACAAAGCCCGCACGAACAACAAATGGCAACCGCGCGACGTACCCGACGCACTTCTTCTCCAAATTGTCGAGCATATGAAATGGGGCCCGACGAGCGCCAATTGCTCCCCTGCACGGATTGTCTTCGTTAAATCGCCGGAGGCGAAAGAGCGCCTGAAACCGCATCTCAATCCCGGCAATGTCGAAAAAACAATGGCCGCCCCGGCAACGGCGATCATCGGCTATGATTTGAAATTCTATGATTATCTGCCCCGCCTTTACCCGCCGGCAGACGCCAAAAGCTGGTTTGTCGGGAAAAAGGACCATGCCGATACGACGGCATTCCGCAATGGCAGCCTTCAGGGCGGTTATTTCATTCTGGCGGCCCGGGCTCTCGGGCTCGATTGCGGGCCGATGTCCGGATTTAAGAATACCGGCGTGGATGCGGAGTTTTTTGCCGACACCGAGATAAAGTCGAATTTCCTTTGTAATCTGGGCTATGGCGATCCTGCGGGCGTTTATCCACGCTCGCCGCGATTTAGCTTCGACGAAATGGCCTCAATCGTATAAAAGCTCCGCCCGGAATGAATATTCTGTCGCTCGATACCTGTTTCGATGCCTGCTCCGTCGCAGCGGGCCGGGGGCTCCGTTCGCTCACCCCCGGCATCTCGTTTGCATTCGAGGCCATGCAGAAAGGCCATTCCGAGCGCTTGATGCCAATGATCGAAATGGTCATGGACGAGGCGGGGCTGGATTTCAAAACGCTCGACCGTATTGCGGTGCCATTTGGTCCGGGCACCTTTACCGGAACGCGCATTTGCGTATCGGCAGCGCGCGCCCTGGCGCTGGCAACGGGAGCGCAGATCGTTGCCGTCTCGAGCCTGAAGTTGATGGCTATGAGCCCGCGCATCCCCTCCGCACGCACGCGCCGCATCGCGATCGCGACAGACGCCCGGCGCGACGAGGTTTATCTCGAAGTCTTTGACCGCCATTCGCTCCAGACCTTGGTCACGCCACGGTGCATGAGAGTCGCGGACGCGCCAGAGCTTTTCGGGCCCGATCCGATCATTATTGCTGGCTCTGGTGCTGCGGCCATCGCGGAAGCTGCGCACGCTGCCGGTATCGAGGCAACCGCGATTTTGCCCGATCTTCTCCCCGATGCGCTCGATCTTCTCTTTCCAGCATGCGAGCTGCCGGTCGCGCCCGTGCTGCATCCCCTCTACCTTCGCCCACCCGATGCGAAACCGCCCGCACCGAGCCCCTTCGTCGGAGCCGGGGCATGAACTCGAACGTCACGCCGTTCCGGAACGTAAAGCATGCGAGCATGCTCTGGGCGGCGCCGGATCGGGCGGAGGAAATCGCCGCGCTTCACGCCAAGCTTTTTGATCCGCCCTGGGATGCCGCCGCGATCAGATCGCTTCTCGAACATCCCGCCGCGACGTCATTGATCGCGGTAGCCGGCAGCCAGAAGAAATCCGTAATTGCCTTTGTGATCGGCCAGCTCGCAGGCGACGAGGCAGAAATCCTCTCGATCGGCGTGTCGCCGGATTGGCAACGTGTCGGCCTCGCAACCGGGCTTCTCGAGGGACTGACCCGCGCCGCGCGCCGCGGTGATGCCAAGCGCATCTTCCTTGAAGTTGCAGAGGACAACGCGTCGGGCCTCGCCCTTTATCGCAAACTCGGATTTATCGAGGTCGGACGCCGCAAGCGCTACTATGAGCGTCCCGGTAGCGCTCCGGTTGACGCGCTGACGCTCGTTCTTCATCTCGAGCCGCCGGCAGAGGCCTCCTGATATAGACGCGAAGGCTTGCCACTGCCTATAAGGCCGCCATACTCGGCGACGAGGAATCGCCTTAATCTCAGGCCTGATCGTCATGACCGCACATTCGGCGAAATCCGAGACATCCATCGAATTGCGATGTGCAGAGTGCGGTCTGCGCATGACCGGCCAGCGACGCGTCATCGCGCGAGTCCTCTCGTCCGCTACCGATCATCCCGACGTCGAGGAAGTCCATCGCCGCGCCCACGCGATCGATTCGCGGATCTCCCTCTCGACCGTTTACCGCACGCTGAAACTCTTTTCCGCCAAAGGCATCCTGGAGCGCCACGACTTCGGCCACGGCCGCGGCCGCTACGAGCCGGCTCCCCGGGAGCACCACGATCATCTCGTTGATATCGACAGCGGCCGCGTGATCGAATTTTCAAATTCCGACATCGAAGCCCTGCAAGAGCGCGTGGCCCGCGATCTGGGTTTCGAGCTTGTGGGACATCGTCTGGAACTCTACGGCGTGCCGCTCGCAAAGAAAAAGTCGTCAAGCCGGAGAGGCTAGCCTGACCATGGCACACGGATCGCTCCGCGCTTCCGCCGTTCTCTCGGGCTTCTTCGGCTTCACGTTGCCATTGATGCCGATGCAGGCTCTGTTGCTGAAGGTTTCGCCCGATGCAGCGCGGCGCTTTCCGAACTGGTATCACAAGAACGTCTGCCGCATCCTCGGCATCACGCTAAAGATCGAAGGAGCCGTCGTCGAAGACAAGCCTGTGCTGCTCGTCTGCAACCACACGTCCTGGCTCGACATTCCAGTGCTCTCGGCTTTGGCGCCCGTGTCGTTCGTGGCCAAGCTCGAAGTCGGAAGCTGGCCCTTCGTTTCGGCACTGGCGCGCCTGCAGCGCTCGGTCTTCGTCGACCGCACGCGCCGCCAGGCGACGGGCGACGCCGCCAGCGAAATCATGCGCCGCCTCAGGCAGGGCGATACCATCGTGCTGTTCGCCGAAGGCACATCGAGCGATGGCAATCGCGTCCTACCCTTCAAGACGTCGCTCTTCGGAGCCGTGGCCGGGCAGGGCATGTCCGACAATCCCGATGTCGTCGTACAGACTGCTGCGGTCGTTTACACCCACGTCCGCGGCGTTCCGTTGAGCCGCGCCGACCGTCCTCGTATCGGTTGGTACGGCGACATGGAAATGACGTCGCACGCCTGGGGTGTCCTCAAATCCGGACCGATCACGGTTACGATCAAAGTCGGGCCGCCAGTGCCTCTTTCCGAATTCAGAGACCGCAAGGATCTTGCGATCAAGACCGAAAGAGCCGTCCGTTCGGCCGTCCTCGGCATTCTGCGCGGCCGTCCGGAGGATTCCGCGCTCGTACCCGTGGAACCCACGCAGGAAATCCGGCGCCAGAAGCTCGCCTCGCCGCAGGTCCGCAGCGAGAAATGGACATGATCGGTCCATTCTGTGCTATGCGCTTCCCTCGGAAAACCGCAGCGAAAAACCCCTATCTGACCGGCCGGACCACGTGCGCCACAATACCAAAAGCTATTACCTGAAGACGTTCGGTTGTCAGATGAACGTCTACGACAGCGAGCGTATGACGGAAGCTCTCGCGCGTGACGGTTATCGCGAGACGGACGATCTTGCGCACGCCGACCTCGTCATCCTCAACACCTGCCACATCCGCGAGAAAGCGGCGGAGAAGGTTTACTCCGACCTTGGTCGCATTCGCGACGTGAAGGTTGGCCGCAAACGTGACGGCAAGGAAACGGTGATCGCAGTTGCAGGCTGCGTCGCGCAAGCCGAAGGCCGCGAGATCACCGCACGCCAACCGGCCGTCGATCTCGTCATCGGTCCGCAAAGCTATCATCGCCTTCCGGAGTTGATTGCGCGCACCGAAAGCACGCGAAAGCACATCGTCGAAACCGAGTTTCCGGGCGACGAAAAATTCGAGCGCATGAAGGCGCCGCGTCGCGTTTCATCGCCCTCGGCATTCCTGACGGTCCAGGAAGGCTGCGACAAGTTCTGCACGTTCTGTGTCGTGCCCTATACGCGTGGCGCCGAATTCTCTCGTCCTCTCGCCAAGATCGAAGCGGAAGCCCGCGAACTCGTTGCCGCTGGCGCCAGGGAGCTTGTTCTGCTGGGCCAGAACGTCAATGCCTATCACGGCGAAGGTCATTCCGGTCGTTCGATCGGGCTCGCTGAATTGATCCGCAGACTGGCCGATATCGACGGCGTCGAACGGCTCCGCTACACGACAAGCCACCCGCGCGATATGGACGACGATCTGATCACCGCACACGCAGACGTCCCCCAGCTGATGCCGTTTCTGCACCTCCCCGTGCAGTCGGGGTCCGACCGCATGCTCGCCGCCATGAACCGGAAGCACACCGCGGCTGAATATATCGATTTGATCGGCCGCATCCGCGCCGCACGGCCGGATATCGCCCTGTCGAGCGATTTCATTGTCGGCTTCCCCGGCGAAACGGAGGAGGACGCCGAAGACACCCTCACGCTTGTCAAAGCCGTCGGTTTTGCTCAGGCATTTTCTTTCAAATATAGCGCCCGTCCCGGAACGCCGGCCGCGACACTCGATGCCCAAGTCCCGGAAGATCTGAAATCCGAACGCCTGCAATGCCTTCAGGCGCTGCTGGAAAATCAGCAGTTGGAATTCAACGCCCGTAGCCTTGGCCAAAACGTCCCGGTGTTGTTCGAACGGCGCGGCCGCCAACCGGGTGAATTCGTTGGACGGACACCCTATCTACAGCTCGTCCATGCGGCAGCCGAGGGAGAACTGGTCGGCCGCACGGCGAATGTCGCAGTGACGGAAACGCGCCGCGTGAGCCTGTCTGGTGTCATTGCGGCAGCATAAAAGGCCTATAGGGATCGTCGGCACTTGTTGTGCGTTAACCACACCTAGCTGTGCCGAACGGATTTTCCGCATGCTAACGTTTGCTCTAGGGTCGATTCGAATTTGAGCGCTACGGGTAGAAACACCGCAAGCAAGGGAGTGTCAGGATTGGCAGCATTCCGCGGGTCTTCCGCGTCGGCATCTCGGCGGCCAAACAAGGCCGAACTTGAAACCGCACGCGTCGTTGTGCCCTTCGAAGACAATCGGCTGCTCACGCAGCTGCTTGGGGAATACGACAGCCATCTGGCCCTGATAGAAGATCGACTAGGCATCGACGCCCACGCCCACGGTAACGTCGTCATTCTGACAGGCCCAGCAGCATCCTGCGATATTGCGCGAAACGTTCTCGAACGCCTCTACGCGCGCATCCGAAAGGGCGAAACGATCGGTGCCGGCGACATTGATGGCCTTATCCGCCACGCGCGCGCCGAAGGGACCGTCTCCGATGGCCAGGCCCAGATCGCCACTCGCCGTCGCGTCGTCAAGGCACGCACGCCGACGCAGAGCGACTATATCCGCGCCATTCATAAGCACGATCTCGTATTCGGCCTCGGCCCGGCCGGTACGGGCAAGACCTATATCGCCGTGGCTTTTGCGGCCCATTGCCTTGAACGCGGCCTCGTCGAGCGGATCATTCTCTCCCGCCCCGCGGTCGAAGCCGGCGAACGTCTGGGTTTCTTGCCCGGCGACATGCGCGACAAGGTCGATCCCTATCTCCGTCCGCTGTACGACGCCCTCTATGACGTTCTGCCGCCGGAAAAGGTCGAACGCGATATCGAAACCGGCGTCGTCGAGGTCGCCCCTCTCGCGTTCATGCGCGGCCGCACGCTTGCCAATGCGTTCGTCATTCTCGACGAAGCGCAAAATACGACGAGCATGCAGATGAAGATGTTCCTGACCCGCATCGGCGAAGGATCGAAAATGGTCGTGACGGGCGACCCATCCCAGATCGACCTGCCGCCGGGCACGAAGTCGGGCCTCGTCGAAGCCGTCGATCTCCTGGCTGATGTCGACGACATCTCGATCGTGCAATTCGCGGCCGGCGACATCGTCCGGCGCGACCTCGTCGCCAAGATCGTCGACGCGTACGAAAAGCCGAAGTGAGCCGATGCCGACGTCACCAAAGGCCGCCATTCCGGTCTTCGCCGTTGAGATCATCGAAGACGACGGTGATTGGTCGCAGGCGGCAGACCTCGATGACCTGATAGAGGCCGCCGCTCAGGCGGCTTTCGAAGCGGTCGAGGCCGACGGCGCCCCGAGATTCGTCACGGTCGCATTGTCCTCCGACGCCAACGTGACTGATCTCAACGGTCGCTTCCGCGGCAAAGCCAAGCCGACGAATGTCTTGTCGTTTCCGGCGGGCGACGGCGCTCCCGACGGCCAGATTGGCGATATCATCCTCGGACTCGAGACGGTCGAACGGGAAGCCCGCGAGCAAGGTATTCCTGTTGCGCATCACGTGCAGCATTTGGTCGTCCATGGCGTGCTCCATCTTTTAGGCTATGATCACGAGACGGCGGCCGATGCCGAACGCATGGAAGCTATTGAAATTGATATACTTTCCAAATTGGGCATCGCAAATCCCTACACGGGCGACCTGGAAACCGGTAAAAGCGACTGACCGGGTTTCAACCCATGGCCATGACTGACAACCCACACAGCAAGACAGTGTCCGATACCCTCGCCGACGATCCCAAGCCGCTCGGAGCGCTCGCCTGGCTCCAGGCACTCGGCGCCCGGCTGGGCCTGATTGTCCCGCAAAATGTCCGCGATGCCCTTGAAGGCGCGCTCAAGACGGGCGGCGGCGCTAACTTCACGGATGCCGAACGCAAGATGCTGGAGCGTCTCCTGCGCTTCGGTTCGAGCCGCGTCGCATCACTGATGATTCCCCGTGCGGATATAACGGCGCTCGACGAGAACGAGCCGATCTCCGAACTGCTCCAGACATTCAACGAAGCTGGCGTCTCTCGCATTCCGTTGTTCCGCGAAACACTCGATGACCCGCGCGGCATGATCCATATCAAGGATGTGCTGCGCTGGCTGATGGCCGAGACGACCGGGCAACCGCTGAAAAGTGCGAAAGTTGACCCGGACGCCGAACCGCCACCGATCAACGTGCTCGATCTCAAGAGCATCGACCTCACAAAGCCGATCACCACGGTCAAGATCCGCCGCCAGATCCTTTACGTCCCGCCCTCGATGCCAGCCGTTGACCTGCTGATTCGCATGCAGTCGACACGCATTCACATGGCTCTGGTGGTCGACGAATACGGCGGCACGGACGGCCTCGTCACCATCGAAGACTTGATCGAGCAGGTCGTCGGCAACATCGAGGACGAGCACGATGACGAAGACGAGACGAACATCGTCGTCGATCCGAAGCTCGGCATCGTCGCCGTCGCACGCACGCCGATTGAAGAACTTGAAAAGCACCTCGGCGTGAAGCTTGTCCCGGAAGACGAGGAAACCGACGTCGACACCATTGGTGGTCTCATCTTTTCGATGCTCGGCCGCGTCCCCGCGCGCGGCGAACTCATCCGCCATCCGACAGGCGTCGAGTTCGAAGTTCTGGATGCCGATCCGCGCCGCGTGAAAAAACTCAAGGTCCACCCCCCGCGCCCGCCCGCGACAAACACCAAATCCTTGCCTGAAGCGCCGAAGGCGTGATGGACGCGACGGCGCCACATCCAAGTCCACCGTCGTTTGCACGCGCGCGGACGAAAATCGCGGGCCTTCGCGGCTGGCGCCGGGCTCTTGTCGCAATCTCTGCGGGAGGGCTATCGGCATTGGCCTTTGCGCCGATGTTCGTCACGCCAGTCCTCTTCCTGACGCTCCCCGTTTTCGTCTGGCTGATCGACGGCAGCGCCAATTGGCGTCGCGCGCTCAGCACCGGCTGGCTGTTCGGCTTCGGGTATTTCTTCTGCAATCTGTTCTGGGTCGGCGATGCGTTCCTCGTCGAAGCCGACAAGTTTGCGTGGCTCTTGCCGTTCGCGGTCACGCTTCTGCCTGCGGGTCTTGCGCTGTTCTGGGCTGTCGGCGCCGTTGCGGCCCGCATGTTTTGGAGCGAAGGCATCGCACGCATTTTCGTCTTTGCGATTGCGCTCTCCATCGTCGAGTGGCTAAGGGGCCATATCCTGACGGGCTTTCCGTGGGATCTTCCCGGCTACGCGCTGACCTATCCACTGCCGTTGATGCAGAGCGCGGCAGTGTTTGGCGCTTACGGCCTGACGGCGATCGCGCTCTTCGTATTTCCGGCGCCGCTCGTGATGCTTGCCGACAGTCGCGATCGCCTGACGCCGCGCAAATTCGTTGATGCAGTTCTGCTCGCCGCAGCACCCCTCAGTCTGATGTTCGCGTACGGCAATTGGCGACTGCAGACGCCGCAGGAATTTGTCCCGGGCGTCAAGCTCCGGATCGTTCAGCCGAGCGTGCCCCAGCGCGAGAAATGGATGGCGCAATACCAGCGCCGCATCTTCGACGATCACATCGCGCTCTCGCTGACCAATCCGAACGGCCAGAAAGATTCACTTGCCGGTATCACCCATCTCATTTGGCCGGAAGCGGCGATGCCGTTCTTTCCGCTCGAAGCCCCTGTGGCGCTCGACATTCTGGCGAATATTCTGCCTCCCGGAACGACATTGATAACTGGTGCGATACGTCACGATCCGACGCTGCCGCCCGATTCGCCGATCACGCCCGAAACCCGCACGCTTAACAGCATTCTGGTTCTGAACGAACGCGCCCAACCGATCGCGACCTACGACAAGATCCATCTGGTCCCGTTCGGCGAATATATGCCCTATGAGAAAACGCTTGCCGCAATCGGGATCGAGAAGCTGACCCGCGGCCGAGGCTCCTTTGCGAGTGGTCCGGAGCCACGGCCGCTCATGGCAATTCCCGGATTGCCGCCGGCCCTCGGTCTTGTCTGCTATGAAGCGCTCTTCCCCGGAAACATCGTTCAAGGCGCTGAACGTCCCGGCGTCTTGATCAACGTCACGAACGATGGCTGGTTCGGCGAGACCACCGGCCCCTACCAGCATTTCCTGCAATCCCGCGTTCGCGCGGTGGAAGAAGGCGCGCCCCTGATCCGCGCCGCCAACAACGGCATCTCTGCCGTCGTAGATCCTTATGGCCGCGTTCTGAAATCACTCGGATTGGACGTCAGAGGCGTGATCGACAGCACACTTCCCAAGGCGACCATCCCACCTCCCTACGCGCGGCTCGGCGACTGGACGCTGGTTGCAGTTCTCGGCCTTTTTGCCCTGCTGGCTATCGGCCTCCGGAAAAAAAGCCGTTAATCAAAGTCTTGAAGTCAACTTGTCGCGGAGCGGCTCGGTCATTGACGCCTGTCGCGCGTGCACCTAGGAAGTGCAAAGACTTTGTCTCTGGAACTGCTGGCTGTACGAGTGATGGTGGACGATATTTCAATTGAAGACGAGTCGAGCGAAGATGCTCCCAAAGGCTCGCGCCGCGCCAATCCGATGGACGTCCATGTCGGCTCGCGCGTCAGGCTACGCCGCATGCTGCTCGGCATGAGCCAGGAAAAGCTTGGCGAGCACCTGGGGCTGACATTCCAGCAGGTTCAGAAGTACGAAAAGGGCGTCAACCGCATTGGTGCCAGCCGCCTCTTCGATCTCGCGAGAGTGCTCGGCGTCCCCGTCCAATTCTTCTATGACGAAGCGCCGTCTGGCGCTCAAAGCGCCGGGGCCGCGGTGCCGGGCTTCGCCGAACAGCCCGACGAAAGTTATGTCGTCGATTTTCTCGGCACCCGCGAGGGACTTGAACTCAACAAGGCCTTCGCGCGCATCACCGATCCCAAGGTGCGCCGCTCCATCGTCGATCTCGTCCGCGCTCTTGCGGGAGACGAAGGCTGATATCTCAGTTCTGTGACATTGCTGATTGTGGTGCTTTTCGCGGGGAAGGGTCGCTAGGTCGCGGGCCGCTGGACCCGCACGTTCACGCGGTCGCTTGACCGAATCCACCAAGATTGCGACAAACCGGCGCTTTTCATCGGGCCGGTATTGCCAATATCCGCGTTCAGTCAACGGCGAACACCGATACGAAATTTCTCAACACGGGGGCCAAAGTGGCGCGCAAGTCCTTCCTTTTCACGAGTGAATCCGTCTCCGAAGGCCACCCCGATAAAGTCTGCGATCGCATATCCGACGAGGTCGTCGACGCTTTCTATCGCGAAGGCGCGAAGGAGGGGCTCAATCCGTGGAGCATTCGCGCGGCATGTGAAACGTTGGCGACGACCAATCGTGTCGTAATCGCGGGTGAATCGCGCGGACCTAAGGATGTCACCGTCGCCGCCATCGAGGACATCACGCGCAAAGCCATCAAGGACATCGGCTACGAGCAGGAAGGCTTCCACTGGGCCAACTGCAACATCGAGGTTCTGCTGCATTCGCAGTCCGCCGATATTGCAGCGGGCGTCGATGCCAAGCAGCCGACGAACCAGGAAGAAGGCGCGGGCGATCAGGGCATCATGTTCGGGTATGCCTGCAACGAAACGCCGGAACTGATGCCGGCGCCGATCTACTACGCCCACAAGATTCTGTTCGATCTTGCCAGCGCCCGCAAAGCTAAGATTGGCGAAGCCGCAAAGCTCGGTCCGGACGCCAAGAGCCAGGTCACTGTCCGCTATGAAAATGGCAAGCCGGTTGGCGTCACGCAGATCGTCGTTTCCCACCAGCACATCGTCGAGGATTTGAGCTCTCGGCAGGTGCGCGAGATTATCGAACCCTACGTCCGCAAGGCGCTCCCCGAAGGCTGGATCGGCAAGGACTGCGTCTGGCACATCAACCCGACGGGTAAGTTTTTCATCGGTGGCCCGGACGGGGACACCGGCCTTACGGGCCGCAAGATCATCGTCGACACGTACGGCGGCGCGGCCCCGCACGGCGGCGGCGCATTCTCCGGCAAGGATCCGACCAAGGTCGACCGTTCGGCGGCCTACGCGGCGCGCTATCTCGCCAAAAATGTTGTAGCGTCCGGCATTGCCGACCGCTGCACGATCCAGCTCTCCTATGCCATTGGTGTTGCGAAGCCCCTGTCGATCTATGTCGATACCTACGGCACCGGCAAGGTTGACGAAGCGGTGATCGAGAAAGCCCTCGGCGAGGTCATGGACCTCACGCCGCGCGGCATCCGCAGCCACCTCGACCTCAACAAACCGATCTACGCGCGCACGGCGGCCTATGGCCATTTCGGCCGCCCGGCCGACAAGGACGGCGGCTTCTCCTGGGAGCGCACCGATCTTGCGGAAAAGATCGCCAAAGCCGTTTCCTGACGGCGTTCCGAGAACAACGGTTTATAAGGCGGCTGCGAAAGCAGCCGCTTTTTATTGATTTCTTCTGCTTTGAAACGCTGTTGCTTTACTCACTCCATG
This sequence comes from Pseudomonadota bacterium, assembly GCA_018242215.1. Lineage (GTDB taxonomy): Bacteria > Pseudomonadota > Alphaproteobacteria > Rhizobiales > Hyphomicrobiaceae > Hyphomicrobium_B. The sequence goes on from JAFECG010000027.1 coordinate 354,527, forward strand.
GCCCGCTCGCGCACGGCCATGACGGTATCGGTATTTGTTTGGAATGACCGACGACAAACGCGAAGACCACGACTTGCGATCCTATGGACGCCGCCGCGGCCGCAAACCAAGCGCACGGCAGACGACTTTGCTTCGCCAGGATCTGCCACGTCTTGCCTTCGATCCCACAAACACGCCCGAAGGTCTCGCACAAACCTGGCTCGAAATCGGCTTTGGCGGCGGCGAGCATCTGCTCTGGCAAGCCCGACGAAACCCCCGCGTCGCGCTTATCGGATGCGAACCTTTCGAGGACGGCGTCATCAAGGTCTTGAGCGCAATTGTCGACGAAGACTTGAAGAATATTCGTCTTCACATGGGCGATGCGCGCGAAATCCTGCGTCGGATTCGGCCGAACAGCATAGACCGTGCTTTCATTCTGTTTCCCGACCCCTGGCCAAAACGGAAACACAGAAAGCGTCGTCTGGTTAACTCTTCCTTGCTGAAGCTCTTAGCCGACGCCATGCGGCCCGGCGCCGAGCTTCGCATCGGCACCGACATCGGCGATTATGCGCGCACCATGCTTGAGGCTTTTTCCGTAGTGCCGCGCTTCGTCTGGCAGGCGGCAGGTCCCGAAGACTGGCGCACCCGCCCATCCGATTGGCCGGAAACGCGCTACGAAACCAAGGCCATCCGCGAAGGCAGGAAACGCTATTATTTGCGCTTTCTTCGCGTTTGATCGGCTCCAAGCCTTGCGCAAAAGGCAAAACTCGCCTATTTAGCAGCTATTCCGATAACACATGGACTACTGAAAGAGTGGACCGCAAGGCCCCGCTCCGAAATGACTTTAGGCTCAGGACCGCCATTGCAAGACACGATCGCCAACGATGTGGGATCACTCCCGGCCGAGAGCGCCGACACGACGCGCTTTCTGCGCGAGACGGGGCTTGCGGCGGAAGTTGCTGCCATTGTCGAGCCTGTTCTTGGCGATCTCGGCTTTCGCCTTGTGCGAGTGAAAATTCAGGGTGACGGCCGCGATCGCATCGTCCAGCTGATGGCCGAACGCCCCGATGGCTCCATCACCGTCGACGACTGCGAGGCGATCTCGAAAGGTGTTTCGCCCGTCCTTGACGTTGCCGATCCGATTTCCGGCGCTTACCGGCTCGAAGTCTCATCCCCTGGCATCGACCGTCCGCTCGTTCGCCCGAGCGATTTCGAGGATTGGTCCGGGCATGAAGCAAAGATCGAGCTGAAAGAGCCGATCGATGGTCGTAAAAGGTTCAAAGGCGTGCTTGAAGGTTTCGAGGATGGAGAGGTCCGTATCGAGACCGATACCGGCGAGCATGGCATTCAGCATCTCGGGCTTCCCGTCCATTTGATTTCGGACGCCAAGCTCGTGCTGACGGACGAACTCATTCGCGAAGCGCTTCGACGCGCCAAAGAGCGCCATTCAACCCGGCCCGGCGACGGCGCCGAACTCGACGAAGACGATCTGGAGGATTGACCCAATGGCCATGGCAGGCATCAGTGCCAACCGGCTTGAGCTTTTGCAAATCGCGGACGCCGTTGCGCGTGAAAAGACGATCGACAAGAAGATCGTCATCGAAGCGATGGAAGACGCCATCCAGAAGGCCGCAAAATCCCGCTATGGCGCGGAAAACGACATCCGCTGCGAAATCGATCCTAAGACGGGCGAAGCGAAGCTGACGCGTGTCCTCGCCGTCGTTGACGAAGTCGAGAACGACGCAACGCAGATCACCGTCGAGGACGCCAAGAAGCGCAACCCGGATGCGAAGGCGGGCGACATGATCGCCGAGACGCTGCCTCCGTTGGAATTCGGTCGCGTCGCCGCACAGAACGCCAAGCAGGTCATCGTGCAGAAGGTGCGCGAAGCCGAGCGCGACCGCCAGTTCTCCGAATATAAGGACCGTGTCGGCGACGTCATCAATGGTACCGTGAAGCGCGTCGAATACGGCAACGTCATCGTCGATCTCGGCCGCGCGGAAGGCATCATCCGCCGCGATGAGATGATCCCCCGCGAGAATGTCCGCCTGGGCGACCGGATCCGCGCCTATATCTACGACGTCCGCCGCGAACAGCGCGGGCCGCAGATTTTCCTGACGCGCGCCCGGCCCGAGTTCATGTCGATGCTGTTCCGCGCCGAAGTTCCCGAAATCTACGACGGCATCGTCGAGATCAAGTCGGTCGCGCGCGATCCCGGCAGCCGCGCCAAGATCGCCGTCATCTCGAAGGATTCCTCGATCGACCCGGTCGGCGCCTGCGTCGGTATGCGCGGCGCCCGTGTGCAGGCCGTCGTGAATGAGCTTCAGGGCGAAAAGGTCGACATCATCCAATGGAACCCGGATGCCGCGAGCTTCATCGTCAATGCGCTGGCACCGGCTGAAGTCACCAAAGTCGTCCTCGACGAAGATTCAAACCGCATCGAAGTCGTCGTTCCCGAAGCACAGCTTTCGCTCGCCATCGGTCGCCGCGGCCAGAACGTACGTCTTGCCTCACAATTGACCGGCTGGGACATCGACATCTTGACCGAGCAGGAAGAGAGCGAGCGGCGCCAGAAGGAATTCGCCGAGCGGACACAACTGCTGATGGATTCGCTCGACGTCGATGAGGTCATCGCTCAGCTTCTCGTCACCGAAGGCTTCGCGACGATTGAGGAAGTCGCCTACGTCGACCTCTCCGAAATCGCACATATCGAAGGCTTCGACGAAAATACGGCAGAACAGATTCAGAGCCGCGCTCGCGAGTATCTCGAGCAGCAGGAAGCAGAACGCGACGCCAAGCGCCGCGAGCTTGGCGTCGCCGATGAGCTGGCCGAAATTCCCGGCATCACCACCGCAATGATGGTCGCCCTCGGAGAGAACGGTGTCAAAACCGTCGAAGATTTCGCCGACTGCGCAACCGACGAGCTCATCGGCTGGACCGAGCGCAAGAAGGAAAAAGACACCGAGGCGGTCAAGCACAAGGGCTATCTTGACGGCTTCGAGCTGTCGCGCACGGATGTCGAGAACATGATCATGGCGGCGCGCGTCCACGCGGGCTGGATCAAGGCCGAAGATATCGAGAAGCCTGCAGAGGGCGAACCTGAAGCGACCGATGCCGATGGCGTCGGCGCCGAAGGCTGACGGAATGTCTGGAAGGGCAACAAACGAGCGTGATGGCAAAGCGGCAACATCGACTGACGCGGGACGGGGCGGATTCAACCTCCGCCGCCGGCCCGGAGCGGTTGTGCGCCGTCACGCGCGAAAGCCGTGATCCACAGGAACTGATCCGTTTCGTCCTGTCGCCGGATGGCGTCGTCGTCCCCGATCTCGACCGGCGCCTGCCAGGCCGCGGCGTATGGATTGGGTGCGACAAACGTCTCGTGGAAAAAGCCATCGCGACGCAGGCCTTCTCAAAAAGTCTTAAAGTTAAGGCAGAAGCGCCTCGAGACCTTGCAGATCGGCTGGACGATCTTATCCTTAAGCGCGTGACCGGAGCCCTGTCGCTGGCCAATAAGGCTGGGCTGGCCGTCGCTGGTTTCGAGAAGGTTTTTTCAGCCCTTGAGAAGGGTCCGGTGCGGGCCATCCTGCATGGCGCTGATGCTGCAGCCGATGGCCGCTCCAAAATTGATCGAAAATACAAGGCAATTCAAGCCAGTCTGGGCCGGTCAGCCGCGATCGTCAACGTTCTGACGATAGCACAAATGAGCTTGGCCATCGGGCGCGGAAGTGTGGTACATGCTGCGCTCACACCCGGAGGACTGTCGGATCGGTTTCTGGAGGAAGCGGAGCGGCTTGCCCGCTATCGGCACTCCACGATTGAAGCCGCCCCTGGGGCGGCAGATGAATTTTCTGAATTTTCTAGCTGAAGGCTGAACGGATAACGCATGACGGATTCGAACGACCAGACCGATAAGACCATCCGGGTCGGAGCGCGAAAGCCACTGTCGCTGCAGCGAACGGTCGAGTCTGGCCATGTGCGGCAGAACTTCAGTCACGGGCGCTCCAAGTCCGTCGTGGTCGAGAAGAAGAAGACCCGCCGGCTTGGTGGCGAGGCGGAGCCGACACATGCTCCGCCGCCCGTAACGGTGGAAAAAGCGCCGCAACCGACGCGCGTCGCGCCTCCCATCCCTGCTCGTCAGCCGCAACAACCACAGCCCTCGGCTGACCGGGCGGCAGGCCGGACATTGTCGAATGAAGAACGTGCGGCGCGCGAGCGTGCGCTCGCCGCTGCGCGCGCCGAAGACTTGAGCCGCCCTCCTGAAACGGAACCGGTGCGCTTCGAACCTGTCCCGCGTCCACCTGAGCCTGAACCTAAGGCGCAGCCGCACGCGGAAGAGCAGCGTCCGCGGCTGGCTCCCACTGAGCCGGCAGCCGCAAGCGCCGCTCCGGCATCAGCTCCCGCGGCGGCAGCACCCGCTCCGCAACCGACCACGACCGCGCAGCCAGCCGCACGCAATCACGCGGCACCGCGCGAAGCGCGTCGCGAAGGAGGCCCCGCCCCCTCATCGCGCGGCGACGGCAACCGTTCTCAGTTTCAAAGAGGTCCTCGCCCGGCAGGCAACACCGCCTTCATGCCGCGCGAAGCCGGACGTCCCCGCGAGATCGAGCTGCCGATTCCGGCACGCCGCGGTGCGGGCGCTGGCCCCGCCGATGCTTCAACAATCGAAAAGCCGAGCCGTCCCGCCCGCCCGGCCGTCGCCCGCGAGCAGGTTGAAGAGGATGATGCACGCAAACGCGGCCCCGGCGGCGTCAAGGTTCCGCGCCCCGCCGTCAAGACCAACGACGATGGCCGTCAGCGCCAGAAGCTCACGATCACGAACTTCGACCGAGAAGCTCAGGTCCGCTCGCTCGCCTCTCTGAAACGTAAGCGCGAGAAGGAAAAGCTGAAGGCCATGGGCATTCAGCAGCCGCGCGAGAAGATCGCCCGCGAAGTCACCATTCCGGAAGCCATCACGATTCAGGAACTCTCGAATCGTATGGCTGAGCGTGCCGTCGACCTCATCAAGTACCTGATGCAGCAAGGCGCCATGCATAAGATTACCGATGTCCTCGACGCGGACACGGCCGAGCTTATCGTTCAGGAATTCGGCCACACGCCGAAGCGTGTGTCGGAAGCCGACGTCGAAATCGGTTTTGTTGGCGACAAAGACGCCGACGATTCGTCCTTGGAATCGCGCGCGCCCGTCGTGACCATCATGGGTCACGTCGACCACGGCAAGACGTCGCTGCTCGACGCCATTCGTTCGGCCAACGTCGTCTCCGGCGAGGCCGGCGGTATTACGCAGCACATCGGCGCCTATCAGGTGACGGCGCCCGATGGCAGCAAGATCACCTTTATCGATACGCCGGGCCATGAAGCCTTCACGGCCATGCGCGCCCGCGGTGCCAAGGTGACGGACATCGTCATTCTGGTCGTTGCGGCCGATGATGGCGTCATGCCGCAAACCGTCGAAGCCATCAATCATGCCAAGGCGGCAGGAGTGCCGATCATTGTTGCGATCAATAAGATCGACAAGCCGCAGGCCGACCCGAACCGCGTTCGCACCGAGCTTCTCTCGCATGAGATCGTGGTCGAGAGCATGGGTGGCGAGACGCTGGAAGTGCCTGTTTCGGCATTGAAGCACACCAATCTCGATAAGCTCCTCGAAGCGATCCACCTGCAGGCCGAGCTCCTCGATCTCAAGGCGAACCCGAACCGGACGGCCGAGGGCGTCGTCATCGAGGCGAAGCTCGAACGCGGCCGGGGCCCGGTCGGCACCGTGCTCGTGCAGCGTGGCACGCTCCATGTCGGCGACATCATTGTGGCGGGCACAGCCTGGGGCCGCGTCCGCGCGCTCCTCGACGATCGCGGCGCGAACATCCCATCGGCGGGTCCCTCGGTTCCGGCCGAAGTGCTGGGCTTCGACTCCGCGCCCGAAGCGGGTGATCAGTTCGCCGTCGTCGAGAACGAGGCCCGCGCTCGCGAACTCACCGATTATCGCATGAGGAAGCGTCGCGAGACGCTCGGCTCGGCCGGCACGAAGAGCACGCTCGAGCAGATGATGCAGCAGCTGAAAGACGCTGGCCGCAAGGAATTCCCGCTCGTCGTCAAGGGTGATGTCCAAGGCTCTGTCGAAGCCATCGCCGGTGCCCTGAAGAAAGTCGGCAATGACGAGGTTGAGGCCCGTCTCGTCCATTCGGGCGTCGGCGGCATCACCGAATCCGACATCGCTCTCGCCGCCGCGGCCAAGGCGGTCGTCATCGGCTTCAACGTCCGTGCCAATGCACAGGCGAAACAGGCCGCCGACGCGCAGGGCGTCGAGATCCGATACTACAACATCATCTACGATCTCGTGGATGAAGTGAAAGCGGCGATGTCCGGCCTTCTGGCGCCGACGAAGCGCGAAATCTTCCTTGGCTACGCCACGATCAAGCAGGTCTTCAATATCTCGAAGGCCGGCAAGGTTGCGGGCTGCGTCGTCACCGAAGGCAAGGTCGAACGCGGCGCCAAGGTCCGCCTGCTGCGCGACAACGTCGTCATCCACGAAGGTACGCTTGCGATCCTCAAGCGCTTCAAGGACGACGTCAAAGAGGTTGTCGCCGGTCAGGAATGCGGCATGTCCTTCGCCAACTACCAGGACATCCGCGAGAACGACCAGATCGAGTGCTTCCAGGTCGAGACGATCGCGAGAAGCCTGTAAAAGAGCACGTCCGCGCCATCACCAGCGCGGACGCAATCCTTCTTAAAAGAGGCTGCGCGCGGTCCAATCCCGCAGCGGTCGGGACATGACGGACGAAAATCTCACTTTGCCGCTCAGGCTCTCCTATCATTTGACACGCGCCGACATCGCCGCTTACGAGCGGCTGCCGCGCGAGTTCACGCGCGCTGGCACACTGGCATTTTTCGGCGCCTTTTTCGTCTGCGGCATGGCTGTTGCCGCGTTCGAAGATCAAATCGGCACCCTCGTCCCGCCGTCGTTAGCCGATTATCGCCACATCGTTTTATCGGTTGCAGCCGCGCTCCTCGCGTACGTGATTTGTACACTCGCCCTGACGCTTCGCACCAACTGGCGCATCGCGAAAGCCCGCATTCCCTCGAACGAAATTGAAATCGAAGCTTCTCCATCCGCTTTGCAAGTCCGCGGGGGCAGCGCACCTCGAAGTCTTGCGTGGGGCAGCATCGCGCGTGTGATCAGTGCTCCAGCCCACGTCTTCCTGTGCTTAACACCGAGAAATGCGCTCATCGTGCCTCTCAGGGCATTCCGGTCGGCGGCGCACATGCATGCCTTCGCCGATTTGTCGGAGGCATTGTCGCACCGTGCCGACGATGACGAGTGAACGAGGATTCTGACCGTGCCATCCAAATCCAAACCAATGCCCTCCAAAGGCCCATCTCAGCGCATGTTGCGCGTCGGCGAACTCATCCGGCATAAGCTTTCGGAAATGCTTGCCCGCGGCGATGTGCACGACGACGTGCTCGCGTCCCATGTCATCACGATTCCCGAAGTGCGCCTCTCGCCCGACTTGAAACTCGCAACCGTCTACGTCATGCCGCTCGGCGGTAACGACGTGAAACCGGTGATCGAAGCGCTGGCCCGGAACAAGAAATACATTCGCGCCGAAATCGCGCACACGTTGAATTTGCGCTACGCACCCGACCTTCGCTTTCGTGAAGACGAAACTTTCGAAGAGGCGACGCGTATCGACCGGCTTCTCGACAGCGACAGAGTTCGCCAGGACACGCAAAAAAAATAGAAGCTGGCTAGCACTGGTACACCACAAGGCCGCGCCGGCGGCCGGCTCCGCACAGGGAGTCGCCGGCGCCAAGCAAGGACTCCACATGGCACGACGCAAAAAAGGCAATGCCGTTCACGGCTGGCTTGTCCTCGACAAGCCGATCAACATGACATCGACGCAAGCCGTCGGCGCTGTCAGGAGGGCATTCAACGCCCAAAAGGCTGGACACTCCGGCACGCTTGACCCGCTCGCAACGGGCATCCTTCCGATCGCGCTCGGCGAAGCGACGAAAACCGTGTCGTTCGCTGTCGACGGCGAGAAAGCCTATCGCTTCACAGTCCGTTGGGGCGCTGAAACGGAAACGGACGATACTGAAGGCGCTGTCATCAAAACGAGCGACAAACGCCCGACGCCGGTTGAGATCGAAGCGCTGCTGCCGCGCTTCCTCGGCGAGATCATGCAGGTCCCGCCCGCCTACTCGGCGATCAAGATCGACGGCGCCCGGGCCTACGATCTCGCCCGCGACGGCGAAACCGTCGTGCTCGAACCGCGTCCCGTCGTGATCGAGAGCTTGTCACTCGTCGACATGCCGGACGACGCGACGAGCGTCTTCGAAGCCCGTTGCGGAAAAGGCACGTATGTCCGCGCCATTGCGCGCGACATGGGCCGCCTCATGGGGTGCTTCGGCCACGTCATCGCGCTGCGCCGGACCGAGGTCGGGCCGTTTGACGAAGCTCGCGCGATCACGATGGAAGCGCTGCTGGCGGCCGCGCAATCCGAAGATCCGTCCGAAATCATGAAGCTTCTGCTTCCCGTCGAGTCAGCCCTCGCCGACCTGCCCGAGCTTCTCGTGTCGCAGAGCGACGCCGCCACCCTCGCGCGGGGACAAACGGTCCTGATCCGCGGTCGCGACGCGCCGGTCCTGACGGGCCCCGCCTACGCGACATCGAAAGGCCGCCTGATTGCGCTCGGCGAACTCGCCAAGGGCGCGCTGCACCCCACCCGCGTCTTCAATCTGGGATGAAATCCTCAAGGCATTGAAGAATATGACGGAAATTGACGCGAAATCCAATTCGCCTTTGGCCGGAGTTCGTGTATAAGTAGCGCACCCGCGCGGGGCCCGTTCCCGCGCGGCTTTCATTTGCGACCCCGCTGGACGACATCCCGGCCGTGGCCGCTCATCTCAAACTCCAAATTCGAAAGGAGCATCCGATGTCGCAGATCGCACCTCACCGTCGTGAGGCGAAGACGGCCATCATCAAGGACAACGCGACGAAGGCCAACGACACCGGTTCGCCGGAAGTCCAGATCGCCGTGCTGACCCACCGCATCAACGAACTCACCGAGCACTTCAAGGCCCACAAGAAAGACAACCATTCGCGTCGCGGCCTCTTGAAGATGGTCAGCCAGCGCCGCCAGCTCCTTGACTACGTCAAGGCGAAGGACAACGCCCGCTATCAGAAGATCATCGAGAAGAACGGCATCCGCCGCTAGTCGCGCGCTCATTCATCTCGCTGCTCAAAACAGGACAGGCCAATGGCCAGTCATGCAGTTCACTGAACAACCAAGAGCGTCGGCGCGATCATGAGTGCCGGCGCCAAAAGCGCTCATCCGGCATGAGGCCGATGAGCTGACCGACCGAACAGAAAAAGCGAAAACGAAAGACTCAACATGTTTGACATCCATCGCGTCGAAATTGACTGGGGTGGCCGCAAGCTGAAGCTCGAGACCGGCCATTACGCACGCCAGGCTGACGCTGCCGTCATGGCGCAATACGGCGATACCACAGTCCTCGCGACTGTCGTCGGCGCCCGCTCTGCGAAACCCGGCATCGATTTCTTCCCGCTCACCGTGAACTATCAAGAGCGAACCTACGCTGCGGGCAAGATCCCGGGCGGCTACTTCAAACGCGAAGGTCGCCCGAGCGAAAAGGAAACGCTGACCTCGCGTCTTATCGACCGTCCGATTCGCCCCCTCTTCGTCGACGGCTTCAAGAACGAAACCCAGGTCGTCGTGACGGTCCTGTCGCACGACCTCGAAAACGATCCCGATATCGTGGGCATGGTTGCAGCTTCCGCTGCGCTGACGCTCTCGGGCCTGCCGTTCCTCGGCCCGATCGGCGCCGCCCGCGTCGGCCTCATCGGCGGCGAATTCGTGCTGAACCCGATGATCGACGAAATGATGGAAACATCGCTTGATCTCGTCGTCGCCGGCACCACAGACGCAGTGATGATGGTCGAATCGGAAGCGAAAGAGCTTCCCGAGTCGCAAATGCTCGAGGCCGTGATGTTCGGCCACAAGCACATGCAGCCCGTCATCCAGGCGATCATCAAGCTCGCCGAAAAGGCCGCGAAAGAACCGTGGGACATCGCGATCCCGGACAAGGCCAAGTACGCCGCCGACGTTAAGAAGCTTGCTGAGAAGACGCTGAAGGAAGCCTTCTCTACGAAGGAAAAGGGCAAGCGCCAGGATCTCGTTGCCGCGGCCAAGAAGTCTATCAGCGAAGGCATTGCCATTCCCGCCGACGACCCGAACGAGAAAGTTCTTCTCGGCGACGCCTTCAAGTCGCTCGAAATGGACATCATGCGCGGCGACGTCCTCAAGACGAAGCGGCGCATCGATGGTCGCGACCTGAAGACGGTCCGCCCGATCCTCTCGGAAGTTCACGTCCTGCCACGCACGCATGGCTCGGCGCTCTTTACGCGCGGTGAAACGCAGGCGCTCGTGGTCGCGACGCTCGGCACCGGCGAAGACGAGCAGTTCGTCGATAGCCTCGAAGGCACGAAGAAAGAACGTTTCCTCCTGCATTACAACTTCCCGCCCTATTCGGTCGGTGAAGTTGGCCGCATGGGCTCGCCCGGACGGCGTGAAATCGGCCACGGCAAGCTCGCCTGGCGCGCGATCCACCCGATGCTGCCCTCGCAGGAAGAGTTTCCCTATACGCTCCGCGTCGTCTCGGAAATCACCGAGTCGAATGGTTCGTCGTCGATGGCGACGGTCTGCGGATCTTCACTTGCTCTGATGGACGCCGGCGTGCCGCTGAAAGCGCCCGTCGCCGGCATCGCCATGGGCCTGATCAAGGAAGGTGACGAGTTCGTCGTCCTTTCCGACATCCTGGGTGACGAAGACCACTTGGGCGACATGGACTTCAAGGTGGCCGGCACCGCCAACGGCGTGACATCGCTGCAGATGGACATCAAGATCACCGGCATCACCGAAGAGATCATGCGCATCGCGCTCGATCAGGCGCATGAGGGCCGACTGCACATCCTCGGCGAGATGTCTAAGGCGCTCACCGGCGCTCGCGCCGAGCTTGGCGAATACGCACCGCGCATCGAGACCATCAAGATTCCGGTCGACAAGATCCGCGAAGTCATCGGTTCGGGCGGCTCGGTCATCCGCGAGATCGTTGCGGAATCGGGCGCCAAAATCGATATCGAGGACGACGGCACGGTGAAGATTGCGTCCGCCAATCGCGAGTCGATCGAGAAAGCGCTCGCCCGCATTCGCGGCATCACCTCCGAGCCCGAGATCGGCCACATCTACAAAGGGAAGGTCGTTAAGATCATGGACTTCGGTGCCTTCGTGAACTTCTTCGGCTCGAAGGACGGCCTCGTCCATATCTCGCAGCTCACGCAAGGTCGCCCCGAGACGGTCGGTGAGGTCGTGAAGGAAGGCCAGGACGTCTACGTGAAACTTTTGGGCTTCGACGATCGCGGCAAGACGCGTCTGTCGATGAAGATTGTCGATCAGGCCACGGGGCAGGAAATTCCCCGCGCCGAGGGCGAACCTGAGGAAGTCTTCGAAAGCCGTCCGCCGCGCCGCGAAGGTGGCCGCGGCGATCGGGGTCGCGGCCCGCGTCGCGAACGCGGCTGACATATCGCCCAGCGCTCAAACAAAAAAGGCCGCCGGATCCCGCAGTCCGGCGGCCTTTTTATCTCACTGTCATCCTCGGGACGCGCCCGAAATGACATGCTGAGCTCAATACCAGCGGCAGCGGCGGACGCCCCAGCTGTTGCGCCAGCATCTGCGTGCGGTGCACTGCACGCGGCCGACGCCGGGAATCCATTTATGATAGCCGCCGATTCCCCAATGGCATCGACTGTTCCAGCCCACCGTTGTGACCGAAGTGCCGCGCAGGCTTGTGGCATCTTTCAATGCGCCGAGCGAAGTACCGGACGCCGCCATGCCGGACGTCCCCGCAAACAATAGAGCCGCTGCAAATGCCGAAGCGGCAAACGCAATTTTTCCTGCCATCGCGCGTTTCTCCCCTCTCGGAGGCTATTCGGCCCCCCTTACGCGACACCACGCTAACAGCGCGGACACTCTTCCGACAACGGATGAATGGGCGACGAGCGAGCTATGTTGTGAGAGCGTTGCAGCTACGCGTCAGGCCTTTGCGAAGGCGGGGACCTCCGGCCAGAAAACGCGAGCCATTTCGCTGACGTCACTGGGATTGCCCGTCGTGAGCAGCGTCAGCGTTCCACGCTCATCACCGTTCAGATAATTCGGGCGCCGCGTCAGGTAATCCTCGAAGCTGTCGGCCACCACTTCGGGCTGGGAAAGAATTCGCGTGAACGGCGGCAGATATTTCCGAAACAGATGCTCGACGAGCGGAAAATGCGTGCACCCGAGGATGGCCCGATGCGGCGGCATCGTGTCGTTGCCGGCAATCATGGCGACGATACCCTCACGAACCAGGAAATCGAGCTCCGCTTCCGGTCGCTTATTCTCGATGGCTCCCGCAAGCTCTGAACAGATCTGCTGTACGACGGTGACCTTGGGACAGCGCTTGTGAATTTCTTCCGGATAGACACCCGCCCTGATCGTCCGCGTCGTGCCGAAGACGGCGATGGTGTCGGTATTGTACTTTTGCGGATATTGCGGCGACGTCACGGCCCAGGGCGTCTGCGTCGCAGCCTCGACCGTTGGTGCCACGATGCCAAGGACATTGTGCCTACCTGCCCATTTGCTCTCCGGAAGCCACTCCTGCTGCAGTCGCCGGAGTGCCACCGCCGTCGCGGTATTGCATCCTAAAAGGACGAGCTTCGCCCCGCGCGAGAACAGCTCTTCGACGCAGTGGCGCGTGTAGCCGACAATGTTCTCGGAGGACTGATTGCCGTAGGGAACGTGTGCGTGATCCGCGAGATAGACGAAATCGACGTCCCGAAAGCGAGCGACGAGCGCGCGAAGCACCGTCAAGCCGCCCAGCCCTGAATCAAACACCCCGATCATGGTCGGAGTGTTTGCGACGCCGAATTGTGAACGTCAACGGGCCACTCGATTGTCATCCCGGGCGAGCCCGTGGCGAGACCCGGGAGCCAGCATTCGCAAGGGCAAAAACGTCTCAGAGCAGGGATTTTGCTCTGGGTCCCGGCCTCCGCTGCGCTTCGGCCTGGTTGACAAACAGAGCTACTCCGCAGCAGCGGACGGAGACGCGCTGGCCTTCGGCTTCGCTTCCGCGTCCTGCTCTTTGAGGCTCTGCAGCGACGGCATCGACACGGTGTTATAGCCGCAATCGACGAAGTGAACTTCGCCCGTCACCGCGCCCGACAGCGGCGACAGCAAGTAAAGCGCCGAGCCCGCAACCTCATCGAGCGTCGGCGTGCGCTGCAGCGGAGAATTATCGCGCTGGAAATTGAAGATCACGCGCGCATCCGAAACGCCGGCGCCGGAAAGCGTCCGCATCGGCCCAGCCGAAAGGGCGTTGACGCGAACGCCCTGCGGTCCGAGATCGGCCGCGAGATAGCGGACAGATGCCTCGAGGGCGGCCTTTGCGACGCCCATGACATTGTAGGACGGCACCCAGCGCGTCGCGCCCCCATAAGAAAGGGTAATCAGCGAACCGCCGTTGGGCATCAGCGCCGAAGCCCGCTTCGCAATCTCGGTGAACGAGAAACACGAGATGACCATCGAGTTGATGAAGTTTTCACGCGTCGTATCGGCGTAGCGGCCCGCGAGTTCTTTGGGGTCGGAATAGGCCAGCGCATGCACGACGAAATCGATGCTGCCCCATTCCTTTTTGATGCGCTCAAAAACCCGGTCGACGCTTTCGAGATCGAGAACGTTGCATTCCTCGATGATCTTCGATCCCATCGATTCAGCGAGCGGCACGGCACGTCGCCCGAAAGCGCCGCCCTGATAGGTGAACGCCAGCTCGGCGCCTTGACCGTGAAGCGCGCGCGCAATGCCCCAGGCGATCGAGCGGTCGTTGGCAACCCCCATCACAAGGCCACGCTTGCCAGCCATGATGGGACCGGGCTTAGCGATATCGAAGTCGGTCATAGGAAGCCTCGTTTTGTCACCAAAGGTACGCCCGCGAACATCGAACCAGCCTGCACCGCGTTTATATACTCTCATCGCTCTCGCCCGTCCGCCGGTGGGCAGTCCTAGCGGCGGCCAGGAAAGCTCAGGTTAATCAGGCATCATGCCGGCAGAAGATGAGAGTGGCATTGGTGCCGCCAAAACCGAAGCTATTCGACATCACACAGTTAAGGCTCGCGTTGTCGATGCGACTGCGAGCGATTGGCACATCTGCGAAGGCCGGGTCAAGCTCGTCGATGTTGGCGCTTTCTGCAATAAATCCATTGTTCATCATCAGCAGCGAGAAAATCGCTTCCTGGACGCCGATGGCGCCGAGCGAGTGCCCGGTCAGGGACTTGGTTCCCGAGATGACGGGAATCTTGCCGCCGAAGACCGCACGAATGGCGTCGATCTCCTTGGCGTCGCCTACCGGCGTGCCGGTACCGTGCGGATTGATGTAATCGACCGCCGGCAATCCCTTGCCGTCGAAACCCTTGAGCGCGAGCCGCATACAGCGTTCCGCTCCCTCACCCGACGGAGCGACCATGTCGTAACCGTCGGACGTCGCAGCGTAGCCTTTGAGCTCGCCGTAAATCTTGGCGCCCCGCGCTTTCGCGTGCTCCAGCTCCTCCAGCACGACGACGCCGGCGCCGCCCGCGATGACGAAACCGTCCCGATCCTTGTCGAATGGCCGGCTGGCGCGCTCCGGCGTATCATTGAAGTGCGTCGACATCGCGCCCATGGCGTCGAAGAGATCGGAAAGCGTCCAATCGAGTTCCTCGCAGCCACCGGCGAACATGATGTCCTGCTTGCCCCACTGGATCATCTCGGCGGCATTCCCGATGCAGTGCGAACTCGTGGCGCACGCCGATGCGATCGAATAGTTGACGCCCTTGATCTGAAAGGCCGTGGCGAGCGCCGCCGAGGGCCCGGAACACATGCCCTTGGGAACCTCGAACGGACCGATCTTTTTCGGGCTGCCGGACTTGAGCGTGGTCTCCGCAGCTTCCACGATCGCGCGTGTCGAAGGACCGCCCGAACCGAGAATGACGCCGCTGCGCTCATTCACCACATCCGACGGCTCAAGACCCGAATCGCGGATGGCCTGATCCATCGCGATCCAGTTCCAGCCGACGCCCGCGCCCATGAAGCGCTTTGGCTTTCTCGGAACCATGCTCTCCCATTCGATATGGGGAGCCCCGTGGACCTGACACTTGAACCCAAGCTCAGCGTATTTCTCGGCGCGAGAAATGCCAGACTTCGCCTCTCTCAGCGAAGCAAGAACTTCCTGGGTGTTGTTCCCGATCGAGGACACGACACCCATTCCCGTCACAACTACGCGCCGCATGCGCTCCTTCACTCCTGCGGTTCATGCTGCCGCCCGCCCTGGCGCCGGGGATGGCAGCCGGGCCCTCTGCGCAACGCTTAAGGACCTTCGCTCGATTTGAGTAGGACCCTCAGGTCCTTGGCTGTGTATATCACCTCGCCGTCAGCCTTCAGGATCCCGTCGGCCTCGGCAAGCTTCAGCTTCCGGGCAATCACCCGTTTGATGTCTATGACATATTCGAGGAGTCGGACGTCCGGCGTCACTTCGCGGGTAAATTTAACCTCACCGACGCCCGATGCCCGCCCCTGCCCCGAAAGTCCGAGCCAGCCCAGAAAAAACCCCGTGAGCTGCCACAGTGCATCGAGACCAAGGCAGCCGGGCATAACGGGATCGCCTTTGAAATGGCAGGCAAATAACCAATCGAGGCGTTCATTGCCTGCGACCTTGAGCTCGGCAACGATCTGGCCCTTTCCGTGCGCGCCACCGTTTTCAGAAATCGAGGAAATACGGTCGACCATCAGCATCGGCGGCAGCGGCAATTGGGCGTTGCCGGGCCCGAACAATTCGCCGCGCCCGCAGGCGAGCAAATCGTCAAACTCGAAGCTAGAACGGCGTTCTGCCATGTATCCCCTCATTTCATGGCCGACAGGCTGATGTTGCACAAACAGGCTCCGGGTCGTTCAGGTTAAGCGGGTCCTAACACACGCTCGGCCCAGCGCCTAGCGTGGCAGGCCGGCGTGCGTGTATCAGGGCAATCCGCAGCCTCAAAGCCCGATCTGGCGGTAAGTTGCGGGTTTTCCGCCGAATGACTATACTAAGTTCGATCGAGAGCGTTGCATCGGAGTCGAATCCCGACGATTCAACGTGGGGATTCCATCACGGTTCTGCAAACGTAAATATGCCCGAGAAATCGCCGCAAGGTATGGATAGAGAAGCGCCGATGCCGACCTCTGAACTCCTCCGTAAGGCAGGCCTTCGCCCGACGCGGCAGCGCATGACACTTGGCCGTCTGCTCTTCGAAGGCGGAGACCGCCACGTGACTGCCGAGCAGCTCCATGCGGAAGTCGCCAGCCTCGGAGAACATGTCTCGCTCGCAACCGTCTACAATACGCTGCACCAGTTCAAGCGCGCGGGCCTTCTACGCGAGTTGGCGATCGAAGGCTCGAAAGCCTATTTCGACACCAACACATCGAATCATAATCACTTCCTGCTCGAATCGCACGGCGAGTTGATGGACATTCCCGGCGACGCCATCTCGGTTGAAGGTCTTCCCGAGCCGCCCGAGGGCTTAAAGATCACGCACGTCGATGTCGTCGTGCGACTTGCGAAAGCCTGATGGCCGGAGCATCGTGCGCCGGAAGCGCAAGACTCATCTGAACGTCTCGCCCTCGTAGACGCCCCAAAGCTTCTTTTGCTCGATGTAGCCGCTGTACTGGTCGACGGTCACGCGGCACCAGCGGCCGTCGCATGAGTGCAAATCGGCGATCACACCGGCTTCGACGTTGACGATGACGCCCGCGTGCTCGCTGTCGCTTGCCATGATCGGCACCAGCGGCGCTGGCGTGCCAGACTTTCGGGCCCACGGCAGAACCAAGCCCGTCCTGCGGCCGGACAGCAGCGATTGCAAAACCCATCCCGTCGCGCCCTCGGCGTCGCGCACCTCCCGCCAGGTTTCGAATTCCTTGATCACTTCAACCGGCAGACCGGCACGGCGATAGACCCAGCCGGTCGGATAGTCCGTGCCCGGCCCGTTCCTGAGATTGACCCGATCCGACTTCAGGCTGACGAAACGCGGGACGGGAAGACCGCTCCCAACCACCGGAGGCGAATCATCGGTCCGTCCGGGAGCGGACGTTGAAAAGAAAGCCGCCGCGGCAAGCGCGGCAACAGCCATTGATCGCAACCGCGCAAGGGGCAATCCCGCGCGCTTTCGATGTTTGGAAGCCGATTCAGTCATGAAGGCAGCTCAAAACCCCGCATTCGAGCATAGAAGGAACGATGTGCCCGGTCGCGGGGCATCAACGATTTGATTTCAGGACTTTGTCTTCGCAAAGGCCATCTGATAGACACGGGGCCGCACTTTCTCAAGCAGCGCCGTCTCCCGGACGTTCGGCTGCGTTTTTCAAGCAACGGGAAGCGAATGTCGACGCCCCAGAAGAAACCCATTGTCGTTGTTACGAGGAAACTTCCCGACGTCGTCGAGACGCGGATGTGCGAACTCTTTGATACGCGCCTGAACGTCGACGACAGGCCGCTGAGCCAGGCGCAGCTTGTCGAGGCTGTCAGAAACGCCGACGTTCTCGTTCCGACCGTGACCGATCGCATCGACCGCTCCGTCCTGACCCAAGCCGGCCCACGACTTCGGCTCATCGCCAATTTCGGCACTGGCGTCGACAACGTCGACCTCGACACCGCCAGGAACCGGGGCATCGTGGTGACGAACACACCAGGCGTTTTGACCGAAGATACCGCCGACATGACGATGGCGCTCATCCTCGCCGTTCCCCGTCGCCTCGCCGAGGGCGCAGCGTACATGCGCGATCCCGAAACCAAATGGTCCGGCTGGTCGCCGACGTGGATGCTCGGCCATCGCATTTACGGCAAGCGACTCGGCATCATCGGCATGGGCCGCATCGGTCAGGCCGTCGCACGTCGCGCCAAGGCGTTCGGATTGCAGATCCACTACCATAACCGCCGTCGCGTGCTTGAGGAGATCGAGGAAGAGCTGGAGGCGACCTACTGGGAAAGCCTCGACCAGATGCTGACGCGGATGGATATCATCTCGGTGAACTGCCCGCACACACCCGCAACATTCCACCTGCTTTCGGCGCGACGGCTGAAGCTCATGAAACCGTCCGCCTACCTCGTCAACACGGCACGCGGTGAAGTCGTGGACGAGAACGAGCTTGTGCGGCTTTTGGAATCCGGTGCGATCGCGGGAGCCGGCCTCGACGTCTTCGAGCGCGAGCCAGCCGTCAATCCGCGCTTGTTGGCATCCGACAGAGTTATCGCGCTGCCGCATATGAGTTCGGCGACAATCGAAGGCCGGATCGATATGGGCGAGAAGGTTAT
Source organism: Pseudomonadota bacterium (assembly GCA_018242215.1). Classification (GTDB taxonomy): domain Bacteria; phylum Pseudomonadota; class Alphaproteobacteria; order Rhizobiales; family Hyphomicrobiaceae; genus Hyphomicrobium_B. Next base: position 372,923 of record JAFECG010000027.1, read on the forward strand.
CATCAACATCAAGGCCTTCGCCGACGGTCACGCCCCGCCGGACCGCGTGCATCCTGCGATGCTTTAAACAGCTTGGGCGGAAGTGCGCGGGCTGACACCAGCCCCGCACGTCGCCGGATTATTCGGCCGCACACGCCGGATCGCCGGAAGCGCGATGTGAAGAGAGATCGACGATCGCCGGATTCCGCCCAGAGAGCGGATTTTCTGGATCCCAGGCGATCGTGACTACCTCGAATCGGGCCGCGAGCGCATCGTAGATGACGAGCCTTCCGGCCAAGCTCTCGCCAAGCCCAAGGATCTCCTTGACGACTTCAGTGGCTTGTAGCGTTCCGACGACGCCCGCTACGGGGCCTAGAACGCCGACTTCCTCGCAGTTGGCGACAACTCCGGCAGGCGGCGCCTCCGGAAAAACACATCGCAGTGTCGGATAAGGCGCCCCGGTCTCGTCGTTCGCGTAGGGCCTGAAGGTCGAAAGATACCCGTCGAAAGAGCCGAGTGCCGCATAGACGAGGGGTCGTTTCGCGAAATAGCAGGCATCGGAGACAAGATAGCGCGTCGCGAAATTATCGGAACCATCGGCAACGATATCGTAGCTGGAGATCAACGCGAGCGCATTGGACGCATCGATGCGCCGGGCGTACATCTCGACGTTGACCAGCGGGTTGATGCGCAGGATGCTGTCACGCGCACTTTCGACCTTCAGTCGTCCCGCATCTTCCGTGCGATGCGCAATTTGGCGCTGCAGGTTGTCAATCGAGACGCGATCGTCGTCGATGATCCCGATCGTACCGACGCCGGCCGCAGCAAGATAGGTCACGACCGGCGAGCCAAGTCCGCCGGCACCGATGACGAGCACACGGGCGCTTTTGAGCTTTTGCTGCCCAGGTGCACCGACGTCGCGCAGCACGAGGTGGCGCTTGTAACGCTGCACCTCTTCAGCGGTAAGTGACGCCATTGGGAAGCTCCGAAACGATCAGCTCCGCGGCTGGGGATCGACGAAGAGTTCGCTCGAGTAGTAGCGCTCGGCCGATGACGGTGCGAACGTCACGATGGTCTTGCCCGCGTACTCCGGCTTTTGCGCAACCGTGATTGCGGCCGCGACATTGGCCCCCGTCGAGATGCCACCGGGAATTCCTTCGACTTTCGCAACCGTGCGCGAAACCTCGAAAGCCGTTTCGCTCGACACCGTGACGACCTCATCGATCAGATCCCGGTCCAGAACGGTGGGAATGAATCCCGCGCCAATTCCTTGAATCTTATGCGGGCCGCGTTGCTGCCCCGAAAGAACGGCACTCGTCGTTGGTTCCACGGCAAAAATCTTGAGACCTGGAATCCGTTTTTTCAGGACGTGTCCGACGCCCGACAACGTCCCGCCCGTCCCGACGCCAATGACAAGCGCGTCGACCTTGCCCTTCGTATCGTTGTAAATTTCTTCGGCCGTCGTCTTCTCGTGGACGAGCGGATTGGCGGGATTGTCGAATTGTCCGGGAATGACAGCATCCGGGAGCGACTTCGCAAGTTCCTCCGCACGGTCCACAGCCGCGGGCATACCGCCCGGCCCAGGTGTCAACTCGAGTTCCGCGCCGAGATGCGTCAGAATTTTTCGGCGCTCGATCGACATCGTCTCCGGCATGACGAGAATAAGCCGATAGCCTCGCGCAGCCGCAACGAAAGCGAGCCCAATGCCGGTGTTGCCTGACGTCGGCTCGATCAGAACCGTTTTACCGGGCTTGATCCGGCCTTCCGCTTCGAGCACGTCGATCATGGCTACGCCGATGCGGTCCTTCACCGACGACAACGGATTGAAGAACTCGAGCTTCAGCAGAATGTCGGCTTTGAGGTTGGCGACTGCCTTGATTTTTGACAGACGCACGAGCGGCGTATGGCCGATCGTCTCGGTGATGCTGTCATAGACGCGACCGCGCCCCCAGCTCTTCGTGGCTTCGAGTGTTTTGATCTCTAGCGTCTCTGTCATGGCCAGTCTCGGTTTGCCCTTGGGCGATTGGTGCGCCCATTGAATGTAGGGTCGTTTCTCGCAGGTTCGAGTGTCGCCCTCAAGGGGCGCTTAGGCCTAAACAGAGCCATAAGCATTGCGCTTTTCCGCTTACCGGCGCGAAGTCTGCGTCGGCGCTCGGGATTTTGTTTGCGCCCTTCGGCTCCCTCTCGCAACCCCTTTCCGCTTCGCAGCGCGTTCATGGGATGGCGTCTCGCGAGTTCCTGTTGAGCCGAAACCGCCAGTACCCCGTTTGGTGCTCGAAAGCTTTTTCACCTCTTTGAGTTTTGCCTGAGCAACCGGCGCGACGATCACCTGGGCGATGCGCTCACCGCGCGCTACGACGAATGGCTCGTTGCCGAGATTGACCAGAATGACGGCGACTTCACCGCGATAGTCTGCATCAATCGTACCCGGGCTGTTGAGCACGGTGACGCCATGCTTGATTGCGAGCCCCGATCGCGGCCGGACTTGCGCCTCGACCTTTTTCGGCAGCTCAAAGATCAGGCCGGTCGGAATGAGGGCGCGTGAACCGGGAAGAATCGTAACCGTCGTGTTCGGCGCGATCGCCGCCACAACATCGAATCCGGCGGCGCCTGCTGTCTGGTACTCGGGCAACGGAAGTCCGTCGCCGTGAGGCAATCGCTTGATCTTGACCTTCATTCCGCGGCTGTCCGCTTGGCGTGAAGATGCTCCGCCGCGCGCAGCATGATTTTCCGCGCAACCTTCGCCTTGCTCATCTCTGGCCAGCTTTCGACGGCGCCAACCGTGACCACATGCACGGTGTTGTTCTCGCCGCCCATGATCCCCGTCGCTGGCGAAACATCATTTGCGATGATCCAATCCGCACGCTTGGATTTGAGCTTCTTCTTCGCATAGCCCAGCACATCCTCCGTTTCTGCAGCAAACCCGATAACGAGCCGGGGCCGCGTCGGTCCCGCCTGCGCAACCGTTTTGAGGATGTCAGGATTTTCGGTCAGCCTCAGCGTGGGGGCGCCCTCCCCCTTTTTGATCTTCTCGACATGGGGCGTCTCAATTCGCCAGTCTGCCACCGCAGCCGCGAAGACCGCGATGTCGGCCGGAAGCGCGGCCTGCACGGCCTCGAGCATTTCCGCAGCTGTCTTGACGCGAACGACATCGACGCCTTGCGGCGGCGAAAGCGAAACCGGCCCGGTGATCAGCGTCACGCGGGCGCCGAGCTGACGGGCGGCAGCGGCGAGTTCGAAGCCTTGCTTTCCCGATGATCGGTTCGCGAGATAGCGAACAGGATCGATCGGCTCATGAGTCGGACCGCTCGTCACGATGACATGCCGCCCGGCGAGATCTCCCGTCGTTTGCGTTTCCGTTTCCGACGTCAGAGCGGTTTCAACGGCATCAATAAGCTCGGGAACCTCGACGAGGCGTCCGGGCCCGGCTTCGCCGCGTTCCGCCATTTCGCCGACGGCAGGACCGACGAAACGGATGCCGTCTGCCTCGAGTTGCGCAACGTTCCGCTGTGTCGCCGGATTGAGCCACATGGCGGGATTCATCGCCGGCGCGACCAGAACAGGCTTGTCGGTCGCAAGTAGAACGGCCGTTGCGAGATCGTCGGCATGTCCCCCGGCCATACGCGCCAGAAGGTCGGCCGTCGCGGGTGCGGCGAGGATGAGGTCATGGTCGCGTGCAAGCCGGATGTGTCCGATCTCGCGCTCGTCATCGAGGTCGAAGAGATCCGTCAGAACGCGCTCGTTTGTGAGCGCCCCGACGGAAAGCGGCGTGACGAAATGATGGGCAGCCTTCGTCATGACGACACGAACGGAATGGCCGCGGTCTCTGAGGCGACGGATCAGCTCGAGACATTTATAAGCGGCGATGCCGCCGCCGATGATCAAAAGGATGCGCTTGGCTGATGACACGATTGTCCGTTCCGGCTCCAATACTCTCGCGCTTCTACCACATTGAGAAAAGCGGGGAGTTAAGCCGAACACCATAGCCGAGCGGAGATTCTCGAGCGACGCGAGTTGCACCGGCTTCGGAGCGTGGCGAATGGGAGAGACGCGGCTCGGCAAGGTACCTAGATCCGCGTACACCGACCCGTCAGCTGCCGCTCAAATCGTGATCAACTGGCCCATCCGGAAACGCAAACGAGCCCTCACAAGAAACGAAATTGATCGCCGATTAGGCAGGCAAAAAATCGAAATTATTTATGTCGCGCGGTGACTTGACGCAGACGACACAATGGTACATGTTGCCGCCACTTGCGATGGTTGGGACCGGTCGCAGGGCTAAAAAACGAATAAAGGTCCAAGTCTAGGGACGAAACTATTGGGGTGGCTCGCTCGGCGAACCACCCCATTCCGATTCTGGAGCCTGGGACATCGGAACGCCCAGTAAGAGAGCGATCTGGGTTCTCGCAGTCCGAGACACATCGGGGCTTCGCTCCTCGTCCTGCTCGGCAGACCGCAGCACATTCCGCGTCGTCGATTGCCTTGATCGGAACGCCTTTCTGACGCCAATAGCGCGCGTTCAGTGCTAAGCGGGGTCTGAAAGGGAATGAAAATGGCTCTGGGGGATAATACAGGCGCGAGCCGGCCATCCGGCCGTCTTCTGGTGGCGAGCCTTTTGCTTTGGCTCATTCTAGCGGTGGCGCTTCCGCTTTCTGCGCTGACCCTCAACGTCTTTCATTTCGGCGGTTTCCCGCTCGGCTTCTGGATTGCCGCCCAGGGCGCCGCCATCGGCCTCGTAGCGCTCGTATCGTTCTACGCTTGGCGGGCGGGTGGAACTTCACACGGCGAGGGAGTGGTCCCCGCACTGGCCTTCGCAGGCGAAAGCGTCGGTGCCGTCGCCCTTTTGGGCTTTACCGGCTTCATCGCGGCAATGGGATACGATGGCCTGGCGCTACCGCTCGGAATGGTCGCGGGCGTCGCGCTGTTGGCGATCCTCGTCGCTCCGCGCTTCGTGCTGTATCCCGTGCAATCGATCAGCGGCTTTTTCGCAATGCGATATGGAGGGCAACTGACGCGACGCTTCGCCTTCCTCATTGCGTTCGTCGGAACGGCACTTCTTCTTGCCGCCGACATCCGCGCAGGATCGCTCGCGTTGCAAAGCCTTTCGGACCTTCCGCTCCCGCAAGCCATTCTCGTCCTGACGCTGGCGATCACCGGCATTTGGCTCGCGGCAACTTTTCTCTCGTCGCAGAAGACGGGCGGCGTTGGATTTGTCATCGTCTGCGCCGGATTGCTCGCGACGCTGACCGGCATTGCGTATTACGCCAGCGGCTCGCAGATGCCGCATATAGCGCTTGGGTTCGCCCTGCAGAGGCATGCCAGTCTCAATCAGACGCTGATTGTCAATCGTCTCTCGGACTTTCAGTCGTTGATTCCGATGGCGTCGCCATTTCTTCAGCTCTCGATGAAAAACTTCGCGGGGCTCCTGCTCGCAGTGGCACTCGGCATCGTCGCCGCGCCGCATCTTCTCGGCCGCCACATTTCGCAATCGGCCGTTGCACCGGGCGGAGCTGTAAAACGGACCGCCGCGGCGCTCGTCGCAATTGCGATCCTCATCGTCAGTCTGCCGCCGCTCGCCGTCTACAGTCGCATCGGATTTGAGCAAACGATGTCGAAAGGCATTGAAATCGCTGCGATCCCGCAATCCTTTGCGGAAGCGAGTGCGCTTGGCTGGGTTAAGGTCTGCGATCGCAACTCCGGCGCTCCCGCCGATCTCGCCGCAGCCTGCACCAAAACATCTGGCCAGCGCGGCTTTCTGCGGCTTCAGGATCTCGCGTTCACGACCGATGGCTTCGTCGTCGCCGCACCGAAGATCGCAGGCCTCAGTCCGTGGATTGAGTATCCGCTTTTGCTAGGTGCTGTCCTCGCGGCGGTTCTTGCCGGAAATGCCCTTGTTTCGGGAATTGTTGTCGCCGACACCGAAATCCGTATGACGCGATCCGATCAACCGCCCGGCCTTGATTTTCGTGCAGCAACCGAAGGCGGCGCGCTCATCGTGGCAGCGGCCCTCGTTGGCCTTTATGCGGCGATTGGCACGGGTCTTCTCGCCGCTGAGGGGTTCGCAGTCCTGGCTGCGGGCCTTTTCCCGGCGCTCGTGTTGGGACTGCATTGGCGCCATATGAACAAGATCGGCGCCATCGCAGCGATGGTCGTCGGCACGGCAATCACCGGAGCCTATCTCCTTGGCGTCCACTTCTGGCCTGTCGAACTCTTTCGCCTGACAGGTAATTTTTCCGATGCGCCGGCTGACGCTGCGCAGCACATCGCCGATCTGCAAGCTGCGCTCGATGCTGCGGCAACGCCCGACGCTCAGAACGCGGCCCGAGCGGCACTCGTAAAATATGTCACAACCATCGCCAACTGGGGCGGATTGAAACCGGCAGCCATCACGTTGATTTCGGTCCCTGCGGCTTTCATCACCGGCCTGCTGTTCAGCCTGCTCTTCCGGACACGGAAAACCGCCGAGCCCGCGAAAGCCTGAGCCTTCGCGCCGCGCGCCGAGTCGCCTAGAATGCTGCGCGGCCAACGTCGCGGAGCGATCGGGTAATGGCGGAAAAAGTCTACGATCTGCTCGTGATCGGCGGCGGAATCAACGGCTGTGGTATCGCGGCGGACGCGGCGGCTCGTGGCCTCTCTGTCCTCCTCGTGGAAGCCGAAGATGTGGCCGGCGGAACATCATCCGCCAGCTCGAAGCTCATTCACGGCGGCCTCCGCTATCTCGAGCATTTCGAATTTCGCCTTGTCCGCGAAGCTTTGGCGGAACGCGAGGTCCTGCTCGCAAACGCGCCTCACATCGTCCGTCCGCTGCGTTTCATCCTGCCTCAAGTCGCAGGCATGCGCCCCGCGCTGATGATGCGTGCCGGACTTTTTCTTTACGATCATCTCGCCTTGCGTAAATCGCTCGGCCGATCACACGCTATCGATCTTTTGATCGATCCCGCGGGCATACCGCTCGCGCCGAAGATCGACAGCGGCTTCGCGTATTGGGACTGCGCCGTCGATGATGCCCGCCTCGTCGTCTTCAATGCCATCGCCGCAAGGCAATCCGGGGCCGACATCGAAACACGAACACCCGTAACGGGGCTCACATCAGAAAATGGATTGTGGGTCGTAACGCGCGGATCGGACTCGCGCCAATGCGCTGCGCACGCCATCGTGAACGCCGCCGGGCCATGGGTTGCCGAGGTCGCGAAGCTCGCGCCCAAACTTCATACGGAGCCGCCGATCACGGTTCGTCTCGTCAAAGGAAGCCACATCGTCGTCCCCCGCATCCCGGGCGCCGATGACGCATATACGTTTCAAAACCGGGATGGCCGAGTCGTCTTCGCGCTGCCGTTCGAGCACGACTTCACGCTGATCGGCACGACGGAAGAAAACTCGTCGGGCGATCCGCGCCATGTCGCGCCAACGTCGGATGAAGTGAGTTACCTTCTCGACGTTTGCAATCGCTTCTTTCGCGAGCAGCGAACGGTGCGCGACATCGCATGGAGTTTCGCAGGCGTCAGACCCCTGGATGAGGATGGAAGCCGCAATGCCTCCGCCGTCACACGCGATTATCGGCTCGAGCTTGATGCGGAGAATACGCCACCGATTCTTCATGTCGTCGGCGGTAAGATCACGACGTATCGTAAGTTGGCCGACGCCGCGTTGGCGTTGCTTCAGCCGTACTTTCCGCAGATGAAACCGGGACAGACATCGTCGACGCCGCTTCCTGGCGGCGACCTTGCCGGGAGATCGTTCGAGGATTGGTTCGCCGACTTATCGCGCCATCACAGCGCATTCGCATCTGACTTTCTTCGCCGCTTGGCGTGCCGCTATGGAACGCGGTCGATCAAGATCATCGGCAACGCCCGCTCGGAAACAGATCTCGGCGATGATTTCGGCGCCGGCCTCACCGCCCGGGAAGTCGAATACCTGAAAGCGGAAGAGTGGGCGCGAACCGCCGAGGACGTGCTCTGGCGGCGAACCAAGACGGGCCTGCATCTTGCGCCGGGCGACCGGACCAAAGCCGCCGAGCGCATTCAAGCCCGTCTCGATCGATCCTAGACGAACGAGCTTACATCAGCCGGCGACGTTGGACGCGCAGCGCGCACGTCGCCGGACAAACTGAATCGGCACAAAGCATCTGGTTCGTGCTGCGCAAAGCGGCAGCGAGGGCCTGCGCACCGTTCAGCGTGTCGCCGATATCGTCCGAGCCGATCAACGCTGCGACCGATGCGGCCAATGCCTGTCGCTCGCCGTGCTGGCAGGCTGCGATGATCGAGATCGCAAGGCACTCGTCGCGGCAGAAGCTGCGGCAGCCCGCGGGAGAAATCTCGATATCGCGCTGTGCGTTGGCTTTGACGGCGCGCACGAACTTCGAAAGATCGAGAAGAAGTGTCTTGGCATTCTCCGGACCGAGCATACCCGAAAACGTATTCCAGGCGTCTTCCCAGCACTTGATGTCGCCCGTTGACAGGCCTGCGAGCCAACAGCGGAAGCCGACACCGACGAGCCGCTCTGGTGCTCGTGCCGGCAATGGGACGATTTTTGCGGAGCGTGCCGACGGCACCGCACTGGCGTTCGAGACCGGATTAGCCATGGAGCGAAGCCTCCACCGAACGAGGCGCGAGCGCGACGCGCATGCAAAAGCGATGAGTGGAAGATCGATAATCGGCGCAATCAGAAGCGCGGAAGAAAGCTTTCATTTCGAACTCCAATAATCGAGGTTCAAGGCCTCGGTATCGGTTGGCGCCCTAGGAAGGCGCGTGACGCCACATCGGCGTCCTGATCTTTGCTAACGCGACCGCGGCGGCTCGGTCAACACTTAGGTGATCGTCGAACAAACATTAGAATTTTTATAATTTTCAACTGGCTAGATCGCGTCCTGCGCACACGCGCCGCGCTATTTGAAACGCCGCGTGAAGTCGCTGAAAACGATCGTCACGGCGGTTCCTTTCTGAGGTGCGCTGCCGATCTGCATGTCCGCACCCATGTCGCGGACAAGAGATTCGACGAGCGGCAAGCCGATCCCGCTACCGCGCACCCATGCCGGCCGCAACTCAGCGGCGAGCGCCGACGGTGCGACGGCCGGTGGCGACCCCTCGATGCCGCAGCCGGTATCGCGGACAAGAAGGAAGACCCGTCCGTCGTCGGTACGGCCGGTCACAACGCGAACCTCGCCTCCGGCCGGGGTAAACTTGATGGCGTTGGTCAGCAGGTTGAGCAAAATCTGACGCAATGCCGTGGGATTGGCGACGACGTGCGGCCGTCCCTTTTCTGCTTCGAACGCAAGGGTGAGCCCGCACGATTCAGCCAGCGCCTGCACGCTCGAGCACGTGCGATCCACGATCGCGTTGAGATCGAGCGCAACGAGACGCGACACAGGCGGCGCCGGTTTGGCGCGATCCGACACGAGCGAGCCGATGACGTCCAGCGCATGCGTCGCACTCTCGTAAATATCCGCCGCATAGCTCAGATAACGTGCATTCTTCATTTCGCCGAGACGCTCGTCGCGCATGATCTCGGCAGCAGCCGCAATGGCCGTCAGCGGTGTCTTGAGTTCATGCGCGAGCTTCGCGAGATAGTCTGCATCAAGGGCAGCCGGCGGTATTTTCACATTCGCTTCAGTGCGCGGCTGCTGCCCGACATCGATCTTCCCGGCGCGCTCGGCCGTCGGCTTCTCGCGTGCCGACCGCAACGCATCATCGGGCAATTCGACGCTTTCGATGTGCAGAAGGAGAGCCTTGGAATTCTTGCCGCCCTGCCGCGTAATTTTGCATCGCACCCGCCGCAGCCGGCCGCTGCTCCAGAACAGCAGGGTCTCAAGGTCTCCCTTGCCGGCAACGCCCGTGCTTGCGATCTGACGGAGACGCGCGATGGCGGGCATGGCCGGGTCCAGCGCGACCGGAAACGATGCATAAGGAAAAAGGCCGAGCGCAGAGCCGCCTGAGGGATTTGCGGACAGAATTTCTGCCTTCTCCGCGTCGATGACGACAGCGGCAGGCTCGGGAGGCGCGAGATCAGCAGGGTCCGCCTCGTCTCGGTCGACCGGCACTGCGGGTTTAGCGGCGACCGCCATCGTAAAAGCTTGCCCGTTCCAAAGGCTTATTCGCAATGCCTCCGCAGGAAGCTAGGCGATTTGCGGGAGGCTCAGAACGGGAAAAGGTGCAATTTTCCACTGTCATCGGCCGACATGGATCGCACTGCGGCCGCTTGCGCGGGCGGCCAACCTCGCAATGATTGCGCGAGGGCGAAAGAACAACCGTAAATTGCCGACAGGCTTAAGCCGCCTTGGTCAGAATGGCTTCCCGAAGCTTTTCCGGGTCTCGTTCGCCGTGGTCAGCCAGATCGAACAATTTTTCGATGATGTCCTCATCCGAAATATTGAGCGACTTCTGATGGGCTTCATCGATGATGCTTTTGAGCAGTTGCCGCAGCTCATCGAGCTCGTCCGAGCTATAATGGCAAAGCGTCATGTCCGTCTTCCCCCGAAAACAGTCTCTTAGCTCCCCGCCAGCTGACAAAACCAGGCTAAACGACGACGGTTCCCTCAGTTGCCGCTACGAAACGAATAAGCTTTGAAAAGCGAGCGCAATTCCGACCGCGGCTCCCAAAGAACGATAAGTCGCCCTTGACCCTCGCCCCGGCCTGTGATGGAACCAGCCGTCGCGGACGCTCCCCACGGGAGGGCCCGACAATCGGGATTGAGAAGTGCGACGGACGCGGTGTTTTGCACGCGCAACGTGCCGACCGGCTGCTTGAAAGTCATCCCGCGCCGAAAACGGCCTGTGCCGCCTTAGCTCAGTTGGTTAGAGCGCTAGATTGTGGATCTAGAGGTCCCCGGTTCAACTCTGGGAGGCGGTACCATTTTCAGATAGGCTGGGCAAAGAATCCAGGCGCCGCTGCAAAATAGGCCAGATCAGGACCGGCATGGACCCCGACAAATCTCCCGATCCGAATGCACCGAGACGCAAGCACGATCTGACGTCGCGCCGCGCCTTCCTGCTCGGGCTTTACATTTTCGTTCTGGTGGTCCTCGTCAAGCTCTACTGGCCAGGCTGGCCCTATGCAGACAGGCCGCAAACGACACCACCGCCCGCACCCGCTTCGGGAACGCAGGTTCCGCAAAACTGAGGCTCGGCGACGTCCGAGCCGCTTTTACTTTTATTCGCTGTCGTTGCTCGGCGCCTCGCTCGGAAGCGGCAGGTTGGAGTCGGGATCGGCGCTCGGACCAGTCAGCACGTTGGCGTCGTCATCAACCCGAATGCCATCGATGTTGTCCTGACGGTCATCGGCAGATTGATCGCTCTGCTCCTCCGCCGGCAACGCCATCGGATCTTCGTGCTTTGCCGCATACGTCTGGCAGCCATCGATGAAATCCTGGGAATTTCCGCCGCATTCCGCCGGATCACTGATCCCGAGTTCCTTTGCCCAGGCATAGCCGGCATCTCGGCTTACACAGTCCACGTCGCACGGCGGCGCACGATGTGCCTCCCTGGTTTCGGCAAAATCTATGGCTGTCAGAAGCACGAGCCCCGTGATCCCAGCAAACAACACCGAGGGATTCATCTGAAACAAATCACTACGCATGTAAAAAACCCTCCGCCCACTGAACTCATCTAGCAGAAGGTCCGTCGACGTAACAGTCTGCTTTATTCGTCCGAAGCGCTGATCATGCGAGGCAGCAAAAGCTGCAGCACGATGAGAACGCCCGCGCCCAAAATGAAAGCCCAATACCAGGCCACGCCATAGCGATAAATGAGCACGAGGTAGACGAGACAGCCAGCGAGGATAGCGATCAACCGCGCGATCAATCGCTTGGATTGAGCATTCATCGGAACACCTTCCGTCGGGGCAGGCTTGAAGTATTTCGCTGCTCAGCATTCCCGAAATGGCGAAAAATGCAATCGCGCGATGGGGTTTCGGCATCGGGCTGGTTAATTCCTATTTTACCCGACGCTTTTCGAGCTTCCGCGCCAGCGTCCGCCGATGCATGCCAAGCCGCCGCGCGGCTTCCGAGATATTGAAATTTGTTTCGACGAGTGTCTGGTGAATGTGCTCCCATTCGACGGTCTTGATGGATGTCGGCCGTTCGGTCAGCGCGACACCAGCATCGCCCTCGGCCCGACCGAACGCATCTTCGATATCGTCAGAACTCGACGGCTTGACGAGATAGTGACGCGCTCCAAGTTTGATGGCTTCCACCGCCGTCGCGATGCTGGCAAATCCCGTCAGCACCACGATGATCGTCGACGGATCGCGAGTGTGCAGCGCCTCGACGCAGGCGAGGCCCGATGCTCCTGCGAGCTTCAGGTCGACAACCGCATACGCCGGCGTACGATCTTGCAGAATGACCTCGAGTTCGCCGGCGGTGGCCGCATGATAGACCTCATAGCCGCGCCGTTCGAACGAGCGCTTGAGGGTCGTAGCGAAATCGGCGTCGTCTTCGACGATCACCAACGTCCGGTCAGTGTCCACCATGCGAACGCGCTCCAAGTGCGAGGGCGGAAAGCGGCAGCCTGAGCGTAACCGACGCGCCACCATCCGCGCGGTTGGCAGCCGAGACGCTGCCACCGAGTTTCCGTACCACATTCACGACGAGGAATAACCCGAGGCCGCCGCCGGGCCGTCCTTTGCTCGACTGATAAGGCTTGCCGAACTGCGCAAGCATCTGTGGCGCAAATCCCTTCCCGCGGTCCGAAATGCAAAGCACGAGCGCGTCTCCATCGCGCGTGACCGAAACACCGACCCACCGAGGCGAAGAATCGTAGGCATTGTCGAGAACATTGAAGATGATTTGTTTTAACGACGAGTCAGAGACGATCGGAAGATCGATGCCGAAGTTGTTCTTGTAGTCGAACGTTTCGGGCGCTCGCGCCGCGCACCATTCGTTCAAAAGTTCATCGAAAAAAGTCCCGACGGTCGTCACGCGCGGCGCTTCTCCACGGGCTTCGCCAGCAGAAAGCAGCACGCCGGTCAGGATCGACTTGCAACGCTTCACCGCGGCCTGCATTTCCTCGACCTCCTGCAGCCACTCCGGCTTGGAGGTAATGGTCGGCATCCTGTGCCAATCGCCGAGGATGACTGAGAGTGACGCCAGTGGCGTTCCCAGCTCATGCGCTGCGCCTGAGGCGAGCAGTCCCATCCGAACGATATGATCTTCTTCAGCTGCATGCTGCTTGAGCGCCGCGAGTCGCGCATCGCGCTCACGCAGGTTTCGGGTGATGCGCGTCACGAAGACGAAAAGCAAAGTCGCGTCGAGCACGAAGCAGACGAACATCCCGATGATATGCAGCCTGAACAGGTCGAGGTCACCGGCCGGCATTGCGAGCGGATGATAGACCTGGGTAAGAAATGCAAAGCTCGCGCACGTCGCGACAAGCACGGCGACTGTCAACCGCGAACCGAGCAGAACGGCTGCGAGCGTCACTTGCAGAAGATAGAGAAAAACGAACGGGTTCGTCGCTCCGCCGCTGAGATAGAGCTGCGCCGTCAGGCCCACGACGTCGAGAAGCAAAACCAGAAGCAGGCCGCTATCGCCGACGCCGCGTCCGCTGCGCAGCCATAAGAGACTGGCGACATTCAGCGCCACAAGCCCGAGCACGACAATGGCCATCGGCGCGAAGGGAAGTTCGATATGGAAAACGAGCGCCACGAAAACGATCGTCGCGATTTGTCCCGCGACGGCGATCCAGCGGAGCTGGATCAGCAGCAGCATATTCTTGACGCCGGCGGAATCGCTGACTGGCACCGGCTCCTCTGGCGCGGACGGCGGAACGCCTCCAGGGCCGGGATACACGTCTGTGGGGCTCAACATTGAAAATGACGGTTAAGGGCTAGCTCGCCGGCCGACAGGCTTCGACGTCCGTCGAAGCCGGACCTCCTCGATCGCAAAACGGATCGCGGCACCGAGAACCATCAGCGCCAAGCCGAACCAAGTCAACGCATAGACGAGATGATTGTTCGGAAAGCTGACCACGGTTAACCCGCCGATCGGGTATCCGCCGGGATTGGGCGCCGCGTCGGCGTCGATGAAGTAGGGCGCGGGATTATCGAGGCCACGCTTCGACGCGATCGCATCGACATCACGCGAATACCACCGATCCGCAGAGACGTCGTTGCCGCGCAGGAAAGCCCCTTTGGGCTCCGTCATCCGCATCAGCCCCGTCACGGTGACGTCACCATCGATCTCCCCGGCGGCGCGCGTCGTGCGGTCCTTGCGATCCGGAGGCACGAAACCGCGGTTGATGAGCACCGTAAACCCGGCGTTGAAGCCCGGCTTCGTCTTCAGGGGCGTCATCACCCAATAGCCGGCACCGTCTTCGGTCGACGCCGTAACGAGTGTCTCGCGGTCATTCTCGAAACGCCCTGAAATGCTGACGTGCCGGTATTCGTCTTTTTTCCTGGTGATCGAGGGCCATGCGGACGGCCCAGGTGCCGGCACTGGAGCTGCGTGGATGCGTGCATCGACGCGTGCGATAAGATCGAGCTTCCACGCGCGCCGCTCGATCTGCCAGACGCCGAGCGATGCGAACCCCACAAAGCCGAGTAGCGCCAACAGGCCGACAAGGACCAGCGCCGCCGCCGAACGAGTTCCCGGACCGGTAACGTCGCCGTCATGAGCAGTCCCTGGTCCCTTGCGCCCCTTGGCGTCGGAACTCACGGCAACTGGCTCGGATCCATCGGCATCATGTTGGTGTTGAGATGATACATGACCCACAGCGATCCCGTCAGCGTGATCACAACCATCACGATTGTAAAGATGAGCGCCATCATCGTCCAGCCGCCTTCGGCGCTTGGGGTCATGTGCAGGAAGAAGACCATGTGAACGACAATCTGGACCGCTCCAAGCACCAGGATCGCGACGGCCGTCGCCTCCTTGCTCCCGAGCGCCCCGCTCATGACGAGCCAAAACGGAATGGCCGTCAGCACGACGGAAAGGAAGAATCCGGTCAGATAGCCGCCGAGGGTCGACTCGGGATGACCGGCGTCATGGCCGTGGTCGCCGCCATGTCCATGAAGGTCGTGACCGGCGTGCGCGTCCGTGCTCATCGCAGCACTCCCATGAGATAGACGAAGGTGAAGACGCCGATCCAGACGACGTCCAGGAAGTGCCAGAACATGCTGAGGCAAAGAAGCCGCCGCTTGTTCGCTTCACTCAACCCGAATTTCCACACCTGGATGACAAGCGTGATCATCCAGATGATGCCGAAGGTCACGTGAAGACCGTGCGTACCGACCAGGGTGAAGAACGACGATAGGAACGCGCTCCGCTGCGGCGTCGCTCCTTCGTGGATCATATGCGCGAATTCCGAAAGCTCGATGCCGAGGAACGCCCCGCCGAACAGCATTGTAACAAACAGCCAGAGCAGCATCCTGTTCGCACGGTTCTTTTGCATCTCGAGCACAGCGAAACCGTACGTGATCGATGAAAAGAGCAGCATGGAGGTGTTGACCGCGACGAGCGGCAGATCGAACAGGTCCCTCGGCGAAGGTCCTGCCGCATAGCTTCCGCCGAGAACGCCATAGGTTGCAAAGAGCACCGCGAAGACGAGGCAGTCGCTCATCAGGTAGAGCCAGAAGCCGAGGAGCGTGCTTCCTCCCTCGCCGTGCTCATGCTCGTCGGCGACGTAGAAGAGCCGCTTGTCTTCCGTTTTCACAGCTTCGGCTGTCATCGTTGTCATGGCTTATGCCCCCGCTGCCTGAAGGAGCTCTTGGCTGCGCTCGCGCTCTGTCTCGACAATCTGCTCTCGCGGAATGTTGAAACTGCGGTGATAGTTGAAGGTGTGGCCGATCGCGGTAGCGATGAGAGAGACAAAGCCGAGCGCGGCCAGCCACCAGATGTACCAGATCAGCGCGAACGCAGTTACGGCACTGAGACCCGCGAGGATAATACCGGCACCGGTATTGCTTGGCATGTGGATCGGCTTGAAACCTTCCATCGGACGCTTGTAGCCGTGCTGTTTCATATCCCACCAAGCGTCGTTGTCATAAACGACCGGCGTAAAGGCGAAGTTATAAACGGGCGGCGGTGAAGACGTCGACCATTCCAAGGTTCGCCCGTTCCAGGGATCTCCGGTGAGGTCGCGGAGCTTCTCGCGGTTCTTGATGCTGACGGCAAGCTGCACCAGGAACGAGCCGATACCAAGCGCGATCAGGAACGCCCCGAATGCTGCGATGACGAACCAAATCTGCAGTGACGGATCGTCGAACACCCGCAGCCTCCGCGTCACGCCCATCAGCCCGAGCACATAAAGCGGCATGAATGCGAAGTAGAAGCCAATCACCCAGAACCAGAACGACATCTTGCCCCAGAACGGATCGAGCTTGAATCCGGTGACCTTCGGGAACCAGTAGGAGATGCCCGCAAAGCTTCCGAAAACAACGCCACCTATAATCACGTTATGGAAGTGCGCGATCAGAAAGAGACTGTTGTGAAGCACGAAATCGGCCGGCGGAACCGCCAGCAGCACACCCGTCATGCCGCCGATCACGAACGTCAGCATGAATGCGAGCGTCCACATCATCGGCAATTCGAAGCGAATGCGGCCGCGATACATCGTAAACAGCCAGTTGAACATTTTGGCGCCCGTCGGGATCGAGATGATCATCGTCGTGATCCCGAAGAACGAGTTGACGCTGGCACCCGAACCCATCGTGAAGAAGTGGTGTAGCCAGACGAGATACGACAGGATCGTGATGACGACCGTCGCGTAGACCATCGAGGTATAGCCAAAGAGCTTCTTGCCCGAGAACGTCGCCGTCACTTCGGAGAAAACACCGAACACGGGCAGGACGAGAATGTAGACCTCAGGATGTCCCCAGATCCAGATCAGGTTCACGTACATCATCGGGTTGCCGCCGAAGTCGTTCGTGAAGAAGTTCGTGCCGACGTAGCGATCCATCGAGAGCAGCGCCAGAACGCCCGTCAGCACCGGAAACGCAGCAACGATCAGGATGTTCGTGCACAGCGCCGTCCAGGTGAAAACCGGCATTCTCATCATCGTCATGCCGGGGCAGCGCATCTTCACGATCGTGGCGATGAGGTTGACGCCCGAAAGAAGCGTGCCGACCCCCGCTACCTGTAGCGCCCATATGTAGTAATCAACCCCGACATCGGGACTGTAAGCGTAATCCGACAACGGCGGATAAGCGAGCCAGCCCGTACGTGCGAATTCGCCGACGAAGAGCGACGCCATCACGAGCATCGCACCGGCGACGGTCATCCAGAAGCTGAAGTTGTTGAGGAACGGAAACGCGACGTCGCGGGCTCCAATCTGAAGCGGAACGACAAAGTTCATCAGACCCGTCACGAGCGGCATCGCAACGAAGAAGATCATGATGACGCCGTGCGCCGTGAAGATCTGATCGAAGTGGTGGGCCGGCAGATAGCCCTCGTTGCCGTTGAAGGCGACCGCCTGCTGGGCGCGCATCATGATCGCGTCCGCGAACCCGCGGAGCAGCATGACCAGGCCCAGAATAATATACATTGCGCCGATGCGCTTGTGGTCGACGCTCGTGAACCACTCGCGCCAGAGATAGCCCCAGAGCTTGAAGTAGGTAATGGCCCCGAGAACGACCGCGCCGCCAATCGCCACGCCGATGAAAGTCATGACAAGGATCGGCTCGTGGTACGGGATCGACTCAAGCGTCAGCCGGCCGAAGATCGCTTTCTGGAGGTCGAAATTTTCGAACATTTCTTGAATTCGTCCTGATCAGGAGTTGGACGGCTTTTGCGCAAACGATTGGAAGAGCGATACGGGCTTCGGAAGACCGGCGCCAACCAGCGGCGTCGAGTCGGCGGGCGTCGCATCAGCGGCCCGCACGTCCATTCCCATCGGCGCGCTCGTTGTGCAGACGCTCGCGACGTAGGAGCGCTTCACGACGGGATCGGAGCCGCGGCGCTCGTACTTGTCGTATTCGAGTGGCAGGACGTTATAGACGCCGGCCAATCCCAATCCGCCCTTGGCATCGATGGCTGCCATTTCGTGCATGCACATCTTGCCCGGCTGAACGCACATATTGACGATCAGGTTGAAGAGGTTGGGATCGACGCTCGCATATTTCTTGACGGGCACGGACTCGCTCGGGCGCTCCAGTTCCAAATATTCCGTACGGCCAAGTGTGCCGCCTCCGGAAGCCTTCACGTCCGAGACCCACTTCTCGAAGCCGGCGCTATCCATGCCGAGGAAATCGAACCGCATATCGGAGAAGCCGGCGCCGCTGTAGTTGGCGGAAAACCCTTTGTAGGTGCCAGGCTTATTGATGACGGCGTGCAGCTGCGTCTGCATGCCCGGCATCGCATAGACCATTCCCGCAAGCGCGGGGACGTAGAAGGCGTTCATGACCGATGACGCCGAGATGCGGAAATTGATCGGCTGGTCGGTGGGTGCCGCCATCTCGTTGACGGTCGCGATTCCATAATCCGGATAAATGAAGAGCCACTTCCAATCGAGCGCGACGACGTCGACGTTCAGCGGCTTCGTCGTGTGTGTCACGACCTGGCCTGGAGCCGTGCGCGAGATCGGACGAAACGGATCGAGCAGGTGCGTCGCCATCCAGGTCACCGCGCCAAGGCAGATGATGATGAGCAACGGCGCTGCCCAGATGATCAATTCGAGATGAGTGGAGTGATCCCAATCGGGCTCATATCGGGCCGACGTGTTCGACTGCCGGTAATGCCAAGCGAAAACCGCCGTCAGCACCATGACCGGAATGATGATCAACAACATCAGAATGGTTGAAATGATCACCAGATCGCGCTGCTGCCAAGCGACATCACCGGAAGGATTCAGCACAACTGCGTTGCAGCCGCCCAGCAAGGCAAGAATTGGTAGCAGTGCGATTATGCCAAAGCGTTTCAAGGCAGTTCGCGTCCTATCGACAGAGCTTCCCCTGTTCTCCGCTAACCGTGCGCAGAGTAGAGCAACATTGGACAATTTGCCCAACGCCAGTTGGCCGCAGGACGACTCGATGAGCAGCGATGAGGCGCGATGTAACTTTTATGGACAGTCGAACCGATATTCCGAACCGCGCCGATTTGTGCAGGCATGACACTGTTCATCTTGCGGGGAAGGCGCCGCTCGGAACGCTTGCCGCCGTCGTGCGCAACATGAATTCGAAGTAAGACTTTTGGGCCAAACCGCCGCCGAATGACGCGCCTGCCCAGGCCCCCTGGAAGATTTCGAATCGCGATCCCTATTTAACGAGGCAGACGCACCGTCGCAGGGGATTGAGTATGAAGCTCGACCAACAAACCGGCCAAAGCCTGATCCGGGCTGCCATGCGCGAACGCCACGCGCCCGGGAAATACGATCTTTTTGTCTGGCGGAACGAGCGCGAACTCCAATCGATCGCGGTCGCCTGGAAATCATACACGAAACGAACCATAGACCTCGAGAACGTCGCCAATGGCGACGGTGGCGAGATCCCGACGAATGCCGCGCCCTTGCCGAATGGCATTGAACGCCATGGCGCCTGCTACGTGGGGTCGTTCCGAATTGAAAAGAGCCTCGAGACGAACGAGTCGTAGGCCAAGGCGCCTTGCCGTTCGAAAAGCCTTAAGATGGGCGCTCTCGCCCTTCCGTAACCTTACGGATCCGTGATCCGCCCGGTTGCTTTTTTCAGCGCCAGGTCGCGGGCACGTTCACGAAACTCCGGATGGTTTGCGAGCGACCGATGATGCGTCTGCCATGCCGCGAGCAGGCGATCCAACAGCGCGATGTCTTCTTCGTTGACGGCGGTCGGACGAAATTGCGCAGCCGCCTTCAGCGCGTTGGCCTGACGCTGAATTTCAGCGATTTGCTTTTCGGAAGCAGCAAGCTTGTCATCGATCTCGGACACGGCGGAGCGATCCTGCCTGGAACATAGTCCAACAGCTGGAAGGGCTCATGAGTTCCCGGGATCGGCCGAACGGATTAGGCTGCGCGGGGCGACAGTCGCTTGAGCTCACTGATCAACGTATCAGCCATCCGCTTGGAGGAATCATCCTTTGCAACGGCAAGCTCGGCTTCAGCCGACTTGAGTTCCTCCGCAATCGTCGCCGCCGAAAGCTCGTCGACGTCGAAAGCTTTTTCAGCGAGGACCGTCAAACGGCTCGGATCGACCTCGGCAAACCCGGATTTGACGAAGAGACGCTTACGCATGCTTCCTGCCGTCACGTCGAGTATGCCGGGAAGAAGCGTCGAAATGACCGGCGCGTGCCCGGCGAGGACCGTGAAATCACCATCGTTCCCCGGCACCACGACCTGCTCGGCGTCAACCGACATCAGAACCCGTTCGGGCGAGACGAGTTCGAACCTGAATGTGCCTGCCATGGTAGTTCCAACCCCTTGAAGGCGTTCGATTTGATTTTAATTCCGGCGCTTACGCCGGACGAGGTTCTTCATCGCCGTCGTCTTCCGCGCCGGCCTTGGCTCTGACTTCTTCCGGAGTCTGCAGCTTGGTGCCGCAGAACGGACAGAAGAACAGCGGATGATCGACGAGCCCCGGCTCGTCTTCTTCAAGATCGACGAGCCCGACGGTCATGTAGATGACTTCGTCAGGCCCGACCGTGATCAGGGGCTCGAAATCGCCGCCTTCCAGAGCCTCTTTCAGCTCTTCGCAGCAGCTACCAAACGTCTTCCCGGCTTCCGCCATGAACTCTCTTCTCCTGGCGGGCGCCTTCGAACGGACCTCCGCCCGAAAACACTCAGCCTCTATTAAGCCGCTTCCGCGAGCTTCTCTGCTTTTGCGATCGCTTCGTCGATCGTACCGACCATATAGAATGCCGGCTCCGGCAGGTGATCGTACTCGCCCTCGCAAAGACCCTTGAACGCCTTGATCGTATCCGCGAGAGGAACGAGCTTGCCGGGCGAGCCGGTGAACACTTCCGCGACGTGGAACGGCTGCGACATGAAACGCTCGATCTTACGAGCGCGGGCAACCGTCAGCTTGTCCTCTTCCGAAAGCTCGTCCATGCCAAGGATCGCGATGATGTCCTGCAGCGACTTGTACTTCTGCAGGATCGCCTGAACCTTGCGCGCCACCTGATAGTGCTCTTCACCGACGATACGCGGGTCGAGCATGCGCGACGTCGAGTCGAGCGGGTCGACCGCCGGATAGATGCCCTTTTCGGCGATGGCACGCGACAACACCGTCGTCGCATCAAGGTGAGCGAACGAAGTCGCAGGCGCGGGATCGGTCAAGTCGTCGGCCGGAACGTAAATGGCCTGCACCGACGTGATCGAGCCTTTCTGCGTCGTCGTAATGCGTTCCTGCAGCGCGCCCATGTCCGTCGCAAGCGTCGGCTGGTATCCGACGGCCGAAGGAATACGGCCGAGAAGCGCCGACACTTCCGAGCCCGCCTGCGTGAAGCGGAAGATGTTGTCGACGAAGAACAGCACGTCCTGGCCCTGGTCGCGGAAATGCTCGGCGACCGTCAGACCCGAAAGAGCGACGCGCGCACGTGCGCCCGGCGGCTCGTTCATCTGACCGTAGACAAGCGCGCACTTCGAACCGGCTGCGGAGCCGTTATTCTTCTTCGGGTCCTTGTTCACGTTGGACTCGATCATTTCGTAATAAAGGTCGTTGCCCTCGCGCGTACGTTCGCCGACGCCCGCAAACACCGAGTAGCCTCCGTGCGCCTTCGCGACGTTATTGATCAGTTCCATGATCAGAACGGTCTTGCCGACGCCCGCGCCGCCGAAGAGGCCGATCTTGCCGCCCTTCGCGTACGGCGCCAGAAGATCGACGACCTTGATGCCCGTGACCAGGATCTGCGCTTCCGTCGCCTGATCTTCGAATGTCGGCGCCGGCTGGTGGATGGCGCGCACGGAATTGGTCTTGATCGGCCCGGCCTCGTCGACGGGCTCGCCGATGACGTTCATGATGCGCCCGAGCGTCTCGTCGCCGACGGGAACCGAAATCGGCGCGCCCATGTCGACGACGTTCTGGCCGCGAACCAGACCTTCGGTCGAGTCCATCGCGATCGTGCGGACGGTATTCTCGCCGAGGTGCTGTGCGACTTCGAGAACCAGACGGTTGCCGTGGTTCGTCGTCTCGAGTGCGTTCAGAATTTCCGGCAGCTTATCGGGGAAATGCACGTCAACGACGGCACCCGTCACCTGGTGAATCTTCCCTACATTTTGCGTCATTTTTTTCTCCAGCGGAATTGATCAGGCGACGGACAGCGTCACCGGGATGTTGTTGCGCGTCGCTTTGGAATAGGGGCAGATCTGGTGAGCGTCCTCGATCAGCGCCTTGAGCTTGTCCTTGTCGGCGCCGGGGATCGCGAGCGTCAGATGCGCCTTGAGACCGAAGCTCGTCTCATCCTTGTCGAGTTCGACTTCGCAGGTCACTTTCGCAGCCTGGCCATCGAGCCCGTGCTTCTTCGCGAGAAGCAGAACGGCTTGTCCGAAGCACGCTGACCAACCCAGAGCGAACAACTGCTCGGGATTGTGCCCCTCGCCAGATCCGCCGAGATCCTTCGGCAGCGCCATTGCGAGAGCGAGCTTGCCCTCCTCCAGGACAGCGCGGCCGTCCCGGCCGCCCTTCGTCGTCGCACGCGTTACGTATGCCATGGGACTACCTCCGGATCAGACCGCTTCCGCGCCCGAAATGATCTCGATCAGTTCCTTCGTGATATTCGCCTGACGCTGACGGTTATACTTGATCGTCAGCTTGTTGATCATGTCGCCGGCGTTGCGCGTTGCGTTATCCATGGCTGACATCTGCGCACCATAGAACGATGCCGAGTTCTCAAGGAGCCCGCGGAAAATCTGCGTCGAGATGTTTCGCGACAGCAGAAAGCCCAGCACTTCTTCTTCGTCCGGCTCGTATTCGTGAACAGCGCTTGCGGACTTCGCTCCCTCCGCCGACGCCTCATCGACCGTCGCCGGAATGAGTTGCAGCGCCGTCGGCTTTTGCGAAATGACCGAACGGAACTCGGAGAAATAGAGCGTTGCGACATCGAATTCGCCAGCCTCGAACATCTCGAGCAGGCGCTTGGCGATGCCTTCGGCATGCGCGAACGTCAGTTGCCGGACACCCTGGAAGTCTTTCCGCTCGACGATGTTCTTGCCGAGATCACGACGGAGATTGTCAGCGCCTTTGCGCCCGACGGCCATGATCTTCACCGTCTTGCCCGCCGCGATCAGCCGCTGTGCATCGCCGCGCGCGAGCTTCGCGATATTCGAATTGAAGCCGCCGCAGAGGCCGCGTTCGGCCGTCATGACGATCAAGAGGTGAACCTGATCCTTGCCGGTGCCGACCAGAAGCGGCGAAGCCCCGGCCTTGTCGGCAACCTTGGATGCGAGGCTGCCAAGGACAGTCGCCATCCGCTCGGCATAGGGCCGCGCCGCGGTGGCAGCTTCCTGCGAACGGCGCAGCTTCGCCGCCGCGACCATCTGCATGGCCTTCGTAATTTTCCGCGTCGCCTTCACCGAGGCGATGCGGTTGCGCATGTCTTTTAAGCTCGCCATCGGGCGTTCTCCTCAAGGAACCCGATTAAGCTGCAAAACCCTTGGCAAACTTGTCGAGGAACTCG
>JAFECG010000028.1 GCA_018242215.1 Pseudomonadota bacterium
CTGAAGACGATGGATTACGCGACCTTCCTCGCGACCGTCTCGGGCGGCAAGAGAGAAAGCAAGGGCGGCACCGAGTTCGTCATGCCGTCGTTCGGCGAAGACAAGAACATCATGTGCTACATCGATGACATCTACACCTACATCAAGGCGCGTTCGCTCGGCATCATGCCGCCAGGGCGTCCTGCTGACCGCGAGGATATCTCGCCGGACGCACGCAAGGCGGCTGACGATTGCACTGGTTAGGTCGCTTGAGAAGCGGAGGCGTGCATGCCATCGAATTGCATTTCCTTCTCCTTCGCGCCGAATCCAAGAGCGAGCATGGCTTTCGTGGGAAGGAAGTTCCTATGAGGCGACGAGGTTGAGCTTGATTCCGATGATCGTCAGCGCAATGCCTCCCAGACCCAAAGCGAGTGACCAAGTAAGAGGTGACCCATAGAACGTTTTTGCAAGCAGGGCGCCCAGTGCAGCGAGCGTGGCGATTGATATCGCCAGGCTGATCCACGGAAAAGAGGGAAGTGCGACACAGACTAGGAGAGGAAACAGTGCCCCTGCGAAACTGAAGCAAGTCGCGAGCAGAGCTTTCAGCGCTGACTCGCGGAGTATCTGTCGGCCCAGTCGGCTCGCGGCAAGGCGGCCATGTTCGGTCATGTTCAGCTCCCTTTCATGGCGAATAAGTTGAATACGGAGCTCTGCATAATGTGCGACGAAAAAAACGAAAATGGTCGTCAATCCAGCAGCAATGCTGACGCGAATAGCCAATCCCAATGAAACGCCGCCCCCATCAACTTGAACAAGACGTCCGGAAGTCAGGGCAAGGGCGTTGAGTATACCGTCGATAAGGCCTGCCACGACATCGAGCCTGTTCTCGGAGCGCCGGACAAAGCTGAACACGCTCATCGTGCCCGCGGTATACGAGGGATGATGCGCTCTCCGAAGACGATCTGGTCCAGGCTATGAACAACAGCTCCCGTCGCTTCGATGGCTTTGACGATTTCTTCGTATTCCATACCGGTCCCCTCTATTGTAAGACCCATTCCGACGGTCTCTAGATCGATTTCCTCAACCGTGATGTTGGCAGCTTCCACACCTGCGCATTTACTTACGGCCGCGGCGATTTCCAACAGCGATGGGCGGGCCATCGCCTTGTCAACGTCCAAGACCAATTGTCGGATATTCAAACGCGACTTGGGGCTAACCGTCGGTGTCATCAAATCGCTCCGCGATGCTTTGCAGCAGGGCTGCGAGTGAAAATGCTTCGTGTGGCGAGGCGGGGCTTGAAATGGGCAAGCCGTCACGGAAGAACCGGACGGATTCGGAGAAGATAAGTTCTGGATCATCGCGGGATGCCGCCGCTTCTAGCACACAGGCGGCCAAGCGCTCGCTTTCACGGGGCGGCCGCGTCGCGAGCTTCAAGGTACGGAATGCACGTTGATAAACTTTGATAAGCTGAGGAAGAGGCGCGTGATTGCCGGAGTTTTGCTTCGTTGGCATCACCGGTCACCTCGAAATCGAGGAGTTGCGCGGGAGATTGGTCGAAGCCGCAGAATAACGGCGCGGCACTGTCCGGAAGACTGGGTGAGCTCTAATGGGATTTCGTACGAATTGATCAAGACAAACTCCTGCTGTTTCCGCAACAGTAGGAGTCATCAGCCCAGGAAGGGCAGCCAGGGAACTCCATCCCTATTCATGTTAGCCAAAGATAGCCAATACATTTATGGCCGACAAGCGGTTTCAGCTTCAGCATTGCTGACTGACGATCTGTTTGCGCTAATTGGAAGGCGAATCTTTTCCTGCTGGTCGTATTACGTTTCCGTTTTCCGCAAGCCATTTCGTGACGTCTGCGGCCTTCCCTGCGATCAGCTTCAGCCATTTGCTCATCCGCACGGTCTCACCTGACGGCTCACGCCAGAATTCGGTGACAAGGTAGAGCTCCCACTTCTTGCTCCTAGCGGACAGCGGCGCTACGCGTAAGATTTCGACGCTGAAACTATACAGGTCACCGCTATAGGTGTGTCGGTCTAGAGAGCATCGCACGCCGTTCGTTTCCCAGTGGTGTCTGCCAAGGCCAAGCACGGGATCCTTGGCGATGCGCTCGATTTGATTGATGATCGAGATTCGGGAAAGTCTGCGCATCCGTGCCTCAGGCGTACAAGTCGGAGCCATGATTTAAGACGGTGATTTTGGAAGGAAGAAAGCCGTGCTCAAAATTCTTCTCGTTCGCCATGGTCATGCAGAGGGAATCGCGCCGGCACGATTCCGCGGCCGCGAGGACGTACCTCTGACCGAACGCGGGAGAGCCGAGGCCACCGCCGTTGCTCAATGTATCGCATCGCGCTGGCGGCCAAACCGAGTTTATACGAGCCCTCTGCAACGCTGCGTGGCGACCGCCGAAAGTATAGCAAAGGCATGCAGCACCGGCGTTACAGGTAGACCGGAACTTGTCGATATCGACTACGGCATATGGCAATTTCGTAGTCACCAGGAAGTCAACGCCGAAAACCCCGCACTTTTCGCCAAGTGGTTTGAGATACCTCATCTCGTGCGATTTCCGGGAGGTGAATCTCTGCAGGACGTTGCCGCCAGGGCCGCTGATGCATTGCGCTTTCTGCTCGTAGAGCATGAGGATGAAACGGTTGTTCTTGTCAGCCACGACAGTTTCAACCGCGTTCTTCTGATCCAATTGTTGGGTCTGCCGTTGTCGTCGTACTGGTCCTTGATCCAAGACACTTGTTGCGTAAATGAGTTTGATCTTATTGGTGATTTTCCTCGCGTCCTGCGAATGAATGAAACAGGCCATCTGTCGCATCGAGCATGAACGGCGGCGGCAAGTTCTGCAACGCGGCGCCGCCACCAAAGATACTAATGCCGTCCTTCATGCTTAGGTCGTCCGCCCAGATACAATTGCCGCAAATTCTTTGACGATGTCCTGATAAAGCGCACGCTTGAAAGGAACAGCGAGCATCGGTAAATCGTGGATCGACACCCATCGCCACACCTTAAATTCCGCGTCGCCGCAGGTCAGATCAAAATCTTCGTTTCGACCTTTGAATGCCATCACAAACCACTTTTGCCGCTGTCCTTTCCAACGCCCGCTCCAAGCCTCCACTGCATTCGCCTCAGGTACGTCATAGGAGAACCAACCGTTGCTTTCTGCGATCACCTCCACGTTGTTCGTTCCGAGTTCCTCCATGAGTTCACGTAGCGCTGCTTCATGCGCGCTTTCTCCCTTCTGGATACCGCCCTGTGGTAATTGCCAAGGATTTTGTGAGGAAGCGTTGCGATGGCCGACAAAGACTTGTCCCTCGTCATTAAGCAGGACGATGCCGACGCCGGGCCGATACTGATCCTGCCCGTCCGCGAGCTGCCCGGAACGCTCGAGGAGTTTCGCTGATACTGCGCTCAGCATCGCAAGAAGCTCGTGCTCATTGACGCCGTCGGCCATCATGAGCAATTTCACCTCCGGCTCGGCAAGAAGTCGCGCCAGATTGGCACGGATTGCATCGGTACGATGTTCAAGACCGTCAGTGAGTGCGGAGGTATCCTTCGCTGACTCTGTGATCTTTTTGCCGATCCGACTACGCGCACGGGAAATAGGGGGTGTCATGACGATACTCCTCTCCTCGAACCTCTCGTGAGGTTTCGCGAAATTGGTAGGAGTCATCAGCCATCTGGCGGTTTGCGGGGGCACTCCATCCCCGAAAGAACCATAGCAGCAGCACGCCGGGAATCAAAGACCGATTTGGCGTTTCGCGCATGAAGAAAGCGGGGGGCTACCGCCGCTTGCGATCGAAATTGATGTTTCGATGACCCGCAAGCAGCAACAGCGCCCTGCTCGCGGACGACTCTTCGTCCTTGTTCTCTAACGTACGGCGAATGCCGTCGCGTTTCAGGACGTATCGCTGCATGTCTTCCGAAAGACGCTCTACAATTATGGCGTGGCGTCTCAGGAGCCTTGTGATCAGTCGCCTATTTTTCAGCGCATCACAAAGGTCTTGGAGATGCGGCAGACAAATCGCCGAAAGAGCATCAAGGGTCCGCTCTTCTTCCGTCTCAAGCCGCTTCTGTACTGCGGCCAGTGCATTGCATTCGGCTCGCAAAGTCACCTCACACAAAATGCAGTCTTCTTGACCATGCGACGCCCCGCGTAGATTCACGGGCAATGTATCGATGCCGTCCTCTGCATCTGCAAGATGGCGCAGCCGCGCCGTGAAACGATCGAGGAGCCTGGAATAACTGACGCTAACACCCCGAGGCGATGCAAGAGAGGCATATTGCCAGGTGTGGAAACAACAGAAGCCATCCCGCTCCGCGAAGCGAGTTTGTTCATCGCGACTAACACTAAGGTCATATTGATAGCGTCGTAGAAAATCCCACTCTGCATCCACGACACGCGCGCAGATCTCGCACGGCCGGAAACCTTCGGATGTGCTGCTGAACTGCTTTTTCGGCGAACCCTTCGCTGCACGCGAATGCGTCTTGCTGATCTTCTCGGCCAGAACCTGAATTTGGCTGGCCAAGCGCGACACCTTAGGTTCTTGCGGCAATTCCGAGATGAGCGCGGCGACCCTGTCACACGTGCGCAGTAGGAATTCGGTTCGCTTGTCAGCCAGGAGAAAACCGATCAGTTCCTCTTCAAGCGCTGCGACACCGCTAACGCGTAGTCCGTCGAGGTCTCCCTTTCTCTTCGCGGCTATCGCTTCGCTCGCTGAGATCGAGAACACCGGCGGTGCTCGATCACCAAATTGCGAGATGAGATGTCGACCGACGTAATCAAGGGCGGCACCGCGCTCCTTCAGATCCACGGTGTCATGTTTGTTAAGCACGACGAAGATCCGCCGCCCCGACGCCACTGCGGCTTGCATCACGCGCATTTCCTCATTTGACAACGGACTATCGTAGCTGGTGACGATCAAGAAGGCATCTCCCTCGGGAAGATACATCTCCGTCGTCTCGGTATTTTCAGCGATCGCTGATCCAAGACCGGGAGTATCGATGAAATGAAATCCGCGACGCAGGATATCGGCCCTCAGATCTACTTCGGCTGTTTTTATGCGCTGGATATTTCCGGGGTTGCCGTCTTGGGTGATGTATTGCGTCAGCGCATCGAGAGGCACCTCGCGCGGAAGAATCCGATCTTGGTATCTCAGCACGACTTTTTCATCTGGGCCGTAAGTCACCGAGGTGATCACCGACGTGAGCGGTATAATGCCCGTAGGTAATCGTTCAGCGCCAAGTATCGCATTCATGAGTGAAGTCTTGCCCCGACTGAAGCGCCCGACGCAGACGAGGTTGAAGCGATCCTCGGCAAGACGCGCAAAGACTTGCTCGGCGCGTACCTGCCAATCATCTTTTTTAGATTCGGTGGCTACGGCCGATCGCAGGATTGCGGCGATCGCGAATTTATCCTGCTCGTAATCCCTTAGAACCCCTTCGAGCGTTTCCTCGTCTTTGGCTATCGCCATGGGAAGTCTCGAGCGACTCGTCGTCTCCCGTTGGAAGACACGCCGCAGCATACAAAACACGGACCTTCTCGCATTCTCGTTGAATTATGCGATCCTGCGGCCTGGCGCATTATAGCTGCGAAACTTGCCCTTGATCGATGTCGCGACTTACGCGGGCGCATCTGTCGTAGTTGAGTAAAATCCATAAGGCGACTCCCCAGCGAAACGTTGCTCGTAAGGAGTCATCAGCCTCATGCTGCCTGAAGCACCAAGGCGGTTGTGGCGAACTCCATCGCCAGTCAAAGTTGATATGCTTTCGATTAAGCAAGGTCAAGCGCAGTGCAAGCACATCGGCTGACTGATCTCCTGAATAGCAGCGAGTAGGCGCTTCCCGGATCGCAGCGCATTTCTGTATTCTCGGACAAACAAATTGAAAGCGGATGCTTTGTTTGTGCACCTTCGAGAGCTTGGCGCGGTGTTTTCGCGATTACGGACGCGAAACGCTCATTACCGCTCTTCAGTGCATCACGGAAACGGCTGATGGAAATCCCGGCTTCGTCCGGGCGACGATAGTGGACAGTCTGTGCGAGGCACTCCATGGGACCCGTTGGCGGGACGCGGGCGAGGCTCTCCTGCGCGCAATGGATCACTTCTCATTTGCCGATGCCTGGGGAGAAGTCACAAACGGGCGAGATCACGTCTTTCCGGGGACCGTCAAACGGTTGATGACGGAGAAAGTGACAGCACATCTTGAAAAATGCCTTCCACCGAACCGACAAGCGGCTGTTACCATACAATTGGGCGTCGTATTCACGGGCCTCATCGCCGAAGCAAGCGCCTGCGCATTTCAACATAAAGCTGGTGGATGGAGTCAGTACAAACTCGAACTTACAATTACTTCACACCCCACGGCCCAAACCAATTGGCCGCCTTAGAACCGCCACCACACATGGATCACTCATTTGGGCCGACAGGCTTTCCAAAATCGTCACACCGATGCATTTGCAAATTGCTGCGATCTGAGCAGACTGGGCATTCAGAGCCGATAGTCCAGCGGGTTCTCTAGTCTGTCGCGACAAGTGTATCAGCGATTGCTTCGGGCCTAGTTTCAATCATGAGGCGGTGTATTGATATCGGCGGGTCGCCGATTTGAAGCTCAAATGTTTTGTCGCTTATGCGGACTTCGATCCCGCCATAGTGGAGCTGCCGGTGGTGGTTCGCACAAACAGTCATGATGTTGGACGCAGTTAGCGAACCCACTTCTTTCATTGACACCGGCATCACGTGGTGAGCTTCCACATACGGCTCTCCATTCTTCTTGCGGAAGCCAATCGGATTGTCTCCTAGTGCCTCACACACCTGGCACTTAAAGCTATTGGTCTTCTTGACGAGATTGCCGACCGGCCCACGTTCGATGCCCTTGCTCAGCCGGACCTTAACTTCCGGGCTCGCGTTCATGTATTTCCGCTCTAGGGCGGCGAGTTGATCGGCCACCGGGTTATCAATCGGTGATGGCGCAAGTTCATCAAGGTCTTCGCCGAGCAGCGCCATCACTGCCTGGAAGTCCCGGTCGGCGATGGGAAATGACGCCGCCTGGAATCCGTTCAGCAACAGCCGTGAAACCTCAGGACGTTCCGTTCGCAGCCGGTCGATCGTAAGCGGTCTTGCGGCGTAGGATTTCAGGTAGCGAATGTTGACCGTGGGCCAGCGGGGAGCGCGCTCAGCACCAGGCGCCCAGAATTCACCGCTTGCTCCGGTTCCGTCGAACGCCGTGCTCTCGACTTCGCAGAGCGCATAGATGCCAGCATCCAGCGGCGGCTTGCCGTCGCGTTCCGCCGCGCTGCGTTGATCCACGCCGACACGGACGATCCCCAGCTGTCCAGGTGCAAATCTCTCGCGGTCCGACGGCCGGATTCCCCACATATCTCGCTCGATGTTCTGAGCGAGAAATTTGTCGATGGCCCATTTCTTCGGATTACAGACAAATACCCAATACGTCGCCGCAGCGTCGACGTTGGCGGAGAGCGCAGCGCTATCCACGGCGGCATGAATGTCAGCAACCGCAGCAGCGAGCGCGGCGGGGTCACTGGAAAACTCACTCCAGACGACCTCTTCCTCTTTGTTGCCCCGAACGAATCCGACTCTGCCATCTGCCGTGTAATCCGGATCGAAGCGGCGGAAATTCATCATCTTCATGTAAACGCCACTGGCGTTTCGGAAGGTCTCGGCATCGGTGAGCCCGAGGCCGCGTCCCATTCGTCCGAGGAGGGCCGAAAGCTCGGCAACTTCCGGGCTGTCCTTACTCGGTGGCGCGTTGCGGAAGCGCAGGTATAGATCGAGCGCCAGGACCAATTCGTCTCGCGACCACGGAGGATTGCGTAGTGCGGTTGTTTCTTCCGAGCGCTCTGATATTGGCGCTCGCTCAATTGTTTGCAGCCCATAAGCCCACGCGCGCACTTTGGCTTCGTTTGTGCTCATTTCATTCGCCCACGACAGGTGTGCCTGCCCTGGAAGGCTCTCCGCCTCACTTAGGACCCGTTCAAAATCTCTCGCAATCCAGATGTGCGACCGCGTTGCCGCCTGCATGGAATGGACGGGAAACGCCCAATTGCGATGATCCCGCTGGTTCCACGCACGGGCGAAGGGTTCCTCCGCCGCCAGCCCCAAGGGCGGTAGGCTCGCGACATAACACGCAAAGTCGATTCGTGATTGAATATTGCCGAACGCTCGGCCGAACTTTTGCATATCGCCGAGGCCGAGCATCAAAGCTGCATCAGCATTTGTATGCGGCGGCAAATGTCCGCCGCTGGATTCAGCCCGTGAACGCAGCCAATTGACCAACCTTTCCGTGCGGACTTGGACCGGCGTGACCGACTTCGCAGGTGGCCTATCGCTGCCAGTCGGAAGTCCCAGCGTGCGCCGAGAGTACCAAAGTGCGCGCGGGGAGAATTCATCCGGATGATCGACGATGATTTGCTCATAAGAGAGAGCCGCCAGGTCAGCGTCGGCCAAAATCTGGAAGCCTTGCGTGGGATTTAGCTTGGCAACCGCCGTTTCGGCCGCATCGGTAAGCCCTCGGTTCCGTAGTTGCAAGAAGGTGCGCGTGGCATCCTTGCCTCGGCGCTTCGTCATCCCGACGTATTCGCTTACGGCTTGGACAATCTTCTCTTCGGCGGGCGTGAGGTCCGCCAGGTCCAGGCCTGTCCGGTTTCTTATGAGGATACGGCCAAGCTCGGTCGATCGGGCCTTAATGGCTTGCTCAACCTCGGTATCAAGCGCGCCACGTTGCTTCGCGTTCTTCTCGAACTGCGCAAGATTCTCAAACGTTGTGATGCCCTGGATGATACGCGCGAGACGTTCGTCCACGTCGAACCTGCTTTCGTTGAAGACCGCCATCCTGCCGGAAACGTCGGGCCTTGTAATCAGCAAATCGCATAGCTCAGAAACTGCGCGCTCGGCGTCTTCGACAGGTGTCTTGTAGAGATTGCGGCCATGGCTTGATAGTTACAGAAGAGTTCTTCAGGTGCGAGAAAATTGTCGAATTTTCGTCAGCAAGCAGAAGCACTGATCCACCGGGCGTCGAGGTTGTCCCGCCGGTTATGTGCTTTGCACTCCAACCGGAGGTAGATCTCGGAACATCCCGAGCGAAGTTCGGGATACTGGACCTGCCCTGTTGATCAAGCGACTCGGGTACAAGGGTGTCAACCTCCGCCGACCGAGAGCATGTCGATGTTCCAATTCAGTGATCGCACACGCGGCGACTTTGTCTTCATCGATGCGAACCTTGAGCTGCATTTAATTGGCATCCGGGCGATTCTAGAGCGCAACCGAAAGTCAGAGGCGGATTACAGCGAGAGCATTCGACGGTTGGAAGCCGCAGCCAAGAATGCGCCACACGGTGAGTATGGTCAGCACTTAATCGACCGAGCCGTCGATGCCATGCATTTGGGCGTCTACCACGACGCCGCTAATAGCATGGCGGCCGTTGGAATGTTGGCTCCTCTCATCGAATCCCTATTCGTGCATCTCTTTCGCAAATTCGGAGACAGGATCACACGCTCAAAAACCGGGCGTCGGGCCCGGTTCTCACCGGGGAAATACTGGGACCCTCGCTGGTATGCAGCCACGAAGGACGTCAAAGACCGTCAGGACATTCTGCTCGGCATCAAGCAGCTGGCAAAGGAAATAGGCCTCGATGCATTCCTACCGGTATCGCATCAAGCCACGGTGTCTGCGCTTTTTGCCTATCGTAATAATATGTTCCACAATGGCTTCGAGTGGCCGACTGAGAAACGCAATGCGTTTGCAAGGAAGATAATAGCCGAGGGCTGGGCTGATTGGTTTTCAAGCGCAACGACGGGCGATGAACCATGGATTTTCTACATGACGGAGCAGTTCATTGCTCATTGCCTCGAGTACATTGATGAGCTCGTTCTTTCGGCGGGGCGGTTTCACCGCAAAGTTGAACAAGACGGAATCTGAGGAAAGCGGATATCGATCGGATTACCAAACTGACAGCGCATTTGTTAGGCGAACATGTCTGATGTTCGTCAGTAGGCAGACGAAAAGACTTCTTCCGTTGAGGGCCATAAGCGGACATGGCAACATGTGCGCCGTGCCCCGTCCCGCGGACCGTTGTTGCGGCAAGTGCCAAGCTCACATAAAGGATCGCGAACAGTGATTTCATTATAGGCAATCGAGAGATGCCACTACCAGACGCATGGATTGCAGTTTCAGGCTTCATCAAGGGTTTGCAGGAAGCCGGCGAGCTGTATTCGCGTTTCATGGGCTATCACAACGAGGACAATTATGGCGCGGGCAAGTATCTTCGCGAGCAATGTGCAATTGGGGTGATAGCTCTCGAGACCTTCCGTCGAGACTTCGACGGGTCCCTTCCAAAGGAGGCCGCAGACCGAATTGATCGCTTTCTCGGCAGTCGTCTTGCCACGGCCGCAAAAGACCCGTCCACCGAGCATCGCGGCGCTAGAGGCGCGTTGGTCGGTTTGGCCGCCGTCGAGGCAGAAATCACTTTCATCCTCCGTGGACGTCAAGAACAAATCAGAGCGCGCTCCGAAAGAGCCTTCTTGCTGCTTCAGCGAACACTGGCCGTAGATGGCGACGTGCGCAGCAGATGGAAAGAAGCATATAAGAGTGGCGAGGTGGCGTGCGAGCGGCTGGGATCTCTGGTTCTTCTTTCACAAGGGATTTATGCATTCAAGATGGATGCCATCGGCGCTCGGACAGACTTGGTGTTTGCAGAGCCGCCCGACGAGTCATTGCTATTTCGTAGCATAGAAGGGTTAGTACTGACGGAATGGAAGGTGGCAGACGCAGCGAACGCGATTGCCCGGTTCACGGAAGCGCGAAACCAAGCCGATCTGTACAAGGAGGGGCCGCTCGCGGGCATTGAGCTGACCGGCTATCGATACCTGGTAGTTGTTTCTCAGAAAGCACTTCCTAGTACCAGCATTCCCCCCGACGATACCTCGACAAGCGGCATCACCTATCGACATGTGAATGTCGTGGTTGAGCCAGAGGTTCCCTCAAAGGCCGCAAAGAAATAAACGACACAAACGTGGCTGAATATTTCGCGTGCTTGAGGTGTCCGTTCAGTCAGAAGCGCACCTGCGCCACACGAGTTCAATGACCGCATTTTACTTCTTAAGCAGACGTCGCCGATGATAGCTGTCCTTCCGGATTATTCGCGATATCGACGTCGGCTATTGAGACGTTGTGGAAATTTCGACGCGTATTTCTTTCCTCCAATCACCACAACGATACACCTTTAGTGCAAACTCAAACTGGCAAATTCACCGAGGCGTGTCTCGGTGCTGCTCTTGTCGTAAGCGACGCTCCGCCAAATCGTCACTTATTTATAGTCAAGAAACAGACTCTGCCGATACGTTGTGATGCAAGACCGTAAAGCTTAGATACCCGACAAAAGTGTCGATGATCCTTCATGTTAGTGCCAATCATCGGCCCGGTCGCTATGGAAACACCTTTGCTGTGCAGATCGTTAGCAATTGCGTCGGTTCGCTCATCCTTGAGGGGGAAAACAAGAATCTCATCGAGAAACAAATAGTAGTCGTCGATCGGAGCCGTGATGTAGTCGGATTGTTCCTCGCTGTTGTGAAGGACATAACGGTATTCCGCCTCATGCCGGTAGCCGATGCGCTTATAGAAGAGCACCTCCTCCAATTGATTCTTGCCTACGACGCGCCGTGGGTCGTCGGAAGCGAGATAACGCACGCGGCCGCGATAGATGTTTTCGGTTTTTGAAAGCCGCTTGATCAAAGCTTGATCTAGTTTGCCTAGCGTGGTGCAGATTCTGACGCCGCCTTGACCGCAATACGCCTCCCACATGCTCCCCGAGCCATCGCGTTCCAATTCCTCCTGGGCGAGCCTGTAGGAGTCATGACAGTCGAAGTGAGCGGGATGCTCACGTTCCAACGTCCAACACGATGCAAAGAAATTTGTTTTAGATCGGAGATCGCCGAATCGCTCTGCATTGACGAAGAAAGCGAAATCGGACGCCTCCAAGCGATCAGGCCATATCGAGATACGCGTTAGACTGACACCGAAATTGCAAAAGCGATCAAAGCCTTCAATAGAGAGGTACCGATAGACCCTGGTCTCGGACGGCAGCGCTTCTTGATCGACGTCGATAATCGTCATGATTTATCTTTCCGCACTGGAATAAATGAGCTCCTGATCTAGACGCGAACCGTGCCTCTTTGCAAAATGAAGCGAGCTAGGGGGGGACCATGAGCAGGCCGTTTTTCAAGCGCAGTATCGAGACACTCGAGCGCGAATTTTCAGCACGCAAATCAGATGCTGAATTTCTCGAGATGCTCCGCGACGAGCTTGAATATCGCTCGACCAACCGGGCCGCTCGATTGAGAAAAAGCGTCGAAGATATCCTCTATAAAGCTGAGGCTGACGTGCCATATTCGGAACGTCCGAACGAAGAAAAGGAAGAGCCGGCAGATGCATCCGGCGCAGCTGTTGAAGAAGAAGTTCTCGAAAGGTTTGAGGAACAAGGCGATTATGAAGCCCCGCCTGAGCATCACGAAACAGCTCAATCGAATGCGCAACCCTTTACAATTAAGCCAGCACCCATCACCGATAAGCCGGAGTCCGTTCTCGCAGCTTGGAGCGCGCTGGAAATTTTATCGCCGCCTGCGTTCCGCCGCGAGACCGATCTCACGGGCGGAGATCGGTATGCGGTCGCGAAACTTTCGCCCCAACTACCTTGGGAAGTTGGGCGCGATGGTAGAAAGAATTCGAGGCTCTACTACCAAGTCGTTCTGGGTACCATCAAGCTCGACGCCGCCGTTGCATCATTAGTCACCAAATGCGGAGATACGCGGGCGGAACGTGCAGGCGCTCGAGGCGAAGCCATCTTGGCGACGATCATGCTCGATCGGAACGGGAAGCCCATCGAAGAGCCTGCGGTTTCGGTCTCAAGTTTCGCTTGGGCAGTGCCCAAGGCCTTGCGTGGCGACCTATACAATCTTGGCGATTGGCAGATTGCTGAAGGACCTCTCGTTGAAAGGCTTGATCGGCTGATCCGGCGAGAAGACAAAGAAGGAGAGCTATTACCACTCGACCAGCAAGCAATCCAACGTGC
Source organism: Pseudomonadota bacterium (assembly GCA_018242215.1). GTDB lineage: Bacteria > Pseudomonadota > Alphaproteobacteria > Rhizobiales > Hyphomicrobiaceae > Hyphomicrobium_B. The sequence goes on from JAFECG010000028.1 coordinate 13,072, forward strand.
TTATCGATGGGCGGTGTCCGAGCTAGAATTACCCTTGGACCTCGTTGAGCCGCCTCGTTTCGCCATTCGTAGTTATCAGTACTATCGCAATAGCGATCCCCCGGAACCTTTGTTGCTCAATAGTTTCTTTCTGAATGACCTCGCGTCGGCGCGGACACTGTTCCGCGAGGGAAAAGCCCCACCAAATCTCAGGAAATACCTGGGAGTTGATAAACCCAGCAAGCGCATCAATCTCCTCGATGACTACGAAGCGCGGGGTCAGGCAGTCGCTCCCAAAGAGTTTCCGCTTGCGCGCTGGCCCGGTCCTGGGCGCCATCCCCTTGTCTTGCTTCAGCAGGCAGCAGTGAACCTTGCACTGCGCGACCTCAAACAAGACGGCATACTTGCCGTCAATGGCCCTCCCGGCACGGGAAAGACAACGCTGCTAAGAGACGTCGTGGCGGCCTTAGTCTCCCAACGCGCCGAGGTTCTGGCGACTTTTGAGGATCCGACGTCCGCATTCACAAACTCCGGACAACGTCTGAGCGCCGGAAATGCTTGGTTGCATCTCTACAAGCTCGATCCACGGATCAAAGGTTATGAGATGCTCATAGCCTCTTCTAACAATAAGGCCGTCGAGAATGTCAGCGCCGAGCTCCCAGGACTCAATGCTATCGCGGCCGATGCAGGGAACCTTCGGTATTTCAGCTGCCTCTCGGATAGTCTTAGCGATAAGGAAACTTGGGGTCTGATCGCTGCAGTCCTTGGCAACGCTCAAAACCGCAGCGCATTCCGCAAGGGGTTCTGGTGGGACGACGATTTTGGGATGTCGAGATACCTCGCGCACGCGGGTGGTATGCCCCAAGTCCTGGAGATCGTTGATCCTGAGACGAAGGAAATTGCTGAGAGCAGGCCGCCGAAAATTGTCACCGAAGAGAAAGCACCTGGAAATCCAGCTGAGGCACTGCAACGCTGGAAGAAGGCACGAAAGGCGTTTCTCGCGACCATCGAGAGGAGTCGTAAGTCTCGCGCCGAATTAGAAACAGCACGTCAACTCCTGGCCGACGTGCCTCGCTTGGAAGAAACGCTGCGGCAGACGTCGAAGCAATTCAAGAGTAGTGAGAAAGCGCATCTCGCGGCCAAAGCCGACCTGGAAGAGCAGGTGCGGCGAACTCGACAGCTCAATGACGCACGCGGAACCGCGCGTCATGTCTTTCGCGCACACGAGCGAAGGCAGCCCGGATTCTTTTCATGGTTGTTCGGGACCGCGACCTATCGAAACTGGAGATCCCTTCGGGCAGGTCTGGAAGAGGAAGCTCTTCGAGCGGAAGAAGCGGCCAAGATCGCTGAAGGGGCTCACGGAGCGGCAGCGCAGACAAATGCGACGGCAGAGGCCAATTTTCGCAAAGCCCTGGCAGCATATGGGAGTGCAAGCGCGGCTTTCGAAAACGCGAAAAAGTCGCTCGATCAATGGCGCAAGAGGCTTGGCGATCGCATGATCGACGAGACATTTGCAATGCGCGGCCACGCCGAACAGCATTTACTTGCACCATGGTTTGATACGGAAGCAAACCGACTGCGCGATGATGTCTTCGTGACGGCGATGGACTTGCACAAAGCTTTCGTCGATGCGGCAGCAAAGCCTTTGCGCCATAACCTCGGCGTGCTCATGAACATTTTCTCCGGACGCAAAATGCCGGAAGCCGCCAAGGAGGCGCTTGTTCCAGATCTATGGTCTTCGCTCTTTCTCGTTGTCCCGGCGGTATCAACAACCTTTGCTTCAGTCGAGCGTATGCTCGGCCAATTGCCGCCAGAGGCGTTGGGGTGGTTGTTGATCGATGAAGCAGGGCAGGCTTTGCCTCAAGCCGCGGTCGGCGCGTTGATGCGAACACGCAGAGCCGTAGTCGTCGGTGATCCAATGCAAATCGAGCCGGTCGTGGTGCTTCCGGACGTCCTGACCCAGGCAATATGCAGGACATTTGGCGTCGATCCTGATCGCTTCAACGCTCCTTCGGCTTCGGTGCAGACCTTGGCGGATTCGGCTACGCGCTATGTTGCCGAGTTCACCAGCAAGCAGGGGTCGCGCACCGTTGGCGTGCCGCTGCTTGTTCATCGTCGGTGTACTGAGCCGATGTTCGGGATCTCGAATGCGGTCGCTTACGAACACCTCATGGTACACGGCACCCCGGCTAGGACTTCGCCAGTTAGAGATTTGCTCGGGCCTTCCCGCTGGTTTGACGTCAAAGGCGGCGGGGCCGACAAATGGTGTCCGGAGGAGGGGGAGATGGTCTTTGAACTTCTCAAGGCCTTGCGCTCGCTGAATGCGCCACCCGATCTCTACATCATAACGCCCTTCGTTATCGTTCAGGAGAACCTGCGCAGCATTGTTCAGCAAAGCGGCCTGTTAGATGCGTGGACAGATGACCCGCGCGCTTGGGCGTATAGTCGAATTGGTACCGTGCATACGGTTCAAGGACGCGAGGCCGAGGCAGTTATTCTAGTGCTAGGCGCACCCGCCGCCCATCAGACGGGCGCGCGCAATTGGGCAGGCGGCAGACCAAACATCTTAAACGTCGCCGTGACGAGGGCGCGGGAAGCTTTGTATGTGATTGGAAACCGCAAGTTATGGCGGGAAGCGGGAGTATTTCGGACACTTGATACTCGACTTCAATAACAGCCAAGTGAGCGTTCGAGGGGGCTGATTCGAAAGCGTTAAACCGCTTTGCATCCTGGTCAGCTAAAAAGCAGAGCTCTATTGCAGATCGGTGGCGAGTCCGATTCTTGTCTTGAAATTGAAATTCGGAGTGGTGGGACCGTCTTGCCAAGCGCCACAGAGTCGTGAATACCGCCGAATGCACTTGTGTTCGTAAGGTTAGGGTGTACTAGCTCTCAACCTCAAAGACTTCGGACAATTGCCGTCCGCACCGCAAGCAATCCCACCTGAGCAACGGAGAATGGCTGCAAATAACGTTCCCTCGTACCCACGCGGCGCCGAGTGGCGCAAATGGGACCTTCACGTTCATAGCCCTGCGTCCCATAAATATGCAGGTGATTGGAACGGCTTTGTCATTCAAGCCGGCAATTCGGATTGCGCGGTGCTCGGCATCAACGACTACTTTTCCGTCCAGGGCTACAAGGAGTTGCTGCGGCGCCTGAACAGTCCCACGGCGGCAGAGCTCGGAAACGAAGATTACCGCGCTGCGCTCGAGAGGCTGAAGGGGAAGACACTCTTCCCGGTTGTCGAATGCCGGATGAGCAATGTACTGCTTAACAAGAAGGGGCCTGGCGGCCAGCGGCTGAACTTCCATATCATCTTCAGCGACGAGATAAACCCGGACAACATCGAGACCTTCATCAAGGGCTTGATGGTCAACAAGCAATCGATCGGCGAACGTTATATCGATAGCAAATTCCTGCTCGAAGATGTTCAGGTTGATTTCACAGGTATCCGCGACCAGCTGGAAGGAGACGCGACCTTCAAGGGCAAGTTCCTTATCTGGATCCCGTACGACGAATACGGTGGCATCGACGACATCAACCCCAAGACCGATGCATACCTTAAGGAGGGGCTGATCCGGCAAGCCGATATTCTAGGCTCGGGAAATCAAAAGCAGCGGGACTTCTTCCTGTGGAAGGATTCCAAGTATCCGGTGGAAGTCTACAAAAGCTGGTTCGGCAAGAGGAAGCCCTGCATCAAGGGCAGTGATTCCCACAACCAAAATGACAAGCTCGGGCGCTTGAAGGACGAGAATTCCGATCCGACGGATCGGTGCTGCTGGATCAAGGCCGATCCGACATTCAAGGGCCTGCGCCAAGTGATCAACGAACCGGCTGATCGAATCTACCTCGGTGCGCGGCCACCCAAACTCGATCGCGTTAGTGCCAACAAAACTCAGTTCCTTTCCAAACTGCGAATTGGGAAGACAGAGAATACCGCCACTTCCGATAAGTGGTTTCAGTGCGATCTCCCGCTTAGCCACGACATGATTGCCATCATCGGCAACAAAGGCAGCGGCAAGAGCGCGCTCGCGGATATCATCGCCCTCGCCGGCGACACGACAAGATCCGAGAACTTCTCTTTCCTCGATAAAAAGAAGTTTCGGGAAAAAAAGCTCGCCCAGAACTTCGAAGTAACTGCCACTTGGGACGATGGCACCCCGGTCACGCGGAACTTGCAGGACAATCCCGATCCAAACAAACCGGAGACGATTACCTACATCCCGCAGACCTACCTTGAATCCGTATGCACCGAGACTTCAGTGGACGAAGAGAGCAAGTTCCAGAACGAACTGCGCAAAGTGATCTTCTCCCACATCACCGAGGCGCAGCGCCTGAATAAGACGTCTCTGCAAGAGCTCATCGACTATAAGACTGAAGAGATTACCGTTGAGCTTGCGCGCCATCGCCAGGATCTTACTCAGGTCAATGCGAGGATCTCCGCACTCCAGCAAAAGGCAGCGCCAGACTTCACGCGACAGATAGAGGAGGCCCTCGCGCAAAAGCAGCAAGAGCTTGCCGCTCATATTGCCGGCACACCGGAGGAGGTGCCTCAGCCCGACAACCTCACAGACGATCAGAAGGCAGCCTATGGCTTGGTGGAGGCACAGCTCTCCGCCGAAAACTCTCGTATTCAAGCGATAGACGTTCAGATCCGTGCCGCCCAGCAGATGCAAAAAACATTGGCTGAACAACTCAGCCTCGTGGCAAAGCTCGAAGCCAAGCTGACGAACATAGAAAGTGAGATGAACACGCAGCGAGAGCAAAGTGCTGCGCTGTGCTCTGAGCTCGGTTTGGACATCAACGACCTCTTGCAGTTCTCGATCAAGCGGAAGCCCCTCAACGACAAAAAGACCGAGCTGCAACAATGGCGGCTTGAGAATGATGCAACGCTCTCTCCGGAAAGGCCGGAGAGCCTGTTTAATCAGCGGAAGGAAGCGCTCGGCCGGCTCAACGCTATGAAGGACCAGCTGGATGCCCCAAGCAAGCGCTACCAGAACTACTTGCAGAAAATGCGGGAATGGCAGCAGCGAAAGGAGCAGATTGAGGGGGCCGATACTACCGCAGGCTCGCTGCGCTACCTTGAGGCACAACTAAAGTACATTGCAGCGCAACTTCCGGCCGAGATTGCCGCAGCCAAGAATATGCGTCGCGCTTTGGCCCTGAAAATACACAAGTGCATCGGTGCTGTGCGAGACATCTATGCCGAGCTGTTCGCGCCCGTTCAGCAGATCATCGGCCAGGAAATGGTCATCAAAGAGGGGTTCAGGCTGTCATTTGTCAGCTCGATCATCCAGCGGGGGTTTGCCCGCGATTTCTTCGAGCAGCATGTCAGTCAAGGCGTAAACGGCTCGTTCTGCGGAAAGGAGCCAGGCGAGCGGCGCATGAAAGATCTGATAGAGGAGTGTGATTTCAACGACCCGCAACAGGCGATCGACTTCTCTCAGGCCGTCGAGGATCACCTCAGCTTCGACTATCGCTCTGACAAGAAGCCAGCGATGCAAGTGGGGTCGCAGCTTCGCAAGAATTCGAGCCCCAAGGCATTGTATGATTACCTATGGTCGTTTGAATACCTCATCCCCGAATACTCCCTGAAACTGGACTCAAAGGATTTGACGCAACTTTCGCCAGGCGAACGGGGAGCGCTTTTGTTGGTGTTCTATCTTCTCGTTGATAAGAGCGACACGCCGATCATTGTCGACCAGCCCGAGGAGAATCTGGACAATCAGACAGTCTTCCATCTGCTTATCCCCGTGATCCGATCGGTCAAGAACCGGCGCCAAATCATCATGGTGACCCACAATCCGAACATCGCAGTCGTTTGCGATGCGGAACAAATCATCCATGCATCCATCGATCGCCAGAACGGAAATCGGATAACTTACACAGCCGGGTCAATTGAAGACCCCATCACCAACAAGCACATACTGGACGTGCTCGAGGGCACCCGTCCGGCTTTCGATAATCGTGAGGCAAAGTATTTTCCGTGAGTTCGTTGGTGGGACGCCATCACCGCGGGTAACGCATTCGTCGGCAACGGGTATTCAAGTCACCATCGTTGAGGATTCACGATACCCTCCGAATCAGTCAGCCTGCTCGTCGAAGATCGCGGGGAAGCCGATAGCGATGCCAATTTTTGCACGGCGGCGATTGCAGCACGCTCTGGATGAGCTGGCGCCACACCTCGATGGCGGCAAAGCGCGCGACCTCGTGGGTCGCCTCGAGGACAAGAAGCGTCCCGAGCAAGCGCTCGGCGCCGAGTGGGAGCTAATCCTCTTGTGGGCGCTCTCGAAGCTCGGCGATTTTGAAGTCGAGCCGCACTGGGTCGCGACGGCGGACAAGCCCGACGCATTTTCCGGGATACTGGTTCCCGGCGAGCAAGCGCTGGTCGAGATCATGGCCCTTTCGGACGTGGCGATCTCGGGCGAGAAAGAGATGACGGCGGCAGCGCAAAAGATTTGCGACGTTGCCAACGGCCTTCAACCCAAGGCAGGCAAACACCTATCGTTCCGATTCCTGGAAGAGTCCGGCTATGAGCAGGGGCGCTATTATCGCAGGCGGCGCGTGGCGCGGGATTTTTCGGTCACGCCGGAGATCACCGCCGCCCTCAAAAGTTGGCTCGACGACAAACCACCTCCCAAGCCGTTGAGGCTTACCAACGCGAAACTCGACGCGCTGGTCGATTGGCAGCATCGCGAAATACACAAGCCCGAGGTCTGGTGCTCGATGCCGGCACAGGTCCATTCCGTCGACGACAATGCACTTCTCGAACGTCTGAAGGATAAGAAGCGTCAGCTTCGCGACAGCGGTCCAGGCTTGCGTCGCTGCATTTTTCTAGCCGACGCGGGTTCCAGCTTGCTGCACGACTTAAATCGTCGCGATCCTTGCAACCGCACGGTCTCCGGCGCCGCGATCATTCGACATTTCTTGCAGGAAGACGGCGATGTCGATGCGATCGTTGTTTTCTCGATCGTGCGGCGACAACAACTGTTCGGTATAACGCGCGCTAAACCGCAAATCGTCGTGACCCCTTTTGTTTCACCGACCCGGCCGCTCGATATCGCGGTGGGACTTCGCCGCATCGAGGCGCATCTTCCCGCGCCGCGGTTTGAAGGGTATCAAGCGCGCCAACTTCACCAGCAACAAGCGTTCATGCCGACAGCAAAGCCTTGGAATGCGGGAACGACGGTTATGGACAAAGGCAACGATGGCCCCATCATCTTGAAATTTTCCTCGCGGGCTCTTCTCGAGTTGATGACCGGTAAGATTTCACAGGCGGAATTTGCAAAGACGATCGGGCTGAACGAAGGTTTGACTTTGGCGGGGATCCTTCAAAAGGGCTTTACGCTTCACGCGCTCTCGCTCGCGGAACTCGGCATCGATCACGACGATGATCACTGCGTCGTCGAACTGCGACGCGACCCCGCGGCTGCGCCCTTGCGTGTGCCGCAGGGGGTAGGCTCCTCGGATGAAGATCAGTCGGTGGGCAAGGGCATCTAAAGTCGGTTATGCGAGCGCAAAAGCGCGCGGCTTAACCGCTGGCGTTCTGCCGAAGAGCGGAGGTAGCAAATGCAAGGAGGCTCCGGCTGCGGGACGCCGAGGCTCCGCAAGAGGGGCCCCGCTTGCAGGGAGACGTGGGGATGCGGCGGACAAGGCGGGACTTTGCGCGCGCGAGAGGCGGAGCCTCTTAGGATTTAAAGAGAGAGTTGAGCGCGGCGCGCTCGCGATCGATGCGCGAGGGATCGGCGCCGGACGGCCGAGACGCGAAAGCGGTTCGGTTCACGGGAGCCCGGTGCGGCTTTCCGCACGCGCCATATTCTGCGCCGGCTTGAGAGAAACAGGACGAAGCGATAGGCTCACTCCGCGATGTTACTATTTGGCGGCGAAGATTGCCCTTAGAGCCTCGGACGTGATCAGCATCGGCCTCAACGAGGGCTGACGTTGGCAAACAACGGTTGGACTTTGGATCAAACGCCGCGTTCCTAACTCCAACCGGATCATGTCGTGCTGAAGCCTGATGACCTCGATCTCTATTTGCGCGCATTCCGTGCGGCTGGCGGTGCCGGCGGACCCTCGCCGAGCATTGACGCGCTGCCCATGCAAGAGGGAAGACTAAGCCGGGAAGAGATCATCCGGCTATCGCGGGCCCTCAGTATCGCCGAAGAACTTGGCGATGCGCCTCCCAAAACGGCGCTTACGGCGGATATCATCGCGCGGAAACTGCCGCCTGGCGGCTGCGCCGGGCTGGAGATGGAGGAACCTTGGACCCGAGCGATAGCCTGGGCGCTTTCCCAGCCTGAATGCTCGGACGATCAATGGGCCAATTGGAGGCCTCTTGCGCGACAAGCTCAGGTCGCGCAGGCCTGCAATCGGCTTCGGCAAAGAAATTATAAGATCCAGGTCGGCGCCTTTGGACCCATTCTTTCCGACGCCTTGCGCCGCGAGATCGGCAACGCGATCGATGGCTTCATCGCGCTTATCGGCGGCTTGGAGGCGATCGGGCGGATCTATCGGGATCTTCGCGAAAAGCAGAGATTCTACGACGGCTTATGGCTGTTCGGCGATAAAGTTCCCGGCGTCACGCAATCGAAAACGCCGTCCTTGCCGTGGGGTTGGCTTTTCTCGCTCGCCCTTCGGCATGTAGGCTCGCGCACAAATCCACGCAAACCGGACGTTGCTTGGAACTCGGCCGTGGCGCTCGCGACTGATCTCGCGGCCGCGTTCGACTGCGAACGCTATAATCAGTTCGATGGGATCGAACTTCATGCGAGCGACTTCCTTTCCGCCAACGCGGATTCAGTGGCATGGCGAGAGGTGTTTTCCCTGCCGCAAGTCCCGGTCGTCGTCATCGCGGCGCTCAAACAGGCCTTTCGCGAGACGTTGACGGCCCATGACGAGGCCGCGCTCGGCGAGCGTTTCAGCGACTTATTTGCGGAAGTTGATGATCTCCTTCGGCAGTGCACGAATGACAGGCCGACGGTATTTCCCGGGAGAGCGGTGGCGCAGCGCTTTCCGCGCCTGCTGGCGCTGGCGCAGGGGAAGAAGAAGGCCGTGAATGTCAGCTACCGCGATCCGCTGAAGGCGGTGGACCGAGATCACGATCGCATGATCTTCTTCGAGAGGGACGGGGGCGAGTACGTCGTTTTGACCTGCTCGATGGTCGCGGCCGCGGCGTGCGAGGTGATCTTCCGCCTTATCTGGAGCAAGCTTGATCGTGCGCGCGCCAACGACGTGGTGGGAGAGGTCGTCGAAAGGGCGATCGACTGGGGTTGCCAAGGAAAGGCGCCAAAGATCTGGCGGAACGAACCGTACCGCGGCGGAAAGAAGGACCTTGAGTTCGATGTGGCAACGCGCGACGGCGCCGAGACCGTATTCTTTGAGGCCAAAGCCAAATCGCTCACTGCGCAGGCGCGGTCCATCGATATTGTTTCGCTGTTGATCGATTATTCCGACAGCTATCTGACGCTGCTCAAACAGCTCGCGCGGCATGAATATTATTTCCGCAAAGGGGAAACACCCTTGAGCGCGTCAGGGGAGGACACCTCCGGCCTTATTCCGTTGAAGGTCGCCGTATCGCCCCTCTCCTACGGCCCGATGAGCGATAAGTTTCTTGCAAACAAGCTCTTTGGTGCCATGGTCAACGCCGAGATCCGCGTGAGCGACAGCACCCCCGAAGCCGAAAAAGCCAAGAAGAAATTCAACGCGGCGAAGAAGGAGGCCTTGGATTGGATGATAGAGAACATTCCGCTCAAGAACGGTCAGTATAATATTTTCGCCTATCTCCTGAACGTGTTTTGGTTGGATCTCGGCCAGTTGCTCTACTCCCTCGATCGCGCAACCACCGTGACGCGCGCGCTGACGCCTTTGAAACACTTCACCTTCAGCAGCCGAGATTTCTGGACCGAGGTTGCTTTCGCTGAAAGCCAAGGTCTTCTTCAGGGAAAATGGAAACCGGCTCGATAGTCCGTTCGGCGCAAGCGCGTTCGCTGACGCTTGGCTCCTGGAGCGGCCTTCGTTATAGGCTTTCCCGGAATCAGTCGGTTCGAAGGGGCGACGCCCTCCAGCTAGCCCGCGCGCGCCTTCTTGGTGCGGCGCTCAAGGTCTTTCATAATGGCGTCGAGGCTATGATGGAGAAGCCAGCGCGGGGCCTTGCGGATCGTTTCCCAGCCCTCGCGATGACACTTTCTCAAAACCAAGCCCGATCCGCACGGGCAAGGCCAATGGCCGCGGATTTTGCCCTGGAGAACATCGAGGAGAAACCGCGACACGCGCATCTTATCGTCCGTCCCGATGAGCTCGTCGAATTCTTCGAGGATGCCGGCGACGCCGTGCGCGCGATCGCCATGCGGCCAATCTTCGCCGCGCTCGACCAGGCTATTGCCGATCAGGAAATTGCGAACGGGGATTTCAAGGATGCTCTCAATGTCGAAGCGGCCTTTGAGCGCGATTCCGAGCCGCAAGGGAACGCCAAGGCAGAGGGCGCCTATGGGGAGGACATGACGGTCAAGCTCCTGTGGAATCCGACCGCCCGTTTCCCATACGAGCGGAAGCGAGTCGGGGTAATCGTCCGGCAATTCAATGTCGAGCTGATAGCGATCGTTCTCGACCACGGCGATGGTGCCGCGAACATGGCACGTGCCGTTTTCGAGAAAGACGTGCAGCGTCGGGTAGCGCGCCCGCAACGTGTGTTCGAGCGCGCGCAGGCTTGCGGGATCGCGCTCGAACCAGGGCGAACTCATTCTTCCTCGTTCCACGGTGCGGTGCGGACGGGCGCGGCGGCCGCGGCGTTGCGGAGCACCTGAACGTGAGGAAACGAGGCTTTCGTTGTTTGGAGTTTGCCGAAGACGTGTTCCCAGCCGTAGTCGTCGGCGGTCTTGAGCGTATCGGCGGCAATCTTCGACAGCGTGCGACGTAACGAGTCCGGCAGGGCATGCGAGAGATCATTGCCGGTGGGATTCGCGGGATCTTCAATCGAAAGCTCGTCGATGGCATCGGCGAAGGCCCCAAGCACCCGGCGAAAACGATCGTCGAGGTTTCCCGTGTTGTCGTTCTTGAGGGCCTCGATCACCAGAAGCTCCAGCGGAAACGTTTTGATCGCGATGCCGTTTCGGGTCTTCCAAAGCTTCGCCAGCATTATGACGTCGGTGCAGCCGCTCTCGTGCACGTAATCGACGTGCAGCACGATGTTCGTCTTAAGGCGCTCCTTGTCGCCATCGTTCTGGTGAATGAAGACATCCCAAGACGACTGATCGACATAGCGGCCGGGAACGAAATCGACGTGAACGTCGCGCCCCTTTTTATCGATCAGCCGAAGCGGTGAACGCTTACGGCGGACCTGATAGCTTTCGCCAAGAAGCGCGGCCAAGTTCTCGTAGATTTCTTCAAGCGTGTCGCCGGGTGCCGCATCGTCGTTCTGAAAATAGCAAACTTCGTCGAGGTCATAGTCCTCGCGGATCATCGTGCCTTTGGCCCGCGATCCGCCGTGGGTGAAATGGATGTCGCTGCCTGGATAGGCCGCGCGGACGATCCCCTCGATCTCGGCGGCTTTTTCATCGAGCGCCTTCCATTCGTCGCTATCCTCGCCAAGGGCCTGGGACGCAAGAAGCTCTTTCAAGTAATCGTTTTCATTCATGGAGATTCACCTTCAGCCTCTGAACGAAGCCGCCTTCGGTTGCAAGATTGTCATAGATGATGAGCGTCGGATCGACCTTCGGAAGAAGATCAAATCCGCAAGTGACGGCGACCGGTGCCGGCACGGCCGGGAAAAGATGCAGCTCACGCAGCCCCGGATGGTCCTGTTGGATTTCGGCGAGCAACGCGCGGTAACGCGCGCGAAACGCTTCGAGATCGTCGCGCTGCCGGATCAGCGACCGATGCGGAACGATATCGCGTGGGTAAATTTCATAGAGGGTGTAACGCTCATCGATGGAAGACGGCAGTGACTCGGCGGCGAAGGGTCCGCTGACCGACAAAACCAGCCCCACGCAATGCGGGGCTGTGCCCTGACGAAGCTGGCGCGCGCTGAAACGCACGGGCGTATCGCCTTCATACCAGGTCCAGCGGTTGTCGGATCGGGTGCGATGGCATTGAAAAAAATCCGTCGACACCTTGTTGCTCAGCGCGTGCCCAAAAAGCATTAGGAGCGGAATCGGGGCAAGCGCGAAAACCGATAGATGGCCCGTGCGCTCGAGCTCGCCGCCGGTGTCATAAAGCCGTGCAACGTTCTTTTGGATGCGCTCAGCGGCCAGCTCATAAAAGGCGCCGCTGCGCTCGGGACCGATGTCTACGAAGTCGATCTCGAGCGGATTATCGGCGGGATAGCGCGGCTGCAAGGCTTCGAAGATTTCGCGCCGGTTGACGTGCACGATATCCGACCCGATCTGGACTTTAAGCGTTACGACCGTCGTCTGCATGGCGGGGCCGATGGCGGTTACGCGTTTGATTCGCGCCTCGTGCTCGCGTTTGCGCTGTTCGAGCATCGCGCGGGTATAGCGTTCGGGATGATCGTCAATGAGCTTGTGGTCGCGCGCGCAGAGCAACATCAGGTTTGAAACGTCGTCGATATCGGTGGGCCGATCTTCAAACCCGCGTGGGCCGAGCGTGCTGAATGCCACGATGTGAGCGTTTTCTGCGAAGTTGCCGGACTCGCCGGTGATGGGGTGAGTGTAGAGAAATTCGTTGCAGAACTCGCACCGTCCGGCTGCGCCCGCAACGAGGAGGAGTTCCGTCAGCCGTTTGATCTTCGACCGAGCCACCGGGTAGACCGGCGGCGCTACCGGGGCCGGCGGCTGAGATAAGGTCGGCGAGTCGATGGGGGATGCAACCATAGGCCCTCCTTCGGGCAAAAAAATCACAAAAATAGGCGCACAAAGACGCTTTTGAAACAAAAAGAGGTAGAAAAAGTAAGCCTACTCCGAACGCGGAACGTAGGGAGGCCGATGCGCGTTGTCAAGTACCGGCTGTATCGCTACTCTGAACCTCGCAATAGGGGAGGCATGCATGGCAACAAGCTTAGGGGAGAGAATCCGCGCGCTTCGAAAAAAGAAAGGATTCACGCTCGACGAACTCGCCCAACGCTCAGAATCGAGCAAAAGCTACATCTGGGAATTGGAAAACAAGGACCCGCCGCGTCCTTCGGGCGAGAAACTGGCCTTGATCGCCGCGGCCCTCGACGTCACGACGGATTACCTGCTTGGCGCCGAGAGCGAAGACACGGCCGAGGACCGGGCGTTTTTTCGCAAATACCAGAGAATGGACGACGCGCAGAAGAGTCAAATCCGGCAGATGCTCGAGATTATCAATAGCAAAAAGAAATGACGGATCACGGCCGCCGCCCAAAACGCTGGGCAAACGATTTGAACACGATCCTCGCGGCGGCGCTAGGCGATGACCGCTTTCCCATTCCCGTTGAAACCTTAGCCAAGGATTTTTCCAAGCAACGTTTTCCGGCATCGCCCATTGTCGAGGTGATGGCCCGCCCGCTCGGCAGCTTCGAAGGCGCGCTCTATCCTGTTCAAGACAAAACGGCCTGGGCCATTCTTCACAACACCGACGTGTCGCCGGGGCGCCGCCGTTTTACGGTCGCGCACGAATTCGGGCATTATTTGATGCACCGGGACCTGCTTCCAGACGGGATCGCGTGCAACGAAGAAGCAATAACGTTCCGTGCCGGGGAGGAACTCGAAGAAGAAGCCGATACCTTCGCGGCCTATTTGTTGATGCCGCTGGATGATTTTCGCGAGCAACTGGAAGCCGACAAAAAGCCGTCGCTCGCTGAATTCGATGCGGTTAAGGACCGCTACGGTGTTTCTTTGATCGCGTGCATCCTGCGGTGGCTCGAATACACGGCTTGCCGATCGATGCTAGTCGTCTCGCGCGATGGCTATATCTTGTGGGCTAAATCCAGCAAGGCTGCGCTGCGCAGCCGTCTCTATATCCGAACGCGGGGCGTGCCGCCGGTGCCGGTGCCTGCCCAATCTCTTGCCGGGCGACGGGATTTCGATGATCTCGGCCAGGAAGGCGTTGAGCACCCGGCGGGCGCATGGTTCCAGGAGCCTTGTCTGGAGATCACCGTGATTTCCGACAAGTACGATCAAACCATCTCCATCCTTCATTTTGACGGGCGGCCCACATTTGAATTCGAAGACGTGACCGAAGAGGACGCCTTTGATCGGCTCTCGCCCAAGACGCGCGAGCGTTTCGAATGAGCGCTGGCGCCGCTTAACCGCCGAATGCCCAACTGATTCCGAGCGTAACGAGCTGAGAGACAGCCGTCTGCACGGCCTCTTTAGAGGCATTCTTTGCGAGCTTTTTGCTGAGGCTGATCGCTTCCTCGCCGAGACTCTTAGGCTTTTCGCCTTTCGGCTTCATGGTCTCCGGTAAATCGCGGCGCAGAGCCTCGAAGGCGCGGGGCGCCAGAACGTAGCGGTATTGCATCTTGTCCTTGGTGTCGGATTCGTCCCTGAATTGAAGAAAGCCGGTTTCCCGAAGCCAGTCGATCGTCCCTTGCACGATCGCGGTTTCGGCAGCTTCAGACTCCCGTCTCGGCAAATTGACGGCCTTCATGATTTCCACGTTGTCCAGCCGCCGGGGCACGGGGAAAGCTTCATAGAGAACGCCGAAAACATGGAGCGCGTAAGCATCAAACCGTTCAATGTTTTTCATTATCCGCTCCCATTACTGTCGCCGATTGATTGCAGTTGGTAAGTTCATGCTCGGTCATAACCATTAGGGGATCCGAACCTTCAGCTATCTCGTACAGGCTAGTCGGTCGTTCAGATGTCGGCTTGTGGGAGAATGCCGCCCTAGTCCGGCGATCAATCGAATTTAAATGCCGATACGCAGAGAGTTATTTAACCGATAATTCGAGATCAGTCGCTCCGGCAAAATCAGTCCTCGACTTCTGCCACGAAGGACGCATTGGTTTGGGGTATCGACGGCCGGCACGTTTGCTCGCCGGACGTTAAGAGATCGCCTCGCAGTTGCGGGGCTTCGGGCAGTGGGAGCGCCAACGGGGCGCGCCAATAGCCACGGAGCCCAACATGACCGCAATTGAAGTTCATTCCTTGCCCAAAGCCAAGCGAGCAACTCCGCCGGCCAGCAAAGCGAGCAAATCGAAGCGCAATCTGAAACAGCCAAAACCAGCGGCAGCAACTGCAGGACAGCCTGACACGCCAGCGCGCAGCACGAAGCAGGATCGCGTCCTGTCGCTGTTGAGCCAGCGCAACGGCGCGACCATCCCCGACATGATGCAAGCGACTGAGTGGCAACAGCACAGTGTCCGAGGCTTCCTCGCGGGAACGGTCAAGAAGAAGCTCGGACTCGCTCTGACGTCCTCCAAATCCGACGGAGAGTTACGGCGGTATCGCATCGTTCCACGCCGCGACCGTTGAGATGGCAAAGCCGTCGCTGGACCTATCTGCAGAGATCGCGCGGCTCGAGAGCCTTGCGATCGATGCGCTGCGCAATGAGTGGCGGCGTCTCTATCAGACGTCGCCACCCAAACGCCTGAGCCGCGATATCCTGCTGCGGGGGATCACCTACAGGCTCCAGGAGCTGGCGCATGGCGGACTGTCGAAAAGCACGGTTCGCAAGCTCCAGTCCTCGACGTCGGATTGCCTCTTCAGCAGGAGGCGTCGTCGGGCTGCCGCGTTCAAGGCGGGCACGCGCCTGATTCGGGAATGGCGCGGGCAGACGCATACTGTCGTCATCCTGGACGACGGCGTCGAATGGCGGGGACAGCGTTACGCCTCATTATCGATCGTCGCCCGCGAGATCACCGGCGCCCGCTGGTCTGGACCAAGGTTCTTCGGATTGAAGACCGGCGCCGACGACGCCTCGTCCTCTAGTCAGGTGAGGCATCCCGAATGATCAAGGCCCGCTGTGCCATCTACACCCGGAAGTCCTCGGACGAGGGGCTGGAGAAGGAGTTCAACTCTCTCGACGCGCAACGAGAGGCCTGCGAAGCCTTCATCAAGAGCCAGAAGCACGCGGGTTGGAGCGCGGTCTCTGATCTCTATGACGACGGCGGTCTCACCGGCGGGACGATGGAACGTCCAGCGCTTCAGCGGCTGCTTGCCGATATCAAGGCCGGGAAAGTCCAGATCGTTGTCGTCTACAAAGTCGACCGGCTGACACGCTCTCTGGCCGACTTCGCCAAGATCGTCGACATCTTCGATGAGCACGGCGCTTCGTTTGTGTCAGTGACTCAGCAATTCAACACCACGACGTCGATGGGGCGCTTGACGCTCAACATGCTGCTATCGTTTGCTCAGTTCGAGCGCGAAATCGCCAGCGAGCGCATCCGTGACAAGATCGCGGCATCGAAAGCCAAGGGCATGTGGATGGGTGGCACCGTGCCACTGGGCTATGATGTCAAAGACAGAAAACTCATCATCAATCCGGCCGAAGCGGAAACCGTTCGCCTGATTTTTCAGCGTTATGCCGAGCTCGGCTCGGTCAATTTGCTGCAAGCTGAGCTCGATCGCCGCGGCCTGCGCAGCAAGCGCCGGGAGGGCGCGAAAGGACTGATCACGGGCGACGCTAAGTTCTCACGCGGGATCCTGTATCTGATCCTTCAGAACCGTCTCTATCGAGGTGAAATCGCTCACAAGGGCAACGTCTATCCCGGCCAGCACGGGGCCATCATTGATGCTGAACTCTGGTCTGTGGTTCAGGAAAAGCTGGTCGCGAACCGAAAGGCCCGGTCTCTGGCGACAGGGGCTGAGGCTCCAAGCCTTCTATCAGGGCTGCTTTTTGACCATGACGGCAACCGGATGACGCCGACGCATGCCAACAAGCGCGGCCGTCGGTATCGATACTATATTTCCGCCTCCCTGCTTGAAACCCGCAGATCGATCGGCAACACGATGCGCGTCCCGGCGAGCGAGGTGGAGGGTCTGGTCCTTGATCGCGTGCGCGCACTCCTGATGTCGCGAAGGGAGATCGCAGACGCTCTCGCAGCACTTGAATTGAGGGCTGGAGAACTGGAAGCAGCCCTAAGCCGCGCCGCGAAGTTCGGAAAAGAATGGCCCGCCATGCCGCCTGGGACCGTACGGGCAATCGTCCGTCAGGCAGTTGCCCGCGTGACGCTCTCGCTAGATCAGATCGAGATTGTGATCGATGCCGTGCAGCTTGCGGGCGCGCTGGATGTGGAGGGAAAAAATGAGATCGCATCAGATCGGTCGATCATTCTCACGGTGCCGGCGGAGCTGCATCGTTCTGGTCAAGGCAAGCGCATGGTGATCGGTGACCCGTTGCGGAGGTCTCCCGACGCGTCCCTCGTTCAAGTGTTGCAGGAGGCCTTCTCTGTTCAGGATAAGATGTTGTTCGACACAACGGAGACCCTCAACGACATCACCTCCGGCATCACCAAGAGCAAAGGCCGTCTGACTGCTCTGATGCGCCTGACGTATCTCGCCCCAAGCATCATCGAAGACGTCCTTGCCGGTCGGCAGCCACCAGGGCTCAGCCCAAAGCGTTTGCTCAGAACCTCCCAGGATCTGCCGCTCGATTGGAGCGCGCAGCGCAAGTTCTTGGGCTTCGCCTGACCATCGAACCCAAAGATCCTCCGGTCGAAGCCCAAACCGCCCGCCCCGAAAGTCGGCAGTAGAGACGTTTTGCAGAATGCCGCGTCGGAACTCACCGATTTGCGTCTCCGCGGACCTCCGATGGTGCCCAGCCAAGGCTAAGCCGCGAGAATGTCGGCGTTATTTCGAGCGCGCCGGAATGCGGGAAAATTCTGCGATTTCAGTAAGTTGGCTGGCTGGGGGACTAGGATTCGAACCTAGACAGGCAGAGTCAGAGTCTGCAGTCCTACCATTAGACGATCCCCCAAAGCCGGGATCAGGCGCGCCAGTCGGCCGCCGGAGCGCGGGTCATAGCAGCAGCATTCGATGTGTGCAAGGTCAGCATCCGAACTGGCCACGCTTGCGTGAAATCTCTCTACCGTCGGCATCCGAATGCAGAGGGCGATTGGGCCGAGCCTGACTTTGACCGATGCGATAAACGGTGACGCCCGAGCGACTCGTCCTCTGGAGAAGCGCGGGCCAGAATAGAAAATTCACGCATTGTCCTGACGCCGGCAACCGCCCGAGTTATTTCTACCTGATCCTGCGAGAGGCTTTCCATGCCCGCACGATTGTCGGCATGAATGGGCGCTCCGGCCAGGCGGGGAGATTGCGATCGAGATCGCGACGAAGCGTTTCTATTATTGGCGGTGGGCGAAGAAAGATCCTGCGCCTCGCATTGTCAGAACGCGCCCCGAGATCGTCAGAGTTTTCGATAAGCACCGTCTCGTCGCGAAGCAAGTGACACCGACGCTGTCGACGCCATCAACACGGGGAGGTGAGGCAACTCGTACCGATTGAGCGGGCGCAAGGGCCCAGAATGCCAGTCGAATTGGCCTCAGCATGACGTCCGCCGCGCGCTATTGGGCGCATGTCTGCGAGCTGCGCATTAAACAAGACCTACTGGAGCTTTACGGCACAGCCTGACCTGTTACACTTCCCCCAACTGAGGTCCAGAACGACAACCTGAGGTGCCCGGCAGCGTAGCGGCGAGCCGGTGAAGACCAGGTCCTGGAGAATAGACGTGACGCCCGAACACGCAGGGCCTGATGCTTCCGATGCAGCAGGGCCCCCTGATAGATCTGACGATGACGTTACCGGTTCCTCCGGTTCCGAAGCGCTATCGCTTTCTGAAGAAGGCGTCCGTACGGAAAATGGCCCCCAGAGATCGAATCCCATCGCCGCCGTAAGAACAGCGAACGCCGCATCGTCATCGTCAACCGGCAGCAAGCCTGTTCGATGGCGGGATTATGATCACGACGAAATGCCGTTTTCGTTCGATGCGCGCCAGCCCGGCACGGAACCGATTTACGGTGCACTCGATCTCGGAACCAACAATTGTCGCTTGCTGCTGGCGAAGCCGTCGCGCCGCGGCTTTCGCGTCGTTGATGCGTTTTCACGCATTATCCGTCTGGGAGAAGGTGTGAGTCAGACTGGGCGGCTCTCAGACCTCGCAATGGGCCGCACGATGGAGGCGCTCAAGGTCTGCGCCGGCAAGCTGAAACGCCACAACGTCTCAAGAGCGCGGCTCGTGGCGACTCAGGCTTGTCGTGTCGCAGCCAACGGCCCGGCATTCATCGCCGATGTGAAGGACAGCTTCGATCTCGATATTGAAATCCTGACACCCGAGACGGAGGCTCACCTCGCGGTCGCGGGCTGCGCGACGCTGATCGATCCAGCCGCCGATTACGTTCTCGTGTTCGATATCGGTGGCGGCTCGTCGGAAATCATATGGCTCGACATGACGCGGCTCCGGTCGCGTCACGATGTACTGACGGGTCGCTCGGACGTCAACGACGCGATCGTCGCTTGGGAATCTCTTCCCGTTGGTGTCGTGACATTGGCCGAGCATTTTGGCGGTCGCGAGGTGACGGCTGAAAGTTTTGCCGCCATGTCCGAAGCTGTGACAGAGCTTCTTCTTCCTTTCGAGAGAAGACACCGGTTCCATGAGCGGTTGAACGGGCGGCCGGTGCACTTTCTTGGCACTTCGGGCACGGTCACGACAATTGCAGGCGTGATGCTCGGGCTCGATCGCTACGACCGGAAACGTGTAGATGGTATCTGGTTGGGCATCGACGACATAAAGACCGTGACGTCAGATCTGCTGACGCAGACGTATGAAGAGCGCGTTCACCAGCCGTGCATCGGGCGCGAGCGCGCGGACCTCGTGCTGGCCGGCTGCGCCATACTCGAAGCTATTCTGAAGATGTGGCCGTCCGAGAGACTGCGCGTCGCGGACCGCGGCCTTCGGGAAGGTATTCTGATGCGGCTGATGATGGAGGACGGCGTTTGGCGATCTGGACGCCGCCGTCGCGGACGGTCGAGGCGTGGGAAGGGTGCACCGAGATCGTGACGAGCAAGGGAAAGAATGGCGGCGGCCGTGGGAGCCTGAGCGGCGGTCAGCGCCAGCTCCGCACAAACGTCAAGACCGCTCGCAAGCGCTCGGTTTCGTCTGCGCGCTGGCTCGAACGTCAGTTGAATGATCCTTACGTCGCGGCGTCGAAGCGCGAAGGCCTGCGCTCGCGCGCGGCCTATAAACTTCGCGAGATCGACGCGCGTTATCATTTTCTGAAACCGGGTCAGCGGATCATCGATCTCGGTGCTGCCCCGGGCGGCTGGTCGCAGGAAGCTGCCGAGCGTGTCAAGGCAGCCGACGCCAAAGGCCAGGTCGTCGCAATCGATTATCTGGCGTTCGAGCCGATCCCCGGCGTCGACATCATCGAAATGGATTTCACCGATCCGACAGCCGAAGATCTCCTTAAATCTCGGCTTCGCGGCGGCCGGGCCGACGTCGTGTTGTCAGACATGGCGGCGCCGACGGTCGGACACGCCAAGACCGACCACTTGCGCATCATGGGCCTCGCCGAAATGGCGGCGGCCTTCGCCGCGGATGTTCTGGAGCCGGGCGGCGTCTTTCTTTGCAAGGTCTTCCAGGGCGGGACAGAGCGTGACCTGCTCGATATGCTGAAGCGCGATTTCAAGACCGTGCGCCACGTGAAGCCGCCGGCGAGCCGAGCCGAAAGCTCCGAACTTTATGTGCTGGCGACGGGGTTTCGCGGAGAGGGTTGAAGTGCCCGAAGGCCCGTTCAGCTTCACGTCCTTGCGCCGAAGGCAGGGGAAACGCTGAACGACGCCCGCCGACGGCCTCGACTCGGAAAAACAAATCCCATGGGGGCTATGAACCCCGTGGCGCCTGTCTGACAGGTCTCCGCGACACCGGTATGACGTTCCCGAAGCGCAAATCGGACCATTCGCTGAATGAGTTAACAGCATCCCCATTTGACGCGGCTCGGGGCGCTTCCAACGGGGAAACCTTGGTGCTATAGACCCCGCGACAATGTTCCGCCCCAGGGGGCCTGAACGTGTCGCCCCCCAAAATCTGGAGAAGTCCGCATGACTTCGAGCCTATCGGCGCTCGATTCGGCGATCGCGCTTACCTTCGACGACGTTTTACTGGTCCCCGGTCCATCGGATGTCATGCCAGGGCAGACGGATGTCTCGACCCAGCTGACCAAGAACGTCAGGCTCAATATCCCGCTTCTGTCCTCAGCCATGGATACCGTTACCGAGGCACGGCTGGCGATTGCGATGGCCCAGGAAGGCGGCATCGGCGTTCTCCATCGCAACCTCACCATCGAGGAGCAGGCGCGTCATGTCGCGCAGGTGAAGCGCTACGAGAGCGGCATTGTTCTCGATCCTGTGACGATTGCTCCTCAGAAGTCGCTGGGCGAAGCCCTGAAATTAATGGCGGACAAGGGCGTCACTGGTGTTCCGGTTGTCGAAAGCGGCAGGGACGCGCCCGACGGCAGCGCGGGCAAGGGCAAGCTCGTCGGCATCCTGACAAACCGCGACGTCCGGTTTGCGACCGACCTCGATCTCCCCGTTTCGCAGTTCATGACCAAGGAAAATCTGATCACCGTCAAGCGGAACGTCTCGCCCGACGAGGCCAAGAAGCTTCTGCATAAAAACCGCATCGAAAAGCTGATCGTCGTCGACGACCAGCTCAACTGCATCGGCCTCATCACCGTCAAGGATATCGAGAAGGCCGCGAAACACCCGAACGCTTCGAAGGACGCACAAGGCCGGCTCCGGGTCGCAGCCGCGACGACCGTTGGCGAGGACGGCTTCGAGCGTACGGAGAGGCTGATTACCGCGGGCTGCGATGTCATCGTCGTCGACACGGCGCATGGCCATTCCATCAAGGTGATCGACGCCGTCGCGCGCATCAAGAGGCAATCGAACAGTGTGCAGGTTATCGCAGGGAACGTCGCGACGGCCGACGCGACCAAAGCTCTGATCGACGCTGGTGCCGACGCGGTGAAGGTCGGTATCGGGCCAGGCTCGATCTGCACGACACGCATCGTGGCCGGAGTCGGCGTCCCGCAGCTGACCGCCGTGATGGAGTGCGCAAGGGAAGCGTCGCGTTACGGCGTTCCGGTTATCGCGGATGGCGGCATTCGGTTCTCGGGCGACATCGCCAAGGCTATCGCGGCCGGCGCGTCTTGCGTGATGATTGGTTCGCTGCTGGCAGGCACCGACGAAGCGCCGGGAGAGACCTATCTTTATCAGGGCCGCACCTACAAGTCGTATCGGGGAATGGGATCGGTTGGCGCCATGGCCCGCGGCTCGGCCGACCGCTACTTCCAGGCAGAGGTTCGCGACACGCTGAAGCTCGTTCCGGAAGGCATAGAAGGACAGGTTCCCTACAAGGGCCCGATGGAAGCCGTCGTCCATCAGCTCGTCGGCGGCCTGCGCGCGGGCATGGGGTATCTTGGCGCCAAGACCATTCCGGAACTGCAGAAGCGCGCTAAATTCGTCCGCGTTTCACCCGCAGGCATCCAGGAAAGTCACGCCCACGGCGTTATGATCACGCGCGAAAGCCCGAACTATCCGGGCGTCGGCCGGTAGTCTATTAGACATCAGCGCGAAGCTGCGGGAGGCCCATCATGACGGTCACGGACTTTCTGTTGCCGGTGTTCGTCGAGATTCTGCTGATTTTCATTCTCCTCGGGTTGATGGGCCGGGAGCGAGGGCGCAGCCTGATGAGCGGTGAAGCCCGGCGTGAAGACATTGCGCTCGATGGTGGGAACTATCCTCTGCGGGCAAGGCAGTTTGCAAATTGCTTCAGCAATCAGTTCGAGCTGCCGATGCTCTTCTTCGTGCTGATCGCCTTCATCCTGATTACGCGGGTCGGTGACTTTCTGCTTCTCGTTCTGGCCTGGGTTTTCGTCCTTTCGCGGCTCGCCCATGCGTACATCCATACGACGAGCAACGATGTCGATTGGCGCTTCCGGGCCTATGCGTTGGGCGTAGCAGTGCTTCTTGCCATGTGGGTGATCTTCGCCATCAAAATCCTGACAGGCACCTGAGATGTTTTCCCAATGAAGGCCGGCGCACGTATCGCTGCGGCCATCGAGGTCCTGGATGCGATCATCAATCGTTACCAGCCCCCCGCTATCGCGCTGACCGACTGGGGTAAGGCGCACCGCTTTGCGGGCTCCGGCGACCGCAACGCTATCGGCGGCCTCGTCTATGATGCTCTACGCCGAAGGGCATCGATCGCATGGGCGCTGGGCGGGGATACCCCCCGAACATTAGCGATCGGAGCGGCTGCCTCCGCGCTCGGACTAACGCCGGAGGCCGTTATGGCCGCGTGCGACGGTGCGGATCATTCCCCGGCACCCCTTTCGGAAGCAGAGCAGGCGGGCTTGACGCGCCCGCTCGACGAAGCTCCCGCTCACGTCCAAGCGGATATTCCCGAATGGCTTTGGTCGTCTTTCTCTGGCCAGTTTGGCGATGGTGCCATCGCCGAAGGGCAGGCGATGGCCCGCCGGGCACCCGCCGATTTGCGAGTGAATACGCTGAAGTCGACACGCGAAAAGGTTCTGAAAGCGCTCGCCGGTTTCGGCGCCGAGCCATGCAGCCTTTCCCCGATCGGTGTTCGCGTGCCGCCACCGGCCGGAGCACAGCGTACGCCCAACCTGCAGGCTGAAGCCGCTTATCAGGCCGGGTGGTTCGAAATCCAGGACGAAGGTTCGCAAGTCGCCGCTCTGCTTGCTGGAGCCGGGCCGAGGAAGCAGGTGCTTGACCTCTGTGCGGGCGCTGGCGGCAAGACGCTGGCTCTGGCGGCGCTGATGCAGAACACAGGACAGATCTACGCCTATGACGCCGATCGCCACCAGTTGAAGCCGATCTTCGAGCGGATCAAGAGAGCCGGCGTCCGCAATGTCCAAGTGCTGCGCGCAGGAGACGAGACGGCCGTCGACGCCCTCGGTCCGCGCTTCGACGTCGTCCTGGCAGATGCACCGTGCACCGGAACCGGAACTTGGCGCCGGCGTCCGGATGCGAAATGGCGACTGAAACCCGACGCTTTGAAGGCGCGCATGTCCGAACAGCAGTCCGTGCTGAAGCAGGCCGCGAGCTTGGTAAAGCCCGGCGGCCGGCTCCTCTATGTGACGTGCTCGATCCTTCCCGAAGAGAACACCGGCCAAATCGCGTGGTTTCTCCGAGACAATGCCGACTTCTCGATCGTCCCGACCGCTGAAATCTGGCGCGTGGCATTCGCAAGCGAAACGCCGCCATCCGCGGACGGTCGCGGGGACTCGCTTCTGTTAACTCCCCACCGTCACGGCACCGACGGATTTTTCATCGCCGCGTTAGGCCGAAAGGCATAGCGAAACTTTCTGTGGATTGAATTTTCCGGCAACACTTCACTTGCCGCCGGGCGACTTCATCAGCACGCAAACCGCTGCCCGGAACTTTTTCTGTCGCGCCGTTACGCGTAGACACAAAATGTGAGCGGAGCATTCGACGGCCGCTTCAACAAACGCCGTTGACATCGGGCGCCGTCAAACTATCTCATCGGGCGTTTGCCGCTGGCTCGCGGCAGATCGAGGGACAGGTGCGATAGCTCGCGTTTTGCGTCAGCGCCACGCCCACGCTCGTGAGGCCAATTGAGGTCAATGAATGAGCGGCAGGCCCCACTCCTTCCTCTCTCCGAAATGCGAAGTTCATCCGACTCCCGACCGCGGCGGTCATACTGTTGTCGCGCGAGAAGCGATCGCCAAGGGCGAGCTGATCGTGGTCTGGAGCGGAACGCTCGTGACGGGCGAGGAATTGAACGAGATGCCTTCGACCGTGAAGCGCTATTCGCTTCAGGTCGAGGAGAACCAGTATCTGGTCTCGCTATCCGACTGCGAGCCGCCGGATTATGTCAACCATTGTTGCGATCCAAACTCCGGCCTTGCAGGCCAGATCACGCTCGTGGCGATGCGCGATATCTCGCCCGGCGAAGAGATCACCTACGACTACGCCATGAGCGACGGCTCGCCTTACGACGAGTTCGCATGCTCCTGTGGGTCGCCGCACTGCCGTGGCCACGTCTCAGGGCAGGACTGGATGCGAACCGATCTCTGGCGCAGGTATGCGGGATATTTTTCCCCCTACCTTCAGCGCCGCATCCTGGCGATGCAGGCGCTGCGCTCGCTGGCCGCGAGGCGCCGCCGTGCGCGTAAGCCTGATGGGGAACCGATCGTCGTGCCCGGAGAATAGTAGCGCTGCGCTAAAGGGCGCCACCGAGCTTCCGGTCGACATGCGCGTCGAACGTCCGATAGTCGCACGTCATTTCCTCTCCGGCACGGATGTCGCGGGTGGCGATATCGTAGCCTTCGATCGCACCCGGTTCGTGGACGCCAGCCGTGTTCGGATCATCCGCGTGATTCATGAAACGGGCGTTGTCGGCGCAGAGCACGAACCGGCCGCTCGCCTCGTTGAGGTAAACGTGGTTGAGCAGGTCCGAACGGGCGGGCTCGGGCAGGCTATCGATTTCGGCCTGGCTCAGCAGCCGGTCGAAATTTCCGATGAATCGCCAGGTAACAGTCCCCTTAGGGATGTCTTCCGCCGCAAAGAGCCCGATCCCCGCGATGTCACTGAGTCCCAGCCGGGTCTTGACCATGAGCATGACGATGCAGCCTTCCCTTTTCTCCCCCGATCGTTAGCTGAGACGCTTCCAGCTTCCAAGGCACCGTCACGCCTATCGCAGGTGCTGACATTGCAGCCGGAGCCGACTTCGCGTAGGGGAAGGCCCTGAAGAAAGGGCCGCCCGTACTTTGACCGACTCCGTTCTCATCATCGATTTTGGAAGCCAGGTGACGCAGCTCATCGCGCGACGCGTGCGCGAGGCCGGCGTCTATTCGGAAATCCATCCGTTCCAGAACGCCGCCGAAGCGTTCCAGAAGCTGAAGCCGAGGGCCGTTATCCTGTCGGGCGGCCCGGCGTCGGTCACGGAAGATACTTCGCCGCGTGCTCCGCAGGCGATTTTCGACGCGGGGGTGCCAGTGTTCGGCATCTGCTACGGCCAGCAGACCATGGCCGAGCAGCTTGGTGGCAAAGTCGAAAGCGGCCACGACCGCGAATTCGGACGCGCCTTCCTCTCGATCGCGACGCGAAGCCCGCTCTTCGAAGGCGTCTGGGCACCAGGCGAGCGTTACCAGGTCTGGATGAGCCACGGCGATCGCGTCACCCGCCTGCCTGAGGGCTTTGAGGTTATCGGTACCAGCGACAATGCGCCGTTCGCCGCCGTCGCAGACGAGAAGCGCCGATTCTATGCCGTGCAGTTTCACCCTGAGGTGGTGCACACGCCCGACGGCGCCCGGCTGATTGCCAATTTCGTGCACAACATCGCCGGGTTGAAGTCCGATTGGACGATGGCCGCCTACCGCCGCGAGATGATCGCCAAGATCCGGAAGCAGGTCGGTAAGAGCCGCGTGATTTGCGGGCTGTCGGGCGGCGTCGATAGTGCCGTCGCGGCCGTCCTCATCCACGAAGCGATCGGCGACCAGCTGACGTGTGTCTTCGTCGATCACGGCCTCATGCGGCTCGGCGAGGCTGACGAGGTCGTCGGCCTCTTCCGTGACCACTACAACATTCCACTCGTCCACGTGGACGCGTCCGAGCAGTTCCTATCCGCGCTAGCGGGCATCTCCGACCCCGAGACCAAGCGTAAGACCATCGGTAAGCACTTTATCGACGTCTTCGAGGCTGAGGCGAAGAAGATCGGCGGCGCCGAATTCCTCGCTCAGGGCACGCTCTATCCCGACGTCATCGAAAGCGTGTCGTTCACCGGCGGCCCGTCGGTGACCATCAAGTCGCACCACAATGTTGGCGGCCTCCCCGAGCGCATGAACATGAAGCTCGTCGAACCGCTGCGCGAACTGTTCAAGGACGAGGTGCGCGCTCTGGGCCGCGAGCTCGGTCTGCCGGAAGCCTTCGTCGGCCGCCATCCGTTCCCGGGACCAGGGCTCGCGATCCGTATCCCCGGCGAGATCACGCACGAGAAGCTCGACATTCTCCGCAAGGCCGATGCCGTCTATCTCGACGAGATCCGCCGCGCCGGTCTGTATGACGCCATCTGGCAGGCCTTCGCCGTGCTGCTGCCTGTCCGCACCGTCGGCGTCATGGGCGACGGCCGCACCTACGATCATGTTCTCGGCCTGCGCGCCGTGACCTCGGTTGACGGCATGACGGCCGACTTCTTCCACTTCGACATGGCGTTCCTCGGCCGCGTCGCCACCCGCATCATCAACGAGGTGAGAGGCGTCAACCGCGTCGTCTATGATGTCACCTCGAAACCGCCGGGCACGATTGAGTGGGAGTGATCGTCTTTCGCCGACGAGAAGA
The DNA here is from genome assembly GCA_018242215.1 of Pseudomonadota bacterium. Taxonomy (GTDB): domain Bacteria; phylum Pseudomonadota; class Alphaproteobacteria; order Rhizobiales; family Hyphomicrobiaceae; genus Hyphomicrobium_B. The sequence continues at coordinate 40,293 of JAFECG010000028.1, forward strand.
GAATCGGCAGAGCGATAGCTGATCCTTCACCGAAAAGCCCAAAGAACGACGATGAACGGCGCTTGACAAGCCTACCTATTGGAAGGTAGATACAGCTATGACAAATTTCTCCAGAACCTCGGACGATATTCTCGCCTGCGCCCGTTCACTGATCGTGGCAGGCGGCTATAACGGCTTCAGCTTTGCCGACATTGCAGAAGTCGTCGGCATCCGAAAAGCGAGTATCCACCATCACTTTCCAACAAAGGTCGATCTGGTCCGCAAACTCGTCGTTCAATACCGGGAGGATGCTGAAGCGGGGATCGCCGACCTTGAGCGGCAGGTATCCAATCCGCGCGAACAACTCGGCGCGTATCTTCGCTACTGGGAGACGTGCATCTCGGATTCAAGCCGATCATTCTGTGTTTGTGCGCTTTTGGCCACCGAACTGCCCGTGCTGCCGCAGGAGATCGCGGCGGAGATCCGCGCTTATTTTCGCTTTTTGTCCGGATGGCTTACCTCCGTTATGGAGCGGGGCGCACAAAAAGGTTCGCTTGGACTGACCGACACGCCGCGCGTGGAAGCGGAGACTTTCATGGCAGCGGTTCACGGCGCCATGCTTTCGGCTCGAGCATATGGCGACCCCAAAATGTTTGCTCTTGTCACTAACCCTCATTTGCGACGGCTTTCACGATAGCGTTTGACCGATGGGGTCTTGGTGAACCGCTTCACGCGTAATAACCCTACCAACTGATAGATAGGAAAACCAATGAATCCTGAACTCGAAGTCCTGAAAATCTTTCGCGCGCGCGAAGAAGACTGGCTGAAACGCTACTATTTCGCCCGAACTGCATTTTCCGTTGTGTGGGTCGCAGCAGCTCTGACGCTCGGACGGCAGTCCGAGGTAGCCGCTGCGGTTTTGCTCGTTGCATATCCGGTGTGGGACGGCGTGGCGAACCTTGTCGACGCGTGGAACAGTGGAGGTCTTGCGAAGAATCCGACGCAAATGACCAACGCCATCGTGAGTTTTGCGACCACGGCCGCAGTCGTCTTCGCCCTCTCCGTCAGCATGAACTGGGTTCTTGGCGTCATCGGCGCCTGGGCAATTCTCTCGGGACTTCTTCAACTGGGCACTGCAGTCCGCAGGTGGAAGAGCTATGGCGCGCAATGGGCAATGATCCTGAGCGGTGCGCAGTCGGCTTTGGCGGGAGCTATTTTCATCGCACAGGCGCGTATGCCGACGGCTCCTTCGATCGATACAATAGCTGGATACGCGGGTGTCGGCGCGGCGTACTTTCTTATATCTGCAGTTTGGCTCACGGTGCACCACATGCGGCGCGCACCGGCCTAAGCCTATGACGCAGTCCGCGCAGAGCAGGTGCCAAGCCGCTGCCACAGCTCACCTTTGGTCCGGCAATACGGCGAAGCTGGGATAGCTCCACGCGGTGCTTGCACCGCGCGGAGTTTGCCGTGCCGTCAAACTCTATGCCACTCTCATTTGAACGCGCTTTGAATGATGGCGCGCTCATGAGGGTGAATTTTCTGATGAGTGATTCGAGCCACGAAGCGAATGTGCGTCCTGTGGGGGGAGGGGCGTCCGAACGAACACGGCACATGCGCACGATGGCCGTCATGCTGCTGGTGCTTGCGGGATGCGTGAACTATTTCGACCGCGCGGCCGTGGCTGTCGGAAATCCCGAAATCCGGCAAGAGCTCGGTCTCTCGTACGAGGAGATGGGACTGCTGCTCTCGGCGTTCGCGTGGAGCTATGGGCTCGCGCAAATTCCGGCGGGCATTCTCGTCGATCGCTTCGGGCCGCGGATGACGCTCGGCGCCGGTATGGTCCTCTGGTCGCTCGCGCAGTTGGCTGGCGGCCTCGTACACTCGCTGCCGCAATTCTTGAGCGCACGCATCGCGCTGGGCTTCGGCGAATCCCCCATGTACATCGGCGGTACGCGTGTTTGCGCGGACTGGTTCCCGTTGCGCCATCGCGCCCTGCCGATCGCGATCTTCAATTCCTCCTCCGCCCTGGCTCCTGCGCTCGCCCCGCCGATCCTGACGATGCTGATGCTCGCACACGGATGGCGCGTGATGTTCATCATCGCTGGCGCGGCGGGATTCGCGGTCGCTGCTCTCTGGGCCATCTATTACCGCGCGCCGCGGGATGCAGGCATCCCGGACGCCGACATCGAGGAAATCCACCGTGAAGATGGAGCGTCGATCCCGCACGTCGGATGGAAGCAGTTCCTCTGGCTGCTGCGTTTCCCGACCACGTGGGGGATGTTCCTTGGCTTCTTTGGCGTCGTCTACATCTCCTGGCTCTACGCAACGTGGCTGCCAGGATATCTCGAAATCGCGCGCCATCAGTCGATCGCGAACGCGGGAATCTGGTCGGCCATCCCGCTCGCAGCCGGCTTTTTTGGAGCGGTGGCTGGAGGAGTGATCTCGGACCGCTTGGCGCGTTTCAGAATGGACGCCGCAGCAACCTGCAGGCGCCCGGTCATCGTCGGGCTGATAGTGGCGGGGATTTCAACTGCGGCAGCCGTCTTCGTCGAGGATCTTTCGGCGGCCATCGCCCTGATGTCTCTCGGGCTCTTTGCGGCCAACGTCGCGTCGAGCTGCGGCTGGGCGCTCGCGGCCGTCATTGCGCCGGTCAATGCAGTTGCAACGCTCGAAGCGATCCAGAACGTCGGCGGCTCCGTCGGGGGCTCGCTCGCGCCCTATCTCAGCGGCGTCCTTCTGCAGCGAACGGGATCTTTCGTCCCGGCCTTCGTCCTCGCCGGAATTATAGCTTTCGTTTGCGCAGGCATTTACTGGTCGATGACGCGCAAGAGAATTGAAGCTCCTCAAACGCAAGATGCGGAAGCGGTCGTTTAGACGCTGCCCGCCGCCTCGATCTAATGGACCCGAGGCGACGGGCAGGATTTTCACCATCCGCTTCGGCAGAGCGAATATTTACGCTTCCAGAAGTAATCGCCGGTCGCCAGCCACCGGTCGAAAAGATATCCGCAGCCGACGCCGGTATTAGCGATAATAATCCCGAGCCTTGGGCGATGACGGAAGAAGTCATGGTGCATGCCATTGTGCATGGAGTTGTGCATCTGCATATGCATGTGGTTCCCGCCGGCGTTCGCTGACGAGATACCGCCCGACAGTGCAGCGAAAGCGCCGACGGCGGCAACTGCGAAAGACGTCTTTGACATAGGTTTGGTTCTCCATGGGCTAAAATCCGCGGCCGTCAAAGCACGGGGGTGCGACGACGTTGGCGCGTCCCGAGCGACACGCTCGGGAGGTAGAGAACTGACATTTCGAAAAGGATGCCGCTGTTCCGGCAGAAACAGTGTCGTAGTTGCGGCGAACGATTCAGTGATGCTCGGCGAATATTGCCGCAACCTCAGGCCCCGAGGCGTTGCGCGGGAGGGCGTAGAAGTCGGCATCTTTCTCTAGCGCAATCTCGAGCTCTCGTTGGAATGTCATCCGATCGAGTTCGATGGTGCCGAATTGGCGAAGATGATCCGTCACGAATTGGGTATCGAGAAGCGTGAAGCCGCCGCGGATCAGTCGGGCAGCGAGATGCACAAGAGCAATTTTCGAGGCGTCTCGCTCCGTTGAGAACATGCTCTCGCCGAAGAAAGCGCTTTTGAGCGCAACGCCGTAAAGGCCGCCGACCATCTTGTTGCCGTCCCACACCTCGACGGTGTGGCAGGCTCCGAGTTCGAACAGCTCCCGGTACAGCGTGCGGATGCGATTGTTGATCCAGGTCGACATCCGGCCAGCGCGGGGAGCCGCGCAGCCGTCAATGACGCCGTCGTAGTCGCTATCGACCTTCACCTCGAATGGCGTCGTCCGCACCGTGCGCAGCAATCGTCGCGGAATATGCAACCCATCGAGCGGCAGGACGCCTCGCTGTTGCGGCTCGATCCAATAAAGAGCCGGATCGTCGGCGCTTTCGGCCATCGGAAAAATGCCGCAGCTATAGGCCTTCAGGAGGACCTGCGGCGTAATCTCGAACATCGGGTCGTCGCGCGACGCCATGCTGCCACTTGCCAAGCGAATTCTCGGACGCGCGCGGAACATGTCGCGCAGAGGCAAAGCTTACTTCATCCCCAGATATTTTTCGAGCCAATGAATATCATAGACACCGTCGACGATATCCGGCTCTCGAACGAGATCCTGGAACAACGGGATCGTCGTTTCAATCCCATCGATCACGAACTCTGCGAGAGCGCGGCGCAAACGCATCAAGGCATCGTTGCGCGTTTTTCCGGTTACGATCAACTTGCCGATGAGGCTGTCGTAGTAGGGCGGTATCCGGTAACCCTGATAGACGCCGCTATCGACCCGCACGCCGAGGCCGCCGGGAGGATGCCAATACGTGATCTGGCCCGGCGAGGGGCGAAAATTCTTCGGATTCTCGGCGTTGATCCGGCACTCGATGGCGTGCCCCGTGAGTTCGATATCATCCTGCGTGAAGCTTAACGGCAGGCCGGCGGCGATGCGGATCTGCTCCAGTACGAGATCCGTCCCGGTGACCATCTCGGTCACCGGATGTTCGACCTGCAACCGCGTATTCATTTCGATGAAATAGAATTCCCCGTCCTCGAACAGAAACTCGACCGTGCCGGCGCCGCGGTATTTGAGCTTGCGCATCGCGTCCGCGACGGTCTTACCGATCTTCTGGCGCTGCGTCGCATTGAGCGCGGGCGAGGGACTTTCTTCCAGCACTTTCTGATGGCGGCGCTGAAGGGAGCAATCGCGCTCGCCGAGATGCACCGCGTTGCCCTTGCCATCTCCGAAGACCTGGATCTCGATGTGGCGTGGCTTCTGAAGATATTTCTCGATGTAGACGGAATCGTCGTTGAAGGCTGCCTTGGCTTCCGAGCGCGCCGTCGAAAGCGCCATGCCAAGATCCGCCGCCGAAGCCGCCACCTTCATGCCGCGACCGCCGCCGCCCGCCGCTGCCTTGATCAGCACGGGAAAGCCCATGTCCTTGGCGACCTTCATCGCCTCGGTTTCGCTCGTCACCGCACCGGCTGAACCGGGAACCACCGGAATGCCGAGTTTCTTCGCGGTTTCCTTTGCCTCGATCTTATCGCCCATGATCCGAATGTGCTCGGATGTCGGACCGATGAAGGTGATCTTGTGCTCTTCCAGGATTTCGGCGAACCGGGCGTTCTCCGATAGAAAGCCATACCCGGGGTGCACGGCATCGGCGCCCGTGATTTCGCACGCCGTGACGAGCGCGGGGATATTGAGATAGCTGTCGCGCGCGGGCGGGGGACCGATGCAGACGCTTTCGTCCGCGAGACGCACATGCATGGCGTCGGCATCCGCGGTCGAGTGGACGGCAACGGTCGCTATGCCAAGCTCGCGGCAGGCACGCTGAACGCGCAGTGCGATTTCCCCTCGGTTGGCAATCAGGATTTTATCGAACATTTGAACTCCGGGCGCTTTCGCAGGCCATCAGCACGCGTGCGCTCTATTCTATGATGATCAGCGGCTCGCCGTATTCGACCGGCTGCGCGTTCTCGACGAGGATCGCTTTGACGGTGCCTGCGCGCGGGGCGGGGATCTGATTCATTGTCTTCATCGCTTCGATGATGAGAAGCGTGTCGCCCTGGTTGACCTTGCTTCCAACATCGCAGAACGCCGGAGCGCCGGGCTCGGGCGAGCGGTAGGCTGTGCCGACCATCGGCGACTTCACTGCACCCGGATGCTTCGAAAGATCGCCAGGAGCTGGTGCCGCCGGTTTCGCTTCGCTTGGTGTCGACGCCGCTGCTGCCACGGGTGCTGAAAGATAGGCCTGCGGAGCGGCGGCCGTAATCGAGATTTTCTTGGCAACGCGGATCTTGAGGCCGCTCTTTTCGATTTCGATCTCCGTCAGACCCGTCTCGTTCAACAGCTCGGCGAGCTCGCGGATCATCTGACCTTCGGCGCTTCCCATTTTCGGGCCTTGGTCTTTTGCGGTCATCAGTGCCGTGTCCTCGATTTTTTGTTGGCGTGCGTCTTATAGCTCAAGCGTTGCGTCTGACGTCACGCTTTGTTTGTGGATGTGTTCAGGATGTTCGCCATCGCTTCGATGGCAAGCTCATAGCCCTTGGCGCCGAGGCCGCAGATCACGCCAGTCGCCGCGAGCGAGACATACGAATGCTGACGAAATTCGTCGCGGCGAAAGATGTTCGAAAGATGCACCTCGACGACCGGGAGGCCGACGGCCTGCAGCGCATCGAGAATGGCCACCGACGTGTGCGTGTAGGCTCCGGCGTTTATGATGATGCCATGGGCCTTGCCGCGCGCCTCCTGCACCCAGTTGACGATTTCACCTTCGATATTCGATTGCCGGAAATCGACGGTGAGCCCATGCCGCGTGGCCGCCGCCTCGGTCCGTGCACGTAGATCGGCAAGCGTCTCGGTGCCATAGATTGCGGGCTCCCGGACGCCGAGCATGTTGAGATTGGGACCGTTAAGGACGTAGACGAGGGAACTCATGTTTGGAGGCCGCTAAGGCGCCGGGCTGGTGCCCATGGCGATTGTGGAGGCCCTGGGTCTATCAGCTTTCGGCAAATGCGCAAAGTGCGCGGCTGCTGCCGCGCACCGTCCTGTGTCATTGCAGCTAAGGACTTGTAGCTGTTGGCTATTTTACGACCATGAGCCCATCTAGCACATCGAGCAGCCGGTCTTGCGGTAGCCCGCAACCAGCGACTCCAGCTGATCGTGAAGATCGTCCGGCGCGCCAGGAATGGATTGATCGCCAACCAGGAAGTGCGGCGTCCCGTTGACGCCCAGCTGCTTGGCGAGCATCAAATCATCGGCCAGCTCTTTCTTCACCGCATCGCTCGCCATATCGGCCTTGATCTTATTCATGTCGAGATCGAGCGATTCCGCAATTTTCAGAGCCGTTGCTTCGTTGGCCTGGCCCTTGAAGCCGAGCATGGCCTGATGGAACTCCCAGTACTTGCCCTGCCGCTTCGCCGCGAGCGCAACCCTGGCTGCCTCATCCGAGCCCTTCGAGAGAATGGGCAGCTCCTTGAAGACGAAGCGCACCTTCTTGTCATCGTGAATAAGCTTCTGAACCTGCGGCAACCCGCGTCGGCAGTAGCCGCAGTTGAAATCGAAGAACTCGACGACCGTTACGTCTCCGTTGGGATCGCCCGCGACGGAGCTATCGGGCGATCGATAGATGGACTTCGCGTTGGTCGCCATGAACGACTTGAGCTTGGCGTCCTGCTCTTTCTGCGATTTCTCGTCGAGCGCGCTCTGCACTTCGAACATGATTTCCGGATTTTTGATCAGGTAATCTTTGATGATGTCGCCGAGCGCCTTTTTCTGCTCGGCAGTAAAGGTGTTCCCGCCGGCCGTCGGAGCTATGGTATCTGCCTCCGCCGATCCGCTGCCGAAGTGTCCCGACGCGAACCCGATCAAGGCGAGCACTCCGAGGCCGAGTGCTAAGAAAATCGAAAACGCCTTGCCGGCAGAAGCCGCGCGAATGCGATGACGGTCAGTGGACTTAAGGGTCATGGATGTGATCTCACTTTGTACGGATGTGCGCCGCTCACGTTTGCGGCTTGTAGTTGATGACGTCGTCGTTCTTGAGCGCTTCGGGAGAGCCCGCGCGAAGCTTGAGCTGCGCCCTTTTGGCGAAAATCTGCGCCTGCTTTATGTTGCCTTCATAAAAATACGCCTGTGCTGTCATCGCGTCAGCCTCCGGTGCCTGCCCCTGCTTGTAATAGATGTTTGCGAGCAGCCTGTAAGCATGTCCATTTTCCGGGTCTTCCACGAGGGATTTACGTAACAGGTCGCGCGCTTCCTTTTGAGCGTCCGCTGTCGTGCTGGCCTGGATAGCCGTCGCGAGTTCTACCTGGATCAACGGACTGTTCGGCGCGAGTTTCAGTGCCTGACGCAGACTTGGCGCCGCGGTGACCAGTTTGCCCGATCGCATCAGGAGGTCCGCCCGGAGTTCGTAGAAATACGGATAATCCGGATTTTCGCGTATTATTGCATCGGTTTGCTGCACCGCGGATTCTAGCGCACCTCCGCCGCCGCGGAAGAACGTCGCAATTGCGCGCGCATAGCGGGCAGGCAGCGTCTTGTTTGATTCCGGATAGCGGTTGAACACGGCCGCCGGGCTTTCGAGATAGCCGGATAGTTTGGCGCGCATGAGATCATGACGAAGCTGCAGCGACGGCGGATCCTTGGTGTTGAAATAGGGGCTGGTCTTCGCGAGTTGGCTGAGCCGCGCCAAGCGTTCGACCGAGAGCGGATGCGATCGAACGAACGGATCTTGATATTGGTCTGATAGGTATTCTTGCTCCTTGAACCGCTCGAAAGTGTCGAGCATGCCCTTTCCGGATTGCCTAGTCGCGGTAAGGAATTTCATGCCCGCCTGGTCTGCAGCCGATTCCTGCGACCGCCGCTCAGCTAGCAGGCCCTTCATGATGACACTGCCGCCACCCTGGAGAATGGCCGCCCCGCCCTGCGCGGTTTCGCGCCCCGCATCGCCGCCCGAAACGCCGCCGGCAACCATGGCGCCGATGCCCAGAACCTGCGTCAACAGCGCCCGCGTCTGATCTTTGGCGATACGGGCGCGCAATGCAGCCATATGGCCGCCAGCGATATGGCCGCTTTCATGTGCAATGACGCCGATCACTTCGTTCGGCGTTTGCGCCTGCATCAGCGTTCCGGTGTTGATGAAGACGTTGGCGCCATCCAGAACGAATGCGTTGAACGTGTCGTTGTTGATGATGCGCACGGTTACTCGGCCGCCGCCGAAACCGGCGGCTTCGAAGATGGGCTTCGAATAATCCTGCAGCAACGCTTCGATCTCGGCATCGCGGATGAGCGGCAGCCCCTGCGCGTGTGCGCTGCTCGCGGACGTGAACAACAAAGCCATCAGCGTAGCAGCCAAAAGGCCCAAGCCGCTTGCCGTCCAAGGCGCCGGATAAGACTTCCGAATTATCGGCATTCGTTGTGCCCTGATCTCGATATGCGTTTCGAGACGCTACGCACGGTCAAAGTATGCGCCAACACCACTGGGGTCAAATGCGTCGCAACGATACTTTAGAGCAGTCACCAATTTGGGGCGTCAGCATGGCGACACATTGAGCAGAAGTCATTCCCGCACAAACCCACGCCATCCGCAGAAAGGGCCGAAGCCTTTATCGGCTTCGGCCGTCGTCAAGCATTCATTCGCCGCCGAATTTACGTTGCCACCAGCCCTTGCGTTGAGTGGCATGCACCTCAGCTACGGGAGCGACCGTTTCTTCGCCCGGTTTGACAACGACGCGTTCGATACGCGGTTCGCTTGAACCGACCTCGTGCCGCCGCCGAGGCGAGGGAGTGGGTGCCGAGACAGTGGTTTCCTCAGTGATCGTAACCTCGATCGCGTCGGACCCCGCATCCACGCCTTCATGCGATTGTAAGGTCTCCGGCGGTGCGAGCGCGCCATCATCTGGCGACTCTGGCGCGACATCCCAAATGCGTTGTCTAACGACTTTGCCGCCTGTCTCCTGGGCTGCACGCTCGCCGGCATCGCCAGTCTGCGTCTTGCCTGCACGGCTGCCGTTTTTCGTCTTCCCGGATTCGACTTCGTCCAGTTCGGCTTCCCCTTCGGCCACGTCGGAGTCTGGCTGGGAAGATTCGCCGTACATTTCGCCGTCGCTGCCCTCCGCTTGGAGGTTATCGCCGTCGCGCGTGCGGTCGCGGCCCCGCCGTCCGCCGCGGCGACCGCGTCGTCGCCGTCGTGCTGGCTTGTCGCCGCTAGGATCGCTGCCGACTTGCTCGTTGCCGTCTTCCGCTTCGTCACCAACCGGACGCGTTTCGAGGTCTTCCTCATCCGCCGCACCGGCATCAGCATCTTCATCGCCATGGGAATGCGATACCGCTGACCCGGACGGTTCATCGTCGCCACGCGCATCGAACCCAAAGCGCTCGCGACCTTCGCCACGATCACGTCCTCCACGCCCGCGTCGGCGACGGCGGCGACCTCTCCGTCCGCCATTTTCGTCACTATCGCCACGGCCGTTTTCGCGACTGATAGCACCCTCGTCAGCGTCGTCGGCGTGAGGCGCTATCTCGATCTCGCCGCCTTCGAATGCGGGAGCCTCCTCTTCGCCGTCGAAGCCCCAATCCATGTTGACGGCAGCGCGCTCGACACGTCGCGCCGGTGCAACCATGCCGCCGCGTTCGATCATGAAGTTCGCGCCCTGCACGCGGTCACTGCCGAGCACGGTTACGGAATATCCGTGCCGATGCTCCATATCGGTGATGTAGGCGCGCTTGCTATTGAGAATGTAGAGCGCCACCGGCGGAGTCGTCGTCGCAATGAGCGGACCTGCCGCGCCGGCCGTGATCGCATCTTCGAGCCCGCGCAGCACAGCGAGCGCAATGCTCTCGGTCGAGCGGATGATGCCCGTTCCTTGGCAATGCGGGCACTGGGATGTCGAGCCTTCGAGCACGCCGGTTCTCAGGCGCTGGCGCGACATCTCCATCAGGCCGAAATGCGATATACGGCCAAGCTGGATGCGTGCACGATCGAATCGAAGCGCTTCCTTGAGACGCCGCTCGACGGCGCGATTGTTGCGCTTCTCCTCCATGTCGATGAAATCGATCACGATGAGACCTGCGAGGTCGCGCAGCTTGAGCTGCCGCGCGATTTCGTCGGCGGCTTCGAGGTTCGTCGCGAGCGCCGTCTCTTCGATTGAGAACTCGCGCGTCGATTTTCCGGAGTTGACGTCGATGGCGACCAGCGCTTCCGTCTGGTTGATGACGATGTAACCGCCGGAACGCAGGGTAACCTGCGGCTGGAACATCGCATTGAGCTGACGCTCGACGCCGTAGCGCGTGAAAAGCGGCGTCGGCTCGCGATACGGCACCACGTTTTTCGCGTGGCTCGGCATCAGCATCTTCATGAAGTCGGCGGCTTCCTGATGACCCGCCTCTCCGGCGACGACGATCTCTTCCACGTCCTTGTTATAGAGATCGCGGATGGAGCGCTTGATCAGATCGCCTTCCTCGTAGACGAGGCTCGGCGCCGTCGACTGCAGCGTCAGATCACGCACGCTCTCCCAAAGCCGCAGCAGATATTCGAAGTCGCGCTTGATTTCCTGCTTCGTCCGCGCCGCGCCGGCGGTACGAATGATGAGGCCCATTCCTTCCGGAACTTCCAGTTCCTGCGCGATAGCCTTGAGCCGCCGGCGGTCCTGGGGATTGGTGATTTTGCGGGAAATGCCACCGCCGCGCGCGGTGTTCGGCATCAGGACAGTGTAACGGCCCGCCAGCGACAGATACGTCGTGAGCGCCGCACCCTTGTTGCCGCGTTCTTCCTTGACGACCTGGACCAAAATGATCTGCCGCCGCTTGATGACTTCCTGGATCTTATAGCTGCGGGGACGCCGCCGCGGACGTTGCGCAGATTCTTCGCGAAATTCGGGGCCGGAGACCTCGTCGAGTTCGCCGCCGCGCGCATCGCGCGAATGCTCTGCATCATGATCGTGCGCGTGATGCTCGACGTGGGAATGATCTTCTGTGTCAGATTCGACATCTTGATCGGACTCGGACGGCACGTTCTCTTGCTCCGACTCCTCTGTGTGCGTCTCATCAGCCGCCGAGTTTTCGTTTTCGGCATGCATTTGGTCAGGCTCGGAGGTCTCCGCCTGATCGATGACCGGTTCGGAGCGGACATCGTCGCCCGGGGTGCGAGCCGAGGCGGCGACTACCTTGGCGGAAGAACTGCTCTCGTCGCCTCCGATTTCCTCGATCTGTTCATCTTCTTCTTCGACGTCGACGATGTGCGCGGACTCGGCGCCCGCGTCTTCCGGCGCGTGATCTCCATCGCCGAAATCTTCGTCCGCAGGCTCGCTTTCATTGTTCGGCGCATCAGAAATACTGCCCTGCGACGCTTTCCGGCGCGCGAGCGCCTCGGCGCGTCGATCGGCAGCGGCTTCCAACTCGGCTTCGGCAGCGGCTTCCTCGTCGAGAAGCGCCTGCCGATCGGCGACCGGAATCTGATAGTAATCAGGATGGATCTCGTTGAAGGCGAGAAATCCGTGTCGATTGCCGCCGTAATCGACAAACGCGGCTTGCAGCGATGGTTCTACACGCGTGACTTTTGCGAGGTAGATATTGCCCCGAAGGAGTTTCCGGGCCGCGCTTTCGAAATCGAATTCCTCTACCCGGCCATTGCGTTGGACCACGACCCGAGTCTCCTCGGGATGCGTGGCATCGATGAGCATTTTCGTATTGGACATTGCTTATTTTCCTTGGCGCGCCGGTGCGGCGGCCCGCATCTCGATCCGAAAATGGCGGAGCGGATTGCGAGCTTCGCGCGGTGGCGCGTTCTTTTGGTTGATTGGGCTGATGGCATGGAAGGCCGCGTCGCGTTCTGCGTCATCCCGACTCCGCCCGTGCGCGAACAGCGCCCGGAAGCAGGTGGAAACGCCGGGTGGGCGGAGGCCCACGAAGCGCCGATTGGGATGGTACAAGCTGTCGTCATGGCCTGTCGTTTAGTACCCAGCCTTATGTCCAGAGTTGGGACGTCGGCGGGGGAAGAAATTTGACGCCCTGTCCGGCGCCGCGGTGAATCAAAATTTGGGCCGCCCAGCAATTCGCGCTTCACCCGACTGACAAACCGGGGCGACCGGTACGAAGTCCTCAAAGCCTCGACAAAGGGCCGCCGGGGGCCCGGAAGCCGAAGCTGCGAAACCTGCTGAGCGACGTGATACTCCCCGTACGCTTGCCTCGAGCAGGTGCCATCCGTGCTGACCCGATTACCTGTGAAAGCAGAGCTTCGCCCCCGCAGCAGGCCGATCAGGTCCATTTCGGCACCACACGACGAACACCACCAGGGCGTGTGTCTTGAGTGCCACCGAATACATTTGAAACTGTACGAGGTCGATCCCCCGCTGGCAAGTGCTATAAAGTCCGCGGCGGCTCGACTTCGAGAGGCAACAATGCCGATTTTATATAACGCGTGAAAACAAAGGCTTAACGAGGTGAGGGCGATCGGGCGTCGAAAGTGACGGAGGGGGACGGTTCGGTGGTGCGCCGGCGCATAGAACCTTTGCTGAACGTTTTTGCGGCCGTGGTAGCGACGCTATGCGTGTTGCTGGTGAGACCGGCTTGCGCTGCCGAAGCTCTCGAGACGCATTTGACTGTCACCGGCCGCTCCACGATTTTCGAATTAACCATGAGCGAGGGCGTTACGGCCCAGGTCTTTACCCTCGCAAATCCGTATCGCGTGGTCATCGACCTTCCGGATCTGGCGTTTCGCCTCGATCCTGCGGCCGGCCAAAAGGGGGCCGGTCTCGTTTCGGCGTTCCGCTATGGCCTCTTCGCGGCTCACAAGTCCCGCATCGTGATCGACACGAGAGGCCCCGTCAAAATCCATTCCGCGAACATGCTGAGGCTCAAGGGGAGTTCCGCCGTCAAACTCGCGATTCAGCTGATGCCAACGGATTCGGCATCGTTCGGGGCCGGAACAGGAGCGGGCACACGCGAAGCGGCGTTTGAGCCGGATGCCGACAACGAGCCGCCGGGAAATGCGGAAGAAGAGCACAAAACGCATGCCCGGCCTGTCGTCGTGATAGATCCGGGCCACGGCGGCATCGATCCCGGAGCCATCGGAGCCAATAGCGTGAATGAGAAGACAATCGTCCTCGCGATTGCTTTACAACTCCGCGACGTGCTTCAGAAAACTGGGCTTTACGACGTGAAAATGACGCGTTCCCAGGATGTTTTCGTCTCGCTCGATAACCGCCTCAAGTTTTCAAGGAAGAACGGCGCCGACCTTTTTATCTCTCTTCATGCTGATTCCATTGAGGAGAAGGTCGCAAGCAATGTCCGCGGCGCGACCATTTATACATTGTCGAGCAAGGCTTCCGACAGGCAGGCTCAGATCATGGCCGAAAAGGAGAACGCCTCCGACCTGCTCGCCGGCATCGAAAACATCGACGAGGGAAGCGATGATCAGGTCAAAAGCATCCTGATAGACCTCATGAAGCGCGAGACGTCGAACTTCTCCGCCGATTTTTCACAGGTCCTCGTGAAAAGGCTCGGCAAGAGCATCGCCATGTCGCGGGTGCCGCGCCGGTCGGCAGCTTTCAAGGTGCTGAAGCAGACAGACGCCCCCTCGGTTCTCGTGGAGCTGGGCTATATCAGCAATCGCGCTGACGAAGAGCAGATGCTGACTTCTGAATGGCAATCGAAAGTGGCGTCTGCAATCGCTGGAGCGGTGCAAATTTATTTCAACAAGAGGACAGCAGCCCGGCCATGAGGGACGAGCGGACCGGCGGACGACGTGCTGCCACATTCCGTGCTAATGTGCGAACGTTCCGAGGGGATTGTCATTGCTGCAGCGCGGCAATAGACGTAAGCCGCCTCGATTGAAAAAGTTAAGCCAGCGACAGACTGACGGAATCCCGAATTTGATGCGCGCGCCAACGCTGCCGCCACCCAAGGCGCCTAGAAGAAGGAAAAAGCGGCGCAGAAGCCTGCTGCTCAATTTTCTTGGGTTCGCCTTCGGCACGTCCGTACTGCTGTTCATAGCCGGTTCGGCGGCCGCCGGATTTATGATCTGGCAGGCCTCGCGCGATCTGCCGGATTACGAAAGCTTGTCGAAGTACGAGCCACCGGTCATGACGCGCATCCACGCGCACGATGGCTCGCTGATTTCGGAATTCGCCCGCGAACGCCGGATTTTCGTCCCGATCAACAATGTTCCGAAACTCGTCATCGGCGCTTTCCTGTCAGCCGAGGATCGCCGCTTTTACGAGCACGGTGGCGTCGACATTCAGGGCATTCTTCGCGCGGTCTTCGCGGCCGCTGAGGCGAAGCTGCACGGCTCGAACCGGCGCACGCAGGGCGCCTCAACCATCACTCAGCAGGTCGCAAAGAACTTCCTGTTGACGAACGAGCGCTCGCTCGAGCGCAAGATCAAGGAAGCCATCCTCGCGATCCGCATCGAAGGCGCCTACTCCAAGGATCGTATCCTCGAGCTCTACCTCAACGAGATCTTTCTCGGCATGAACTCCTACGGTGTTGGCGCCGCGGCCCTCACCTACTTCAACAAGGAATTGAAGGATCTGACGATCGAGGAAGCCGCCTACCTCGCCGCCCTCCCGAAAGGACCGAACAACTACCATCCGTTCCGCCAAAAGGAGAGGGCGACGGAGCGGCGCAATTGGATCATCGGTCAGATGGCCGAGAACGGCTACATCACGCAGGAACAGGCCGAAGCTGCCAAGAAGAAGCCTCTGGTCGTCAACCTGCGTCCCAACACGGTTCACATCGAGACGTCGGAATTCTTTGCTGAGGAAGTGCGCCGCACGCTACTCGCGAAGTATGGCGAGGACAAGCTGTATGGCGGCGGTCTTTCCGTGCGAACGACGCTCGACCCGCAGCTTCAGCAGCTGGCGCGAAAAGCGCTGACGGACGGCCTTGTGAAGTTCGATCGCAGGCAAGGCTGGCGCGGGCCCGTCGCGCATATCGATATTTCCGGCGACTGGGGCGTAGCGCTCGGCAAGATTGCGAATCCATCCGACATTCAGCCGTGGCGTCTCGGGGTCGTGCTCGACACGAAGAAGACGAAAGCGATCGTCGGCTTCAAGCCTCACCGTCAGCAAGATTCGACGCTCGAGAAAGATCGCGAGGCCGTCGAAGTTTCCTTGGACGATATGAAATGGGCGGCCAAGAAAGCTGGCGGCAAACGGATCGACGCGAAGTCCACGGCCGACATCCTGAAACCCGGCGATGTCGTCTATGTCTCGCCGAAAGATCCGAACAACATCCAGGGCGCCTGGTCGCTGATGCAGATCCCGCAGATTGGCGGTGGCCTTGTGGCGATGGATCCTTATACCGGCCGTGTCCTCGCCATCGCAGGGGGCTTTTCCTATGACCTCAGCCAGTTCGATCGCGTCGTCCAGGCGAAACGTCAGCCCGGCTCGTCGTTCAAGCCCTTCGTTTATGCTTCCGCGATCGACAACGGGTACAAGCCGACGTCGATCATTCTCGACGCGCCGATTGAAATCGACCAAGGGCCGGGGCAGGACGTCTGGCGTCCAAAGAATTACGAAACGGACGACACTGCGGGACCGGAAACGCTGCGCTTCGGCATCGAGCACTCGCGCAACCAGATGACGGCGCGCCTGGCGCAGGATCTCGGCATGCCCATCATCACCGAATACGCGAAGCGCTTCGGCATCTACGATGATCTGCTTCCTGTTCTTTCGATGTCTCTCGGCGCCGGCGAGACGACGCTGATGCGCATGGCGACCGCCTATTGCATGCTCGCGAATGGCGGAAAGGAAGTCACATCGACTCTCATCGATCGCATTCAGGATCGCTACGGCCATACGATCTGGCGTCACGACGAGCGCCAGTGCATGGGCTGCATGGCCGATCATTGGGCGAACCAGCCTGAGCCGCAGCTCGTCGATAGCCGCCGTCAGATTCTCGATCCGCTGACGGCTTATCAGATCACGCATATTCTCGAAGGCGTCGTTCAGCGCGGCACGGCAAGTGTATTGAAGTCGCTCAATCGCCCGATTGCGGGCAAGACGGGCACGACCAACGAGGAAAAGGACGTCTGGTTCATCGGCTATACGCCGACGATGGTGGTCGGTGTTTACGTCGGTTACGACACGCCGAAGCCGCTTGGCAAAGGCAATACCGGTGGAGCGATTGCCGCTCCGATCTTCGGAGAGTTCGTTCAGGACGCCATCGGCAATACGCCGCCCGCGCCGTTCCGCGTGCCGCCTGGAATAAAGTTCGTGCGGGTCGACCTGAAGACCGGACTTCGGGCCTCTGCCGACGATCCGAACACGATCATGGAAGCGTTCAAGCCTGACGAGGAGCCCGACGACGCCTACGCCATGATCGGTGTTAACGGCATGACTGCCGATGCGTCCTCGCCGCCACCACCGGTTAGCGAGCGTGTCGCACGCCCTGCGCCGCCGAGCAGTCGACCGGACAGCGGCTCTCTGACTCCGAACGGACTGTGGTAGTGGAGCGCGCGCGCTGATTGCCGCGCACACCGACGCGCGCGTTTACACGGCGGCCCGACCTCACTATACGTCCGCTCCTGATTTTTTTGATCGACCAACATCGCTGGCGGACGCTGGCTTCGGAGGTACCCATGCGCGCAGAAGCGCAAAAGCTTTCGGACGAGATCGAGGAGGCATTCGCTCTCCTGAGGAGGTCTCTTTGACTGGGAGACAGCCGAAGACCGTCTCGCATCGCTGAACGCGAAAGCCGAAGACCCGAGCCTCTGGAGTGACGCCAAGAACGCGCAGAAGGTGATGCGCCAGCGCAATTCGCTCGACCGCTCCGTTTCTGAATTCAAGCGTCTGCAGCGCGACTACGAAGATGCTTTGACCTTGATCGAACTCGGCGAGGCCGAGAACGATGAAGCAAGCGTTCGCGAAGGTGAGACAGCGCTTCAGCGCATCGACCACGAAGCACAACGCCGCTCGATCGACGCGATGCTGTCGGGCGAAGCCGACGCCATGAACACCTATATCGAAGTGCACGCCGGAGCGGGCGGCACGGAGAGCCAGGACTGGGCGTCGATGCTGGCACGCATGTATGTGCGCTGGGCCGAACGTCGCGGCTACAAGGTAAAGCTGATCGATGAGAGTCCTGGCGAAGAAGCCGGCATCAAATCCGCGACCTTCGAAATCGAAGGTGAAAATGCGTATGGTTGGCTGAAGACGGAAGCTGGCGTTCATCGTCTCGTCCGCATATCGCCATTCGATTCCAATGCGCGCCGCCATACGAGCTTCGCGTCCGTCACCGTTTATCCGGTCATCGACGATACGATCGACGTCGAGATCAATCCGTCCGATGTCGATATTTCGTTCGCACGCTCATCGGGCGCCGGCGGGCAGCACGTAAACCGAACGGAATCGGCGGTCCGCCTCGTCCACAAGCCGTCGGGCATCGTGATCTTTGCCCAGGAGCAGCGTTCCCAGCATCAGAACAAGGATCTTGCGTTCAAGCGTCTGAAAGCACGCCTTTATGAAATGGAGCTCAAGAAGCGCGAGGCGAAGGCAAGCGCCGAGCAGGCCGCAAAGACCGACATCGGGTGGGGACATCAGATCCGCTCATACGTGCTCCAGCCCTATCAGCTCGTGAAGGATCTGCGCACAGGCGCGCAGTCGACGAACCCGGACGAGGTACTGGACGGCGACATCGATCCCTTCATCGAAGCAGCGCTCTCGCAGCGGATCAAGGGCGGCGCTGAACCGGTCACTGTCGAAGACCTGGAATAGCGCGACCTATAGTCGAATGTCTGATTATCGCCGGTCAGTTACGCTCGCGCAGGATCGGCGTGTTGAACGGCGAGGCAGGCGCTGCGGACGTGCTCTCCGAACCCGTGAAGCCGAAACCTGGAGACCCCGGACCGTTCAGCCAGTTCGTGGTGGCACTGTCGGAATTGGCGTTCGCTCCGCTGCCGACCGAAAAATTGAAGTTACCAAATGGAGACGAAGACGCTGGCGCGGCCGCCGCGCTCATCTCGTCCGGATCTTGGTACTTCGCCGATCCATCCGCGTTGGCCCCGCCGACGGATGTCGTTTCAAAGGCGCTGGCCCCTGCCGATACCAAGAGCGCCGAAAAAAATACGGCAGCCGCTATGGTACGATGAAACTGCATCAGAACCTCCGGTAACGTCTTACAACGCGCACCATCCTATTGTCCGCTAACCTCATTTTGCGGAAGGATCTAGGCAGCTTCACACTTTTCCGATCAGTGTTGCAGCCTTGCCTCGTGTTTCCAGCGTGCTAGCTGCTGCGCCATAGAGAAGGCAGCCGCCTCTTCAATCCGGACTTCTCCGCATTTGCTTGCGATCCGCCACCCTGGGCATCGAATCGCGTCCGCGCTTTCTCGACGGTTTCCCGGTTCTCGATGGCCCATTGGCCGAGAGGTGCAAGAATGCAGATCAGCGTCCGTCCGAGTTCGGTCAGTTCATAATCGACCCGCGGCGGAATGGTCGGATAGACGGTCCGCGTCACCAGCCCGTCCCGCTCGAGACCGCGCAGGGTGAGCGTCAGCATCCGCTGCGAGATGCCCCCCACGGCCCGCCGGATCTCATTGAAACGCATAGGTCCATCCGACAGCAGCCCCACCACATAGACCGTCCATTTGTCGCCGACCCGCGAAAGGACATCGGCGACTGCCCGGCAGTTTGCGGTTTCATGTTTGATACCGACTTCCAAAAAAGTGCCTCCTTGCGCGGGTTTTGCCAGTGAACAATTTAGCGCTGGTCACAAAATGTGACTGGCTGCGGCGCGCCTGTCAATTGGAACGCTTCAGTCTCCGCCAAACCGTCTTGGATGGAGATCCACCTATGAAACTTCTGCATGTCGACTCGAGCATCCTGGGCGCCGGTTCCGTGAGCCGGCAGCTCACCGCAGAGATCGTCGCTGCCGAGCGGCGGCTTCACCCGGAGCTAGAGGTCATTTACCGCGACCTTGCGCTCGAACCAGTCGGGCACCTTTCTGGTGCGCACCTGGCAGCCGCCCGGGGAGCCGCGCCCGAAACGCCCGACGTCGGCCAGGATGTCGCGGCCGGGCTGGCGGCGCTCGATGAATTCCTTGCGGCCGATATCGTGGTCGTTGGGGCGCCTATGTACAACTTTGCGATCCCGAGCCAGCTTAAGGCCTGGATCGATCGCCTCGCGGTCGCTGGGAAGACGTTCCGCTACACTGAGAAGGGTCCTGAGGGCCTCGCAGGCGGCAAGAAAGTGATCATCGCATCATCACGCGGCGGTTTCTATGGACCACAAACGCCGATCGCCTTCCTTGACCACCAGGAAACCTATCTCCGCAATATTTTCGGCTTTTTCGGCATCACGGACGTAACATTCATTCGCGCTGAGGGTATCAATCTCGGTCCAGATCAGCGCGCCCAGTCCATAGCGGCCGCCCAAAACAGCATTGCGGGCCTCGCCGCCTGAATTTGCCATTGGCGGAGGGCGCTGCAGCCTCCGCCAATGCCCGCCGGGCGTTTGATTTCTCGACATAAGCGACAGTCGTGTTAAAGCGCGGACCGAATTTCCTCAAAGCGTCCGCTCCTGATGTCCGCCCGAGATCACTTGCACCTCATCACGTCTGAAGGTTTCCCGGACTATGCGCTGCTCGACTGCGGCGCAGGGCGCAAGCTCGAGCGCTTCGGCAAAATCGTCGTCGATCGTCCGGAACCCCAGGCCCTCTGGCAGCCGAAGCTAGGAAAGTCCGAATGGGGAAAGGCGAATGCTGTATTCTCGGCATCCGGTGAGGACGACGAAAAAGGCAAATGGCGCGTCGACAAGCCCGTGCCCGACGCCTGGCCGGTGAAACTTGCGCTGAAACATTCCTCCCCCGACGAGGGAGCAGGGGCGACGGGATTGCCGAGTGTCACCATGCTCTGCAAACTGTCGGGGCTTTGGCATCTGGGTCTTTTCCCGGAGCAGGAACCGCACTGGCGCTGGATGCTCGAGCATCTCGCCAAGGTGAAGGGCGAGCCTCCGCGCGTTCTCAATCTATTCGGCTACACCGGTGCCGCGACGCTGCTCGCGGCCAGAGCCGGTGCCGAGGTGACCCACGTCGATGCCTCGAAGAAGGCGATCCAATGGGGCAAAGAGAACCAGGAAGCCTCGAAGCTCAGCGCAGCAAAAATTCGTTGGCTGCTCGACGATGCGGCCAAGTTCGCCGCGCGCGACGTCCGCCGCGGCAAGACCTATCACATGATCCTCGTCGATCCGCCCAAATTCGGTCGCGGGCCCGAAGGCGAGATCTGGGACCTTTTTCAGAACCTGCCGTCGTTGCTCGCTGACCTCGCGAAACTTCTCGCGCCGGAAAACGCCGCGATGGTTCTGACGATTTACGCCATCCGCGCTTCGTCCCTCGCGTTCGATCAGGTGATGCGCGAAGCGCTGTCGAAGCGCGGCGGCGCATTCGACAGCGGGGAATTGGCAATCCGTTCTCAGGCCGGTCCGCTTGTGCCGACGTCACTCTTCGTGCGCTGGGCCCAGACACCAAATATGTCGCCATGAAGCCAGCCGCCAACACGCCCAAAATCATAACGAGCCTGACGAACGATCGGATCAAAGCGATCCGCGCACTGGAGATGCGCAAAGTGCGCAAGGAGACAGGCCTCTTTGTCGCCGAAGGTACCTCGCTGCTCGTCACTGCGCGCGATCATGGCTTTGTGCCCGAGACACTTGTTTATCAATCAGGCGCCGCAGCGGGGGGCGTCGCGCGCGGACTTGTGAAGCACGCGCTCGAAGCCGGTTCCGAGGTTCTCGAAGTATCGGAACCCGTGCTGGCAAAGCTTGCGTCGAAGGATAATCCGCAATCGCTCCTGGGCGTCTTTCGCCAGCGCTTCGCCGGGGCACCGGATACCGCGAATCTCACGAACACGGATACGTGGCTCGCGCTCGAAGAGATCCGCGATCCAGGCAACCTCGGGACGATCATCCGGACCGCCGATGCCGTCGGGCTCGCCGGCATCATTCTGGTCGGCACGACATGCGATCCTTACGCGCTTGAATCAATCCGCGCGACGATGGGCTCGATCTTCGCCGTCCCGATCGTCAAGCTGGATCGCGAAACTTTTTTCGCGCTCGCCAAGGCATGGCCCGGAGAGGTGATCGGCACGCACCTCGACGCCCGCGAAGATTTCCGCGATATGCAATATAAAGGCCGCGAACTGATCGTCATGGGCAGCGAAGGCCCCGGCCTTTCCGGAGGCGCCGCGGCTGTGTGCTCGTCTCTCGTCAAGATCCCGATGGCTGGTGCACTCGATTCCCTCAATCTCGCGATCGCGACCGCGTTGGTGCTCTATCAGGTCCGCGGCCCTTATCTGAAGCTCTGATCATGCGCATCGAATATCACCGCACGTTGATTGCCGATCAGGTCCGGAACGAAGCCTTTTTCGCCGCGTTGAAAGCAGCGATCGTGCCCGGAAAGTCGGTGGTCGCAGACATCGGCGCAGGCACCGGCCTCCTTGGCCTGATGGCATCGAAGCTTGGCGCAAAAGAAGTCTTTCTGTTCGAAACGGCGGAAGTCGCCGGCGTAGCCGCAGCCGTTTTGAAAGCCAACAAGGCGAAGCACTGCCATCTCATTCCCTGCCACTCGACCGAATTCCGGGATAAGCTCGCCGCCGACATCATCGTTTCGGAAACCCTTGGCAACTACGCGCTCGAAGAAAACATCATCGCGACACTTGCCGATGCCCGCCAGCGCTTCCTGAAGCGGGGCGGCAAGGTCATCCCGGATCACATCATTCAATACGTCGCTCCGGTCGTTGCGCCACGCATCGATGCTGAGCTGCGCGCCTGGGAGCGTGTCGGTTACGAACTCGATCTCTCCGTCGCGCAGACGATGTCGCTGAACAACGCGTATGTGCGCGCGCTCCAGCCCGTCGAAATTCTCGACGGCTGTCGCAGCGCGATGGTCTGGGACGAAATCGATCTCACGTCGGAAACCAAATCGAAGCGTCACGGCGAAGCCGAATGGCGGCTCCCGCGTCCAGCGAAGATCTACGGCTTCGCAACGTGGTGGAAGGTCGAACTCGTGCCGGGCATCGGCTTTTCAACCGGCCCGCTGTCGCCGCGTACGCATTGGGAGCAGCTCTATTTTCCGCTGCTCGCTCCGATGGACGCCAGCCCGAGCGATCTCATCTCAGTCGATCTTCGCTCAAGTTCGTCGGAGGAGGCCGGAACGCACCTCGCCTGGACCGCTGTTCAGAAAAATGCGGCAGGCAAGGTGCTGTCGCGTCAGGCGCTCGACCTCGACAAAGGATATCTTCCCTAGTGCTGAGCCCGGCTGGCCGTCGCTCGATTATGATGCTATGCGGGCGGGCCATTCAGAGGGGAGGCAAATGCCATGATGGTGCTGATCGTTGGATTGATCCTGTTTCTCGGCATCCATCTGCTTCCGACGGCTCCCGAGCTGCGCGACGGCTTGAAGGAGCGGATCGGCGACACCCCCTATAAAATCCTGTTCTCGCTGCTGTCGCTCGCCGGTTTGATCGTCATCATTCTGGGCTTCCACAAGCTGCAGCTCCATCCCGGCAAGAACCCGATTTTGTGGGAGCCGCCGATCTGGACGCGCCATATCGCGGTGGCTTTGATGCTGCCGGCGATGATACTGCTCGTTGCCTCGCTCATTCCGTCCCGCATCCGTACGGCGACGCGCCACCCGATGCTGATCGCGATCAAAACCTGGGCATTGGCGCACCTTCTTGCGAACGGCGATCTTGCTGCACTTTTGATGTTTGGCTCGTTCCTAGCCTTTGCGGTGTACGACCGCATTTCCGTGAAGAAGCGCGGGGCAGCCGGGCCTCTCGGCAATGCCAAACCGGCGAGCGCATTCAATGACGTGCTCGTCGTTGTGATCGGCGTCGGGCTTTATGCGGCGCTGCTCTTCGGCGGACATCGATGGCTGATCGGCGTCTCGCCGATGCCGGAGCTCGGCTGAGACGGCGCCAGAACATTTGCAGGTTTGACGATACGTGTGAGCAGGAAGCCCGTGGCTACCGCAACCCAAGTTCCGCAGCCGATGATCCACGCCACCGGATCGATGACGTAGTCCCAGAAGTTGCGGCTCTCGCCGATGCCGAGCAGGAAGGCCGCGATGGCAACATTCAAAACGACTGCCATCAAGCGGTATCCGCGAAAAATCGCATAGGCCATCATCAGAGCGGTCGCGCTGGGCAAAAGATATCCGCTGTAGCCGAGCATATACGTGTCGTAGTTGAGAAAGCCGGTGGCCGCCGGATAGAGGACGAGCCCCGCAACAGCCAACATCAGCGCTGCAAAGCGAAATTCTGCGGATCTCCCAATGCGCTGTCCGGTCGTGGCAGAAACCGCGAGTGCTAGGAGCAATACGAGACCCGGCAGCGACAGTCGACCGACTGCGGACACGGTCCATTCAAAAACCGAGCGCGTCGATATTGGGATGAGCAATGTCGCGAGCACGAGGACAACGCTGGCAATAACGCGTGCTGTGGACGATTGCGTGAAAAAGCTCGCCACCGCTGCCGACGCCGTAAAGATGATCAGCGCCGCACTCGCCCCATTCAATAAGATGTGAAGGCTCGCCGTCATTGCTGTGCCGCCGGAGATTGCGCGCCATGTTCGATCCAGGCGCTCGAAACGCGCACGTGATTGATCGTTCCCATCGGGCGGGAATAGACAACGTCATATTGTCCGGACGCGGACGAGATCAGGAAGGGGTAAGCGACGTTCGATTTCTTGAGCATGTTGTCCGTCCGGGCTACGACGCCAACGCGCCGGAAGGTTTTCCCTTCGAGATCGGTGAGCGCCAGCGTGATATTGCGCTCGGTCTCTGGATCATCATTGAAGGCCATCAAAATATGAGACGCGTCATATCGGATCGCAGAGATCGGGCCGCTCGGATTCGGCAGATCGATAGGAGCAGGTGGCGTCCAGCTTTTTCCCCCATCGTCGGTACGCGACATCAGAATCTTGTGAGGGCTCGCGTGCCTCAGGCGTCGCACGAAGACGATGGCTGTCGAGGGGCCGGTCGGAACGATCATCGGCTGATACCCGACTTTCCCACCGCCGCCTATCCGCCGCCGGTCGACGACCTTGCCATCCTGATTGAGGACCAGCAGAACGGGAAATTTCCGGTTCATCTCCTGATAGACGGGAAGTCCGATCCGGCCGTCGGTAAAGAGGAAGGGCGTCGACTTTGTGAGATGCGACAGGTTTAAGAACGGGGAAGCATAGATCCGCTCTGCCGGTCCCCACGTTTCTCCGTTGTCGAGACTGCGGACCAATTCGATTTCGCAGGTTGCCCACCCGCTGAGGCGCGATGCTGCAAAGAACAACCAGATCTCTTTATCGGAACGGCGGAATGGAACCGGATTAGCGAGGGATTTGATCGTCATTGCGATGTCGCCGCTGACGCGCGCGCTGTCCGTCACGACGCGCGGCTTCGACCATCGCGCGCCATCAAAACGCGCCGAAACGATCTCCGCGTTGGCCGCGCCCTCGTACAATGCGCGATACCAGAAAGCCAAGACACCGTCAGGAGTTTCGACAGCCGAAGCAGCGTGAACGAAATTATGATCGCCAGTCGGTGTTATGACTTCACCACTCGGTTCAAGGGCCCCCCGAACGGGCGTGTCAGGAATGTTGATGGCGAACGTCCATGGCGCATTCTGCGGCGCCATTTTATGGAAGAGCAGGACGATGAGAACCGCCGAGAACAGAGCGATTGCCCACCCCGCCAAGGCTTCGGAGCTGCGATTTGTCAGCAAAATTGGTGCACCGCCTGCTATCGAGCCTCGGGAATAGACAAATAAAGGCCACTGTCAACAAGCAGGGAAACGCCGTAAGCAGACAAACCCGACGCCGGCCGAGAAAACAAATGACCGGTGTGTCTATCGTGTCAGGACCACGAACTCGGTGCCGCTGCCGTTCTCATTCAACGGCAATTCCCGGTCCGAGACGATAAGCGAAGAGCCCGGTCGCGCGCGTTCGGTAATCGTTTGCAGAATTTCGTCCGGAATAGTGAACGCGGCAAGCGCCTCGGTCGCCATTTGAACGTCCGATCCTTCTCCCTGCGCGGACGCGGTCCTGCGCTTTTTCTGGTCGAACGGCTGGCCAGGCATTGGCGTTTGCGCGCTGACCAGACGCCAATCGAAGGTATTCGGGTCGCTGCCATAGCGCATTGCGGTGAAGACGTGCGTCCCGACCTTGTGCGCCAGGGGTGTCACCGTGATCGGAGCCTCAAGAAGCGGTTCGAAGCCCTGACGGACATAAATTCGCTGCGCCCTGAGGCTGACAAGCACGGCGATCGGCTTCGAGCGACGCCGCATTTCCTTGTTGGCATCGCTCAGCGATGCCGTTGCTGAGGTTAGGTCGGCCTCGGCATCGCGGAATGCATCGACGGCCGAATCTCGCGCAGTCTGCGCGGCAGAGTAGACTGCCTGCACTTCCGCGAAGTTCATTTCGCCTTGCGCCGCATCCGCCCGCGCCTTGTCAGCCGCAATCGTCAGGTCGAGCAGCGCGTTCTCGAGTTCGCCCTCGCGATCCATGGCATTGTCGGATTGTGCGCCGGCTTGCGATCTTGTGCCGGATGGCCCGGCGCCGCCTGACATATAAGTTTCGAAAGACGCCATCGCGTCTTTTTGCCGGCTTTCGGCTGTTTTGACGGCGGCCCGGAGAGGCGCGATGACGTTGCGAGCCGATTCGAATTTCTGCCGTGCATCGTCAAAATCTTTCGCGGTCGCTTTGACTTTGTCGTCGGCAGCCGTCAGCGCAGCTTGCGCTGTCTTGAGCGCCGTCCGCGCATTGTCGAGCTTTTCCTGCATGATCTGATCGGCTTCAGTGCGTGTCGTCGGCCTGCGTTGCGGATCTTTCGGCATGTCCGCCACCGCTCGGAGAAGAGCGGGCGAAACGCCGATGAGCCTGGGAAGGCCCTGCGGCGTATCCGACGTCGAATTATCGTCCGTGCGATCATTGACTGCGATGAGCTGCGGCCGCGATGGATCCGACGTCATCGCCGTGGCGTCATCGAGGGGAAGCGGTTTGAAGAGTTTCGGATTTTCGAATGGGATCGGCGCGGGATCGTCATAGGAAACGACCACGCGATTGCCAATCTTGGTCAGTCCGTAGAGTTTTCGCGCGAAGCTATAGGGAAGTCGGATGCATCCGTGCGAAGCGCGATAACCCGGCACGATACCGGCGTGCAGCGCAATGCCCGACCATGTGATGCGCTCCTGGTAGGGCATCGACGCGCCAGAGTAGATATTGCTGACGTGATAGACGTTCTTTTCGAGAATTGAGAACACGCCCATCGGCGTATCGTGGCCCGGCTTGCCCGACGAAATGCGCGACGACGCGACTTCCCCATTGATGTCGTAGACTCGGACGTGCTGCTTTTTGATCGAGACGACGACGAGCAGTGGCGCGCTCGACTGCGCCGCGAGCATCGAGTCACTTTGGGACTTGAGCCGGAGAAGTCCGCTTTTCGATTTCGCGTCGGCTGTGAGAGGACTGGTCAGAACGGCCAACGCGATCGCGCCAACCGCGATCGAACGCAATGCCGGAGAAACTCTGCCTCTGACTTCCGCTGAACGACGCACGCAACCTACCCCGACGTCGAAATGAACGAGACCCGTCGCTGCAACATGACCGAACCTGCGATGGCCCGGGAAGTATCGCTGAGAATTGGCTATCAGACGCCAATCAAGCCGCGCAACGAGGGAGCGCTCCGCCGGAGCATTCGACGGGCGCGATGTTGCGCCAATTCAACGCTATGGCCGGTTGTGCCATAATAAGTGTGGACGCCGTGTGGAAAAATTTACCATGCGCGTTCGTTTCTTCACCGCGCGAAGCTGGCGAACGCCCGCGCCGTTTCGTAAACTGTGTTTAGCTACTGAGGATGACGAGGCGGGCCGCCGACCCCACATCATCCCTGGAAATGGCTCGACGTGAGCCGCCGAGACCTCCGCCCAAGGCGATTGGAGCAATATGTCTATTCACGTTAAACGCCGTCGGCTGATGGCGCCCGACATCGCCGCCCGTAAAGGCGGAGATCCGATCGTCGCGCTCACCTCCTATCACGCGCACACCGCCGCCATTGCCGACAATCACTGCGATTTTCTTCTGGTCGGCGACAGCCTCGGAATGGTGATGCACGGCTACGAGACGACCGTTCCCGTTCCGCTCGAACTGATGATCATGCACGGCCAGGCCGTGGTACGCGGTTCAAAAAAAGCTCTCGTCGTGGTCGATATGCCGTTCGCGACTTACGAGGAAAGCCCCTCCGTCGCATTCCGCAACGCCGCCCGTGTGATGAAGGAAACCGACTGCGGCGCCGTCAAGCTGGAAGGCGGGCGCCGCATGGCTGAAACGATCCGATACCTCGTCGATCGCGGCATCCCCGTAATGGCTCACATCGGCCTTACCCCGCAATCCGTTAACGTCCTTGGCGGTTTCAAGACCCAGGGGCGTACTGTCGACCAATGGGCGGCGATCGAAGAAGACGCGCGCATCGTCGCGGAAGCCGGAGCCTTCGCCGTTGTCCTGGAAGCTATGACGGCCCCTCTCGCCGAACGGATCACGAAGGCGATACCGATACCGACCGTAGGAATCGGAGCGTCCGCAGGCTGTGACGGCCAGATCCTCGTGATGGAGGATATGCTCGGTCTGTCGCCCGACGTTCCGAAATTCGTTAAGAAATTCGGCGCCATCGGGACGGCGATCGACCGGGCCATCGCCGCCTATGCCGACGAAGTCCGGGCGCGCACTTTTCCGGCCCCCGAGCATACCTATGCTCTGAAGACGCCGGCGATGGCAGCATCGGTGACGCCCGTGCGGGCCACGAAAAAGCCCAAGACACCGACAACTTAGCATCTTCGAGGCGGGATAGGCCCCCGATACGCAACGGAATCTTTGCCTGAGGGCTTGCCCGGAACGCTTGCTCGGTTATCTATGCCCGCAAAACCGGGTTGGCCGTGGGAAATCCCTCGTTCCGAGTTCCGGCGAAAGAATGAGGTTTAAAGTAGCTCGATGGCCGACGACAACGACAGCCTGCTTCGCGAGGTCCAGGAAGAAATCCGCCGCGAGCAGCTGCAGAAAATCTGGCAGCGGTACAATGGGTTGATCCTTGGCGCGGTGACGCTCATCATTCTCAGCGTCGCAGGATATCAGTACCTTGAGAAGCGACGCGTGGGCTCGGAAGAAGCTGCGGGCGCTAATTTCGCGACGGCTGAAACACTGAGCGACGACAAGAAAAAAGACGACGCGGAAAAGGCCTTCAAGGCGATCGCCGAAAACGGTCCGGCAGGTTACGCGGCGCTGGCGAAGTTGCGCTTGGCCGGCGCTGAGGCGAAGGACGGCAAGACGGCCGATGCTGTTGCAACCTTTGATTCCCTCGCCAAGCAACCCGGCGCCGACGCCTTGTTGAGAGATTTTGCACAACTCCAGGCAGCCTCTTTGCAGATGGAGACCGCGGACTATGCGGAAATCGAGAATCGTCTGACACCTCTCATGGCGGACGGCGCGCCCTTCGCCAACAGCGCGCGCGAACTCTTGGGATTGGCTGCGTACAAGGCGAAGAAATACGATGATGCACGCAAATATCTCGAACCTCTCTTGATCGATCCCAACGTCTCTGAAGACCTTCAGAACCGTGTTAAGATCATAATGGGAGAGATCGCATCGGCGCAGGTCGCGACAAACACACCACCACCGCCGGCGCTATCCAGTTCGGGGTCGGCACCCGAAAAGCCGGCCGAGCCGGCGAAGACCGAACCGCAGCCTCAGACGGGTGGGACTGCGAGCACCGACAAAAAGTAGAACCGCGAAGCGGTGAGGGGAGAACAGGCTTGTTGGGTAAAGGGGGATGGCAATTCCGGGTCGGCGCGACGTCGCTGCTGGCGATCGTCTCGGTGCTTTGGCTCGGCGGCTGTGCGGGTGATGGACCCTCCCTTCCCAAAATCGGCGAGCTCAATCCCTTCAAGGAAAAACAGACGCCGTTGCCGGGACGGCGTATCCCCATCGTCGAGACAACGGAAAGCATTTCCTCCAATCTGGCGGATGCCAATACGCCAATCGTAATCCCGTCTCCACGCATGAATGATGCCTGGTCCCAACCCGGCGGCGACGCCAATAACGCGCCCGGCAACCTCGCGCTCAACGGAGCGCTGCATCAGCTTTGGAGTGTGAGCGCCGGCGAGGGCTCGTCGAAGACGGGTCGTGTCACGGCGAGCCCGATCGTCTTCGATGGACGCATTTACACGCTCGATGCTGGGGCCAACGTGTCTGCGTTCACTCTGTCGGGCAGCAGCGTGTTTACGATTGCAACTAAGCCGGAAACGACGGTCGGGCTGGGCGGCTATGGCGGCGGACTTGCAGCCGATAACGGGCGCCTCTACGTGGCCAACGGCTACGGCGTCGTCGCGGCGATGGATCCCGCGACCGGCAAGTCGATCTGGTCGAAAAATCTCGACGTGCCGGTGCGTGCCGCGCCGACGGCTGCCGGTGACCGGCTTTACGTCATTACGATCGACGGACGGTTCTATTGTCTGAGCGGCATCGACGGGTCGGAGCTTTGGGCCGCGCGAGGTCTGCCGCAGAGCGCAAGCCTCATGACGTCGACAAGCCCTGCCGTCACTGATGACGTGGTCGTGGTGCCGTATCCGTCAGGGGATATCATGGCGTTCAAGTTGTCCGACGGTTCGACCGTCTGGACGGAGAACCTTGCCCGGACACGACAGACCTCACAGATCGCCTCGATGAGCGATGTCGCGCGTCCGGCGATAGATAACGGGGTCGTTTTTGCGATCGGGCACGCCGGACGGATGGTCGCCGCGAAAGCAAAGACGGGCGATCGGCTCTGGTCATTGAGCATCCCGGGCTCGGAGCCGCCGTGCGTCGCCGGAGGCTCGGTTTACGTGGTCGATACTGGCGGGCGTCTGATGGCGCTCTCGCGCACCGACGGCAAGACCCAGTGGCTGACCCAGCTTCCCGCAGCCAAGAATTACGCAGGTCCCATTCTGGCGGCTAACACCCTTTGGCTGGTCTCGAGCACCGGCGACGTCGTGAGCGTCGATCCGGTAACCGGCAAGGTCGGCGGCACGATGAGCATTGGCGACAAGGTCTTCATTCCGCCGATCGTGGCGCAGGGCCACATGTTCGTTTTGACGGATTCTGCGAAACTCATCGCCCTCAACTGAGAATTGGGCTAGGAGGGCGTGTCGCTGCGCGGCATTCGATCCGCTGGCGGCCTGTATCCCACATCCCCCAAGTTCGGTTCTTCTTTTGTCGTCCTCTCCTGAAATCCCTGTCGTCGCCATTGTCGGCCGCCCGAACGTCGGCAAGTCGACATTGTTCAATCGCCTCACCGGGACGCGCGCGGCACTCGTTTCTGATTTGCCCGGCCTGACGCGCGACCGCCGAGAGGGCATCGCCGATCTTTTTGGAACCGATATCCGCTTGGTCGACACGGCTGGTCTGGAAGAGGCGCAGCGTGGATCTATCGCCGACCGCATGCGTAAGCAGTCGGAACAAGCCATCGCCGAGGCCGACCTCGTCTTATTCGTGATCGACGCACGCGCAGGCGTCACCGCCGCCGATACGGGATTTGCCCGCATCGCCCGGCAATCGGGAAAGCCGGTCGTTCTCGTTGCGAACAAGGCCGAAGGCAATAAAGGCACGGACGGTGTCATTGATGCTTTCTCGCTTGGCCTTGGTGCTCCGATCGCGATCTCTGCCGAGCACGGCGAAGGCATCGGCGACCTCGCTGAAGATATGCTCGCGGCACTCGGGCTGAAGGCAGCACCGGCGGCCAAGAGGCGAAGGTCTGCGGAAGCCGCTGCAGAGGTTGAAAAACCGCAAGAGCGGGCGGCGCCGCCGAAGCCTATTCGCGTCGCGATCGTTGGCCGCCCCAACGCCGGCAAGTCGACCCTCGTGAACGCGCTCCTCGGCGAAGACCGGATGATCACAGGACCCGAGCCCGGTCTGACGCGCGATAGTGTTTCGAGTGACTTCGAATGGAAGGGCCACGAGATCCGCCTGTTCGACACGGCCGGCCTGCGGAAAAAAGCAAAGATTACCGAGACGGCCGAAAAGCTGTCCGCGAGCGATGCCGTGCGCGCCATTCGCTTCGCCGAAGTCGTCGTGCTGTTGATCGACGCAGAGCGCCCATTCGAACACCAGGATCTGACGATCGGTCACCGCGTGACCGAAGAAGGCCGCGCGCTTGTCGTCGCCGTCAACAAGTGGGATCTCGTTGCCGAGAAGCAGAAAATACTGCGTGAATTGAAGAAGACCGTGGCCGAAAGTCTCGCGCAGGTGCCAGACGTTCCCTTCGTTGCCATTTCGGCGCGCTCCGAAAGCGGGCTCGACCAACTGATGTCCGCGATCGTCAAAACTTATGCGGTCTGGAACCGGCGCGTATCGACACCACAACTCAATCGCTGGCTCGCCGAAGCTCTGAGCCGCCACGCGCCGCCCGCGGTTCACGGCAAGCGTATCAAGATCCGCTACGTTACGCAGCTTTCGACGCGGCCGCCGACGTTCGTCGCCTTCTCTCAGCGGGCAGAAGCGCTACCGCAGTCCTATGTGAAATATCTGACGAACTCGCTGCGCGAGACGTTCGATCTACCGGGTGTGCCGATCCGCTTCCATTTAAGGGCGGGCGAAAATCCCTACGCCAAAAAGTCTTGAGAAAATCGCAGCGGGCGGGAGCAAACAGCAGCGAGATAGACTCAAAGCCGCTACGCTCACCGCCCGCACGGGCGTCAGCCGAACAAACTGGCGCCGCACCGGACGGGGTTAGATAGTATCCCTGGGGCGGGGTTCAAGAGGTGGCGCGATGGTCTTGCGTTTCGGCGCTTTCTCAGCCATCGGAAGCCGATGGACGTCTATTTCTACCACCTCGAATATCAGCCTCTCGAGCGCGTCTTGCCGTCGCTTCTCGAAAAGACGCTCGCGCGCGGCTGGCGTGCCGTGGTTCAGGTCGGCAGCGAGGAGCGTCTCGAAGCCATCGACCAGGCGCTTTGGACTTACGCGGATGACAGTTTCCTGCCGCACGGCAGCGCCCGCATCGGTCACGCAAGCGCGCAGCCCATATACTTGACGCTCACCGACGAAACGCCGAACGCCGCCGGTGTACGATTTCTCGTCGACGGTGCCGAGGCGCGGGAGTTTTCGGGCGCCGAACGCTTCGTTTACGTCTTCGACGGTCATGATCCCGATGCCGTCGCTTCGGCACGGAATCAATGGAAAGCCGCAAAGGCAGCGGGCTGCTTCGTCACGTATTGGCAGCAGTCGCAAAGCGGGCGATGGGAGCAGAAGGCTTAGGCCCATCCGGAAATGACCGCTTCGCCATGAACTACCATCATGACTATCACGCCGGGAATTTCGCGGACGTTCTGAAACACGTCGTCCTGGCGCGTATCGTGACGTACATGAAGCAGAAGCCGAAGCCTTTCCGCGTCATCGACACACATGCGGGCGCAGGTCTCTACGATCTCGAGGGCACGGAAGCCGCCAAGACCGCCGAATGGAAGGACGGGATCGCGCGTATCTATGATGCCGACCTGCCGGAAGAGGTCGCGGATCTGCTCGGGCCTTATCTGGACGCCGTCCGATCCGTAAACGGTGCCGGCCTCCGTTACTATCCCGGCAGTCCATTGATCGCCCGCCACCTCATGCGCGACGAGGACGTCCTGATCGCGAATGAACTCGCAGATGCCGAGTTTCAGCGTCTTAAACAGGAGTTGCTCCGCGCGAAATCAACAACCATGCTGAACATCGACGCACGTCATGCAGTCAAATCGCTTCTGCCGCCCAGGGAGCGGCGCGGCCTTATGCTCATTGATCCACCGTTCGAGGAAAAGAGCGAGTTTGAAGAACTCGTGAACGCAGTCCAGGAAGCATCGGCGCGGTTCGCCACCGGCACTTATCTCATCTGGTATCCGCTCAAGGATGAGACGGCGGCCGATCGCTTCGTCGCTCTTGCGACGGCGGGAAGTGTCGAATTTCTCGACGTCCGGCTTGCCATTTCCAGGCCCTTTGCGGGACTTGGCCTCACCGCCTCGGGCGTGCTCGTGCTCAACCCGCCGTTTGTCCTGAAACATGAACTCGAGACAGTCATGCCGTGTCTCGAGGAGCGCCTCGCTGAGAGTTCAGGTAGCCGCTTCGAACTCCGGACGAACTCCCAATAACTGTCGTCATCCGTTGCTGTGCAGCATTTCACCTTGCAAGGTCTCCATATTTACAGGATAAATTGCCGCACGCTAGGCGGGCAACGGCACGGGAGCTCCCGACGCGTTCTACGAGACCGGCGCGTGTAATGCGATCCGGCAAGGAGGCGCTTTGGATCGTTCCGGCTCCGAGGCCCGCCACGGCTGACGGTGCGAAGCTTTGAGCAGGCTTCACTCGTCGGTCGGGCTGCCAGGAGACGATGCATGCGCCAGACAGGTACTGTTAAGTTCTACAATTCCCAGAAAGGCTATGGCTTCATCAAGCCCGACGCCGGCGGTAACGACGTGTTCGTTCACGTCACTGCTGTCGAACGATCAGGCATCGGTGAACTCAACGAGGGGATGCGGATTTCGTTCGAGACCGAGCCGGACAAACGCGGCAAGGGACCGAAAGCCGTCGATCTGCAAAGAGCGGGCTGACGTTTCACGAGAGGGGGAACAGACCACGCTGCGGCCCGCGCCGCGGTGGCGAAAGGCTATTTGCCGGTATCTTCGCGGAGGGATGGCGTCGATTTGTGCCGCTAAACTCACCATACGTTGAGCTGGCAGATCCCAAGACAAACAGAAAAGCCCGTCGGCACAATCCGACGAGCTTTCCATCTTTGAAATCATCATGTTGACGAGCGTTACTTCGCAACGGCATTCCGAATGGCGCCGACGATGGCCATCAGAATGCCGCCACCGACACCCCCGCCCAGGATCTGCGTGATGATCGCGGCGGGATCGAGCGCTCCACCGGCAACCGCGGTGTTGAAAACCTGTTCCAGTATTTGCCCTGCGATACCCCCGCCGACGATTCCAGCGACCGAGTTGCCGAGAGTGCCGAGACTCAAATTCTTGAGCAGGCTGCCCGCGATGTTGCCGCCGAGCGCGCCGCTGATGAGTTGGATGAGCAGGGGAACATAATCCATAGGCCGCCTCCACGAGTTATGTGGGACGATGGCGAGCCGCGCGGTTTTCCGCATCGAAAGCTCCGCACCCTGAAGGGCTCCCACGCCCGGAATCCTACCATATGTCGCAGGGGGCAGCGTTTTCCGACTGGCCAGAGACGTTCTTTACAAGGAAGTGCGTTGTGCGGAAGTGACATCCTTCTCAGAAATAAGGCGTGTAACCTTTTCTTGAGCCAGCGCAATGATAATTTGGGGAAGTTTAAGCTATATAGTGTCGTGAACGAATGATGGCGGAAGGGCCGAACCTATGATGTCGAGACTGATTTCAGCCTTTGTCGCCAGCCTGTTTCTCATTGGCGCGGTCGTTCCCTCCGTCGCCGCTCAGGACGACTCGAGTGGCTATGCAATTCATCGCAAGAAGGGCGGCTATTCCTACGATAAGAGCGATTCGGTAAATACATACGGCTCTCCTTCGCGTAGGAAAAAAGGACCTCCTGGCCCACCGGATTTCCGCGATCAGACGGTTGCGGGGCCCTTCGACAACAGCTTCTTCTTCGATTCAGGCGTCGGCAGCCTTTACGGCGGCAACTCTCCCTACATGCACTGACCGGCTGCCGGGTTTTGCAGATTCGAACCGGGCCACGCTTTTCGTGACCTTTGCGTATCTGTGACTTTTCCACTCTGACGCAAGAAAGCTGTCAACTGTCGCTCTTGCGCCACTCGCCCTCGTGCCGCCATTGTGCTGACAATATAAAGACAGCCTGTCTCTGGGTGGGGTTTTGAGGGGAGATTTCTTGTGATGCGCTTCTCGGTCAATTTCGGCGCCGCATTGGCCTTGGCCGCAACCTTCGCCGTTGCCACCACTGTTTCTGCAAACGCGGAATGCAAGCGCTATGGCTTCTCGGTGAATGACTACGGGAAGGACGGACCGACGAAGGACGCAAAAGACCTTCTCGACAAGCTGATCACGACGAAGATGTCCGAGCGCGGGGTTAAAGACTACAAGACGGGCAAGAAGAGTGTTTCCTGCGAGCTGTTCCTCAACTTTATCGTTTTCGACGAACACACCTGCACCGCGGAGGCAACGGTCTGCTGGGGTGGATCGAAACTTCCGGGCTCCGAGCAGGCCTCCACTGACGCCGCAGAGCCGGCAAAGAAGCCGGAAACGGCTGCCGCGGAAAAGCCCGCCAAGAAGAAGGTGACTAAGGAAGCCGCCGTCCATACCGAGGCCGCGCCCGTGCCGGTGACGCATAAGACAGCAGCACAGGCTATTCCCGATCCCAAATCGCTGATCTATCGAAAAGCGAAGAGCCCCGCTGGAAGCCAGGAAACGGCGGCAGCTGCGCCCGTGGAGACAGGTTCGCTCAGCGAATCCGCAACGAAGCACAAAGCGCACAAGCCTGCTGGCGATTCAGCTGAGGTTGCACCGATCAAGCAGACGAGCGGCGGTGCGGGCTATCCGACGCCGCAGCCGCCGTCGGATGGAGACGGCGCGCAATAGCGCGCAAGCTCTCTTCATATTTTGTAGTCAGGTCTGCGCCGTGGCGAATTCAAGCTGCGGCGCGAATCTCATCGAGCTTCAGTTCGACGATCGCGCGATTGAAAGGCTTCAGGAGATATGTATCGGCGCCGCGAGCGAGCGCGCGCTGGATCTCGAGCGGATCGTGTTCCGTGGCGACGTAGATAATATAAGGCCGCTTGCGGAGTGGCAGCGATCGTATCTTGTCGATCAACACGATGCTGTTCGACGCAGGCATCCTCCAGTCGACGAGTATGTAATCGGGAGCTTC
This sequence comes from Pseudomonadota bacterium, assembly GCA_018242215.1. Lineage (GTDB taxonomy): Bacteria > Pseudomonadota > Alphaproteobacteria > Rhizobiales > Hyphomicrobiaceae > Hyphomicrobium_B. Next base: position 76,672 of record JAFECG010000028.1, read on the forward strand.
TGATCTCAGCCGCTCGATGGCGGCGACGGGGCCGTCCGCCTCGCTGACGCGAAAACCGAGACTTTCAAAGATGAGGCGTGTGTACCTTCTGATGATCTCGGAGTCATCGATGATAAAGCAGTGAAGCATTTCAGGAGCTTCTCGAAGGCTGAGCGCTGCACTAACCGTCAGCAAGGCAACAGGAAACTCGAACGAATGTGTCGAAAGGTGCCCTTAAAATATTAAGACGCGCTTAAGAGGTATGGCAGGAAGTCGTTCTGTTGCTGAACGACCGCCCGGACGGGCTTACCCGGCGGGTTTGGCCACCAGCAGGATGTCGGCGCCATCCTTCAAGATCTCGAGCCGCATGCCAGCCGACGGAGCGATTCGCCACGTGTAGTATGCCTGGATCGTGATCGCATCGAGGGCCAGTGGGTTGCCGGCCACGAAGTCAGTGAGGTACTGCGGCGGCCTCGCGCCCGTTCCTTTGCAACGAATGAGAAACGTCGGCTGCTCAAACGATCCGCCGATTGAAACGTCGATCTCGCCGCCCCGGGGCAATGCCGTAACGGCAGACGCAATGAGATTGAGAAGCAGCTTCACCTTGTCTTTTGCGACAAGGCCCGGCGCGCCGCGCCAAGTCAGCTTGTGTTTCCCCTGCGTGATGCTGACGAACCCACGGGAAATCTTCTCTGCAGTCGAGAGATCGATCATGCTGCCGGCCGAACCGGCGGCACCGAAGGCAAATCGCGCAAACTCAAGCCTGGCTGACGCCTGTCCCGTCACATTCCGAATGACGGTCATGGCGTAGTTTTTTGCCTGCGGATCGTCGTCCTCGTCGAGGATTTCCAGTCCGTTGACGATGGCGCCGACCGGATTGATGATGTCGTGACAGATTTTGCTCGAAATCAGCGCAGCAAGTTCAAGATCAGTCGGCGGAACGCGCTGGTTCATCAGTACCTCTTTTTTCGCGATCGTTGATGTCGCGTGACTGCGGCTGCTCCTGCGCGACAGCGCGACGCGAATACAGCGAGGCCGCTTGCGAAAATACCCCATGCTCTGATACATGCGCCGTACAACGGTTGCCAAGTCTTGTAGCCGGCGGGCTCTCAGGGCCCTGTTTTTCATGGAAGACATGAGTCTTGCGCGCCACGGTCCGAACCGCGGCGCGATAAGCGCATTGGTAGCGGGAACCTGGCCCGCACATAATGATTCGAATTTGGAGCATTGAACCTCGCGATGTTGCCGATAGACGTCAATGAAAGCGATGCGCTGATTGCAGCACTCCTTCCCGCCGTTCGCGAGGCAGGGCGCCTGGAGATGTCGCACTTCTCGAATGGCGTGAAGTTCGAGCAGAAGGCGGATCGCTCGCCCGTCACCGCCGCCGATCGCGAAGCGGAGGCGGTGATACTCTCCGCGCTTCAGCGCATTGCACCCGATGTGCCCGTGGTCGCGGAAGAAGAGATCGCCAATGGCGCCGCGTGCCGATACGCAAAGCGTTTTTTCCTCGTTGATGCACTCGACGGGACGCGTTTGTTCATTCGCGGAAAGCCGGAGTTTTCCATCAATATTGGTCTGGTAGAGGACGGCAAAACGCGCTTCGGCTTGATCTATCTGCCGCCGTCAGAGCGCCTTTTCGTTACCCGATCTGATGGTGGATCCTATGAAGCGCACCTCTCGAACAAGAACGGGGGCGCCTTTTCGGAACTGCACTTCAGGCGCCTGTCCACACGGGCTCCCGATCCAACTGCTCTCGTGGCCTTTAACAGCCGGGGCGCCGGTGCTGCGAGTAGCGGCCTGTTAGCCCATTTGAAGGTGCACGAGGCAAAGCCACTCGGGTCATCAATGAAGTTTTGCCTGATTGCGGCCGGCGAGGGAGACCTCTACGCGCGATTTGGCGAAACGTGCGAATGGGATACCGCAGCAGGACAGGCCATTCTCGAGGCAGCCGGCGGCTCGGTTACAAATCTCGACGGCACGCAGCTGACTTACGGTCATTACGAACGTAAATTTCGTAATCCCTATTTCGTGGCCTGGGGGCGCCAGCCGCTGTGGCGCGGCGCCGTGGCCGAATTGTCTGCGCCGGGCGCATAGGCAACGCGGATTGGCCATACTTTAGCAACGAATACTCGCGAATCTGTATCTTGGAGTCGATGAAGGGTCCGGTCAGGGGGCTGCGCCGACGGGCGCCGGTAACCGGTCTCGGTTCGAACGATAAGAATGAGGGATTCGCCGATGCGCTGCGGCCTCGTCGGAATTTCGCTAAAAGGCATATCTGCTTTTCGAAACGCAGCCTGCGTTTCCGTTCTAAGCCTCGCCGCTTGCCTCATGCTGGGCGCGTCGACGGCCGATGCCGTGGACGACGCGTATAGGCCCCCGGCTGACACCTATTCCGGCCAAAGCGGCGTCGATACGTATCGCGCACCACCTTCAAACGCTTATCAGCCCCCATCGGACTCCTATCAGCCGCCTGCCGGCGATTCTGGGGGTGCCTATGCACCCTACAATGGTCCCCGCAGCCAGGAGAGCGACCCAGGCGGTTATGGAACGCCATATGCGCCGCCGCCCCAGAGCGCGAGCCGCGACGGCGGCTATTATCCGCCGCCAGGGGATGCGCCGCCACCGCATGACACTTACTCGGAAAACGAGATCATTCGGGCTGGAAACAGCTTCTTCGGAGAAGTGAGTGGAGGCTTGGCCAAGGCCATCGAGTGGGCATTCCAGAAGGCCGGCCGTCCGAACGGCTATATCCTGGGGCAGGATGCAGGTGGCGCCTTCGTCGCTGGTCTTTCGTATGGGGAAGGGACGCTCTACACGAAGGATGCGGGCTCCTACAAAGTCTATTGGCAGGGCCCTTCGGTGGGATACGATTTCGGCGGCGACGGCTCCAAGGTCATGACGCTCGTCTACAACTTGCGCGATCCGTCAGATATCTATGATCGTTTCGGCGGGGTCGAGGGCACGGCTTATCTTGTGGGCGGCATAAGCGTGCAATTTCAGAAGGCCGGACATGTCACACTCGCTCCAATTCGAGCCGGGGTGGGACTTCGCCTTGGTGCCAACGTCGGGTATTTGAAGTATACGAGAAATCCGACCTGGAATCCGTTCTGATGCCGGCCGCCCAGCAGGCATGAGTTCGCCATCGTGGTCTGACCCAAAAGGAGGCTTCTCTGCCGGGTAAGGGAATTGGCGGGCGGCACACGCCGCGAAGCTTTTCATCTCAGGACGCGTATCTTTGATCACCCTTTACGCCGCGATGCTCGTTACACTGGGCTTTCTTATCGCGGCCCTGATCGTTGTTGTCCTTTTACCGGCCTATAAGCGTCGCGTGGAGCGCTTCACGTCCGAAGCCTTAAAGCGGACGCTGCCGTTGACGGAAGAAGAAATCCGCGCCGACAAAGACCGAATGCGCGCCGATTTCGCGATGGAATTGCATCGCCTCGAAGCGAGGCTCGAAGATGCGGCCCTGTTAGCCGCACGCCAGCGTATCGAGGTCAATCGGCGCGACGCCAAGATTCAGGAATTGTCCGAGGCGATCGCCGATCAGAAAATGAGCGTCGAAGAGCATGAGAACGCCCGGCGCGTGCTGGAGCAGGCTATTCTCGATCGCCTTCCAAAGGTCGAGCAGCGTCTCACCGAAACGCGCAAGCTTCTGGCCACGCGCGACCGCGAGATTAAAGCCTTGGCAACGACCGGCGCCAAACAGGCCGCCGCGCTGGAGGAAGCGTCTCAACTCAATAAGCAACGCGAGAAGGAACTCGCCCAGTTGCGCACCGCACTCGATACGCGGGCAGTCCGAAACCGTGACGGTGCAAAGGGCGCCGGCGCCGATACAAACATTGCACTTCGGACCGAACTCGAAGCGTTGAGAGAGAAGAGCCGCGAGCAGGCATTGATGATCGAGCGGCTGCAAGCAGCGACGCGAGCGGCTTCTCACGATGAACAGAATGCCGAAATCAAACGGCTGATGCTGGCGCTCGCAAAAACGGAAGCCGAGTTCGCCGCTCTCAAGTCCAGCATCAGCGGCGAGGATGCGGAGAAAATGGCCCTCGAAGATCGCCTTCTTGATCTTCAATCGGCGAGCGACGTCAAGTCGACTGAAATCGCCAAGCTCAAAGCCGCTCTCCAGGTCTATGATGAGAAAGAGCATCCTACCGATTTGGCGGATAAGGCCGATCGGAATGCCCTGCAGGATGAGGTCGACCACCAGCGGCGGGTGATTGCGGAGCTTCGCGCCGAAATTGCCGCGGGACAGGAGCGCCTCTCGAGACAGGCGCTTCGGTTCCATGAAGAGCTTAGCCGTGTAAACCCGGGCACAACTGACGGTCCGGCGGAGAGTTTGCCCCAGGCGAAGCCCTCACTTGCGGAGCGGATTTCCGCGCCGCGCAGTTTGCAGCCTGCAGCCAACGATGCTGACCGTTCCGGCGACGGCACGGCTGAGGGCCGTCCCGGCGCATATCTCCGGGCGCTGAATGGCAACGGTACAAACAAGTCTGTCGATAGCAGCGGCACCGATCCATCCGTTCCGCCACCACTTCCGGCCGCGGACGCTGACACGAATGCGAATGAAGCACCTGCTCGCCGCCCGCGGCTTCTTGAGCGGATAAGCGGCATCGAGAAGGGTTAATCCTATCTCCGCCCGGATTGCGGCTCCGGCCATAATTCCCATTTTTGACCTAGCGGTTAGACTGCTTACGTTGCGGCATGGAAACGACGGTAGCGGAAATGGCTCATTCCCATACACACGATGCTCATGACCAACACGGCCACGAAGGCCACGGACATGGCGCGCATGGCCACAGCCATGGCCCGGGTCACAGCCATGTACCGAAGGATTTCGGTCGCGCCTTCGCGCTGGGAACCGCGCTCAACGTCGCATTCGTGATCGTCGAAGCGGCTGCGGGCTTTTTCGCCAATTCAATGGCTCTTGTCGCCGACGCCGGTCACAACCTCAGCGATGTGCTTGGGCTTCTAATGGCTTGGGGCGCAAGCGCCCTCATCAAACGCCGCGCGACGTTCAATTTCACCTATGGCTTCGGTTCATCGACGATCCTCGCCGCGCTCGCCAACGCGGTTCTCTTGCTCGTCGCGGTCGGCGCCATCACCCTCGAAGCCGTGCAGCGCCTTATCGAACCCGCACCGGTCGTTGGCAGCACGATGATCATCGTCGCGACGGTGGGTATTCTGATCAATGGGTTCACAGCTTGGCTGTTCATGTCGGGTAGGGAGCGCGACGTCAATATTCGCGGCGCTTATCTGCATATGGTGGCCGATGCGGCGGTGTCGTTCGGTGTCGTCCTGGTCGGCATAGCCGTGCTGCTCACGGGATGGAACTGGCTCGATCCGCTCGTCAGTCTGGTCGTGGCCGCCATTATCGTTTGGGGAACGTGGGGGTTGCTGCGAGATTCGATCCGGCTGGCGATGCATGGCGTCCCAGTGAACATCGATGCCAAGAAGGTCCAGGCGCGCTTGGCTGCCCTCCCCGGCGTCACGAGCATCCATGACCTTCACATCTGGCCGATGAGCACGGCGGAGACGGCGCTCACCTGCCATCTTGTCATGCCGGGCGGACATCCGGGCGATGCCTTCATCGACAGTGCCGCCAAGATGCTGCACGACGAGTTCGAAATTCGTCACACGACATTGCAGTTGGAAGTCGGGACGGGAGCGCCATGCGGCCTCCGCGATGGATGCCCAGCGACAGGCCAGCCGTCTTCTGCCCTTCACTGACGGCCGACCCGGGTGCTGTGCGGTCGGTGACGGCCTTGGCGATACCGTAGGGCAATCCGGCGTTGCTTTGCCTCGATCAATAAGTAGAATAGATTGAAACGACAGAAGGAATGCGTTGGAGTGATGGGTTGAGGAACGACATGCTGCGGCTGCGCTCAATAGGAGAAATCCATGCCACCGCCAGCTATGCCCGCCGCGCCCGCCACGTCGACAGACTGGGACCCGACCGCCTCGCACCCGCGGCACAAGCCGGCCGGTCATGCCACCTACGCGCAAGGCATTTGGCCAGGCCTGTTTTTGACTGGCACTATCGCCGCCCTGGCATTCGGACTCCGGGAGATCCCGGGCGTCGGAACGTTAAGTCCCATGATCCTCGCGATCATCATCGGGATCGCGTTCCACAACATCGTTGGTACGCCGCGTCGCGCGAAGGAAGGCGTGACGTTCTCCCTTCGCCGGATCTTGCGCTTCGCCATCATTCTTCTCGGGTTTCAGCTGACGGCACAGCAGATCGTCGAAGTAGGGCCGGTCGGGTTTGCGGTCATCGTCGCGACGCTGATCGCAACGTTCACCTTCACGACTTGGCTGGGCCATGTCATGGGTGTTGATCGCAAGCTGACACAGCTGATAGCCGCTGGCACTTCGATCTGCGGGGCATCGGCCGTCATTGCAACGAACACCGTCACCAAGGGCCATGACGAGGATGTCGCGTATGCAGTCGCCTGCGTAACCATCTTCGGCTCGATTGCCATGTTCACCTATCCGCTGTTGCCCGACGTCGTCCGCCTCGATCCGCACACGTTCGGGCTTTGGGCGGGCGCCTCGATTCACGAGATCGCGCAAGTGGTTGCTGCCGCCTTCCAGGACGGTCAGACATCCGGCGAATTCGGCACCATCGCAAAACTCAGCCGAGTGATGCTGCTTGCGCCGCTCGTGATCACGCTCGGGCTGATGGCGACGCGCCGCTCGTCGCACCACCACGGAGCGTCGGGCCCTACAGGCAAAGCGCCGATGCCTTGGTTTCTTGTCGGCTTCATCGCGCTCGTTGCATTGAACAGTCTGGTCGTCATTCCCGCCGATTTTAAGTCCGTCATCGTGCCGGCGACGACGTTTCTTCTATCCGTCGCCCTGGCGGCGATGGGTCTTGAGACCGATATCTCCAAGCTCAAAGCCAAGGGATTGAAGCCGCTGATGCTCGGTGCTGCATCCACGCTCTTTATCTCTGGATTCAGCTTGGCATTGATCAAAGCCATGCCCTGAGGATCGAGAGGAAAAGATGACCCTCGAACAGCTTCGGATCTTTGTGGCGGTCGCCGAGCGTCAGCATGTGACGCAAGCGGCTCACGAGATCAACATCACGCAATCCGCTGCGAGTTCGGCAATTGCCGCACTCGAGGAGCGATACGCTGTGAAGCTGTTCGACCGCATCGGCAGACGTATCGAGTTAACGGATGCCGGGCGGATCTTCCTCTCTGAAGCTCGCAGTGTGCTGGCGCAGGCAGCGACGGCCGAGAAGGCCCTTGCCGACCTCGCAGGGCTGAAACGCGGCTCGCTGTCGGTCTATGCGAGTCAGACGATCGTGAATTATTGGCTGCCGCCGTTCCTGGCGATGTTCCACAAGCGTTATCCAGACATTCACTTGATGCTCAAGGCCGGGAACACGCAGCAGGTGGCTACCGCGACGCACGAAGGCACGGCAGACATCGGCTTCATTGAGGGCGTCATAGACGATCCCCACCTTTCGGTACGAAGCATCGAAGGCGACCAGCCGATCATCGTCGTCTCTCCAACGCACCCGCTCGCCAGCAACGCGAAGCTTGAGCCCAACGATCTCTTGAAGACGAAATGGGTCCTGCGCGAACCCGGTTCTGGGACGCGCGGCGAGTTCGAAGCAGCTCTGAAGTCACTATCGATGACACTTGCGGATCTCGATATCGCGCTTGAGCTACCCTCGAATGAGGCCGTTTGCGCGGCCGTCGAGGCCGGAGTCGGCGCGACAGCAATCTCGAACCTTGTTGCAGAAGCCGGGCTGCTCTCGGGAAAGCTCGTGTCGCCGGAATTTCCGCTGCCACGTCGCTCGTTTTATGTCCTACACCACAAAGAACGCTACGCGAGCCAAGCCGAACTGGCGCTTCTGGAACTCGTGGGCGCCGGCGTTAAAACGTCTGCGCGCCGCCGGGAGCGCGCCGTGTAGGCAAGATCGTCCTCCTCCTTCAAGCCACACGCAAGCCGAAGCAGAAACACATCAACCGCAGTGTGCGTGGCTGCCGAGACCGGTGGATTGCAAGGTTATTCTCCGATGCCGCGACGGGTCGTCATTTCGCATTTCTTCAACGAAGCCTACCTGTTGCCCTGGTGGTTGCGCCATCATCGCGAGATCTTCGATCATGGGGTGCTGATCGATTGTCACTCGACGGACGCTTCCGTCGAGATCTGCCGAGAGCTTGTTCCGCACTGGGAAGTCGTACCATCCGAGAACGCCACGTTCGCGACCCTTCTGCGCGATTTCGAAATCATGAAGCACGAGCAGCGCTTTCCCGATGCCTGGAAGCTGGCGCTCAACACGACAGAATTCTTCGTTGCTCCGGCCTTGGCTAAGATGGAACGCGTCATGCTCCAGCATGACCTCGTCGGTGTTCGCCTTCCCGCAGCAGTGATGGTCGATACCGACTTAGGTAATCCGCCGGATCCGGCGCAGCCCCTGGTAGCTCAAAAAGCCGTGGGTGTCTGGGAGGACGAAATCGATTTCGATCGTCTCGCGATCCCCGGACTGACCGAGCCGACGCACGGCAGGCTCTATCATCGATACACGATCGGCGCATACACGCCGGGCCGCCACGGCTCGCACCTGCCTGGCCAATCCAACGGCAGCCGCGATCTTGGATCAATCTGGTGGTATGGCTTCAGTCCCTGGTCGGACGCCTTCAAGGCGCGGAAACTTCAGATCTCGACGAAGCGGGATATCTTCGACGTAAAGAGCAGGCTCGGTGCACAGCACCGCGCGGATATCTTCGACCTCGATCATCGCTGGTCGAAGCTGGCATCGCTGAGCGGAGAGCTGCGCAGAGCCGCGTGAGTTTGCGCGGGGCGGTCAGCTCAAGGCCGGAATGACCGTCGCTGCTATGGTCTCGCGCAGAATTTTCGTCTGATCGCGCCTAGAGAAGATTTCGAAAGCGCGACGCTCCAACGCCTGCCGGCGTGGTTCATCACTGACGAGCGCAACGCAGCTTCCGACGAGGTCGCTGTAAGGTACTGAAACCATCGCCTGCCGGATATCCTCGTCGATCTCGGTCTGCGGCCCGCACTCCGTTACGACCGCCTTGCCATTCGCAAGAAGATACGAGGTGCGAACGATTTCGTGGATGCTGTCCTCGTAGAAATGCATGTTGAGGATGACCTTGGCCTCCGCGATGGCCTGATCGCGCGCAGCACCATAAACGCTGAAGAGATGCTTGACGTTGAGATCGGCTGCCGTCAGCGCTTTCAAGACGGCCTCTCGGCGGGCATTGATGCTGCCGTAGAAAAGCACGTCCACCGGCTGCTCCGGCGCATCGAGGTTCTGCGTCATCGCAGGCGTATAGCCAACGCTGAAATGGCGCACATAGGGATTCTGCGTTATCCGCCGAAGCGCATCGATGTTACGGACGCTGTAATCCCAAACGGCGAGACGGCTCAAAAGACTGAGATAGACCGGCCGTGACCGCACGTCGAAGCCGTTGAGCTGCTCGAGATTGATGATGACCGTGTTCCACGGGATCCGGTCCGCCAAGTCTGAAGAATCTATGAGGTGCGCGCCAAGCACAAGATTAACGCCGGAAGCGCCGAGAGAATTGCTGCGGCGTTCCGCTTGGATGCCGAGTGCTCGCAAAGCGTTTTCCAAGCTCGACGCGAGATCTTCGAAAGCGGCGGAATGCGGATTCCTGTCGGGGTCGATCGTGACGACGTTCACCCGGCGCCATGCCGGCGGCACCGCCGCATCGCTGAGAAATTCCGGACCAAAAAGTCCGGCATCTGCTATCGCGCGTGGGGCGCGAGGCGCGGGACTTGCCGGGGAATCCCCTTTGGTACTTCGCAAAACCGCGGCTTGGCGCTTCATCCGCACCTCAGCCGAAGAGGAATCAAGATCGAGTGACGTCTGGAACGCTTCGGCAGCATCGTCGAATTTGCCGAGCCCGACGAGCATGTCGCCGAGCATGTCCCACGATGCCGCCGAATTGTAACCGAGGCTGATAGCCTTTGCTTTGGCCCTGCTCGCGAATTCCAGCTTGCCTAAAGGCACGAGGACCGTCGCCAGCGCCTCATAGGCCTCTGCCGATTCCGGGGCCTTCAAAATGGCCTTCGCGAAGATCTCCGCTGCCTCGGGGAGGGCGCCGCTGCGGGCGATCTGCAACCCGGTAAATAGTAATTCGTCGGCAGAGGCTGCCGTAGGATCAAATGCCGGAAGGCCGCTGGGCGGCACATCGCCGTCGTCTGGGAGATCTGCAAGCGAAGGCCACTGTTGGTTCATTGCGATCGATGTCTCCGAGTGGGCATGCGTCCGCCCTAGAGATTGGCGACAGGTACGTGCCAACCCATCATCTCGGGTACACAAATAACCATGCGCCAGACTGGCAGCCGCACGTTCAACGTGCGTCGCCTATGCTGTTACGAGTGGTCTATTTCAAAAAAATCAGCGTCTCGCCCGATCCTTGGCAAGCGCAACGAGCGCCAGTGTCCTTACGCGCTCGATCGCTTCGGCTTGCTCGAGGAGGAAGACATAGGCCGGATGCTCGTCAGTAAGGGGCTCCTGAAACTTGATGCCCGCCTTATGCCAGACGGCCCATGCGATATCACCGGAGAGGTCAAGGTCAGGTCGAAGGATGAGCCTTATCGGATCGCCTGCGGTAAGTCCCTTGCTGCCGTCAATACGAAGGCCACAAGGTGAAAAGTCCACGACTCTGACATTTTGAACGGCCCCGCGACATTCGACTGTTGCTCCGAACATCACACGTCGCCGCGCGTCCCGTCTCCGCAGATAATTCCGTGATAAGAGCATTGCACTCATCCGCCTCTGATTGATGTCTTTTACGCATGGTGATCGCTGTGCGAGAGGTGAGCTTCGGAAAAGGGTGTCCGTCCGCTTAACAGCGTTCACGATGGTCAAGAAGAACTGGAATAAAATTTTTCACACCGCCCGAATGTGGCCAGCCCTCCACGAACCGTTCCGCTCTCGTTTACCGGAGAAATCGGCGTTGCATTTTATCTCAGGGACTAGTTAATTAAGACTAACACTAGAGATTCGCGGAGATAATTTATGAGACCTGAACTTGAGGCAGTTCTCGAGGCATACCGTCAGGATGCGGCGCTTGAAGAGCAATTGATCCAGGACATTTTGACGGTCCTTGCCGTCACGGGTGCGGCGCGCAAACGAACTGTTCAGGAGCTGTCGCAAATCGTCAATCGTCATACGATGAAAGCCGCAGAGGAGCGTGAGTATCGACAGGGCGCCGACGAATTGGCCCGTTACGATTTTCAGCAGCCGCTTAGACAGATGTGAAGGCCGCAGGTGATTTGAGTAACTGTTTCGTTTCCCTCATCGCCGGCGGCTTGGCGTTCTCGTGATCAATGTCCAACTATGAGATGCCGATCGGCATTGGCGAAAAAATCGAACACATGATGGAAATCTTGCTTCGATTGTGCGAACTGCGAACTGCGATCATCGCGAAAACTATGGCCGCAGCAGCGCTCCGCTTTTCTAACCGAGCGAGCGGAACATCGGTAAATGCTAAGAATAGAGAGAAGCGACGCTTACTGAAGGGTCGGAGTTATCCGCCTAGATTGCCGCGCTTGCGAAAGTCATCAGTCAATTCGATAGCCAATCATTCGGGAGTCCTGCACGAAGCAGACGCCACTTCCGCGTTTGAGGTTGCGAGCTTCCGCTATGCTCTCGAATCCATGCTTGGCACTATAAGCCAAGGCTCGGAAATTCCTGTCGACGACTTCGGCTGTAGCAGCTCGTGCCAGCATTCACCTGCAGACAGCACAGCGAGATTCCTCGAAAGCGATGTGGCGGAAGCTGTCCGCCGTCTCGAAAGTTGCTCCATCTGCGGGCCGAGAACCTAGCTATCTCGCGGCGAAAATACCGCCTCCCGAAATTTTGCGGACTGCCCGGTCATCCGAGCCAAAATGGAAACGCACGCAGCTCCATCTCGCGCTGCCCCGTGACCGCGTTTTGCGTGGCCAATCTCACGTCGATTGGGGTGATGAAAAAGTACCACAGCATCGAGGAATGTCGTCGAAAGCGCCGACAATCTGTGTGTGGCGGACGCCCGGACGCATGAACACGCTTTTCGACGTACTACTCATATAGTACCTAATAACTACAACTCGCGATTCGCGGTGACCATCTCATCGCGCGGGCATTGCAACGGAAAAGCAGCGCTTTTCCGAACGCGGAGTTGCGTGTGCTGCGTCTGAACATTGGGGGTAACTTCGCATGGGCCGCAGGCACGTTCCTACGCTCGATCGTGATCGCGACACTGGCGTTTTCAAGGCTCGCTTTGCGCGACAACCATCGGTCGCCCGTCTTCTAAGGCCCCAGGCGCCGCCGTGTTTCATTTCGGCGTTGGCGCTGGGCCTGATCATTGGCGGGGGGCCTGCTGCTGCGCAGCCAAACGGGTGCAACGCGACGGGCTCAAATCTCACCTGCACAGGGACCGTTACGAATCCGAATGCGTTCACTCCCACATCAGACTTCACCGTCGACATAGGAACGACGACCCCATCAGTCTCGCCCGCATACATCACGCAGAACAACGGGTTTGCAGGCATCAAGGTCAATGCCGGCGATTTCGGCGGCACCATTTCGATGACAACGGGATCGACGATTTCCGTGGGCGCCGGACCAGGGACGAGCCGAAACGGCATGGTCGTCGCCAGCTACGGAGAGGGTGCCACAAGAACGTACACCCTCAACATCGACGGCACGATCACGTCGAATGCATCCGATGGTGATGCGCTGCGCCTGGAGGGTTCGAGCTCCACTATCTTTGATGCCACGTTCGGAAGAAACGCGCATTTAGGGGGCGGAACTGGGGATGATTCCGTCATGATCACAGGCGCCGAGAGCATGCTCCTGAACAATTATGGCATTCTCGAAGGCGGTAGCGCCCATCCGGATACTGGAGGTGAAGGGATCAACGTCGGCGACGGAACGCGCATTGGTGCCGAGGGCGTCACGATCCACAACTATGCAACGATTGCCGGGACCGGCAACGCCGGTATCTATGGCGGCCAGGGTATCACTGTTTTCGCGGAGGGCGACGTAACGGTTACGAACTCGCGGAATGGCGACATTACGGGAGCGTCACAGGGCATTCGTGTCGAAGCGGACGGAATGGTCAGCATAACGAATGATGGCCACATCCAGGGCAACTCCAAATCCGGCGTCGAAATCGCCGACGCGACCACCGCAAACGTGACGAACAGAAGCCGGAATACGATCTCGGGCGCTACCGACGGCGTTTATGTCCATGACGTGGATGCGGCCAATATCAACAATAGTGGTGGACATATCATCGGGAACGACGGCGACGGCGCGCGCGTCGATGACATCAGCGGCAATGTGACGGTGGTCAACCACCTTGGCCTTCTTCCGAATGCCTCGACGATCGAGGGTTCGGACAACGGCCTCAGGATGACGGACGTGGACGGAAATATCTCTGTCGACAACCGTCTCGGCGGCAAAATCATTGGGCATGGCGACGATGGCATTCGGGTGCATGACACGAACGGCAGTGTGACGATCGACAACTCGCTCGCCGGCACCGTCACCGGTCATGATGACGGAATTCACGTCAGCGATACGCGCCACGACGTTTCGATCGACAACAGCGCGGGCGGCAGCATTGCAGGCACACACGACGACGGCATAGACGTCAGCGACGTTCGCGGTGACGTGACGATATCCAACGACCTGGCCGGGAGGATTTCCGGCCGCGACAACGGAGTGCAAATTGACGGCGTCCGCGATGACGTTGTCGTTTCAAACGATCTGGCGGGCGAGATCAGCGGCCAGAACGGCGCAGGCATCGATATCGATCACGTTCACGACGACGTATCGATTTCGAACGTCGCCGGAAAGATCGCGGGGGGCGGCCGAGGCGTCGACGTTTCGAACGTCGGAGACGACCTGCAAATCGACAATACCGCCGGTCGGATTACCGGACAGGACAGCGACGGTATCCGTGCCGAAGACATCGGCGGTGAGGTGGAGATCACCAATGGCCTGCTCGGCGCTATTTCCGGACATGATGACGGCGTCCAGGTCAGCGATGTCGATGATGGCGTTACGATCGACAACAGCCATGGCACCATCACCGGATCACACGATGACGGCATAGATATCAGCAACGTGCATGATGATGTAAATGTCGGCAATGGTTTCGGCGGCAACATCACTGGCAACGACAATGGCGTGCAGATTCGTGACGTCCGAGACGACGTGGCGATAGCGAACGCTCGTGGCGGCACGATCACTGGCGAACACGGCAACGGTATCGATATCGGCGATGCCCGCGGCGACGTATCGATCGACAACCGCAATGGCGGAAGCGTCCAGGGCAATGACTCAGGTGCGAGCATTGCAAACGTTCGTGGCGATGTCTCAATTGCCAATGCTGGCGGCACGATCACGGGTCAGCATGATAATGGTATCGACGTCTCGGACGTGCGCGGCGACGTCGGGCTCCATAACTGGACCGGCGAGATCGTGGGACATGATGACGGCCTGCACGTTCGCGATGTGCACGATGACGTCACCATCAGCAACAGCTTCGGCGGCTCAATCACTGGAACGCACGACGACGGCATAGACATCGGCGATGTTGGAGACGACGTCCGCATCGACAACCGTTTCGGCGGCGATGTCAGCGGGCGCGACAACGGCATAACGATTAAAGACGCTGGCGATGATGTCGCCATTGCAAACAGCTTTGGCGGCAGGGTCTCGGGAGATCACGGCAACGGCATAAGCATTCGCGACGTCGATGACGACATCAGCATTGACAACCGTTTCGGGGGCGAGATTTCGGGACGGTATACTGGCGTGAATATTCGCGATGCCGATGGAGACGTCTCGATCGCGAACAGCTTCGGGGGCGAAATACGCGGCTATCTTCAGGATGGCATCAACATCGACGGCGTCGACGGAAATGTCCGAATCGGAAATCAGATTGGCGGCTCCATAGAAGGTCGCCGTGACGGTATCCGCATCGATCATGCCGAAGGCGACGTCAGAATTGATAATACTTACGGGGGCATCCGCGGGCGGAATGATGCCGGTGTTGATATCAGCGCCGATGGCGCAGCCATTATTAACAACGGCGCCGGCGTTATTCGTGGACGGACGAACGCGATCTCGATCGATGCCGATACCGCCGAAATCAATTCTTCTGGTTTGATCGAGAGCGGAAGCATCTTCCGTCCGACGATCCTCCTGTCGACCGAAAACGGCGCGACGCTAAACAACGACGACGGCGGGCTCATCCGCGGCTTCCGGAGTTCGCCCTTCGATCTCGCCATTAGAGCACAAGGCGGAGCGGTTGCGATCAACAATGCAGGGACAATCATAGGCCGCGTCAACCTGTCGGATGCCGGAAACACCGGGTCACCAAACACATTCAACAATAGCAGCAATGATAGCTGGCATGTGCTCGGCATCAGTCAGCTCGGAAACGGCTTGGCGGATACCTTCAACAACACCGGAACCATATACACGACAGATCCCGCTCATCCAGGCCACGGCGATTTCACCGAACTCGCGGGAGTTGAATATTTCAACAATGGCGGTGTCGGCGGCACTGGCACGATTGATCTGCAGGACGGCTACACGGGCGATGTCTTTGCACTGAGCCCGACGGGGGGCGGAACCCTGCTTTACGACGGAACGCCAGGCAAGAGCGCATTGAAAGTCGATAGCTTCCTCAGTACGGCGGCGAATTCCAGCTCCGATACGCTCCTCATCGACGGCAACGTTACGGGTTCGACGGCAATCTACGTCAATAATGTCAATTCGGGTTTCGGCAGCTTCAATCCGAATGGCACCGATGTAGTCGAAGCCACGGGCGCGCTGCCCCCAAACAGTTTCTATTTGGCGAACGGCCCGATCGATACAGGCATGTTCACGTATAACCTCTATCTCAACGGGCCGAACGATTGGGTGCTCGCGAGCGCTCCAAACCATGTCTTCTTCGAACTCCCGAGCTTGACGTCAGCCGCCCAGTCGATATGGCACAACGCGGCGGGTGCGTGGCTGGATCGTACGGCGGATTTCCGGGCAGCTCTTGAAGGCGCTTGCGATGCAGGCAGCCTGAAAGATCCGAAGATGGAATGCACAAGGCCCAAGTCCGGTGCCTGGGCCAAGGTATTGGGATCGTCCGAGTCACGCTCCGTCGACCACGGCTTCTCAGTTTTGGATTCGGTTCAGCACCATACCGTCGACACTCAGCTCGATGGTGGCGGCATCATTGGCGGCTACGACGTGATACGAAGCACGGATGATGGTCCGGGAATCTGGATGGCCGGCGTTATGGGCGGCTATCTCCGCTCATCGCTCAATTTTGATCACTCGGCGACAGATGCGGAGTTTGAAGGCGGTGCGGTCGGCGGCTATCTGACCTATCTGCGCGGCGGCTGGTTCCTTGACGGGCAGGTGCTGGCGAACCTCGGTACGGTCCGCTACTCCGGAAGCTTCTCCCAGAAAGACCATGCTAACGTGACCTCCATCGGTGGCGTATTCGATACGGGTTACCGTATGGCCTACGGGACAGGCTTTATCGAGCCCGGTGCGACGCTTTCCTACGTCAATGCCGACATTGACGATCTTGCCCTCTATGGAACGTCCGTCAACTTCACGAATGGCGACAGTCTGCGTGGACGCGTCGGTGTGCGTCTCGGAACCACGGTCGTCCGGGAGCAAGCGAAGTATGAGCCATTCATCGGCGTCAGCGCTCTCTATGAGTTCCTCGGCGATAATACGGCGGACGTAACGAGCGGAAATTATGTTCTCAAGGCAACGGACAATCTAACCGGCGCCCTCGGCGAGGTCTCGGGTGGCATCAACGTCTTCAGCCTGACAGGGAACGGGTTGTCGGCATTTGCCAAGGGCGGAATTGAGTTCGGCAAGGATGATCTTCTCGAATACGGCGGGACCCTTGGCGTCAGAGTCGACTGGTAAGCGACAAGGGGAGCAGGAGGGCGAAACTCTCCCTTCGCTCTCCTGCTCGGATGAATGCTTCCGACCGGAGAACCAAGATGAGAACTGTTGTTGTGCTGGCGGCTGCGGTAGCCGCGTTGTCGATCGGGTCCGATATTGGGAATGCGGCAGGCTCTTCTTTGCATTCCGCCGCCGCTGGGCAATTCACGAGGCAGGTGATCGGCGATTGGGTCGTCGCATGCGCATTGCCTGACGATGGGCATCGCTCGTGCATGATGACCCAAACCTTATCGAGCAGGAAGCTGAAGAAGACGGTGAGCGTTTTCACGATCGGAAAGGATCGAGCAGGAAAACTGAAGGCGTCCATCCGTCTGCCGATCGGCGTCGCGCTTCCGGCGGGGGTTATCATCGGAATTGAAAACCAAAAGCGGTTCGCCGTCCCGTATTCGGCGTGTCATCGGATTGGATGTTTCGCGCCATTCGATCTCACAGAGCCAATGCTCGGGCAGATGAGAAAGGCCTCCAAAGTCTCCGCTGTCGCGCAAAGCGTATCGAAGCAAGCCCTCAATCTAAATTTTTCGACGCGCGGATTTCCAGATGCCTACGAAACCTATCTCAAGGAAGCCCGCTAGGAAAACCGACGATATGGCACAGACACGAAAAGCGAAGGTCGTCGTCATCCCTTCTGCGCAGACGGCATTCGGCGGAAGAATGGTCGAGATCCTTTTGCGGAAAAAAGATCGTCTCGCGCTTGGCGCTCCGCCGTCGCACTATCAAATACTGGATGCCACGCTGGATGGTTGCGAAAGGGCCTACGCTCAGCCGGTTGATCTGGATGATCCGGAATCGACGAACACTTTTTTTCAGATCGCCTTCGCACAGCTCGGTCAGCCGGCTGTCATCGTCTTGGAAACGCCATTTCTCGCACGTCGACGCTTGACGGCGGAAAATGCAATCGAGATTGGAACACGCCGGTTATTGCACTGTATGGACGCTGCGCTTCCCTATACGGGCAAGGACCTCCATTTCATTTGCATCACCCCACCATATGGACCTGCCGCGATCCCGATCGTGACGGCATTTCTGGCAGCAAAATGCGCCGCCGGTGCTGCGCCGGCGGCATTGCCGTGCGTGCGCTTGTCCGTAGTTTCTCCGTCGAGAGCCCGTCCGGCGAATGACGTCTCTTTCGCGAGGACCGTTGTCCATCTGATGAAAGAACCCCAAAGCCCCGATATCACGGAGACGATGTTGGCTCCTCAAAGAAAGCATCATCATTCGGAGCGGACCGCTTTCAGCAAACAAGAAGAAATTTTGGATACGAGCTCGAACGGCAGCGCGCCTAATCTCGATCCTGCGTGTAATTGAGCCGGTTTGCGAGCATTGCGGCGCGAGTCCGATTCGGCAACCTTAGCTTCTGCAAGACAGCGGTGACATGCCTTTTCACGGTATTCAACGAGCAGTCCAATTCCTCGGCAATTTCCGCATTGCTCTTGCCGGCTCCGAGAAGCATCAAGACCTCACGCTGCCTCGGGCTGAGCGTGTCGACGTCCGAATGCAGCGGCGGTTGCGAAGGAGCCTCGCCGAAGCCAGGGCCGAATTGCTGAAAAAGCGCCTTGGAAATCGTATCCTGGATGAGACTCGGATTGAGCGTAACAGGGGCATTCATGGACTTCGAAGCTTCTTCTGCATCTTTGCCCTGAGGAAGCCACGCCGCTATATCGACGTGCATCAACACTGCCCCGGTTCCGATGTCCGCGCTGACGGGAACTCCAATGACCACGAACCATTCTTTCCGTCTTGGAGGGCGCGAAGGAAGGACGAAGGAGATCAGGCTGCGTTTCCGCCTGAGAAGCATTTGCACCGCTGAGACGTGGTTATCCTCCTCGCAGTGATCGAAATAGGACTCACCGACCGGATAATGATTGATCGCAGCTTTGCTGTTTGCATCCGATCCGCCCGCCTTCGTGCTGACATCGAGGATGGTGCCGCGGTTGTCGACGAGGACGACGTGTACTGGAGGCTCGCGGAGAGTTGGGATTTTCATCGCTGTCCTGGCGCGCGCCACTGTGTGAGGGCCGGCCGAAGACTAGCGCATTAGAATCATCGCAGCCGGCGATAAGGCTGCTCAATTACCCGAACCTCTCAAACGCAGGCCAGACTTAGCGTACAAGAAATGCGCCGTTTTGCGCTCTTTGCTACTGATTAACCGCTATTCCGCCATTTAAGATTGTTCTACGTGGCGTATGCTCGCCTTAAGATTGTGTAAACCGTGTGCTGATCTTCTGCCCGCAGGCCAACAAGCAACCCCGCCGCCAGCGCGGCGACTGACATCATCCCGGTTGTCCGAAGCGGATAATCGAAAAGAGAATGCACGAGCAGCAAAACCAAAGCTACGGCCGCGGCACGCCGGAGAAATAGATCGAGGTGCCCGGTTCTCGGGTTTTTCTCCAGCCACAAGCGCACCGTCCGACCGATCAACCAGATCACGAAGATCACAATCAAAGCGACGCCGACGAAGCCCGTCTCGAGCCAGACTTCGAGAAGATCATTATGTGCGTGGTTCGCGTAAGTCAGGCCGATATCAGAACGTTTCTCGAAAATCTGATAGACTGGAACGAAAGAGCCGAGCCCCGATCCGAAGGGCATATAGCTCATCGCCGCTGCTATGGTGTTTCGCGCAAACGGAATACGAACGTCTACGCTTGGATCGGATCCGAAGCGCTCTGAAATCCGGTAAAGGGCAAGCGGCACGAATGAAAGCAAAGCCGCGCCGGTCGTCATGAAAATCAGCCTGCTGAAGCCGCGACGTTGTACTTTGAGGCGAGGATCGCCGATGCAAAAACAGAGCCCGGCGATCAGTGCGACAGTCGCTAGCGCAAGCCCCGCCCGCGATCGCGCCATCATTTCTCCTGCAAGCAGGATGACTAGGGCCGTGCCCCAACCTACGACCGCGACGACCGCGTTGACGTCAGTCCGCCTTCGGTGAGTCACTCGGCCAGCGGCCAATGTGGCATCGATGAAGTTTGCGCATGCGAAGAGCATGGCCACATACAGTAGGGCGGCGAAGTGATTTCGGTTTGCGAAAAAGCCGACAGCCTCTGTTCGATTGGTAATCGCATAGAAGCGAAGCACGCTGTTCGGCCCATGCGCGAGTTGCAAGAGGCCAAGAAAGGTTGCAGCGATTGCCACGACAATGACAATCCTGCTGAGGTTTCGCTTTTCGGCATCGTCCAGCGTTAAAACGCTCATAAAAACCGCCATTGGCGGCAGTAACGAAAGCCCGCTCAGCCACGTCGCCTCGGGTGTCATCGTCATTGGCAACACGGGGATAGGCTGGCCCGTCAACCGATATGTTTCAGCGATGAGTTCTCGGCCCGGCAATAGAATCCACACATTGTGCGGTAGGGGCAGAAGCTGCACCGCTGGGATAAAAATCACCACACCAACGAAGATGAGCGGCCAGCGAAGGAGACGAGCCGAACCGGAAACGACGATAATCCAAACGGAGAGGATCAGGAGGGGAATCGAAAGGTATTGAAGAGCGACGTCGCCAAGCGATCCGCTGCGCGACGCACCACCAAACAGAATGCAGCTCGTGAGGATAAATCCGGTGAGCCAAGCTCTTCCGTTTTTCGCAAGGGCCTCCTGATAAGATATGCGACCGTGACTCTTCTTTTGAGACGCGCGCGCCATGCGCCTCCGACCGACTTTCATCGAAGAGCACAGCCCAGCCGAGAAGCTCTCGCTGTTCGTGGCCATCGGTTCGCCGGGTGGAGGGCGCGCGTTCATGGCGCCGACTTGAACGGCTAAGGGCTCGCTGGAGGTTCGCGATCGCCACCACTCAGCGCAATCGCGCCAGCGGCAACGCCGCCCACTGCCGCGGCACCGAGCAGATATGGCATGAAACTGTTTTGTGTGTTTTCGCTTGCCACCGTCTGCGTAGCGCTTGTCCAATCCTGCGTACCAAGCGCACCGGTGGTGTCACTGGAGCCGCCTGCTGTTCCCGATTCCCCCGCTCCTCCGCACGGTGGCTCGGTCGGCACGTCGAACACCATCCCCATCCCAAGAAAAACCGTGCATCCATTTGGGAACAATACTTCTGCCGAGCTTCCAGGTTTCGCGAGAACGGTATCGCCGACCGCCAATTCCGAAACGCTGTTGACGCTCGTTGTTCCGGCACCGCGACGGACAAGTGCTTCGCCGTGAAGAACTTTCAAGGTCGCGCCAACGGCTGCCGAGGCAGAAAGACAAACCATCGCCAGAATGAGAAATGTGCGAACCATTGTCCCCCCGGCCTGAAAATAACACCAAAGAATCATATCAAATCGACCGGACCGACGGAAGCGTGATCCCGAGGATGATTGGAGAGAAAAGCCATTGGTAGCGGAAAAATGCCGAGATCCACGCACGGAAAGTTGTGGAATAGCAACAGCGTTCCCCGCCAACAAGAAAGGGCATCTTGACTTCATCGAACGATGGGCCGATACCCAATCGGACTAGTCTATTATATGTATTACGGTCGGCGGATTTTGGATGATTGATATTCATTGCCACTTGCTGCCCGGAATCGACGACGGTCCGACAGACATCCAGACATCATTGCGCATGGCACGGGCTCTCATTGAGGACGGTGTCGAGGCTGTTATCTGCACCCCCCACATTCTCCCGGGCCTTTGGCACAATACAGGGCCGCTCATTCGATCGGCGGTTTCCCGGCTGCGTTCACATCTTGCGAATGAAGGGCTGCAACTCGAACTTTTCAGCGGAGCTGACGCACATATCGCTGTCGATTTTGCGGTGAAGCTGCAGACCAGGGATATCCCGACACTCGCCGATAGCCGCTATGTGCTCGTCGAATTGCCTCAGCACATGGGGCCTGTGCTGATTAAGCAGTTCTTCTTCCAGCTTCTGACAGCCGGCTATGTTCCGATTCTCTCTCATCCGGAGCGCCTGCCATGGATCGTGGAGCAATATGCCATCATCGAGAGCCTCGCCAGATCGGGCGTATGGCTTCAAATCACGTCAGGTTCGCTGCTCGGCGATTTCGGTCGAACGGCCCAATATTGGTGCGAGCGCATGCTGAATGACGGACTTGCGCATGTGCTCGCGACGGATGCCCATGACGCGGAAAGGCGCAGACCAAATCTCAGCAAAGGCCGCGAGGCCGCAGCAAAACGCATCGGCGAGCGCGAGGCAGAAAATCTCGTGAGCATCCGCCCGCGCGCGATCCTTCACAATGAAGCGCCGGAAAATGTTCCTTCTCCGATGGGGCAGAGTGATGTGCCGTTGCAAAATGCCTGATACGCAATCGAAAGTCCGGAGGGTGGCGTGGTCTTCCGAGCATTCATAGCGGCATTGGCCGTGGCCACACTTGCAGGCTGTGGAACGACGTTGGATCAAGGATCGCATCTCACAACGGCGTCAGCAGCTCCAGTAGAAGGACATCGCCCGCAGACCGAGCGCCGGCCGTCTTCTATGAGCAGCGATCAGGCTGATGACATAGCGAAAATATCCGCGGCGCCGGACCCGAATGGCGACGCTTATAAAATTGGCCCCGTCGACGTGATCGACGTCTCCGTTTTCCAGGTTCCAGAACTTTCCAAGACGGTTCAAGTCGCGGCCGACGGCACGATCAATCTCCCGCTCGCAGGAACAATTCTGGCCGCTGGAAAAACATCGGGCGAGATCGAACACGACGTGGCTGCACGGCTCGGCCGGAAATATCTCCAGTCCCCCCAAGTGAACGTCTACGTCAAGGAATACAACAGCCAGCGCGTCACGATCGATGGCTCCGTCAGGCGCCCGGGCGTCTATCCGCTTCGCGGACCGATGACCCTCCTGCAGGCGATTGCGACGGCCCAGGGCTTCACCGATACGGCCAATTCCACGGTCGTAATTTTTCGGATGGAAAATAGCGCTCGGACTGCCGCGCAATTCAACGTCGATGAAATCCGCGCTGGAAAGGCGAAGGATCCCGACGTCGTTCAGGGAGATGTCGTCGTGGTCAAAAACTCTACAATGAAGGAGAGTTATCAGGCCTTGCTGAAGATTCTTCCCGCGACGAGCATCTTCGTCTCGCTCCTGTAGACGACAGCCATGACGCTCCCCAGCGAGGAAAGCCCGTACCGTCTGCCTTACGCCGAAGCTCGAGCGCTTGAGCCAGTTGAGGCGCAGGAGCCGTATGGCAGCCGCTTCGTTGAGCAGAACGCGAAGGGAAATACTGAATCCGCCGCGAAGATCTTGACGGTCCTCAGGTTGCTGATCAAGAGAAAGGCGTTCATTTTTGTCATCAGTGTCGCGGTCTTCGCGGTAGGCACGGTCCGGACTCTCATGACCACGCCGCTCTATGCGTCGACCCTCCGGCTTCAGATCGATCGCAACGTCGCCAAGATCATCGAAGGTGGCAGCGTCACGCCCATCGAAGGCACGGATTCCGAATTCTTACGCACGCAATACGAACTTCTCCTGAGCCACAGCTTGGCGGAGAGAGTCGCGTTGCTTGCACGTCTCCCTGAAGATTCCGACTTCTTTAAACCACGCGCCTTTTCGCTATTTGCAAGCATCCGAAGCTTTTTTGATGCCGGACCGTCGCACGCTCCGCTGAGCAAACGTGAGCTCGCAAAAATTGCGGCCGCGATTGTCGAACAGAACGTGATCGTCAAGCCGATACCGGGTTCCCGTCTTGTCGATATCTCATATTCTGATCCCGATCCAGGACGCAGCCAGAGGATTGCATCGGCTTATGCGCAGGCATTCATCGCCTCCAATCTCGATAAGCGCTTCGAAGCCAATGCCTATGCGAAAAAATTTCTCGAAGATCAGATCAAGCAGCTGAAGTCGCGTCTCGAGCAATCAGAGAAGACGATGCTCGACTTTGCCGAGAAGGAGCAGATCGTCTCAATCGGTGAATCGTCGTCCATTGCGGAAGCCGACCTTACGAATTCGAGCGTGGCGCTCGGCAACATCGCGTCGGAGCGCATAAGGAACGAACAGCTTTGGCGACAGATTGAAAAAACGACCGCGCTCGATTTCCCTCAATTCCTGAGCAACGCCGCAATCGATACGCTACGTGCCAAGCGCAATGACCTGGTGGCCGAATACCAGGAAAAACTCGAAACATTCAAGCCGGGCTATCCGCTAATGGTGCAGCTCAAAAATAAGATCTCGGAGATCGATCGCCAATTGGCTGCGGAGGCTAAAGCAATACGCGCGTCGCTAAAGAGCGCATATGAATCGTCCCTCAATCAGGAACATGAGATCACAGCGCGAGTCGCCAAGCTGCGCGGAGACGTTCTCGATTTTCAGAAGCGATCGATAGAATACAATATTTTGAAACGAGAGGTCGACAGCAACCGACAACTCTACGACGGACTTTTGCAGAGATATAAGGAAGTCGACGTCGCCGGCGGAGCAGGAAGCAACAACGTCTTTGTCGTGGACAAGGCGAATCTGCCGGACACCCCATCGTCTCCGCGTCTCGTGAAGTCGATGATCCTGTCTTTGTTGGTCGGGTTCGTGGGAAGCGTGGGGCTCGCTTATCTTCTTGAGAATTTCGACGACGTCATAGATACCATCGAAGATGCCGAACGGGCCGGCGGCCTGGCGACCTTGGGCATAATTCCCCTCGTGAGCGGCGACGGAAGCGTGGAGGCATCTCTCCTGGACGCTCGCTCACCCATGGCCGAGGCCTATCGCTCGCTCTGCACCTCGCTTCAATTTGCGACAGCGCGAGGCATCCCGAAATCGCTTTTCATCACGAGCGCCGGAGCACAGGAGGGAAAGTCTGTCAGCTCGATCGCGATCGCGCAGCATTTTGTAAGGCTCGGCCTCCAAGTCCTGCTCGTCGATGCGGATATGCGAAACCCGTCGCTCCATAAGTATCTCGCGACAGATAACGCGATCGGGCTGAGTTCCTATTTGTCCGGAGCCTGCGATTGGATGAGCGCCACTCAGATTACGTCGACATCCGGTTTGACATTCATGCCATCAGGCCATCTGCCGCCGAATGCCGCCGACCTTCTCGGAAGCCCGCGGCTTATGTCGCTGCTTTCCGGGAGCCTCGAGGTCTTCGATTTGGTGATAATCGACGGGCCACCGGTGCTTGGTATCGCCGACGCGCTTCTTCTCGCAAATGCAGCAGACGCAACGGCATTTGTGATCGGCAGCGGAGTCGCCCGTGCAGGTGGGGTGCGAAGCGCGCTCAAGCGATTAGAGTTGGCGAAATGCCCGTTACTCGGCGGCGTCATAACGAAATTTCATGCGCGCCTTGGCGGCTATGGTTATGGCTACAGTTATAGCTACAGCAGCACCTTCACTTACGGCCGCTCGATTCCGAATTCTGGCAACGCGCCCCCATCCCTTTCCGGCACGATATGAGGCAGGGTCCGGCCGAAGCTTTGACGGCGGCAGTTGACCTTTTGCGCGTCCCGTCAAAAGTCCGGGCGATGAGATCGTCGCCACTTCCGCGTGGAATATTGCTTCTATTACGCCTCGCCGCCGAAGAGGCGGACGCTCTGTCGGAAGCCGAGAAGGCTGACAAACGCGCACGCGACGCTCATCGAGACGCCGCGATTTTCTTTATTGAACAAATCCTGCTGGCCGCGAACTCCGATGCCTACCGCGTCCTCGGTCTCGACGAAACGGCAACGCCAACCGAACGGCGTCGGCATATGGTCTACCTACTCAAATGGCTGCATCCTGATCGCCACGGCGATCCCCACAAGGCACGATTGGCGCGCCGCGTTCTCCTTGCATGGAACGAGTTGAAATCGACGAGGCGGTCGAGCGATTGCAGTTCCTCCACGCAAACGGAACGGAGGTCGCGCCGCGTGAACAATGCGATGCGCGCACCTCCCGCCATCGTTACGACTCGAAAACGAACGCTCTATCTGCGTTGGTTCATTGATAGAAAGCGTTTGCGAGCGCGGTTCTGGTCTCTCTAACGGCGGCGCAGTACGATGGCTCGCATCTTCAGCTTGTCTCTGTCAGGCTTCGCCGCGGTCGTCCTGCTCGTTCTCGTCTCAGCGCATAGCCTCGTCGCACATCTCGATCAGACGAACCCGGCATGGGCACTGACCCTTCGGGACGATGCCGGAGCGGAATTGGCGATCGCGCAATCTCTTATCGGAAATGCCGGCGGTCACGCGGAGAACAATATCGGTTCGCCACAAATCGAAAATTCGCTCGCCCTTCGCATGCGCCTCCGAAAGGCGCTTTATTTCGAGCCGCTCAATACGCAGGCGTTTGCGCTCCTGGGCGTTCTTTCGGCGAGCGGCGGCGACTCCGAAGCGGCAACCACGTTCATGCAGGCAGCGTTGAGCCGCTCAAAAAGAAGTCCCGCCGCGCTTTATTGGATTATGCATCGAGAACTGGACAAAGGCGACGTCGCCGAGAGCTCAGCCTTGGCCGATATCCTCCTTCGCATTCGGCCAACTGCCCTGCCCCTTGTCGCTCCAACGCTGGCGCAAATATCAATGCGAGGTGAGGGAAGGAACGCGGTTGCCGACGCTCTTGCGCGAGCGCCACTCTGGAGAACACATTTTTTCAGCTTTATGAATTCAGAACTGAAGTATGCAGATATATCGCTTCGTTTGCTTCTGGCCCTCAAGAAGTCGCCGCATCCACCGACAGAACAGGAGGTCGATTCCTTTCTAGCGAGCCTCACCACTCACGGAAGATATGCGCTCGCGTACTACGCATGGCTGCAGTTCCTGCCGCCGGAAAGGTTGGCCGCCGCCAAATTCCTTTTCAACGGAACCTTCCGATTTCCTCTGACGGCCTCTCCCTTCGACTGGAAGATTCGAGGAGGCGATGGCGTTATCGCAGAAATTGACAAAAGCGATGATGCACCGGGAAAGAACACACTCTCGATAGAATTTGGCGGCGGCGGGATGAGTTTCAATCCGATTTCGCAGGCGCTCGTCATACCTCCGAGGCGCTACCGCTTTTCCGGTTTCGCCAAGGGCGAGCTTGAGGGCCCACGAGGTTTGAAGTGGCAAGTCGCGTGCATTTCGCCGGTCTCTTCGAAATCCTTGGCTGATACGCCGATGATGCAGGGCCGCTTCGCCGACTGGACCGAGTTCTCGACAATCTTCGACATTCCGGCGGATTGCCACGCACAAACAGTTCGCCTGATCCTTGATGCACGCTCGTTGTCCGATACGTTCATATCGGGAACGATTGCATTCGCGGACCTTAGAATTTCGAGGGACTAGACCCACCGCACGTTTGCTTATGAACATAAAAAACGGGCTGTTGCAGCAAAGTCGTTGAATCGCGTGCGCCGCAATGCTAGTCCAAAAGTGTCATTAGATTTCTCCGGACAAGTCTGCTGCTGGGTCTCTTCACCCGGTGTGCGGAAGCTGTGATGTCGACCCCGGAAAAATGTGGAATGGGGTGAAAATTTCTTACCTCCTAATCCCGGAATGATTGAGGGGCAGCATTTGATGATGACGTCATCCGCACTCAAGTCGGCATTACGGACGATAATTCCGTTTCCCATCTGGCAAACGGCCGGGTTCGTGACTCGTATTCCGAGCTATTGGCGGATTGATCAAAACGAAGCTTTGAGGATTCGCCACGGCCTCCCCGGACTGCCGTTGCATGTCACGAAGGCGATTCACGTCTTTGCGCCGGAAAGCATCACGGCATATCGCTGCTGGCAATATCACGGCGTGGAAGTGAACGATTCATCTGAAGAGGTCATGGATTTCCTGGAGTTGTCCGAAGGCCGTCGTGCCCTGATCGATATCGGCGCCCAAACGGGCTTCATCTCGGCCCTCTTCGCGCGGTCCCGGCCGGAGGACTGCCACATCCTGTCGGTCGAGCCGGATCCTCGCGTTGTGCCGATGCTGAAGCGCGCCGTCGCCCTCAACGCCTCGGAAATGGCCGACTGGACCATCAAGGCCGCCGCGATTTCTGATAAATCGGGGCGGATCTCGCTGCCTGTCTTCAACCGCATATACGAAAATGGCGGCGACACTGAGCCGGAAGCGCCTTCGAGCTTCGAAGTGCCTGCGATGACGCTCGCTGAATTGTTAGGAGGCCTCGATTGGCGGCCCGATATCCTTAAAATAGATGTGGAATCTTTCGAACACGAAATTCTTTGTTCTTCACTAGATGAGATTGAGCGGCTGCGTCCCGCTCTTCAGCTTGAGGTTCACTGGAAAATGCTGGCCGAGCGTAACCGCAATGCCAGGGACTTTCTTGAACCGCTCGCTTCCCTTGGATATCGCGGCATTCGCAGGCGTTACCGCTCGCTCGATAACTGGCTTCGCGCCGGACAGGTTGAGCCGGTCTCGCGCATGGCGCTCAAGGCAGTATGAAGGGCGAGCAGCCGACGGTCGTTATCGTCCTTATGTCTCTGACGGCGGAGGGCACACCGAGAATGGCGCTCACGCTGTGCCGCGGTTGGCTCTCCCAAGGTATACGGCCCGTCGTTGCCGTCCTCTCGGCAATGCCGACGGACCTTGCGCCGGAATTCGAAGCTCGTGGGATAGACAGCATCTTCGTTGCAATCTCAAAGACCGGCTATCGGCGATATCTCGAGCTGGTCAGGAGCTTCTTCGCCATAGCGCGCAAATACGAGCCGAACGCTCTTCTTTCGATGCCGCTTGGTTGGCATGCCCCCATCGCAATCGGCGCGCGCCTGGGTGGGGTTTCCCGCATCGCCGCTCATGTCGGAAATTATCCCAACCCCGCGACAGGACGTGCATTCTCTAAGTTTCGCTTGCTTGTTCAGCTCGGCAGACCCTTCACGGATCGGCTCATATGTTGCTCACGCTACGTACAGAAGGGTGCAGTCGAGCATTTCGGTGTCAGAATAAGCGAAACGGCCGTCATCTATAACGGTGTGCCCAAAGGCGATTTCACGGCGAGGCTCTCTGTTCCAACGCGGCCAGCCGGGTTCGCCGAGCCCTTCAGAATCGGCATGGTCGCGCGCCTCGAGAAGCATAAAGACCACGTAACCCTCATTCGGGCTGCAAAAATCCTGAGGAACCGAGGCCGAAACATTAGCGTGAAGATCGTCGGCGACGGCAGCCAGCGCAATGCGCTTCAACACCTTATCGACGCAGAAGAACTGTCCGATACAACCATGCTGCTTGGGACCCGCAGCGACGTTGCTGCAGTTTTGGCGGACTTGGATCTCTTTGTGTTCTCGACCACGCCCGACGAAGGATTCGGAATCGCATTGGTCGAGGCAATGCTTATGGGCGTGCCCATCGTCGCGAGTGATGTCGGAGCGTGCAGAGAAGTCCTGAACGGCGGCGATCTCGGCCTGCTTGTGCCGGCTCGGGATGCGCTCTCACTGGCGGACGCTGTAGAGAAGGTGTGCGCCTCGCGCGAGGAAGCCGAGAAACGCGCGTTCCGGGCGCGAGAACATGCGCTTCGCACATACTCCGCCGATGCCATGACAGACGGATATGGCGACATTCTGGGACTGCCGCGCCGGAAAAGTTTCGAATGTGAAACGAAGCTCTCTTGGAAGCGACGAACCTGAAGGATCGTCCGCATCTGATGCATGTCGTCAACGGCCTCGGCGCAGGCGGAATGGAGACGATGTGCCTGCGCCTCATGCAGCATTGGCAACACCGTCTAGAGCAGAGTGTGGTGGCGTTGAGGCCCGGACCGCGAACCTTGGAATGGGAATTTCGCAGCGTCGCCGGGTCGACACTCACTATTCTCTCAGACGGACCAGACGATTTTGGGAGGTGGCGAGAGCTGCGCGGAGCAGTTTTCAAACATAGGCCGCAGGCGGTCATTATTCACATGTTTGGTGTCCCGCACCTCTTTACAGCGTCCGTTGCGCGAACGGCCGGCGTTCGTGCCGTAGCATGTTGGGCAGGAAATCCGCCCCCGCGCGAAATCGAGGCGCGTCGTCGTTGGGGTGCCATCCTTTTTGCGTCTCGACTGCTGCGCTGCCCTGTCATGTCGTGTTCGCACGCCGTTGACCGAGAGCTTCGTGCGCTCGGCTTGGGCATGCCTGCCGGATCGGCAGCAATTCCGAACGGCGTCGATACGAATGCCATCGCCAGCCAGGCGCAAAAAACCCGCAAAATCCGGAGCGGGCGGGCACCGGTCATAGGCATGGTGGCGCGGCTCGACCCAATCAAGGATCACACCACCCTGCTGCGCGCATTTTCAATTTTGAGAGACAAAAGACCCAACGCAGAACTTTGGCTGGTAGGAGACGGAACATTGCGCAATGGTCTGGAAGCGCAGGCGCTTCGACTCGGAATCGCCGCAAGCACACATTTCTTCGGAGATCGCCTCGACGTCCCTCAGTTGCTCGGCCAAATCGACGTCTATGCCTTCAGCACGACGCGAGAAGAAGGTTTCGGTATCGCGCTTATTGAAGCCATGGCGGCAGGCATCCCGATCGCTGCAACCAATGTCGCCGCCTGCCGGGAAGTTCTCGCAGAGGGGGATGCCGGGGTTCTCATTCCTCCTGAGAGCCCGAAAGCCTTTGCTCGCGCAATCATTGAGCTGCTCGAAAACGATGAACTGCGCGCACGCAAAACCCAAGCCGCACATGAGCGCGTGCAACGCGAGTACGGCGTCGAGTCTTGTGCAAGACGGTGGGAAGCGCTCCTCTTTCCAAAGCCGGATGCAGATGTTGCAACGGACTTCAGATGCGCATCGTAACGTGTATCGGCGACGCGACATCGATCGACGCCCACGGTGGGTTGCCGTTTCATTTGCTCGATGCGGGACGGCGTCTTGGCTTTCTCGATGACGGCTGGCAGCTGGATCTCAAAGCGCTGAATCGTTCTAGGATGCTTTGGAATGCCGGCCGCCTTCTGACACGGGGAGAATTCGGCGGCTATCAATACTCCGAAAGCTTCCTGCAGGCGCTCGTACGCCAAGTTCCCCCCGCTTCATTAAATCCCGATGAGATCATCAGTATTTTTCCGCTGTTCCCACCGGCTCCCAAGGCGAGCACGCGCCTGTCGTTCTACATCGACGCAACTCTCAAGCAGAATTTTGAAGAATACGGGATCTCCACGAAAGTCGGGCGGTCTTTGATCATGGACGCTTTGAAAAGGGAAGGCGTAGCCTATCACAATGCCACGCGGATCATCTGCAGAGCGAGGTCAACGGCGAAGTCGGTCGTCGAAAGCTATGGCATCGATCCGCGGAAAGTTCACGTGGTGCCGGGCGGCGCGAACATCATCGATGATCGCGCTCAGTCGCGCGCAAAACCTTCTCGGGCGTCTCTCACACCCATTCGTCTCGGCTTCATAGGGAAAGATTGGCGACGCAAGAATCTCGGATTTATCCTGGATGTTGCTGACGTTCTCACTGGACGCGGGGTCGCGGTCGAGGTGGCGGCTGCCGGCTTTGATCCTGCCCGCGGACCGAGGCCTATCCATCTCCGCGCGTGTGGTTTCATTGACAAACGAGCGCACCTGCAGAGGTTTGTCGACTTTCTGAGCTCATGCCATTTCACATGCTTGTTCTCGCGCGCCGAAGCTTTCGGGTTGTCCAATCGCGAAAGCTTGAGGCTCGGTGTGCCCGTGCTCGCCAGCAGAGTCGGAGGTATCCCCGATACGATACCGCGAGGGTGCGGGCACATCTTTGCGAAAGAGGCAAAGCCCACTGAAATTGCTGATGTCATCGAGTCTTACGTGCAGGAGCCGAACCGCTATTGGGCGCTCCGGGACGCCTTGGCGCTGCGGCGCGACGAGTTCACGTGGGAAGCTGCGATCAGGAAAATGCAAGCCATTTGGTCCGGAGAGACTCGGTACCGCTATGATCGACTCGAGCAGGCCGATGTCTGATTTTTCCGCGCTACACGTCGCAGTCCTGCAACCCGGAGCGCGATTACATTATGCGGTGCCGACCATCTTGCAACGCGCAGGAATGCTGCAGCGTCTTTACACGGATTGCGCCAACATTGGCTTCCTCCGTCAGGTCGAACGCGTTTGGCCGTCGGACCTGCAGCCCGCGCCCCTCCGTCGGCTTTTCGGCCGTAAGCTGCCGTCGGAAATTCCAGCCTCAAAAGTGCGGCAGGTTCGCTTTGCTGTCGGGCGTGATCTGTTGACTCGTTCTGTCACTCGAAACACTCAGAAACAAAATGCATCTAGCGCGCTTTTGCATCGCGCACTGCGCGAAAGCTTCGGGGGCGCCAATACGATCTATACCGTCCTCGTGAACGAAGATCTCGAATTTTGCCGCGCGGCCAAAGAGAGAGGTTGTCGTATTGTCCACGAGGCGATGTCATCACCCGAGATCGGCCTCGTGAGGCACGCGGAGCATGCACGCTATGTCGGCAACGAACGTTGCGAGTCTCTCGATGAGATCGAGCGAGGCCGTGACCGTGATCGGCAGAAATATGCCGTCGCCGACCTAATCCTCGCGCCATCCCAGTTTGTGCGCGAGGCAGTGATCGCTCTCGGCGCTGAGAAGTCGAAGGTAGCTGTCGTTCCCTACGGCATCGACAGCCGCTGGCTTGCTTTATCATCGAATCCAACCCGCGGTCGCATACTGTTCGTCGGCAAGGTCGGACTTCTGAAAAGTAGCCATTATCTGGCCGAGGCGACACGCAAGCTCATGGGACGCGGCATCAGTTGCGATGTGCGAGCGGTCGGCCCACAAGATGCAGACGTGAAGAACGATGCTCTCTTTGCGGGCCCAACCTACCTCGGACAAATTCCCCGCGCCGAAATTCATCGCGAATACACGACCGCAGATATCTTCGTTCTCCCGAGCCTTTGCGAAGGCATGGCGATGGTCACGTTGGAAGCAATGGCCGCGGGCTTGCCCGTCATAACAACGCCGAACGCCGGGTCGGCCGTTCGAGACGGAATCGATGGATTGATTGTTCCGGCGCGAAACGCGGCGGCCTTGGCCGATGCAATCGAGAAAATCCTGACGGACCGAAGCCTCCGAGAGACGATGTCTCGGAACGCCAGGGAACGCGCTGCCGCATTTACTTGGGAGTGCTACGAAGAGCGCCTGATCGGCGCGCTGTCGAAGATATCGTCGGCATCCAGCGCCGCATGAAAGGTCCAGAATCTTTCAGATGAATGTACGCCCGAAATAGCGCGTGTTTTATCCTCTCGTCATCGTCCTGGCCGTTTTCGGAATCTGTGCGATTCTTCGTGACTGGGTACGCTGGAAGGACGTATTTCACCCGACGATCTTTTGCGTCCCGCAGATTCTTTTTCTCTATGTGGTCTTTCCCATCTACGGCCTGGCTACCGACCCATATGAATTTTTGTCACGTGCTGGTTATTGGGATGAGCTTGCGAACTTTCAATCACTCGCCGACGCAGTCGGCATCGCGGTGATACTTGGTATTTGGTGGGGGTGCCGACATAGGGGAGGCATGCCCGCTGCGACAGCCGAGCAAAATAGCAACGCCATCTTTTTTGTCTCACTGGCGTTCGGCGTTCTCGGAATGGCTGCCTGGATCACCGGTATCATCAACGTCGGCGGCTTCTCTGCGGCCTACGGGCGAGCCTATGGCGGGGGTTGGGACGATAGCGGCTATGTGCGCGAAGCCGCTCAGTTCGGTTTAGTGGCGGTTCCGCTCCTTATCCTATCGCGCCGTAAGCTCGGCATGCGCTGGCAGCATTGGCTGATGGCATTCGCGTTTCTGATCCCGCTGCTCGTTCAAGGCTTTCTGGGAGCGCGGAGAGGTCCGACGTTTCTCGCGATTACAGGCGTCGCCGCAAGCTATATCCTTGCCTTTCGCCCTCGCATTCCATTTGCCGTCGTCATCGCGGCTGGAGGCGCAATAGGCTCGCTGCTCCTGTGGTTGGTTGCCAATCGCGACGCCATTTATATCGGGTCGCATAAGGAATTCCAGGGATCAGTATCGAGAATGCTCGAGAACTGGGGCGGCAACGAATATCTGTTCTCATCCGCGATCGTTCGATACGTCAATGAGACTGGCGAGCCCTTTTATGGCTTGCGCATACTCGCGCATATGTTGGGGCGGGTTGTTCCGGTCGCAATCTGGCCAAC
This sequence comes from Pseudomonadota bacterium, assembly GCA_018242215.1. Lineage (GTDB taxonomy): Bacteria > Pseudomonadota > Alphaproteobacteria > Rhizobiales > Hyphomicrobiaceae > Hyphomicrobium_B. The sequence goes on from JAFECG010000028.1 coordinate 110,546, forward strand.
CAAATATGCAGACGTCTGCGCGGCATTCGGGCTCGACATCGACCTGACGCAGGATGCCGGAATCCCAATCGAAAGGATCGAAGCCGTGACGGGCTGGCGGATTGCCGTCGGTGCGGCTCCCGGTATCGTGGGGGACTTCTGGATGGAGTTCGGAATGTTCGCCCCGGTCGTGGCATTCGCCCTTGGGGGGCTGTACGGCAAGCTCTGGCGCCGAAGCCGTAGTGATCCTCGCATTCAGCCTGCCTATGCAATACTCGCAGCGCTATCGATCTATGTTTTTACGCAGACAATCGAGGCATGGCTGTTCAGAGTCCTGCTTTTCGGAATACCTGCGCTGGCGCTCCTGAGGATTTTGTCGAAGCGTCGAAGGCAGATAACCTCCAAAACACCGATACAGGCTTGGCATCTGCACGCGTTAACGCCGACACGCGCGTCCGGATCTTGAAGCGCATTCGATCATGAAAATCGCGCTGATATTCCGTAGCTACGGGCCCTATCACCTCGCACGCCTACGTGCTGCGAGAAAGCATCATTCGATTTTGGCACTGGAATATTCGGCTGTCGATAAAGACTATCCCTGGGACGCGGCACGAGAGAAGCGCGACGCCGGTGTTATCGCGCTCACAGGTTCTGGGTCGCTCCAAGGAAGCGCACGTCGCTCATTCGTTCGGGCGCTTTGTCGAGAGATGCGCAAATTCTCGCCCGATGCAGTCGCCATTCCCGGCTATTCTGAATCCTTTGCCGTGACGGCCCTTCGGACATGTCGTGCAATCCGCATTCCAACGATCCTAATGAGCGACACGCACGCGGGCAGTACACGCAACGCGGTGTTTCGCGAGAGTGTAAAGAAAAAATTGATCTCCCTCTACGATGCGGCGCTGGTCGCTGGAACGCCTCAAGTCGAATATTTGAGTGGCCTCGGTTTCGCTTGGGAACGGATGGCATTGGGATACGATGTCGTAGACAACCAGCACTTCTCCGCGCGTAGCCGTTGCCCAGTGGAATTGCATCACGCGCCGACGGCGGCCCGTTATTTCTTTTGCTGTGCGCGGTTCGTCGAAAGAAAAAACCTGGCGCTCTTGATCGAAGCCTTTACGCGCTACCTGCTCGCTGTGGGCGGGGAAGGTTGGGATCTCGTCATCGCCGGCGACGGTCCGCTGCGAGCAGCGCTTCAGCGGCGAGTGGCCGCAACATCTTTTGCCGGGCATATTCATCTGATCGGCCATAAATCCTACGAAGAATTGCCGCTATTTTATCAGGCTGCAGGCGCGTTCGTCCTGCCAAGCCTTGCGGATGAATGGGGGTTGGTCGTCAATGAAGCAATGGCGGCTGGCTTGCCTGTCATTGTATCAAAGCACGCGGGATGTTCCCGAGACCTCGTCGAATACGGTCTGAACGGCTTCACGTTCGATCCGACCAGCGCTGATGAACTCGCCGCGAGAATGCGCCTGATTGCGATATCGCCGCGTCGTGAGGAGATGGGGAGGGCGAGCCATCGCATCATAGCGGGATGGGACGTGAATCGCTTCGCATCAGGTCTCAGCCAGGCAGCAGAAACAGCACATGGCGCCCCGCACGCGCAGCATTCGCGATTTGGCACAGCATTCGCGGCCGTACTCTCGCACCGCTCATGAAAGAGAGCTGAATTAAAGTTTCCCTTGTGACCGCCAGTCTCTCGCATTTAGGGGGAGGCGTGGCAACCGCCGTACAAGCACTCTCGCGAAGCTTGGCGGCGAAAGACGTCGACATCCATGTTATGGGATTGCAAGACGACGCATGGGCGGCGGATGCCAGCGACTGGTCGGGAATCTCGACAACCTGTCTTCGGGGCATCGGCCCTTTGAAACTCGGATTCGCGCCGCACGCTATGGATCAATTGCGCTCGTCGGAGGCCGACGTCGCACATTCCCACGGCATCTGGAAGCACACGTCGCGCGTCGTCGCGCGGTGGGCCAAGACCACGAAGCGTCCGCATGTCGTGTCGCCCCATGGCATGCTCGACGCCTGGGCGTTGAAACACTCAGTTTGGAAAAAGAAGCTCGCCGCACAGCTCTACGAAAACGAGCATTTGCGACGCGCATCATGTCTGCATGCCCTCTGCGATGCGGAGGCAAGGATGATCCGCAAATTGGGCTTTGAAAATCCGATCTGTGTCATTCCAAACGGCGTTGCCATGCCACCTCCCGAGGACATCTTTTCGGCACCCTGGCGAAACACCGTCCCGAATGGCCGCCGCGTCATGCTCTTTCTGGGGCGTTTGCATCCCAAGAAAAATCTCGCGGCTTTGATCAAAGCATGGCCATCGAACAGTGAAGACCATGATTGGGATCTCGTCATCGCTGGCTGGAATGAGGGTGATCACGAGGAGACACTGCGTAGTCTTGCCGACAAGCGCGGTCTTCGAAATTCCGTTCACTTCGTCGGACCGCTCGTTGGCCGAAAGAAGATCGCAGCTTTTCGTCTGGCCGATGCATTCATTCTACCGTCGTTGAGCGAGGGATTGCCGATGGCGGTCCTCGAGGCTTGGTCCTATGGCCTTCCCGTCCTGCAGACCGACGCCTGCAATTTTCAGCAAAGCTTCTGCGAGAATGCGTCCGTCCGCATATCGGACGAAGCCGACAAGATGGCCAATGACGTCCGATCGTTCATGCGCCTCACCAGGGAGGAAATCGCAAAGATCGGATGCAACGGCCGGCGGATTGCCGAGCAGAGATTTTGTTGGGACGGCATCGCTGCCCAGATGAAGGAGGTCTACACATGGCTTCTCGATAGCGGCGGCAAACCCGACTGCGTTCGCATTGCCGGAGAGTAACGCCCATATGCGCCTCGATCTCTACAACCGGTCAACTTTTTCGCGCACGAAGCCGATGTGGGTCGAAGCAATTTGGATTGCTGCGCAATGCATTTTCGTTCGCTCGCAGCTGCCGGGCTCGGCGCACCGCCGGCTCGTGCTTCGCCTTTTCGGCGCAAGGATCGGAAAAAATGTGACGATCAAGCCCGGTGTACGAGTCAAGTTCCCGTGGCGGCTGTCGATCGGAGATCATTCGTGGATTGGCGAGGACGCGTGGATCGACAATCTCGCCGACGTCACCATTGGGGCACACTGCTGCATCTCGCAGGGAGCCTATCTCTGTACGGGCAATCACGATTGGCACGCGACAGGATTTGATCTGCGCATCGCGCCCGTGCGGATCCGCGATGGCGCATGGATCGCAGCGCGTTCGGTAGTGGCGCCTGGCGTGACGGTTGGAGAGGGCAGCATTCTAACGCTCGGCAGCGTGGCGACCCGCAACTTACATGCCGGGACAGTCAATGCTGGTAGTCCGGCAAAACAGATCGGCCTGCGCGTCAAGTCACCGTGCGACGCGGTGGCCTCTCGACCGCGAGCTTAGCACCGCAGGCGTCGCGATCATGCGATTGATCTTCGTAAATCGTTTCTTCCATCCCGACCATTCCGCTACCAGCCAAATGCTGAGCGACCTGGGATTTGGCCTCGCGGAAAAAAATCTCGAGATCATCGTCATAACGAGCCGTCAGCGGTATGACGGTCCAAAGGCAAGCCTGCCGTCTCGTGACACAGCGAACGGCGTTCGGATCGAGCGCATCTGGACATCCCATTTCGGCCGGGATCGGCTTCTTTTCCGTGGGATCGACTATCTGACGTTCTATGTGTCCGTTGCGAGAGTATTGGCTAGAACTGCGCGTCGCGGCGATATCATCATCGCGATGACGGATCCGCCGGTCATCTCGGCTGTTGCCGCTCTTGTCGCGCGCTGGCGCGGCGCACGCATCATCAATTGGCTTCAGGACGTGTTTCCCGAGGTCGCGGAAGCACTCGACATCGCGACAGGCCCGATGTCCATTCTGTTTGCGACACTACGCCGGCTTCGCAACATTTCGCTGCATTGGGCGGATACGAACGTCGCGATTGGCGAGCGGATGGCGCGGCATGTGGAGACACTCGGCATGTCGCGCGACCGTATCGTTGTGCTGCCAAACTGGGCGGATACCGATGCCATATGCCCGATCCCTGCCGAGATAAACACTCTTCGACGCGAGTGGAATTTGGCGAGAAAATTTGTTGTCGCATACTCGGGCAACCTCGGCCGCGCGCACGATATCGACACTTTGCTGCAAGCCATCATCGCGATGAATGAGCGGTCGCTGGAGAAGCATCGGATACACTGGCTGTTTGTCGGCGGAGGCGCGCTTTACAAACGCCTCGAACGTGAAACACGCCAGCGGGGGTGCACGAACGTAAGTTTCTATCCTTATCAGCCGCGCGAACGGCTCGCCGAAAGCCTGTCCGTGGCAGACACCCACATCGTTTCGCTGAAACCTTCGTTGGAAGGATTGATCGTCCCAAGCAAGTTCTACGGCGTCGCGGCCGCTGGGAGGCCATCACTTTTTATCGGCTGCCCGGATGGCGAGGTTGCCCGTTTGATCAATCAATTCGGCTGCGGAGCCTCGGTCGCGATGGGCGATGCAGAAGCACTCGTGAGGACCGTGAACCTGCTTGCTCAGGATAGAAACGCTTGCGCAGCGATGGGTGAGCGCGCCAGAGCGATGTGCGAAGAAAACTTCAGTAAGAGGCAAGCCATTTCAGCTTGGCACCGACTGGTCGAATCTGTGGCGCGCGTCAATCGCACTCCTTCGACGCCAGCTTCTACGCAACAGCGAGAAGGTTCTCCGACATCTTCACACAGACGGGCCGGTTGAGAAATTCCGTCAGGACGATCAAACGATCATTCTCCGACAGGCTGATGATTCTTCCGACAAGACCGTCGAAGGCGCCGTATGCGATTCGGACTGTTTCGCCGATTTGACGAGAAGACGATGAACGCACGATAACGCCGCTCTCTTCCCGCTTCTTGAGGTCTTGGATGAAAGCTTCTGGAACGACACATGGAGTGTCGCCCGTGCGGACAACCGATCTTACCCCGACCGTTGAAAGAATCGGGCGCCATTGCCGCGTCGCGGGTTCGATGTGAACAAAGAGATAGCCCGGAAAGAGCGGGCGCAGCACAGCCTGCACCTTCCGCGCGTGCCGGACCTGTCTTCGGATGGTGGGCATGTATGGCCCGTATCCTTGATTGAGAAGATTTTGCACTGCGGAGTGCTCGCGATTGGGATGTGTATTCACGACGATCCAGACCGCATCTGCGTTTGTCGTCTCGGATAAAATCATACTCCCCCCTCCCTGAGATGACACATAAGAACTAGGTATTAAGGGCGGGTAAGTTCAAGTGGCGCACGAGCTCGTCCACAGGTTTGATTTGCGCAGCTGGCCGGAAGCGCGAGACTTTTATCCGCTCTTTCCGAGCCGATGAAGATGGTGTGGATTGTCCGCGGGCTCCGCTATTCAATATAATCAATAAGGACTAATCATAGGAAGGCCGCGCCCCGCTGCGGACGATCGCTCGCAAAAAAAATCGAGGCACACTTGAATGCATTGCTTCGTGTTGCTCTTCGTCGATATGGCTCTTGTCAGCGTCTCGACGCTTCTCGCAATTGTCTTGTGTAGCCCGGAACTGCCGTTTGCCGCGCTGGCCCACTCGGGGCAGTACGCTGTCATCACATCGGTGACGGCAATTCCCGTGCTGATGCTTTTCAGGCTCAACCGCATGGTCTGGCGCTTCACCTCGCTGAGCGATGCAATACGGGCCGCCGCCGCCACGGCAGCCATAGTTGCGCTTTCGATGATGATTGGTTTTTCTCTCGATTGCTTGGCAGGTGTGCCTCGCGCAGTACCCGTCATGCAGGCATTGCTCGTCCTTTATGCGCTTGTGGCGGCGCGCCTCGCGATGCGGCTACGTCACCTGCTGCGGCAGCGTTTCCGAAATATGAATTCACCAGCCAATGGCCGGCGCGAAAACGTATTGGTCATAGGTCTCAATCCGGCGGCCGATCTGTTTTTCCAGTTTGCGTCGGTGACCGGACACGCGAGGATGGAAATCGTCGGCATTCTGTCGAACGCTGAGCGCCATCGCGGACGATTCATTCGATCGCGAGAAATTCTCGGCGCGCCGGAATCTATTCATGACGTGCTTCAGGATCTTGCCGTCCATGGCATCGTCGTCGACCGCGTCGTCCTGACTTCGCCCATCCGGGAGTTGTCGATGAACGCGCAAATGGCCCTTCGTAATATTGAAAAAGATGGACAGATCTACATCGACTGTCTTTCGACAAGCTTTGATGTGGTCAATGCCGGAGCGCGAAATGCAGGCGGCGCCACATTTGTCGCCGACGGTAAAGTCCATGAGGCCGGACTGCCGTCCACATCCTATTTGCGTTGGAAGCGCCTCATTGATGTCGCCGCGGCGCTTGTTGGCATAGCTCTTTTCGCTCCGTTGATGCTCTTCGTGTTCGTCGTTGTGAGGCTCGACGTCGGCGCGCCGGCGATATTTTGGCAGCAACGGCCAGGCGCCGGCGGTCGGCAGATAAAAATCTTGAAATTTCGCACCATGGGCCCTGTACGCACACCGGACGGCCGCGTCCTTTCGGACGTAGAGCGCATTTCGAGGTTCGGTTGCTTCCTCCGCCGAGTACGGCTCGATGAACTCCCTCAGGTGTTCAATATCCTCGCGGGCCACATGTCTTTCGTCGGCCCCCGACCGCTTTTGCCAATCGATCAGCCGAAGGCCTCCGTGGCCCGATTGCGGCTTCGGCCCGGTTTGACAGGGTGGGCGCAGATAAAGGGTGGTCGCAGTCTTTCAATCGAAGATAAGGCTGCGCTCGATCTCTGGTATATAAAGAATGCCTCTTTTACGCTCGACCTCGTCATCCTTGCCGAGACAATCAGGACGGTTCTATTCGGAGAACGCGTCGATCTCAGAGCCATTCACAAGGCGAGGCAGGATATCGCGGGTAATGACGTGAGTCTGACGGGCAAGCTGCCGGAAGACGCGTTTGGACATACATTTGTATGATCGCACGCCGCCGTGCTTTGGAGCATAGTATATTGCGCCGCATCCAAGTCGCAGGGTGCAGCATCGCGACCTAATACGATCCGTGAAGCGGGCTGTTGTGGCCATAGCGGAACTCGTTCACGGCTGGCACGTTGAATCGACTGGTGGAATGGACGGAAATTACCTGCCGAGGCCAAGTCTAAAAGAGGGAATTCAATCGTTCGCCAGTCTTTTTTGCGAGAGCGAATAGACTGCGTTCAGATAAATGCGGCAAAAATAGTCGCAAACATCTATTGCATATCCCTCACAATATCGGTATTGCCGCGGCGATAATTCCATTCTTTCTACGAAATTTCTCCGACGTGCCGCGGGTGCTATGCTGGGCGGCCGTTTGTGTTTGCAGTGTGGAGTATAGAGTATGCTGCGGATGGGGTTTGCCGATAACGGCGGAGATGCAGACGGAATTGACGTCGTCACTCTGAATGGCGGCGGTTTCGATTCTCCGATCTTGCGCCTGGCGCGCAATGGCATTCTTTTCGAAGCGGGCGATCCCAAGACGCAGGTGTATCGCGTGGAAACGGGAGCGCTGTGTATTTACCGCACGCGCCCTGATCTAACCATCGAGGTCATCGAGCACGCACTTGCCGGAGACGTCGTGGGAATGGGCTGCCTCGCGCGGCATGCAGCTACGGCGCGGGCCACTATCGAAACGACAGTCCGCTGCTTTGATCTCGACGACGTCGGCTCGCTCATCAAAAACGATACGCATAATAGAACGCGATATGACGACTCTGTGGCGCGCGAATTCGCGTTTCGCAAGGAGGACCTCGTAGGTTCTGCGCGCGAGAGACCGATGGTTCGGCTGGCTGCTTTCCTGATTGCGGCCTCACATCGGATCCAGGAGGAAGGCGGCGACGCTACGCTGATCGACGATACCGTCGATTGTGGCGTGATCGCAGATTTCCTCGGGCTGAGTGTTGATCTGCTGGCGCTCGCGCTGTTGCAGCTTGAGATGCGGGGGATGGTCGAGACGGCACCTTTCCACGGCCTTCGTCTCAAGGACATTCCTGCTCTGGAAGCTCTCGCGGACGAGCAGGAAAACGCACCCGCTTCCTGGAACGAGTGCCCATCGTCCTCCAACGAGAAGCTGCGCCAAGTTATCCAGTAGGGATTTGATCCGCGCTCGCATTCGTATGTGTGCGCTGCGCCACTCGCGCATGAAAGCCGGACATCCAAACGCGCCCGCGTCACCGACGCGTGGCGCGCCTGTTTCTCCACCGCTCATTTCCTCACTTGACGCCTCGAGGCGAATGCAAGCTTTTCATTCTCCGCAACTGTGGGGAATGAGATGAACAACCTTCTGTCTCTCGCCGAGGAAAAGCCGGTCTCGTTTTCAAGACGGCTTTTTCTGGGAAGCTCGCTTGCCGCGGCCGTCTTGCCATCACTGGTGAGAGCAGAAGAAGCGGCGCCAACGTCTGCAGCGACGGCATTTACCCCTCGTCATATTCCGGCACGTGAGCTGCCTGTTCCCACCACGGTCAGCCCGGAATTGCAGGCGGTCATCGGGGCGCCATACAGTCCCGGATGGAACGACATCCCGCAGAACGCGACAGATTGGAAGGATCTCGCTTTTAAGAGTGCGGCCGGAGCCGCGAACGCCATCGCCGCGATTAAAGAGCACTTCGGCCTACAGGTCGAAAAGACGACGATGGCCGGCGTTCCCGTCTTTGTAATCACGCCCCAGGAAATCGCGCCGAACAATGAGAATCGGCTGCTCGTTCATATCCACGGCGGTGGATTCGTCCTCTTTCCCGGAGAGGCGGGGGCGGGCGAGGGCATGATGATGGCGGGTTACGGAAAATTCCGCGTGGTTTCGATCGATTACCGGATGGCGCCTGACTTTCCGTTTCCTGCGGCGCTCGACGATGTAACGGCCGTTTGGCGGGTGTTGTTGGCGTCTTACGAACCGAGCAAGATGGGCATGTTCGGAACGTCGGCCGGCGGCGGCCTGACGCTCTCTGCCGTACTGCGCGCAAAATCGGAAGGGCTCTCACTTCCGGGAGCCATAGCACCGGGGAGCCCGTGCGCGGATCTCACCTGGTCAGGCGATACGGCGAACGCCAATGCCTACGTCGACAATGCCCTCATATCACGCTCCGGCTGGGTCGGCGCCGCAACCACGCTCTATGCTGGAGCGCATGACTTACGCAATCCGGAGCTCTCGCCGATTTTTGGCGACTTCAGAAACTTCCCTCCTGCTATTTTGACCTCCGGCACACGCGACCTGCTTTTGAGCGATACCGTACGAACGCATCGCAAGCTCCGACAGGCGCGCGTCAACGCATTCTTGCAGGTGTTCGAAGGCGAGAGCCACGCCCAATTTCTCACCCCGTTCGTGCCGGAGACGGAGGAGGCGTTCGGCGAAATTGCGCATTTCTTCGATGTGCATTTAGCATCGTAATTCGAGCCATCGATCGATCTTGCAATCGCAATGGCCGAAATTTATGGGGTCTTTTAGAGTCCCATCATTGCCATCACCTGATCGACGGCGAGTGTTGGCAGCAGCGTGCCGTTGCGAACGGCGGCTTCGATCTTGGGAAGCTCAGCTGATACGGCCGGATTTGCCTTCAGCGCTCCCATCAGGCGGTCTTCCAGCATATCGCGCATCCATGACACGGCCTGAGCCTGTCGCCGTGCCTCGAAGGCGCCAGTCTCCGACATCGTCTTTCGATGTTCCAGTACCTTTGCCCAAAGCTCTTTCAGTCCGCGATTGTCGCGACCCGAGACGGTCAGTACCGGCGGGAACCATGCCGCTCCATGCGGTGTAAAAATCTGCAGGGCGTTGCGGTAATCCGCGGCTGCGCTTTCCGCGCGCTTGATGTTGTCCCCGTCCGCCTTGTTGATGGCAATCATGTCGGCAAGCTCGATGACACCTTTCTTGATGCCCTGCAGATCGTCACCGCCCCCCGAAAGAAGCAGGACGAGGAAAAAGTCGACCATGTCTGCGACCGCAACTTCGGACTGCCCCACGCCGACGGTCTCGACAATGACGACATCGAATCCGGCGGCTTCCACAAGCGCCATCGTCTCACGCGTCCGCCGCGTGACGCCTCCGAGCGTTCCCGATGACGGCGAGGGACGGATGAAGGCATTCTTCTCTTGAGAGAGTGAACTCATCCGAGTCTTGTCGCCGAGAATCGAGCCGCCCGACCGTTTCGACGTCGGATCGATCGCCAGGACGGCCACGAGATGCCCCTTAGCAATGAGATTCATGCCAAGTTGATCGATGGTGGTCGATTTTCCGACGCCCGGCACGCCCGTGATGCCGAGCCGAACAGCATTTCCCGTTTTGGGCAACAGCTCTTGCAGCACCTGTTGCGCGAGGCGGCCGTGCTCGGGATTCGAGCTTTCCACAAGCGTAATGGCGCGCGCCAGCAGCGTTCGGTCGCCCGCGGCAATGCCCGACACGTAGTCGATCACGGGAATCTTATGTGCGGGGAGTGCTGTAACGGCCATGGCTGAGGTGGTGAATCCCGTTCGTTTGAAAAGCCACGTTGGACAGGAAATACGCTCCAGCCGCAAGCTTGGATTGCGTTCCCCATCGTCACATTCCCATGCCATAGATGCTGTTGCCTACAGAGCTCAAGCTTCATAGCCTCTGGGAAAGCCGCGTTAAGGGAGGGGAACGTGATTTCCGCAGCCAATGGCTGGCGTCGGCCAGCATCGCTCTTCAAGAAAGTAGGCCTAACCGCGCTTATGGCCGGTGCTTTGCTCGCAGGCTGCACGGAAGCGCCCAGGATCGACAGGACGGCCGACAGCCGATCGCGCTCCGAGGAAGCGCCCGCAACGGCGCCCGCACCGGTTCCAATGCCTCAGACGAGCGCCCCAGAAGCGCCGGCTGCCTCCTCCACCGAAGTGACGCCCTCGGAATCTGAGCCGCAGGATCAGGCGGCGAAAGAGGAGGAGGCGGATGAGCAAAAGCCGACCTTCCATAAGAAGTACAAGAAGGCGCGCCCGGCCGCGACGGAACCTGCCGAGACGCCCGACGCCGAAACTCCGGCAGGCGGTGCCGCACCGCCAATCGCTTCAGAGGCCGCCCCGCCTCCGCCACCACCTCCGGCTGCCGCAATCCCGCCTCCCGCGGCTCCCGCGGCAGCCGCGCGTGCCGCTGTCGAAACGGATCCGAACAAGAAGTACAAAGTCATCCCCGTTTACTATGGAACGGATCGCGCTGTTGAGCCTGATCCGACGCGATTGCAATTCGGATCGGAGCGCGGTCACAAGCTGCAACTTGGCCGGGCTCTGATAACGGTGCCGTTCATCCACAAAGTACCGCACATCGAACGGCCACGTGTGATTGAAATTCCGTATTTCAAAATCAAGGTCTATGCGGAGCAGGAAGACCCGGACAAACATTTCACGGTCCAGGAGATTGAAAGTCTCACCGAAGATCAGATGCTGGCGCTCGTAAAAGAGCAACTCGCGAAGTCATCGACATTCAAAGACCATGCGCTCGTCTTCGTCCACGGCTTCAACACGTCATTCGATTGCGCCCTCTATCGAACGGCACAGATCGCTTACGACTTGGGCTTTGACGGCGTTCCGTTCGTCTATAGCTGGCCGTCGGGCGGAAACGTTGCGAGCTACACCTACGACCATGGCAGCGTCGAGCAGGCCGAGCCGATGCTCGCAGATTTCCTCGACATGGTCATCCAGAAGAGCGGCGCGAAATCCATCAGTCTCATTGCCCATTCGATGGGTAATGAACTTCTCCTGCGCGTACTCGAACGATTGAAGCCAAAAATTCCGCGCGGCGTCGTCATCAGCCAAGTCATCCTTGCGGCACCGGACGTCGACCGTGACAAGTTCAATATCATCGCCCGCGAGATCACGAACTTCGCCAAGGGCGTGACGCTCTACGCCGCATCGAATGATCGCGCGCTCGGCTATTCCGAAAGGTTCTGGGGTGGCGTGCCGCGCGCTGGCGACATTCCGAAGGACGGGCCCTTGATCATTCCAGGCGTCGACACGATCGACGTTACCGCAGTGTCAACGGATGCGCTCGGCTTGAATCATTCCGGTTATGCAGAAAATCCCGCGTTGCTGAATGACGTGAAAGCGCTCGTCGAATACGGTATCCGTCCGCCGAACAAGCGCCTCGCCAACATCGTCTCCGTCGAATCGGCAGCGGGCACGTTTTGGCGCTTCGAAGCATCGAATTGAGAGTTCAGCCTTAGCCGTCCGTGCCGGTTCTTCGCTTGACGGGTTCGGGCGGCGGCCGCGCCGGGCGCTCGGCGGCCCGGCTCCTCTCGCGCCGCTCCCGCTCGGCCAGCGGCTTCTCTGGGGCGGTCGCGGTCCGCTGTTTCTCTTCAACTTTGTGGTTGCGGCGCTCCGAGATCGTCGTGCCATAATATAGCAGCGTGCCGAAAATGATCGGTGCACCGATTACAGATAAAGCCAATAGGATGTCGCTCAGATAATCATCCACGACACAAACTCCGAAAGCTCCGAAACAGAACGTGATCGACGCACCCAAAGTTCCGCGCCGCAGCGAGCAGTTGCAAAGGGCGAAGATCTTTACGAACGCTGGGGATTTGCTGTTCCCGATCTGGTGATTTGACCGTCGTCAAAGCACAAATTGCACAGCGTAGAAAATGGGATGCGGACGATAAATCGAGCTGCGGCGGTGTTGCGATGGCTGATATGAAAAAATTGGGTGCGGTCGGATCAACAACCTTAACTGCAGCGCTCGCCGCAGTCCTGTTGAACTGTCAGGTTGCGTCAGCCGAAACGCTTGCCCAGGTTAAGGTACCCTCGGGTGTCGAACTCTTTCGCGAGCATTGCGCCCAGTGCCACGGAGCCGATGGAACTGGCGACGGTCCGATGGCCAAAATCCTCACGGTCCATCCTGCCAACTTGACGATGATCGAAAAAAACAACGGCGGCACGTTCCCCGCAGAGCGCATCGCCGAAATCATTCGATACGGCGGCAACATCCAGGGGCATGGTGAGCAGCAAATGCCGATCTGGGGAAAAGTCTTCAGTTTGGAAGGCGGAAGCGGCAAACGCGGCGGCGCTTATTCACGGCGCTCCGTCATTGAACTGAAGAGCTATATCGAGTCTATTCAACAGAAATAGTCTGAACCGGCGAGCTGATCTCTGCGCTTGTAAGATCAACGGAGCGCGTGTGTTCGTTGCTCCGCGATCGGGAGCTTAAACTCGCACCGCAGCTTGTGCGATTTGATGACCGTCCTTTAGATGGGAAGGTTCGCAATTGCATGGCGGGACGCGACGTGACCAAGCTCGAGAAGGTCGTCAAAGAGATTGTCGACGACATGCGGCACATGCCTGATCGCGGCATGGTCGCGGCCTACATCCCCGAGCTGGCTCGTGTGAATCCAAAGAGCTTCGGCATCGCGGTGATCGAATCGGACGGCAATACGGTCGTTGGGGGAGATGCCGACGTCCCGTTCTCCATTCAAAGCATTTCCAAGGTTTTCACATTGACCCTTGCGCTGGGGAAGGTCGGAAACCGCCTTTGGGCTCGCGTTGGCCGAGAGCCGTCGGGGAGCCCGTTCAACTCCATCGTCCAGCTCGAACGTGAGCAGGGAATTCCCCGCAATCCTTTCATCAATGCCGGCGCCATCGCCGTGACAGACGTCATCCTTTCCAGTCACCTTCCGCGGGAGGCCTTGGGAGAGATTTTGAGGTTCATGCAGTTTTTGGCAGACGATTCGTCGATCATGATCGATCACGAGGTCGCCGCCTCCGAGCATCGAACGGGCTTCCGGAACGCCGCTCTTGCAAATTATATGAAGTCATTCGGCATTCTCGATAATCCGGTCGACTTCATCCTGGGCGTCTATTTCCATCATTGCGCCATCGCCATGTCGTGTCGGCAATTGGCCCTGGCCGGTCGATTTCTTGCACAATTTGGCAGCAATCCCTCGACCGGATACGCTGTCGTGCAACCCGAGCGAGCGCGTCGAATCAACGCTCTCATGCTGACCTGTGGCCACTACGACGGTTCGGGCGAATTTGCCTATCGCGTCGGTCTGCCGGGAAAGAGCGGCGTCGGCGGCGGCATCATGGCCGTCGCACCGGGGAAGGCGTCGATTGCGGTCTGGTCGCCCGGCCTCGACGCTGTGGGTAACTCGCAGTTGGGACAGATAGCGCTGGAGCGGCTTGCGAAGGAAATGGGCTGGTCGATCTTCGGCGCGTAGTGCTGGATGACCTTCAACGCGTCTGCGGCATCACAAGCGGAACGGTAACAGACGCAAAGGATTCGTCGGGATGCTACGGGGATGGGCCTGAGCCAGCGAAAAGCGAAATCCAGCGATTTTCAATATTTATTGCGACTGGGCGCAGCACCCTGTCTCGCGCAAAAGGCCTAGAGTCCCTCTGCGCGACGGTCGGCTGATGTTCTCGCGGTTAGGATGAAGCCAATGCCGCTCTGTGCTCATCAATTCCAACGCACAAGCCGTGCATCTTCTTCGATGGCGTCTTCATGATACCAGCAGCTGCCGAACTCTACTTTCCGAAAGTCCCATGCCGGCACAATCGCGTCGGCGGCCTTGACCAGGCGTTCGCCGTGCAAAGACGCACGTCCACCCTTAGGGAATTGATAGATCTTAGCGGTAGGTCTAATCTGCCTTTCTTCCATTTTTGCCTCTCTCCAAAGTCCCACCGATTGCACGACGCAACCCGGCTCGTCTTCCATTTTCGCCCGAAAAATCTGATGCCTCAATTAAAATCAGCAATTGCCCATATTATGGGCATGCTTGGTTTTGCATCTTTCGGTAGCATCCCTACCGGCAGTGAACGCACGTCGTAACCAACGTGTTCCACGCACTGCCTTGGCTCTGAGTGGGCGTGCTTCAGGCGAGGAGGTTGGATGCTGACAGACGATTCCCAGGTCGAGGGCGAATGTCCCCGTGCCGGGAATGCGCTCCGAAGCAGTTCTCAAGCGTCCGTTAACGGTGCGCGACGCACCGTCGGCCGCTCGCAATTGAACGCACTGCACCGTCAATGCCGGAACACCTTCGATGCGCTCCGGCTGGATTCTGGCCCAGATGGCCAGTCGCGCCACCGGCAGCCGCGCACGAATTAGGAATTCACAGAGGTCAACTTAGGGAGCTGTCCAGAATGACGAAGTATAAGCTTGAGTACATTTGGCTCGATGGCTACGCGCCGGTGCCCAACCTGCGTGGCAAGACGCAGATCAAGGAATACAGCTCGTTCCCTGATCTCGCCGATCTCCCGCTCTGGGGCTTCGATGGCTCATCCACGAAGCAGGCCGAAGGCCACAGCTCCGACTGCGTGCTGAAGCCCGTCGCTCACTATCCCGATCCGGCTCGCACCAACGGCGTGCTCGTGATGTGCGAAGTCATGATGCCCGATGGGGTTACGCCGCACTCAACGAACAGGCGCGCAACGATCCTCGATGACTCGGGCGCCTGGTTCGGCTTCGAGCAGGAATACTTCTTCTACAAGAACGGCCGTCCGCTCGGCTTCCCGTCCGAAGGCTATCCGGCGCCGCAGGGCGAGTATTACACCGGCGTCGGCTACAAGAACGTCGGTGATGTCGCGCGCAGCATCGTCGAAGAACATCTTGATCAGTGCCTTGCTGCCGGCATCAACCACGAAGGCATCAATGCCGAAGTCGCCAAGGGCCAGTGGGAATTCCAGATCTTCGGAAAGGGTTCCAAGAAAGCCGCTGATGAAATGTGGATGGCGCGCTACCTACTCCTTCGTCTGACGGAAAAGTACGGCATCGACATTGAGTTCCATTGCAAGCCGCTCGGCGACACGGATTGGAACGGCTCGGGCATGCACTGTAACTTCTCGACCGAGTACATGCGCACGGTCGGTGGCAAGGACTACTTCGAATCGCTGATGAAGGCGTTCGATAAGAACCTGATGGATCACATTGCCGTCTACGGGCCGGACAACGACAAGCGTTTGACAGGCAAGCACGAGACCGCGCCGTGGAACAAGTTTAGCTACGGTGTCGCCGATCGTGGCGCCTCGATCCGCGTCCCGCACTCGTTCGTCAAGAATGGGTACAAAGGATACCTTGAGGATCGCCGTCCGAACTCGCAGGGCGATCCATACGCGATCGCGTCCCAGGTCCTGAAGACGATCTCGGAAGTTCCCGTCGCCGCTGCTGCGAAAGCCGCTTAATCGTCTTTGTCATGGCGCCGGCTTTCACCGGTCGGCGCCATGAGTCTATCTGGATGAAACATCTGGTGCTGAGACGACGGCTGCAAAAGGGGGTGCGCGTCGCCTCTTGCAATCGACGATCGCGCGGATCTCGTGTTGGCCCCCGGCGGCCGGGCTATCCCGAAAAAGGGAAGGCGGTTCTTCACTGAAGATTGGATGACCGTCGGTAGAGGAGCGCCGACTTCCGGGCGTGCGAATAGTATCGCCGATGTTTTCCCTTTCGCGCGACCTGCCTCACCACGGGCTTGGGCGGCGGTGGAGCGACATCCGCAACCAGTTGAACCGGTGTTTTGGCTTTCAATTGGACGACCTTATATCCGCCCGCTTTCAGCTTTTGGAGGATCGTCGGAACGGCATCGGCGGTCCACTTATGAATGTCGTGCATCAGGATGATGCCGCGGCCTCGCTTCTTGAGCCCCGCCATTATGCGCGCGATGACGGGCGCTGAGCTGCGCACGCGCCAATCGGAAGAATCGATGTCGATCGCGAACTGTCCAATATTGCGGCTCTTGAAATAATCTTCCGTGATCTTGCTGCTGCTCAAATAGGGATAGCGGAAGAAAGGCGCGACGGGCTCCGGGCTGTTCTTTTGCACGATGTCGAAAGTAGCTTCGACCTCATGCGTCACCTCCGGCAACGTCAGCCGAGCCATGTTCGGATGAGTCCACGAATGGATGCCGATGGTGTGTCCGGCTTCCGCGACCTCCTTGACGATCTCGGGATGCACGGCGACCATCTCTCCGACCATGAAGAATGTCGCCTTCGTGCATTCTTTCGCGAGAGCAGCAAGAACTTCACGCGTGTCGTTCGGAGAAGGACCGTCGTCGAAAGTTAACACCACTTCCCCGGGCGCCAGAAAATTCGGATCTCCGTGTGGCTCGCCGAACCAGGGACCGCCCGTCGTATCCACTTCTATGATGCGCGATACGCCGAGCGCACCGGCGGGACAGGAAGCATCTTCCGCCCGGGCTTCCGGCGGCGGCAATGCAAGAACTGCTGTCGCGATTGACAGACACAGGCTGATCTTCCCTATCACGTGCATGTTGCCCACCCCCGGAGGGCCAAAGAAAAGAGATCCGAGCGCCACCAAATTCCGCGTTCGGGGCCGGACTTGTGCGCGGCCGATGCCGGCTCGTCAATACAACACATGTGGGACCGCTGCGCAGGCCGGTGGCTGCAATGGGCCGTCCCTCCGTGCCGCGAAATCTCCATACGCGAATAACGGTAGCAAAAAAACAAAGCCGCCGTTTAGCTTTATGCAGCCGATTATTTACCGGGCCGCAATCGAATCTCTGCCACACTTCCCTAGCAAAGTCCTTAACGAGGGCCGACTAGGAGTTGACGTGCGGAAGTTCCTTTTATTGTTGGGGTGTTTTGCCGCGAGTCCTCTTACTGCTGGGGAGACGACGCTCTCGGGCGAGGCGATCAAGACCACGCTGAGTGGCTCGCTTTTGGCGCTCGATACGCCGATCGGCACGACGGTGTCCGTCCGCATCAATCATGACGGCTTGATGTCGGGCGAGGCCGGCGCACTCGGTGCCGTACTAGGGTCCGCGAAGGACCGCGGGCGCTGGTGGGTTGAGAGCAACCGCGTGTGCTTCAAATGGTTTCGCTGGTTCGACGCGGAGCCGCGCTGCGTCACGATCAGTCTTGATGGCAAACGCTTTACTTGGCAGCGCGAGGACGGGGATACCGGGACCGGCACGATCATCGAGCAAGGAAAGTCGATCGAGAAGCCCCGAGCGATCGTCGCCGAAGCCGTAAAACCTGTTGGTCCAAAGAGCCCGGCGAAAAAGGTCGAGATCGCTGCCGCCACACCAAGGCTGGAATCAAGATCGGAAACGATCGCACCGAAGTCCGGTGCGCAGCATACCGCGAAGGAACTCGCCGGAGCCGCGCCGAAGACGACCGTGGAGCCCGCTCAGCCAGCGACGACGACGGTCGCCTTCCGCGTGCCCCACCCACACCTTGCTGTTCGTCCGAAACATCAGGCCAAAATCGCGGTCGCGTCCGTCAAACCCCAATTTTTTGCTTCGGCAAAAGTCGCCCCGGCGAAGGTCGCTCCAGCAAAGGTCGCGCCGGCAAAAGTCGCGTCCGCGAAAGTCGAGAAACTGGACCGAAAGCCGTTCCGGGTCGCAGGCGTTGAACCATCCGACGTCTTGAATATCCGGAATGGCCCGTCGCAGGATTACGAGTCGGTCGGCGGAATTCCACCAGACACTCGCGGCATCACGATCACCGGGCCGTGCCTGAACGATTGGTGCCCCGTGAAGCACCGCACCCTGATCGGGTGGGTGAACCGGCGCTATCTTGCAGAAGAGACGGCTTCCGAGACAAGCGCCGCCAATATCCCGAATTATTGGGACGCTTCGCCCTAATCTCTTTGAGTTCGCGCTGCAGCAAACCGACACGCTCGCGAGTGCGGACGCGTTTGTCATGAATGGACAGCGCCTGCGAGTGCAGCTGATGAAGCGGTGCCGATTGAAGGAAAAGGGCGCGCAGCGAGATCCTGTCAATCACGAATTCTCGCGTTCGTGTGAAGATTCGCGTTGACTCCGTGATGTCCTTGCTCAATCTTCCCGGCTGGGAATGGAATCTCCCGTATAACCGCCCCGATGGCTGATGATTCCTACTGCGTTGATGTCCTCATTCTTCGAGTGAGGCCGCGGTAGGGATTTGTTCGCATTCCTACCACGGGGGAGGCGTGTCTCTTTCATCAACTCAGAAGTCGGGGGGATGAAGGAGACAGTCGAGCGGTTGAGCTTTCCACGCTTGCAACCCCTCTCTTCTGACTTCCTTTCATCCCTCCGGCGACGGCCGAGTGGGCTCAGCTGCGTCGCATAGTAGCGACGCTAGCATATGGAGGAAGTAATGAGGAAGTGGGCTAGTTCCACGGCCGCCGTTGCTCTGCTCGCGATTTCGTCGCCGGCCTGGGCCAACGAGGACGTGATGAAACTCTCGAGCGACCCGAACAACTGGGCGATCCAGTCCGGGGATTACAGCGGCCACCGCTATTCGAAGCTCGACCAGATCACGACCGACAACGTCGGGCAGCTAAAAGTGGCTTGGACGTTCTCGACGGGCGTTCTTCGTGGCCACGAAGGCGGTCCGCTCGTCATCGGCGACGTGATGTACCTCCACACGGCGTTCCCGAACATCGTGTATGCCTTGAACCTTGCCGACGAGCAGAAGATCATCTGGAAGTACGTTCCGAAGCAGGACCCATCGGTCATCCCGGTGATGTGCTGTGACACGGTCAACCGTGGCGTCCAGTATGCTGAAGGCAAGATCTTCCTCCATCAGGCCGATACGTCGCTCGTCGCTCTCGACGCGAAGACGGGTAAGGAACTGTGGAAGGTCGTCGACGGCGATCCGAAGAAGGGTGAAACCGGTACCGGTGCTCCGCTCGTCGTGAAGGACAAAGTCCTGATCGGCATCTCGGGCGCCGAGTTTGGCGTTCGCTGCCATCTCACCGCCTACGACATCAATAGCGGTAAGAAGGTCTGGCGCGCCTACTCGATGGGTCCGGATAAGGACATCCTTGTCGATCCGGAGAAGACGATGTCGCTCGGCAAGCCGGTCGGCAAGAACTCGTCGCTCAAGACGTGGAACGGCGATGAATGGAAGATCGGTGGCGGTTCGACCTGGGGCTACATGGCCTACGATCCGGACCTGAACCTCGTCTACTACGGGACGGGCAACCCCTCCACCTGGAACCCCGCTCAGCGTGCGGGACCGGATGGCAAGCCGATCGATCAGAAGTGGTCGATGACCTACTTCGCGCGTGACGTCGACACCGGTATCGCCAAGTGGGCGTACCAGATGACGCCGTTCGACGAGTGGGACTATGACGGCATCAACGAGTCGCTGCTCGCCACACTCGATATCAAGGGCGAAAAGCATAAGACGCTTACGCACTTCGACCGTAACGGCTTTGCCTACACGATCGATCGTGTGACGGGTGAACCTCTCGTTGCCGAGAAGTACGACCCGGTCGTGAACTGGGCCACCGGTATCGATCTCGACAAGTCGAGCCCGAACTATGGTCGTCCCATCCGCGTGAAGAAGTATTCTACCTTTGCCAATGGTCCGGACTTCAACACGAAGGGCATCTGCCCTGCGGCTCTCGGCACCAAGGACCAGCAGCCGGCTTCGTACTCGGAGCTGACTGGCCTGTTCTACGTTCCGACGAACCACGTGTGCATGGACTACGAACCCTTCAAGGTCTCGTATACGGCGGGTCAGCCTTATGTCGGCGCCACGCTCTCCATGTTCCCTGGACCCGACAAGCCGACGCGTATGGGTAACTTCATCGCGTGGGACGGTGCCACGGGCAAGATCGTGTGGTCCGACCCTGAGCAGTTCTCGGTCTGGTCAGGTGCTCTGACGACAGCCGGCGGCGTCGCCTTCTACGGCACGCTCGAAGGCTACTTCAAAGCCGTCGACCAGAAGACCGGCAAGGAGCTGTTCAAGTTCAAGACGCCGTCGGGCATCATCGGTAACGCGATGACCTACATGCACGGTGGCAAACAGTACGTCGCCGTGTTCTCGGGCGTTGGTGGCTGGGCCGGTATCGGTCTTGCTGCTGGCTTGACGAACCCGACCGATGGTCTTGGCGCCGTCGGCGGTTACGCCGGCCTGTCGGAGTACACCAACCTCGGCGGTTCGCTGACCGTCTTCTCGCTGCCATAGCGCTTCCTCCGTAAAGAAAGAAGCTAGGCTGCGAGCAACTTGGCCGGCGCGTGACGACGCGCCGGTCCTTTGGCGCAAAGAAAACGGCCGAGCCCGAACGGCTTGGCCGTCTCCTTTTTCAGGACGGTCCAATTGGCGGAGTGCGGTTCGCATTGCAGATGACCGTGTCTCATCGACTCCAGACAACCTTCGGCGTCTCTCTCGGCGTCGGCGCAGCCAGCGCTGCGGGATAGCCGAGGATGATCGGAGCGACAGGATGCCATTCCGCCGGAATTCCGAGCTCACCCTTTACAGCCGGATCGTTGAGCCAGGGTCGCGAGAGACCGATCCAACAGGTGCCGAGACCCTTGGCATGGGCCGCAAGCATCAGGCTTTCGGCGGCAAGGCAACAATCTTCGAAAGACTGGCTCTCGCCGTTGATGGCACAAATGACGATAAGGGCAGCTGCGCCATGAAAAATTTTGAAGTTCGGATCGAGCGCGCGCTCTCTCATTCGTGAATCGGCAGGGAGATGTGCCGCGGCATAAGCTTTTGCCTCGGGATCCAGCGCCTCCAAACGGGCCGCGCCTGGAACGACGACAAAAGCCCAAGGCTGCAGATTTATCGCACTCGGCGCCAAAGTGGCCGCCGCGATCAGCTCCTCGATGACACCTGTCCCGACCGGCTGCGCCGTGAATTGGCGGATTGCACGCCGGCTACGCAAGCCTTCCATAAGCTCCATGGCGATCTCCTGTGTTTTCTAATTCTATCGAAGAACCAAGGGGATGGCGCGTTGATGCAGGGCAAACCAGCGTGTTCCGGCATTCTCTCAGATCGCATTCCCTAAGCCTTGCGCTCCTCATGTCATAAGGTTCGCGCCGCCTCGATCCGTGACGTTCCGTGGATAAATGCGGGAAACCCCTTGATCGCGCAGAAAGCCACCTTATTATAAGCTTGCTTATGATTTAGGAGGCCTAGTCCTCTCGTGAAAAACAATGGCGGCGACGAGAATTCACCGACCCTCGGCTTTCTGTTGAGCACGTGCGCCCGGCTTCTCCGCAAGCGGTTCGAGCAGAACTCGCAAGGGTCCGGACTGACGCTTTCTCAGTGGAAAGTGCTCGTCTATCTGTCGACGAACGAGGGCATCAACCAGGCCGGGCTCGCCGACCTTCTCGACGTTGAGCCGATAACGCTCGCTCGCAGCGTCGACAAACTGCAGGCCATGAAGCTGGTCGAGCGTCGCCCCAATCCAGCAGATCGGCGCTCCTGGCTTTTGCATCTGATGCCGGCGGCCGACGAGAAAATTCAGCTGGCAAAGACGATCGGCGACGCGACGCGCGCCGAAGCGATGGCTGGAATTTCAGCTGCTGATCGCGATCACCTTTTCAGAATCCTGCAAGAGATCGAACAAAATCTCGCCGAGGCCTGCGAGGCGCCGGCGATAGGGCAGAAATCGAGCAAGACATGACGACAACGAATGAAATCGAGACGAGCGCATTCGAATGGATAGCCGATCGTCCGAATGATGATAACGTGCATCGCCTCCCGTCGCGCGCGAAGACGACAGTCGCGGAAGTGTCTGAGTCAGAGACATCCGCTCGCTTGCGCGATAACGTGCCGAACGGCGACGTACGCTCCTCCTCGGATTTGGATCTTCCGCGAAAGCGACGATCTTTGAAACGGCCGCTGCTGTTCGCGCTGTTGCCGGTGGCGCTTCTTTTGGGCAGCTATTTTTACGTGACGGGCGGGGCGATCATGTCGACCGACAACGCCTACGTCGAGGCCGACGTCGTCGGCGTTTCGAACGATATTTCGGGCATCGTCAAGGAGGTCGTCGTCCACGACAACCAGAAGGTCAAAAAGGGCGACGTTCTATTCAAGCTGGACGACGAGCCGTTCCGAATTGCACTCGATAAGGCAGACGCGCAACTCGGGATGGTGAAGAATGATCTTCTTGCCATGCGCACGAGCTACAAGGACATGCAGGCGCAGATTGCCCAGGCGAAAGCCGATATAGCGCTCAACAGCTTGACCGTCGATCGCCAGCAAAAGCTCGTCGCCGACAATTACACGGCGCAAGCGACGGTCGATGCGGCTCGGAATGCACTGATCGCGTCACAGCAAAAACTTGCCTCTCTGAATGAGCAACTCGCGGGCATCGCCGTGAATCTCAATGGCGACCCCGACGCTCCGGTCGAAAACCATCCGCGCTATAAGGATGCGTTGGCCGCCCGCAACGAGGCCGCGCGCCAGCTCTCGCATACGGTCGTGAAGGCACCGTTCGACGGCATCGTGACGAACGTCCCGACCCTTCAGCCCGGCCAATATCTTGCCTCGGGCGCCACGGCCTTCAACATCGTCTCGACCGATCATGTGTGGATCGAAGCAAGTCCAAAAGAGACGGAGCTGACCTCGGTCGAACCCGGCCAGAAAGCGACGGTCA
Source organism: Pseudomonadota bacterium (assembly GCA_018242215.1). GTDB lineage: Bacteria > Pseudomonadota > Alphaproteobacteria > Rhizobiales > Hyphomicrobiaceae > Hyphomicrobium_B. The sequence goes on from JAFECG010000028.1 coordinate 133,790, forward strand.
CAGTGGATACCTATCCGGGTGAAGAATGGTCCGGCACGGTGGAAAGCATCAGCCCAGCCTCGGCATCGAGTTTCTCGCTTCTACCCGCCGAGAACACCAGCGGCAACTGGGTGAAAGTCGTGCAACGCATTCCGATGCGTATTCGCGTCAACAACCAGCCGGGCAAGCCGCAGCTACGCGTTGGCATGAGCGTCGAGGTAAGCGTCGACACCAAACACCCGCGTGGCCTCCCGACATTTCTGACAGACCTCTTCGGGTCTTCTGGAGCCAACCGTGGCTAGCTCTTCTGCGACGGCGCCCCGTCCCGAAAACCGGGGCGCCATTACGGCGTGCATCATTCTCGCCGTCATTATGCAGGCCCTTGATACGACGATCGCCAACGTCGCGCTGCCGTACATGCAGGGCAGCGTTTCGGCAAGCGCCGACCAGATCAATTGGGTGCTGACATCCTACATCGTTGCCGCAGCGATCATGACGCCGCCATCCGGATTTCTGGCCAACCGCTTCGGACGCCAGCGCGTCTTGATGGCCGCGATTGTCGGCTTCGTAGCGGCCTCTGTGCTCTGCGGCATGGCGCAGTCGCTGACAGAGATCGTTGCGTTCCGTTTGATGCAAGGCTTCTTCGGTGCGGCACTGGTGCCGATCGCGCAATCGATCCTGCTCGATATTTACACGCCTGAGGAACGTGGCTCTGCAATGGCGTTGTTCGGTGTCTCGGTGATGGTCGGCCCGGTGCTGGGTCCTGTGATCGGCGGTTGGCTGACCGATAACTTCAGTTGGCGCTGGGTCTTCTACATCAATGTGCCAATCGGTGCCTTGGCATTCGCGGGCATATCGTTTTTCTTGCGGGAAACGAAGTCGAGCGCAGACGCGAAGCTGGATTGGATTGGCTTCGGAAGCCTCAGCGTCGCAATCGCGGCCACGCAAGTTTTTCTCGATCGCGGAGCGCAGCTTGATTGGTTCTCCTCAGCCGAGATCCTGATCGAGGCCACGATCGCCGCGTCCGCATTCTACCTCTTCCTTGTCCATACGTTCACTGCGGAAAAATCGTTCGTCAATCCGCGTTTGTTTCTCGATCGCAATTTCTCGGTAGGGATGCTTTTTATCTTCATCATCGGCATCACGTATCTTGCATCGATGGCACTGATGACGCCTTATCTGCAAACGCTGATGGGATATCCGGTGGTGACGGCCGGGCTCGTCATGGGACCGCGCGGCATCGGAACGATGGTTTCGATGTTCGTTGTCGGCCGCATGATGGGCAAGCTCGATACCAGACTGTTGCTGATGATCGGTCTCGCGCTCACTGCATGGGCCATGTACGACATGACGGGCTGGACGCCGGATGTATCCGAGGGGACCATCGCCTGGGTCGGCTTCGTGCAGGGTGCCGGCCTCGGCTTCCTCTTCGTTCCGCTCACGACGGTGACGTTTGCGACGCTTCCGGCGCAAAGCCGCGCCGAGGCGACCGGTCTTTACAACCTCTCGCGCAACGTCGGATCGAGCGTGGGCATTTCGGTCGTCTCGTATCTCCTAACGCGTAACGGACAAATCAATCATGAGCTGATTGGTGCTCATGTGACCGCAACGAACCGGGCATTCGACAGTGCCGTCGCACAACATATGCTGAGCCCCGTAACGGCGAGCGGACGTGCCGCTCTCGACCAGCTCATCCAATTCCAGGCGGCTATCATCAGTTACATCGACGATTTCAAGCTGATGATGGTGATGTCTCTCGCCGCGATCCCGCTCGTCTTGCTGCTGCGGAAGGCCTCTGCGCCGACGGGCAGCGGACACGCGGCGGTCATCGACTAACCGGTCTCCATAGGCAGCGTTGTGACCCGCCTTTCTTAGAATATGCGCGAGAAGGACCCGAAACGATGGCATCGAAGCAATATTGCCATTCATAAAAAAAATAGCAGGAAATCGGGGTAGGCGCTTTATTGTACCAAAGGCAAACTCCAGCTACGGTTGTGAAGTGCGCCGCCATTGGAACGACCGCCGTAGATGTGCCGTATAATAAATCTGCTGATCTGCCTGGCGTTCGCGGTGCGCAGCCTGTTGCCTGTCGGCTTCATGCTCGCGGAATCGCCGGATCATGACGGCGGCTTGCAGATTGTCATTTGTACCGGCCACGGCCCGCAAAGCTGGGTTGTCGATGACAAAGGTATTCCACACCCGGCCAAGCCGACTTCCGACAAGACGATTTGCCCTTATGCCCCTGTTGGCGCGGTCAATGTCGATTCCAGTGCGCCGCATCCGCTCGCGCATACCGTCCGGTATGCATCGGTCGCCTATGCGATAACGACCGAGATATTCCACGCCACTCCGAAACCCGGAGCCCAATCGGCACGCGGGCCGCCTCTCTCACTGATCTGAGTTCTCTTCAACGTTTCTGTTGAGTGGCGTTGCAGCGGGATTTCTTCCCGTCTGCGCGCACGATCTCACAAGCACCAGATCAGTTGGGATTTCGCAAATGCAGTTTTTTGAGAGCCGCCTTCGCGCGGCGTGTTGGGCTAGACGATTCGCCGTGACCTCTTCGGCCGTCGCTTTGTTTGTCCCCGCGCAAGCGGCTGTTGCCCAGGAGACCAAAGCACAAGGCGCCATACAGATGCCCGACGTGACGGTCGAGCAGGCTCAGGCCAAACCCAGGCCGAAAATGGCCGAAAGGCCGAAAGCAAAACCGGCAAAGTCAAAAAGCGTGGCCGGCGTTGCCAAAAGTCCTCCTACAGCGACGCCTGCCACACCCTCCGAATTCGTCAGCGCATCTCCGCAATCGCCGTCTGCCGCGAAGCCCTTGATCGGCAATCCCGGAACGCCGTCGGCGGCGGTCGCTTCAGTGCCTGGAGCGTCGGGCGCCGGCGCCCAGACAGCCACGGCCGTGAATACACTGCAATTCGAGGACACGCCGGTGTTCTCGGTCGGCGATGTCATCGATCAAGTTCCGGGCGTCTCCCTCAAGCAAGGCAACGGGCCGCGCGATCTTGGAATCTCGATCCGCGGCTCAAACGCGCGCAACGGTTTTGGCATTCGCAACATCGTCATCCTCGACGACGGATTTCCCGTGACGCAGCCTGACGGCCTTTCGCGCAGCGATTTGATCGACCCCCATGCCTACGCTGGGATCGACGTCTGGCGCGGCCCGTCCTCTGCGCTCTTCGGCAATTACGCGACGGGAGGCGCCATCAACTTCCGCACCTATCCCGGCGGCGCCATCGACGGCGTCGAATACGGCATCGACGTTGGCAGCTTCAATTACCTCAACAACTATGTCATCGGCGGCAAGAAAGGAGAAAATTGGGAAGCCTCTGTCTTCACCAGCGACGTGCGCGGCGACGGCTATTTCGGTTACAGCGATTTCAACACTCAGACCGTCAACGCGCTGATGACCTACAAGCCGTCCTCGACGGACACCTTCACGTTCAAGTTCATCAACAATAACCTTGACGCGGACCTGCCATTCCGGACGTCGCTCGGGCAGTTCAATCAAAATCCGTTCCAGAAGGGTTGCGAGACATCATCACCTGCATCGATTGCGGCAGGCTGTGCGACGAATAATTTTTCGGCGACCGGAACATCGAGCAATGCCGTGTCGCAAACAGCCGAGCAATCCGGCGCAGGACGCGATGATCGCAGGACCATCGGCGGCTTTCGCTGGGAGCACGCGTTCGACGCCGCAACGACGGGGCAGGTGCAGGTCGTCGTCGACGACCGAAATATCAATCAGCCGACCGGAACGACAAGCGCCGTCGGAGACTATCTCTCCTATAACGTCATCAGTGGCCTGACGCGCCGTTCGACGTTCGCGGGACTGCCAACACTCGGCTATCTCGGCGCGTTTTGGAATTATCTCCCCGTCGACGGAAAGACATACAACGTTGCGCCTGGCGGCGACGCAAAACTCGGTCTCCTGCAATCCGAGCAGACCGGCTCGACGACGAACGTCGGCGCGCGAGCGCGCGAAGAGATCAAACTGACGGACGATGTCGCCGTGGTCGCGGGCGCCACTATTGAGCGGACATCGCTCGACGGATCCCAATGGGGCTTCGTCTACAATCCCGATGGCAGCATCAAGTCGACGAACTTCGTGTCTGCCGACCGCGATATGACGAACATCGCCCCGGAGATCGGCATCCTCTACAATCCATCACGCGAATGGCAATGGCGAGCGCGCGTCGGAACGGGCTACGGGACGCCTCAGTTCTCCAATCTGTTCGTCACACCCGAAGGCCAGCCCGGCAACAATACCGAACTGAAATCCCAGTCCAACGTGGGCTTTGATGTCGGAACCGATTGGACACCGGCTCCCGGCGTGGTGCTGAGCGTGACTGGCTTTTATGAATTCTTCAAAAACGAGCTTGTCTCGCAATCAGCCGGACCGGGCCTGCCGAACTTCACGTTCAACGCACCGGCATCTGAGCATCGCGGCATTGAAGCTTCGGCAGATGTCGCTCTCGGACACGGCTTCCGTCTGACGGCCGCCTATACGTTGGACGATCAAATCTACACGGATTATTCCGAGCTTCTCTCCGGCGCAACGAAGGCGGTCAGCCGCAACGGCAACAAGATCCCCGGCGTCGCACCGAACGAAGCGACGGCACGGCTCAGCTACGACGTCTCCGAAGGACTCTACAAGGGCGTCGGCGCTTATGTGGAATATCAATGGCAGGATAGCTTCTATATGGAGAACGCCAACCTTCTCCAGGCGCCGGCCTACGACCTCGTGAACGTCAATGTTCACTACAAGACGGAGTTCAGTACCGGCCCGATCAGATCGCTGCTGGCGTACTTCGAAATCCAGAATGTATTCGACGAAACCTACGTCGCCTCGGCGAACAACATCACCGACAAAGTAGGCTCGACAGCCGACAGCTTGGCGATGACGTCGGGCTCGATCTACGCGGGCGCGCCGCGCACCTATTACGGAGGAATGAAGCTGCGGTTTTGAGCGGGTCAGCCCCGGTCGCCGTTCGCTTTTACCTGAAAATGCATTGGAGCAGTTGAATGAATGTCCGTTGGTATAATGCCGTCTGGCGCTGGCATTTCTATGCCGGCTTGTTTTGCATCCCGTTCGTGATCTGGCTCTCCTGTACCGGAGCGATCTACTTGTGGAGGCCACAGATCGAGGCCTGGCTGGACCGGCCCTACGATAATTTGCCCGGCGCAGGGACCGTGGCGTCACCGGATGCGCAGGTCGCCGCGGCACAGCGCGCCGTACCGGGATCGCAACTGAACAAGTACCAGCTCCCGGAATCGCCGACGCAGGCGGTGCAAATCCTTGTTCGCAAGAAGGGCGTCGATACGCGCGTCTATCTCGATCCGCGATCGCTCGCGGTTCTCAACGCGACCGAGGAAGAGAAGCGGCCCTTCCGCATGATCTTCCATCTGCACGGAGAGCTTCTCGCCGGCGCCTTCGGCAGCTATCTCGTGGAAATTGCCGCCTGCTGGACGATCGTGATGCTCATCACGGGCCTCTATCTCTGGTGGCCCCGCGGACTTCGCGGTATGGGCGGCGTCCTCTATCCGCGTGTGTTTCGCGGCGGCCGCACGTTCTGGCGGGATATTCATGCGACGGCGGGGTTTTGGGTGTCGTTGTTTGCACTCGGATTGATTTTGACCGGGCTGCCATGGGCGAAAGGTTGGGGAACCTATCTCAACGAAATCCGGCAGCTCACCGGCACGTCGCGCGGCGCTGTCGACTGGAGCATCGGCGGCAAGATGCCGGCGGATATGGCAATGGGCGAGCACGCCGGCCACATGGGAACGATGGGGCCGAGCGTCATGCATCCCGGCGAGCTTGAACGCGTCATCGCCGCAGTTCACCCGCTCGATCTCGCTGCACCGGTCATGATCTCGCCGCCGAAAAGGGAAAGCGGGGCTTGGTCCGTTGCGTCGGAAGCGGCCGACCGTCCGCTACGGAGCAACTTAAAAGTCGACGGCACGACCGGACGCCTCATCGAACGCACTGATTTCGCCGAGCGCCATTGGATCGATCGCGTCATCGGATATGGCGTTGCTGTCCATGAGGGCGCTCTCTTCGGCATCGCAAATCAAATCCTCGGGACACTGACGGCCCTCTTTCTGATCGCTCTCTCCGTTTCCGGCGCCGTTATGTGGTGGAAACGTCGACCAACGGGAGTTCTGGGGGCTCCCCCGCCGCTGGAGCAGCCACGGTTTGGAGCGGCGCTCATTTTAACGATCATCGCGCTGGCGATTTACATGCCGATATTCGGACTCACCTTGATTGCTGTTTGGGCGATGGAAATGGCTATCCTCAAACGCATCGATCGGTTGAGCCGTTGGCTTGGACTCGCGCAAGTCGACAGGATTGCCGCGTAAACTCGAAGTTCAGGACGATGTCGCGAACCTGTCGGCGGACAAGAAGAAAGGCCGGCTCGTCCTCGTCACATGGAACCGTGTGGCCTGGACACCGTTTTCGTGGACAGCGGCGATCGAGGCCGCTGGACCCGCATCATGGACCAGCGTTCACCTAAAAAAGATAGTGCAAGCGATGATCGAGAGGAAAAGGAGCAGCAAGAGGAACCGATCCATTTCGGCGAGATCATCCGCGCGCATCCTTGGATTACCGCAGCAGCGGCAGCACTTCTCATTGCTGCAGCGGTTGGCGTTCTCGTCTGGTGGCTTCATGCCCGCCATTACGAGTGGAGCGATGACGCATTCATCGATGCGAGACAGTTCGCAGTAAGCCCACAGGTCGCGGGTTACATTCAGGACGTCAAAGTCACAGACAATCAAAAGGTATCCGCGGGTGATCTCTTGGTTCAGATTGATCCGCGCGATTATCAGGCATCCCTTGCTCAGGCCAAAGCCCGCGTCTCGCAGGCGGTCGCAACCGTTGGCAACGACGACGCGCAGATTGCCGCACAAGAGGCGCAGATCGCCGCCGCTGAAGAGCAGCAGCGCGAAGCGGATGCCGCCCTCGTCTTTGCAAAGCAGGAAAATGATCGTGCACAAGCTCTCGTCAAGTCGGCCGTCGGCACCGTAGAGCGCGCGCAACAAACAAAATCGCAACTTCAGCAGGCGCAAGCGTCGTCGTCGCGCGCAAAAGCGAATGTCGAATCCGTGAAGAAGCAGTTGGCCGCTCTCCGCGCCCAGAGGGTGAGTTCGGTCGCGAATGTGGAGGCAGCCAAGGCGGATGAAGCGCTGGCCGAACTCAATCTCTCCTACACGAATGTGACGGCAGCTCAGTCCGGCACGATCGTACAACTGACAGCGGCAAAGGGCGAATACGTCCAGGTGGGCCAGAACCTGATGATGTTCGTGCCGAGTCACATCTGGGTGACCGCCAATTTCAAGGAGACGCAAATCACCGACATGCGCCCCGGCCAGCCGGTTTCCATCGAGATCGACGCTTATCCGAACCGGGAGTTCAAAGGGCACGTCGACAGCATCCAGGCAGGTTCGGGCACGGCATTCAGCTTGCTGCCCGCGGAGAATGCGACGGGCAACTACGTCAAGGTCGTCCAGCGCGTCCCGGTGAAAATCGAGATCGACAATCCGCCCTCGGACGTGACTCTCGGGCCCGGAATGTCCGTCGTGCCGGAAGTGAAAGTGCGATGACCGATAACGCGAGCGCCGGTCGCCGCCGCAAGATCAACCCGTGGCTGATCGCCTTCATCGTTTCGATTGCGACGTTCATGGAGGTCCTGGACGTCAGCATTGCAAACGTTGCATTGCGCCATATCGCGGGAAGCGTCGGCGCCTCGTATGATGAAGCGACGTGGGTGCTGACCAGCTATCTCGTCGCCAACGCCGTCATCTTGCCTGCGAGTGCTTGGCTTTCATCAATGGTGGGCCGCAAGAAATTTTACATGTTGTGCGTCGCTCTGTTTACCTGCGCATCATTTCTCTGCGGCATGGCTTGGAGCCTTGAAACGCTCATTTTCTTTCGCGTGCTCCAGGGATTGGGAGGTGGAGGATTGGCGCCCAGCGAGCAGGCGATTTTGGCCGATGCGTTTCCGCCCGAAAAACGCGGCAGTGCTTTCGCGGTCTACGGCCTCGCTGTTGTGGTCGCGCCGACGATAGGGCCGACGATTGGCGGCGCCATCACTGACTATTCGACCTGGCACTGGATTTTTTTCATCAATATCCCAATGGGGTTTCTCTCCCTGTTCCTTGTCGGAACGTTCGTCGATCCGGACAAGAAGGAGCACAGGGCAAAAGATCCGAAGCACAATCCGTGGAATTTCGACTTCGTCGGCTTTTTGCTCGTGGCGCTGTGTCTTGGCGCGCTTGAGGTGGTGCTCGACGAGGGCCAACGCAGCGACTGGTTCGAGTCGACTTTTATCGTCGTGTTCGCATGCGTATCGGCTGCGGCGTTCCTGGCGTTCATTCCGTGGGAACTATCGCGGAGATACCCACTGGTGAAGGTTCGCCTTCTCGGAACGAGACAGTTCGGAATGTGCTTTGTAATGATGCTGGTGACCGGCGGCGTCATTTTCAGCTCGATACAGCTTCTTCCACAGCTCGTTCAAAGCGAGTTTGGCTATGACGCGACCCTCGCGGGTCTTTCGCTTTCGCCGGGCGGTTTCGTAACGATGGCGATGATGCCCATTGCGGGTTATTTGACGGGGAGGGTCCAGCCGAAATACCTGATTGCTCTAGGGCTCGCGATTGTCGGCTTTTCGATGTGGACGCTGACTGGCCTCAGCCCCGACCTGTCATTCTTCTATGCGGTGTGGACTCGCATGTTCACCGCGGCGGGTCTGCCGTTTCTTTTCATTCCGATTACAACGGCATCTTATGCCGGATTGAAGGGCGACGACACGAACCAGGCTGCAGGCTTGATTAATATTGCGCGCAACCTGGGCGGCAGTATCGGCTTGGCGATGGTGCAGACGTCGCTCCAACAGCGTCAGCAATTCCATCAAAGCCGCCTTGTCGAAAACGCGGTGCCGTCCAACATCCATTTCCAGGAGGCGCTTCGCCAGGCGACGATCTTCATGCAAAGCAGTGGCGCATCGACCGTTGACGCGATGCGTCGCGCGGATGCGCTTGTGGGGCAACTCATTCAGCAGCAGGCAACGCTGCTATCCTATATCGACACGTTTTGGCTGATGGCCATGGTGTGCCTCGTCGCATTCCCGTTGGCTTTCCTTCTCCGCTCCATACCGCTCGGAAAACAACCTCAGCACTAGAGGTCCGTTACATCTTTTCCTTGATACCATGTTTAACGAGCAGCCAATTGACTGGATAGGAAGTGAAGAAGCCGCAGATCATCGCGATCTGCATCGCGAACCAGAACTCCGGAGACGACACTGCAGCGATGTGACCGTAAAGCCTTCGGAACCAGAGAAATTGCGCGACGGCCATGAAGCCGTACATGCCGACTTGCCACGCAGCGATTGAAGCTGCATCCGCTTTTGCCGCCGCTTTGACGCCTTCCGCGAAAGAAAGCTGTCGCATCGGCACAATGGTAAAGTACTGAAACGCCATTCCGAGAAGAAAGGCGACCATGAAGTCGAGAATCCATACGGCAAACATCTTCTCGGAAAACAGCGGGCCCCAGCCGAACGCGACGGCGACCGCGGGCACGAAAAAGGCAAGCCACTCGGCAATGATGTCCCCAAGAGTACAGCCTGCGCCGCAATGGCTGGTCGCTTTCGCAACGGACGCAACGAACCCCTTCTTCGAGTTTTGCTCTTCTTTTTCACCGGACTGGGCGTTCGAAGGTTCCGGTCCACGTCCTCGAAGCCAATAGAAAGGCAGCCAGGCGAGGCTTCCGAAAAGTGCTGTAAGCGGCCACACCAGATTCATGATCCACATGTGCTGGGGACGGCGCATCTCGTCAACGGCGATGATTAATGCGCAGGTCCCGGCGACGATCAATGAGCCGATCGATAGGACATGCAGCCAAGCGGGGAAGTTAGAGGGCATCAGAGCCTTAGTTCACGGACCTCCTGAGGGGAACCTATCCACGAGGCGAGCTGTTCCCCCAAAGAAGGAGGAAGGCTATGTCCACATTCATTAGCGACATATTGATGGTGGCTGCAGTCGTAGGCGGTCCGATTCTTCTGGCCGTTCTTTATGTTTACGGCATGCGTGCGACGCGACAGAAGGATAGGCAACCGCATTCGCGCGACATTACTGACCGCGCAACGAAAGACCTTTACGAGAAAAGCGATGCGGAACGCGAGCGCCGGGAGAAGGCCGCCGAGAATTCAAAGAACGTCATCGACGTGATCGAGCGGAAAACCGGAACGTCCGCCTAGCTTCGATATGCGGAACGCTCACCCGGAGCGCTCCGCGCCGTTGTGCTCTGGCCATTCGCGGCTGACGTTAAGAGTTCTGTCGCTTGTTCTTCTCTCCTGAGTCTCCCCCGATACATTCCGGTCCTTCAAGAACGCTTCCGCACGATTTCTTGGGGTGCGGTTGAGGACGCTTCTCCGGCTTAGGCACGCCTTGCACCGAGTCCTTATCGCTTAGGACGCTTTTCTTCTTTTCCGCGGAAGGGTTCTGATAGGTGTCGGTTCGGGCCATTGGTACCTCCATATGATCCTCTCATAGGGAGCTAATCGGAGGCACGGCGGCGTGTTCCTGAAATTCAGCCCCGACCTTAGTTCACGAAGCTGAGAGGTCTGCGCGGTTGCGGCATGCGTGTGCGTGCAGCGATCTGCAGCGCTCCGACTCAAGCCGGCTCAGGCGCCGACGCCGAGCGCCATAGATCCAGATCGCGTTTCGACGCTGTAGATCCCTTGGAATGGCTGTCCTTTGTAAAGACCGCTGATCAGACGGCCCTTGATCTCGAAAGTGAAGCCTTCGGCCATTTCTTCGATGCGGACGATCTGAGCATCCGCGGCGTCATCCCCAAGCAAAAAGTGGACCCGTTCGCGGTCGGGATAGGCGAGCGCGAATTGTAAAGCAGGCTTATCGGGTCCATCGGTGATGTTGAGTCTGGTTCTCGCCATGATCGTAACTCCCAAGAATAGTGTGCCAACGAAACGCAGGCTTGAGAGTTCCTCTCCAAGAGCGCGGCGAAGGTGTTATCGCCTGGCGAAATTAGCCGTCCTCCGGAACGCTAGCGTTGTGGCGCGAATTTAAACTGCATGACCGGTCAAAATTCCCGCCAAAAGGAAGCTGATGATGCCGCAGGATGCTTCATTCTCTCAGACGTTCCCCGTGACGCGTGATGACTTGCTTGCAGCGCTCAGGATGAGTGTGAAGCCCTCTGGCGGTCCAACTAACGGGGGTCTTGATAACCATGTCTGGGCAGCGGTTATCGACCGACAGGGAATCGTACGCGCAGTTTGTTACAGCGGCGAAGCGCTTGGCGATCAATGGCCAGGAAGCCGCGCCGTCGCAATCGCAAAGGCAAACACCGCGAACGGCGTGAGCCTGCCGAACTTCGCATTTTCGACGGCCAACCTCTATGCCGGCGCGCAGCCGGGAGGCTTTCTGTACGGTCTGCAGTCAACCAATCCTGTCGATACCGCCACGATGTATGCCGGCGACGCGGAGACCTATGGGACGGATCGTGATCCGATGGTCGGTCAGAAAGCCAGCGGCGTTGTGACGTTCGGAGGTGGCCTCACGCTTTACGACCGCACCGGCGTCATCGGCGCACTCGGTATATCTGGTGATACCTCGTGCGGAGATCATAATGTCGCTTGGCGTGTGCGCGAGAAGCTGGGCCTCGACAAAATCCCAGGTGGCATCAGCGCAAACAACAATGATGCCATCATCTATGACATCGGAATGATGGGGAAGAGTAGCTCCGGATATGGACACCCGACGACGGGCCTGCATGAAGACCAGATCGCCGCGGACATCGGCGCCAGCGCAAAAGGCGCATGAAGCTCAGAAACACATGGGGCCTGCGGCGATGAAATGGCTGGCCGTTATTCTGGGAGTAATCATTGTGGTCGGGTTCGCGTTCTATCTGCGCTCGGGCGCCAAGTTGGAAACCGTCGACGCGGGCCATGCATCATCTCAATCGGCGCCGGAGCCTTATCCGGTCAGTCCGAAGCCGCCTCCGCCAGACGCGACGACACCCCCGAAGACCCACTGATGCCGCCATCGAATACAACAGGATAGCATATGGATGATCCGGTATCGAAGTATCCAAAACCTCCGTTCAAGTCGCAGGCGCAGCCGTGGCCGGGGCTTTCGAGGGACATGGATCCGCGACCGGACCACGGCGAAAAGACCTACAGAGGCTCTGGACGATTGGCAGGACGAAAAGCGCTGATCACGGGGGGTGACTCAGGTATGGGCCGCGCGGCGGCAATCGCATATGCCCGCGAGGGCGCGGATGTCGCCATCAACTATTTCCCCAATGAAGAACCCGATGCTCAAGATGTCATTGCGCTGATCACGGCCGAGGGACGGAGAGGCGTGGCGCTGCCGGGAGATCTGCGCGAAGAAGGCTTTTGCAAGCGCCTGGTGACCGATGCCGTGAAGGAACTCGGTGCCCTCGATATCGTCGTCTGCAACGCAGGGCGACAGCAGACTCGCGCATCGATCCTGGATATCTCTACCGAGGATTTCGATGCGACGATGAAAACGAACGTCTATGCTCCGTTCTGGATCATCAAGGCGGCGCTTCCACATCTTCGTCCTGGATCCTGCATCATCGCCACGTCATCGGAGCAAGCGACCGAGCCTTCACCAGACCTCTACGATTACGCGCAGACCAAGGCCGCGACGACGAACTACGTCCGATCCCTTGCAAAGCAGTTGGCGCAGAAAGGCATTCGCGTCAACGGTGTTGCTCCGGGTCCAATCTGGACGCCGCTACAGGTTTCGGGCGGTGCAACGCAAGAAAAGCTGATCAAGTTTGGCGGCGAAACGCCCATGCAACGACCGGGACAACCGGCAGAACTCGCATCCATCTACGTTCAGCTTGCAGCGAGCGACGCAAGCTACGCTACCGGCCAGATTTACGGCTCCGCAGGCGGTAACGGCCTCCCCTGAATTCGCGACGCTACTTGGCTTTTGCCTTCTTGAAATATTGCACTTGCCGCTCGCGCTTTTCGGCGCCCGATTTGGTTTTGTACGTTCCGAGATTCTTGCCTTTCTTCGAAACGAGCCGATAGCCAGATTTCACCTTTCGAATCGTCATGTCTTGTTCTCCTCATCGGATCCTCTACGAGGTCGCTTTTCCTGCGATACGTGCTCCGAGAGCGCTTTTCGTTCGTCGAGGTGATCCTCCTTGACGATATTGCGCTGCGCCGTATGCGAAGGAGTCGTTTTCTGTCGCGGTTGCTGGGATTTGTCGTCATCGGCAGGTGCCGAAGGTATTCGATGGCTCATGAGGTTTCCTTTTTCTCGATCAAGCGAGCAGATATCTTCAAATCTCTCCTGACAACCCTTGGTTCCCCAGTCTGACGACGGAACGTCGCCGGGAGATAGCCGCAGCGGACTACCCTCGGCCACGAAAGCTTCCTGCAAGACGAATCGCCGAAAAAGCGGCGTCGGGGCCCGTCCCAGGGGGAATTCATGCTTGAAAATCCGCAACTGGTCGTGGTCGGAGCCGGTTTCTACGGGCTGACCATCGCCCAGAAAGCTGCCGAAGAACTTGATCTTCGCGTTCTCGTTGTCGAAAAGCGCGGACATGTCGGCGGAAATGCCCACAGTGAGATCGACGCCGATACAGGCATCGAAGTCCACAAATACGGCTCGCATCTATTTCATACGAACAGCTCAGACGTCTGGAAATACGTACGGCAATTCTCCGAGTTCACCGATTATCGACACCATGTTTTCACGAAGCACGCCGATAAGATCTTCCCCATGCCGATCAATCTTGCCACGATTTGCTCCTTCTTCGGACGAGCATTCACGCCGTCCGAAGCGGCTAACCTCATCGCCGCGCAGGCAGAAGAGGTAAAGGGCGTCGAGCCCGCCAATCTCGAAGAGAAGGCAATATCGCTCATTGGCAGACCCCTCTATGAAGCTTTCATCAGGGGATACACCGCCAAGCAGTGGCAATCGGATCCGCGCGAGCTTCCGGCGGACATCATTACGCGCCTGCCAGTACGGTTCACGTTCGATAGTCGCTATTTTTCGGACGATTACGAAGGGCTTCCGAGAGACGGCTACTTCAAGATCTTCGAGCGCATGATCGCACATCGCAAGGTATTCATCCTGACGAATGCCGACTATTTCGAACTCAGGAATGCGCTCCCACGGGATGCACTTACGATATACACGGGCCCTATCGATCGCTACTTCGGATTCTGCGAAGGCCATCTCGGCTGGAGGACATTGGATTTTGAGAGGGAAGTCCTCGCTCTGAAAGATTTTCAAGGGACCGCGGTTATGAACTACGCGGACCTCGATGCGCCCTACACGCGCATCCACGAATTCCGCCACCTGCATCCGGAGCGTCGCTATTCGGAAGCGCAAACGGTGATTTTCCGCGAGTATTCGCGCTTCGCTTCACACAATGACGAGCCCTACTATCCCATCGCAACGGTAAGGGACAAAGAAATTTACGCACGCTACCGCCGACGCGCGGAGAATGTGCCCAACGTCATTTTTGGAGGCCGCTTAGGCACCTATCGATATCTGGACATGCACCAAGCTATCGGCGCGGCGCTGAAAGTTTTCGAGCGAACGATCAAGCCGCACTTTGTGAACGGCTCGGCAGATGCGGAGCTGGTGCTAAACAGCTAACGCTTGAGGGTCGCTGCGCTCTTGGACTGAAAAGGGGCGGCCGAGCCGGTGCGCCATGTGCAATCCGAAAACCTGCGCTTCGATCCTGAACTCGGCTTCCTGATTGGCGATCACATCGCGAATGCGCTCAAAATCATGAATGCGTGTTTTGTAATTCGCAAATACGTCGTCAACCATCTTTCCGATCGGCTCGATGGAGGACGAGCGAGTTTCAAACTTATACACCTCCTTGATGGGCGTATCGATGCTGTTCCCAGCCGCTCCGCTTCGCGACGTCAGGATGCAGCATCCCAACGCTGCGGCTTCCCTTGGCATGCGATCCTTGCCCGGGTGATGACCGAAATCGATGTATAACTTTGCGGCTTGAAACAGGTCTCGGAGCGAAGGTTTGTTCAAACCCTTGAGAGGCACAAATGTCTTTGTTGGGAATGCCTCGATCAACTGCCGTGTGAATTCAATCCCTTTTGCCGGATTATACAAGATGATGTCTTTTCGTTCTGTGCTTGCGGCCGAAGTCCTCAGGCTCTCGTGAATATAATCGGTCAAAGTGATGATCGTTCGGGCGCCGCGTCCGCGCAGGAAGCGCGTCGCATATTCGGATTGCGCAAGGTGCACGATGCGTCGATCATCGAAATCAACGCGATTATCCGAATTCGCACCATCATATGGCAGGTAGTTGTCGACGCTTAGCCACCAGACGCATAGTTGCGCCGCCTTGAATCGCGAGAACACGGACGCGAAAATTTCCGGAACGATAATGATCGAATCCGGTGCGTCCAGAATCTCCGTAGCCCTTCGCGACCGGTATATCTCGTAGTCCGGATGCTTCGGGTTGGTCTCCGCATTCGCATTGAAGTAGTACATGAACGCGTCTGCCCCGACGCGAAGAAGTGCGTCCGAAAGCTGATGCAAAGCCTCAGGGCCGCCAGTCGCATAATTTGCCGGGCAAAAGATATAAAATCGCATTCTATCTTCACGCCAAGCCGAAAGCGAAGTTTCCATCATGCTTGGGGCGCCAAGCTTGCGCGAAGCTGGAAGTCATCGGCGGGCGTGCCTGCACCCGCAGCAACAGCAACGGCATCTGGTGGCTATGCTCGCATGAACTCGCGTGCCGTGATCTGTTTGCGCAGTCCAGAGCCGTTCTATGCGGTGGCGATGAAGGCTGTGGGGGTGAAGCAAGGATGCCCATCCAAGCTCTACCGAGTGTCCGCCGGCCCTTCCAAATGGACTGCTCAGACGTCGCGTGCGTTAGTTCGAACAGTTCCCGAAGCGAGATGGGACACTGGGTCTAGCGCGAATAAGCAACGGTGATGCTTGAGATGAATTAATTGACTCTCAATGGTTATCCAAAACGTCCCGTCACATAGTTTTCTGTTCGCTTGTCCCGAGGCGTCATGAAGATCTGCTGAGTTGCGCCGAACTCCACCAACTCTCCGAGGTACATAAAAGCAGTGTAGTCGGAGACCCGCGCCGCCTGCTGCATGTTGTGTGTTACGATTGCGATTGTGTACTGAGCGCGAAGCTCGTCGATCATCTCCTCGATCTTCGCCGTCGAGATCGGATCGAGGGCGGAGCAAGGTTCGTCAAATAAAATGACCTCGGGTTTGAGGGCAATCGTCCGCGCGATGCACAGCCGCTGTTGCTGCCCTCCCGAGAGGCTTAAGCCGCTGGATGCAAGCTTCTCTTTCACCTCCTCCCAAAGGGCCGCTTGCCTAAGGCACGCCTCGACGCGAGCATCGAGCTCGCTCTTCGGAAGCCGTTCAAAAAGACGTAGTCCATAGGCAATATTCTCGTAGATCGACATTGGAAATGGCGTCGGCTTCTGGAAAACCATTCCGACACGCGCGCGCAGCAGGTAAAGGTCCGTATCGCTTGCGAGAATGTTCTTCCCGTCGAATATGACTTCACCC
This sequence comes from Pseudomonadota bacterium, assembly GCA_018242215.1. Taxonomy (GTDB): domain Bacteria; phylum Pseudomonadota; class Alphaproteobacteria; order Rhizobiales; family Hyphomicrobiaceae; genus Hyphomicrobium_B. Next base: position 150,337 of record JAFECG010000028.1, read on the forward strand.
GTCGCGCGCTGATTGGGATAGAGATCGTACATGCGATTGAAGACACGGAGTAAAGTCGATTTTCCGCATCCCGAAGGCCCGATAAATGCCGTCACGCTGCGGTCACACACCGAGACGTTGATCTTCTTCAGCGCCTGCGTATTGCCATAGAAGAAGTCGAGATCGCGCGTCTCGATTGTAGGAGAGCGCTCCTGCGCCGGTGCGTCCGGCCTGGTATCCAGAGGCTGAAGATTCATGAGGTACTGTTATCCGGTCCTATTGTGTCCTGATCCGACATCGCTCGAGGGAACAGAATGTATTGCCAAGAGCACCTACCACGACCGGTCGAGATAGTTCAGATATTTATCGTCGCTCAGGCGTGACCATTGGCATGACAAGCTGCCCATGAAAGAAAAGACGCCGAGCTCGTGCGTGATCGAGACAGCAAGCAGATCGAGCGAAGGACATCGGATCAGATGCACTCGCGCAATGCCTGTGCCAGTTCCGCCTGCTTATAAGGTTTGCGAAGAACGCGGAACTCGTCATCGGTGTCATTGAGGTCGGAGGCAAATTCGGAGTCGTAGCCGGAGGTTAATAGAATTCTCGTAACGGGACTAGCCTCGCGGGCGCGCGAGCCGAGTTCATAGCCGCTCATTCCACCTGGCATGACGACATCGCTGAAAAGAATATCGAAGCGGTCCGACGTAAGCTTTTGAAGTGCCACCATCCCGGAATCGGCTTGATCGACCGCGTATCCCAATCTCCGGATTCGCTCGACGACCAATTGGCGAAGATCGCAATTGTCCTCGACAACAAGTACTTTGAGGTTCTCAACCGTGCTTGGATGGTCTGCCTTTCGTACTGCCTCGGGCTGCAGTCCGAGGTCGGCGCGAGGCAGATAGAGATTGACCATCGTCCCCTTTCCAACCTCGCTATAGATCGTGGCATTGCCGCCGGACTGCTTCACAAATCCATGGATGCTTGAAAGCCCAAGGCCAGTTCCCTTGCCGACGCCTTTGGTAGTGAAGAAGGGCTCGAACGCGCGCTTCACTGTCTCCGACGACATGCCGGCCCCATTGTCGGCGACTGAAATCCGGACATAGTCCCCCGCAGAAACGCCGTATTCGTCGAGAACGTCGTCGGTCGAAAGCTGAAGGTTCGCCGTTTCGATATTGACGCGGCCTCCATGCTTCATGGCATCGCGCGCATTGACCGAGAGATTGAGGATAGCGTTCTCTATCTCGCTAGGGTCCACGAAGACAGTCCAAAGCTTCGGCTCAAATGCCGTCGAGAGGGATACGGTCTCTCCCAAGGCACGCTCGAGCATCTCAACCATGCCGGCAATATGGTCATTTAGCTGCAGAGCGATGGGTTGGAGTTTGCGTTGCCGCGCGAAACTCAGGAGCCGTCTCGTCAGCCGGGCACCCATTTCCGCCGCTTCCATTGCGCGACGGCTGAAGTCATCTTTTTGGTCTGGATTATCGGATTCGAAAACCTGCTCCAGGTTACCGAGAACGATCGTAAGGATGTTATTGAAATCATGCGCAACGCCTCCTGTGAGCTGGCCAAGAGCATCGAGCCGTTGCGAACGGTGAAGGGCTTCGGTCTGCGCAACTTGTTTGGTTAGGTCTCGGAACGAGCGCATGTTGCCAAGGATACGACCCCGGCGATCTGTTACCGACGTTGCTACAACCTCGGCCGGAAAAACCTGGCCATCTTTGCGGCGGCAGTTGACCATTAGGGGATCTGCTGATGTCACGCCTGATGGTGCGAAATTCTGGACACGTTCGAAATCAGCGTTGGAGGCATAGAGGATGTGTGACTCCTGGCCGACGAGTTCGGCTTCGTCGTAACCGAACGTCAATTTGACTGCCGGGTTCGCGAGAAAGATGCGTTGGCCATTATCTGCCAGCACAAGCGGCTGCGGTATATCTTTGATGATGGCGTCGAACAGGATCTGCTGTCGCTCACTCTCCGCTTGGGCGCGCCGTTCGTCGGTCAGGTCGTGCACAATGCCGGCGAAGTGCATTTTTCCTTCTATTGAATATTCACTGACGGACAAGTGCATGGGAAAGGTTGTTCCATCCCGCCGCTTGCCATGGACGTCGCGTCCGATGCCGATAATCTTTCGCCGGCCTGTATGGCGGTATTGCCGAATGTAGCCGTCATGCTGCACTGAATCGGGAGTGGGCATCAGCAGGCTGACGTTTGCGCCGATCAATTCGGTATTTGTATAGCCGAATAGCTTCGCCGCGGCCGGGTTGACACTTTTGATAATGCCCAACGCATCGATTGAAACGATTGCGTCGACGGCGGACTGGAATACTGCGGCAAGGTGATCGAGCGACGCTTCCGGCGCGGCGTCATCGGGTCCGTAGGTCGTCATCGCGAGGCCCAACCCAGTTTTGGCTTTCTCAGAGCTCCTCCGGAGAGAATTTGACCTAAATCAACATTGCGTCAAAGAAAAAAAATGTCCATCGCGCCGCCGCTGAAGGTTCATAAGTTTGTTATTTTCAAACTTTAGCGAATTTCGCGCGCTGCCGCCGAAAGTGACGCTGAGAATGGTAACGGCCCGGTTGGGCTGTTCGCAGAAGAGGATCTTGAGGTCGCTCCTCAAGATCCTCTAGCAATTTGCACCGAAGGTTCAGTGACGGCGAAGGTGGGGGGCCTATGCGTCATCCGGCGCCGGACGATGACGAGGGAAGGAGGGAAGGAGGGAAGGAGGGGAGGAGAGTCATCGTAGATATAAAAAATACCCGAGACCGATTGCTCGGACGTTGATTTGCATCAAGCGAAGCAAAATTTCTGTTGGAGCCCGTGTGTTCGGATCAGACGATTGAAAACGCCGCGGTCATGCGAACTGTCTTGGTTTATTTGTACTCTGTGAGCGGCATTGGTGTCTGCAAATTTCCGTCGAAGCGTTCGCTTGCAGCGGTTTCCCACTGCCGGATTTCAAGATGGCTAGGCTAACGATTGATGTCCGGTCCCTCATTGAATCGAAACAAACCTACATATGTTTTTTGCTGGATGCAATCGCAATGAGCCGGTGTCGCGCTTCTCCTCAAAAAGGAGACGCTGACCGCGGAGGAATTCGAGCCGCTTCGTCGGGTTTCCGGCCCCAATCCAGCGCAGCGCACGTCGGCAAGAGCGAACATCGCGTAACGTCACAGCGTGCATCCCCGATTGAGAGTTCTTTTTTCGCTCGCTCATTCGGATCGATAGACGCCGATGGCTTGTCTGCTCCGACGGCAACGAGCCAGATCTTCGTAGATACCGAGGTGACGTTTGGCGATAGCCGGCCACTCCCGCTCGGCGAGGCCGGCAGACAGAGCCTCGCCATCGATCGGGGGAAGCTCCGGCGCCATAACGTGCCTGGCGGCTTCGAGTGGACCAGAACAATGGGTCGTCGCGGCGCGCAACCAGCCCGGCGTCTGCTCCGAGTGCGTGGTCAGAACGGCCACGCCATGCTGGAGGCAGGCCATCGCCGAACCCCGCTTGTCGGTAATGCCATCAGGAAACGGGAGATAGGCATGCGAGGCTTGCGCCAGTTCCTGCGAGACTTCGGCACTCCCGAGATTCAGACGAAGATCGATCGCGTATTTGACGGCATTTTCTCGCACGAGGGTGACGATCGGCGAAGACGGGTCAACGATGGCGCCGATGAATGCAACCGGGATATCCGAACCCTGTGCGCGAAGTGACGCAACGGCATCGATGACCAGTTCCAGTCCTTTGTTCTCGCCGATCTGCCCGAAGTAGATCATCCGGCGCGCGCGGCTCTGTTGGGGCACAGCGTGAACCGGAATGTTGTTGCCCACGGGGATGACCGTGCACGCCTTCGACGCGAAAGGATACCAGGATAGGAATGCGCGCCTTTCCTCAGCGTTCGAGAATATAATCTGCTTTGCGGTCAGCGCGGCAGGAAGGCAGTACAGCTTCCGTGCCGTACTGAAGATTCGGTATTCGTGCAGCGTCAAGACTGTCCGTCGGCTGAGGCAACCGAGAAGCGCCCACCATGGCGCGTTCCCCATCTGCAGGCTCGGATATTGGATGTGAATGACATGTCCGCGGTGCGCGCTGGCCACGCGCAATGTCTCCTTCAACGTCCAGCGCTTCACGAGCACATATTCTGAACCGTCTGCCAACTCGCCAAGTGCCTCGACCAGATTCTTCGTGTAGTCGAAGACACCGCAGCGATTGCCGCGCTCGCCCGCAAGGACATGGACGATACGCACGCTAGTCCCCTTTCGCGATCAACGAGGCGAGTGATCGAATACCGTCCCTGCAGGCTTCGATATGCCGATCACGCAGTAACTCATCAAGCCCGCAGCGGGCGGTCTGCAGAGCGCGAGCGGAAACGTCGTCGGGCCGCGCGTCGCGGTCGTCCACGAAATAATCGAGGCGTTCGATCAGTTGATAGAAGGAGCGCACCTTCGGCTCCCAACCGAGTCCTACGGAGGGCACTCCGAGAGCGTACGAAATGATCGATGCGTGTAGGCGCTGCGCTACGATCGCATCGTACCCGGCTATACTGCTGACGAGGTCGGCATCGTCGTTTGGTACGATATCCTGATGATCGTACGCTACGCCGAGCTCATTGAGTTGCGCAGCGATGCGGTGCGCCACTCGGATGTCGCCAGCCTCGCCCGTTGTGAACAGGCTGACATCCACATCCGTAGCGGCCAGCTGCTTGGCGACCGCGATCCAGAAGTCATCCTCGATTCCAGATCGCGCAGTGCGAATGCTCCGGACGACCGCAGGAGACATAATGCCAAGGCCAATACGAAGCCGCTGCCCGGGCAGTCGCTTTCCTATCTCGAAAGTCTTTGCTGCTAGCAAGCCGGGGTCGAGCGCAAGACGGACATCTCCCTTCTGCAGGCCAGCGGCGGCAAGGTAATCTGCCGATTGGTCGTCGCGAACGCTAATGCTCGAAACGGACTCGTCGCCGATGAAGCGGCGCAGTTCTGCACCGGCAGCGGTTTCCCAAGTGTCGGGAGGGGAAACCCCGACGGAATGTACGTGAACGCCGACGCCAAGTTCGTGAGCCAGATCGGCAACGGCATTAAGCCGCGCCGGAAAATACTCGGTCGTTGCGGTAAGCAGGTGCCCTCCACCCACGACGATAGCTGAGACAGGTGCTCCGTTGACGGAGGACTTCCACTGCGAGAGCAGGCGGCTTCGCGCGCGACGAACGTTGAGCCGCGTCTTGAGCGGGCGTGGCATCAGCGAACGCGCCACATCCTTTGCCGACCATACCGGGGTGGCAGCCTCCGTCGCGGGCGCGCCCTTGCCATCGATATCCCAGCCATCGATGTGGCAGCCGAGTTCGTGGCGTAGCGCGTGATGCAGGCAGCGGCCAAGAACGCGGTCGCCGAGATTGGCGCTGAAAAAATCATTGAAGCAGAGAACCCTCAGCTCAGCACCTCTTAGACGGCAGCTCTATCGGTCTCGAGCGTTGGCTTTTCCGCGGGCTTCATCGGCCGGACAAAACCTTTGGATCGGACATCGGGCGACTTATTGATGACGATGCCCATGACGCGACTTGAAAGCGTATCCGCATTCTCAAGACACCGCTCCAAATCGCCGATAGGGCTCCCCCAGCTTGTCACGATGAGAATGCGGTCCAAGAAAGGTGCTATGGCGCGCGGTTCGACGTGATCCAGCGCGGCGGGAAGGTCCACCAGGATATAGTCGAAGCTCTCTTGGGCGCGTTGCAGCGCCCGCTGCATGGCCTCGCAGCTGAAAATATCGGCAGGATGGGCACCGTTGCCGAGCGCGTGTTGGCCAAGGAAACCCAGATGGTCGGACAGACGCATGACAACGATGGCATTTTCAGCGGGGTCGAGAAATTTCGTGAGAAGGTCGGAGCCGGGTTCACAGAAAGCGCGCGCCAGAGTCGGATTGTGCATATTCGCGTCGATCAGTAGCGTTCGACTGCCCGCTTGCGCAGTCAGCAGAGCGAGACTGTAGGCGATCGTGGTTTTGCCGTCGCGCGAATGCGGGGACGTGACACCGATGGTACGCGCGGGCTTTTGAGAGTCGATCTGATAAAAGGCAAGTTTAATCTTGCGCAGTTCGTTCTCGGCGGTGACGGCGCCGCCGCCGGCCTCGTTGACGAGTGCGACAGGCAGACCCTTATCGCGACCAAAGAGGCTCGTGCGTATCTTGCTTACAGGCAGGGGTCCGAAAGTTCTTATCCCCAGTGCAGTCGCCAGCTGTGAGCGCGAGCGCACCGGAGCTTCGAGGTATTCAGCACCAAATGCCCCCAGTACGCCCAGTGTGCTACCCGCAATGAACGAAAGCGCGAGTACCAACGCTACGCGCGGTGAACCAGGTTGGTTGGGTGGGATTGCTCTTGTCAGCACGCGCGCCGTCGTCGTCGGGATCTCGACTTTCTGAAGTTGCAATGCCTGAGTATAGCGGCTCAGGTAGGCCTCATAGCTGGCGTTGGCGATCCGCGCCTTGGCAGCCAGCTCTCGTGCATTGTTGCTGGCAGCAGAATTCGAACTGGCATCCGAGCCAGTTGTTTGGCCGGCATTCGGCAACGGATCGCCTGCAGCACGCGCTTTCTCGTCAGCCTGTGCGGCCTGCATCCGCAAATCGTCAAGGCGGCTGGCCATCCAATTATTGGCGCGTTGTTGCGCCTCCTGGCGCGCATCGAGTTGCTCCTCGATATAGCCATCGGCCAACGCGTTCGCGATTTTCGCTGCCTTATCGCTATCAATCGATGTGGCATCGATTTCGGCAACATAACTTCTACCGATCCGATCGATTTTGACCTTCGCGGTTAAATTTTCCAGGGCGACTTCGCGCAGATTGATTTTTCGAGTTTTGTCACCCTTCGGACGCACCATCGCAATCAACCGAGAAAAGAGACCCGGCTTAGGCTTGCCAAATTCGGGATCGTCAGCAAGACCTAGTTTGTCGACAACGCGCAGAGCTAGGCTCGCTGAGCGAACAGCCTCCATCTGCGATTCCACAACTGTGCTGTCGATGGCTGTTTCGCTCGATGAATCACCGTCGTCGGGCATTTGGCGCGTTTCTGTCAGCAGAACCGCAGTGGCGATATACCTGTTCGGCGTGACCGCGAGGTACAATGCTGCGGCGGCCAAGCAGACGATGATCGCAGTGAAGATCATGCGATGCCGCCATCTGAGCACATTTATGATCTCGCCAAGGGACCAGCGAGAACGTCTCAGTTCATGAGCATGCTGACTGAATTGAAGCACTACTGTGAGCTTTTCTCGGTGGTTTGCTGGGATGGTGCGCTCGACTCTGGAAACCGCAGCGCTACGTCAACAACGTCGCCAGGCTTTAGTTCCTCATCCTGCGTCGCATCGACGGCGACAACGCCGGTGTCCGTTTTACGATGAATGCGAATGCTTGGCTCTCCTCCGTTGCCGCTTACAAGCTGCGAGCGAACAAGTCCGGTGTAGATGAGCTTGTCGCCGAGTGCCTGAAGCTTCGCACGCGTCTGGGATAACTCTATCTCCGCGTCATGCAGTTCGGAAAGAAGCCCCTGGCGTCGCTCATCCGGCAGCTTTTGAAGCTGTGCAGTCAGGTCGGCGCGATCACGTTCCGAAACGCCACGTTGCGCGACCGTCTGAAGATATCGCGTCGACGATAGAAGAATTGTACGGCGCGCTTCAATGACCCGCGTGATCGGCAGCGTCTGCCGTCCAAACAGCTCTTTGACGCGCTCCAACTCCTCTGTGTCGGCGTCGACCCCAAGTTTCTCCTTGGTCTCCTGCTGCGAAAGAGCTGAGATGCGATCATTTTCGCTGGCGATCGCGGCCTGCAGATAGTCGTGTTGTTTCTGCTGCAGGCTGTTGCGCGCGGTGAGCTGCGCCTCCTCCAGGTTTACGATGTCTTTCGTCTTGCTTGCGGAGATCGGAGTTTTCAGGAGCGGTTTGGGGTCAAACTCGCTTTTTCCAGAAAGCTCCGCCTTCAGGCGCAAGATCTTGGCTTGTTGAGTGGCAAACAGAATCCATTGAGCGTCATAATCGGCGCGGAAATCGGCTTCCTCGAGCAAAGGATTTTGCGCGCGAAAGCGCATGACATCGACGCCGCCCGCGAGCGCGATCGCCTGGCGGACTGTCATGCCGGGTCGGAAGGATTGCTGTCCTGGTTGAGATACGTCGCCGTTGACATAGACGGGCCGATACTCGGCGATGACCACGGTTATCTCTTCAGGTCCGAGCATTACGGAGAGTTCGCGCCCGTCGTTGCTTCGGCGACGAAAAACCTTCGAAGACACGTCATTCCGGACTTTTGCTTGAAGCTCCGAGACTGTCAGTCCCTGAACTTTCAATTCGCCCATGAGTGGCAAGGTGATCTGGCCGTCGATGTTGACCAGTGCTCGCGTATTGATGTCTGGTGCCGACGCCACGGCGAACGCGATGCTGTCGCCGGGCTGAATACGATAAGCATCATCTGCCAGGCTCGCAGTGGCATGCGCGAGAAAGATCGACAGGGCGAGGCAGAGAGATAGACATTTGAACATGAGCTTCGACCTCAGCTGCCGGTGCCACGCAAAACCTCGGATTTGAACGTCTGCCAAAGGATACGGAAATCTAAAAGAAGCGACCAATGCTCGGCATACGCGAGATCGTATTCGATACGGGCTTTGGCGAATTTCGCATCTGTGGTGCTGCCCCGCAGGCGATTGATCTGCGCCAAACCCGTCATTCCCGGACGGACCCGATGACGATTGAAGTAATGCGGAACCAATTCCTCATAGAGCTGACCGCCCGCGCGCATGCCGGGAACATGCGGCCGAGGTCCGACAAGTGACATGTCACCGAACAGTACGTTGAACAGTTGCGGGAGTTCATCGATGTTGGTCCGGCGCAGCACTTTGCCGGCGCGCGTGACGCGAGGATCATCGGCCCGAGTTTGCTTCACGCCGGTTTCGTCGCCGAGATCAATCCGCATAGTGCGGAATTTGTAGATGCCGAACGGCTCGTTGTTCAGTCCATAACGCGATTGCTTGAAGAGAACCGGACCGCGCGATGTGAGTTTGATTGCTAGTGCTGCGCCGATCAGGATCGGCGACGCCAATGCGATGAGCGCAGTGGCCGCCGCCACGTCGAACGCTCTTTTGAGCGTAAGTTGAAGTACGAGAGTGTTGACGCTCGACGTCGACTGAAGTTCGCCGCCGGTGAAAACGAAGGAATGAGGACGATTGAGAAACGTCATCGATACCGTCTCCGCAAATGACTGGTTCGATAGGCACTACGTTCTTCGGCACGTTTTCAGTCGAGCACTGATTGCCGAGTAAGAGGCAACCTTTCGACTGCGGTTGAGGCACAATTATGGTGCAACGCACACGAGGATACTCTCATGAAATTGCTATGTAATGCGACGTTTTGTTCGCTTTCGCGAAAGCGCTAGAAGATCTGTCTTAGCGCATCGACTTCGCAGACATGATGGGCTCGATACGTGCAGAACTCGGATTCAAAACTGATGCATCGCATCGGCATCCCGCACGTCGAGACGCGGCCGTCTGCGTGGCGTGCCGCGCTCAAATGGCGACGCGCAACGATCGCCACATGGACCATAATCGGCGGCATTACTGGTGTGTTTGCGCTGTCGTTCCAACAAACAAGACATGTCGTAACAGGCGAGGTTTTGTTGCCTTCTTTCGAGGCCTCGGCTGCTGTGTCACCCGGTGCTGGCACGCGAGACAGTTTCGTCGACGCACAGGTCGAAACCATCAAAAGCGATCAAATAATCGCAGAAACTCTCGACAAACTTTCTTTTTGGGATCGGGTCGGCAGAGCTGCGCTTGATGGGCCAGCAGTGCTGACTGCAGAAGAAAAGACATCCACTCAGCAGCAGCCAAAGCGGCCAAGCTCCGCAGTGAGATCAGATGCGGAGAGTCTAAAAGCGATCAGCAGAGTTAAAGATCTTCTAACGGTTTCTCCCATTGCATCAGGCTCTGCTTTGAGAATTACACTCGCGTTGCCCGATCCGTACAACGCCGCAAAACTCGTGAATGCGGTGCTCGATACATACGTTGAGGATTACGAGAGAACGATACGGGACGCGCCGAAAGAGGCTGTGAAAGAGCTGCAGCAGCGGCTCGATACGCTGCAGGAACGCGCGGCTACGGCAGCAGAAGAAGCTCATACGCATGCGAAGCCGACGAGCGAGCGACAAAAGCTTGATGCTCTGGCCAGTACGTACCGCACTCTCCATCAGCAGACGCTAAGTGAGTACGCTAACGCACTGAATTCCGAACCGCCGGCAAGCGCGGGACCGAAGATTCTCACACGCGCAAGCGCCGTTCGTACGTCACCCGCCGTGAGCACGGCGATGCTTATGGTCGCACTCCTGGGCGGTGGCGTGATTGGTCTCGCTGTCGCCACGCGACGCGAGCAGGTTCTTCGTCCGGTTCGTACGCTCGAATGTCTGGAGGTCGATACCGGCTTGCCGGTGCTGGGAGTCGTCTCCATGGTCCAAGGTCGCAAGCTCTATCCAAAGAACGGAGCGGAGCCGCCACTGCTCCTCCACGATGATAAAGATTGCTTGCGCAGCGTGCTTCTGCGCCTGCGCGAGAACTTCAACAACGGCACAGGCGTCGTCGGTGTTGCTTCGGCATTCGACGGGGAGGGAAAGTCTACGCTGGCTTTTAATCTCGCGGTGCTCGGCGTGGAGGGCGGTGCACGAGTTCTCCTGCTTGACGGCAACCTCCATCGTCCCGCACTCGCCCGAGGTTTAACGTCGCCATCAAGCACGGAATTGCTGAGCGCTCTGAAGGATCCATCCAATCTCGTGCGCCATGTCGTGACGACAGAGTTTGGCTTCGATTTCTTAGGCGAACAGGCCATCGCCGACGATGTGCGGCCGGCAGTGTTGCTTGCGTCACCGAGTTTGGACCGCCTGATCGCCAACGCGCGCGAGAGCTACGATCTCATCATTTGCGATCTGCCTGCACTCGCCAATCATGCCGACGCACAGGCCGCCGCGACGTCACTCGATGTGTGCGTGCTCGTTGCGGAATGGGGACGCACATCGACCGCCGCACTCATTCGCGGACTGAAAGCATCGCCGGCGGTCGGCATCCGAACTGCCGGTATCATCATCAACAAGGCTCCTCTGGAGGTTCTACGGTCTGCTTGAGGCCGCCACTCAATCAAGGAGGTTTCCATGCGCGTGCTGCATGTCGTTCGCCAATTCCATCCGGCCGTGGGCGGTCTCGAGAACATGGTGCTCTCCTTGGCGCGTGCTCAGAAGGAGGCGGGCGTACACGCAGAGGTGCTGACGCTCAATCGCTGCTTTCAAGATCTCGATAACATTCTTCCTTCGGAAGATTGCGCAAATGGTATCCCGGTTCGCCGCATTCCCTTCCGCGGTTCGCGTCGCTACCCCATTGCGCCCAATGCTTTGTCTCACGTGAAGACATTCGATCTCGTTCACGTCCACGCAGTCGACTTCTTCAGCGATTTTTTGTCGGCAACGGCGCGCTACCATGGCAAGCCTATGGTGCTGACCACGCACGGCGGCTTCTTTCATACGAATTTCGCGCAGCGCCTGAAGCGGATGTACTTTCACACCGTCACTAAGACGATGCTGCGCAACTATCGCCGCGTAATCGCGTGCAGTGGAAACGACGCACAAACCTTTCGCGCCATCGCAGACGACCGCGTCGCGATGATCGAGAACGGCGTCGACATAAACAAGTTCAAGAATGCTTCAAGCACGGATTACAAACCCAAAATCGTGTATTTCGGCAGGTTCGCAGCTCATAAGGGCCTGCTGAGTTTGATCGATACATTCCAGCGGGTTCGCCGTCAGAACACGGATGCCGAGCTCGTACTGATCGGCAGCGACAGCGATGGAATGCTTCGTCGCATGGAAGCTGCGGCCCTCGAAGGCTTGTGCGATGGCAGCATCAAACTTTTGATAAATCAGAGCGACGCGGAAATCGCCGCGGAACTCGCAAACTGCAGCTTCTTCGCGTCGGCTTCAGAGTACGAAGGGTTTGGGTTGACGGTGGTTGAAGCTCTTTCCGCCGGCCTCGTCCCAATCGTCAGCAGCATCCCGACATTCAAGACAATCTTGGAACGTGCTGGTATTGGCCTGCTGACGGATTTCGGCGAGCCCGAAACTGCGGCCGCCAGCATATGCGACTTCATGAAGGCGTGTGCCGATCGCCACGCAGAATGGCGAGCTTCAGCGGTGGCCGCCGCCGAAACCTATGATTGGACCCGAGTCGAGCAGACCTATCGGAGCGAATACGAGCGCGTGCTCGGCAACAAAACCCGCACACTTCTCGGCGTCGAAATCAGTGTCAGATCGCGTAACGATGCGGTCGAGGTACTCGATGATGCTGTTGCGCGTCATCGTCCGCTGCGCATTGCGTTTGCAAACGCCCACACACTTCGCTTGGCGGCGGAAAGCGCCGATCTGCGCCGAACGTTGCGTAAGTTCCTTGTGCTCAACGACGGCATAGGCGTCGATATCGCAAGCTGGCTGAAGTTCGGCAAAAGGTTTCCGGACAATTTGAACGGTACCGATTTCGTCCCGCACTACCTGATGCATACCCGTCATCGGCTGCGGATCTTTCTCCTGGGAGCGCGCGCGGAGATCGTTCGCGTTGCGGCAGAAAGGTTTGCATCGTCATATCCGCAGCATGAGATCGTCGGCGCACGCGAAGGATACTTCTCGCGCGAGGCAGACGTCGAAATAGTTCGCACTGACATCAGAGCATCGAGGGCAGACCTGCTGCTGGTTGCAATGGGGAATCCACTCCAAGAAGTGTGGATTGACAAGAACTGTGGCGATCTCCCCGTGACGCTGCAACTCGGCGTCGGCGCCCTATTCGATTTTACGTCCGGGCGAGTTTGGCGGGCGCCTGCTTGGATACGCCGCGCTCGATGCGAATGGGTATACCGGCTCGCGCTGGAGCCGCGTCGGCTGTTCAATCGCTATGTCGTCGGAAACATGATCTTTCTGAATCTCGTACGGCTGGACCGCCGCAGCGGCTTTTCGCCATGAGTGATGCACGGACTTTACCGAGCCACAGCGTAGGCTTTCATACATCCGGGCTGGCGGAAAGTCGGCTGCTTGCCATCGCGCCATCATTGATTGTCATAGCCGCCGTCACGTTCAACGCCGGTCTAGCCATAGTCAATACGAACGTTGCGGCGCTCTCACCATCGATCGTGATGCTGGTTGAAGGTTTGTTGACGGTCACTGCCGTCGGAGTCGCGCTGCTTCGCTGGCGTTCTGGCATGGCGCCTTTGATCGTCGTGATGAGCCTTCTGTTTCTGTTCGGGGTCGTTCGCGCGATCTCTACCGGAGAGGTGCAGCCGAAATACATCCGCGATGTGATGATCATTCCGGTGTTTCTGCTCCTGGGCATGGCCTCGTCGGAGCGATATCTCACGCGCACTGTTCTGGTGGTGCATACGCTGGTGTTTGCGGTCTTCCTGATTGAAGCATTTCTGCCGGACATTCACTCGGCACTCTTCAATATCCAGGACTATTACATCAAAACGCGCGGAACGCGTGCCGACCAATTCTACAATACGAACTCGGATCTATTTATCAGCGCCACCCGTCCCAACGAACGCTACTTTCCGTTCGTTACGGATATGAGGATGTCGTCAATATTTCTCGAGCCGGTGTCCTTGGGAAACTACTGCACGATCATCGTGGCGTTTATGGTTTCGTGCTTTCGGCGGCTGGGTTGGCCCGCCACGATCTACCTCGCGCTCACGACCATATTGATGCTCATGGGCTGCGATGGCCGACTCGCCGTTCTCGCCTCCCTGATCATCATCGCAGCGGCGCTCCTAACACCATTTCTGCCGCCATACTCGGCGATCATCTATTTGCCTCTTGCGGCGCTCACCTTGTTTAGCGTCGCTGGGGCTGCGGGATTGAAGTCTGGGACCGATGATTTCAAGGGTCGGCTGGCGGGAACCGTAGAACTCGTGCATCGGTTCGATCTGTCGGATTTCCTTGGTCTCTCGAACCAGTATGTCGAATCGACGGTGGATAGCGGCCTTGCCTATCTTATGGTGACGCAATCTTTGCCCGGATTGATCCTGCTTTGGATGTTCATTGCCTGGCATGTCTCTGAAGAGACGACAGAGCAGGTGCGCTTCACGCATGCGCTCTGCCTTTACCTAACGCTTTCCATGTTGGTGAGCTATGCGCTGCTGACGATCAAGACCGCCGCCCTGTTGTGGTTCATCCAAGGCACACTGCAGGCGGGAGCCGAGGATCGGCGAGATCAGGTCCCACAGAACAAAGGAGGCTAAGATGGCTTTCACGCCAACGCGCCGTACCGTCCTTACAACAGGTGCCGCTGCGATCATCGCGCAAACTCTCAACAAGCCTGCGCTTTGCAAAGCCGTTACCGCCCACTATGCCGGAGTCAACATCGCTGGCGGCGAGTTTGGAAAGCTGCCGGGAAGATACGCGTTCGACTATGCCTATCCCTCGCAAGCCAGCTTCAACTATTTTGCTGCGCAAGGCTTCAACTTGGTTCGGATACCATTTCGCTGGGAGCGACTGCAGCCCGAACTCAACACAGAATTAGATGCTCAGGAGTTGAAGCGCCTGCAGGCTTCCGTCGCCGCGGCTACGGCCGCCAAGCTTACAGTCGTTCTTGACACGCACAATTATGCGAAGCGCCGCCTCGCCTCCGACGGTTGGAAGGAAGCGCACGTCATCGGATCAGAGGCTGTCCCAACGCCGGCATTCGCCGACTTCTGCGGCCGTCTTGCGTCAGCGTTCAAAGATAACAACTCCGTCATTTTCGGACTGATGAATGAACCGACCGGAGTCGTTGCTTATGAATGGCTGCCCATCACAAACAATGCAGTCGCGGCCATCCGCGCCGCTGGAGCGAAACAACTCATCTTCGTGCCGGGCGTGAACTATACAGGCGCCCATTCCTGGTTCACCTCCGGCAATGATTTGATGGCCGAGGTTGTCGATCCCGGCAAGAACTTCGTGCTTGAGGTGCATCAGTATCTCGACAGCGATGCCTCCGGAAAAACCGGCGATGTTGTCGGGCCGGATATTGGCTCGGATCGCTTGCACAGATTTCAATCCTGGGCGCGCGCCAATGAAATAAAGGCCTTTCTGGGAGAATTTGGTGCCGGCCGGAATGCGCAGTCCATCGCGGCTCTCCAGAATATTTGCACCACCATGCACGATAATCGTGATGTCTGGATGGGTTGGGCAGCTTGGGCCGGCGGCGACTGGTGGCCCGACGACTATCCGTTGAACCTTTCGCCGTCGAAGGACGGCACGGAACGACCGCAGATGCCAATTCTGTCGGGCCAAGCCAAACAATTCATAGCGAGCGATCTGGCAGCGGAGCAGCGCTGACCAATGGCTTTAACAATGTCATCTCCAATACTGCGGCTCAGCGTATTCGCGATGCGCGTATCCGGCATTGCGAGCAAATTCCTGCTCGGACTTTTCATCGCGAAGGTGATGTCACTGACCGATCTGGGAATCTACGGTCTGCTGCAGGGGCAAGTCGCGATTCTGCCGATGGTGTTCCGCCTCGGCCTGAATCGACAGGTGGCCCGTGAGGTGACAGACGCGCCGCACGCGGAACAATCGCAGCTGATTTCGGGCTACTTTTCGCTTTACGCTCTGCTGTATGCGCTGTTGTTCATTGCGGCGGCCGGGCTTGCCGCGATTGGAATGATCCCCTGGCTGGCCGTGATCGTAATCGGTCTCGTCGCCGGCGAGCATCTCGTGATGGATGGCTACGATTTTTTGATTCAGCTTCGGCGACCACTTCCCGCAAATATCGTTCTGGCGGTCTTGTCGACGACATGGCCGATCGCATTCATGATCGCAGCATTCGTTGTCACCGATTGGCGGACGATCAATGTCCTTTCCATGTTCTGGCTCGCCGGAAGCATGACTGCATGCGTCATCACCGCATGGCTCCTCCGCTCGTATTTCGCGACACCCCATCTTCCTTCACTAGGCGCGATCCAGCGCTCCGTTCGCGCTTCGGCGATGCTTTACGGGAACAGTCTTGCTTCGACGGCGACAATCTACATCGACCGCTATCTGGTCGGTGCGTTTCTGTCGCTCGAATTGGCTGGCGTCTACTTTTTCTTTTGGCAGGTCGGGACCGCCATCTACAACCTAGTCAACTCCGGCGTGATGTCATTCGCGCGGCCTCATCTCGTGTCGGCTTTTCAATCGGGTGATGAAGAGGCCTTCCAAGATCTCCACCATCAGACCACGCGAAGCGCTCTCTTGGAGGCTTTGGTCCTTGCACTGGCTGCCGCGATCGTGATCTGGCTCGTGCTCCCTTATCTCGGTCGGCCACTCCTCATCAAATATCAGGCGTTGCTTTGGATCCTGTTGGCGGCCGTGCTGGCGCGCATTTACGCGGAAATAGGCGCACTGCGGCTCTACTGCAAAAGCCTGGATCCTTGGCTCATGAAAAGCACCCTGCTTTCGGCATTGCTTACGGGTGTGCTTCTTCCCGTAGGCATTTGGGCAAATGGAGTTTACGGGTGCGCGGTCGCCCTGACGCTGATGTACGTCTTAGTCGCCACCTATCGTGCACATGATCCCTACGGCGTACCCGCGCCGTGATGATTCTTGGAAGCTCTACCTGATCCCCCGTCCGCAGGAGAAACACAATGCAGAATAGTCTGAGAACGACACTGTCGCAGTTGGCTTGGAAGCTCGCGCCCGTGCAGATGCACGACCGCTACTTGCTGTCCGAAAAATACGCCGAGCGCGAGGAGGACATCATCGGCGATATCGTCGATCGGAACCGCGGTAGCATCGATGTTGGAGCAAATCTCGGCCGCTATACGATCCTGCTTGCCCGAAACACGGATTTTGTAATCGCATTCGAACCGCATGCTCAGGTCGCGAACCTTCTGAGGCAACTGGTCCGACGCAAGAACTTCGCTAACGTTATGATCGTCGAGAAGGCGGTTTCTTCCGCGCCCGATCAAACACGGCCGTTTTTTTTGCCGGCCGAAGGAGCAGGTAATGCCGGGCATTCGACTCTCGAAGAAACAGGGCAGAGCGGCCCCTCCGCCGCGCACGTCACCACCACAACGCTTGACCAGTTTTGCGATCGCGACATCGGCTTCGTCAAAATCGATGTCGAGGGCCACGAGTACGACGCCTTGCTTGGGGCGGAGAAGTTTATTGCAGCTAACGCACCGATTTTCATGATTGAGATCGAAACGCTGCTTGCGCCCGACCGAATCCGGACGATCCAAGAATTTTTCAACGAGCGCGGGTATACGGGCTACTTTCTCCACAAGGGTGCGCTCCACCCGATCGGCGCCTTCGACGAGCGCCTGCAAGACCGCAAAGCTCTCGACTGGTCACGGCCGCGACGGGACATGGATTTCGTGAACAATTTCCTGTTCGCGCCGAAAGGTCCTGCTTCTGAGCGGCTTTCAGAACGCGTCGAGACGGCGCTAACCAGAGCAACGGTTCGAGCGAGCTAACAACGGACGCGGCGATGCAGGACGCCAGAGGCAGGTACGATCCAGCCAACCTTGGTTCCCATCAGGAGCATCGCTCGAAACGCGCCATAAAATTTTCGAGGATCGCGAGCGCCGCTTCGATCACGCGCTCCGAACTTTGTGAGGCGTCGAGGCGATGCCAGCTGATTGCCCCGACGTCGAGCTCAAGTTGAAAGCGAACAACACTGGCCGTCGCATCGGAAACGTCACCCGTCCTTGCATCGACGCGGGCGATGAGTTGCTCGGCGGGAGCATCAAGCCAGAATCCTATGAAACATCCTCCGGCATGCTTCGTCGCATCCGCGATCGCCGTTCTTTCATCTGGGCGTGCATAGACGGCATCCGTCACCACCGAGTGCCCGGATGCGAGGATAGCCACCGACTTCTCGATCAGCTTGTCATAGACGATCTGCGACATCTCGGCTGTATAGTAGTCGGACGACAGGCGATGCTCCTCTGCATATCCCGCGAGACGCTTGCGCTCAATGTCGCTCCGCAAATGGATTGCACCGGGGGCAAGACCTATGGACGGCGCAAGTGCGCGAGCCACGGTCGATTTCCCGGATCCGGATAATCCTCCAATCGCAACGTTTAGCGCGGGAGCTGGCTGTAGATAGCGGACCGAAAGCTCAATGTAGGCTCCGGCCTGCCCAAGAAGGTTGCTCCGAACGCTCTCCTCATGTCGTTGCCGCGACCTCTCAAGAAAGACGACGGCTCTGACAGCGGCGCGGCAGGCGAGGAATAGCGGAAGGCAGCCCAGGCCCGCGATTTCTGACCCGAGGGGAGCCTCAGCAACATACGCGTTGAGCACGGCGTTGGCCTCGCCGCGCAGACCACGATGGTCGAGATCCATCAGCAGAAACGCGAGGTCGTAAAGGACATCGGTTGTTGCAAGCTCTTCGTTGAACTCGAGGGCATCGAAAGGCACGGGCTCGGCCCCGATCGTCACGATGTTTCCGAGATGAAGATCGCCATGGCACCGGCGCACCGCACCAGACGCGGCACGTGCGTCGAGCAGACGCGCATGTCGCAAAAGATGGTCGCGTGCAAGTGAACCGAATGTGCTGACATCATTTTCGCTCAGCAGGCTGCCGCTTGCGGAGAGCTCCGCCGTGAGCTGTTCGACGAGGCGGTGCATACGCTCCGCGCCGCTGCCCAGCGAGACTGGCGACGAGCGATGGTAGTGGGCGACCATGGACGCGAGTTTATGCGGCAAGCTGGACGGCAGCGGCCCCCTGTCGGCAACATATGCAAGCACCGCCGACTGGTCGAACCGGCGCATGTGCACGACCCATTCAACTGTCTCTCCGATATTCTGCAGGTTCAGACGGCCGTCATCACTTCGCGAGATGCGCCGAAGTCCGAGATATAAGCCCGGGGCGTGCGGCTGGTTGATCTCGATTTCGCGCTGGCAAGCTGCAAAGCGCGTTTCCAATGTGGTGAAGTCCACGAAGGGAAACTTCACGCGCTTTTTGACCTTGAACGCTTCATCGCAAGCCAGAAAAATGCGCGCGCAATGCGTCTCGATGACATCGACACGACCATCGCATGCATACGTCGCTGGTGCGCTGAGCAATGCAACAATTTCCATTTCCTCCGACGGCTGCATTGTCATCGAGATGCTCTTTCGATTTGGCGCAAACAATTTCATCAGGGTCCAATGGCGACTCTTCACGTTGGCGCCCCTGTCGCCAACTCGAACGGGCGCTGGGAAGTCGACGAGAGCCCCGAGAATGCCGCGAATGAGGACCGCGCGACCGGTGCCTATTCTTAGGGCCGCAACTTAAAAACTGATCTCGGTGCACCATGATCTCTAAGGCACGCACCCTACAGACGAATGTCGGAATTGTCCGGGAAAAATTCCTATCAAAATCAGCATTGATAATCGGATTTCGGTCGCTAGAACGAGATTGAATCAGGATGTCAGAGGTGAGCGCAACCGCCCGTGAAGCTTCTCATCGTCGAGGACCATCCGATCGTCATCTCCGGTTGCCGGGCGCTCTTCTCTCAAAACGCCAATGTGACCATCTCGGAAGCACGCACGGCTGCCGAAGCACGAAGCATCCTGGCCCACGAACCTCCAGACGTGACGATCATAGACATCAATCTCCCCGACGGGTCGGGACTCGAGCTGACGCGCGAATTCATCGAACGTGATCCGGATGCTCGTATCGTCATTTTTTCTATGAACGACACGCCGATCCTCGCTGTTCAAGCATTTCAGTCCGGCGCTAAAGCCTACGTAAGCAAGAATGGCGGCCCCGCGGATCTTCGTGAAGCCGTCCTTGCGGTCGCTCGAGGGGAAACCTGGATTTCGGGCGATCTGATCCAGGAGATTGCACTGCTGCGCGCCCAGAACGCGGAAACGGCAGAATTTCTGAGCGAGCGCGAGCAAGTCGTTCTCCGCTTGCTCGCGCGGGGACGCACGATGGCCGAGATCGCCAACGACATTTCTCTGTCGTATAAGACTGTCGCATCGATTTGCGCGATCTTGCGCAAAAAACTCGGCGCACGAACCTCGACCGAAATGGTGCGCATTGCGGTCGAGATGAAGCTCGTTTGAGATAGATTTCTCACGTTGCGCCGCATTCTCCCGGGAAGATTTTCCTATAATTACTTCCTATTTATCACCTTAATCCGGGAATTTGTCCTCTGATAGCGTGCGGTGGTAGTTCGTTCGGGAACTAATGCCCGATGAGTGAGGCCACAAGTACCAATGGGCGTGCCCTTGTGCACCACCCACAGAGGAGCTGGGAAATGAAATTCAAAATATTGAGCGCAGTTGCAGTCTTGGCCGTAGGTGGTTTTGCGTTCGTTCACCACAGCAGCCCGTTGTTCGCGGCGTCGGCGTCTATGACGGCACTCGATCCAGACAATGATGGCACTGTCGATTTGCCCGAAGCGAAAGCCGCCGCGGCAAAGCTGTTCACGAAGCTCGATCCTGACAAGGATGGGACGTTGGACGCCAAGGAGCTTTCGGGCCGACTCGACGAGGCGAGTCTGAAGGCAGCGGATCCAGATAACGACGGGACACTCGATCAGAAGGAATACGAGACCATCGTTGAGGCGCGCTTCAAGGCCGCCGATCCGGACAATGACGGCACGCTCGACGAGAAGGAACTTGCGACGGATGCCGGGAAGTCCTTCCTGCTTCTCGTCGAGTAAAATTCCTTGGCTGCCTGGTCTGTATGCAAGTCGCGACCAGGCAGCTCCTTTCGGCCTGTGGGCCCAGTGTAATTTCGAGCCGCATGTGACCCTAGTGCAATTGAGGTCTGCCGAATCCTCCTTCACGCTTTAGGACATTGAAAAGAAGGGTTCGGAGGCGCGCTCGAAGTTGGGTTTACTCAGGTTGTGAACCGATTAGCCTTTGGAGACGCGCCGATGCCAGTCGCAAGCCTTCCTCGGGTAGCACTACTCCTGACATCGATCACACTTTGCTTCGCGGCGCCTGCGCGATCAGATGCTCCGGTGCGGGTTTCCGGATACTTCTGCGGCGCCAAACATGAGCAGGTCGCGTTCCTACAGCATGAAGCGATGGGAGAGACGGGAGAGATTGCTGCGAATGAAGTCAACAAGGTCATCGGCAGACAGACATGCGCGTTCTTCCTTCCTGCGGACGCCGTGCCGGTGAAAGATGAAACCGTCATGAGCGACGGCGTCGTCTATAAGGTGCAAAGTTTTATCTTCCTTCCCGAGAACGTCGAACGCTGGACGGGCACATTTTTCGGCTCCCTGCAGCCAACTCGGACTTTCAGCGAACTCTGATTTTCCGTGGTTCTACGGTTAGAGATCTTTCTTGTCTGGATCGTCGGGCAACTTGCCTTCGGGAAGACAGGGCTTGGCGGACGCGGTGCATTTGAAAGTCTCGAAGGGCCCCGGGTGGCAGATCAACGATTTGTCTTTCGCGCGGTCCCAATCTTGATAGCCTTCGCCGAGCGCGCCCGCACGGGACGACCACCACTTCGTCGCCGCGGCTTTGGCTTCTGCTTCAGTCTTGCCCGATGCGACGCCGCTCTTGACCGCCCCCTTACAGAACGAATCGGCATATCCCATGCTCGGAGCGACTGTGATGGACAGCGCAACAAAGAACACGACCCTGCTAATCCCTCGCAGCGCCGGCGAGCACCGTCCGGGGCCCTTCGGGGCATTTGATCTTTTTGATCTCCGTATTGGTTTTGAGATCGAGAACAGAAATGCTGCCCGAGAACCAGTTTGCGACATAAGCTTTTCTCCCATTGCGTAGCACGGCGACTCCCTCGGGATAACGTCCAACCTTGATCTCGGCGTGCGGCAAGAGCGTATGCGCGTCGAAGATCGAGACTTTTCCGCCGTGCTGCTCGGAAACCAGGATTTCGGAATTGTCGTGCGTGATCGCGACGCCGTAGGGCATGGCGCCGGTCGCGGGTGAAGAGACAATACGTAATGACTCTGTATTGATGATCGATAGCGTCGCGGTTTGGACGTTGGCAACGGCAAGAAATTTTTCATCGGGGCTCAACGCCAGCGCGAAAGGTGCGCGCCCAACAGGAATCTCGGACAGAATTTTCAAGCTCTTCGTATCGATAACCGCGACGTTGTCCGACTCGCGATCGGCGACGTAAAGACGCTTGCCATCGCGCGTAGCGGCGAGATGCGCCGGGGCTTTGCCAACAGTAAGCCGGCCTTCGACGGCGCCTGTCGTCTCGTTGACAACAGCAATCTGGTTTGCACTCCAGTCTCCGACGAATAAGAAGCCAGCATTGTCAGCCGCAATGCCGAACGGCTGGCCGCCGATTTTCAGGCTTGGTAGAGTGGTACGGCGATCGAGATCGATGACTGCAACTTCCCCTGTATCCGGAAGCGTCGCGAACGCCTTGCGAGATGTGGCATCGATTGCGAAGGCCGCCGGTTTTCCGGTGATCGCAATCTTGGCTGCGATTTCGTCCGCCTCGGTGTCGATGACCGAGAGAATGCCGTCGTCCTGGCTCAAGACATAAATGTTCTGAGACGAGGCCATTGCCATTGCGCCCCGCAACGCAATGGCAATGGCACTCAAGAGGGCAGCGACGGGAAGCCGGACCCTCATTTACCCTCGATTTTCGCCTTGAGGCCTTCGAGACCGGCCTTGATATAAGCCGTTGAAGCCTTCACCGCCGCAGCATCGTTCTTGTCATCGGGCGGCTCGTTTCCCGTGTCAAAGCGATAGAGACGCGCAATCCATTCCACCTCGCTTCCGCCCGCGGCCGGCTGCACGGTGATCGCGCTCGAATACGAGCTGACCGGCAATGCGTTGAAATCCTCGTTTTGAAGGCGGTAATCGATCTCCATGGCTTTGTCGTCGATAGCGTCGAGGCTATCGATAAGGGTTCCACCAGATTTAAGCGTCAGTGTGCGCGTCGTTTCGTTTCCGGAGCCCTCGACTTTGATTTTGGTCACCCAGGGATGCCATGACCCGATCGATCCGAAATCCTTGACGACTTTCCAAACGTCGGCCGGAGGAGCGGCGATTGTGATCTTCTCATCGACCTTCTGAGGCGTGGGTCCGTGCGCCCATGCGGCGTTCGAACAAGAGAGGACCGCAGCGAAGAGCAGAAGTGAACGTAATCTAAGCGCCATAAACTGTAGTTCCTTTGCTGTAGGATGTCGGACCAAAACTCGGCAGGCGCAGATTCCGCAAAGTGCCCGCCTCGAAGAGGGAAAGCGCGTAAAGCACCAGTAGGGACAGAAGTGCTAGGAGCGCCGGCACGTAGGACATGTTCGTAGCGACCGGCAAAAGTCGAGGCTCTGTCGCCGAGAGAAGTCCGGGCGCAATGGCGCTCACATGTTGGAGCTCGGCATAATGGAGGCCTGTTCTCCGGGCGAGATCCTCAAGATGCGCGGTCTTCACAGAGGACAGTTGTTCGTCGCCCGTTGCAGGCAGGGCTCCGAATGGCGCGTTGCGGGGATTGTAGCCCTCGCGTGTCGCTGCGTCGGGAGGCGGTGCTCCAATACGATTGTCCTGCGGTACGTCGGTTTCGCTGTACACACCGATCTGGTGCCCTTCGTCATCGTATTTCGGAATAGGCGTTTTCTCGGATCCGCCGACGCCGACGACGAGGCCCTTGACGGCGCCCGGCTTCCCCTCAAATTCGGGAACTCCAGTATACGGCAGTGGCGGCGCTTCATGACCGTCGGTGAAGAAAACGAGGTCGGATTTGAGGCTCGAAGCCAGATCAACCGCCGAGTAGAGCCCCTTTGCTATATAGCTGTCGCCCTCCCAGGCCATGCGCCAATCAATACCGGAAATCGCGCCTTCGAGGGCATCGTAGTTGTTGCACACCTCCACCGGCCCGAAGAGCAGATAAGAAATGCGTTCGGTGAAGACGCCGAGCCCAAGGCGGGAATCGCACGGGACGTCTTGCATAAAATTGATGAGTGTGGCCTTGGCAGCCTCCAAGCGACTTTGGGATCCGCGCGGATTGCCCATATCGCGCGTGTTCATGCTCCCTGTGATGTCGATGACAGCCAAGACATCGGCGATCCGCTGATTGCGAACGAGCTGAAAGCCGATGATTGCCGCGATCGTCAGCGCAAGAGCAGCCAGAAGCAAGGCCGCTCGGCGATCGAAGTCTATGCCCAGTGTTCTCATGGCAGGCCTTTCGGAATGCCGGGGAGATCCGTCCAAAGTTTCTTGGGAGCATTGGGGGAGGTCGTGTCGGGATTGTCTCCGAGGGGAAGGTCCCGCACGACGCGCATCGCGACATCGATGTTGTAACGTGCGTTCCAATTCTCTGGATCGAGCTTCAACGACAGACGGTATTCGGATTTTGCGAGATTGATGAGCGCTGCTGCGGCGTCGAGGTCGCCCCTCCTGACCGCCTCACCCGCCAAGAGTGTACTGGCATTGGCGATGTTATAAAGAGCCGCGCCCCGAACATTGGGGGGAAGCCGCTCCGTCGCCGTGCTCAATATCGACTGCGCATCATCAATGTGATCGCGTCGGATGGACTCGTTAATGCGTGCGAGGATTTCCTGCGGGGTCGCCCGGCGGGCATCAATCGAGATATCATGGCGGGAACCGAGTTGTCGGATGTTATCGTTGGCGCGTTCCGCACCGAAAAAAACATCCGCGGCATATCCGAACCAGATAGCAACCACCGAGGTGAGGAGCCAAAGAAGCATCCGTCGTTGGTCGCTAAGCATGGAGAACGGGCGTTCAATGTACATGGGCCCCTCCCGGAACGAAACGAATGCGTCGTGCGCATAATTTCGCGGCAAGGAGGAGCGCAAGCGCGAGCGCGGCGACGCCATAAGCCCATCGGGACAGGTCATACTGCGGAATGCGTTCGGTGTAGACGATCGGCGTCTGCTCAAGCTTGCCGATATCGTCGATTGCCGCTTTCACCGCATCGGCATTCTCGACCTCATAAGCGTGGTACGGAATGCGAAGACTCTCGAAAAATTTGTTGAGGTGGCGCTCGGGGAGCGCCTGCGGTGTATCTTCGGCACCGGGCGGCGGCGCCGCGAACATGCTGTTCGATCCTTCGGTGCGCAGATAAAGGAAATACAGGTGAACAGGCCGGCGAGCGAAGTCGGTGCGCAGTGCTTCTTGGACACGGCGCCCCACAACGGCGACGCCATCCGACACCAGCACGATGGCGCGTGATCCGGGCAAAACGTCCTCATCGATCATGCTGAGTGCCATGCCGAGACCGCGCCCGACATCGGTGAATGCCAGCCCAGGGCGGTCGATGGCGTCGATTGCGCCAAGTACGATGCCCTTGTGATCTGTGATCGGCACGACGTGAATGGGTGCGGTTGAGAATTCGGCGACGCCGAAGCGATCATGCTTGCGCTTGATCACGAAATCTTTGAGCAGACGCTTTGCTGCAGCCGATTTCGACTCTTCGGCACCACTTGGCTGTCGGCCGGCGAATGTGTCGTTCATGCTGGACGAACGATCGATGAGCAGAACGATATGGGCGCCCTGGCCAAAGCGCTCGATCTTGTGCTCGCGGAGGGCGATGCCAGAAAGACCGAGGATGAGCCCGCCGATTGCAACGGAACCTGCGAAGCGCAGCGCCCAGGTTATGGCGCGTGAAAGGCCGTCCTGTGGCACGGCCGTAAGCGAGGGATAGTCATTCTGCTGCTGCATTCCGAGAAAGAATGGGACGAGGATCAGGGGCAGCAGATACAAGCCGAGTGGGTTGGTGAAAATCATGCAGCGGCTCTCTCCTCGCGAGCGAGATCACCGGCGAGCTTCTTGATGTTCTCGAATGGAAAGCGCTCCTCGGCAGTCCTGCGGTCATCAGAGAAGAAGTAGAGGCGCGAGCTTTCAAAGAAGGCCTGAAGCCGTGGTGTGAGGCCAGAAAATCGCGGACGTTCGGCCGTGAATGCCGACGCATCTTCCGCCAAGAGACGATGGCCCGCGGCTTCGTCGAATGCGCGATGCAGAATAAGAAGCGCCTCACGGTACGATGGATCGCCGGTACCATAAGAGAAAAGGTCGCGGATTTGACGATCGGCCTGCGTGAATGGTCGGCCTGCACGCGTTTGGAAGGGCCAGATGGCGTAGTGCCAGAGCAAGAGGAGTCCGCAGGCAAGCAGCGAGAGCCCCGATAGCGCCAGCGTTTTCTCTTTTTGCGCTGTTGCGATCTCGTGAGCGGCAATATCGGGCCGCAGGACGTCCGAAAGCTCCTTGGTCTTATCAGGCATAAGATCCACCAGAACGAGATTGCGTAACGGAGCGATCGTCAAGCGCAGTGCTGGAACGGACGCAGAATATTTCGACGCTTCCGTCAGATCACTTGGCGCGGTGCCATCCGGAGCAACGCTGCTCGGGTTCTTGAATTTCAGCGGGAATGCTGGGATTTCGACGTCGGTCGCTTCGATCGCTGAATAGAAGATCTGATACTTCAGTTTGATGTCATAGATCCGGCGCCCGTTGTTCTCATGCGTCTTCTGTTCGATTGAGACGAGATCGAGCCAATAGGTGAGGGCGCCCGGGCGCGGAAGCGCCTCCGTGAAAAGCTCCGTGCTGCCGCTTGTGACGACTTCGACGTCGCGTTCCAGCGTATCGCCGATGAAATAGCCGAAAGTTCGCGGCTCATAGACATTCACCGCGTCTATGGCTGCAGCTGCCGGATGAACACTGAAGATGACGAAAGCTAGGAACGCCCAGATGCGCATCAGATCGCTCCGTAAAGAAGATAAGCGGTGAGCCGCATCCAATCGACGGAGTCGCAAATGGCAAACATTTCGCGGGAATTTTGGTCGAGAACCCGTGTGACGTGCGCGCGCTCCTCCTTGCGAAGGGTAACCCATTTCTCTTTGAGCGAAGGACGCATGGCGATGAGGCGGTGTCGTCCGGTCTCGAGATCGCGAAGATTGAGGAGCCCCCAGCGGGGCAAATCTTCAAGCTCGAGACTGTCGCGCAACTCGAGTGGCACAACGTCGTGGAAAGCGAGCGCCTCGGCTGCGTGCCGAGCTGTCGACTCCGGCCAGAGGAAATCCGAGATGATGAAAACGAGCTTGCGCGATCCGGCAATTGCGGCTCCGGCCTCGGTGACGCCATCAGCACCTTTGCGCCCGGCCCTGGCATTGCGCAGCTGTTCGATCGCACCCAATCGGGCGGCGCGTGATAGCGTTTTCCAGAGAACGAGATCGTGCCGAAGCGAACTGTCGAACGGCAGGAGCGCAAACGTATCGCCGGTGCGTTCGCTGCAGATGGCAAGGCCTTCGGCAAGATCGGCCGCCATCTTGATTTTATTACACCGGCCTTCGAAGCTCATCGACGCCGAGACATCGACAAGAACGACAACATCGATGGCGCTGGGCTGTTCGGCGCGGCGAACGAGAAGTCTTTCGAAGGGATCGCTGAGAGAGGCGCGAATGGCAATACGGCGGGGATCGGGAAAGGTGGTAAGAGGAACGATGTCGCGAAAGAGGCCGCTGCTCCCCGAGAGATAGCTTTTGTGCGCGCCGACGCGGACGCCGCTCGTGCGCCATGGAATGGCATAGGCGAGCTCGCGCGCTGCATCATTCATGGCGCCGGAACTTTCGCGAACACTCCGCTGATGAGAGATCTGACGATCTCCTCACGACGAAGCTCGTAGACAGGCGCAAGGAAAATGCGATGCGCCATGCACTCGTTGAAAATCTCTCGAATATCCTCTGGAACGACCATCTCCCGCCCGGATAGCCACGCCCGAACGCGGGCGGCGCGAATGAGATAGCTCATACCGCGTGGGCTGGCTCCGCCGGCGATGAGTCGTGTCACGTCAACGTTCGGAACGGGAATTTCGGCTTTAGCCGGTTCTCGGATCGCGGTCCAAAGATCGAGGACATATTTTTCGAGGGCGGGGCTGACGATGATCGTACTCTGGATGACTTTGGCCAGCGCATTC
Source organism: Pseudomonadota bacterium (assembly GCA_018242215.1). Classification (GTDB taxonomy): domain Bacteria; phylum Pseudomonadota; class Alphaproteobacteria; order Rhizobiales; family Hyphomicrobiaceae; genus Hyphomicrobium_B. The sequence goes on from JAFECG010000028.1 coordinate 178,166, forward strand.
AACCGACGATAATCGATCACGCTATCGGTCAACGATCCAATCAGCGAATCGACATCATGGAATTTCGTATCGAAAAGCAGATCGCGTCGAGCCGTATCATCCGTTGGCGTTGAAATGCCGACTTCCATCAGGAAGCGGTCGCGTGCGGCCGCCGGTAGTTCAAACGTTTCTTCACGCTCGATGCGATTGCGATCGGCGAAGACGAGAAGGTTGGGGAAGACGTATTCCTTGTTGAAGGCTGTTATGCTGCGCTCTGCCATCAGCCTGAGAAGCAGCGAATGGACCTGTGGACGGGCGCGGTTGATCTCGTTGAAGAAAAAGACGGAGAGGTCACTGCCATGCCGCAGCACGGGGCCAGGTTCGACGCGCGGCTTTCCTTCCTCATTGAGGAAGGTGTGATAGATCATGTCAGAGGGCATCAAGTCGATGGTGCCTTCGATGCGCTCATAAGAGCCACCAAGAGCACGCGCGACTGCCCGGAGAAGGGTCGTCTTGCCGACGCCGACGTCTCCCTCGAGCAGAACGTGACCGCGCGCGAATACCGCAATCGTTAGGAGGCGGATAGCCCGCTCCTGCCCGACGACGGCCTTTGCGATCTCGCGTTCGAAATCGTGCGCGTGCTGCCGCCAGCTCGCAAGGTCGAGGGGCTCCGACTCATCGGCAGAGGACTGCCGGTCAAGCGTTGGGCGATTCATTGTTCTTGTATCCCAAGCGTGGCGCATTCCGGCCGGCCGAACGGCTGGGCGTCGTCTTCAAACCCGAACAAAAGGGGGGTGCCGTTCGGACAGCACCCCAGGAACCTCGGAGAGGAAGTTTTTTATCCTGCAAGCGTAGCAAGATCCGAGGATTGGTCTTCCGCGCGACTACTCGATTTTCGAGACGTCGTAGACCCACTTGCCCGTCTTCTTGAAGTTCTCGGCACGTTTTGCATTGCGCTCTTCCATCGCTTTCATGGACGCGCCTTGCTTCGCGAGTTCTTTCGGATCGTGCTTTGGATCGTACTTCGAGCCCTTGACCTTCTCGGGATAGCCGGGTTTCGGCTCCCAGCAATTTCCGGGCGCACGGCAGTGCGTTCCATCGTATGCCATCGCTGCCGGAGCCAACGCTCCGGCAACGCCGGCGAACGCAAATCCGGCAACGAGCGTGAGTGAAAGTTTCTTCATAGGCATTCCTCCATTTTTCTACTCATCGTTCGGACGGTGCGATCCGTCCTTGTTGTTCCGTACCAGCCGATCCCGTGAGTGCGACCTCATCAGGAGCCATGCTAGTTGCCGGAAATTTTGCACTGCTCCTTCGCGGCGGCAGCACGCCCAGATTTCTCCCACTCTTCGATGTTGAACGGCTTGAACGCCTTCTTCTGCTCAGGCGTCAGCCATTCCGCATCTTTGACGTCGTCCTTCTGAATGTGCCGGATCCACGCGATGAGATGCATGATGTCATCGAGCGTCAAATCCTGCCCGTGCGGGCCCATCATGCCGTTAGCGCCGCCAAAGATCGTCTCGAAGATGCCTTTGTCGGTGGCGTTCTTGGGGTAGGTCCAATAGGAGTCATTGAGACCAGGTCCGACTTTGCCCTCGCCGATATGGCCATGGCAGCCGGAGCAGGATTCTAGGAAGACTTCCTCCCCTTTCGGAAGACAGCCCGGAACTTCGACATAAGGATCGACGCCCGTTTCCATGAACTTTTTCACAGCTGGTGTATCCCGGCCTTCTTTCGGCGAGATACCGTTGATATCAAGCGGATCGCCGGTAATCGTATTCCTGAAATCCTGCTGTTCTGCGTGTGCAAGCTGAACACCCGCGATCAGCGCCGAGACAGCAACTCCTGCCGCCAAAACTCCAAATTTCATCTGCGATTTCTCTTCCACTCTGTCTTCGATTGATCAGTATTGTCGGTTCGAAACGTCAGGTCGGCGGCTGCGGCGCCTCGAACGGGATACCTTCCTCTTTCAGAACCGCATCGATTCTCCCTTGCACTTTCGGAAGCGCCGCATTGATCGCCTCCATCAGATCCTTGTCGCCCTTTCGGACGGCGAATGACTGGTCGAAGTGAAAAGGAACACGTACGCCGTCGTCGCGGACGTTGTTGTCAGGAATGACTGTCATCTTGAGAGCGTCGCTGGCCTTGACATAGCGAGCGACTTCCGGAGCAAACCCGATTGCCAGCTCCGCTTTTCCGGAGGCAACTTCGCCGACCATGCGCTCCGGCGGAATGCGCGTGTAGGAATTCCGCCGGTCTTTGAAGTTCGTTAGCGACGAGACATAGTTGATGTTGTCATTATAGAGATCGAGCTTCGTGATCATGGTCTCGGCCGGTGTCCCCTGCACGAAGCCGATCGGATGGGCCTTGAGGATATCGGGGCTGTCGAAGCTTGTGATCTTCAGCGGCGAATCCTTGCGCTGAACGAAAACATAAGCGGCGCGATAATAGGGTTTTGACGTCAGGACGCGCTCGTCGCTCGTATCGGTTCCGATGATGACGTCACAGAGATTCTTATCGAGCTGATCGCGGACAGCATAGATCGCAGGCTTCTGAGACCAGACGAATTGCACCTTTTTGCCGACGCCGTCGGCAAGGATTTTCGCAATCTTGTTTTCAAAGCCCGATTCATCGTCGGCTGAGTAAGGCAGCTCCTTCGCCGCTGCGCAGACGCGCAGAACAGATGAATCGGGAGGCGGCGCGGCAGCGGCGGCCTTGCTATCCTCTGAATTCGCCGCATTCGAAGGCATGAGTGCGAGAAGCGAAATTGCCAGTGCGGCGGCCGTTTGGGCCAGCCACGACAACGTTTCGCGCGACGTGGGCATTTTGAATTCTGAAGCCATTGTTGAACAAGGCCTTTCACATCGGTCTGGCAGTCGGCGACGCGGATGTTTGCGTGCGTTCGACGGCTCGTCAGGAAAAACGAATACTTCTCTCGCGAGGCAGATAGCCGTTGTTGTGAAGCGATGAACGACTACCGCCGCGCGGCCCGGCTCCATCCGGATACCGAGGATCGGAAGGCCGCGGCATCAGCAGAATTTGCCGATGCCGCAACCTAAGGCTCGGCCTCAGCCCTTCTCGTATTCGCCGACGTTCACGTCGTCGTAGGGGTTCTTGCCGTCAAGCGAGAACACTTCGACGCTTCCGCCCATCTGCGTGAAGTTCTGCAGCCTCTTGAAGGCGCCAACCGCACCGAGACCGGCCGTCGGATCATTGAGGTCGAACACCAGGCCGACACCCGGCCAACCACCGACGCCCGACATGATTGCGATGTACTGGATGCCGTTGTGCTCGTACGTCATAGGATAGCCGATAACGCCGGAGGGCAGCTTGTGCTTCCAGAGGAGTTCACCCGTGTCCGAGTTGCGCGCCTTGATGAAGCCATCGAGCGTCCCGTAGAACACGAGATTGCCTGCCGTCGCGAGCGTGCCGCCCCAGACGGAGAATTTCTCCATGTGTTCCCACTTATACTTGCCGGTGATGGCGTTGTAGGCCTTGATCTGACCGAGACCCAGGTAGTTCTGGCGATCGCCCTTCGGACCCGGATACATCCACAACGTCGCGCCGACGAAGAACTGGCCCGCACGATAGGGAAGCATGAAGGGCTCCCAGTCCATGCAGATGTGGTTGATGCCCATGAAGAACAGCTGCTTCGTCGGATCGTAGGAGTCGTGACCCTGGTTATGGTAGCCCATTGCCGACGGGCAGATGTCCGTCGCCTTGTGATCCATACGAGTTCCGTACTCAGGGTCGCGAACCGGAAGCCCTGTCTTGAGGTCGACGGTCTTGAACTCGTTGACGGTGTCGTCGAGCTTGTCGGCCGAGATCAGGTCGCCGTTTTCGCGGTCAAGCGTGTAGACGATGCCATTACGATCCGGATGCGTCAGAAGCTTACGCATTTTGCCCTGCTTGTCCTTCTGCTCGGAGAGCATCATGACGTTCACGCCGGCATAGTCCCACTCGTCATGGGGTGTCTTCTGATAGCCGAACTTGAGCATACCGGTATCGGCATCGCGAGCCATGATCGTCATGGTCCACTTGTTGTCGCCCGGCCGCATCGTCTCGTTCCACGGCGATGGATTGCCCGATCCGTAATAGATTAGGTTCGTGCCTGGATCATAAGCATACCAACCCCAGTTGGTGCCGCCGCCGATCTTCCAAGCATCGCCTTCCCAGGTCGCAAGGCCAAGGCCCTTCTGACCGTAATGCGGGTTCGCCTTGTTGAAGTCGTCGCCGATGCCGATTTCGCTGTCGGGGCCTGTCGCGTACTTGCGCCAGATCATCGCGCCGGTTTTGACGTTGTAGGCCGTCGTATAGCCGCGAACGCCAAGCTCCGCACCCGACGAACCGACGATCGCAATGTCCTTCACGACGTAAGGAGCCTGCGTCTCGGTCTGACCGACTTTAATGTCGGCGTTCTCGACCTTCCAGAATTCTTCACCCGTCTTGGCGTTGAGCGCCACCAGGTGACCGTCGAGCTGGGTCTTGATGATCAGCGGCGGAACGGTGCCGTCACCCGGCCAGTAGGCGAGGCCACGGTTGACAAGATCGCAGCATGCGACGGAACGAGCCGCCGGATCCTGCTTCGGGCTGTGCTGCCAAAGAATATGACCGGGATCGTTAAGGTCGAGAGCAAAGGTCTTGTTGGGGAATGAGGTGTGGACGTACATGACGCCGTCAACGACGAGCGGTGCACCTTCATGCCCGTGCAATTCGCCCGTCGAGAACGACCAGGCGTGCTTCAACTGCTTAACGTTGCTGACGTTGATCTGATCGTCTTCGCTGTAGTTGTTCGAGTCGTAGTTGCGACCCGGCATCACCCAATTTTCTTTGCTTTTCGAGAGTTCGATCAGTTTGTCATTCGCATAGGCGCTGGTTGCGACGCCAAGCTGCATAGCGGCGGCTATCGCCATGCAGGACGCCGACATCAGCATTGTGGTGCCAACGACTTTTTTCATGCCCATTTAACCTCGCGTTTCCTAAACCCAGCTTTTCTTTTGTTCGGCCGAGACCGGCTTTCCCCTGATAAATCGAGGGAGTTCTTTCGCCGTCCCGACCCTCTGAGGCGCGAGCGGAATACGGGTAAACACGCTCACCCGCGGCCACTCTCTGATGCGTACTGTGCGTTCGGATCGCTGGTCGTCCGATGGTTGCGCAATCAGCACGCGCCGGACCGTAACGATGTAGCCTTGCGAGGTCTTCAGATTGATCGGCAAATTGGGCCGGGAACTTTTGGCAAAGAAGACTGCAGACGTTGTCCTGGAAGTCTCGACGGACGTCTGCCATAGCTGGCTGCAACAGACCTGCTAATCGCCGGAAAATCGCAAATAAACGTGATGATCAAACGCATTTTCGTCTTTTCACTGTTCATTTTGATCGCTGCCGGCCTAACCGCATGCAGCGATGAGCAACCGCCGCGGCGCTCGGCCGAGCAGCGATCGGGGCTGGCGAAAGTCGCTGAAAAAAGCTGGCTGACGCTCCAGGACGACGTGCGACCGGAGGTATGGCTCATCGAGCACGAAGAAAATGGCGGCGTAAAATCTTCCAATGCCAGTGAGAGTGCCGTTCGGCGCGCGCTGGCGGAAGCCTCCGCGAAGTTCCGCGACTCTCCGCGCATGATTGCAAATCGCGCTGTACAGCTTGAGGGCATGCTTAAAGAAGAAGGCGGTGACGAATCCGCAATCGTCTTGATAAGCCGCTTAAACGGTGCAATCGCACCAAATCGCATCGAGAGTTTCGGCGCAGCCGGCCAACAATACTACAACATGCGCAAGGCCGGCCTCAGCGAGCAGCAGGCGATTGACGCGCTTTCGAAACTCTATGGCTCCGCCAGTTGACGTGATGCAGACAATTTCTCGCATATTCCGCTCGGGCGGTCGCGCCGAGGTAGCTTGGCTCGGGCGGTCAATCAGACAGCAGGTTCTGCTGGCGATTTCCGCAATGCTTATTCTTGCAATCGCCCTCATGGGAACGACCGCCGTTGTCAACGGCCGCCAATCGGTGAACGTCGAGATCGAAGCATCGATGGATACGGCTGAAGGATATCTGCGGGAACTCGTTCGCAGGATCACAGCCGAAAATCGCCTTTCTGAGCTCGACGATCTCGTCGCATCTGAAGTTCAGCATCTGCGCCATGCGCGCATTTATATCCAGGACCCTGGACAGCAGATGCGGATATTGCGCCCGCCGGATGCAGATTCGGACGCGGATAATGTTCTCGACCGCACGCCGGATTGGTTCGAGACGTTGATGATGCCGAAAGGCGGCAACGATCATACACGTATCATCAACATAGAACCGAACGGCCGGTCGCTCATTCTTAAGGGCGATCCGGATGACGAGATCGCAGAGAAATGGGAGCAGCTTTCAGCATTGGCAATTGTTGCGGTCATCGCGATCGCTTTGATCATGGCCGCATTCTATTTCATTCTCGGGCGCATTCTCAATCCGCTTACCGCACTGGCAAAGGGGCTAGCTGCCCTCGAGGCAGGGGAGCGCTCACAACGTCTTGAAATTCCCGCGGTCAGCGAAGTCGAGGAGATCACAAGGAAGTTCAATTCTCTCGCTGCAACTCTTGATCATGCGCGGGAGGAAAACGGCGAACTCTATCGGCAGATTCAATCGGTTCAGGAAGATGAGCGACGGGAGATTGCGCGTGAGCTTCACGACGAGGCAGGGCCCTGCCTGTTCGGAATTACGGCCAATGCAGAATCTATCGGTAGTCTCGCCAACTCACTCGTCCCAGAGCAAGCTGAACCAATTCGGAAGCGGACGGATGAAATCCTTTCGATCGCAACGCGATTGAAATCCATGAACCGGACGCTTTTGAAACGCCTTCATCCCGTGTCCATCGGCAAGGTGCCGCTCTCGGCCCTCATCCAGGATCTTATCTACGATTTCGAGCGAAGGCATCCGAATGTACGCATCGGCTTTTCGGGTGCGCCCTACATAAAGGGCTATGGCGAACGGATTGATCTCACCGTCTATCGCTCGACGCAGGAGGCGCTAACCACCGCGATCAGGCACGGCAAAGCCGCTCATATCGTCATCGAGCTTCGCGTAGAGAACACAGGCAGCGCCGGTCACGAAGGCAATTCATCAGCGATTTGCCTGCGCATCAGTGATGACGGAGTAGGCCTCGAACCCGATACGCAGGCGGGCTTTGGGCTCTCGGCAATGAAAGAACGCGTGCTCGCCTCCGGCGGCAGCCTCGTCATCGCAGGTTACGAGCCCCGCGGAACGACGATCTCGATCAAAATTCCGTTGTCTTCCGCCGAGCAAAACAGCGGAATTACAGACCCATTTAGCCGAGCTTCCGCATGACAAAAATTCTCGTCATCGATGACCATCCGATCGTACTCCAAGGCTGCCGCCGTGTTCTCGAGGACGCCGGCATCGACGATATCACCTTGGCGTCTAATTTGATCGAAGGGTTCCGCGCATATCGAACCGACAAGCCGGATTTGATCATCATAGATCTCGCAATCAAGAAAGGAGTTCTTGGTGGTCTGTCATTCATCCGGCGCCTGAGAATACACGATAAGTACACGCCGATTCTCGTGCTGACCATGCACGAGGATCCGATGATCGCCAGCCAATCACTGAGGCTCGGCGCCAATGGCTACATTCTGAAAGACACCTCATCTGTCGATATCATCAAAGCGCTACAGGCGGTGCGCCAGGGCAAGACATTCCTCAGCCACGCAATTGCTTCTGCCATCGCCGTGATGGAAACGAAAGGGAGAACGAACCCGCTCAATGGCATGACGCTTCGGGAGCTGCAGACATTGGAGCTGATCGCGCAGGGCAAGCAGTATGCAGCAATCGCGGAAGAGCTGCACGTCAGCTACAAAACCATTGCGAATACCTGCTCCCAGATCAAGACGAAGCTCGGGGTCAAATCGCTACCCGAACTGATGCGTATCGCGATCGATCATCTTCCAGAAATGTCTGGGCAAAGGATGAATGACCGTACGGCGGCGCAAATGCGAGTCGGGAAAGCTTGGCAGTAGAAATTGCCGTGACTTGGCAGTGCCACCTGCGCCATCGGTTCAATTCCGAAAATAGAAAAACATAGGAAACGGCTCGGGTATCATTCTCATGCGATCAATCTTCGTTGGATTATTACTGTCCATTGGCGCTTCCGTCTCTGCCCACGCGAGTTGCAAGGATGAGGTCGACGCGGCATTTGCCAAGCTTCGCGAGGCGAAATCATTCCGGTTGGAAACGACGATTTCGAATGCCGACGGGACGTTGAAGATGCGCGCGGATTACATTCTTCCGGATCGGATGCGCCAAACCGTGACCCTTGGCGATCAGAGCGTGCCAATGGAGATGATCGTTATAGGCAAGCGGGCGTGGTCCAATCAGGGCGGCGGTTGGGCGGAACTGCCGGAGAAATTCGCTGATACCGTTGCCAACCAGATCAAGGAAACCGTCGCGGAAGCACCGAAAGTGGCAACCGACTATAAATGCGCTGGCGATAAGGACTTCGAAGGAAAAAGCTATGCGCTCTATCAGGGCATCCTTGCCATGCCGCTATCAGCAGAGGCGAAAGAAAAGGGGCCGCGTATTTCAGCCGTAAGCGCGCCAAACCAGCAAAGCGTCTACGTCGACAAAGCGACCGGGCTGCCCGTGCGCAATATCGTTACTCCTGTTACCGATCCCAGCAAGCGGCTGTTCGACGGCACGTTCACGATCGTCCACGATATGACGATCGATCCGCCAGCCGTCTCCGCAAATTGATGCGATCTCGGCGGGTCGGTCCGATGCGGCGCCGGATCTTGAAAATCTCCGGCGCGGCAGCGACGTTGATGGTTTTACTCGCAAGCCCTGCAACGTCGAGCGGAGACAAGGTGCCGTGCATATCGGACGCGATGATTGTGTTCGATGCATCCGGATCGATGGCCGCCACGGATTTTCCCGATGGCATCCCGACGCGCATTGATCGTGTCCGGACTGCGCTCAGAAAGTTCCTGCCTCGCGTTTCGGCAACGCGAAATCTCGGGCTCGTCATCTATGGGCCGGGTTCACATGTGGACGATTGCGAAAACATCAGCCTTCGCTTTGGCCCGACGGCAGATGCCGGCAAGAGGATTCAAACAGAGGTCGATCGCGTGGTTCCGGATGGTCGGACACCTCTCACGAAATCTGTACGCAGGGCCGCGGATGCGCTCGGCAATCCCGATAAGCCCGGCGTCATCGTTCTGCTGACCGATGGTGAGGAGACTTGCGGCGGCAATCCGTGTGATCTTGCGCGCGAACTCGCGGCGACGCGGCCGAATACCGTCGTCCACGTCATCGGCTACAAGCTTCAATCACTCGATGGCCGATCACCGGTATCTGGTGCCAAGTGCCTCGCCGACAAAACAGGCGGCTACAATCTCACTGCAGAGACATTGGAAGATCTGGTTCGCGCCTTTGACAAGACGCTCGGCTGTGATCAGCTTTCCATGGCTGTCCATAATGGACACGCCGAAGCACGAAAGTGATATCATGCGCGTCATCGCATTTTTAATCGCCGCTCTCGTCTTCGCGATACCCGCATTCGGGGCGACATCTTTACCGGTACGAAAGGCTGGCTATTGGCAACTGACGACCGTTGCCGAAACCGTCGGAATGAAAACATTCGGTACATGTATCACGACGGCGGATCCGGTGATCACAGGAGTTGGCAATAAGGATTGTCAGACATCGGATGTGCGGGAGCTTGGTGACGAGCGATACGTCGATGTCATTTGCCGCACCGACGCAGGTAAGGAAACGACGAGCACCGTTCTGACCGGAGATTTTAAGACGTGGTATCGCGCTGTGTCGAAGATCACGTTCGATCCGCCGCAAAGCGGCGTCGCGCACATGGGCGTGACAATTGACGGGAAATACCTGGGAGCGAATTGTTCTTCGAAGAAGACCTCGACCGAATCCGAGAAGTAGGCGGCTATAGCCTAAGGATCGTTAGCGCTCCTCGTTCATGACCTGGGCCCGCGACGGGACTTCCGCGAGTACCGTTGGCTGATAGAAGAAGCCATCATTTTCGATGCGGCGGTCGGCGCGATCCTAGAGCGGCCCACTGCGGCAGCCCGATGCATTCAAAAAATCGATGAATGACTGTCGCTCGGTGCCATTGAGCAACACCCTGTCCAACAGTCATATATCAACTGGCCATTCATATTGAACTTCCATGACGATCGAAGTAGTCCAGCGACTATATCGTTTGTGTTAGTGGTGTGAAGGGGGATATGATGAGTCGGCGAGAGGTGTGTGCGTTGGCGTGCACCGCATTTGTAATGTCATCCGGGAATCTGGGAGCTCAGGAAGTCACCAAGAACAATCAGGATGCGACATCGGTCGCATTGCCGCCCGTCGTAGTGGCAGCGCCGAAGCAGCTCATTTCGCGAACATCGAACGCGACGCCCGCAGGCGCCGACAAGAGTCAGTCAGGAGGAACGTCGAGCACGTCCAAAAAAGAAGGCGACGGCGACGCCAGTTCTGCCCGCCACGGCTTGCCGGGATCGGCCGGAGTTTTCACGCTTGGCCAAATCGACATGGTCGGCGGAACTGCGATCACAAACGATGCGATGTGGACGTTTTCGAAGGCGACCTTGGATCAGGCGCTGGCTCTGGCTCCAGGCGTGGCAGCATCGAATTCAGGCGGCACGCGCAACGAGCAGTTGATTTTTGTCCGCGGCTTCGACCGTTGGCAGGTTCCCATCTCGATTGACGGCATCCCGATTTACCGACCGGCCGACAACCGCATCGATTTCGCCAGCTTTTTGACCGCAAATATTTCGGAAGTTCAAATCGCGAAGGGCTACACGTCCGTTCTCAACGGGCCGGGCGGCATGGGCGGCTGGATCAATATGGTCACAAAAAAGCCGACCCAGCCGTTCGAAGGTGAAGTCGAAGGCGGCCTGATGTTCGGAGGCGACGGCCAATACGAAGGGTACAGGACCTACGCTTCGTTTGGGACACGCCAGCGTGGCTACTATGCGCAGGTCAGCGGTTCCGTCTTGGATTTGGATGGCTGGTATCTTTCGGATGATTTCAAGCCGACAGCTGTCGAAAACGGCGGCGAGCGCGATCATTCCTATAAAAGCAATTGGGAGGCCAATGCCAAAATCGGCATAACCCCGAACGCGACCGACGATTACTCGATCAACTATATTCGGATGAATAACGAAAAGGGTGCCCCGTACCACATCACCGATCCCGAGGCGACGCAGCGGTATTGGGATTGGCCGGATACCACGCAGCAAAATCTCTATTGGCTTTCTCACACGAAACTCTCGCCTGCATCGTTTGTCGAAACAAAAGTCTACTACACGACTTTCAGCGATAACCTGATGAGTTACGACAATCCGGCGCAAACCACCCAGACCACGCCGAAAGCGTTTGACAGCATTTACGATGATTGGGCGGCGGGCGGCAGCCTTCTATATGGCGTCGATCTCACGCCCTGGGACACGCTGAAATCAACGTTCCTCTATCGGCGCGACAACCACACGGAGTCGCAAGGCTACAATATCAAGGGCGTGTCTTGCGGTAAAACCACCCCCTGTTTCTGGGAGCCTGATCAAACCGATCTGGAAGACACGTATTCTGTTGCATTCGAAAACACGATCCATGCCACCAGTCGGTTCGATATCGTGAGCGGTATCAGTTACGATTGGCGAAAGCTCTACAAGGCTCAGGATTTTACGACCGATGCGGGTCTATTCGAATACAACAAGAAGGACACAGACGCCCTTAATTGGCAGACAGCCTTGGTCTATCGCTACAACGACACGGGCAATGTGCATTTCAGCGTATCCGATCGCACACGGTTTCCAACGATTTTTGAGCGCTTCAGCTCACGGTTCGGCGGCGCGACATCGAACCCTGGTCTTCTGCCCGAACGCGCGGTCAATTACGAAGTCGGCTGGGCGAACAAGTTCGCGCCGAACAGCCAGATGTCGGCGGCCGTGTTCTATTCGGACGTGACCAACATCATTCAGTCGGTCCCGTTCATCTATGATGGGACGGCATATACCCAGAGTCAGAATGTCGGCGACGGCAACTATTATGGCATCGAGTATTCGGTCGACTACGGCGTGAATGACTCGCTGCTAGTCGGAGGCAATGTCACCTGGATCCGTCGTGACGTGAACAATCCAACCAATGCATCCTTCGAGCTTACGGGTCTGCCGGAGGTCAAGGGCATCGCTTACGTCACCTACAAGATCACTGATGCCTGGAGCATCACGCCGAATGTCGAATTCGCGTCGGATCGCTGGACGGTCAACACCGCGGGCACCGTGTACTACGAAACTGGAGCATTCGCGCTGGCGAACTTCCAGACCGAATACGATCTCAACGATAAGACGAGCCTCATCTTCAATGCCCGGAATCTAACAGATGAAAACTATATTCTGACGGACGGCTATCCCGAGCAGGGCCGCAATTTCTACGCCGGTATGCGGACCAAATTCTAACTCAAGATATCAGCACTTCGCTGGCGTTTTGATTGCGCCGGCGTCGCGACAAGGATGAGAGATGTTTTGCCATTCTCGCTTGATGAGCGGTCTTCTGCCGATCGCCGCTTTGATGGCCGCGGCGCTTCCGGGAGACGCCGGCGCCGAGACGTGCACGGGTTTCCAGTGGTCTGTAGCCACCGAATTGAATTGGGTCGCAGTGCCCGACGCTGAAGCGGTGCAGACAGGCGGCAAGATTGCGTCAATTCCCGATAAGGCGATCGAGTTGACGCTCGAACCTTCGCCGTCGGCAAGGCTTCCTTTGGCACCAGGCATAAAAAAGAAAGCCATACCGAAAGACAGCTTTTCAGGATGGTTCACGATCGCCGATGTAGCGAAGCCCGGCCTCTATCAAATCACAATACCCAATCACTCTTGGATCGATGTCATCCAGAACAACGAACTGGTATCCTCGACCGCATTTTCCGGCGACAAGAAGTGCAAAGGCTTGCGCAAGAGCGTGCAGTACGAACTTGGCGCCGGGCCTGCGATCGTTCAGATCAGCGGCGCGCCGGATAAGTCGATGAAGTTGACTATCCATGCTGCGGAAAAAAAATGAAGTGAAGGCGGTTTCGGCATGACCAGGGTTCGAAGTGGCCGAATGCACCTTTGTGTCGCGGCATTCGCATCAGTCGCGAGCCTCTTCGCTTTGCGATCCGCCGAGGCTGAACCTTTGCGCACGTCGGCCGATCTTGGCCGGGCCCTCTTCGGAGATCGGAACCTTTCGCTCAGCCGCAAGAAAAACTGCATCAGCTGTCATTCGCCGGAGTTGGCGTTCACGGATCCGAGGGCGCTAGGAGATGTTCAAGGCGCGGTTTCTCGGGGAGGGGACGGCCATTCACTTGGCGACAGAAATTCACCGACACTCGGCTACGCTATGATGACGCCGCCGTTTCATATCGCGGCAGAGGAGGGAGCAGTCGGCGGAATGTTTTGGGATGGTCGCGCGCGAACCATGGCGGACCAGGTGCGCGACCCGCTTCTCAATCCAATAGAGATGGGTATGCCCGACGAGGAAAGCGTCGTCGCGCGTCTCCGCGAAAATGCCGATTACCGTGCTGCGTTTCCCGCAATTTTTGGAGCCGGAGTTTTGGCCGACACGCCAAAAGCATTCGGCGCGCTGCAGAAGGCGGTGGCCGCATATTTGCACACCGCAGACTTCGCACCTTTCGATTCCAAGTATGATCGTTCGCTTCGTGGAGAAGTGGCGCTCTCACAAAACGAAGCGAGGGGTCGCGACTTGTTTTTCGGCACGGAAGGCGCAGGGTGCTCCCGCTGCCATTCGAGCGCAGGCATCGCAGGTCTGCGCGACAATGCATTCACGAACTTTCGGTACTTTAATCTGGGGGTTCCGAAAAATACCGCCGTGCGACGGCTGAATGGCAGCGATACTCAGCGCGTCGACAATGGGCTCGGGCAAAATCCGGCGGCGAACAATGCTTCATTCGATGGCGCGTTCAAAGTTCCAACGCTGCGCAATGTCGCCGTCACCGCTCCTTACATGCATAATGGCGCCTTTCAGGAGTTGCGGACTGCCATTCTGTTCCATTTAAGATTTTCAGATCTCAGCGGCGCGAAAATCAATCCGGAGACCGGTGCGAGTTGGCGGTCTCCCGAGGTCGACGTCAATGTCGCGACAGCCGATCTGGAGTTTCCACGTCTCTCCGGCTCGGATGTCGATGCGATTATCGCTTTCCTGAACACGTTGACAGATAAGCGCTACGAACCTCTGCTCGCCAATTGAAAGAACGCGAGTTCCAGCGCCCGGCTTGGTCCGCCTTTGCCGAGTCGGATGCAGGGCGGTGCTTTCCCCATCTAACCGCCAATTCTCCTACGTCTGGCGCTCGCGCTCCAAGCCTGGACAACTCGTCGAATAGCCTCTATATTAAACCAAGTTGTTAATTAAATATCTGGTCAACTAATCATGAGAGATCCGCTCAGTCGCACATTCGCAGCGCTCGCTGATCCCACACGTCGAGCGATGCTTGCCAGACTGTCTGAGGGCGAAGCCAACGTATCGGATCTTGCGGAGCCGTTCCTGCGGGACATGAGCCTTCCGGCCGTTACCAAACATCTGAAGGTTCTGGAAAACGCCGGGCTTATTACGAAGGGCCGCAACGCGCAGTGGCGGCCGTGCCAGCTCAACGGCGAACCTCTACGTGAAGCAGTCGACTGGATGGAGCGGCATCGGATCGCGTGGGAGGATCAGCTTGATCGGCTCGGCGCATACCTGAAAACAAAAACCAAAGGGACCCGCCATGGCCACAAGAAATAAATCGAACGTCATCTCGCTCTCCCGCATCTACGACGCGCCGCTGCATGCCGTTTGGGAAGCTTGGACCGTCCCGGATGAAGTCGCTCAGTGGTGGGGGCCGCGTGGCTTTACACTGACAACCCACAGCCGCGATTTTCGCACCGGCGGCCACTGGCACTACACCATGCACGGTCCTGACGGGACCGACTACGAGAATACAACGCAATACCTCGAAGTCGTTCCTTTGCAGCGCATGGTCTATGACCACGGCGGTCACAAGGATCGGCCGCCCCTATTCCGTGTGACGGCTTTGTTCACCGAACGCAACGGGCGCACGCAGCTCGACATGAGCATGACATTTGCAACACCCGAAGTAGCGTCTGAAATGCGCGGCTTCATCAAGAAGGCTGGAGGCGAGGCAACGTGGGATCGGTTGGCCGAGTATCTGGAAAAACAGCGAACAGGAAAAGAGCAGTTCTTCATCGCCCGCTCGTTCGATGCCACCATCGAGCGAGTGTACGAGATGTGGACCAACCCCGATCAACTCGCGCAATGGTTGCCGCCGACGGGTGCCACCATGCGCTTCCTGCGATCGGAGTCGCACATCGGTGGTACCTCGTTCTACGCAATGACGGCTGCGACAGGCGCGGTGATGTACGGTCGATTATCTTACCTGGTGCTCGAAAGACCGAGACTTATCGTCTACACGCAGCAATTTTGCGACGACAAGGAAGAGGTGATCAAAGCGCCGTTCTTCGCGCACTGGCCGCGAACCATGCTCACGACGGTGGAGTTGGTTTCAGAAGCCCCCGATCGCACACGCGTGAGGGTCCGCTGGGAACCTCAAGAGGCCTCCGCAGCCGACATTGCTGAGTTTGTCAAACAGCGTGGCGGCATGACTTTAGGCTGGACGGGCTCCTTCGATAAACTGGAGGCGGCGGCGTAGCGACGGGCCATGAAGAATGGTGCCCGAGTGCGAATTTGGCGACGTCAATGATAGGTGCGAAAAATTTGCCAGCACCGTTGCGTTTCCCGGTGGCTGCCGCCGCCCTCGCTTGACCGAGAGCTTGAAATACAGTCGAGACGGGCGAAAATGCAACTTGGTTGCATCGCATTTTGTTCATCTCCGGCGAAATGATGAGTTGCTCGGTCAAGCGCCCGAATAAGTTAGAAAGTCGTCTGCAATGACTTCTGCTAATCCACTGATCGAATTAGCTGGCTTCATCGCGCTCCTCTTGTGGGGGACGCATATGGTGCAGACCGGCGTTCAGCGCGCATTCGGCGCAAATCTCCGGGCCATCCTGGGTGCGGCGTTGCAGACCCGTCTACGCGCCTTTATTGCCGGGATGGGTGTCACGGCTCTCCTGCAGAGCAGTACCGCTACTGGACTGATGATTTCCGGATTTGCGGCGGCAGGCTTCGTCGAACTCGCTCCTGCGTTGGCTGCTATGCTCGGCGCCAACGTGGGTACGACGTTGATCGTTCAAGTTCTGTCGTTCGATGTCGGCGTGCTGGCTCCCGTTCTGATCCTTATTGGCGTCATTATGTTTCGTCGTGATTCGAGCACGCAGGCGCACGATCTTGGTCGCGTCTTCATAGGTCTCGGTTTGATGCTGCTGGCGCTGCGAAATCTTCTCGATCTCATGACGGGCTACGAGGATACGCCGAACCTCCGCATCTTGCTCGGTGCCGTTTCGACATCGCCGTTCCTCGATGTTGTTCTCGCGGCCGGCCTTACTTGGGCAGCACATTCAAGTGTCGCAGTGGTGTTGCTGATCATGTCGCTCGCTGCGAAAGGCGCGGTCCCGCCCTATGCCGCTTTCGCGCTTGTTCTCGGTGCCAATCTGGGAACGGCCATCAATCCCTTAATCGAAGGACCACCCACCAATGACCCAGTCGCAAAACGTGTCCCGCTAGGCAATCTCCTGACCCGCGTTGTCGGTGTTGCTATTGCCTCTGCTGCACTTTCGCCGATCTCACGTTTCCTGGTCACGGCCATCCCCGATGACGCACGGGCGGTCGCGGCGTTCCACATCCTGTTCAATGTCGCTGTAGCGGCTCTCTTCTTTCCTTTTTTGACGTCCTATGCACGACTATTGGAACGTTGGCTTCCCGCGCGTGTCGATCCGAAGGATCCCTCTTTGCCTCGGTATTTGGATCCCGCAGCGCGAGAAACGCCGATCGTCGCGCTCGGTTCTGCTTCACGAGAGGCGCTCCGGCTTGCCGACGTACTGACCGACATGCTCCACGGGGTCAAAGCCTGTCTTGTCACCAACGATCGGCGCCTGATGGTCGAAACGCGCCGGCAAGACGATGTGATTGATCGCCTGAATACCGCAATCAAGACCTATTTGACGTCGATAGATCCCGATGAACTCAGCGAGTCTGATCAACGCCGATTGAATGAAATCATCATATTCGCAATGAATATCGAACAAGCGGGTGACGTCATCGACCGCAGCCTCCTTCCGCACATCGCCAAGCGCTCGAAGCGAGGTCTCGTTCTTGCGAACGAGGACGAAGCCGAGTTGGTACAATTGATTGAGCGCCTGTGTGCGAACGTCGGCTTGGCAGCGTCGTTATTCATGACCGATGACGAGCGGATGGCACATCGACTCGCGGAGGAAAAAGTTGTTTTCCGGGATGCGGAGACGCTCGCGACCAGGGCGCATGTCGATAAAATGCGGAGCGGGCGACTTGACGTCGTCCAAGCCACCGCGCTGCACCTTGATCTCTTGAGGGACATGAAGTTGCTCAACGGCTACATCGTGGCTGCCGCGGCATATCCTGTTCTCGAACGTTCCGGTGCTTTGCTCCCGAGCCGGATTGCAAAGCACGACCGGTAAGATCTGAGGGGAGCGATCGACAGCAAGAACTCCGGCCTCGCGTGGGATCATGCACGAAAGACCGGAGATCTCAGTCTTTAATCGTCGTAGCCTGTCATGATCTCGCCGGTGGCGGGATTGGCATGGCCTTCGATGCGCACGCCGTCCGCGTTCGTTGCGTCGAACTCGTAGGCGCCATCGTCGATTTCGATCTTGGTTACGCTATAGCCTTGAGCCTTTAGTTTCTGGATCACCTCGGACACCGAAAGCCACTTGTCCGCCGGAACATTGAGCCGGTGCTTATGATCGTCGGCTTGGGCAGCTATGGCGAAACCGAAAAGGATCGCGGCCACGGTAACGATAAGATTGCGGGCCTTCTGCATCGGGGAAACTCCTTTATTTTGTCAAACCGCTATCGGTCAGGCGTCAACTTGCCCGAGGCGCCCTGACGGCGATCTGATGGCGTCCGTCAGCATGTTGTCAGCTTTGATGCTTCACGATGCGGCCCAATGGATTTCACAATGAAGCGCTTCACGTACCTTTCCTTGATTTTCCTTTCGCTTCTGGCCGTCGCATCTCTTCCGGCATTAGCCGATGATGACGACGATCGGGACCACGAGATTGCCCGGAAAGCGTTGAGCGAGGGCCGCATCCGTCCGCTGACGGAAATCATGGATGGATTGAGGGTCCAGTTTCCCGGCCAAGTTGTCGGCGTCGAGTTCAAGGCAAAAAAAAGCGGTGTCTTTATTTATGAGTTCAAAGTCCTGACGCCCGACGGCAAGCTCAAAGAGGTCAAGGTCGATGCGGCCACGGCAAAGATCCTGAAGATCGAGGATGATGATTGATGCGCATTCTCATCGTCGAGGATGAACCGAAAATCGCGCAAAGCCTTGCGACGGCCCTGACGGCCGCAAGCTATAGCGTCGACACCGTGTCCGATGGCGAAGAGGCCTGGTTCCGCGGCGACACCGAAAATTTTGACCTCGTAATATTGGATCTTGGCCTGCCCAAGATCGATGGACTCTCGGTGCTCAAGCGATGGCGCGCCGAAGGACGAACAATGCCTGTTCTCATTCTAACGGCGCGGGGTGCCTGGATGGAGCGGGTGGAAGGCATCGATGCTGGTGCCGATGACTATCTCGTCAAGCCTTTCCAGATTGAGGAATTGATTGCCAGGGTTCGCGCGCTTATTCGCCGCTCGGTTGGCCAGGGATCGGCTCTTCTGACGGCGGGCGGGCTGACGGTTGACACCCGGCAGATGCGCGTCCTGATCGAGGGCTCTCCCGTGGCCGTATCTCCGCTGGAATACCGCCTGATTTCCTATCTCATCCACCACAAGGGAAGAGTCGTGCCGCCGACAGAGCTGATCGAGCATCTTTACGGCGACGACGACGCCAGGGACGCCAACGCACTGGAAGCCGTGGTGACGCGCCTGCGCAAGAAGCTTGGCCAGGATCTGATCGAGACACGGCGTGGCTTCGGGTACATCGTCGCGGATTTGCCGGCATGAGCGTCGGTTCGCTTCGCCTGAGATTGCTTGCCGCAGGCGTCCTATCGATCCTCATTGCACTTAGCATCGCGGCGTATGGCCTGACCGAATTGTTCAAGCGCCATGTCGAACGCCGTGTCGATGTAGAACTGACCGTATACTTGAACCAACTTGCGGCGAACATCATCCGCAAACCGTCGGGCGAATTGGCATTGGCGCATCGGCCGTCGGATCCGCGGTTTGAAGAGCCCTTCTCGGGACTTTACTGGCAAATCGCGGGTACATCTGCCGATGTTCTACGCTCGCGGTCGCTGTGGGACACGGCTCTTCCTCTGCCGACTGAAACCAGCACCGCTGGCGCGTCCCATCATTACGAGATTCTCGGTCCACAGAACGCGCGCCTCTATCTTCTGCAGCGATACATTGAGTTGCCCGAAGATCTCGGTGGTTCGAAAGTCCGCATCGCCGTTGCCGTGGATGCTCGGGAAGTCCAGCAATCCGTGCGAAGCTTCGCATCGGAACTTGCTCCGTTTCTGCTGATTATCGGTGCGCTGCTGGTTGCTGCATCGTGGGTTCAGGTCAGCGTCGGCTTGCGGCCGCTGTCGACGATCCGCGGTCGAATTGCCGGCATCCGCTCGGGCAATCAACGTCGCTTGGGCGGGGAGTTTCCCCAGGAGGTCAAGCCGCTGGCCGAAGAGATCGATGCGCTGCTCGATGAGCGCGAGAAAGCGATAGAGAAAGCGCGAGGGCGCGCCGCAGATCTGGCACATGGGCTGAAGACGCCCCTACAGGTTCTGAATGGAGAGGTAAATAGGCTGGAAGAGAAGGGCGATGTGAGTACGGCTTCAGAGATTTCCTATCTCGTGAATCTCATGCGACGCCATATCGACCGCGAGATCGCGCGTGCGCGCATTTCCTATGCCAACAGCAATGCCTCCACCAATGTCAGGGCGTCGGTAGAGCAGATCGTTCGCGTCGTCGCGCGGACGCCACGTGGGCAAGACCTGAGTTGGCAGGTCGAAGTTCCTGCCGATTTGACGGCACGAATTGATGCTATCGATTTGGCGGAAGCCCTCGGCAACTTACTTGATAATGCCGCGCGGCATGCAAACAAAAAAGTGTCCGTGACAGCGCGAGCTGAGATGCAGGGCATCTCTATTTCCGTATCCGACGACGGTCCTGGAATTGAAAAGGGCCGCCAGGCGGCAATGCTGGTTCGTGGGCAAAGGCTCGATACCCATACCGGTGGAGCTGGGCTCGGATTAGCCATTGTCACCGATATTGTAGAAGCCTGGGAAGGAAGCCTCACGATCGAGAATGGAACGGTCGGCCTGATCGCGACGCTGCGAATTCCCACTGCGAGAAGTGATGCGCAATCTTGAAGCCTTTGTCATTTCACCATGGAGCAAAGTTACAGACAGGTTGCAGGATGGAAGCGGGAGCGCGAGCTGATCCTCCTCGATGTAATCGCTTGCTCGCATTCCTTCTGTATCAAAAATCCAGAGCGGGTCTCATCTCTTGAAGTTCACAGCGTACAGTCGTGAAGAGCGCATTGCGGATGGAATCCTGCACGTCATTGGCATTTCGACCGCCACAATTGCTGTTGCCGCGATGATGGCGTCGGCGCTGTTGCTTCGTCCATTGCCCATAATCGTGAGCCTTGGAGTTTACGGCACAGCGATGCTTGCAATGTTTTGCTGCTCAGCAGCCTACAATTTGAACCGCGCTCCGCGCTGGGACAGTCTTCTCCGACGCCTTGATCACGCGGCAATTTTTGTGGCGATCGCCGGTACTTACACGCCATTCGCCGTGGTCATGGGCGGTATTCCGGGCTACTTGCTGCTGGGTTTCGTCTGGATTGTTGCTCTATTGGCTGCAGCATTAAAGCTGATGACAGCTCACTGGAAAGGCATCGATATCGCAATCTATCTGTTGCTGGGGTGGGTTGGAGTGTTTGCGTATCGTCCTCTTTTCGCAACCGTGCCGCTGACAGCGCTAATCCTTCTGGTAGCCGGGGGAATGCTCTACTCTGCGGGTGTGGTTTTCCACTTATGGCGCGCTCTGAAGTATCAGAACGCGGTCTGGCATGCCTTTGTACTCGCTGCGGCTGCCTGTCATTTTGGAGCAGTGACGACAGCCGTCTTTGCTTAGGGCAAACAGGACGCTCTTGTCGCGCTATCTGCGAGAGGCATCGACCTCTTCCAGCGTGATCTGCCGCTCACGCCAGGAAAGACGTGTCACGAACATCGCAGATCGTCCGTGCCGTGGCATCGGCCGTTCATCTCGTACTCGCGAAAGGCTATAACGCTCGGCAAAGGCCTACTGGGGTAGGCAATGCCATGGTGCGATCGCTTCTCATTCCGCAGATGACAGATCTTTCGCAGAGCGAGCACGACAAGCTCGCCGAAGCCTGCGAGCTTGGCCTGCGAGGAACTCGTCGAGAAACATCGCCACACTCCGGAGATGCTCAGTACAGTAATCGGACCGATGGCGGCAGCATTGCTGGCAATGTACCGCGCCGGACAAAGAAGCGAGGCACGATTGGATCGCCACGCCGCCAACGTAGCGCTTGCGCGACGGAATATGAATTGATGAGCGGACGATGGCGCCCCGAAGCCGATGGCTCGGTCTGGTGCCAAATCGTCTTGTCGTTGCACGTCGGCTGATTGCTCTTGTGCCCAAAAGTCTGACTTGAGCCTCAACTCAGACGTCGATCAGGAATTTGAGGGGACGTTTGCCAATTGCTAACCGCCCCAGCCAATAGTCCGCCCACGCGCTTATGCTTTAGCGCTCGGAGCACGTCGCTGCGGTCAACGGAAGGAGCCAAACATGCGTCGTCGATCAATGCGGTACGCGTCATTCCTGAAGGGCGTTATCGGGACCAAAGACCAGGCTAAGTATTCAGAGTGCATTGTGACGGATATCTCCGCCACGGGAGCCAAGCTCTTCTTGACTGGGCCCGTCACTCTCCCTGAGGAGTGCTTTTTGCACATCGAATCTCGGCAGGTCCATCTCGGCTGTGACATCGTCTATCACCAGGACAACGTTGTTGGTGTGAAGTTCCAACGTCCCGACTTGCCAATGCCGGAAGCGGTCGAGCAGGGGTTCGCGCGCGCTCGCTCACGTTGAAGATGCTGCCTCCTATGAGCTGTATGGCTAGGATGGCGCGAGGGTTCATCGGCGATGCGGATGCGCGTTAAGATCTTGACGACGCCGCGCCGGTCGAGGTGAGCGTAGATTTTGGGAACGCGCCGGGGCCAGATGCGAGAAGCCGTCGATGCGGGTGGGTTTTGCCGACTTCATTGTCGCGGACCTGGAGTGTGCTCCGAAGCATGATGCCGACACCCCGGTGATCACAGGGAAATGGCGGCCTCATTGTTTCCGTAAGAACCCCGCTATTCCCCGTTCCCGCGAGACCGGTGGCTTTTTTTTTGCAATTTCAGTATGTTGTGGGTCGGTCAATTGGCGCCCCGTAGGGGACGGGGAATAAGGCATTGAATTTATTATATAATCAGGCCTGCTACTGTTACTTCGAATAGCAGAGTTGAGTAGCAAATTCTAGCGTCAAATTTGCGATGGATTTTTTCAACAGGCTGAGTAGGAAAACCAAAATGCGTTGAATAAACGCGAGGCTTGCAATCACGATGCAGGTAATCGAAGACGAGCCGGCGACCCCGCTTCGCCGCGTATGTGCGCCACGTGGATAGTCACCCGATGATGTCTTGGTGGGCTACGCTCAGATATCGATCAGTTGGCCGGGCCAATGAAGAGTAGCCCGGCGGCGAGAGCTTTGGTGACAAGCCATGTGATGACCTTCTTGGAGCTATCCTTGAGGTAATCCTTTGCGCCGTCTTCGACAGACTTGGCCAGTTGGGCGCCAATCGTTTCTAGTTCCTTGTCGGGGAGGTTCTTGGTGTCCTTTGATTTAGGTTCCAGACCCGTGGGCAATGCCGTCAGACAAACGAAGCCTTTTGACGACAAGGTGCCTCTGAATGGGCCAACTTGATCCTCTGTCGCGGGGTCAATGTAGCCAGCGCGCTGGAGCCATTTAATCGTATACCCCGCAATCTCGTGCGCGTCCTTCTCGGATAGGCCGCCGCGTTCAATGCCGGCGATGATATTCTCAACTTTGATCTCGGTGTAGAGTGGAAATCGGGCGAAAAGCATGCCGAGGATTTTACCACTGTAAAGCTGGAAAAGCTCAATGTTCTGCATGGATGGGTCGCTAATGTTTTGAGGGCCATAAAGTAGCGGCCGTATTCAATCAGTCGGTCTGGCGACCGTTTTGCCGCCCCAGTGTCTTACCAAAGCGCGCTCGGCTGCATCCGATGATAGGCGATCGGCCCCTTGTTGACCATCCTGCTACCGAATTAATAGGCCGATAGAATCATAAAGGACGTGTGCTGAGGGAGGGCGAATGAGGGGTTCTCGAAAACGGCGGTTGCGCGGCGAAGTGGCCGATGAAGCGATGAGCATCGAGATCGGCCGCATCGGGGAGCTGGAGGTCGAACTTGAGTTGGTCCGCCGCGGCTGGCATGCGCTGCGGCTCGACACCTCGCAAAAAGCCTGGAACGCCGACCTTCTGTGCGCCAAGGGACCGTACCGCGTTGCCATCCAGGTGAAGGCGACGGACGCCGACAAGGGCCATAGCCACAGCAAGTCATTGGGCTTCGGCTATGCGACCGGCTTCCTCCGGGACAAGAAGCCAGTCTTCAACAGCAAGACCGGTCCGCTGATTGCTGATGTGGTTGTGGCGGTGAGCTCCAGCAAGATGGGAAGTCGTTTCGTGGTACTGCCGGTGGGGCTCGCCGAGCAGCTGTGCCAGCGGCATATCAAGTGGTGGTACGGGGTGCCGACAAACACCCAGAGCGGTAAGCGCAGCCAGTCCTTCCCGATCTACATGAACTTCAAGCAGGAGAAGTCTAAGCACGCGCATCACATGAAAATGCGGGAGATCCTTCTCGCCCACGAAAACAAGTGGGAGGTTCTGGAGGAACCCTTGGACCGCTTGCGTGACGGGGCGCGGTGGCAGATTTCGGATTGATAACGGGAGGATGTCGTGGCGGACTTTGATAATATCCACGATTATCGCGTGTTCGCTCACATAAGGCGGAGTCGCTGGAGGTTTTCAAGGGCACCCGAGGTAGATGACTTTCTGGCTGGCGTCGTGGCAACGGCGAAAGACCGGGTGCGAAAGGTGAGCGCGGGGACATCGGTCTGGCGCGCGCAGTTGGGTTGGGAAGATGAGATGGTGTTCGAGGGGAGAAACCTCGCTGACGAAGATATCTATGTTCCGAAGCCGTTTTCAAAAGAGAGGATGAAGCCCAAACCTGATCAAGCTTCAGAGGGGCGGGCGAACACCAAAGGCATACCGGCTTTGTATGTAGCGACGACAGAGAAGACGGCTCTGTCAGAGATGCGCCCGAATCTCGCCAGCATTTTAAGTGTTGCGGAACTGAAGACGGTGAAGGATCTCAACGTCGTCGATTGCACAATTGATATTTATCCGAGGTCCTACCTCGAGGTTATGAGAGCTGAGAAGCCAATAGCGTTCTTTGAAGGTGAGATGAATCAGTTGATATGGCGCGAGATTGATGATGCCTTTGCGCTCCCCGTGGACAGGCAAGAATTTGCCGCTGATTACGCGCCGACGCAGAATATCGCCGAGGTGTTGAAGAAGGAGGGGTATGACGGAATCCAATATCGTAGCGCCTATGACGGAAATGGCGGGCGCAATATCGCTTTGTTTGATTTGGCGAGCGCGGATGTGGTGAGCGTCCGCGTCAGCAGGCCAAAGCGGATTGACATGGAATTTGAATAGCGAACGTTAGACGGCCTGCCAGCGGGGTGACTGCTGGTCTCAATGGGCGCCGAGATGGATAAAAAGCGATTTTTGCGGGAAAATCCGCTGTGCTGCTTTTGCGGAGGTCTTGTCAAGTCCGAAGAACCTGATCACCAGCCTGCAAAGATTGTCTTTGTCAAAAAAGAGCGGCCCGAAGGCCTGGAGCTTCCATCGTGCAGGCGGTGCAATCGGCTTACGAGCATCGACGATTGCATCCTGAGCTTCGTTGCGCAGATGGCTGGGTCCTTGCGGCAGCAAGTTACAGGGGTGGACATCAGTTTCAAGAAAGCCTTTCAGACGCTGCAGACCAATCGCGGCGAGCTTCTCGAGAGAATGCAGAAGACCGGCAAGTGGACACTCCACCAAGGCAAGATTCAGAGGGCACTCGATTACAACCAGCCTGAGATAAACGAAGGCCTTTGTAGAATTGCGGCTAAGCTTGCCCTCGGTACCTACTACATTGAGACCGGTAAGATCGCGCGGCCGGGAACTCACATTGAGACGGCGTGGGGCCATAATCAAAGGGGCAATGCGGTTGAGCTGGTCAATAATTTGTTAGGCCAACTGCCGAAGTTCTACGAACTCAACCAGGGCAAAAAATGGAATACGAGTGATTCCTTTTTTTTAAGGCATCTGGTCAAAACCGACGAAGTTTACATCGCCGCGATATTTCACCAGTCGGTCGCGCTTATCGCGTATTTCAAAGAGGGTGAAGCAAGTAAGGAGCGATACAAGCTGGCTGGATGCTGGACTCCAAGCACGGAGCGCGGCCTTGAACTGCTGGAGTGGCGTGGCGCCCAAGTGGACGTCAAAAACCAGAGCGGACAGTGATATCGGCATGACGGCGATCGTCAGTTCGTAAAATGACGGGCCCATATTCTCTGGAAAAAAGCTTTTGGCTGTCAGACTGCGGTTGATGCTTCGCTGCGCACTTTGTCGATCAACGTTCGATACAGGCTCTCTCGGCCATGGCAAAATAAATCGCGGACCAATTTGCCATCTCGAGTCTGAAGCTCGGATTGATAATAGGCGACCCCTAAAAGGTGACGTTGCACAACCGTCGGCGCTCCGTTGATCGCCTGGATGATGAACTGCCGGACTCCGCCCCCGCTGTAGCCGCGAAAATCTCTCGGGCCGTCGTATCCCTCATCGCGTTCGATTTCGAAAGTGATGTAGTCGAAGTCGGCTCTGTTGGGCCAATCAATAGCGAGAAGGGGTCCCATGAGTTTGGCGTGGAACACGCTGACAAGCTTGTTGTCATGTTGAGCGAAGGCTTCCTCGCTCCATTCATCGGCGGCTCCGCAGACGGCCCAAATCCCTATCTCTCTCGCGGGAGGCGATTCAAGAATTCTTTGTCGGCGGTTGGAAAGGTTCAGAAAGGTTCTTCCTTTGGCTTCGAGGGTTGCAATAGCGTCGCGTGGAGGGACGATAAATGCGATATCTGGGCCATCTGCTGGTTGAGCGCCAAGGAACGAATAATTTCGACAAAGACGGGGATTGACAAGGAATTGATGGATGTCGCCCTCAGGATAATTCGGTAGTACGAGGCCAAAAGTTTCTTCACTGAGTATTCGCCGGGCCACGTGCTGCGCAGTGAGAATGCCTTTTATGCCGTCGATGGAGATCAGCGTGGCCGATCCAGCGAGCTGGCCCTTTACGACCGCTTCATCTTCTCGACGAGCAATTACAAATGCGAGTGTGTGGTCGACGATTGTTTGAGCTTCGGCCTCGATCAAAGGGTTCAGCGTCGCGCCGTCGATGTGGAGTTCCATTGAGCCTACCGCTGCAGCAACGTGATGCGGGCGTGTGATTAAGAAATAGAGCGAAATGAACGTAGTCGCATGCCTTGGCTTTAGCCGTCGTGTTGTTCCTGCCCATTCTCACAAGTTTGGTCAAACAAGATTCCGTGGACTCGCACAGAGATTTTTGCCGCCCGTTGTGGACGCGTGCAAGAATGGGCCAGCATACGCAAGAATGACCTTCCGAGTTCGGTGTCGGTCACCTTGGCGGGCAGATCAGTCCCAAAAAAAGTATCAAATGTCTTCAATGCTCCCTTCCCTAACTCACCCACCACTCGCGAGGGGAGATCAAAGGAATTGGGCAAGAGCTTTGACTGCCAAGGTGACTTTCTTACGATTTCTTGAGCGATATTTCGTCGGGAGCGGCAGGAGACTCAGGTCGAAGCGCCGCGTAGGCGTTAACTTTTGAAATCTGGACCGCAAACGGCATCGCCGATCGAAACTCCTCATCTGTAATAAGATGGCACTTGAACGCGTGGATGAGAGCATCTCCACGGCGCGGCAATTCCCGAACGGTTGGCGCCTTGTTTCCCTTACCTATGGAGCGGCGCTTGGGCTTAGTGGAGCCGTAGTATTGCTCCATTGTCGCAATGATGGATTTCAGACTCGGCCCGTGCGGTAGCTTCGCGGGTGCCCGACTCTTAAAATAATCCGCCGCGGCATCTTCAATTTGAAATGATTCGATTGCGAGCGGTGCATCGAGATTCCAAACGCAATCCGAATGGCTCGAAAAGTCTGAACCGTTCGTCTGCGACCCGAGATCAAGATGGGCACGGAAGTCGGCGGCGGAAAAATTACCACGTAACATGAAAGCGACGACAAATGCTTCGATCGGTTCGCGAGATTCACTTTGCTGGGTGACTTGGTGGTCGGTGACGATTTTCTTCGAGAGGATTAGCGATTCTCGATCTTCAAGTTTGCGGAATTCATGGTTGAGAGCCTCGTAAACAAAACGTGCGGCACCGCCATTGTTCCATTCTGCGGTGAGCGCCTCGAACAAGTTCGTGCCAGCCCAAGCGGGCACGGAGTTGAGAACGGTATAACGTCGGTCGCCAGGTTCGATATTCATAAAGTGGCGTTGGTTTGAGATGATGATCATCCGCGCATAGTTATCAATTGTAATGGGAGATTTGTGTTTGGGATTCACAAGAACGTCACGCCCAGTCACGAGCTCCTTCAGTCGAGCGAACGCTTGTTTGTCGCCGGCGAATGCCGCCTCCTCAAGCGCAACCAGAAGTTTGCCGGAGAGAGCTTCATTATAGTCTCCGAGAACCATCTTTTGGTTCGTAACTCGAAGGAGCATGTCGCCAGAAATGGGCGCCATCAACTGTTCGGTGACGATGCTCTTGCCATCGCCGTGGGTACCGCGGATGGCGATGGATGTTCCGATCTTGTCGCCGGGAAAGCGAAGCGGATGCATGAAGAACTCGGCCACCCAGTTCAAGAGTTCCTCATTGCCTTGCACCCAAACATCCCTGAGCAGCTTATAAAATAGATCGCAACTGCCAGATGGATCCGGGTCGATCAAAAATCCCGAGAAAAGATTGTATTGGTTAGGGCTGACGTTTTGCCCGGCTGATGATGTAGGTTTGAAGACCAAGCCTTCCGTATAAAATTGCGCATCCGGTGGAGGAAGCTCAAGCCATTCTTCTGCGTGAAAAACGGTCTGCGGCCCCTTCGGTGTCATTACCTCGGAATAATCATTCTTATAGATTTTCTTGAAGTCCTGGTGTGCAACGAGCGCCTTGCCGATGGCAGGCTCATGCAGATTGAGGACGTAAGTTTTCCCAGAGAGCACGACGGCGTATTGCGCGGAGTAATCGTTTCGCGCCGTTAATGCGCTTGCCTCGATTGGCGAAAGAACACCAGCCAACGAGTATTCTTGCTCCAGAAGCAAGCCTATAGCTTTCAAATCTTTCTTGAGATCGTTGAGACCAGCTTGATATTTTGATTTTAGTGCATTCAGCTTCTCGGTCACCTCCACATTCGAAATTTTGCCCGAAGCGAGTGCTTGTGCCAAAGCGCGAAGTTCAGCGCTCAACGGCCCTGAAGGCGGTGGTTCAGAACAGGCTAGCAAATCCTCGACGTTGAAATTCTCTCGACGAATGTGCTCCGCGAGTTCTTGTGCCAAGACGCCCGGTCCCACCTGCGTTCCAGGTTTGGCAAGAGAATTCAAGAGATCAAAATCAAGATGTGACAAGCGATTTTCGACGAAGCGCGCTGTGTCGATGCCAACACCGTTGGCGTCGAGAACCCGCACCATATCACGTTTCTTCTCTCGGGTTTTCTGTGCATCTCGGTGCGCTCGATTGGAAATCTGGCCGCCGCCGATCGTCTGATCTTCAAGGTCGGCAACTGAAAGCTGACCCGATTCGAGATAAGCCAGCACGTGCGCTAATCGATCAAGATCGGAGCACCCGCCCGTCGCTCCCGAACAATATAGAGTAAAGCCCTTATCTCCATCGCCATTTTGCGCAAACGTTTGTTGCACACCGCCGGAGTGATTTGCCTGATGGCACTCGATATAAACACCACCGGAAGGTCGAACATCCTTTACTAAGCCATTGCGCTCGAGCGCCGCCTCGATATCGAATGAGCGGGCATATTGAACTGCCCAAGCTTTAAGATTGAAACCTTTGAAGATATAGGGGGACTTGGTGCCGCGATCGCTTTGCGAGACTTTCGCGTGACCGCCGCAGCTTTTGTCTTCGTCGCCACGAAGCGTGTTTTGAAAGATTGGCGTAAGATCATACGCAGACCCGCGAACATGAATTGGCGGAGGAAGGGCAATCGCGGGATCAATTGGATGAGCTGGCATAAAATATCGGCGCGACGGATCCTTGCAAGCCTCATCAAATGGCGTTCCAATTGCCTGGAGTGCGGCTTTGTACGCTGTGTTCCATGCTTCGAGGACATCCGTATGTGACGTGGCAGACGAAACATGGTCTGCAAATTTGATCGGCTTGGCGAGAGGCCGAATGACGCGATGCTTGTCGATCGGCGGCGTCTTGAGGAAGTAGGCAAATCCTTTTTCCGTCTGAGTCATACCTTCGTGGAGTACGGCCACATCGGCATGAGAAGCCCGCAATTTGCCTGTAGATTTGAGATAGAGCCGAGCCGTTTGCTCGCAAATTTTGGGATCTTGGTCATTCTCCTTTGCCCATTTTAGGAAGTCGTCGTGGAGAATCTCAATGGTTGTCGCACCGTTGCGGAACGAAGGATATATGACGGCTTCGTGACCCAAGTGTTCAGCAAGGGCCTTGCTTTCTTCCATGGTCCAGCCGTCGTCGTGGTCGCTGATGAGAAGCGAAATTCCCTGCACGGTCTTTTTCGTACATAGAGACCCTACCAACGGCCCGGCCGTCATGGCGCGTGCATCAAGTTTATTGGCTACGCGCTCCCAGCTCTCGTTCGCCATCAAAATGCCAGCTAAAGCGCTCCACGGCGCTCGCATGTTCCTGAAATTCGGATTTTTGGCGCGCAGATTTGGCGTTTGAGCAAATTCAATCTCGAGTGCGTCGGGGGCAAAATCAGACATCGGCAGAACTCCAGCGATGTTCCGAACGCATGATCTCATTCGGAGGGAGTTCGATGAGCGTCACGATGAGAGACGCCGGAGGATGATTGGTGAGATCTGTTTTGGTGCGGCGGTCCATATCGTCATTACCTTTCTCAATTGACCTGAACAGTCAGGCGTCAACCGATAAGGCAACGGACATGCCAAAGTGCGCGCAGCCGAAAAGTGGCACCTTCCGACCGTAAGAACGTTCGAAATCGTACCATCGTCGGACGCGCAGCTGTATCGCAACGAGACGGCGCTCGTTTTCGAGAAAACTGGCTTAGGGCGCAAGGAACGCCGAATTTATGGGCGAGAGAGTTCGTTCATCTTGCTTTTTAAGGTTAGCAACTCCGTGATTGCTCATTTCCCGCGAGTGTAAAAGCAATTTGGGTGCCAGTTCGACGGTCGCGCGATCGTCGGGGTCTGAATTTCGCAACGTTGCCGAGGGAATGGACGGACGGACAGTCCTTAGGGCGATTTGCGACGGAGCCGCTCGGCGCGGTCGGCGATAGCCTTGAACTCGATCTTACGCTCCATCGTCAACTCAATCTCAGTCGTTTTTTCGGCGACCCGTTGCCAGATGCCTAAATGAGCCCAGCGACCAAAGCGACGGCGCACGGCATCGGAGTGAGGACCTTTCTTTGGGTAATCGGTCCAGCGGCCGCCGCGATGCATGGCTTCGAGGACCGCGTTAACAAATGTCCGATTGTCCATCATATTGGACTGCGACGGCTCATCTGGGAAAGACATTGCAAGAAGCCGCCATTCGTCATCTTGGAGCGGTCGATAGTCTTGACGACATGCGTCGTTCGCATGGATCGCAACGGATTGCGCGATGCTTTCCGGCGTGACACCCAGTGACGCCATCGTTTCGATAATCAGATTGAAGTTAGTGGTTTCCATGCGCTCACGAGCAATTGCCCCAATGCCGTCGTCATCTTTCTCCCGCTAAGTAGATGGCTATTAAAGGGAGGAAATACAACCTTTGGTCGTCAGTATGGAGGTTGCTGCTGGAGGTCCTAAAAGTAGCGGCTGGCATTCTGCTCGAAGGCGTCGGCAACCCGAATGTAGGACCGCAAAACCTCAACAGACTTGTGCCGGCTGGTCCGCTGAATGATGTGTTCGGGCACATGGGCGATTTCAGCCGCGGTGATGAAGCCAGCGCGCAGCGAATGCGGCGAGAACTTCGAGGAATCGATACCGGCCATCAATGCGCGCTGGGACAGGATGTGGCGCACACTCGTGGCCTCGAGCCCGCGGTCGAGCATTCGGCCTGATTTGCTGATGGCGCGGAAAAGTCGGCCGCTAGTGATACCTGAAGCCGCAAGATACCTCTCAAGCGCGACCACCGGGCAGAGCTCGTCATTCCGCCGTGGGATCGCAACTTCCTCGGATTTGAGCGAAGCCTTGGTCGCCGACATCTTTAAGACGACACCGCGCTCTGCGATCGTAAACAAGGAGCGGCCATCCAGCGTGAGCGAAACGATTTCCGAGCGACGCAATGCCCCGAAGAAGCCCAGCAGTAAAAGAGCCTTGTCGCGCAGCGAGCGCAGATCATTGCCGTCGAGGGAAGCGATCAGACCATTCAACGTCGGAAGATCGAGAGCTTCGGCACGGTCGATGGCTTTTGTCGCACGACGCGCGATGCCTCTGAGCGTATCGGCGATAGTCGAGTGCTTGCGGTCTATGACAATGCCGTGCGTTCGGCAGGCGCGCTGGATGGCCGAAAGTGCGACGTTGATACCTGAAACCGACTTGCCGTTGTAGGCGAGGGCAGCGATGTAGGCAGCTATGGCATCGGGTGTCGGCGCGTCATGGCTAACGTGATGAATCGTTGCCCACGCGTTCCATCTCGCGAGTGCTTTTGCATAGACGCGACGAGTACCGTCAGAGCGGGCGGCCTCTGTGAAGTGCTGCGCTTTCTGCAACGCCAGATCGAGCGCGCCATTGGCTTCTGTTGCAGGGTGAGACGGAAACGGTGCAAACATCAGATCACTCACGAAAACCTTTATTTTCATGAGTAATCAGATGGTGCTGATACGCGCATTGGCTAGATCATCCGCCGACGGAATTGTTGTAATTGGTGAATCGAAACTCAATGCGAATAACCATTTAGTGATGTTGTCGTCGGTGCGGTCCGATAGGTCGCGATATCGATCCACGTCACCCGTCAGATATCGACCGAGAACGCATGACGTCGCAACGGGCAACGATCCTTACTCATCGTGCGATTGCCAAGGAGAACATCATTGATGCCTGCAATGGAGCTTCTCCTGTGGACTGCCGTGTTGGGGCGTGTCGGCACGCCGACCAGCAACTTCGATCAGCCAGCAAAATTGTTGATTTGAATTCGAACTGCTAACGCGAACGGTAGGTTCGTAGCGAACGCTCGCGCAACCCTCATAACGTCGTCCCGCACGAGGAGCTGCACCCCCCGGGGGGGCGTTGCCACCCCGGGTATGGGACCCAAGCCGGAGGAACGGGGTGGGGCCCCCAAAACTGCCTACTCGGGTTCTTCAAATTTGGGGCGGACGGTCGGTTTATTCCGATAACCGAGGTGGGCATCGGCAACTCGAGAGCCTTGTAGAAGATCCTAAGGGCCATCGGGCTGGTCGATTTTTCCCCCCGGGCGGATAATTCATCGGGCCCAGGCTTTGAGACCGAAAAGGTCCGATGTTCGAAAGGCTTCTTACTGAGAGAGTGCTCTCCACAATCCACATTCATCCAGAGGAGGAACGCAGTTATCGCGGCGACGGTAATTACGGCTTCGAAATCGAGAAAGGGCGAGCTATAGCTAAATTTCCTTGTGTTATCGCGTCGGGGGGCGGTTGTGACAATACGTATGGAGTGTCAAACGCTGCCCGTAGGTGAGTTACTGTCTGGATCACGCACCTACGGAATGCCAATCTTTCAAAGACCGTATTCCTGGACCTCGGACGAGGCGGGGCAACTCTACGACGATATCGAAACCGCATTTCACAATTCAGATGGGGGAGCTGGAGGCGCCGGCTACTATTTTCTCGGGCAATTAATTGTTTCGCAGGCTAATCCGAATGCGCCTTTCGAAGTCATCGATGGCCAGCAACGGCTCATCACATTGTCGGCGCTTCTTGCCGTGCTGCGCGATCTTCTTTCTCAAAACGATTTCCGCAACCACCTTCAAGATCATCTTGTCCGACCTGAAAACGCTGCGCGGGGATTGCCAAGAGCCATCCGCGTAACGTTACGCGACATCGATTGCGATGAATATATCCGCTGGATCGCCACATCAAATGGCACGCAGTCTTTAGCGAACTCGGGAGACACAGACGCAACTCAACGCCTAGCCGACGTCATAGCTGGCTTGAAGAGTGCGATAGGCAGTCCACAACCAAAGTTTGTGGCCGATCTCGCGAGCTACATCTTGAACCGTTGCTACGTTGTGCTTGTGATTACATCAAGTGCCATGGATGGCTATGAGCTGTTCCGCAGCATCAATGCGAGAGGTCAATCGCTGACCGATATCGACATTATTCGCGGTGAGGTCATCAATCGGTATCATAGTTCGACGCTCGCATCGGCTTGGAACGAAATCGAGGATCGGATCGGGATCGAACAGCTGTCAACATATGTGAAGTCGATCCTGACTCTCGTCCATCCTGAAACGCGCGGAATGGAACTCCGAGATGCCTTTCGCGCGGTGATTGCGCACCCTTCAAAATCATTTGTGTTCACCGATACGCTGAAGAAGTTCGTCGAAATCTTCGAGCAATTGGAAAGCGGCGAGCTGGAGCTCGCACAGGGGAGTGAGGAACTCAGTCGGATTATCACGTGCGTGCAGGCGCTGCCATTCGACGACTGGGTGCCGGCCGCTTTGCTCTGGCTTGCTCAAAGCCCGTCGCAGCGTGACACCATCGAGTTCTTCAAATATCTCGATGCGCTGGGCCTCGGATTGCTTGTCCTTGGTGCCACGACCAATACGATTACTGAGCGAATGCGCAAAGTCATTGAGCGCATCCTTTCGCAAGATTGTCTTAGCAAGGCTGACAGTGCGCTATTTCTGACGCGCGGGGAGAGAGCAAAAATTCGCGAGAAACTGAGCAGTCCCATCGGCAACAAATCGCGGTTTGTGAGACCATTGCTTCTTCGGTTGAACGCGGAGATGCTCGATAAGACGATCCCAACGTATTTTCCCCGAAACGTGACGCTCGAACATATTCTCCCGCAAAAGCCGGGTCCGCGAAGCCAGTGGCGAGCAAAGTTTCCCGATCAAAAACGCCGTGTCGAGCTCAGTCAAATGCTCGGCAACTTCGCGATCCTCTCGACGAAGGTCAATCCAAAAGCCAGTAATTTTGATTTTCACAAGAAGCGCGAGATCATGTTTGGATCGAGCGACAGCAATATCTTTCCGTTGACCGCCGAACTCATTCGCTATAGCGACTGGACGCCAGAAGCCATCATGAAACGTCAGACGGAACTGACGGATCTCGCTCGTGAAATTTTGAGGCTATAGAGTGCCGAAAGTTTGCGCATTCCTCGGTCATGCTTGGACCCGTGCAGGCCGCGCGAACCGAGGTGAAGTTCTACGCTCGGAATTCGCCTCTCTCTCTTAGGATGAGAAATTCGCGATATCTTGGATCGCTTTTCATGTGAGAATGATGCGGTCGTGATGCGTGGCACGCCATGCAAAGAACCTCGAGGTTCTCCGGCCTGTTGTCATAACGCGCACCGTTCTTGTGATGAGTCTGCAAGAATTTGCGATGTTCTGTGTTGCGAATTTTCACTTTGCAATCGGTGCACTCCCATCCCGACTGGCTCCGAAGCGTTGTGCTGATGTCCGAAAAGTCCGGGGTATAGACGTTCAACGGGGCATCGTGAGCGGTATATTTCGGCTTTTGAGTATGAAGCGATTTTGGAAACAGCTCAAAGAAGCGGCCCGGTGTAAATTTTTTGACGAAAGCGAGGCGCATCGGCGTTGCTTCGGAAGAATTCCAACCGGGGAACTTTGTCTTGTCCAAGCAGCGTTGGCAGACGTTCAGCTTTTTTTGCTCTGTTCGGACGGAGCGGCCTCCCAGAAAATTCAACAGGAATTCGCCGGTGGTTTCGGTCGCGATCACATACCGTGTTGATCGCCCTGCTGATGCCATTTCTTGCAGGGTCGCGCAGTTAGCCAAATGATAGCGTGGAAGATTGTCACTCCAGCTTTCGCTGTAGTGGGTCACGTCGCGGATGTACAGAAGTACGCGACTATTTTTGTAGGCTAGCGTTTGGTCGTCTAAGATACGAAGTTGATCAAGTGAAACTTCGATGCCTTCTCCGCTTTCTAAAAGAGCACGCTCATCCGAACTGATGTAAGTCGATGAAGAGGCGAACGAACCATAGTGATCTGCGTTGATGCCCATCTTCATTTTAAGACGATTGAGCGCGGCAGATTTTTTGAAGTTGGGTAAATTCATTTTTGCCGACCCGCGCGCAAAATTTCGCCAATGCGTTCTTCTGCATCCGTACGAACTCTAAATTCGACACGTTGAGATGCTTTTCTATTCTCGGAGCCGTCGGCATTTACTCTCAAGTGCGATGACGACAACCCGTTTGCGGTTGTCTTCGCTATGATCCAACGCCGTTGGGTGTCGATCTGGGGAAGTTGAATAACATACTCTAAGGTGCTTCGCGTGCGATCCTGCGATAGCTTCATGTTGTTGAAGTAAGCCTGAGCAGCAGTAGTTTGCGCGTTCCACACGCTCGACGTATGACCTTCGATGCGTATTTCATCTATCGACGAGCGATATTTTTTGCTCGACAGTATCGCTATATATCTCGGAAAGAACGACGCTAAGATGTCTTGAAAGTTCTGCTTCAAGACGGACTGTCCATCATCAAAAAGAATAGACGGTTCCTCAAATCTCACGGCTAGGTCATGGGTGATGACCGCGTGCCACTTGGGCAGGTCGGCCTTAAATGCCAGCTGCAAATCTTGGTATAGCTGGTCGCGTACTTGATCATATAGCTCCGCAGCTTCCCTCATTTGCGCGGCCTGCTGTTCCGCAATCGATTTTAGCTGCTCGAGTTTTTTCGCGTTCGCCTCGACCTCTAGCATGAACAAGACAGCAATCAGCATAAACATCATCATTAGACCAGTCATCAGGTCACTGAGTGGAACCCAGTGCTCCTCTTTGGCTGAATGACTTTGCGATGTGTTTAGGAACGACAATGACATTTATTCGGCCGGTGTCATGTGAACAAGCCTGCTAAGTTTGTTAGTCAACGGAGTATAGTCTTCAACAAAGCGCTCGGACAAAGCAGTCAACTGTGCACCCAGACTCGATAGACAGTCCTCAAGTGCCTCACCAAGCTTTTCTTCGAGATCTTTTACCTGCTGCTCGGTCGCAGCCGTTATTCTGCTCAATCCCTTCGTAGCTTCTTCCAGTGATGACCGCGTCAATTCTGAATTGCGAGTTAGAGTTTCGCCGACAGTTCGCTGATGGCGGGCCATCGTGTCAGCGAGCGTTTCTGTTAGTTCGATCACTTTTTTCTCGACGCTCGGAAGACTTCCCGATGCTTCGCGGAGTAGCTGCGCCAATGACTGAGAAACCGACATCAGGTTCTGTTTATTATCTTCGAGAGTCTTGATCAGTACATTCAAATCTTGAGCAGATTGCGAGAATGCGCTTGCCTCTTGCACTATTCGAGAATAATCAGCGGTCGCCCTTTGGGTCAGTCC
Organism: Pseudomonadota bacterium; assembly: GCA_018242215.1. Lineage (GTDB taxonomy): Bacteria > Pseudomonadota > Alphaproteobacteria > Rhizobiales > Hyphomicrobiaceae > Hyphomicrobium_B. Next base: position 215,122 of record JAFECG010000028.1, read on the forward strand.
TATTATGGTATCGAGTTTGTCGGAGCTGCTTTCTACATACCGCTGATATTGCTGCTGCCACACCAATAGTTTCCCAACGGCTGAGTTCAACTCTTTGAAATTCTCGCCGAACTGTTCCGATATTTTTTGATTGAAATCTTGAATGACATTGCGCAACGCCTCGACGAGCGCTCTGGAACCCATATCTGAAAGTTTGCTCAGCGCCTCGATTTGCGCCCTCTTCAGTTCGTCCAGTCTGTCATTCGTATCTTGGCGCGACAATTTCAGCTGAGAAATGAGCGAACCATCTTCACTGCCAACCAATCCTCGATGGATCTCGACTAGCTGCGTATGGATATCGGCAGCTGTAACGTCATTCGGAGCGAGCGACCTTCCTTTTTGCGGCACGCCGAAGGCTTGTTCTCGAAGCTTGATAGTCAACGCCGAGAACACGCCAACTACCGATGCCCAAAAGGCTGTTTTTAGCCCCGATAGAAGGGCGGGTACACTCGCTTGGATGTTCGCGGCATCAAAATGCGCGAGACCGAGCGCTATTCCCAAGAAGGTCGCCAAGATACCCGTTGTTGTGAGTATTGTTGGTCCATTGGCTACGACGCTCGGCGCGAAATTGATGTGAAACCAAATTGTGGCTAGTGCGATAGCCACAATGAAAAGTTGTGTTTCAAAAGACAGGCTGATCCAAATTGCCTCAAAACTGAACATTTCCCCTGGACCTCGTGCGACTCAAAAAGCGTTTAAGCCTATAGCGTCGCCGTTGTTCACGTCATGAGGTCAAGTTCGTGCGGATGGTTTTCCACTTTTACCGGAAATAGCGTTCCGAGCCGACGGGACAAGCTCTCATTCGGGATCGCGACTAATGCCTAACAGACTCAGCGGCCAACTTATCGCATTGCCCGGTCGCAAAAGTGGAGTGAGCTGTGGAGCTTCTCGCGCCGGTAGGCCCCTCTACGAGCTAATGGCTGCCACCAACGTCGATTCGGTTAGCTAAGCGACGGCTATGGGTAATACTTCGACTCTCGATTATCGAAAGCGGGTCGCGTTCCCTCGAGCACATCAAGAATATGCTTGTTCGTCACAGGATCCTCGATAGAGCCGGACGTGTAGGTAATGCGGTTGCCTGCCTTGCGCTCAATGGAAGAGTGAATGATCTGCTCCGCGTCGCAGACGACGGCGATATTTGGGTTGTGCGTCACCATGATAATCTGGCGGGTGTGCTTGACCTTCCTAATAACCGGAATGAGAAGATGGAAGACCGTCTGATTGTCGAGGTTTTCCTCGGGCTGATCCACGATGATGGGATTGTCGCTCTTATCTACGAGCAGATAAAACACCAAAAGCAGGGCGCCCCGCTCGCCGGGTGAGAGAAGCGACAGGTCCTTATCATCCAGCTTCAATGAATACTCTGGCAACAGGTAGCCGAAGGACCAGACATAGTCATAGAGATCCTTCGGACTCGTGTGCTTGCGCAGTTGCGACGCGAGTCCCATGGGAGGCGACTTCGCAGCCCGCTTGTCGAAGTTGAGGTGGTCTTCGACCGTTTCGGCAAAATCGATGGCCTGTTGTGGGTCGTCGAAATCGCAATCGTCGATCAGGTCTTTCAAGCGTTTCTCACCGGCTTCCTTGCCGCAAAAAGACCCATTGACGCCCTGGCTAACATGGTTCTCGAAAAAGTCGCGCAGGAAACCTCGCTGCACGATTGAGCTGACAAAGGAAAGCTTGAAGCCTTCCTTGATCACGACCTCCTGGCCGATGATGTCCTGGACCGGAGCGAACAGATCCTCGAAAATCCTTCGGATCGCGCTTATGCTTTTGTGGATACTGAGGGCGACGGCGCGTCGCTCATTTTTCGCGGCCGCTATTTCAGCAGGCAACTTGGCATCGATGTACTTGAGCTGGGCCTCGATGTACCTCAGTGAGCCCGCGGCGTCCGCCGAACCTTCAAGTTGCCCCTTCCGTTCCTGCCAGAGCCGTAATTGCTGGAGGTAGTCCTGGTGGCGTTTGCTGGGAGCATCAAGCTGGTTCTTCAGCTGTTCGACGGTCACCAACGCAGCCTTACGCTTCGAGACAAGGCTGTCGGGACTCTCGGCCGAGAGCTGCGCCTCGTTGGCGGCCTGCAGGAGAAGAATATCGTCCTTCTTTGCTTTCAGCGGTTCGCGATTGATGCTGAACTGTAGAAGCTCGTTGAAGTCCAAGCCGATCTGTGAACATAACGCGGCGCCTTGATCGCGCTGTGCGTTCATGTCCTGCTCGATATTGGAGAGCCTTGCCTCCAACTTCGCAACCACGTTCTGGTGCTCGGCGATCGCCTTTTGCTGCAGCTGTGCCGCACGCACTTGACCATCAATCGCCTGGATCTTTTCGTTCTCGGCCGCCAACTGGTTCTCAATTGACGCGTAAGCTTCCTTCTGCTCCTCGGAAAGGTTCTCAGGTTTCGGCACCTCCGCTGGCTTAGAAGCTTCGTGCGCCTCGAGTTCCTTCGCTTTTAGCGCGAGAGCCTCTTGCATTTGCTGGGTAAAGAGGGGCGCCGCTTTCTCTTGCAGGGAGCTGATTCTGGAGTTGATCTGCGAGAGCTCTTGCCTATAGCGCGCAAGCTCATCATTGATCTCCTCAGTCCTGTAATCGATCAGCTCTTGTAGCGTCGATTTTCCGAGCTTTTGGGCGTCGGTGATGTGACTGAAGATCACCTTACGGAGTTCTCGTTGGAACGCGCTCTCCTCGTCGACTGACGTCTCGGTGCAGACTGATTCAAGGTACTCCTGAGGAATATAATTGATGAGTTCGAGCTTGTCGGGCTCAGGGTCATCCTGCAGGTTACGAGTCCTCGACGTGCCATCTTCCCACGTAGCGGTCACTTCGAATTGCTGTGCCAGCCGCTTCTCGCGGAACTTTTTCTTATCGAGGAAGGAGAAGTAAGCGTACCGGGTGGTGTCCCCAGCAAGAGCGACGATATCGGCAAGGGCGCTCTTGCCGCTCCCCTTGTTTCCGATGATGGCGATCATGTCGTGAGAAAGCGGTAATTCGCCATCAAACCATGCATCTGGCGTGGTCGCTTCTTCGATCTTGGCGATACGGATGCGGGAGAGGAAGTGAGTGCGGTAGTTGTTCACCCGTTCCAGCTTCGGTGGCAGGGCCCCGATGAAGATGCGGTCCTCAGGTTCGTTGATAACCTGGCGAAGGCCGTAGAACGTGGGATCTGCTTTGATCCAGCACCATTTGTCTATGGGCTGCGAGTCGGCGTCCTTCAGCCGGCCAACAGGATCGTTTTGATTGTGGCAATCGCTGCCTTTGATGCACGGCTTTCGCCGGCCGAACCAGGATTTGTACTGATCCTGCGTGTGTTTGGGCACCTTCCAGAGGAAGAAATCTCGCTGCTTCTCGTTCGACGAACCGAGATGTCAGCATCCTGGATCAAGCCAAGCTTGAGGTGCTTGTCGGTCTCAGGATTGATTGGATCCAGCCCGCCGTGCTCGTCATAGGGCATCCAAAGGAAGTATTTGTCTTTGAAGGTCGCGTCGGCGCGGAGCGTATCGCGCACATCTGCGAAGTGTACTTGGACTTCCTCGAGCAGAAACTTCTTGTCGGTGTACCGCTCACCGATAGACCGGTCGCCGACCATCAAGCCCTTTATGAAGGTGGCTATTGCCTCCGGGCTGAGTTCGTTGCTGAATACAATGTGGAAGTTCAGGCGTGTGCCGCCATGCCCAGCCTTGTGAAGCAGGATGTTTGTCATCCTGCATTCGACCACGGGCAAAAGCGTCTTGGTTCTCAGCCGTTCCAGGGCCGCCTTGTAGTCCTCGCCTAGATTGGCGGCATGATCAGGATCGCGCAGCCGCCGCAGCACTTCCGCGTAACCTTCCACGGAAAAATAGTCATTTATGCCAATCACCGAGCAGTCGGAGTTGCCAAGCTGCTTAATGAAGCCTTCCCAATCACCGCAAAAGTTATGTGAAGCAGGGCTATGAACATGAAGGTCCCACTTGCGCCATTCGGCCCCGCGGGGAAATCGAGGAAAATTGTTTGTGGCCATTCTCCGAGTTGCTCATTGATCGCTCGTGCAGAGACGGCAATATTCCCGTTTCCCAGCATAGCAGCGGCTAACTAGCGCAGTTCGTCGTTTTCACCAAGAAGATTCAGACTCGCAGGTTTTTTGTCCGCACCACAAATCCTAGCTTCGCGCCCATTTGCCAACTAAGCAAAAAGCAAGGACACAACCGGCCCGGTGCCGCATCGCCGACCAAGAGACAGCCACTTCAATGGTGAGATCGAAAGAGCTCAGACCTCACTCTAACGCAGCAATGGTCCAACATCGTTTGTCGATTGCTTACTGACGGATGCGCAGCACATGATCAAGCCAAGCGTTTGGAAAGTATCTATTGCAGCTGAGCAGCTTCAGGTGATGTCTTAGATCATGGCAAAGCTCTTCGAATACGGATCTCTTAATGACGCGGCACAAGGCCTTTTGGTGGAAACGTGTTCAGCTCTGGGCGGCAAAGGTATCTCCTACGTGATCGCCGGAGGGTGGGTGCCGTATCTCACCGCTAATGTGGATGGGTTACAGCATCCTGGTACCCACGACGTCGATATTCTGTTCGATGACAACCCTGATCCGATGAAATCGGCCGTGAAAATATTTCTTGAGCGGGGGTTTGTTCCGTCTGCAAAGCACGAATTCCAATTACTGCGCCCGCTTATGGTCAACGGCAAGGAACTCATGTTCAACGTTGACCTGATGCATCCTGTTGAGGCGGCAAAGCATGGCGATATGTTTCATGACATCATCGATATTGGAGTGAAAGACAATTACGATCCCGCTGGTAGCCGGAAGATCAAGTCAATCTGCTTTCCATCATCCCAGATCGTCTTCGATCGTAAGCTCTGGAGCGCGAGATTCGTGGAGGGCGTCACCTCCGAAGGTAATCGCGTAAATGTCGAGGTCCCTCTCATGAGCGGAGCGGCGACTGTCATGTCGAAGTGCAAGAGCGCGCGGAACGAAAAGCGTACGCGGGATGCATTTGATCTTTACTTGCTGCTCTCTGGCAATGAAGGCCAGCAAGCAGCGACAGAACTGAAGACACTTGCTGCATCGTTCCCGCAAGTAAAGGAGCAGGTGCAAGAACTAGAAACGTTTTTGCGCGACGAACCTGGTCGATTTGATCTCAACGTATCCCGGTATGCGAAGACGCACACGTTCACAGAATCGCCCTCTGCATTTGTTATTCGACAACTGTTTTCTTAAACAAATAGGCTGCGCTGCAGGTAGCCCTCAGCGCTTATCTACGATCAAGCAGGGAAGTCGTAATTCTGTTCATCTCGGTGCCTAACACTGAATTCCCAAGCTGATCGCGCACATACCGCCGGACAGTTTCGAACCGTGTGTCTGCTGGCAGTGTCAGTCCCTGGACGAATTCCTCCGCACGCAATGCAAGCTCCGCTAGTGTCCTATGTTGATCATCGCTGTCATCATAGCCCGGAATTGGCAGCTTCCAGACGTGCTTGTCGAAATGACGAGGATTGTGTTCGCCGCGAGCCTGAAGGGGACGGACACGTTCTGTAACGACGGGGCTATTGAGTATTGCGGTTAGATACAGCGCCTCGTCCTCCGTGGCGGCCGTCGCCCAGTAAAGGTTTTTATCTATAATTGCTCGAGGGTCCGACACGCGGCAGGCTACCAGGTACATTCCCGAAGCGGAATAGACGACTCGAGACCCCGAGGTAGTTGTCTGGTCGGTTAGTTTGTTCCTGTAATTGAGCTGTTCGATAAGACTTAAGTTCTCGCTAGATCGATGTGCCTGCCAAATGGCTTCCGCGGCGCGCCACCAGCGAGCCAGCCCCGGATAGAGATCTATGCTGTCGCTATCGCCTCCCATCATAATAGTGCCATCCCACGGGATGACGGCGGACAAGTAGGAGCGCAGCGAGAAAGGCACGAGCGATTCGCCGACGAGGAGCTTGCGGAAGAACTCCGCTTCTACCGATCCCTCCAACCCCGGCAGCGACTTCCAAGGTGCCTTCTCCTGATTTGAGCGAGAGGATCGCAGTGGGATTCGTCTGGCCCCGGAGCCGAGGGGACCGTCAGCCGTTCTCTCAACGATAAAGAGCATGCGCGGCACAACAGATGCGCCTTGGCTGAAGCGATCATGATAAGGAGAAACATGCGGAACTTCGTGGTTCGCGATGTCTATTAAATCACGCGCCAGAACGCGACTCGCCTCCTTCCAGCTCGCGTTTTGCGAAGCAAGCTGGCCAGACCACAATTCGCACGGCCCCGACAGTGCGACCGCGTTTGTCGGATGGCGGGTGCCGAAGACGGCGCTGGCGGGCACGGGAAAAAACGCCGGCTTAACCTGATTAAGCGACCATGATGTTGCGAACTGCACGGCCACGGGCTCAATTTTGCTCTTGAAGATACCCGTGCGAAAGCCCCTGAATTGTGTCCGCGTGAGCACTGCCTCTGGTAGCACATATCCAAAACGCCCACCCATGCGTAGGTAGAGCTGGACGGTCCGGGCGACGAACAGGGCGGATAGGTCCTGATTGGTTGCCACCGCAGCACCCTCCCATAGCCCACGACCTTGGCAAAGGTCCTTGAAGGCGCGCTGCATCTCACTCGGCATAAAGCGGTATGAGAGCCAAGGCGGATTTCCGACGAGTACGTCAACACGGTTTGCGAGTCTGCTGAGCCACATGGGGCGCGCGACGTTACGAATGTAATATCCCCAAATGTGATCGCGGCCTTGATCGTGCAAAGAACACATCAACGCGAAGGTCTCCGCGACGATGGGGCGGTCATCTTCGTGGATGGCATACCGTCGAAATATCGCCGACAATGAAGGAATGGCTGCTTTTGGCTTTCGCTCCATCACGCGATCAGCGAGCTCAGCAACGAGACTATCAAACTTCTGGGTGTCATTTAATAGGCGTTCGGGAAAGCGAAGTTCTTCCGGTATCAGGCTCCGTTGATCCGTCGTGGGGACAACGAGCATCTGATGGCTCAGCATGTCCTCGGATGCATTCCATTGAAGAGTATCGCCGAGAAATACTGGAACAGATATTGCCTCCCTGTCGGGGTTTTTGAGACGCTTGTTCCCGATGCCGAGCAGGTACGTGACCCTCGCCAGGGTTACAGCGACTGGATGGATATCAATCCCAAAAACATGGCTAGTAAGGCTTTTGAGCTGCTCGGGGATCGTCCTTCCTTGAGCATCGAGAGCTGAAAGATGATGCTTCACCGCATGGAACAAAAACGTACCGGAACCGCATGCCGGGTCAAGGACGCGTTGTTCGCCGGGCTCGGTAATTGCCTCTTCGACAACGAAGCGTGCCAGCCAATCGGGAGTATAGTATTCACCGAGGGCTTTGCGCTGTTCGACGTCAATAATCGACTCGTACAGGGTCTTCATGACGTCGTGCTCTGCTTCAGACCACGAGAAGCGCTTGAGACGTCGCGCGAGTGAACGGACAAAGCGGTCGCCGTCAGTCACTTCAATAACCCAGTCGAAGAAATCAGCTTCGACGACGCCGAAAATCTGGGCTTGTGTGAACAATGCGCCCTTAACGAGGGAGGCTGGATTTATGTCGGATAGATCGAAGCCGACAACGGCGTGCGCGATAACTTCCGAAGACAGGACCAGCAGGGTGTGCTCGACGAAGAGATCGTCGGTATTCGAGAATTGTGTGCCTAAAGCAGTGCGCAGCAGTTTGGCCCAAAGCTCTCGCTTCAGGGCCACGGTAGGGCGATCCTTGTTCTGCTGGTAGAGTGTCGAGATCGTTACGCGATCCAAAGCATGGGCCGAGCTCTTCGCGCCCAATCGCCGCTCTATCTCCCGCGGGGTCGGCTTTAATTCCTGTCTCGTTGCCAGAAAGCCGTCCAGCCAGACGATAAAGTCCTCAATATCGCCGGGTTCGGCCGAAAGTTCGAAATGCGAGACTTCAATGAGCTCGTCTCGCTTGGCGAGGTGGTAGGCGTACCAGTCAAGGCCGTCTGTGAGGAGACCCGAATAGCGTTGATTTAGATCGTTGCAACGAATTGTGACGTAGTCAGCGAGCTGTTTGATCGCATCAGACTTGGCACTTGGCCGCCTGAGATCGCGCTTGATTTCGATTACTGTAAGTCCGATCTCGATGTCAATTCGCCTGCCGCCGCCGACCTGTATCTCCAGCGGAGCATCAAGATTGTCTTCTTGAAGTTCAAAAGGCGAGATCAGCAACAGCTGACGCACATCGGATTGGATAGTGGCCTCAGACCGCGACGCGTCCCGGTTGACCAAACGCGCGACGATGTCCAAGAAAAGTTGATCCACGGTCAACCCCTGCGGAAGTTTCTGATGAGGGCTTGCCCCGGAAGAGACTAATTGTCTAGCAGCTGGCTACAGGATGTAAATCTTGGGACGACCTGATGATGCCGTTACCTCGTTACTGAGGCAGTCAATCCCACGCATGAAGCGGCACCGAGGAAATCATAGGAGGCTCGGCGTTTTCACAGGGCAAGGGTCATGAGCACCTACCCACTAACTGGCAATATTGACCGCTCTCTGCTCATTGAGACACCGGGTACTTGACGGAATCACCGCCATCGATATTGCGCGTGCCGACTTCCGCCTAAGGAAGCTTGCGGCTATTTTCGCAACGCGAAGATCGCAGCCTTCGATTCTGATAGCGCCGACGGTGACCGCTTCAGCTTCCCATATCGCTGGAAACCCGATTCTAAGTAGGAGTTGTTTTCGCACGCTCCCTCGCGCATCGCACTTTGCGGTCTTCCCAGTTGCCCGCCCACCCTTGCTCCTCAGCCAGCTGGCAAAGGTCGATCGCCTCAGCAAACCGTCCTTGTTTCTCAAGTATGATCGCAAGCTGCTCGTAGCCCTTGTGACCGGGCAACGGTGCATCGGGGTAAGCCGCTCTAAACGCGTCAGCAGCTTTCGGGGCGAGGCCGATCTGCTCACGACAGGCGGCAATTGCATTCTCTAGCTCGCCGGGCTTGTCGCGGTTCCTGTAATGCATTTCCAATTTGACCTGACAGAGGAAGTGGCGATCCAACACCGGCGCTTCGTTATCCAGCTCATCCGCCTTGGCCAGGATCTTGTATGCAATCGATCGGTCGTTCCGACCTGAGAACCAACCCGCAAGCGCTTGCAGGAAGCCGACGACGGCCTGGCTCGACCAGTTAATCTCGCCTTGCGTAAGTGAGCCAGGAGACGATCCGAGGGGCTGAAACCGTGCAACTATACGCTGGCGTTCATCATCGGAGAACGCGCCACGCCACCAGTGCGCGAGGCCGTAGTAGCCAATCAGCCCTTTGACTTCGCTCTTTGGACTAAGCAGGTCGAACACTGATGGCGGCATTGCGCAACCTTCCCGTTTCAGCCTCAGTGACCAATTTTACACATCCAGCTCGGAGTGGTCCAAGACATCAAATCTCGATTCCATTCGAGCAGACACGGCAGGGCCGCCGCATGTTCGGTTGTTAGTGCGGAGCCGCTGGGAAGTTTATACCGCTGTAAGCGATCTTCTGAAGCGCTTCATTCAAAGTCGCGAGATAGTACCCGCTGCCGTATTCGGCCGAAACGCCGTTTTCTCCGTGCCCCTGAATGGCGTCGCGGACTTCTTTCATGACATGCGCGTTGCGCAGTGCGTCTTCGACGTTATGCCGGAGGCTGTGAAATCTTACGCCGCGCCGATTAACACCGATCGATTCTCGAAACCGCTTGAAGTATTTCGAAAACTGTTTCGACCAAGAGCCGTCATCCTTGGCCTTTTCATACTCTGGAAAGAGACGCGTCGATCCCGACGCACGCCGAAAGTCGAGAAATTCTCCAAAACCAAGATCGAAGAGCATTTTATGTATCGGGATGGCGCGCTGGCTTGAAGAGGTCTTAAGCGACTTCTCTTCGTCAGCATCAACCGCTTCTTCGTCGGCGGGATCAATGCCGATAGGGGTGACATCGAAGTAGTGGATCCCGTCCTTCTCTTTGACGTCGGTCGCTTGTAATTGAATGATCTCACCCAGACGCATGCCCGAGAAGAGGCCGATGATCGGGACCCAGAATTTCGCCGAGCGTCGAAGGACCGTTTGCCCGGGCTGCTTCCAATGGGTTTCAGACTGACACCCAACATAAATAGGAGCAGCAAACATCCGATTGAGCTCGTCGATGGTCCAAGGATGTACCTTCTTCCCCTGACGTTTATTCTTGCGAAGTTTAATGCCCTGGTCGCCAACGGGATTTACAACGCCGACGGTTCGCGTCTTCGCCCACGCGAAAAACAACGACACAGAGCCAATCTTGTCGTTGATTGTGGGTGGGCTCAGAAGCTCAATATCCTGCCCCTTGTCGCGAAGTTTCGCCGCTTTCTGAGCAGCGTCTATTAGCGAAAGCCCCTTGAACAGCGCCTGCTGCCGATAAAGTGGAAGCGCGGACTCAATGTCCTTAAATTTTACGCCGTCCTCCTGCCCGTAGGTATTGATCGGCTTGTCGCCGCAAATCTCCAGAAATTCTCGCAGCTCAGAACGTTTGCGCAGCTCAGTTTTTCTCGGCCACTCTCGTTCGCGTGACGTTATTTCAATATACCTTTCGACGAGCACAGATGCGAGTTCTGCCGGTTTTGCAGGGGGCTTCTGCTCGCTCGCGCGCGTCGTGGGTTCTTGCGAGGCGACGATGCCATCAAATGTCACCTCATCACCCGCGGTGAGATCTTCGAGCGCCCTGATTTCGGTTTGCATGAGTTTGCGGAGCAATCGACTCCGATCGCCGTCGCAAAGGCCGATCTGGTGATGTTTCAGAAGGTCGTCAGCATTAGCTTCAAGATCGCGCGTGTCGCCAAGCTGATAAAGGCGCGTGAGGGCCCGAAGCTTCCCCTTTCGCGCGGTGTAGATGCTATAGAGAAAAACTTCTTCGAGAACCGGCTCTTCCATGAGAAGCGAATAATAACTGTAGGACTGGCCTTTATGCTTTTGCCAGTCGTTGGTTGGGTGCTGGATGATGTCTCCACGCCAGAACGCATCTTCCTC
>JAFECG010000029.1 GCA_018242215.1 Pseudomonadota bacterium
TCGTCCCACCACATGACCTGCTGACCAACCCAGCCCGACACGGTGAGGGATACCTTGCGGTTGCCCTTGCGTGCCGTCGTCGCTTCAAGTTCCGCAATGCGCTCCTCGAGGTCTGCGCAGCAGTTCCCCCCGAGATCAGCTGCCGATGCACTGCTGGTGGTCAGGCCGCCCGCAACCAGGCCTGCCGCCATCAGCGCACTCAGACTGTACTTGTTCATAGAACTACTCCCGTCTGCTTCGACTTGAGGAATGACAGGCAGAACGAGACTGTTCGGCCCAACACTCTTCTTTTTGGTGGTGTTATTTTTTACCCGTCCTCAAACCCGTCTTTTGCGGCACACGGGCTTCCCCCCGAATCACCGCTCAGGACATTGTTTTAAACAGATCTGATTCGGCGGGGGAATAGACTACGCGCGTTCGGCTGTGGAATCGCGGAAGTTTGTGACGGAAATGCCACGAGCGTTGATGATGCCACACGGTCGACACGCCATCATCCGAATTCTGACGAATTGAATCTTCTGTAGCAGCAGGCGCTTGGCGCGGGCGCGACTAATGGCCGTGGCTGTCATCGCCTTGAGGAAAAGCGCCGTCGGACCGCCGACCCTTTGCTCGGTTCTGGATAAAACGTCGAGAGACGAAGGCCAAGAGAATAATAAAAAGCGCCGATGAGTGTGTCATCAAAACCATGTCTGGCCGGTCTGCATAATTCGCGAGCACAAAACGCTCATAAAATAGCGGGTGAAAGCGATCGGCCTGTCCGAACGTCCAACGGAACTGGTCTTGCATCCCGTCGAGGAGCAGATAGGCGTTGATTAGCGCTTTGCCGTTGATCCACTCGAATGCGGCGATCCCAACGGCCGCGAGAATTTTCGCGATCGCGTTGAGCCCCTCCACGGCATGGTCGTAGATCAAGAGAAGTGCGAAAAGCGCGATGTGAACGGTAACAAAAAATTGCCAGAGGAAATCGATCTGGCTGCGGACCGACATGATCGCTTCGACAAGCGTGCTTTCCGGAAAGGCAGTCATCGCTCCCCCCATGGGCTCTGCGGCCCGAGCGGTGTCATTCTGACGTTTTATAGCGTCTGAACGTGATAGGATGAAAGCTGCGGATAAGCGCGAGCGCTGCATTGGCTCGAGGCCGTGGCCGGCTGCTGGCACTTCATCTTTCGTTGACGAGAAAGTCACACGCAGGCAGCGCACGAGTGGAAAATCTGCCACAATCGTCCGATAGCAGATGCGGACTGGCCGTCAGCGGCGCTTGCGAGCGAGCGTGAGGTCGGAACGTACGCACCGCAATGGTTGGCTGAAATCGGAAATGACAGGAAAAATCGTCGATCGCCGTGTCCTGCTTGAGAAGGCGGTGGCGGGAAGTTTTGCCATGGGGCTTGCCAAGTTGGCCTTCGCCGCAACTGCAGCCCAGGCCGAAGGGGCAGCCCAGACGCCACAGCAGAGCCAACAGGGCACCTCATTCGGCACTACGACGGTGAAGACCGAGGCGAAGCGGCTTTCCGACCAGCCGTTCGTCAAACCGACGATGGATCTGCCGCCGCCGTTCAACAAGCTGACGTATGATCAGTACCGGGACATTCGCTTTCGCCCGGAGAAGGCGATCTGGAAAGGCGATCCCGTCGATTTTCAAATCCAGCCGTTCGCGATGGGCTGGCTGTACGACGTGCCGGTCGATCTCTGGATCGTCGAGAACGGCAAGGCGACGCGGTTGGTCGCCGACAGCAAGTTATTTTCTTTTGGTCCGCTGATCGGACCGGGGCCTGACGCGGCGCCGTTTGGATTTTCAGGCTTTCGCATCCATGGGCCGATCAATCGGGCGGATGCGTTCGATGAATATACAGTGTTTCAAGGTGCGAGCTATTTTCGCGCGGTCGGCCGCGGCGAAAATTATGGCGCATCGGCCCGCGGGCTGGCGCTCAATACGGCACAGCCCAGCGGCGAGGAATTTCCCTTCTTCCGGAGCTTTTGGATCGAGCGGCCAAAACCAATTGCAACTGAACTCGTCGTCCATGCGTTGCTCGATAGTCAATCGACGACCGGCGCCTACCGGTTTCAGATCATTCCCGGAGAGACGACGGTCATGGATGTCGAAGCAACCCTGTATCCCCGTGTCGCGCTGAGCCACGTGGGGATCGGTCCTTTGACCAGCATGTTCTTTCACGGACAATCGAGCCAGCGTCGCGTCGAGGACATCCGGCCTGCGGTCCACGACAGCGAAGGACTGGCCATGGTGAACGGACGGGGCGAGCGGCTATGGCGGCCGTTGAACAATCCGAAGACACTGCAACTCAGCGCGTTCATGGATAAGGACCCTAAGGGCTTTGGTCTTTGGCAGCGTGATAGGAACTTTCACAACTACGAGGATCTCGAAAGCCATTTCGAGCGCCGGCCGTCGGTCTGGGTCGAGCCGGAGAGCCCTTGGGGTGAAGGCTTTGTCGAACTCGTCGAAATTCCGATCGAGGACGAGATCCACGATAACATCGCCGTCTACTGGAAGCCCGCAAAGGACCTTGCTGCGGGCGGCCCGCATCTCTTTAACTATAAGATCTCCTGGGGTCGCGACGTCCCGGAGTCGTGGTCCGGCGCCCGCGTCTACAAGACGCGTGTGGGAAATGGCAAAAAGGCAGGCATCATTGTCTTCGTCATCGATTTGACGGGACCTTCGGTCAAGGATGCGAAGGATCTACCCGCCGTCGATGTGTCAGCGAGCGCCGGTCAGATCTCCAATGTTTCTGTCCAGCGCAACCCTGAAATCTCCGGTGTGCGGGTTTCGTTCAATCTCGCGCCTGGAGATAACGAGCTCATCGAATTGCGTTGCATTCTGAAGGCCGGCGACCAACCAGTCTCGGAGACTTGGCTCTATCGATGGACAAAGCCGTAAACGAGAACTTCATAGGCGAAATGCCAGAAGCGCCTTCGTATTCCAAGACAGCTCCTGACGCCGGGCCGTGGTGGTATTTGCCTCCCGGCGCGCCTCTCGCCATGCCGACGCAGGACTTTACGAGACCCGTTTCGGCCGTGGTCGAGGAGAAGCGACGGGGCTACTGGGTTCCGCGCACCGCGATCTTTGCGGGCGCTGCCGTTCTTACGGCTGCGTTTGCGCACGAACTTTTCAGTATTCTGGCGTTCGTCGTCATAACGCCGGTGCAGTTTCTGTTTCTCATCCTGTCGACGATCGCGTTCGGATGGATTGCCGTTGGAAGCCTCACCGCCGCGCTCGGCTTCCTGCCGCTCTTTATAGGTGAGCAGCCGGATACGATCGAGCCGCCACCGCCGACAAGTCCTCTCACCGGCCGCACGGCGCTTCTCTTTCCAGTCTATCATGAGGATCCCGCGCAGATCGCCGGTGCGATCGAGGCTATGGGGAGAGAATTGGCAGAACTCGGACGAAGCGATTATTTCGACGTCTTCGTGCTGTCCGACACGCGTGGCGATGATGCGGGCGAGAAGGAGGCCGCTGTCTATCGCGCACTTTCCGCCGAGCTGAGCGAAATCGTTACCGTCTATTATCGCCGGCGGCTGAAGAACACGGCGCGCAAGGCCGGCAACATCGCAGATTGGGTTGAGCGGTTCGGGGCAGCCTATCAGTCATTCGTTATTCTCGATGGTGACAGCGTCATGTCTGGCGCCACCCTCGTCTCACTGGCCGCCGCGATGGAAGCGGATCCGAAGGCCGGACTTATTCAGACCGTACCGAGGCTCGTTGGAGGCGAAACGCTGCTCCAGCGTCTTCAGCAGTTTGCGAGCAATACCTATGGACCGGCGGTCGCCGCGGGCCTCGCGTTTTGGCACCGCGATCAAGGCAACTACTGGGGCCATAATGCGATCATCCGAACCGCTGCATTCGCTTCTGCTGCGGGTTTGCCGGACCTGCCGGGACGCAAACCGTTCGGTGGTCACATTCTCAGTCACGACTTCGTCGAAGCGGTCCTTCTCCAGCGGGCGGGCTACGGCGTGCACATGATGTCGTCCCTCGAAGGCTCCTATGAAGGGATGCCGCCGAACATCATCGACGTCGTGGCGCGGGACAGGCGCTGGGCCCAGGGAAACCTGCAGCATTTGGCGATCGTCTCGCAGCCGGGGGTCACGCCGATGGGCCGGCTGCATCTCGGAATGGGTGCCGCCTCCTACCTCATCTCGGCCGTATGGGCGATGTCGCTCGTCGTTGGTGTGGTGCTGGCGCTGCAGGGCCAGCAGATGATTCCGAGCTATTTCCGGGACAACAAGACGCTGTTTCCGATCTGGCCGATCATCGATCCGGGCGCGGCGCTGCGTCTCTTCCTCGAAACGATGATCGTGGTGCTCTTGCCCAAGGCGCTCGGTCTTCTCCTCGCTTGGAAAGAGGCGCGTCGGGAGAGGGATTTCTTCGGCGCGATCCGGGTCACGTTGGGCGTCTTGATCGAGACGATCTACTCGATGTTGATTGCGCCGATCTTCATGGTGACGCAGTCGATTGGGGCTGCGGAAATTCTTGCGGGGCGCGACTCGGGCTGGAAACCGCAGAAGCGCAACGATGGTGCGTTGACCTTCGACGATGCGATGTGGTTCGCGCGTTGGCAAACCGCGATCGGCGGGATCGCCGGCGCCATTGCCTGGACCGTCTCTCCGGCTCTCTTGGCCTGGATGTCACCAGTGATCCTGGGGCTCGTTCTTGCGGGTCCCGTCAGCTGGCTAACCTCGCGCCGCGCCGGTCCTATTGAACGCTGGGCACTGGCGACGAAAGAGGATCAGCGTCCGCCACCTGTGCTTGTCGACACAGCTCATCGGTCGCGCGATTGGGAACGGAAGATCGCGACGCCTGGCGGCCTTAGCCCGCGGCCGGACGCGGCCGCGGCATAAGGCAAATCTTAACGCCTAACCTTCGGCAGCCTTATCGGCACCGCGAAGCGAGCGAATGAGCTCGTTGAAAATCTCGCGGACGCGCAACGGCTCGGAATCGAGATAGGGCAGCGGCCGGATGACCTCGACGGCGACCACGCCGAGGCGAGACGTCAGCGCCCCGTTGAAGGCCCCTTCGCCGAGGCGGCGGGATAATCGCCGCAGGACGTCCTGGCCAACGAACTGGCCCAGGAGATCATCCGTCATGGCGATGCCACCCGTCGCGATGATGTGTCCGACGACGTTGCGGGCCAAACGAAGCGCACCAAGGATGCCGGGTCGGCCACCGTAGATTGCCGCAAGCGCACGAAACATCCGAATGTTCTCGACCAGCACGAAGCCCATGGCGATCCACATGATCGGAGAAAGCGCAGTCACGGTTGCGACGCGTTTCGCCGACACCAGAATGATCTTGCGCGCTTCTTGGTCGAGCGGGTGCTGGAGCTCGCGATCGGACAGCCTCAACAACTCGCCAGGTTCCAGGACGTCGCCGGTGTGATCCTTGACGCGCGCCAATCCCCAAGCGAGATCCGGTCGGCCGCGATAGTGAGCGAGAAGTGCAGCAACAGCCTTTCGCTCGGACGGCACGTCCGGTTTGGCGATCGTCGCACGGACGAGGGCGCGCAATTTCGCCAAGCGTGCGAGCCGCCGGAATCCTAAAAGTTCGCGAAAGACGATCGCGAGCAGCGCCAGGCCAATGACGATCATCAACCCGAAAGCCAACCAACCGATCCAGTCCTGGCGGGCGAGCGCAATCGAAACAAAGCGCGTGAACCAGAGACCCGCCGCGATCGACGCCAGCGCCGCCATGGCCGAAAAGAGCATGCCACCGAAATTGAAACCGCGGTTGATATCCGCGACGGTCAGGCGGCGCGTCGGGGTTCTCGATCGTCTCGCCGTAACGGCGCCACCGCCTTCGATGTTTTCGTCGGCGAAATCGATGTCCTCGCTGATGTCGCTCGTCTTGAAGACGCGGGGCTTTCGCGGCGGCGGGATGTCATTCTCGTTGGTCATCCGAGATAATCCGAGATCAGGAAATCGAGCGCGCGATCCAGTCTGATATGCGGCAAGGCGGCGGGCTTCCCGTCCGGCAGAGTATCCGCAAGCTTGGGCGGTGCGAAGCGCACCAGCTCAAGGGAGGCCGACTTCGCGTGGCGCGCCGCGTTCAAGGCGGCCGCGGGATCTATTGGCAAATCGCCCGGGAAAATCGCGGCTTCGGCAACGCCGTCGAACGTCACATCGCCGATGCGCTCGCCTTTTATCGGTGTTCCGCGGAGGCAGGGAAGCCGCTCATTGCCGTGCGTGGCCGTTGCTTCGCGGGTGGCGCGGAGTGCCGACATGGCGAGTGCATGGACGCCTGCGCCTTCGGTCTGGGCGCGGACCACGGCCTCGTCCACAATCTCTTTCAGAATGGCTTCGAGGCGGTCGTGGCTTGATGCAGGCAGGTGATCTGCCTTGGTCGCGGCAAAGAGCACGCGGTCGATCTTGCGGCCGAGGAACATCGATAGCCAGGAATTGGCGCCAGGGCGGAAGGCACGGAGAATATCTGTCATCGCACGTTCGAGATCGCCAACAGCTTCAGCGCCGCGGTGCAGTGCGGTCAAGACGTCGACCAATACGATCTGGCGATCGAGCCTCGCGAAGTGATCATTGAAAAACGGTTTGACGACGGAGGCTTTATAGCTCTCGAAGCGGCGCGCCATCATCGCGGCCAGCGATCCGCGCGGCAGGCGCTCGTCCGACGTCAAGGGCATGGGAAAGAACGTGAGAAGCGGTGAACCGTCGAGTTCGCCAGGCAGCAGGAACCGCCCCGGCGCAAGGGTCGATTGGGCGCCGCTATCGCGCGTCGCGCGCAGGTAGCTTGTAAAAAGCTTGGCGCCCGTGATGGCGATTTGTTCATCTTCGGTTGCGGCCGGGTCGGTTCCGGCGAGGAAGGCGAGAAAGGGCTTTGCGAATTCAGCGCGCGACGGAGAGGCGACAAGCGCCAGCGCGTTGGTCGAGAAGGTGCGATAATCCTGTTCCAGGAGGGGCAGGTCGATCAGCCATTCACCGGGATAGTCGACGATATCGACGTGAAGCTTCGAAAGCCCGACCATGCGTTTCAGCGCATAGGCTGAGCGATATTCGATTGTGACGCGCAGTTCGGAGATCCGCTTAGTGCTTTCAGGCCAGCGTGGGGGGGACGATAGAAGATCGGCGAGATGCGCCTCGTAATCGAAGCGCGGCACACTGTCGTCGGGCTGGGGCTCGAGATAGGCGCGGACGATCCGATGCTCGGCATCGGCCGCGAAGAACGGCAACCGGCCGCCGCTGACGAGATTTCGGACGAGGGTGGTAATAAAAACGGTCTTGCCGGCGCGAGACAATCCAGTGACGCCCAGGCGCACCGATGGCGTCAGGTAATCCGCCCAGCGAGCCTGTGCGTCTTTGAAAAGATGAGAATAAGAGCTGTCAGCCAAGGGGTGCCGCGCAAAACGCCAAGAGAAAAGGGAGCCCGAAGGCTCCCCTTAAGTGACGTAACTCGCGGGCATCGACAAGACCGTTTCCAGCGCTTCGTTGCGCTATATCAAGCCGAACGGATCATCCATAGAAGATGACGGCGACACCTGCAGCGAGTACGACAACCGCCATCAACATAATGGCGCCAGAACGCAGAAATTCGGACACGGCCTCTCTCTCCTTTGGCAGGTCCATAACCGATGTTGACGAAGAGCATAGGCTCAGAGGGTTGAATAAGCCCTGACGCGCGGGTTCACGCGACGTTCATGGTGCTGGGGCCATGGTGATGGGCTGCCACGGAAGGCGTTTCTCAGGCGTCGTGCGCCTTGCGCACCTCGAAGACTTCCATGATCCGGCAGCCGCGATGCGGACCGTCGATGACGAAGGTCCATTTGCCCTCTGTGAAGGTGTCGCACATCTTGACGCCCTTCACGAGGATCCAGTGCCCTTCCTTGCCCTTGTGGATCGCGAGAATGTAGTAGGCCCAGGCGTTCCTCGGTTTCTGCATCCATGTCCAGAGCGTCGGCCGCTCTTTGCGGGCACGGTGCATGTGGCTTTCCTTGAGCTCCATCCGGTAGCCGAAATAGGCAAGGGCGGCTTCGACCTCGTCGGAATAGGTTCCGCGGACGACCGGTTTCCGGTGCTGCGGCAGCGCGCGGCCTTCGCGGATCACGTCCTCGATTTTCGAGATGCCGTAACCGGTGATCGCCGAGAGCACATAAGGGCCGCAGAACGCGACCCGGCCAGTGTCGTTTTTTGCCGCATCGAGGCTCGATGACGGCCAGCCGGTTGAAAAGCGGTCGGTCATAAGGAAAATGCCCTATACACGCAGAGACGGGATGCTCATCCGATACGGTTAAGCAAACGTTAACGCATTAGCAGCCGGAGCCAGTCCGTGGCCGAGCGGGTCAACGTCTCATTTTTTCAGGAGCTGATGGCAACCGTTGCCGAACAAGGCCGCGCGCTGTTGCCGAAGGCGCTTTTCCGCGACGTCGGCGGTCAGTCGCTCGAGGTGTTGGCGCGGGCTTTGATGTCGGGACGGGGCGAAGCTTCTGGCGTCGCCATCGCGCGGCAGCTCCTCAATCAATTCAAGAAGGCGACCGGGGAGGAGCGGCTGGCGTTCTATCGGTTCCTGGCGGAGGATCTACAACCTGATGCCGCTGGCGTTGCCGAGGCTGCGCGCGCCTATCTCGACGATCCGTCAGAGAAGACTCTCTCACGGCTACAAAAGGCATCGTACAGCCCGCGGCTGGAATTCTTCCGGCGCCTCAATCTGGCATCCGGTGCAACCGCCGAGATCGTTGCGTTGCGCGCCGACCTTCTCCGTCACATCAAATCCGACGAAGCGCTTGCCGCCGTCGATCGCGATCTCGAACGACTGCTAACGTCCTGGTTCAATCGTGGCTTTCTCGTCCTCCGCCGTATCGATTGGCAGACGCCTGCGGCCATTCTCGAAAAGATCATCCAGTACGAGGCGGTTCACGAAATTCGTGGCTGGGATGATTTGCGCCGCCGCCTCGATCCGCGAGACAGGCGCTGTTTCGCGTTCTTTCATCCGGCGCTCGTCGACGAGCCACTCATTTTCGTCGAGGTCGCGCTGACGCGGGATATGCCGGACGCGATTTCGGAAGTGCTCGATGCGCGTTTCGACGCCGATGACGTGCCGCCGACGACCGCGGTGTTCTATTCAATCTCGAATTGCCAGGACGGTCTTAAGGGCGTTTCCTTCGGGAACTTCCTTCTGAAGCAGGTGGTCGAGGACCTCGCGCGGGATGTCAGGACGCTCAAAACGTTCGTCACTCTATCGCCCGCTCCGAGCTTCGCACGGTGGGTCGACCGGGCGCTCGCGAGCGGGAGCGACGTGCCGGTCAGTTCCGAGGATCGGCAAGCTCTGGCGCGGCTCCGCGACCCGCGCTGGGTCGAGGATGCCCTGAAGGACGCGCCGGGGACAGAGGACCTCCGGTCGGCCCTCATGAGTCTCGCCGCCTATTACTATCTCGTTGCACGTTCGAGCGACGATCGCCCGGTCGATCAGGTCGCGCGCTTCCATCTTGGCAACGGGGCGCGGCTCGAACGGCTCAACTGGCTCGGCGATACATCCGAAAAAGGGCTCAGGGAGGCGCACGGGCTGATGGTCAACTACCGCTATGATCTCGCAGAGATCGAGCGCAATCATGAAGCTTACGCCGACGAGGGGACGGTTGCCGCGTCTCGTGCCGTCCGTGCGCTCTTGCGGCCGCTGCCTAAGCCGACGAAAGGCCTTGCTGCGGTACCGGATCTTCTGGCGCTTCCCAGCGGCACAAAAACAAAACGCGCGCGCAGCGAAGACTCCCAATCCTAATATGGCTGCCGGTCCGCGAAGAGACCAAAAGTGGCCCTTGTAAAGGCCATATGCCCGTGCAGTATGAGGCCGCAAGCGTTGCGGGCGTTGCTGTCTCTCGACCTCTGGCCCGCAGCGTGTTCGTCCTGTTGAAGGTCCCGCAATGCGCTACGATCAAAACGACCGGGAAAGCAGCAATATCGAGGACCGCCGCGGTCAGGACGGGCCGGGCGGCTTCCAATTTCCCGGCGGCGGTATCCAGATTCCGATTGGCCGAGGCGGCTTCAGCATCACGACCTTGCTGATCATTGGCGCGGTGATGCTGTTCTTCGGCATCAATCCGCTCGATGTCTTGCTTGGGCCGAACAGTCAAATCCAGATGCCGCAAATGCCGCAAACGGAACGGCCGGATCGTTCGCCGTCGAACGTTCCCGGGCTCCCCGGTTCCGGGACGCAGACAGCGAACAATGGCGATGCCGAGAAGGATTTCATCGCCAAGGTTCTGGCGGATACGGAGGATGTGTGGACGGCCGTCTTCAAGAGCTTCGGGCGGACCTATCCCGATCCGACGCTCGTGATCTATTCGGGGGCGACGAGTACCCGGTGCGGCGTCGGGCAAACGGCGATGGGTCCGTTCTATTGCCCGCTTGATCAGAAGGTCTACATCGACCTCGCCTTCTATGACGAGTTGAAGCGGCGCTTCAATGTCGCTGGCGACTTTGCCCAGGCTTATGTCATCGCACATGAGGTCGGGCATCATGTGCAGAACCAGCTCGGCATCCTTCAGAAGGTGCAGCAATTGAAGGAGCGCGCAGACGACGAGGCGACGGCAAACCAGATTCAGGTTCGGACCGAGCTACAAGCTGACTGTCTCGCGGGCGTCTGGGCCAATCTCAATGATCAGATGAAGAAGCGGCTGCAGCCGGGCGATGTCGAGGAAGCGCTCAACGCGGCGTCGCAGATCGGCGACGACATGATTCAGAAGAGAATGACGGGACGGGTCGTGCCGGACGCGTTCACGCACGGGACGGCGGCCCAGCGGGTGCATTGGTTCAAGGCAGGATTGAATTCCGGCCGGATGGACGCGTGCGACACTTTCAATACGGATAATCCATAAGGTGCCCAGCGGCCTCAGAACGGGAGGGATTTAACTCCCGTCCTGAACTGTTGAAGACAGGCTAAGGCCGCTTAAAGCTCTTCGCCCTTGTATTCGCTGATCTTGCAGCTCACCGATTGCGCAGCGAGTTCCTTGCAGAGCTTGCGCGCCTCGGCCTTCGATTTGACCGGGCCCGCGATCAGCCCGAAGCTTGGGTTGGTCGCTGTTCCGAGATCGGCATAGCGGGCCTTCAAATGGCTGAGTTGCTCGGGATGGATCTGGGACAGCGCTCCCCAGGTCACGCGCAGTCCATCGACCGAGGGATCAGTCGCAAGTTGAAGGCCGATCGGCGTTGCCGCACGCTTTACGACGGCGGGGCCGAACGTGATGGGTTGGCTCGCCTTCTTCCTGTCGACGCTTCCGGTTTCGATCGGCGCGCCGACGCGGGGCGGGGCGTTGATGACTTTTGCCGGAGCGGGCGCATTATCGGCCTCTGCCTGGGCAGCTCCCGAAGCAAAGGCCGGTACGTCGCCGGAAGCCGGTTGGGCTGCATTGGCCGCCATTGGGGCCTGGGCGAGTCGGACCTTATCGTCGAGCGCCGTAACCTGCTCGCCCAACGTCTGTGTCTGGCTCGCCTGCGCCGCAACATCGGCCTTGACGCTCGCGACGTCGAGTTCCAGTTTCGTCAGCGAAGACTTCAGACCCTCAACGTCAGCCGTCATCTTCATGACGGCCGTTTCCGCCACTCGCTGGCGGCCACCCGAGAGATCCGGAAGGAACTGAGGCGCGAAAAACGCGATGCCGAGGTATCCGAGCCCGACCGCGCCCAACACGGCCCAGGCCGCGAGGTAAGTTGGCTGTCCGGCTTTCCTGCGCATCGGCTTGTCGGTTGCAGGCTTGGTCATGGCGTCTGTCGTCCTACTGCCTTGCGGGTGGCCCGGCGGCCAAGCCAACCCGAATCGTTTTCACTGTGCAGACAAGGTTGGGTCGGCCGCGCCTTCGCCGCAATGGCATGCATCGCCCTCGATGCGCGAAGCTGTGGACGAAGGCCGATATGCTTCAACACAGCTATCTGCCGGTAACTTCAGAGCAAACACGCTCGAGAGCACATAGTGGTGAACGATGTTTCTGGTTGAAAAAGCCCGATCGGGATGCGGCTCTTGCGGCGAACAGATCGTAGGCGGTATGGCAGAAGACGGCCACCGAAGGGGGCATCGCTTCCGCATCTTGAGGTTCGGCCTTGTCGCAAATGCTTTGCAAGGTAATCCATGAGCTCCCGGCCCTGCCTCTATGTCGTGCTCGCCGCAGGCAAAGGCACGCGCATGAAATCATCGCTGCCGAAGGTCCTCCACAAGATCGCCGGGCAATCGATGCTCGCACATATTCTAGCGACTGCCTCGCAGAGCGGCGGGAAGGTCGCGGTGGTCGTTGCGCCGGATGGGGAAGCCGTTGCGAAGGAGGCCATTCGTGTCGTCCCGGACGCTCAAATCTTCGAGCAGGCCGCGCAGCGTGGGACCGCCGACGCCGTCCTGGCGGCACGAGCGGCACTCGAGGCGCACGATGATCACGACGTGGTCGTCCTCTTCGGTGACACCCCGCTTGTTCGCCGGGAAGTCATTGATGAGCTGCGGCGCGGGCTCGATGGCGGCGCAGGAATTGTCGTTCTCGGATTCCATCCGAAAGACCCAACGGGCTACGGGCGGCTCCTGCTCGGCGGCGACGGCACGCTGACGGCCATCCGCGAAGATCGCGACGCCGGCGATGAAGTGCGAAAGATTGGGCTCTGCAATTCGGGCGTGATGGCATTCCGTGTCCCCAATCTGGTGGATCTACTTTCCGGTATCGGTACGGCGAACGCAAAGGGCGAATATTATCTGACCGACGCAGTGGCTGTCGCGCGCGAACGGGGCGTCCGGGCCACAGCCATCGTTTGCGAAGAAGACGATGTTCTCGGTATCAACACGCGTGAACAGCTGGCTGAAGCGGAAGCGATCTGGCAGTCGCGCACGCGCTCGCGCTTCATGCAAAACGGCGTGACGATGATTGCGCCGGAGACTGTTTGGCTCAGCTTCGACACCCAAATCGCTGCGGATGTTTCGATCGAGCCCAATGTGATTTTTGGCGTGGGCGTGACCGTCGGGGAGGGCGCGCAAATTCTCGGATTCTGCCACGTCGAACATTCGACCATCGGGAAAGGGGCGCGGCTTGGTCCCTTCGCGCGGCTTCGCCCGGGCGCCCGGATCGGCGAAAACGTCCACATCGGTAATTTCGTCGAGGTGAAAAATACGACGCTCGGCGAGGGCGCGAAGGCCAATCACCTTTCGTATTTGGGCGATGGTATCGTCGGCGCGCGGGCCAACATTGGCGCGGGCACGATCTTCTGCAATTATGACGGCTTCAATAAAGAGAGAACGGAAGTCGGCGAGGGTGCCTTCGTCGGCTCCAATACGTCGCTCGTGGCGCCGGTGAAGATCGGCGAGGGTGCCTACATCGGCTCGGGCAGTGTCATCACGAAGAATGTCAGCCCGGGCGCCCTGGCGCTCGAGCGCAGCGCCCAAGAGGAGCGTCCTGGCTGGGCGGAGAAATTTCGGATCATGATGACGCGGCGCAAAGCCCAGCGGGCGAAATAACCGTTAACTAGTTCAGCAGGTTGCGTGCAAGTTTTGCGGGTTCTTCTGAAATATTCTTTGATTTGAGAAGATCCTTAACTCGCTTCATCGTTGGATGGGGCAAGCATTTGGGGGATTCGATCCAATGTGTGGGATCGTTGGAATTCTCGGAAAGTCGTCGGTGTCGACAAATCTCGTCGACGCACTCCGCAGGCTCGAATACCGCGGATACGATTCGGCGGGCATCGCGACGGTCGAGGGATCGGGAATCGAGCGCAGACGCGCGGAGGGGAAGCTCAGAAATCTCGAGAAGCGGTTGATTTCGGAGCCGCTGGCCGGCCACACGGGCATCGGCCATACGCGTTGGGCAACGCATGGCCGCCCGACGGAACGGAATGCTCATCCGCACATGACGGCGAAAGTCTCCGTCGTGCACAATGGGATTATCGAGAACTTCCGCGAATTGCGCGCGGGTCTCGAAGCCAAAGGCCACAAGTTCGAAACCGATACTGACACAGAGGCGGTCGTCCATCTCATCACGGACGAGTTGGATCAGGGCGCCGATCCGATCACCGCAGCGCATCACGCTTTGCAGCACCTGGAAGGCGCGTTCGCGCTCGGGATCATCTTCGCGGGCGAGGACGACCTGATGATTGCCGCTCGCAAGGGTTCGCCGCTCGCGATCGGGCATGGATCCGGCGAAATGTACCTTGGCTCGGATGCGATTGCCCTTGCGCCGTTCACGGACGCCATCACCTATCTGGAAGAAGGTGATTGGGCGGTCCTTCGCCGCTCCGGCGCCGAGATCTTCAATATGGAGGGCACCCGTGTCGAGCGGCCCCTCATCAAAGCGGTCGCGAGTTCTTTGTTGATCGACAAGGGCAACTACCGCCACTTCATGGCGAAGGAAATTCACGAGCAGCCGGAGGTCATCTCTCACACGCTCGCGAATTACATCGACATGACGTCCGAGCGCGTACGCTTTCCGGACCTCGGCGTCGATCTCTCCAAGATCAGCCGCGTCACGATCTCGGCGTGCGGCACCGCCTATTATGCGGGTCTCGTCGCGAAGTATTGGATCGAGCGATTTGCCCGTGTTCCGGTCGACATCGATGTCGCGTCGGAGATGCGCTATCGAGAAGCGCCGCTGCCGACAAATGGTCTCGCAGTCTTCGTCTCCCAGTCCGGCGAGACGGCGGATACGCTGGCGACGCTTCGATATGCAAAGGCCAATGGCCAGCGCATCGCGTCCATCGTCAATGTCCGGACTTCGACGATCGCGCGCGAATCCCATGCGGCTCTACCGACGCTCGCCGGGCCTGAGATTGGCGTCGCCTCGACGAAAGCGTTCACATGTCAGCTCTCTGTTCTCGCGTGCCTCGCTATCGCGATTGCGCGGGCGCGCGACAGCATCACGGCGGAGCAGGAGAGCACGCTGGTCAAGGCTCTGATGGAAGTACCACGTCATGTGGCGTCCATTCTGAGGAGCGATGATCCGTTCATCGGGGTTGCCCATGAGCTCGTGAAGGCGAAGGACGTTCTTTATCTGGGGCGCGGGTCGAGCTTCCCGGTTGCGCTCGAGGGCGCGTTGAAGCTCAAGGAGATCTCGTACATCCACGCCGAGGGATATGCTGCGGGTGAGCTGAAGCACGGGCCTATTGCCCTGATCGATGAGACTGTTCCAGTCGTCGTCGTGGCGCCTGAGGACGAGCTCTTCGAGAAGACTATCTCCAATCTGCAGGAGGTCGTCGCACGAGGCGGACAGGTTATTCTCATTTCCGACGCATCCCCAGAAAAAGCCGGTTGTAGGCTCGCCGCCCACATCCAAATGCCGGCGGTTCATCCCTTCGTGGCACCGATGGTCTATGCTGTGCCGACTCAGCTCATTGCCTATCAAACGGCGGTGTTGATGGGGACCGATGTCGATCAGCCGAGAAACCTGGCGAAATCGGTGACGGTGGAGTAACCGGGACGCCGCCACATTTGGGCGGAGTCCTCAATTTGCCTTGTTCCGCTGATTGCAATAGCGTGAAGGGAGGTTACGCCACTTAAGAACGTGACCATTGGGGAAGGTAACGTACATGACGCAGTTCCATGTGCTCGCGCGCCGACTGGCGTTCGCTGCCACCGTGGCGTGCGTATTCACAGCAAGCCTCTTGGCTTTTTCATCTGCCGGAGAGGCCCGCAAAGCAAAGCCCGCTGCGCAGCCCGCCGGGCCGTCCGCGCAGGCGCCGCAACAGGATGCAGCAGCCGCCCAGAAAGTCGCGGCGCAGGAAGCCGCAAAAAAGGCGTATGACGCCGGGCTGAAAGCTTATGCAGCCGGCAAATCTCAAGCGGCCATCGACGAACTCTCCACCGCCGTGAAGTCGGGCACGCTCAGTCCGTCCCAGATGGCGAAGGCTCTGCTGACGCGCGGCCTCGCCTACAAGAAGGACAACAAACCGGGACAGGCGATTTCGGACCTGACAAGTGCAATTTGGCTGAAAAACGGTCTCAGTCCGTCGGAACAGAAATCGGCAATTGCCGAGCGTTCCGAGGCCTATCGCATGGCGGGGCTTCCCGACACCGGCGCCACGCCTGATCAACGCGCGATCGGGACGCCTGCGCCCTCAGCTGGATCGGCTGCCGCACCAGCGGCCAATGTCGCGGTCAATTCGGCTCCCGGCCCTAACGCGGGTTCGGCGGGCCTATCGGCGGCGGCGATCGCCGAAGCAGCCGGAGAGCAGAAGGCCGCGTCGCAGCAGACATCGTCAACGCCTCCCCTGACCAGTGAAACGACACTTCAATCCGCGGCGGCAGCGCCTGTCGCTGGGCAGACCGCCAAGCCAGCGTCTTCAGGCATAGCCGGATTTTTCGGCTTATCGCAGTCGTCCGCGGCGCCGCCCGAACCTGCGGCTCCGAGTTCGGGGTCTTCGTTCACGCAGACCGTCACTGCGATCCCAGGAAATGTCACCGGCTTTTTCTCGAACATGTTCGGGGGTGGATCGTCCGCGGCGGCGGCTCCGAGCTCGGAGCCTTCGCCTTCGGTTGTCACGGCGTCAACGACAGCCACCTCGCCGGAAATATCGAGTTGGAGTAGCGCAACGACGGTTGCGGGCAGCGGCGCAAAAAATCGCGTGGTTGGGGCGCAAAAGGCGTCCTATGCGCCTGAACCTTCCCCGACTGCCGCTGTTCTCCGGAAAGGCAAATACAAAATTCATATCGCGGCACTCCGGTCGAAGGCGGAGGCTGAGGCCCTTGCCCAAAAACTCGTGGCGGAGCATGGCAGCGAGTTGGGGAACCATGTGCCTGTCGTGGATTCTACCGTCATCGGCAGCATGGGAACCTTTTATCGGGTCCGGATCGCCGGTTATGCCTCGCAAGACGAGCCGCGCAGCCTCTGCAACAAACTTCGAAGCAGTGGTCTTGACTGTCTGGTCGTGACAAACTGAGGTTCGCCCGTCCTGCATCGGGCGTCATGCCACGCGTAGGAGAGAATGGTTCCTCCCCCGTCCGGTTCAGATTCCGAACATCAACGCGAAGCGGGGCCCACCCCGACCGAAGCGCAGTTGACGGCGGGTCTCAAGCGGCTCGCAAGTGGCGGCGGCAAGACGGGTTGGCATCTTGGATCGCGTTTCCGCAATGCCTTTCTGACTGGCCTTGTGATCGTCGGGCCAGTCACGATCACGCTCTGGTTGATGTGGGGCGTGATCCATTGGATCGACGCCTGGATCAAGCCGCTTCTTCCGGCATCGTTCAATCCCGATAATTATCTGCCCTTTCCGGTCCCCGGTTTTGGGCTTGTCATTGCCGTATTCGGATTGACCCTGATCGGGGCGCTCGCTGCAAACCTTCTCGGGCGCGCGCTCGTGTCATCCGGCGAGCTGATGATGTCGCGGACGCCGATCGTCCGGAACGTCTACGGCGCGCTGAAGCAGATCTTCGAAAGCGTGATCTCGACGACGGGCACCAACCAGAGCTTCCAAAAGGTTGGTATGATCGAGTTCCCATCGAAAGAGATCTGGAGCCTCGTTTTCGTGACGGGCGAGACGACGGGCGAGATCAAGGACGTCAAGCCAGGTGGCGCGGACGACCTGCTGACCGTCTTCATGCCGACAGGCATCGTGCCGCCGACCGGGTTCATCTGCTTCGTGTCACGATCGAACGTCGTGTTCCTGAACATGACGGTCGAAGAAGCGGCGAAGATCATTCTGTCGGGCGGCATCGTCATGCCTGATACCGAGCAGGAGAAGCTGAAGCGGCTCGCGGAGGCGGCGCAGAAGAAAAAGTCGCGGTTCAAAATCGGCAGCGACAAGCCGGCGGCTTAGGACGATCGTCATCTTCGATGACGTAAGTGCGTTATATCAGGCCGCCCGGAACAGACGCACGGCTTCATCGCATTCGAAGAGATACAGCAGAGTTCGGAGGGCCTGTCCTCGCGGCGTTACGAGGTTCGGATCGCGTTCGAGCGTCAGGACGGCATCGTCGTGCGCTGCTTCGAGGAGAGCCTCCCGTCCCGGCACTTCGGCGATGCGGAAGCCCGGCGCGCCGCTCTGGCGGGCGCCAAGGATTTCTCCACCACCGCGAAGCTCAAGGTCTTTTTCGGCGATGCGGAAGCCGTCCTCGGTCTCCTCCATCATCTTGAGGCGTTGCTCGGCCGTCTCGCCCAGCGGCGCCTTGAAAAGCAACATGCAGAAGGATTCCCGCGAGCCGCGGCCGACGCGACCGCGCAACTGGTGAAGCTGGGCCAAGCCGAAGCGTTCGGCGTGTTCGATGACCATGATGTTGGCGTTCGGAACATTGACGCCGACTTCGATCACTGTCGTTGCGACGAGGATTTTCAGCTCGTTCGCGGCGAAGGCGGCCATTGTCTCGTCCTTTTCCTTCGCAGCCAGTCCTCCATGCAGCAGGCCGACAATGTCACCGAACAATTGACGGAGATAGGCGAAGCGTTCCTCCGCGGCCGCAAGATCGGTCAGCTCGGAGCTTTCGATCAATGGGCAGACCCAATAGATTTGGGCGCCTTCCGCGAGTTGCATGCGGATGCGATCGATCAGGCGTTCGAGCAAATCGAGCGGTATCGCCTTAGTGACGACGGGCTTCCGGCCCGCTGGTTTCTCGGTGAGTTTCGAGACGTCGAGGTCGCCGTAGTGCGTCATCAGCAGGGTGCGCGGGATCGGGGTAGCGGTCATCACGAGGACATTGGTATCGCCGTTCGCGCCTTTCGCCTGCAGCGCCATGCGCTGGTGCACGCCGAAGCGGTGCTGCTCGTCGATGACCGCGACGGCGAGATCCTTGAACTGCACATCCGACTGAAAGAGCGCGTGCGTGCCAACCAGGAGGTCGATCTCGCCCGTCGCGAGGCGCGAAATGACGGCGTCACGGGCTTTGCCTTTCTCACGGCCTGTGAGCAAAGCAAGTCGAAGTCCGGCGGCTTCGGCGAGCGGCGCGATCGTCTCGATGTGCTGGCGTGCGAGCACTTCTGTCGGCGCCATCAATGCCGCCTGGGCACCCGCTTCGGCGGCGATTGCCATGGTCATCAGCGCGACGACCGTCTTGCCGGACCCGACGTCGCCTTGCAGTAGTCGGAGCATCCGATGCGGCGCGGCGAGGTCTTCGGCGATTTCTTCAAGGGCCGTTTTTTGAGATCCGGTCAGCGCGAAGGGAAGGGCGGCAGCGATCTTGGCGCGAATGTCGCCATTTCCCGAGAGCCGACGGCCGCGTTCGGTCTTCAGGTTCCGGCGGACGAGTGCGAATGCGAGCTGTCCCGCGAGCAGCTCATCATAGGCGAGGCGTTGCCAAGGCGCGGCGCCACTCGACACGTCCTGCGCGTCGCTTGGCTGATGCACGCGGTTCACGGCATCCTTGAAGGCTGGCCAGTCGCGTGCCTTCAGCCACTGGGCTTCCTGCCATTCGGGAAACTCGGGAACGCGATCGATGGCCTGGCGAGTAGCCTTCAGAGCGATTTTTCCGGAGAGACCCGCCGTCAATGGATAGACGGGTTCCAGAAGAGGCATCTCGTTTCTTGCTTCCGGAGACACAATATAGTCGGGGTGGGCCATCTGCAGGTTGTCGCCGTAGCGCTCGATGCGGCCGGATACGAAGCGAATCTCGCCGACCGGCAGCTGCTTCTCGATGAACTTGTGCTCGGCGTGGAAGAACACCAGATCGATGCGGCCGGTGTCGTCCTCGCAGGTCACTTTGTATGGCGCTTTGGTGTTTCCACGCGGCGACGGCTTGTGCTTCAGCACGCGGAGTTCAAGGGTTACGATCGTGCCGGGAATTGCCGCAGCGAGCTGTGGCTGGCTTCGCCTGTCGATGACCCCGGTCGGCATGTGCCACAGAACGTCGATTACGCGCGGTTCGGAGACGCCGGGCGGGAGGGTCAGACACTTCTTCAACAGCAGGACGAGGCGAGGGCCGATGCCGGCGAGGGTCTGCGCCGATGCGAAAAGCGGGTTCAGGAAGGCTGGACGCATCGTCGAAAAGGCTCGTGGTTTCTCGGTTTCGCGGCCGCTACCTAAGGTCGCGGCAATAAGCATCGCCGGGCGCGCTAGGCGAGCCAAGCGGCGGGCGCTATACGAGCCCTTCGCGAATGGCGCACCGTGACGGCCGGGCGGCACTCCGTCAAGCAGTCAGCGGGGCTTTATACCATTGCTATGCAACCCGGACTTCGAATGAGCCACGATCTCGATACGCGCAGGCGGCGCGCGACCTACCGTGCGCACCACCGTGGCACGAAGGAAATGGACGTGCTTGTCGGTCGGTATGCGGATGCGCGGCTTGAGGCTTATTCATTGGAGCAGATCGACCGGTTCGAGCGTTTCATGACCATTCCGGATCCCGCTCTTCAGCAGTGGATTTTCTCGGGTGAGGGGTATAGCGGCATCGAGTTCGAAGATCTCGTGAATGACATTCGCGCCTTTCATGGCCTTGGCGCCAAGGCGAGCTAAGACGAGTTGATGACGACGAACGTTCAAAATTCGCAGGCGATCATCTCCGGCGTTCCCGAAGGTTTCGATGGGCGTGTCCTGGCGGACGTGACCAGGGGCGCGCGGACGGGCGATCAGCCGGGGATTCACCTGCATGTGGTGCGCGATGACCGGCGGCTCGACGAGTTACAGGCGGCGGTCGCATTTTTCGCGCCGGACGTCTCGGTCGTTCCGTTTCCATCGTGGGATACCGTGCCTTACGACCGCACCAGTCCCAATGCGGAAATCGTTGCGAAGCGGATCACGGCGCTCGGTAAGCTCGCGGTCGGCGGGCGGAAAAAGCCGACGCTCGTCCTGACGACGGTCAATGCCATTCTGCAACGCCTGCCGCCGCGGAGCTTCATCCGCGGCGCGGTCAAGACGATTGCTCCGGGGCAGCGGCTTGATCCGGCCGATCTCATCAAGCGGCTCGAGTCTTATGGATATGATCGTTCGAGCACGGTGATGGAGCCGGGCGAGTATGCGCAGCGTGGCGGGATCGTCGATCTCTATCCGCCGGGGCGGAGTTATCCGATCCGTTTGGATTTCTTCGGGGACCAGCTCGAGACCATCAAGGCATTCGACGCGGAGACGCAGCGCTCGCTGAAGCCGGTGCCGAAGTTCTCGCTGATGCCGGTGAGTGAAGTGGCGTTCGGCGAAGCGGCTACCGCGTTGTTCCGGACGCGCTACGTCGCGCTGTTCGGCGGCAACACGGGTGATGATCCGCTTTATGAAGCGGTGAGCCACGGGCGGCGCTACGTCGGCCAGGAGCACTGGCTGCCGCTGTTCCATCCGAGCCTCGAAACGCTGTTCGACTATCTGCCGGGCGTTGGCATCAGCTTCGATCATCTTGCGGATGAGGCCATTCAGCGGCGCTTCGAACAGATCCGCGAGCATTACGAGGCGCGCGTCGATTCCCTCGAAGGGCAGCGTTTCGGTGCGCCACCGTATAAGCCCGTGCCGCCGGATCAGATGTTTCTCGCCGGCAAGGACTGGAAGGCGGCGCTTGAAGCGCGGTCGGTTTCACGCCTGACGCCTTTCGACGATCCGGGCACGACGAACGTCTATCAGATGCATGGCCGTCGGGGACGAACGTTCGCCGCCGAGCGGGCGAATCCTGACGCGAACGTCTTCGACGCTGCTGTCGCGCATATCCGGCGTATTCAGGGTGAAAACCGGCGCGTCATTCTCGCGTGCTGGACGACCGGCGCCCGCGAACGCCTGATCACGCTGCTCGGAGATCACGGTCTTAAGGACACCGTGAAGGTCGAGAGTTTCGCCGACGTTCAGGCGATGCGTCCGAAGGAAACCGCGTTCGCGGTATTCGGCATCGAGGAAGGTTTCGAGACGCCGGACTTTGCCGTCATCGCCGAGCAGGACATTCTGGGCGACCGACTTGTCCGCCAGCGGCGCCGCGCAAAAAAGGCAGCCGACGTTCTGACCGAAGCGACGAGTCTGTCCGTCGGTGATCTCGTCGTGCACAGCGATCACGGCATCGGACGGTTCGCGGGTTTGCAGACGATCACCGCGCTCGGGGCGCCGCATGATTGTCTTGAGCTGCACTATGCGGGTGGCGACAAGCTATTTCTGCCGGTCGAAAACATCGAGCTTCTGTCGCGCTACGGTTCATCTGACGAGGGCGACGCGCAGCTTGATCGCCTCGGCGGCGTCGGCTGGCAAACGCGCAAGGCCAAGCTCAAGAAGCGGCTGCGCGAAATTGCGAACGAGCTGATCAAGGTCGCGGCGTTGCGTGCGATGCGCGAGGCGCCCGTCCTCGTTCCGCCGACCGGTGCTTATGACGAGTTCGTCGCGCGTTTTCCCTATGAGGAAACGGAAGACCAGGCGGCGAGTATCGACGCGGTGCTCGGCGATCTGGCGTCGGGCAAGCCGATGGACCGGCTCGTCTGCGGCGATGTCGGCTTCGGGAAGACGGAAGTCGCTATCCGCGCTGCATTCGTAGCCGCGATGAACGGATTGCAGGTGGCAGTCGTCGTGCCGACGACGCTGCTCGCGCGGCAACATTTCCGGACGTTCAGACAACGGTTTCAGGGGCTGCCCGTCAGAATCGCGCAGGCGTCGCGTATGGTCGGCGCCAAAGAGCTTGCCGAAGTGAAGGCGGGCTTGAAGTCGGGCGCCATCGATATTGTCGTCGGAACGCACGCGCTGCTCGGCAAGTCGATCGAGTTTGCGCGGCTCGGGCTGCTGATCATCGACGAAGAGCAGCACTTCGGCGTCAATCACAAGGAACGCCTGAAAAAAATGCGCGAGGATGTGCATGTGCTGACGCTGTCGGCGACGCCGATCCCGCGCACGCTGCAACTCGCCTTGACGGGTGTGCGAGAGCTGTCGCTCATCACGACGCCCCCCGTCGATCGCTTGGCGGTTCGCACGTTCATCTCGCCATTCGATCCGGTGATTTTGAAGGAAGCTCTCAGGCGCGAACGCTTCCGCGGCGGGCAGACCTATTACGTCGCGCCGCGCATTTCAGATCTCGACGACATCGCGGAGTTCCTGCGCGAGGCGGTGCCCGATCTCGCGTTCGCGCGCGCGACAGGTCAGATGGCGCCGACCGAACTCGAAGACGTGATGACGGCGTTCTACGAGGGCAAGTACGATATTCTGCTGTCGACGGCGATCGTCGAGTCGGGCCTCGATGTGCCGAATGCGAATACGCTGATCGTGCACCGCGCGGACATGTTCGGGCTGGCGCAGCTCTATCAGCTTCGCGGACGCGTCGGACGATCGAAGACGCGGGCTTATGCCTACATCACGACGCCGCCAGGCCAGAAGCTGACTGAGGGCGCCGAGAAGCGCCTCAAGGTTCTGCAATCGCTCGATACGCTCGGCGCGGGGTTCTCGCTGGCGTCGCACGATCTCGACATTCGTGGCGCGGGCAATCTCTTGGGCGAAGAGCAGTCGGGGCATATTCGCGAGGTCGGCTTCGAGCTTTATCAGTCGATGCTCGAAGAGGCCGTCGCGGCCATGAAGGGCGGCGATCTCGAAGCCGACGACAAGTGGAGTCCGGAGATTCAGCTTGGAACGGCGATCATGATTCCGGAGACCTACGTCGCCGATCTGCAACTTCGCCTCGGACTTTACCGGCGGCTGTCGAGCCTTGAAAAGCGTTCCGAGATCGATGCATTTGCCGCCGAACTGGTCGATCGTTTCGGTCCGTTGCCGGATGAAGTCGGACATCTGCTCGACGTCATGGAAATCAAGGGGCTGTGCCGCGCGGCGGGGATTGCCAAGGTCGATGCGGGACCGAAGGGCGCCGTCATCACGTTGCACAAGGGCAAGTTTGCGAACCCCGAAGGGCTCATCGCGTTCGTGCAGAATTCGCGCGGGCATCTCAAGGTGCAGCCCGACCAGCGGCTCGTCTATCGGTCGGATTGGGATCTGCCGGAGCTGCGTCTCAAGGGTGTTCGTGAGCTCGTGCAGCAGTTCGCAGACATCGCTGCAAAGACCAAAAAGGCGGCTTGAGTTTCCTTCTCTCCAAAGGGAGAAAGCGGTGCCAGTCGGCTTTTTGTCATCCTCGGGCTTGTTCCGAGGATGACAGTCAGGCAGGACGGATGAGCGGAGCCAGCGCTTTCCTTTGCACCTTGCCGTTGGGCGTGCGGGGAAGTTTGTCCACGAATACGACCTGTTTCGGCACTTTGTAGGCAGCGAGACGTTTGGCGGCAAACGCCTTCACGGTGTCGGCATCGATCGACGATGAGTCGTTAGCGACAACGAAGGCGCCGATGACGGTCACATCGCTGCGCACGCGAATTTCGGTGCACGCGACTTCCGCCACTCCCGGGCAGGCTGCGAGAGCGGCTTCAATTTCGAGGGGGGAAACACGATACCCACCAGCATTCATCAGTTCGTTGGCGCGGCCGAGATGGGTGATGTAGCCGTCTTCGTCGATCGAACCGAGATCACCGCCGACGAACCAGTCGCCGCGCAGGATTTCGGCTTCTTCTTCCGGGCGGTTCCAGTAGCCAAGCATCAAGCCGAGATCTGAGCGGTGTACGGCAATCAGCCCTTCCTCGCCGGCGGTCAGGGGCCGATCACCACCTTCAGCTGGAAGTATTGCGACGCGCCGCCCGGCCTGCGGTTTGCCGACGGTGCCGGGGCGGTAGGGCACGGACGGGCCGGTCGAGATGTAGGTCGAGATCTCACTCATGCCGAGGGCGTCGTAGAGCGGAAGCCCGGTTGCGGCCGTCCATTCCTCGATCAAGCCGGGCGGCGGCGTTTCGCCCGCCATCAAGCCATGACGAAGCCGACCCAACGCACTGCGCTCCGGTCGCGCGTATTTCAAGATCTGGCGATAGACGCCGGGCACGGCCGCGAAGAGCGTCGCGCCGGTCGTGGCGATCAGGCTCGGCCAAAGCTCGGGCGCTTTTTCTCCTGTGCAGACGATGGCGGTCGCGCCATTGGCCCACGGATCCGTCAGGCCGACGCCGAGCGTGAACGTCCAATTGAAGGCGCCAGCGTGCAGCATCCGATCGTCGGGGCTGATGCCGTACCAGCCTTGATACATCGGCCGCCGTCCGAGGGCAGAACGATGCGCATGGAGCACGCCTTTCGGCCGCGAGGTCGTGCCGGATGTGTAGATCAGAAATGCGGGATCATCCGCTGTGGTCTGCGCATAATCGGCCCGCGCAGCATCGCGCATGAGAGCCGCGACGTCCTCGGACGAGAGCGCGAGCACGTTCGCTCCCGCGACTTCATCGGCGAGCGGTACCGCGGAAGCGACGGCTGCCGCAGCACTGTCCTCGAGCAACGATTTGAGTTCCGTCGACGTCAGTTGATCCGAGAGTGGAAGAGCAATGAACCCACCGGCGATCGCCGCGAAAAACAGCAGCGCTGATTGGCTTGAATTTCCAAGCCGAATCGCGATGCGATCGCCGCGTTTCATGCCGCGCGCGGCTAAGCCTGTCGCCAAGCGGAGAATGGCGTCTTCGATTTCGGCGAACGTCCAGCTTTCACGGGGATGGGCTGGCGTGCTCGTATCGTAGACGAGAAGCGCCGTCTTATCGGGCGTCTCGCGTGCAGCACGGCCGATAGCGTAGTCGGCCATGTCAAAGAGGCGATCGTCGGCTTCCGTCATTTCGGTTCGGTCCACCATGTATCGACCGAATAACCGAAGAGCGGCGTCTTGTCGGGATGCTTGAGGCGCGACCAGTAGGGGACCCACTGGCGGGGCGTGTAGAACAGCGGCACGACGTAATCGCCCGATAGCAGCACGCGATCGAGTGCGCGCACCGACGAGATGAAGTCGGTTTCGGTATTTGCGGCGAGCATTGCGTCGATCATCGCGTCGGCGGCCGGGTTTTTAACGCCTGCGAAATTGAACGATCCCTTGGCGTCGGCGGTCTTGGCAGACCAGCGGAAGAGCTGCTCGTTGCCTGGTGATAACGACGAGGGCCACGTGTTCTGAATCATGTCGTAGTCGAACTCGGTAAGACGCGCCTGATATTGCGCGCTATCGACGAGGCGGACGCGCGCCTGAATTCCGAGCGGCGCAAGGCTACGTGCGTAGCTTAGGAGGAGCGCTTCCTGGGCGTTGCTGTTCGCCAGGATTTCGAAGGCGAGCGGCTGGCCCGTCTTGCCGTTGATCATGCGGCCGCCCTCCAGGACCATGCCGGCTTTTTTCAACAGCGCGAATGCCGCTTTTTGGTTCGGGCGATCCTGGCCGCTGCCGTCCGTTGTCGGAAACCGGTATGTACCGGCCATGATTTCGGGCCTGACCGCATCCGGATAAGGCGCCAGCAGCTTCTGCTCGTAGGCGTCGGCGGGATGACCGGGTGACGCCAGATAGGACCGCTCGAAGTAGCTCTCGGTGCGCTTATAGAGGCCGTTGTAAAGCGTGCGGTTGCACCATTCGAAATCAAAAAGGGTCATCAGAGCGCGGCGGACGAGCGGATCGGCAAAGAAAGAACGCCGCGTGTTGAAAACGAGAGCCGTCATGCCTGCGGGCAAGCCGATATCGAATTCGGCCTTGATGATACGCCCGTCGCGGACAGCGGGGATATCATATCCGGTTGCCCAGCGCCCTGGATCTTCCTCGAGGCGCAGATCGATGTTGCCTGCTTTGAAAGCTTCGAACATCGCGGACGCATCGCGATAATAATCGAAGCGGATCTCGTCGAAATTGAACCTGCCGCGGTTGACGGGCAGATCCTTGCCCCAATAGTCGGGATCGCGCTGGTAGATGATCGAACGTCCAGCATCGATTTTCGAAACCGTATAGGGGCCGGATCCGACGAGTGGCGTCATCGAGGCGGATTCGAATTTCTCCGGAGTCGTCGCGTGAGCCGCGAAGACGGGCATCAGTCCGAGGATCAATGGCAACTCGCGGTCGCTGGCGTCCTCGAACGTGAAGCGGACGCTGCGGTCGCCGATCTTCTCCGCCTTCGTGACTTTCGCGAAGTACGTCCGGTGGTTGGGGCGGCCCTTCTCTTTCAGCAGCTCAAAGGAATTGATGACGTCCTCGGGAGTAACGGGCTGCCGGTCGGAGAAACGCGCTGCGGGATTGAGCGTGAACGTCACCGATTTGCGGTCGTCGGCGATGTCGATCGTCTCGGCAAGGAGCCCGTAGAGTGTGAAGGGTTCGTCCAGGCTGCGGGCCATCAGGCTTTCAATGACGAATTCGCGAATACCCGATGCCGGTGTTCCGCCGACGATCAGCGGATTGACGTTTTCGTACGACCCGAGAACGCCGAGTGTCAGCTTTCCGCCCTTCGGAGCCGCCGGATTGACATACGGAAAGGCTCTGAAGTCGTCGCCGAAGAGGGGCTTTCCATGCAGCGCAATCGCAGGGACGGGAGCGGCGTCGGCTCCCCAGTTCAAGCCCAAGGCGGCCAGGGCGACGAGAGAAAATTTCCTGAAAGACATGCCGGTTCCTGAATCCTCATCCACCGGCTTGCTAACACACGATAATCCCGGCACTAAGTGGTCCGTCCCAGAGGCCGCTGACGATTTCTAGCTTTGGCGAGATATGCCTGTCCAGCTTGTCGCAGTTGCCAGTGGGCCACGATTGCGCAAGCCGCGACAAAGCCCCCAATCGGCGGCCGGAGCGGCCACGCGATTGCCGCAATCGGAGCCTTAGTCGGCCGTCAGAACGGCAGAAACTGATGCCGGAACTGCGCGGGGCGGGGTTTTGGGCTTTTTCGCGCTGCGATGTGTGGGGAATGCCGGTACGCCGGCTCAAAAAAGCGAGGATTTTTACGTTGATGGCAAACGCAGTTTTGCGCACGGGCACCAGGGCGCTCGTATCAGCCGTGGGACTCACGGCGGCAATAGTGGCTGCTCCCATCTGGGCGCAAGCAGCGGATGCGACGAAGCCCGCCGCAGCGCCAGCCGCGAAGGCCGCTCCGGCGGCGAAAGCCGCTGCGGCTCAACCGAAGAGCGCATGGGTGAAACTTTGCGAGAAGGCTCCGGTCGTCACGAAGGGAGCGGATGGCAAAGAGGTCAAGACGGAGAAGTCTCTCTGCCTGACCCACCACGAGCGTCTCGACGGCAATACCGGCATGGTTCTCGTCTCGGCCGCGATCCGAACCATCGAGGGCTCGCCGAAAAAATCGCTCATGATCATGGTGCCGCTCGGCATGGCCATCCCGCCGGGAATTCGCGCAGCGATCTACACGAAGGATCAGTGGGCGAAAGCTTCGAAGGGTGAAAAGATCGACGAGAAGCAGCTGAAGCCGATCGAATTGAAGTATGCCCTCTGCCACCCGGCGGGCTGCACCGCGGAAACGGACGCAACGCCTGAAATTCTCGACGAAATGTCGAAGGGCGGTGGCATCATGGTGCTGGCGATGAACGCCGCAGCGCAGCCGATCGGCTTCCCCGTTCCGCTCGACGGATACAATGAAGCCTCTGCCGGTCCGCCCGTCGACAACAAGAAGTATGCCGAAGCCCGCAGCCAGCTGATGGCGCAAATCCGCCAGAGGCAGCAGCAAATGGCCGAAAAGTGGAAGGCCAACGAACTGAAGAATCTGCCGCTTGATGCGCCCGGCGCGCCTCCTGTCGAGAAAGCGCCGACGACGACGAGCTCGACGAAGAAATAATCGGATTTCGTCAGCGTTGCCAAATATCAGACCGTCCCGGCGAGCGCCGGGGCGGTCTTTTCATATCTGCTGATGTCGGTTGACGCGTTCACACGGCGTGGATCAGCCTGGACGGTCAGTTCGATACTTCAGGCCGCAGTCGGTATCCGCCGTTGCCGTCGATGATGAAGTGATCTTCGATATCGGGATGGCGCAGCGGCTGCTGGGTTTCATCGAGCAGAAGGTTCTGTTCGGAGACATAGGCGAGATACGTCGTCTCGGCGTTCTCGGCATAGAGGTGATAATAGGGCTGGTCCTTGCGAGGCCGCACCTCTTCCGGGATCGACAGCCACCATTCTTCCGTGTTGGCGAAAATGGGATCGATGTCGAAAATCAATCCGCGGAACGGGTACAGGCGATGACGGACGACCTGGCCGATCGCGAATTTCGCATGTTTGATATCACTCATGGTGAGAATGTGTAGCAGCCGGGGCGAAGGTGCAAGACCATCCGCCGTCTTCCTATAGCTCACCGTAGAGGGCGGCGCGCTCGGGGTCTTTCGACGCGACGATTTTCGCAAGGTCGACGATGACCTTGGCCTGCTTCCACGTGGCGTCGTCCTGCATCTTGCCGTCCAGCATGACAGCGCCGGTGCCATCCGGCATGGCCTCCAGAATGCGCTTGGCAAATTTTACTTCGGCAGGATCGGGAGAGAAGACGCGCTTCGCAATCTCGATCTGTGAGGGATGTAGCGACCAAGCCCCAAGGCATCCTTGGAGAAAGGCATTACGGAACTGGGCCTCGCAGGCGGCGAGATCGGAAAAGTCACCGAAGGGGCCGTAGAACGGCTTCAGGCCATAGGCGAGACAGGCGTCGACCATTTTGCCGACTGTGTAATGCCACAAGTCCTGCTGGTAGAAAGCGCGGACGGCAGTGGGATTGTCTTTCTGCGCATCCGCGAGCACGCCATAGTCGGGATGGCCGCCGCCGACGCGTGTGGTCTTCATGCCGCGAGAGGCTGCAAGATCGGCTGGTCCGAGGCTCATGCCGTGCATGCGCGGAGAAGCGGCCGCAATCGCCTCGACGTTGTTGACGCCCTCGGCGGTTTCGAGAATAGCGTGGATCAGGATCGGTTTCTTCACGCCGTGCTTGGCTTCGAGCTGAGCCAGAAGCTGATCGAGGTAGTGGATGTCCCACGGGCCCTCAACCTTCGGCAGCATGATGACGTCGAGCTTGTTGCCGACGGCCGAGACAATCTCGGTGACATCATCGAGCACCCAAGGTGAATTCAGGCAGTTGATGCGGGTCCAAACGCCGGTCGCGCCGAAATCATTATCGCGCACCATCTGGATGAAGCCTTTGCGTGCATTCTCTTTCTGGTCGAGCGGCACGGCGTCTTCGAGATTGCCGAGGACGACATCGACCTGCGCCGCCAGATCCTTGATTTTGGCACGAATTTTCTCGTTGTGCGGCGGTACGAAATGGATCATCCGCTCAAGCGTGACGGGAAGAGTTCGGTAGGGTTCCGGCGCTCCGATGGCGAGGGGCGAGAAGTGCTTGGCGGGCGTACGCGTCGAAGCCATCGGCAGCTATCCTATTCAAAGGTCTGGAGGATCACGCATCCTTTAGGGGAGCGGTTGCCTGTGTCAACCAACCATTGTCATCCATGGCTCCTCGGGACGAGCCCGGACGAGGGCATAAGGCTGCACCCCAGGCGCCGCGTGCGCGGCGGCGCACCGGTAGGGTTAGTATGCGGGAGGTTTTGGAAGCGGGGATAAGTTTTTGCGAGGCTGAGCGCTGGTGCCGAATTCATTTTCGCCGAATATAGGTGCCGCTATCTGGTATCCAGTGCGCTTCGGTCTTGATTAGACGTCGGAGAAAGACGGCGCGAACTCACTAGACACGAAAGACTGTTCGCGTTCCGCTCTGGG
>JAFECG010000002.1 GCA_018242215.1 Pseudomonadota bacterium
AGCGAGCACGGCATCCCTGGAAAAAATCACGGGCTTTTGTCCAATAAAAATCTCTCCTGGCGCGTGGAGCAATTTTCCGGATCGATCGTACAGGAATTCCGTATTGGGAACGCCGGGCGCAGCGGCCCCGTGTTTTTCCGCTTCGCGGATGAGGCGATCGACGAGATCGAGATCGGCGAAGGGGTGGACGACGTCGTGGAGCAACAGCCATGGCGCTGTAGCATTGTCTATCAGCCGGCGTGTGGTTTCACTGCGAGTGGCGGCTCCGGCAACAATTGTTACGCTGGAAGTCCCCACCAGGGTTCTTGTGTATTCAAGCTCGGACGCCGGCACGGCTACAAGTGTGGATGCTGCAATGCCTTTGACCAGTCGAACCGCGCGCTCCAGAAGGGTACAGTCACCGAGGTGGACGAAGGCCTTCGGGCCGAGCCCTAGACGAGTCCCGCTGCCTGCGGCCTGAATGAGCGCATCAACGATCATCGTCTGATGGCGACCGCCGCCATCGTTTCCCGTATCGAATGGGATGTATCATCTGATGGCGGTTCTCCGAAGACCGCTCTGCTCGCAGAAGCTTGTAAAGATGGCCGTGCCTGTCCGAAGAAGGTATCGTGCCCGGTTCGGTTGATCTGATCGAACAGTCCGAGATTAAGCACGCAACGCGGTTCGTCACGGTGTCTGTGCGTGCTCGCATAAGAATTTTTTCGCGCGACATGGTCCTTAAGCGCACGACGAAGGTCAGAGAAGGTCACCTGCAATGCGTCGTTACCGACCCACATATGCCGCACAGTATCGAAATGCGGACGAGGGGTCTGCGCCGGGTCCACGATCCTAAGGGTTCCGTCGCGCATCAGTTCAAAATGATGCAGAAGATTGCTGTGGTTTCCGGGATCGAGTTTGTAGCTGTAAAGTTCGAGCCCTCGGGAACTGACCATCAAAGTGTGGGAGCGATCGCTCGCGGCAAAGCATTTTCGCACATCGATGTCGGGGAAGTCCGGCTGATTGGCTGTGAAGTTTTGAGAGAATGCGACCGATCGGACATCCTTGCCTAGTAAGCTGTGCCCGGAGGTATAGTGCGCAGCTGCTTCTGAAAAGCCGATAAGATCAAGACACGTCGGGGCGAGATCGACGGTGCTTGCCAACCTGTTGTCGATGCCAGCAGGCACACTGGCGTCGCAGATTACGAGCGGCGTATGCACCAGCGCCGTAAACGGTTCCACGCCGTGAAGCAGCCCGCCCTTGAAGCCATGGGTCCAATGATCATCTCCATGATCGCCATAAGCGATAAACGTCGTGTCCTTCAACAGGTCGCGCTGTTGCAGGATATCGAGGATTTTTCCCAGCAAGGTATCGGTGACGGCGCATGATCCGCCGATAAGGTCTTCAAGGCTCGTGGCATACGGCGCGAGAGCAAAGTCGGCTTCGATATGCGGCACGAGATTCCAGATATAGACCGCGAACGGAGAGCTCTCTGTCTGGCGTTCGAACTGACCGAGCAATGCGCCGAAATCGTTCGTGCTCCACACTGGGGGCAGGCTGGAGGACAGGAGGGGCAGCATCGTCTTGCCTGAGGCGGTCGCGCAGAGAAATGCGGTTTCATATCCGGCTTCACGCAGCATCACGAACAAGCTTTTCCGGTTCCCTGCAGGTTGCGATATGCCCGATGCAGCGTCGAGTTCGCTGTCGTTGCCGTGCATGAATGCCGCGATGGCTATTTGCGTCGAGGTTGCCGACGAGAAGTGCGATCGGTAGACGAGCGATCTTTCCATCAGACTATGCAAATGCGGAAATGCCTCGGGAAATGCCACCAGCCTTTGCCAGGCGATGCTTTCAAGGTGGAAGACCACAAGGTTTTTGCGTCGGTGCATCGCTGGAGAAAACGATGTCATGAATTGCGCAGTCGCCTGTCTGCAAAAATTGTCTGAAAATCCAACCCGAGGAGAACGGGACGGTTTGGTGCAATGCTCGCGGTGGCCAGCGGCTGCGCTTCCAAGGGTTTGGCCAGCCGCGCGGGCCGTCGCCAACCGCAAAAAGACCGTCGGCGCGACGGCAATGGAGTGTCGGAACTCCGGCGCAGATGTTTGGGAAGGTCGACGTAACCTCTGCCGAGCGGAATGCGCTTCAGGGTAAGGTCGGTTTCGTCGATGAGATGATTGTAGCCTACCGCTTGATCGCGATTGTTCGGATCGACGCTGCGGAATTTTTCGAAACGGACTTCCCTGTCTTTGCGCTCGATCATCCGCAAATGGTATAGGTTCGCGTGCATATTGGCGCGAGGCGCTTCATCCATTTCTGGCGGAAACCATGGCTGGTGCATTCCGGGATCGCGTTGAGAGAATTTCATCGGCAAGCGAAACATGCGGGCGCTTCCGCGCGGTTTGCACAGTCCATCGACGCGATAATGATGCGGGGAATTCCAGAGATTGACGAGTTGGAATAATCGAACGGGTTTATCGTGCTTGTCGCCTGCCTTTGCTTCGGTGCGCAAGCGGCGCAGAAAACGTTCCTCGAACCGCTCGTCAGCGTCGGCGCATATAACCCAATCTGCGCCTAAGCGCGCGGCTTCACAGAGCAGC
Organism: Pseudomonadota bacterium; assembly: GCA_018242215.1. Classification (GTDB taxonomy): domain Bacteria; phylum Pseudomonadota; class Alphaproteobacteria; order Rhizobiales; family Hyphomicrobiaceae; genus Hyphomicrobium_B. The sequence continues at coordinate 2,574 of JAFECG010000002.1, forward strand.
CGATAGCGATTTGAGACTTCATGGCCATGCGGTGGGCCGGCGCGATTTTCTCGCAGCACCGATACCACTTTGCGTTCTGAACGAAGAATGTCGAGAGTCGCGTCGGTGGAACAATCATCCAAAGCGACGATGGCATTCACATAGGGCGCGAGATGGTAGAGAAAGCCCGGGAGGTAGCGCTCTTCGTTTCGGACGGAGATCAAACCGAAGAGATTCATGAGCGGCGATGACCTTTTGCCCGACAGTTCTCCATCTCTTCGGCCACCACGCCGGTTAGAGATTCTCGTTCACGGTAGGGAGTGTCTTCCGAGGAAACTAGTGTCCGGCGGCGTCTGCTCCGTGTTTTCCACGAAGAATGTCATTTGCATCCGTTCGTATGCGCACGGGTGAGGGGGCGGCGCCGAATGCAAGTTGACTGACGGCCTGACGGTCGGCGCATGGCGCACGCCGGACTTGCCGAGTTGGTCGAAACGGGTTTGACCGGGCAGGGCGTGAACCGCACGACATTGAGAATGGGGCCGCTGCGGAAATCAGAATGAGGTTTTGCCGAGCGCTAAGATCTGGTCGCAAATGGTGCCGGCTGTAGGATTTGAACCTACGACCCCCTGATTACAAATCAGGTGCACTACCACTGTGCTAAGCCGGCAACTCTTTGAACAATCGGACGTTTTCGCGAGATATCAGGGTGACTACGCAGCGCGGGGCTACAAAATGGTCGCCCCTTTTTGGCGCTCGCGCGCGCGTTGATACAAGAGATTGGGCGCGGGGGGCAAGCCTATCGTCGACGCCTGCATGTCAACCGGACCATTCTCCATGCTACGTTGCGAGCCTCAGGCTTGCTCAGGAGGGCGCCGAATGCGGTTTACCGTTGGATTCAAGGTCGAGGGGCAGGTTGGACACGTCGTCGTGCAAGGCGAGGATGCTCTGATTGCCGCACTGAAATTGAAAGCAGACAGGCCTACCGCTTCTATCATGTATGTGCGTCCGGAGAACCGCCGCGGGGATAGTCGCCATCCCCCTCTTGAAGCGGTCCGGCGGAGTTCGTGACGTGCTTGCTCGGTTGCTGAAATGAGAAGCAGAATTCCTCAAAAGATTTGAGGAGCGGACTATGTTCCGCTCCCCGAACCTGCTCGAGCGACGCTCAGGTCTTCCTCGATGCGTCAGGGGCACCACCAGATCGGGCCGACGATGATGCAGCCACGACGGCGCCAGTCGCCGGGACGTTTGTTGTAACGATGCCAATGCGCCGGCGCCCTGTCATAGCGGCCGCCCGCATGATACTTTTGACGCTTGTGGTAGTATTTATTTTTCTTCTTGTAATCGATCTGTTGCAACGCTGGCCGGGTCGCAACGCCTGTGGGTTTCGTAACGGTCATCGCCGATGATGCGGACGCGAAACCCCCCATCAAGACTGCGATTAGCGCGATGGCTCCTATGCGCAAGACAACCTCCTCGTGTGTCTGTTTTTCCATTCAGGTCTTTTAAACGCAGCTTTGCCGTTGGAGTTCCGACGCAAGGCAGGATCGGACCCTGATCGGACCCTGGCCCACGAGCTGTGTATCTGAAACGCCATCCGAACAATGATCCGTCGGGGCGGCAGCTCACCCCGCTGGCGGAGATGTAACGCGAGGCAAAAAATCGGCGGCGGTATGGATATCCCGAGATGCCCTTCGCTCGATCTTAAGATACGCTCGTGCAACGATTCTCGAACCTTTTGCAGGACAAGTGGCTGTCCTCAGGAACCTTGCAGGAGTTCTGCCCATGCGTTTCAGGTCATGGAAGGCAATCGCTGCAGCTGCGGCAGCGGGCGCGGCTATCAGTAGTCAGGCTGCGGCCTTCGATCTGAACCGACCGGATTTGCGCTATCACGAATACCACCGCAACGATGCGCTGGAGCGGTATTATTCATACGATTATGAACCACGCGGATATTATCCGTACTACAACTCGGGAGAATGGGGCGGTCCGATCATCCGCCACTTCCGAGGACCGTTGCCGCCTTATTACGCGGCATGGGGTGCACCTAACCGGCGCTACTATCATGTCGAGTGGCACAACCGCCATTACGGCGGTCATCGCCGCGGAGACTGGTGATCCGCCTCGCGGCGGCTTTTGCAGACGAGACTTTGGCGCCCGGTCCGATTTTCGGTCCGGGCCGTTTCGTGTGTCAGGGCTTCGAGGCGCTGTGCCGTGCCAGCAGAGCCGTGTGAAGGGCGATCGCGGCAGCATTGGACACGTTGAGGCTAGCGATTTCGCCATCCGTGGTAATGCGGGCGAGGCAATCGCAGGTTTTGCGGGTCAATTCGCGTAGACCTTTGCCTTCTGAGCCCATCACGAGGGCGGTTGGGCGTGACCAATCGAGCCCCTCGATCGTCTGCTCGCCTTCGCCGTCGAGGCCCACAATGGTGAACCCTGCGGCTTTCAATTCGTCGAGTGCCCGCGCGAGATTGGCGACTAGCGCGACCGGGATCAGTTCGAGGGCGCCCGAGGCCGACTTCGCGAGAACGCCATTGAGTGGCGGGCTGTGACGGCGCGTCATGACGAGGCCACTGGCGCCGAAGACGGCGGAGGACCGCAGGATGGCCCCCACATTGTGCGGGTCCGTCACTTGATCGAGAACGATCAGAGGGCGCCCGTTTGCCGACGCCGCGAGGTCGTGCCAGTCGGGCTCGGGGAGGGGTTCGGTTTCGACGGCCGCGCCTTGGTGGACCGCATCGGCGCCAAGAAGTTTGTCGAGGTCGCGTGGCGTTACCCGCTCTATGGGCGGCGCAATCGTGTCGAGCGCCTCGCGAAGGCGGCGTTCCGCATTCTCGGTAAGCAACAGCCGCAGAATCCGGCGGGCACGGTTTTTCAAAGCGGCTTCGACAGGGTGCAGCCCGAAGAGCCGAACGGGGCCACCGTCTTCCTGTGCGTGCGAGCCTGCATCACGTCCGCGCGCCGCGTTCGGCCCGCGGGCGTTCGGCTGACGCGAAGAAAACCCGCTGGGGCGCTTCTTGTCGCGCCACGGCTTGTTGAAACGTTGTTTCTGCAGAGGTTGCCTCGAAAGCTGGCGTGGCGGCCCTTGTTTGGGGCCAAAAATGCGGCTCAGTCCCTTGGGATGAGCGCCCGACGCCACATTGCCGCTTTTCCGATTGACAGGGAAGGCCCCCGTGAAGATAACCCGTCCGAAGGCCCTGCCCGGTTGGCAGGGCGCTTTCATTTCTGCCGCCGTTACGTACGGCCGCGGGGAGAGGTGCCCGAGTGGCTAAAGGGGACGGACTGTAAATCCGTTGGCTTCGCCTACGCTGGTTCGAATCCAGCCCTCTCCACCATACCCCCATCCAAATCGGTTCAAATTAGTCCATATAAACCCTTAGATTTGTTGACGTTTTTCGGTCTTTAGACCGAAGTGTCAATGAGGTCAAAAATGTAGGTTTTTGACCCCTTATGTTGGTTTTTTGTTGGTTTTTGGCGCTCCCAGAGGGGGTATAGGGGAGACTCAACGGATAAAAACTTTTGGTTCATCCGTTGGATTCAACGCCCTGTCGTCGTTGAATAAACGACTAATC
>JAFECG010000030.1 GCA_018242215.1 Pseudomonadota bacterium
GGTCAGCAGGGTGTCGCCGACGAAGATCGAATTCGCGCCCGCGAAGAAACAGAGCGCCTGCATCTCATCGCTCATGTCCGTGCGACCGGCCGAGAGGCGAACGAATGACTTCGGCATCATGATACGTGCGACCGCTATTGTACGAACGAAATCGATCGGATCGATCCGCTCCGCGTTTTCAAGCGGCGTGCCGGGAATGGCAATCAGCATGTTGATCGGAACACTCTCCGGATGCTCTTCGAGGTTCGCGAGCGTCACCAGCATATCGACGCGATCCTGGCGTTCTTCGCCCATGCCGACAATGCCGCCCGAGCAGACCTTCATGCCGGCGTCGCGCACGCGCGCCAGCGTATCGAGTCGGTCAGCATAACTGCGCGTAGTGATCACCTTGCCGTAATAGGCTTCTGACGTATCGACGTTGTGATTGTAGTAATCGAGGCCCGCATCGCGCAGCTTGACGATATCGCCGTCCGTCAGCATGCCGAGCGTCATGCAGGTTTCCATCCCAAGCGCCTTGACGCCTTCGACCATCGCAACGACGACGTCCATGTCGCGGCTCTTCGGGCTGCGCCACGCCGCGCCCATGCAATAGCGCGTCGCACCGGCTGCCTTCGCCTTTTTGGCCTCCGAAATGACGCGTTCGACTTCCATCAGCTTCGAGGCTTTGAGGCCCGTCTTGTGATGCGCCGACTGGCTGCAGTAACCGCAATCCTCAGCGCATCCGCCGGTCTTGATCGACAACAGGCGGCTCATCTGCACTTTGTTCGGGTCGAACGACGTCCGATGCACGCTTTGGGCGCGGAAGAGCAAATCCATCAATGGCAAGTCATAGAGCGCCAGCGCTTCTCCGCTCGTCCAATCGTGGCGAATGGCTGGACCCGTCCGGTTGGCGGCACGGGCAGCTGGATCGAGTCGGGCAACGGTCGAGGTCATTCAGGCAGGATCTCCGCGGAGTGCGCAACACCACTCCGTCTTGAGATGTTTGCACCGCTTCCGGGCCGCCTCGCAACCGCCAAAATGCCTCTCTGATCGGAGAAATACGTCAAAAGCGCCCGGCCGCCTGCGGGGCTTAGTTAAGATCCTCAGGGAGAACAGGTATGATGCCGAACGGCACGCCGTCTTCCGCGAGTTCTTGCGCCTCTTCGACCGTCGAGCTGCCGCGGATCTGACGCTCTTCGATTTCGCCGAAATGCATTCGTCGCGCCTCTTCCGCAAAGCGTGGGCCGACGTCCTCGGTATTGGCGATGACCTTTTGCGTAAACGCCTTAAGTGCCTCGCGGACAGCCACGCCATCAGCGCCAGCGGTTGCGCCGCCTGCCACAGGTGCCGGAGCCGGCTCCTGCGCCGGTGGCCGTCCCGCCCTTGCGCGCTTGGTCACGACCGACGGCGCCATCGGCTGCTTCACGACGTCAATCGACCCGCAAAGAGGGCAAGCGATCTCCCCCGAGCGCGATTGCGCATCAAAGTCCGCACCGGCGCGAAACCAGCTTTCGAATTCGTGCCCGGAGGCACACCCAAGAAGATATTTGATCACGGTTCGTGTACCAGATGCGGCGATTTCGAAGGGGTCGCGACGACGACGTCGAAATCGCGGTCATGCGTCAACGACGGAATTTTCCGCCGGATTTGCTCCACATAGGCGGCGTCGATATCCGCTGAGATGACCTGGGGATCGACGCCGGCTTCCGCAAGGATCTCACCCCACGGCGAGATGATGAGGCTGTGCCCGAAGGTCTCGCGACCGTTTTCATGCAGCCCGCCTTGACCTGCCGCCAGAACGAACGTGCACGTCTCGATTGCGCGCGCACGCAAAAGCGTATGCCAGTGCGCTTCGCCTGTCGTCCGCGTAAAGGCTGCTGGCCCGGCAATAAATTTTGCCCCGCCTTTTGCAAGCGCCCGATGTAGGGCGGGAAAGCGCAGATCGTAACAGATCGTGAGGCCAAGGCGCCCCCAGGGCAGTTCGGCAAGCATCGCTGTCGGACCTGCCTGATAGTTTGCGCTTTCGCTATAGGATTCCCCGCCGCCGAGATCGACGTCGAACATGTGGATCTTGTCGTAGCGCGCGGCAATCGTCCCATCAGGTGCGATAAGGTAGGAACGATTGGCCAATCGCCCCTCGCCAACCTTCACCGCCATCGAACCGATGTGCAGCCAGATCTTCCGCTTCCGGGCTCCTTCGGAAAAGGCCGCGAGCGCCGGATTGCTGTCCTCAGGACGCGTCTCAGCCATCAGGCGCGGCTGCTCCAGTTCCATCAGTGTGGTGCATTCGGGGGTTTGCACATATTCGGCGCCCTTGTCGGCCGCTTCGTCGATCAGCTCGATCGCGTCGGCGATATTGCGCCCGACATCGCGGCCTGCCCGCATTTGCGCGAGCGCCGCACGAAAAGCCGTCTTGGAACGAGGTGACATCTCAGGACGCCGTCAGAAGCGTGTCGAGGCGGCCCGAGCGCTCAAGATCAAAAAGATCGTCACATCCGCCGACATGCATCTCACCGATCCAGATTTGGGGAACGGTGCGCCTGCCGCCCGTGCGGGAAATCAGTTCAGCCCGCAAATCGGTGCGGCCGGTCAGATCAACCTCTTCGAAAGCAGCGCCTTTGCGCCGCAACAGGTCCTTGGCCATATGGCAGTAGCAGCAATTCCCAGCCGTATAGACTGTCACCTTCGGCATTGATCGGCGCCTCTCACTACGCCATCGGAAGAATTCGAATCAAAGGTACCGCGTTCGCGAGGCCATGCAACCTTGCTTTGCAGATTTGCGCCGCTGTGCCGCGCCTTTGTCACGCCCATTGCCCCAAAATTATCATTCTGAAACAAGGGCAAGCGCAAGTACATCGACACGCCGAGCACCCGCACGCTTCAAGGCACGGGCAGCCGCAGACGCTGTTGCGCCGGTTGTGATGACATCATCGACCAGAACTATGGCTTTTCCAGCGACATTCGGCAATTCATTCGAAGGAACACGGAAAACGCCAGCGACATTTCTGAGACGCTGAGCCCGCGTCAGTCCCACCTGATGTCCGGCCGACCTGCTGCGAAGGAGCGCAAAGGAATTGACCGGCTTTCCGGTGCGCCGTCCGACCTCGGCGGCAAGGATCTGTGCTTGGTTGAACCGCCGGGAAAGCAGCCGCCATCGCGCCAGCGGCGCCGGCACGAGAAGGTCCGCGTCCCTCAGCAAATCTTGGCCGGCGACGGCCATCCATCGTCCGAAGAGCCGCCGCGCGTTATGGCTGTCGTGGAATTTGAAACCGTGAATGAGCACGCGCATCAGGCCGTCAAAACGGGCGACGCCACGGGCCCGATCATAGTCTGGCGGATCGGCGACTGCGGCAGCCGAGAGCATTATTCCGCCGGTATCGATGACAAGCGGGAGGCCAAGCCGATCACAGAGTGGCGGCCGGATGAACGCGATTTGCCGCCAGCAGGCCGGACAAAGCGCATCGTGATCCATGATACGGCTCTGACAGCCAAGGCAGAGCGGCGGTAGCACGACGTCGAGTGCCGCGCGTCCCCATCTGGCGAGAGGACGGAATGTCGCCGCAACGCGCTCCCCCGTATCACCATCTTCGTCCTGCCTGACCGTGGTACTGTTCAACATTGCACAACTCTAGCGCAACGGGCTAACGCGAGCGAGAGTGACTTGGAGCTCTTCAGCGCCTTTCGGATAGACAGACAATGGCAGCCGCGCCGCAGATCTTCGATCGCAAATTGCTTCGACGCCGCCGAGATCGCATCGCACGAGGAAGTGCAGGCGAACGCCTCCCGGATTTTCTTTTAGAGCGGGTCGCGGAGGATTTCGCCGACCGGCTGGCGCTCGTGCGCCGGGAATTTCCGGTTGGCGCATGTATCGGGGACTACCACGGTCTAATGGCGGCATCGCTGGAGGGCGTTCCGTCGATTGGCTGCATGATCGATATTGAACCGTCGATCGTTTCTCTGGCGCCCGGTGGAGGTCTGAAAGTCGTCGCGGAAGAGGAAGCTCTGCCGTTTGCGGCGGCAAGTCTCGATCTCGTTGTATCCGGACTGTCGCTCCAATTCGTCAACGATCTTCCTGGCACGCTCGTCCAGATCAACCGCGCCTTAAAGCCGGACGGTTTGTTCCTCGGTGCCCTTCTCGGCGGCGAAACGTTGAAAGAGCTGCGCGAAGCCTGGATCTTGGCCGAGGATGAACTGTTGGGAGGAGCCTCTCCCCGCGTTGCGCCTTTCGCGGATGTGCGCGAGCTGGGCGGTCTCCTCCAGCGCGCTGGTTTCGCGCTGCCGGTCGCCGACAATGACGTGATCGAGGTGACCTATTCGTCTCCCCTCGCTCTGATGCAGGAACTGAAGGCCATGGCCGCAAGCAACCCCCTCGTCGAGCGCCGCCGGACGCCTGTGACACGTGGACTATTGCTTCGCGCTGCGGAGATCTATCTCGAACGTTTCCGCCTCCCGAACGGCCGTATTCCTGCAACCTTCGAGATCGTCACGCTGACCGGATGGGCGCCGCACGAAAGCCAGCAGAAGCCGCTGCAGCCGGGATCCGCAAAGGTCAGCCTGACCGATGTTTTGAAATCTCGGCCAAAAGATCCCGGAGCCAGGGAATGAGCGGCTCGTCGGCGGGTGGCATCGGATAGCGGTTGAGCTCGATGCCGCGTACCCATTTGATCGTCTGTCCTTCACGCGGATGGATCTCGCCCTCCCACGTACGGCAGAGATACAGCGGCATCAGAAGGTGGAAGTCTTCGTAGGCATGGCTTGCGAAGTTGAAGGGCGAGAGGCACGTCCGGCAAAGTTCAATATCGAGTTCTTCTTTGATCTCGCGGCAAAGCCCATCCTCGGGAGTTTCGCCGGACTCGACCTTGCCGCCCGGAAATTCCCAGAGCCCCGCCATCGATTTGCCTTCCGGGCGCTGGGCGATCAGCACGCGCCCATCTTCGTCGACCAGGGCGACGGCCGCGACGAGCAGCAGAGGCTTCATGCCTTGCGCCTCAGGACAAAGGCGATTTCTTCTAGCTTTGTTACGCCCCGCTTTTTGAGATTGTCGTTGGCGTGGAGCCGGTCGCGCGCCTCCAGGATCTCCATGTCAAAATACTGGCCATACAGGGAGCGTACTTCGCTGCGCGTCACGCAGAAGGGTGGGCCGGTGATCTCCCCTTCCGGATACTCGATCGTGACGAGGAAAAGCACGGCCTCCGGGGGCAATACCGCCGTCAGCTTCTCGGCGTAACGGGGACGCATGTCGGGCGGCAGCGCGATCAGCGCCGCCCGGTCATAACAGGCGACAACGTCGCGAAGTGCCTCCTGCGAAATCGCAAAGAAATCGCCCTGGTAGATTTTGAATGGACCTGCTTCAAAGATCTGAAATGGCGCGCTCGGCGTCACGATGGGCGTCAGATCCGATTCTTTGAAGAAATCCCGAACTGCAAGCCCCGACAGCTCGGCGCCAATAACCTTATGACCATGTTCCGCGAGCCAAGCCATGTCTCGGGACTTGCCGGCAAGCGGCACGAAAACTGCACTGCCCTTCGGTAATCGGAGGTCGGGCCAGAACTTTTGCAGTTGTGCATGGATATGCGGCTGGTGAAATCCGATCTCTCCACGCTGCCAGCGCTCTTTCCAGAAGCTGTGCTCCATTGATCTCGTCCACTAGCTCCGATAATCGGCGTTGATGGATATGTAATCGTGCGTCAGATCGCAGGTCCAGACCCGCGCCGCAGCGTTGCCGACCCCGACGTGCACGCGAATGACGATCTCCCGGTTCTTCATGTAGGCCGCGACGGTTTTTTCGTCGTAGTCGTCGGCGCGCTCGCCGTCGCGGGCCACACAATGCGGTCCGAACCAGATCGCAAGCTTATCCCGATCCGCCGCTTCGCCCGACTTGCCGACCGCCATCACGACGCGACCCCAGTTCGGATCTTCGCCTGCAATAGCAGTCTTGAGGATCGGGGAATTTGCGCAGGAGAGGGCGATGGCCCGTGCAGCGTGCCAGGACTTGGCACCCGCAACTTCGAACGTCACGAATTTCGACAGTCCTTCGCCGTCCTTCGCAACCTGGATCGCAAGATCCCGCATCAGATCGTAAAGCGCCTTCGAAAAAGCATTGACCTTCTTCGATTTGGCTTTCGTGATCTCTTTCTGCCCACGCTCTGCTGCCGCCCCGGTCGCGAATATGAGGCAGGTATCGCTCGTCGACGTATCTCCATCGACCGTCATGCAGTTGAAGGTCGTCTCGGCGTGCTCCGCCAGGAGCTCTTGCAGCGCATCGGGTGATATTGCGGCGTCCGTGAAAATGAAGCACAGCATCGTCGCCATGTCGGGCGCGATCATGCCGGCACCCTTGCAGAAGCCATTGATCGTCACTTCGACGTCACCAATGAGCGCTCTCCGCGTTGCGAGCTTCGGATAGGTATCCGTCGTCATAATCGCGCGCGCGGCCTTTTCGAAAGCATCCGGCTCCGCACGGCTTGCGAGATCGCCGAGAAGATGCGCGAATTTTCCTGCGTCGAGCGGCTCGCCGATCACGCCGGTCGAGGCGACAAAAACCTCATGCGTCTTGCACCCGACGGCCTCGGCCGCATGTGCAACCGTGATCTCGACAGCCTCGCTTCCCTTCTTTCCAGTAAAAGCGTTGGCGTTGCCTGAGTTGACGACGAGGGCTCGCGCTCCCCCTTTTTTAAGGTGCTTCCGACAAGCGAGCACCGGCGCCGACGCGGTTTTGGATTGCGTCAGGACGCCCGCAACGGCCGTCCCCTCTCGGAGCACGGCCAGCAAGAGGTCGGTACGTTTCTTGTAGCGAATGCCGGCTTCGGCGGTCGCGAACGCGACACCCTCTACGATGGGAAGTTTCGCGAGAGTTTCAGGTGAGAACGGCGAAACGCTCGTGACTTTGCCCATGGGCGACCTCCGGAGTTTAGGAGGCTCCGTGAAACAGATCGGGCCGCCATAATCAAGCGGCCCGACGACAATCTTTGGAGGTAACGGCGCCGTTCAGGGGGCAGGCGCGTCCTTCGGCGTATCGACCGCCTTCGGCTGCGACTGCTGCTGAATCATCGCGTTGCGATCGTCGACGGCCTTCTTGATCTGCGGATCGACGATCTCAATTTTTGCCTTGGAGCGCAGCGCGACTGCCGTTTGTTGTGCTTTCTTGAGCAGCATCGACTGAATGATGCGATCCTTGACGATCTCGAATGCCGGCGGCTGCTTGACGCGACGGTCCTCGAGCTTGACCAGATGCCAGCCGAACTGCGTCTTGACCGGATCGGAGACCTCCCCCTTCTTCAACTTGAAGACGACCTCTTCGAATTGAGGCACCATCTGTCCGTGGCCGAAGTAGCCGAGATTGCCGCCGTCGTCTTTTGAGCCGGGATCCTTTGAATTTTCCTTGGCGAGCTGCGCGAAATCAGCGCCTTTATCGATCTTTTCTTTCAGAGTTTTGGCTTCTGCTTCGGTATCCACCAGAATATGCCGCGCCGATACTTCCTCTTCCGGCTTCAAAAGCTTGACCTGTTCGTCATAAACCTTGCGCGCATCGGCATCGCTCACGGAAGCCTTGATGACCTTATCGAAATAAAGCTCGCGAAGCGCACGACGCTTCAGATAGTTGAGGCGGGTCTGAAAATCGGGCCCCTCATTCAACTTTTCAGTCTCGGCCGCCTCGGCGAAGAGTTGATTGTCGATGAGAAATTCGAGAAGCGAGGTGCGCTTCTGCTCCGCCGGCATCGTGCCCATATCGGAACCAATCTCGCTTTCGGCGACGGCGAGATCGCCCTCCGTGATGGGTTTTCCGTCGATCGTCGCCACAACCTTGTTTTCGGCGATGGCTGTCAGCGGCGCTGCAGCGCTCGTGAGCGCCAGAATGAGAATGGTCAGGGCGATACGCTTCATCTGCGATTGGCTCCGCATTGGGGGTTCTAGAGACCGGAAAAACGGCCGTCTTGCTGTTCATTCAGGCATGACGGCACAACCGCACGCGAGCGGCCAACAAGCGGGCCTCGATAGCGGCCCGACGCGAGAAAACCAAGTTAATTCTCGGACGGAACCGGAAAATGGCAGTCCCCGACCTTTGGCCGCAAAACATTGACAGTCAGGGGGGCGAGTTCTTATGTCTCCCGCTAATCGGATCGGGCCGTCGAGCCCGTCTCGACCGCGCAATGGACAGCGCCGAGGGAACGTTGACGCAGGCGTGGCGGGGAGATCCCCTTGCCGCGCATTTTTTGCTGAATGCTGCCCGGCGATTGGAACTGAGCCGGCTGCGCGTTTGCGTGGCCTCACGAATTTGTAGGGACGGACTTAAATATGCTCTCGTTCGGTAGTCTCGCTTCGAAAATCTTCGGCTCGTCTAACGAGCGGAGGGTCAAGGGCTTTCGCTCGCGCGTGGCGGCAATTAACGCCCTCGAAGAAGAGCTTCAGAACCTTTCTGACGAAGACCTAAGGGCCCGCACCGTAACGTTCCGCAAACAGCTCGCCGAAGGCACCTCGATCGACGATCTGCTCGTCCCGGCATTTGCGACCGTCCGCGAAGCCGCTAAGCGCACACTCGGCCAGCGCCATTTCGACGTGCAGCTCATTGGCGGCATGGTGCTTCATCAGGGCGACATCGCCGAGATGAAGACCGGCGAAGGCAAGACGCTCGTTGCGACCCTTCCCGTCTATCTCAACGCGCTGACCGGAAAGGGCGTCCACGTCGTCACGGTCAACGATTACTTGGCCAAGCGCGATGCCGACTGGATGGGGCAGGTCTATCGCTTTCTCGGGCTGACGGTCGGCTGCATCATCCACGACATGTCGGACGAAGACCGCAAGGCGGCTTACGGCGCCGACGTGACCTACGGCACCAACAACGAGCTTGGGTTCGATTATCTTCGCGACAACATGAAGATGAACTACTCGGAGATGGTGCAGCGTGGCCATGCCTACGCCATCGTCGACGAAGTCGACTCGATCCTGATCGATGAAGCGCGCACCCCGCTGATCATCTCTGGCCCCCTCGAAGACCGCGCTGATCTCTATCAGCAGATCGACGAGATGATGAAGATCGTCGTGCCGGAAGATTTCGAGCTCGATGAAAAACAGCGCCAGGTTTCCTTTACCGAAGCCGGCAACGAAAAGATGGAGCAGGCGCTGGGCACCGCAGGCCTCCTCAAGGGCACGCTCTACGACATCGACAACGTCACGATCGTCCATCACCTGACGCAGGCGCTGAAGGCGCACAAGCTCTTCCAGCGAGACAAGGATTACATCGTCAAAGGCGGCCAGGTCGTTATCATCGACGAGTTCACCGGCCGTATGATGCCAGGACGTCGCTATTCGGAAGGCCTGCACCAGGCGCTCGAAGCGAAAGAGCACGTCGAGGTCCAGCCCGAGAACCAGACGCTGGCGTCGATCACGTTCCAGAACTACTTCCGCCTCTATAAGAAGCTCGCCGGCATGACCGGTACGGCGATGACGGAGGCCAGCGAATTCCTCGATATCTACGGCCTGGAAGTCATCGAAATCCCGACCAACCTTCCCGTCAGCCGCATCGACGAAGACGACGAGATCTACCGCACGCAACGCGAGAAGCTCGCAGCCATCGTGCAGTCGATCGCCGAAGCCAAGAGCCGCGGTCAGCCCATCCTGGTCGGCACGACCTCGATCGAAAAATCGGAGCAGCTTTCCGAGCTTCTGAAGGACAAGAAGTATTTCAAGGATCTTGCCCATCAGCTCGAGCAGCAGGCAGCTGCCTTGAAGCCCGGCAAGGAAGAAGATCTGCGCAAGCATTTCACCGACATGGCAGCGCTTCTCGCGAAGTTTGCCAATGAGGCGAAGGGCAAGGAATTCCCGATCCCGCATCAGGTCCTGAATGCCCGCTATCACGAGCAGGAAGCCAATATCGTCGCCCAGGCCGGTCAGCCGGGAGCCGTGACGATCGCGACCAACATGGCTGGCCGCGGTACGGATATTCAGCTTGGCGGCAACGCCGAATTCCGCCTACGCGATTGGGTCGCCGAGGAAACCCAGAAGGGCACGCCGCCAGACGAATCCGCGATTTCCACGAAGCGCGCCGAGCTGGTTGCGGACGTCGCCGAAAAGAAGAAAAAAGCGCTCGACGCGGGCGGTCTTTACGTTCTCGCGACGGAGCGACACGAAAGCCGGCGCATCGATAATCAGCTTCGCGGCCGTTCAGGCCGTCAAGGCGACCCGGGCCGATCGAAATTCTATCTGGCGCTTGACGACGATCTGATGCGCATCTTCGGATCGCAGCGCATGGAAAAGGTGCTCCAGACGCTTGGCCTCAAGGAAGGTGAAGCGATCACCCATCCGTGGATGAACAAATCGCTCGAAACAGCGCAGAAGAAAGTCGAGCAGCGCAACTTCGATATCCGCAAGCAGATCCTGAAGTACGACGACGTAATGAATGACCAGCGCAAGGTCATCTTCGAGCAGCGTCTCGACATCATGGGCCAGGACGATGTCTCCGAAACGGTCTTCGAGCTGCGCAATGAATTGATCGATGAGCTTGTCACACGCTTCATCCCGCCATCTGCCTACGCGGAGCAGTGGGACACGAAGGGCCTCACCGAGCAGGTAAGCGGCATCTTCGGCCTTGATCTTCCAATCGAGACATGGGCGGCGGAAGAAGGCATCGCCGACGAAGAAATTCGCGAGCGCATCAAAGCCGCCGTCGACGCTAAAGTTGAAAACAAGACCAATGAGCTTGGCATCGAACTCTACCGCCAGATCGAGAAGATGGTACTTCTCCAGACCCTCGATCACCTCTGGCGCGAGCATCTGGTGACGCTCGAGCACTTGCGCCAGGTGATCGGCTTCCGCGCCTACGGTCAGCGGGATCCCTTGAACGAATACAAGTCGGAAGCCTTCATCCTATTCGAAAACATGCTGGGCCGTCTGCGCGAGAACGTGACGGGCCAACTCATGCATGTCGAGCTGGCGCCCCCCGAGGACCAGCCGATGCTGCAACCCGTCGAGCTGCCGCCGATGGAAGCGCACCATATGGATGCTTCGACGGGATACGACGATTTCGTCGAGCGCGATCCTGAAATGGCAATGGCTGACGCTGCTATCGCGGGTGCCCGCGCACGGCGCGACGCGTTGCCCGAGCCAGAGAAACGTGCCCCTCTCCAGAGCCGAAGGGCAGACGCAGCCGTTGATCCGAACGATCCCGCGACCTGGGGCCGCGTTTCGCGTAACGCCCTTTGCCCGTGCGGTTCAGGTAAGAAATACAAGCACTGCCACGGCAAGATGGACTGACGGTTCTTTCGGGGACCGCAGTTTGTCTGCCAGTAAAGCCCGGCGCGATCGTTCCGTCGCCGAGGATCTTATCGTGGGTCGTTTTCGAACGAACCGTCGATTGCTGCGCGCCGTCGCGTCGCGGCGGGCCGCGCTACCTTTTCCGCGCGAAGTGGCCTGTCTCCGTCCGCGCCCTTCATGAGCTGGATGAAAATCACGACCGCGGCGGCGACCTGGAAGCCCAGGATGATTTGCAGGGGGAGCAAGTTCATCGGCATCTCTCTCCATTTGTGTCAAACAAACGGCACCGACGGGGCCTCCGTTCCGAGGCCTGATGCTAATCGCTGTGGACAACCGAAGATGGCCGCGCCGTCAATGCTCGCCGACCTTTTCACCGCGGGCTTTTTCCGGCGCCTCGCTGGCTTCTCCGTGCCCGCCGCCCGCTATCCGATCTGAGAGCGCTAGCAGCACACTCGAGACGACGAACACGAGATGGATAATGACGAGCCACATCAACTCCTTCTCTCGCTCCGGCGTGACCGTCCCGAGCGCCATGAACTGACGCAGAAGCTGCACGGCCGAAATCGCGACGATCGACGAGAGCATCTTGAGCTTCAATGCCGAGAAGTCGATCGTGCCCATCCATTCTGGACGATCACCGTGCGTCGAATGATCCATCCGCGAAACGAAGTTCTCGTACCCAGAGAAGATGACGATGATCAGCAGTGATCCGGTCAGCGTCAGGTCGACGAGCGTAAGGAGGCCGAGGATGACGTCCGATTCGGTTGACGTGAACGCGCCTTCAGCGAGATGCAAAAGCTCCATTACGAACTTGATCAAGAGAACGAAGAGCGAGATCGCGAGCCCGAAGTAGAACGGCGCGAGTAGCCAGCGTGAGCTGAACAGCAAATTCTCCATGAAGAATTCGACGCGCTTCAATATGGTCTTATCCGCCATTCCGTGGGTCCTTGCTCCGTTGACGTGAATGCGATCCAGCCTACCAACCGGCGTCGGGCGCGGCTAGGACCGCGCATGATGGCGACGCCTGGCACCAAGGCCCTGCGCGCAAGCGTCGCTTCAATTAGCGGATCAGAGGCCACGAGAACATAGGGGGAGGCGTTTCGCTCTCGAGACTGGTTTGGATTTGCGGAATGGCCCGGGATTTTGACTCCGCCGTTTGCGTCGCGAGCTTGGGAAGATCCATTGTCGGCGGCGGCACATTGCTCAGCCACTGATCCTGCTCGCGGATGGACGCAATCGTCGGAGCGCAGGCGTCAAGCGCCCCGGGCAGTTCGCCTGGTCGCGTTTCGTTGAAGATATACCGCCCGCTGCAAACGCCGATGTTCGGCGGCCGCTTTGTCCGTTCGAAGAGGTCGTAGCCCTCCTTGAGGTTGTTCCAGAACGGCTTCCACGGCGAATCGGCTTGCGCGATCATGTTTTCGTCCGTCATTCGAAACGGCAGAACGTACACCGGCACCAGTTCTTCCCCGGCGTCGATCGCGGCAAGAGTCAGTTGATGGATTTCCTCCGACACGGGATTGGTCATGGCGAAGCATCCGACCGAAGAGCATCCGCCGTGAATGAGAATGTCTGAACCTGTCCGCGCCTGCGATTGATCGAGAATGTTCGGATAGCCGATATCGATTGAAACCGGCCAACGCCCGACGTGGCGGGCTTGCGCGCGCGTAACGGTATAAAAACCTTCAGGCGCTTGGCGGTCGCCGTCTCGGAGTTTCGGCCCGAGCGTCCCCGACCAGTGGCAGATGGGATAGGTCGCGAAAAGGACGAACGCGCCATCCCTCTCCTTCCAGATCTCAAGCTCCGACTCGGATTTGAAAATGCGGATCACGATCGGTGATGCGAGCGTGACACCCTTGTCGCGAAGCCGCTCCTGAAGCACGGCGACATTGGGCGTTCCGGGCAGTGGCAAAGCGCCGGTGGCGGCTGCTCGCTGACGCTCGAGGCGATCGGCCGCAACATCCTTGAGTTCGATCGTCAGCGCCTGCGCGTGTCCGAAAGCGACGAGGCAGAGGAGCATCGCCGCGACAAGCCTGAGACGCGATAAATCGAACCACCACATGGGATAAGCGACCGAGAACCCTGCTTTTCAGCAATGGACATATTATCGCTGTCCCGGCGCAATCCTAAGTGACTTTTTGCCAACACTCGGCCGGAGAAGCGCGACTTTGAACAGCTAGAGTTTGGCGGCCTCGCTTGCACATTTGTCGTCGATCGGCTCGGATCCTGTCGAGCCTCGGTCACCCGGTTCAAACCGATACTGCCCCTTGCACACGTTGACCTTCGGGGGCACCCCGCTCGTTTCAAAAAGATCGCTCCCCTCTTTCAGGTTTTTCCAGAATGCGGCATGGGGGCTCTCGCCGTATTTTGCGAGGCGCTCGGCCGACATCCGAAACGGATAGACCTGAACCTGAAAGCGGGCCTGCCCACCGGCTAGCGCGGCGGTCACGAGCTGCCAGATTTCATGCATTTGCGCATTTGTCATCGCGAAGCAGCCGATCGAACCGCAACCACCATGGACCATGATGAGCGAACCGGTCCGCCCGTGAGCACGGTCGAAGGCATTCGGAAAGCCGAGATTGAACGAGCGATACCACCGGCTGTTCGGATTGAGCGCCGCTGAATCGACCGTATAGAACCCTTCAGGCGCCTGCCGGTCGCCCTGCTTGAGCTTCGGTCCGAGCGCACCAGACCATCGGCAGATCGGGTAGGTCGCGAAGCGATGGAAGATGCCGTCTCGCTGCATCCAAAGCTCAAGCTCGAATTCACTTTTGTAGATTCGGATCAGGATCGGCGACCCCACGTGGACACCCGCCGAGGCAAGGCGTTGGGGAAGGCGCGACAAGTCAGGCTCCCCTGGCATCGGCAGACCGAAGCTCCACCGCGTCAGCCGCTGGCTTCGCTCATATTTGATCAGCGCTTTGTCGCCTCCCGGCAGCGTCGGGAGCCAGATGGGCATCAGTACGAATGCGGCGGCGGCAACCGTCAGCAGGCCCGTGCTGAAAAGCGCAACTTTCAGGGCCAAACGCCGGGGACGACGAAATGCAGGTTCGCTAGCGCCTTTGTTTCTCATCGGACGCCCGGATTGGGTTCAGTTCGCGTTTGCAACGGGCGACGCAGTGGCGGCAGGTTGCGAAGCGAGCGATGGAAGATGCCAGAGCGACTGAGCGCTCTGCTGTTCTTTCGCCTTCTTGATATCGGCAAGCGTCGGCTCGTTATCTGGATCGGTGATTCCCTTCAGCTTGTTGCCGGTTGCGACGTCGACACCGCCGGGCTCTGGTAAGGGATGAAAGGCCGTGACCGTCGGTCGTTCGAGCGGTGGGCAAGGTCCTGCGGGATCGGGACGGCTGCGCGCCACGGCATTGACGACATAGCGCCGCTCACAAACCGTGACGCTCGGCGGGATGCGATATTTTTCGAAATAGTCATAACCCTGCTTCAGCGTCTTCCAGAAGCCGTACCATTTATTGTGCTTCTCGCGGGCCATGCGCGCGTCCGTCATCCGAAACGGATACGCATGCAGCTGAAAGCTCGGCTGCCCAGCCTTCAGCGATTCCCGCGTCAGGCCGTAGATTTCTTCCATCAGGGCATCCGTCATCGCATAGCACCCTGCAGAGCGGCAACTTCCATGCACCATCACCGAATCCCCTGTGCGGCCCCATGACCGGTCGAAGGCATTCGGATAGCCGAGGTTGAACGACAGATAATACTTGGAATTCGGGTTCATCAGGGCAGGCGTGATCGTATAGAAGCCCTCGGGCGCCTGCCGGTCGCCATAGCTCTGCTTTGGACCGACATCGCCCGACCAATTGCAGATGGGGTAGGTCTTGAAATGGTAGAAGCGGCCGTCGTCGCGCTGCTTCCAGATCTCAAGTTCCGATTCTTCCTTGAAGATCCGCACGAACACCGGCGAGCCGGGCTGCATGCCTTTCTTGGCCAGCAGCGCCAGAGTTTCCTTCGACAGCGGCACTTCCGAGGGCGGTGGAATGGTCGGCGTGCTCGAGCACGCCGCGACCATCGCCGCTGCGAGCAAAAGCGCGACGTGGACAAACGTCCTGAGTGCTGCGTTCGTGTTGGTCCCCACCAATACGCCGTTCCCGTCTCGAATTGATGTTCCCGTGCCGCGGGTTGGCGGACGAATTGCACAATTAACGCAAACGATGACTGAGATCCCGATAATGCTCAGTCAACTCAACTATCGTGTCGAAATGCGGCGCCCGGTGGGCCACGGCATCACCGTGGCCAAACGGCCTCAGCGCTTCATCGGCCGATCGACAGAAAGCGCTCATGACGTTGGGCCCGGATATCGTCGGCCGATTTGCCGTCGAACTCCGAAAGCATCCGGGCGATCGCGTTGCCGGTAGCAATAATCACCGATTCGCGGTCGCGATGCGCGCCGCCAGTCGGCTCTTTGACGATTTCGTCGATGACGCCAAGCTGATCGAGATCCTGGGCCGTGATCTTCATATTGGTGGCGGCTTCTTCCTTTTTGTTGCTGTCGCGCCAAATGATGGAAGCCGCACCCTCCGGAGAGATCACAGAATAGATCGCGTGTTCGAGCATAAGGATCCGGTTTGCCGTTGCGATGGCAATGGCGCCGCCGGAACCGCCCTCTCCGACGATGACGGCAACGATCGGCACGCCGAGTCTGAGGCAGCACTCGGTCGAGCGCGCGATGGCTTCGGCTTGGCCGCGCTCTTCTGCGCCGATGCCTGGGTAGGCGCCCGGCGTATCGACGAAGGTGATGATCGGCAGGTGGAAGCGGTCTGCCAGCTCCATCAGCCGCACGGCCTTGCGGTATCCCTCCGGCCGCGCCATGCCGAAGTTGTGCTTGATTCGCTGCTCGGTATCGGCACCCTTCTCATGGCCCAGAACCACGACGGAACGGTTCCGGAATTTTCCGATGCCGCCGACGATGGCTTCATCCTCTGCAAAATAGCGATCACCGGCGAGCGGCGTGAAGTCTTCAACGAGACTGCCTATGAAATCGAGTGCGTGCGGACGTTCGGGGTGTCGGGCGACGAGCGTCTTTTGCCACGGCGTCAGCTTCGCATACGTGTCTGCGAGTGCCGCCTTCGCCTTCTGCTCGAGCTTGGTGATTTCATCGGCAATATGCGGTCCCTTGCCCTCCGCCTGGAGCGCCTTCAGTTCGGCAACCTTGTTTTCGAGTTCGAGAACGGGTTTCTCGAAGTCGAGATACGTACGCAGTGCGGTGGTGGCGTTCACTGAGCTTTGGCTTTCCTGACTGTGCAACTGAAGCGTGCGGCCGTCGCCGTTTCACGCGCGACATTCGCCATGGCTAGGTCCGGGTGTCAAGGCGACAGACCTTCCCGCGCGATCCAGAAGGCGAGAGCCCTCCCAATTTCTTAACTTTCGCCCTCGGAGAGGCGCCTCACGATCGGTGCGACCGCGAACATGAGTGCCGCGGCAACCCCGACAAGTCCCGCTTGCGCCAGGAACGAGAGGGCAAGCGCGTCCGGGTCGGACGTCGTAAACGCGCCGCCGATATCGCCGGCGAGCTTGTCGCCGAACGCGGTAGCAAGAAACCACAATCCGAGAACTTGGCCGGACATTCTCTGCGGCGCGATCCGCGTCATGGTCGAGAGCCCGACGGGGCTCAGCATCAGTTCGCCGACCGTAAAGAGGAAATAGAGGCCAAGCAGCCAAAACGGCGAGACACGTCCGTCCGCGGCGTAATTGGCGGCCGGGACCATCAGCAGGAACGAGGCCGCAAGAAAGACGAGCCCGAGTCCGAACTTCACCGGCGACGAAGGCTGCCGACTGCCGAGCTTCATCCAAAGCGCCGCCACGAGAGGCGTCAGCAGAATGACGAAGATGGGGTTTGCCGATTGAAACCAGGACGAGGGAAACGCCAGTCCTACAACTTCGTTGCGCGTCAGCGTGTCGGCAAAGAGCGTCAGCGTCGTGCCCGCTTGTTCGAAAATCGCCCAGAAGACCATTGCGGCGAGGAAGTAGATGCCGACGGCGGCGAGCCTATGGGCATCGGGACTTTGCCGGGCGGCACCATATGCGATGCCAACGAGGGGCAGGAGAATGAAAAGCCAGCGAAGCCATCGGAAGCCATTGACATCGGACAAGAGCGCCAGCGCCAGCAATCCGAGAGTTACCGCCGCGATGGAGATTGCCTGTCGGCTGAACGGAGATGATGCTTCCGGACTGGCGACATCGGGATCTTTCAGCCTGCGCATGCTGCGGGCAAAAAGCACCATCGAGATCGTCATTCCGACGCCCGCGGCCCCGAAACCCCAGTGCCAGCTCAACACCGGGTCGAACCCCATCGCCGACAGCCAATCTTTGAACACGCTGCTCTGCGCGAGAAAGCCCGTCACGAGCGGGGCGAAGAACGCGCCGACATTGATGCCCATGTAGAAAAGCGAAAAACCAGCGTCACGACGGGTGTCGGTGCGGTCGTAGAGGGCGCCGACGAGCGCCGAAATGTTCGGCTTGAAAAGTCCGGTGCCGATCGCGATGAGCGCTAATCCCAGATAGAACGTCGGAAGCGACGGATATGCGAGCGCGTAGTGCCCGGCCGCGATCGTGCTTCCGCCGATCAGGACGCTGCGCTTCGCACCGATGATGCGGTCCGCGATGAAGCCGCCGGGCAGCGCCAGAAGATAGACGGCCATGCCGTACGTGCCATAGATGCTCCCAGCCGTTGGCGTCGCAAATCCCAAACCGCCCTGTGAGGCTGGAGCAACCATGAAAAGTGTGAGGAGTGCCCGCATCCCGTAATAGGAGAAGCGCTCCCAAAGTTCCGTGAAATAGAGGGTCGACAGGCCCAGCGGATGAGATGAAAGCCCGAGCCAGGACTTGCGCGCCCCCGATGCGATCGTGGCCACTAATCCGTAAGCGGACTGCCCTTGACCTTCGCGAGAAGGCATCACGCGCCTTTATCGCCCGTCATGACTTTGCCCATCCAATCGTCAACGGTTGTCGTGCCGAGCGCTTCGACTTTGCTTCGTTCCGATGACCGTAGCACATCCTGCAAATCGTCGATCCGCTTCCATTCGCAAAACGGCGTCTCCTTCTCGGCGTCTGGCGCGTAACGCGACGTCTCAAGCTTCTTGTACCGATGAATGTAGCGCGGGCAATTCATCCACGTCTCGTGGATTGTCACCTTCACGGCCATCTCGGCGTCCTTGAAACCTGCGACTTCCGAGCCGCCGACGATGAGTTCGGCTCGTCCCTGCGCCCTGAGGCGGAACGGCTTCTCGAAGTCGATGAACAGCATACCGATCTCCGGATTGCCTGAAATGTTGCCCATCGACAGATACATTCCGTTCCCGTCGTAGCTCGGGAACATCAGCGTGTTGGGGTCCAGAACCTTCACAAATCCAGGAACGCCACCTTTATAGGAAACCGTGGGGCGGCCGCCATGGTCGATCGTCGTCAAGAAGAACATGTCGCGGCTTTCGATGAAGGCTTTGCCGACGTCGTCGATCTCCGGCTTGAGGGCGATCGCTTCGATCTTGTCCGCAAGTGCCCGTGTGTCGAAGGCCATCTGAAGCGCGCGATGAATGTCCCCGAAAAGCCGGCTCATGGGTGCTTCCTTCCACTTCAAGCGCCGCCTAGAACCGAAGATCCCTCGGCGGTCGGTTATGGTTTCGTTTTGGCAAGAGGATGATGCGCATTGACAAGCGCCTTCAGCCGTTCCTGCAGGACATGCGTATAAATCTCCGTGGTGGAAATGTCAGCATGGCCAAGCAGCTGCTGGACGGCTCGGAGGTCGGCGCCACGGTCGAGCAGATGGCTCGCGAAGGCGTGGCGCAGGACGTGCGGCGATACGCGGTCCGGTGCAATTCCTGCCGCTTCCGCAACCTCCTTCAGATCTTGCGCGAAGCCTTGCCGTGTGACGTGGCCAAGTGCCGATTTCGACGGAAAAAGCCACATCGAATTGTCGAACCGGCCGGAAACGCTAAGGAAGGCGTCAAGTGCGGCGCGCGCCGTCGCGTTGAGTGGCACCAGACGCTCGCGTCCGCCCTTGCCTTTGATCATCAGAACGCGTTGGTCGCCCCGGAGAACGCTTCGCGGGAGACTGACGAGTTCGGAAACACGCATCCCCGTCGCATATAGAAGCTCGAGCAGGCAGTGGAAGCGAAGCGCCCGAAAAAGTGCGTGGCCCTCCTGCTCCTCGCACTGCTTCTGGGAAACGGCGAGCAAACGGTCGACCTCGGCGATGCTCAAAACCTTGGGCAGTGCGCGCTGTCTCTTTGGGCCCCGTAAAGTTGAGGTCGGATCGAGGGCGATGAGGTCTTCGGCCAGCAGAAAGCGATAGAACTGTTTGATCGCTGAAAGCCGCCGCGCGCGCGATGTCGCCGCCTGACCTTCACCCGCGAGCAAGCCGAGATAGGCCTGGACGTCGTCCGATGTTGCATCCTGCGGTGCGACGCCATTATCAGCCAAAAAACTGACGAAAGCTTCCAGGTCCGCAGCATACGCAGAAACGGTATTCACCGATGCCCCACGCTCGGCCGACAACATGGCGAGAAAATCCGCAATGTGATCATCGCGCCGCGCTGAAGACGTCATTGCGCCCTCAATTCATTTCCGTTCGCGGCCAGGTCGGAAGCAAAGCCTCAAGGCCGAGCCTTCGTGCGTCGGCTTCAAGTCCGGCGCGTTTCAGTGCCCGGATGCTGTCCCCAAGCGCGATGAGATTGGCATCCGCCGCCCCGTTCGGGCCAAGCGCCTTCATGACAAGAAGCACCGTATGGCCGAATTCCTGCTTCTTCGAGGCGACCTGCAACTCAGTCAGAACTCCGGTTTCGGGCAGGTACCCCGATGTCGGTTGCGGGACTTTGTTCGCAGCGTCCCAGAGCGGGATCGGCACGAGATAATCGAGCGCTTCCATCACGGTCGTGAGCCGATAGAGAGCGACTGGCGGAAACCGTCCGTTTGCGGCATAATTTTCAAGCGCAGAGAAGCTGCGCCCGCGATCCGGTTCGTTCGGATCTGCAATGTCGATCAGCGCCCGCCAGTGGCCGAGTCCCGGCCCTCCCCCTTGATCGGCGACCTGGATCCAGTTGCGGGCCATATCGAAGCGCCCTGTCGCGAGACCGATTTCGACGCCCGTCTCGGCAAACCAGCTGATTTCGGGCGCCGGTTGAAGATTGGCAGCAGCTTGCGAAATCATCTTCGCGCCAATCATGGCGAGGCCCTCATGCTTGACGTCGTCAAGGAACGCGCGGATGAGACGCGCTTTGCGCATGGGCGTCTGTTCGTCTTCGGCAGCCTTGAAGAGTGCAGCGCGCCGCGGGACGCCTTTCGGGCCGCGATCGTTCAAGAGGTCGTCAGGAGGCACTTTCTCGGCGTTGACCCGGTAAATGCCGGCAAGCATCTCCGGCGTAAGTGCATTGAGCCGCGCCGCCGCTTCCGTTGCCGGCAATCCGAGATCGACAGGCGTCGAATGATCCGTCGCCAGCGCAACGAGCAGGGCCGGCTCGCCCTTTTCCAGCACGAGTTTGTGCGGCAGACCGCCAACGCGCTCCGCAATTCGATAGTCGAGCAACGAAATTTGCTTCACAGCGGAATAGCGAGGCTTCGCGCCGACGGAAAATGCATCGAGCGCCTGGAGACCTGGCGAGGTTTCGACGCCCTCCTCGCGGGCCATGTCAGCCGCGAGCCCGGCCGCCGCCTTGTCGCCTTGAACTTCCGAGCAATATCCCGCCATCAGGATGACTTGCCCCTTAAGGCGCGCGGGAATGCTACCCTTGAGGGTCGCTGAGCGCGAAACGAGCTCGCAGGCCTTGTCCGCGTGACCGGCAGCCAGCTCATTGCGTGCTTCAAGCGACACCAGAAGCGGATTGTCGCCAGCTGGCTGTTTGGCGAATTCCGCGGCTGCCTCGCGGGCGAGCCCCGAACGGTAAAGCGCTTCAAGCCGCAAGGCGGTGAAGTTGTCACTCGACGCGCTGCCGGAAGGCGATGTGATCAGCTTCTTCCATAGGTCATGGAGAGCGGGCGAGAGTGGCGGAATCTCGATCGTGCTGATGAGCTTTTCAAGCGCGTTGACATCCATGCCTCCCCAAAGTTCGTAGGGAAGGCCGGAACCGTCATTTGACATGACAGGTGCAAGATCGCCTTTCTCCACGGCCGGCGGAATGGTGTCGCGCATGACGGCAGTGCTTGGGTCCGAGCGGAAGCTCTGACCGGCGTCGGAATTCCCTCCGCCGCTCGAATGCGTGGACCACATGTCATCGCTGCCGCCTGATGGCGTTGGCGTGCCGAGCGGCTGCAGATAGGTGCGCTTGTCTGGCGGAGGTGAATAGGCGTCATCGCGCGGCGCCCGCTTTTTCGCATTCGAGGAAGGCGGCGTATAAGAATCTCCGCCCGAGGAGGTGTCCTGCGCATGCACGCGAGGACAAGTCAGTGCGGCGCCAATCGATAGAAAGCCGGCAAGGAGCGTTGTCGCTATTCGGTGTGTATGCACCATGTCTTCACCGCCGGATTTTGATGCCGGTCACGGGTTTGCTGATCGTCTGCTGCTCCGGTTCAAAGCGGGTGGCCAGCACGTAAAGGCCGCCGAGAACCGCCGCGGCGAGCGCGCAAAGTACGAACAATAGCCGGAAAAGGCTCGGCATTTCTCTATCCCGTCCCGGCCTTTTTAGGTGAGGATCCTTGATGGCGCGATTATGACTCGGTTCGCTGCTCCAACGGAACCCTTTTATGGCTCTCAGGCCGTCAGTTCCACTGAGCAACAATTCTCGGGTAAGCTTCCGGTTTGCGAACGATTTTGGTTCGTGGCATGAGGGCGCCCAAATGACCACTCCGCCACGAGGCCTACCGATCGAAACTAACCGATTCGCCGCAATCGACGGCATCGAGGTCCGCATGACGGAAGCCGAAGCCATCGAGCTTGCGAAAAAACGGATAGGCAAGCGGCCGATCGTGCTCGTCGGCCTCATGGGATGCGGCAAGTCGTCGGTCGGGAAGCGGCTAGCGTTCAAGCTCAACCTTCAGTTCGTCGACGCCGACGAAGAGATAGAACGCGCCGCCGCCAAGACGATCAACGAAATCTTCGCGGATCATGGAGAAGCCCACTTCCGCGACGGCGAGCGCAAGGTCATAGCTCGGCTGCTCTCCAACGGACCTCAGGTTCTGGCCACGGGTGGCGGCGCCTTCATCAATCCGGAAACCCGTCGGCGTGTTAAGGACAACGCTTTTTCGATCTGGCTGAGAGCCGAATTGCCCGTACTGATGCGGCGCGTAATGAAACGTGACACCCGGCCGCTGCTCCGAGAGGGCAACCCGGAAGCCACGATGCAGAAGTTGATTGAAACCCGTTACCCCGTTTATGCAGAAGCCGATATGACCGTCGACAGCCGAGACGAACCTCACGATACCATTGTGAACGAGATCATCACGCGCCTCGCGACGGGATCTGACGGCGCGCCTCCAACGACGCTCGAGCCGAATCCGTCGCGAAGCGTCCACGTCGAGCTTGGCGATCGCTCTTATGATGTTCTGATAGCCCGCGGCCTTCTGCGCGATGTCGGCGCGCTGATCAAGGCGCGCTTTGGCGTCGTCAAATGTGGTGTCGTAACGGACGAAAACGTCGCCCGCTATCATCTGGCGACGCTGGAAGACAGCTTGAAATCCGAAGGTATTTTTGCCGGTTCGATCGTCATGAAACCGGGCGAGGCCACCAAAAACTTCCGCGATCTGGCGACGCTATCAGAGCGCCTTCTCGAACTCGGTCTTGAACGCGGCGATCTCGTGCTCCCCTTTGGCGGCGGCGTGATCGGCGATCTCGCGGGCTTCGCGGCAGGCATTCTGCGCCGCGGCGTCCGTTTCGTGCAGATCCCGACCTCGCTTTTGGCCCAGGTCGACAGCTCGGTCGGCGGAAAAACGGGCATCAACACGCCGCAAGGTAAGAATCTCGTTGGCGTCTTTCACCAGCCAAGCCTCGTTGTCGCCGATACCGCTGTACTGACGACATTGCCGCCCCGCGAGATGCGCGCGGGTTATGCCGAAGTCGCCAAATACGGTCTTCTCGGCGATGCGGAATTCTTCTCGTGGCTCGAAGCCAACTGGCAGAGCGTTTTCGGCAACAATGGTCCTGCTCTGACGACGGCGATTGAAACGAGTGTTGCCGCGAAGGCCGCGATCGTCGCTCGCGATGAAACCGAGACGGGCGACAGGGCGCTTCTCAATCTCGGTCACACCTTTGGCCATGCGCTAGAAGCCTGGACCGGCTATTCTGACCGTCTCCTGCATGGCGAGGGTGTCGCGATCGGAATGTGCATGGCGTTTCGCCTGTCGGAAGAGCTCGGGTTATGTCCGCCGGCCACCAGCGCGCGCGTCGCGAAGCATCTGAGAGCCGTGGGGTTGGCGACAAAGATTGCCGATATCCCCGGCGGCAAGGCAGACGCTGCGGAGCTTCTGCGACTGATGGGACAGGACAAGAAGGTCAAGGCCGGCAAGCTTGCCTTCATCCTGGTCCATGGCATCGGTCGGGCCTTTGTGACCCGTGATATCGCGCCGGAAACCGTTCTGGCCTTTCTGGCACGCGAAATTACGCGTTAAGAGCATATTGAGCTTTGCGCCAGTGATCTGTGCTAGACTGCTGCCTCCCTGGAGCAGGAATAGCGAACCCCTAATCCCATGACCATCGTCATAAGCCTCGCCGCCATCTTCATGCTGATCATCCTGTCGGCATTCTTCAACGCCAGCGAGACGTCGTTGACGGCAGCATCGCGGGCGCGAATGCACGCGCTCGAGGAGGACGGCAATATGCCAGCCGCGCTTGTCAATAAGGTGCTGTCCCGGCCGGAAAAGATGATCGGCACTGTCCTGCTCGGCAATACGCTTGTCGATGTTCTCGCGGCAGCACTCGCATCCAATATCGCCGTACATCTCTATGGCG
This sequence comes from Pseudomonadota bacterium, assembly GCA_018242215.1. Lineage (GTDB taxonomy): Bacteria > Pseudomonadota > Alphaproteobacteria > Rhizobiales > Hyphomicrobiaceae > Hyphomicrobium_B. The sequence continues at coordinate 24,107 of JAFECG010000030.1, forward strand.
AGGTCGGCGTCGCCTACGCGACGGGCATCATCACGATTCTCATCGTCATTTTCGCAGCCGTGCTGCCGAAAACCTATGCCCTGGCTTATGCGGACCGCGTCGCCCTGCTCGTTGCGCCGATCATGCAGGGCCTGATTTACATTCTGACGCCTTTTACGCAGGCCATCGAGTTCATCGTCCGCCATATCCTGATTTTGACGCCCGGCAAGGCCGACGACGAGGCCAATATTCTCGCCGCCCACGAAGAAATTCGCGGCACCATCGATTTGCAGGCCAAGGAAGGCACTGTCGCCAAAGGTGATGCCGAAATGCTCGGCGGCGTTCTCGACCTCGGCGATCTGCAGGTCGCCGACATCATGGTCCATCGCACGAAAATGGAAACGATCGACATCGACGAGCCGCCCTCAAAGATCGTCGATCAGCTGATGCGGTCGCAATATACCCGCATACCGCTCTGGAAGGATGAGTCGGAAAACATCGTCGGCATTCTCCATACAAAGGACCTGTTGCTGGCCCTCGCTCGTAACGATTGGAAGCCCGACAAGCTCGACATTATGAAATCGGCAACCGAGCCGTGGTTCGTGCCGGATACGACGACGCTGCGCGATCAGCTCAACCAATTCCTGAAGAAGAAAACGCAGATGGCGCTGGTCGTCGATGAATACGGCGAAGTGCAGGGACTGATCACGCTTGAGGACATCCTCGAGGAGATCGTTGGTCAGATCACCGACGAGCATGACAATCCCGACAGCCACATCCGGATGCAATCGGATGGCACTGTTAACGTCGACGGCACCGTTGCAATTCGCGATCTCAATCGCCATTTGGATTGGGATTTGCCGGATGACGAGGCGACCACCGTCGCTGGGCTTGTCATCCATGAGGCGCAAACCATCCCAGAGCCGGGACAGGTCTTTACCTTCCACGGCTATAGATTTGAAATCTTGCGCAAGAGTCGCAATCGGATCATGGCCATTCGGATCAAGCCGATTGTGCCTTCGAATACGGTTGGATCAGGTCCGGCCACGACGCGATCGGGGGGCTGAACCACAGTCAACCGAAGTCGATGGATCACTTGGGAAGCGCTTCACCGGGCGCAATTGTCGAAAGGGCAAGGGCATGAACGCCGCCCGACAGTTCGTCCTTTAGCAGATCATTGACGAGGCGATGGCGTTCGACGCGAGATTTTCCCGAGAAGGCGTCGGAAACGACAAGAATGCGAAAGTGGCTTTCACCCGTGCCAGGAGAATTGCGGTGTCCGGCATGGAGCTCGGATTCGTTCACGACATCAAGCCGGGTCGGACGCAGCCCGATCATCAGCTTTTCGCGAAGTCGGCCAGTAACGGACATCTTTTTCTCTCATCGGTATCGTTTGTGCTGGCTTGATGCGATCTCGAAGCGAGCACGAAACGGGCTATTAAGGGATTGACTGCACAGTCACGAAGGAAATCAAGCGTTTTCTTGCCGCCTTGTTTCGGCGTGTTCGAACCCTCATAATTCACGTGATGAAACTCGACTCAAAATACTTTGACAGCATCCGTGTCTCCTCGAAGCGCCAGCAAAGCGCCAAGCAGCAGACGCGCGCGCCTGTTTGCCAGTGGAAAGGCTGTGACAGACCAGGGCCCCACAAGGCGCCGAAAGGTCGAGGCCGGGACGGCGAATATTTTCATTTTTGCATCGATCACGTCCGCCAATACAATCAAGAGTACAATTATTTTGACGGCATGAGCGATGCGGAGGTGAGCAATTTCCGCAAAGATGCAATGACGGGACATCGTCCGACCTGGAAGACGGGTGCCAACGCGTGGGCCCATGGGACACGCGACGGAGCAAGATCTGCCGAGGCCGAAGCCCGCGTCCAGGCAACAGCGCGAACGACGCGCAAGTTCCGGTCTTCTCGCACCGAGACATCAACGTTTCGCCGCCAGCTGAAACCGCTCGAGCGTAAATCGCTCCGGGTGCTCGATCTCGGCGATGAAGCGAGCCGCGAGGACATCAAGACGCGATTTAAGGAACTGGTGAAGATTCACCATCCCGATGCCAACGGCGGCGATAGCAGATCTGAGGAAAAGTTGCGTGAAATTCTGCAAGCCTATAACTATTTAAAGCAATCTGGCCTGGTCTGATCGTCCGAGCCTTTGAAACGAGTGCAGGCCGACGAGAGTTGCACCGGTTCGGGGCTTGAGCTGCAGCCGGGCGACCTGATCGGGAACTCAATGGAAATGCGCACCTCTACGAGCGCGAACGGCGCCGCCCCCGCCAATCTTCCGGACATGAAGCTGTCCGTTCGCCAAGTCTTCGGGATCGACAGCGATCTCGAAGTTCCCGCCTATTCAAAGCCGGACGATCATGTCCCGGACATCGACACCGATTACTTGTTCAATCGCGATGTGACACTCGCGATCCTCGCGGGGTTCAAGCACAATCGCCGCGTGATGATTCAGGGCTATCACGGTACCGGCAAGTCGACGCACATCGAGCAGGTCGCAGCGCGCCTGAACTGGCCATGTGTGCGCATCAATCTCGATAGCCACGTCTCGCGCATCGATCTCATCGGCAAGGACGCGATCGTCCTGAAGGAGGGCAAGCAGGTCACCGAGTTCAAAGAGGGAATCCTGCCTTGGGCCTTGCAGAACAACATCGCGCTCGTCTTTGACGAATACGATGCGGGCCGCCCCGACGTCATGTTCGTCATTCAGCGCGTTCTCGAGGTTTCGGGCAAGCTGACGCTTCTCGATCAATCGAAGGTCATTCGTCCGCACACGGCCTTCCGACTATTCGCGACGACGAACACGATCGGTCTCGGTGACACGTCCGGCCTCTATCACGGCACGCAGCAGATCAACCAAGGTCAGATGGACCGCTGGTCGATCGTCGCGACGCTGAATTATCTGCCGCACGATGACGAAGCGAAGATCGTTCTGTCGAAGGTCAAGTCCTTTGCGAAGACGGACGCCAAGCGAAAGCAGGTCTCGCATATGGTCCGCGTCGCCGATCTGACGCGCTCAGCCTTCATCAACGGCGATCTCTCGACGGTAATGAGTCCGCGCACGGTCATCACGTGGGCCGAGAACGCCGAGATCTTCGGAGACCTCGGCTTTGCCTTCCGCGTCACCTTTCTCAACAAGTGCGATGATCTCGAAAAGCCGCTCGTCGCTGAATTCTACCAGCGCTGCTTCGGTGAAGAGCTGCCCGAGAGCACGGCCAACGTTGCATTGAGCTGATCGATCAAGCGGACCGCAAGAAGGCTTTCATGGCATCCACGACCAAACGTCGGGAAGCACCGTCTGAGCCCTTGAAGCGCGTGCTCGGGCCGACCGTTCGCGCGATTGCGGGAGATGCGGAGGTCGAGGTCGATTTCGGCCCCGGCAAGGGCGATGTCTCGGGCAAGGCCGTCCATTTGCCGGATCTTCCTCGTGCGCCATCAGCAAAGGATGTCGCGCTTGCGCGAGGATGGGCTGACAGCCTGGCGTTGCGCCTCGGTTGCCACGACGCCAAAGTGCATCGTCGCATCGCTCCGCCGGCTGGGCCCGCCCGCGCTGTCTTCGAGGCGGCCGAGCGCGCTCGCGTCGAAGGGCTCGGCTCTGCCCGCATGCCGGGCATGGCGGCCAACCTTACCGCCCGTCTCGAAGACCATTATAGCCACGGGCGTTTCCGTTCGGTGGCGACACGTGCCGAAGCACCGCTTGAAGATGCCCTTGCGCTTCTCATTCGAGAGCGCTTGACGGGCCAATCACCCCCATCCTCGACGAAGGGCCTTGTCGATGTCTGGCGGGCCGTGATCGAATCCCGCGGAGGCAAGCTCTTGAGCCGGCTCGAGGTCCTTTCGGAGAATCAAGAGCAATTCGGCCGCCAGATCCGTGATCTTTTGAAGATCCTCGAGATGGCTGACCAAAGTGATCAGCCTGACGCGAACAACGAAGAGGAAGAGAACGAGGAAGGCGCGGCCGAAGGCGGCTCGGAGGATTCCGAAGAAAAAAGCGAGGAGGCGACCGACGGCCAGGACCAGGAAAGCGAGGAGCAGCTTTCCGAGGGAGACCTGTCGGAAACCGAGGAAACGATGGAATCCGGCTCGACCGAGCCTCAGGAACTCGACGAAGGCGATATGGACGATGAGGAGACGCCAGCCCCTTGGCGTCCGAATATGACCGTCCTCGATAATCCCGAAGCCTTCGGCTACAAGGTTTTCACGCGCGCTTATGACGAAGAAGTCGGCGCCGCGGATCTTTCGACGCCGGAAGAACTCGAACGGCTCCGCGCATTTCTCGACAAGGAATTGAAGTCGCTCTCGGCGGCGGTTGCGAAACTCGCCAACAAGCTGCAGCGCCGGCTCCTTGCGCAGCAAAATCGCGGCTGGGATTTCGACCTCGAAGAGGGTCAGCTCGACGCCGCGCGTCTTACCCGCATCATCACCGATCCGACGGGTGCGCTCTCCTTCAAGCGCGAACGCGACACTGATTTTCGCGACACCGTCGTGACATTGCTGCTCGACAATTCCGGCTCGATGCGCGGCCGACCGATAATGGTCGCTGCCTGCTGCGCCGACATTTTAGCGCGCACGCTCGAGCGGTGCGGTGTCAAGGTCGAGATCCTAGGTTTCACGACGAAAGCCTGGAAGGGCGGACAATCCCGTGAGGAATGGCTCGCGGCAGGCAAGCCCCCCGCCCCCGGCCGCCTCAACGACCTTCGCCACATCATTTACAAAACGGCCGACGCGCCCTGGCGGCGCGCCAAAAATTCGCTCGCCTTGATGATGCGGGAAGGACTGCTGAAAGAGAATATCGATGGTGAAGCGCTGGCGTGGGCGCATTCCCGCCTCGTCAATCGGTCGGAGCAGCGCCGCATTCTGATGATGATTTCCGACGGCGCGCCCGTGGATGATTCGACGCTCTCGGTGAACTCCGGCAGCTATCTTGAGCAGCACCTGCGCCAGGTCATTCACGAGATCGAAAATCACTCGCCCGTCGAACTGATCGCCATAGGCATCGGACATGACGTCACGCGCTATTATCAGCGCGCCGTCACCATTACAGATGCGTCCGAGCTTGCTGGGGCGATGACCGAGAAACTCGTCGAGTTGTTCGAAGAAAAACACGAAATGGAGAGTTCGCCCGTGGCCCTGCGCCGTCACGGCCGCGCCCATTGAGGTCGACCGTGTTCGCCAGACCATGCCGACGATTGGGCCTTGCGCTCGGCTTTCTCGGTGTTGGTGTTGGCGTCGCGGTCGCCGATGCCAAGCCGGATATCTCGAATCTCAAAACGGCATCGATCATCGTTGAGGCACAGCCGGTCACGTCATTCGCGCGTACCGGCCCCGAGCGGCGGCTCGGCAAATTGAGATTTGTCGGTGGCCTCGTCTTGAAATCACCATCACCTTATTTTGGGGGCTGGTCCGGTCTGCTGCTTGATGACGATGCGAAGCAGCTGATCGCTCTCTCGGATACCGGCGTCTGGATGGAAGGAACCCTGACGTACGACGGTGATCATCCCAAAGGCATAGCAAACGCGACACTCGGGCCCCTCTTGCAAAAGGACGGGCGGCCTCTCTCGCACCCCCGCGACCGCGACTCCGAGTCGATTGCGCTCGCCAGCGGAACCCTTCGCCATGGCTCCATTCTGATCGGCTTCGAAGGCCGTCACCGGATCGGCCGCTATGATTTGACGCCCGACGGGATCGCGAGCAACCGCGGAATTCTTGCCCTGCCGCCGGGTGCACAACCCATGCGCGCCAACCAGGGTCTCGAAGCGCTGACGGTGATGAGAGGAGGACCTTACAAAGGCCACCCCATCGCATTTTCCGAGAGGCTCTATGATCTGTCGCGGAACCACACCGGGTGGCTATGGACCAATGCCGGCCCACGCACCCTTCATCTCGTCAATGCCGGCGACTTCGACATCACGGATGTTTCGAGCCTGGGCGACGGTACGCTTTTCATTCTGGAGCGGCGCTTTCGCTGGCTCGAAGGCGTCAAAATGCGCCTCCTGCGTATCCCGCCCGAGGCGCTGGCGCCCGGCCGCACACTCGAAGGCGAAACGCTGATCGAAGCCGACATGGCCGACAATATCGACAACATGGAAGGTCTTGCAGCCACGCACCTGAAGACCGGCGATGTGCTGATCACGATGATTTCGGACGACAACTTCAATCACGTGCTGCAGCGAACCGTGCTCCTGCAGTTCCTGTTAAAGGAAACTGAGCAAGCGAAAGCCCGGCTACCCAATGAGGCGCCGGGCTTGAATGAAAAGGAATGATCCGCTGAGATCAGGCAGCAGCCTTGGACGCCTGCGCCTTCTGAATCTCGCGCTTGAGCTTGAGGCAGGTCTGCGACAGCTCGTCATTATTCGCCTTCAGCAGGAAGGCATCGAGTCCGCCGCGGTGCTCCACCGATTTCAGCGCGCGCGCCGACACGCGCAGGCGCACCTTACGGCCAAGCACGTCGCTCATCAGCGTCACGTTGCACAGGTTCGGGCGGAACTTGCGCTTCGTTTTGTTTTCGGCGTGGCTCCGAAGTTGGCCCGAGAGGGGCAAAGTCCCCGTCAGCTCGCAGCGCCTAGTCATGACACTCTCCTATGCCGCACCCTCAAACCGGGGCGGTCGATCGAAAACTTGCTGTCTCAGCAAAAAAATAGTGCCCCGCAAGCCGGGGCTGCGGGGTTTCGCGTGGGTGTATAATTGACAGGGCCGATCCCCGTCAAGACGCCGGTGCGTGTGGCCAGGAAACTCCAAGTCCAAGAATAGTCGCAAATTCAGCGTACCACCTCAAGCTGCCGAGGGGTTGGCAGGGACGCAAGATGGCAAATTTGGGTGCTGGTACGCGAGGGCGGAACGCGGTCCGTGGCCTTATCGCGGTTGCCGCTGCCACCCTGCCGATTGAGCGCGGGATTGCCGCGGATGCCAATTGGCCCAATGAAGTCTCGGCCGTTTATCGGCTCTCTTTCGACGGCTTCAACGTCGGCGTTTACCGCTTCGACGCTCATTTCGCGGGCAAATCGTATACGGCGGTGGGCAAGACGGAGATTTCGGCCCTTTTCGGCGCGTTTAAGTGGGCAGGCAACTTTTCCGGCAACGGCGCGCTGGAAAGCGCGGGTCCACGGCCCGAGGCCTTCGAGATGCGTTACAAATCGAAAAAGAAAGTGACTTCAGTGAAGATCAGCTTCAACGGCGTTGGGGTATCTTCGGTCGCGCTCGTTCCGAACAAGAAGCCATCGCCCGAGACAATCAAGTTGAAGCCCGAAAATCTCAAGAATGTTTTTGATCCGATGGCGGCGACGATCGCGATGTCAGATGCCAACCCCGCGGATGCATGCAATCGTACGATTCCCGTCTTCGACGGTAAAGCGCGCTACGATTTGCGCTTGTCTTTCAAGGGCCGCGAACCCATCGCCGAAAAGCGCCCGTCCGGCCAGCCGAAGGAACTCGTGGTGTGCCGCGTCAAATACATTCCCATCGCGGGTCACAAGCCGAAAGACTTCGTCGATCCGTGGATCGACTATAATGACATCGAGATCGCGCTACGTGCGATCCCCAAAGCGGGGATATATATCCCCTATCGGGTCAAAATACCCTCGACCATCGGATCTGCCGTCATGACGGCAGATACGATTAACATCACCGCTGCAAACAACCAGCAGATCGCGTTGACGCAATGATGCGCGCACCGCGCGAGGTTTTTACGAAGCGCGACACTCACTGTCAGCAACCCGAATAATCCTTGATCTCTAGGCCCTCCTCTGCAATGCCAGGGCTCGATCGGAGTCAATGCACGAATGGCAAGTGATCTGGAAGCCCGCATCCGAAACGTGACGGCGGTGCTCGGACCAACGAATACCGGTAAAACCCATCTCGCTATCGAGCGGATGCTCGGCCACGAAAGCGGCATGATCGGCTTGCCGCTGCGCCTACTCGCGCGCGAGGTTTACGACCGCATCAAGCAGCGTGTCGGCGCGGACAAAGTTGCGCTCATCACCGGCGAGGAGAAGATCAAGCCGGAGCGGGCGCGCTATTGGGTGTCGACTGTCGAGGCGATGCCGCGCGACATCGATGTCGACTTTCTCGCGATCGACGAAATTCAGCTCTGCGGCGATCCCGAGCGCGGCCACGTCTTCACCGACCGGCTGCTGCATGCCCGCGGTCGCTCCGAGACCCTGCTGCTCGGTGCCCAGACGATGCGCGATGCGATCAGCGATCTGATCCCGGGTGCTAATTTCATATCTCGTCCGAGATTGTCGAAGCTGACCTACAGCGGCGAGAAGAAGATCACGCGTCTGCCTGCACGCTCCGCCATCGTCGCGTTTTCGGCACAGGAAGTGTACGCACTCGCCGAACTCATCCGTCGCCAGCGCGGCGGCGCGGCTGTCGTGCTCGGCGCACTGTCGCCGCGCACGCGCAACGCTCAGGTCGCGCTCTATCAATCGGGCGACGTGGAATTCCTGATTGCGACCGACGCCATCGGCATGGGTCTGAACCTCGACGTCGATCACGTCGCGTTCTCGGCCGTTCGGAAGTTCGATGGTTACAACCATCGCAACCTGACGCCGGGGGAGATTGGCCAGATCGCCGGCCGCGCCGGTCGCCATATGAATGACGGCACATTCGGCGTAACAGGCAGCGCAGAGGCACTTGACGCGGACATGGTCGAGCGCCTGGAGACCCACAGCTTCGACAGCGTGCGCACGCTGCAGTGGCGCAATCGCAACCTCGATTTCTCTTCACTCGACGCGCTTCATGCTTCGCTCCGCGAATTGCCACGCGAGCAGCGCCTCACGCGTGCCCGGACCGCAGACGATGTCGCCGCGCTCGAAGCCTTGAGTTCCGATCGCGAGATCACCGATGTCGCTACGTCCCGCCCGCGGGTCGAATTACTCTGGGAAGTCTGCCAGCTTCCCGACTATCGTAAGATTTCGGGCCAAAGCCACGCCGAGCTTGTATCGAACCTCTACAAACATCTGACGGGCGGCGAAAATCGGATTCCCGAGGATTGGTTCTCAAAGCAGGTCGCGCTCGCGGATCGCACCGACGGCGATATCGACACGCTGGCCACGCGCATTGCGCACATCCGCACCTGGACCTTCGTCGCCAACCGGCCCGATTGGCTGAAGGATCCCGCGCATTGGCAGGAGCGGACGCGCGCAATCGAAGACAGTCTTTCCGATGCCTTGCACGAACGCCTGACGCAAAGATTCGTGGATCGTCGGACCAGCGCTTTGATGAAAGGCATGCGGGACAAGGACGAACTGACGGCGGATATCGCCGACGATGGCGCCATCACGGTCGAGAACCACTTTGTGGGCCGGCTCAAAGGCTTTCGCTTCACGCTCGATTCCGCGGGTGACGGTATTCACGAGAAAGCGACGCGACAGGCTGCGATGCAAGTCGTCACGCGGGAACTAGGCATGCGCGCGCGTCGTGTCGCTGCGGCACAGAACGAAGCGTTCAAGCTCTTGCGGAACGGCAGCATTATCTGGCGCGACGATGAGATTGCGAAGCTCGAACAGGCGGAGGACCCGCTCCATCCTGGCGTCACGCTGATCGCCGATGAGACGATGAGCGAGTCCGATCGCGAGAAGGTTCAAGCGCGCATCAAGACCTGGATAGATGAGACCATTGCCGACAAGCTGAAACCGCTGGTCGAAATGTCGAAGAGCACCGAGCTCCAGGGTCTGGCGCGCGGCATCGCTTTCCAGCTGAAGGAAGGTCTTGGCGCGCTGAAGCGCGAGGCGGTGGCCAACGATGTCAATGCCCTCGATCAGGCAGCCCGCGCAGAATTGCGCAAGTTCGGGTTGCGCTTCGGCGCTTTCAATATCTTCTTTCCGATCATGCTGAAGCCGGCGCCGGCTGATCTCGCCGCGACGCTCTGGCTATTGAAGCACCCGTCCGCCAACGGCGTCGTTCCGCAATTGCCCCGGCCCGGGCTGACGTCGGTCGTCGTCGATCCGGCAACGCCCGAAGCGCTGTATCGTGCGCACGGCTTCCATGTCTGCGGCCCGCGGGCTATTCGCCTCGATATTATCGAGCGGCTTGCCGATTTGATCCGGCCGCTGCTGGCGTGGCGGTCGAGTCCTGAAAAAATGGAAGCACCCCCGAAAGGCTCGACGGGTGACGGCGGCTTCCGGGCTACCGACGATATGATGTCGATCCTCGGCTGCTCGGCCGAGGAATTGGGCGAAGTGCTGAAAGCCCTTGGCTTCCGTCTGGAACGCCGTCCGCTTCCGCCGGAAGAGCCCGCAGATGTGAATGCTGTGGCCGCAACGGACGAAACACCCGCAACCTCGGAGGCGGAGGATGCGCCGGCGTCGGAAGCAGCCGTGCCGGAAGCAGTCGACACCGAAGCCGCCCTCGTCGAGTCGAAGCCACCCGAAGCGCCGTCCGAGATCGCTGCGGCGCCTGAGGTACAGAAGTTCGAAGAGATCTGGCGCCCGCGCCGTCACCAGCGTCCGGAACGCAGGGACGGCGAACGGCGTGACGGCCAGCGTCGCGAGGGCGGACACGGACGGCACCGTTCACATCACCATGGCAACCGGAATCAGCAGGTTGCTGCCACCTCCGGCAACCCCTCACCCGAAAATGTCGCCACGCCGCCAAATGCGGGTGATGCTCCGGCGTCGTCTGAGGCGGCGCCGGAGGCTGCGCCGCAGCGACACGATCGTCCCCGCCATCGTGATCGCCATACAGAAAGGCGCGACGATCGAAAACCCGCGCATGGCCAGCGGAGAGACGATGCGGACCGTCCACGCCGTGACGACGACCGCAGGGGGCGTCGAGATGACGGCCGCCGCAGGGAGGACCGCCGTACCCCGCAACTGATCACGGCCGCCCCGCCAAAATCTACGAGCAGCGAGTCCTCCTCGCCGTTTGCGGCGCTCGCAGCGCTCAAAGCACAGATGGAGAAGCGGAGTGAAGGCTCCGGGTCGACATGACCTGACGGCGGACGCTGGTCGGGAAACGCTTCAGCGTGTTGACCAATGGCTGTGGTTCGCCCGGATAGCCAAGTCCCGAACTCTGGCGCAGGCGCTGATTGAGCGCGGCAAGGTCCGCATCAATCGCGTGAAGATCGACAAGACGAGTACGACCGTGCGCGCGGGGGACGTCCTGACGCTGTCGCTCGGCCCGAGGGTGATCAGCATAGAGATCCTGGGCATCGGGGTCAGGCGGGGTCCCGCGACCGAAGCCCAGGCTCTTTACCGGAGTTTGACTCCCCTACCGTCGGCACCCATGTCTGAGCAATCTCAAGAAACGGCGCCTTCACCTTCGCTTAAGCAGGCGGTACGTCTTGAAGGAAGCGGGCGGCCGACCAAGCATGAGCGCCGCGCTCTTGAGAAATTTAGAGGCCGCAATTGAAGCTGTGACGCCCGGTCCACCTAGGCAGCCGGGATCGCTATGGTAATAAGGGCGCCGCCGGATCGAGGCTATTCGAGCTTGGGTCCTTCAGCCCGCAATGGCCTGATCGTTTCGAGAACCAGGAATTCGAATGACCTACGTCGTCAACGAGAAGTGCATCAAGTGCAAATACACCGATTGCGTCGAGGTTTGTCCGGTCGACTGTTTCTATGAAGGCGAGAACATGCTCGTCATCCATCCCGACGAGTGCATAGATTGCGGCGTTTGCGAGCCGGAATGCCCCGTGGATGCGATCAAGCCCGACACCGAGCCCAGCATGGAAAAGTGGATGGAGCTCAACCGGCAATATGCAGAGGTTTGGCCGAATATCACGGCCAAAAAGCCCGCACTACCGGAAGCGGAAGCGGTGAAGGACGAAACGGGGAAGTTCGAGAAATATTTTTCTCCACACCCCGGCTCTGGCGACTAAATTTTCTTCCCGACGCAGTCCTTGCAGGCCGTTACGCCAATTGTTACATAAGGCATTGGTTTGACGCGGTAATTTAAAGTCGGCCTTAAGCTCGTCCAGATTGTCTCAGAGGCCGACCCTTCATTTGCCCGCAAGACTGTGTTAGTCTCTGTTGCGATGGCGTTAAGTCTGCACAAATCCAGAACGACCGCGAACAAAAGGTGGTTGTCTCCCTCTGAGGGGCAGCTCCTAATAAGACGTTATGGGGCGTCAGTGGGCCACTTCAGAGTCGGACAGGATTTGCGAAGCTAGGCCACAAATGAGCGCGCAGGGGACGGCCTCTCGGAAATGACGAGGCACGGATCAATGCGCGCGTGTCGTTCGGACATCGTCTTGTCCGCGGCCCAAGAACCGCTCCACCCCCCGGGGAGCGGCCTGATGGCGAAGCCGGCGATTCCCGGCACAGCCCAGTATGCGAGAGTGAGAGATTCGATATGGCTCAAAAGAAAAAAGCTCCGGTCAGCCCCAAGTCCGCAGCCAAGAGTGCCGTCCGTAAGTCGATGCCTTTGAAGGTCGCTGCAGCGGCCAACAAGGTCGCCAAGCCTGCTCCCGCTGCCAAAGCGAAGCCGGAAGCAACGGCCAAGCCCAAGCTCGCTCATCCTGCCGCGACCAAGTCCGCCAAAAAGCCGGTCTCCGTCGCTCCGAAATCAACGATCAAGGTCGAGGCTCCAGTTAAGAAGCCTGCCGCCCCCGCGCATGTCGCAACACATGCGGCGGCGTCACACGTGGCGCCCAAGGCAGCCGCTCCGGTCGCGCCGCAGAGAACTGTTGCCGTGCCGGCCAATGCCCACAAGGCCGCGAGCCAAAAGATTTCCGCCCCCGTCGCTTCTGCTCAACAGCCTGCGACGCCGAAGGATGTTGCCGAGAAGGCTGCGGCTGCACGCCAGATCCTCGCCGTGCAGAAGAAGCCGGTCAATCAGCGCCACGGTTTCAAGGCGAACGAATTCATCGTTTATCCCGCTCACGGTGTCGGCCGCATTGTCGGCATCGAGGAGCAGGAGATCGCCGGCATGTCGCTCGAACTCTTTGTCATCACCTTCGACAAGGAGAAGCTGACGCTGCGCGTTCCGACCGGCAAGCTCGCCAGCGTCGGCATGCGCAAGCTGGCCGACGAAGGCCTCGTCAAAAAGGCGATGGAGACTTTGAAGGGCCGTGCTCGGGTTAAGCGCACGATGTGGAGCCGTCGCGCTCAGGAGTATGTCGCGAAGATCAACTCGGGCGATCTTATTTCGATCGCAGAGGTTGTTCGTGATCTCTACCGTTCCGAAGCACAGCCGGAGCAGTCTTACTCGGAGCGCCAGCTCTATGAGGATGCGCTCGATCGCATGGCACGTGAACTTGCCGCCGTTGAAAAGCTCGACGAGCGCGGCGCTGTTCAGCGGATCACCGACATCCTCTCGAAGAGCGCCAAGGGCCGCCGCCTCGCAGAGAGCGAATCATCGTCTGTCGAGGAAGCTGCTTAAGCTTTGGTCCGCGAGTTCCTATAGGGACTTGAGATTTACCGCGCTCGGTTCCGCACCTTCCGGCGGAGCCGGGCGCAACTCTTTTGGGGCCGTCGTCGGCGCGGCATCATCGGGCAACGCGATCTGCGACGGATCAGCGATGTCGATCAGTGGACCATTTCGGCGCTCGACCCAGCCGCGAATGACGACAGCCTTGTTCACGTACCCCTCGAGTGAGCGATCGAATTCGGGGTGCGCTACCAGAACTTTCTTTTCGATCCGCGCTGTGAAATCCGTTCGCCAGTCATCGCTGAAATTTAGATAGGTTGCACTCTTCGTTCGCCCGACTGAGGTGATCGTGCCGATCACGCGCTCGTACTTGCCGCGCTGCTTCATGATCTCGCCCGGGTGATCGGAGGGCAGCAGCCGATAAACGCCATTGCTCCAAAGGCCAAGTCGATCGCGTCTCGCTTCCGCTTCGTTCGCCATCAGCTCACGCGCGCACGCAAAGCTCTCCGGCAAGCCGTAGGCACGCGCATAACCGCCTCTAAGAAGAGCGCCCTGCACCCACTCTTCCTGACCGCGATCCTCCAGGAATACTTGCGCCAATTGTCTCCCGTAACGGTCAAAACGTCGACCGGCGAAGGCGAGCTTGACCCTTTTCGCGAGGACGAGGTCTGAGAGCGCCGTGATGGTCTCGCGTTCGGGCGGCCACGCACCCGCCGTTGCGTCAGCGTCGCGGGCGCGCGGCGACAACGCGCCGATCAGGCGGACGACTTTGCCGTCGTCGAGAACCAGCGTCTCTCCGTCGACGATGCGGGTAACGGTTCGGATCGGACCGGGTTCGAGTGTGCAAGGTTGGGAGGGTGCCGCTCCAGGATCAGCCATAGCCCACGCGGGAGTGCATACCCCCACAAGCCATAACAGCAATGTCCATCGCCGCCCCGCCATCGCACAGAGAGACCATGCACGCTTGCGTTCGCCAAGAGAGAAGATCGAATATAAACTCTTCTGCGTGGGGTCGTCAGAAGCGATGGACGAAGCCGAAGCTGAACTTGTCCATCGTGGCTTCAACCTCATCATGCCCAGGCGGCAAAGAGTCGAAGCTCTCGCCGGAGAACTCCACGCGCTTGTATTCAAAGCGCAGGCTGTTGCTGTCACTCCAGAGATATTCGATGCCGCCGCCGGCTGTCCAGCCAGATAGGAAATTGGTGTCGCTGGCGCCGAGACCGCCGTTGCGTACTTCCAAATTGGCGAACGCGTAGCCACCGGTGGCGTAGATCAACGTGCGATCGAACAGCAAAAATCCCGCGCGCGCCCCGACTGAGCCATCAAAATCGGTATGAGCCTTGAAGTCCGATATGCCGTCGATCCGAGAGCTATCCCCATAGAGGAAATCGTAGCTCAAATCGGCCGTCGGACCGTACACAATATTGCCCAAGCGGAAATCGTAACCGCCTGATGCGCCCAGAGTAATGCCATCCGCATCCCTGAGCCGGCCGCCAAACGACATGCTATTATAGCCGAGCGACGGCTTCCAATAGAAACCCTCCCACGACGAGGGAAGGGGCGTCTCTGCATAGTTTGGCACGACGAGGTTATAGGGATAGCCCATGCTGCCGACGGGCTTCAGGTCATCGGGGAGGCTCTGTGCCATTGCGGCGCCCGCGGGCAGCGACAGGAGTGACAGCGTCAGCGCAAACACAGACTTTTTCACGAGACATTCCCCACGCTTTAGCCCCAGCTTGCCACCATAAAGCGATCCCGCTTAAGCGCGTTATGGTGTCGAAGCTCACGCAGTCACTGACGTGCCCCCGACAACTCTCGTCTTCAAGGCGGTGCTGCGCTTGGCGCGACGTCCTACCTTCAATTCTCGAGTTTTTCGCAGCCAAGTCGCTACGTTCGTAGATTGATTAAATATCTCAAAAGAAAGGAGCCGTCACGGCGTACTGCTGGTTCGCTGTCTCCCGACGGTGACCTGTGCCATTTCCGGCTCGCGGCAGGTAGCCGCGGACTGAAGGGCACACGTTCGCTTCGATCGGGATTTGAACGGCCCAGCGGACACCCGGAACCGAGTTCCGGTGTTTTTGAACAAAACTGTGCTTGCGGGGGGGCTCGCGGACGAGTCGCAGGGCAACATAAAACAATTGCCGCGAGCGACCCTCTTCGCAGGCCCCGCTCGGCCCTTTCGGTCCACCCGCTCGCCCGCGACGATTAACCATTATCTCCCGAATATGCGTATTTCAACCGAAAGTAGATTTTCGTAGGCGGGACCACCCTGCAGGCCGGCAATTCGAGACGCTCTACTTTGGCCAGCCGCGCTTGACCTCGGGCGAGGCTCACAGCATAGCTCTTGGCCAGCTTCGTTGACGCATAAACGATCGACGAAGATGGCCGGAAGGCGTGGGCAGGCCCCGTAGCTCAGCTGGATAGAGCAACGGTTTCCTAAACCGTAGGTCGCAGGTTCAAATCCTGCCGGGGTCGCCATCTCCGGAGCGGGCATGCGAGGGCGCCTTTGAAGCCCCGTCAGCGTTTGAGGAGAGCGTCGCGCGAATGGCCGCCAAGATCGAGGTCACCATCGCCGATCAAAACCCGGTCGTGCGAGCAGGACTCGAGGCGCTGATCGAGCGCGACGGGCGTTTCAGCGTGTGCGGCGTCCACGGCACGGGCGAAGCATTCCTGAACGCTCTCAAAGTGAAGCCCGCAGAGATCGCGATCGTCGGCTGGACCTTGCCGGACATGACGGGCGGCGCAGTGCTTCAACGCGTGAAGCAGGAGAAGTGGCAAACGCGAATCATCATTTATACCGGCGAGCGCTCGAACGACGTTCTTCGTCAGGCGATCAAAGGCGGTGCATGGGGGTTCGTGTCGAAGACGGAAGATCCGCAAGTTTTATTGGAAGCGGTCGTTTCGGTCGCGCGCGGCCGCTTGTCGCTGCCGTACGTCGATATCGATCTTCTCAATCACGATCCCCTCGAGGGCCTGACGGCGCGCGAGCGTGAGTTGCTTGCTGCACTTGCGAACGGTTGGACCAACCTGCAGATCGCGGCCCGCACCGGTATCTCGCGCAACACGGTGAAATATCATCTGAAAAATTTATACGATAAGCTTGGTGTCTCGAACCGCGCCATGGCTGTTGCGCTGCATGTGTCGGTTAACCGTTCCGAACAGCAATAGCGCCATTGACCAACGCTGCTTGGCGGCCCGACCAAAGCATGACGAGGTGGGTAGCTTAGCCTGCCCAACAGGGTGTTGATAGATTTGCGTTCCCACCGTCACTGTCGCCCTGCTAGTTAAGACTGACGCCCGCATCTGCGATCGGGCGGAAGGATCAGCAAAAGCATGCCGGAACGTCTCCCCTGCTGCGTCGGGGATCGTCGGCTTGGCTCAACGCAGCGTGGAGGAAACGCTTCTATGATCACGCCACACCTTTTCATTCCAGGCCCGACCACAATTCCGGATGCCGTTCGGATGGCCATGAACGTTCCGATGGAGGACATGCGCTCGCCGGAATTCCCGAAGTTCACGCTTCCGATCTTCGAAGACCTGAAGAAGGTTTTCAAAATGAAGGACGGCCGCGTTTTCATTTTCCCGTCATCGGGCACCGGCGCATGGGAATCGGCCATCGAAAACACGCTCGCTCCTGGCGATAAAGTTCTGATGAGCCGCTTCGGTCAGTTCTCGCTTCTCTGGGTCGATATGGCCGAGCGCCTTGGCCTCAAGGTCGAGCTTTGCGACGAAGAGTGGGGCACGGGCGTGCCGCTCGAAAAGTACGCGGACATTCTTGCCAAGGATAAAAACCACGAGATCAAGGCCGTCTTCGCTACGCATAACGAAACCGCGACCGGCGTCACGTCCGATATCGCTGGCGTTCGCAAGGCGCTCGACGCTGCGAAGCATCCGGCACTTCTCTTCGTCGATGGCGTTTCTTCCGTCGGCTCGCTCGAGATGCGCATGGGCGAATGGGGCGTCGACTGCTGCGTATCCGGTTCGCAGAAGGGCTTCATGCTTCCGACCGGCCTCGGTATTCTCGCGGTCAGCCAGAAGGCGCTCGACGTCAACAAGAGCGTCAACGGCCGCATGAACCGTTGCTTCTTCTCATGGGAAGACATGATCAAGACCAACGATCTTGGCTTCTTCCCTTACACGCCAGCGACGCAGCTCATCCGTGGTCTGCGTGCGTCGCTCGATCTCATCCTCGCTGAAGGCATCGACAATGTCGTCGCCCGGCATCACCGCATGGCGTCGGGCGTTCGCGCTGCCGTCGACGCATGGGGCTTGAAGCTCTGCGCCAAGGAGCCGAAGTGGTATTCTGATACCGTGTCGGCGATCCTCGTTCCGGAAGGCGCCGATGCGAATGCCGTTCTGAAGACGGCTTACTATCGCTACAACACCTCGCTCGGTACGGGTCTCAACAAGGTCGCCGGTAAGGTTTTCCGCATCGGCCACTTGGGTGCTGTCGACGAATTCATGGTCGGTGGCGTTCTCTTCGCTGTCGAGATGGCGTTGAAGGACTCCGGCATCAACATCAAGCTCGGCTCCGGCACCGGCGCTGCCGCCGAATACTTCTCGAAGACGGCGACGAAGTCGGCCACGAGCGCAACACCCGCTCAGGCGAAAGCCGCTTAAGAAAAAAGTGCCCGGTCCTCAATGAGAGCCGGGCACTCTGCCGATGTGACGATCACCAGGCAAACAAAACAAACGCGAACCAAGACCTAGGAAGGCAGACTCCCAATGAGCTTTACGCATTACCCGCTCCGCAAGCAGCGCCTGCAGCGGTCTTATCTGGCGGTTCCGGGATCCAACCCGACGATGATCGATCGCGCGCTGAAGAGCGCCGCCGATTACGTCTTCCTCGATTGCGAGGACGCCGTCGCCCCGCCCGAGAAGGAGCAGGCCCGTAAGAACATCATCCAGGCCCTCAACGATCTCGACTGGAAAGGCGCCGGCAAGAGCGTCTCGGTCCGTATCAACGGCCTGGACACGCACTACATGTACCGCGACGTCGTCGACATCTGCGAGCAGGCCGGTGCCAAGCTGGACACGATCCTGATCCCGAAGGTGGGTGTTCCGGCCGACGTCTATACGGTCGAATGCATCGTCAGCCAGATTGAGGTCGCCAAGGGCCTGAAGAACCAGATCGGCACCGAAGCCCTCATCGAAACCCCGCTTGGTATGGCGAACGTCGAAGCCATCGCCTCGGCGCCGAGCCGTCTCGAATCGATGCACTTCGGCGTCGCCGATTACTCGGCCTTCAATAAGGCGCGCACCGTCGTCATCGGCGGCTTGAACCCCGACTATCCGGGCGACCAGTGGCACTTCCCGCTGTCGCGCATGACGGTTGCCTGCCGTGCCTACGGTCTTCGTCCGATCGACGGACCGTTCGGCGGCATCGACGATCCGGAAGGCTACAAGGCAGCCGCCCGCCGCGGCGCTGCGCTGGGCATGGAAGGCAAGTGGGCCATTCATCCGTCCCAGATCGAACTCGCCAACGAGATCTATTCGCCGACAGCGAAGGAAGTCGAGCGCGCCGAGCGCATCCTCGTCGCCCTGAAGGAAGCCGAGGCGCAGGGTAAGGGCGCAGCGTCTTTGGACGGCAAGATGATCGATGCGGCATCCGAGAAAATGGCGAAGAACCTGCTCGTCACGGCCGCCGCTATCAAGGCCGCCGAGGCGGCCCGCGCGAAATAAGAAAAGCCAGGAAACGTCGAACAGGACTGAGGAGGTCCAAAATAAATGGACATTCACGAATACCAGGCGAAAGAGCTTCTTACGAAGTTTGGCGTGCCGATTCCGCGCGGTGGATTGGCCTATAGTCCTGAGCAGGCGACCTATCGCGCCAGCGAGCTTGGCGGCCCTGTCGTCGTAAAGGCCCAGATCCACTCGGGCGCGCGCGGCAAGGCGGGCGGCGTCAAGCTCTGCCGCAACGAGCGGGAGATCGAGGAAGCGGCCGAATCGATGCTTGGCCGCAAGCTCGTCACGCATCAGACGGGACCGGCCGGAAAGCTGGTCTCGCGCCTCTACATCGAAGAAGCGACCAACATCGACCGTGAGATTTATCTCGGCTTCGTGATGGATCGGGCGTCCGAACGCATCGTCGTCGTTGCTTCCGCTGCAGGCGGCATGGACATCGAAGAAATTTCGGCAACCCAGCCGGATACGATCATCCGCGTCACAGTGGACCCGGCGGTCGGGATGCAACAGTTCCAGGCGCGTGAACTTGCATTCGGTTTGGGCGTTGACCCTGATATCGTCAACAAGCTCGTCCCCGCGATCATGGGTTGCTACCGTGCATTCCGCGATCTCGACGCGATGATGGTGGAGATCAATCCGCTCGTCATTACGAAGGAGAAGCAGGTTTTGGCGCTCGACGCCAAGATGTCGTTCGACGAGAACGCATTGTTCCGCCGTCCGCACATCGCCGAGTTGCGCGACAAGAGCCAGGAAGATCCGCGCGAAACCTATGCCTCCGATCGTGGGCTGTCCTATGTCGGCCTCGACGGCGACATCGGCTGCATCGTCAACGGTGCAGGTCTCGCGATGGCGACGCTGGACATGATCAAGCTTGCCGGTGGCGAGCCCGCGAACTTCCTCGATATCGGTGGCGGCGCGTCGCCCGAACGCGTGACGAAATCGTTCAAGGCCGTTCTTCGCGACAAGAACGTTCGCGCGATCCTGGTGAACGTCTTCGCCGGCATCAACCGCTGCGATTGGGTTGCGAAGGGCGTCGTCGATGCCGTGAAGGAACTCGACATCAAGATGCCGATCGTCGTCCGTCTGGCCGGCACGAACGTCGAAGAAGGCCGCAAGATTATCGACAACAGCGGCCTCACCGTCATCAGCGCAGAGACATTGGCGGACGCGGCGAAAAAAGCGGTCGAAGCAGCAAAAAAAGCGGCCTAAATCCGGAGAAACGCACCAATGGCAATCTTTATCAATGAAAAGACGCCGATCCTGATCCAGGGCTTCACCGGACGCATCGGTACATTCCACGCCCAGGAGATGATCGACTACGGTTCGAACGTCGTCGGCGGCGTCACGCCCGGCAAGGGCGGCACGTCCCATCTGGGCCGCCCCGTCTTCAACACCGTGAAGGGTGCGGTCGACGAAACCGGCGCCGAAGCTTCGATCGTCTTCGTGCCGCCGCCGTTCGCCGCCGACGCGATCATGGAAGCGGCGGACGCTGGCATCAAGTACTGTGTCTGCATCACCGACGGCATTCCGGCGCAGGACATGATCCGCGTGAAGCGCTATATGCGTCGCTACAAGAAAGAGGGCCGCATGGTTCTGACCGGCCCCAACTGCGCCGGTACGATTTCGCCCGGCAAGGCGATGCTCGGTATCATGCCGGGCCATATCTACCTGCCTGGCCGCGTCGGTATCGTCGGGCGCTCGGGTACGCTTGGCTATGAAGCCGCGGAGCAGTTGAAGGCGCTCGGCATTGGCGTATCGACATCGGTCGGCATCGGCGGCGATCCGATCAACGGCTCGTCGCATCGCGACGTTCTCGAAGCTTTCGAGAAAGACCCGGAGACGGACGCCGTTCTGATGATCGGCGAGATTGGCGGTCCTCAGGAAGCTGAAGCCGGCGTGTTTGCCAAGGAGCACATGAAGAAGCCTGTGATTGCCTATATCGCCGGCCTCTCGGCCCCGAAAGGCCGGCGCATGGGCCACGCGGGCGCCATCGTTTCGGCGTTCGGTGAATCGGCCGCCGAGAAGGTCGAGATCCTGAAAGGGTGCGGCGTGACGATCGCGCCGACGCCGTCGGAGATGGGCTCGACGGTCGCTCAGGTCCTCGGTCAGCAGCGGAAAGTCGCCTGAGTTGGATAGCGGTCGGGGTGCAGCTTTTGCCTCCGACCGCCCTCTCCGCTACACTATTAAATTACATGTGAATTCTGTCCCGCGCAGGGACGTGGAGCCTTGGTGATGCAGGACACGACGGCGGCTGTCGGCTCGAGCAAGCTCGACGAGACCGAGCTGATCAATGAGCTGAAGCGTCTTCGGACCCAGATTCCCGATAACCCTTCGCTCAATCCGATTCTGAACGTCGCATTCGACCTATCACGTCGCCTCGAATCGAATGCGGTGACGTTCGACGAGGTGAAGGGCCTTGCCGCCCGCCTGATGGATCGTGCCTTCGTTCGGCGCGCCCGCGGGCTTCGCCAAAAAGTTGGCTATGTCGATCAGGCGACGACGCTCAAAGACTTCACGGCGTACGTCGAGAAAACAGTTGGCGAGTCGGGCGAGTCTATCGAAACGTTTGCTGAGCATTGGTCACGCGCCCGCACAGGTATCGTTTTGACGGCTCATCCGACCTTCGGGCTTTCAGACGCGCTCTATCGGCGGATGGTCGAGATTGCAGTCGCCGATCCGAACGCCGACGTGACGATCGCCCTTCCCCAACGTCCCGAAGATAAGCTGACGCTGCAGCACGAACACAAGTGCGCTCAGGACGCGATCCGCAACTTGCGGAATGCCTACGAAGAGTTGCTGCATGGCTTCTTCAGCGTCGCGTCGAAGAAGTTCGGAGACGCTGCATTCAAGTTGCGCCCGAAGCTGACGACGTTCGCCTCGTGGGTCGGCTATGATCTGGACGGCCGCACGGATATCGCTTGGACGTTCTCG
The DNA here is from genome assembly GCA_018242215.1 of Pseudomonadota bacterium. Taxonomy (GTDB): domain Bacteria; phylum Pseudomonadota; class Alphaproteobacteria; order Rhizobiales; family Hyphomicrobiaceae; genus Hyphomicrobium_B. Next base: position 46,020 of record JAFECG010000030.1, read on the forward strand.
TTGGAAGTGCGCCTGCGTGAAAAACGCGCTGCCCTCGCCGACATTCGCGAGCGCTTCGTCGTCCTGAAGCACAAGCTCGAAAGCGGCGATGCCGCTCAGCGTGTCGCACGCCAGATTGTCGGCAAGCTCGATCTCGGGATTGCCGCGGTGGACGAGCAGATCAAGGCACTCGAGAGTTTCACGAACAATGCCGAAGGTCTCGCGAAAGTCGCGAACATCATCACCAAGACGGATGGCTATAATCTGCTGACGGTCGAGCCGCTGCAGACGTTGTTCAACACGCTGATCGATACGGTCCAGGCACCCCAGATGAAGCGCGCGGCGGCCGCCCTTGCCGGTCTCCTCGACGCGACTGGCCTTGGTATGTCGCACATTCATCTGCGCATCAACGCCCTGCAGCTGCACAACGCTTTCCGCGCCTACGTCCACGAGCCGTGGACGCGGGATTTGACCGAAAGCCAGTCGCTGGCGCGCATCGTCGAGATGATCAAGAATTGCCCGCGTGAAACGGTGAACTTCGCGACGCTTGATCTCGAGACGGCAACCGCGATCCGTCAGTTTGCGCTGACTGCGCAGATCATGAAGCACATCGACAAGGAAACGCCCATTCGGTTTCTTATCGCCGAATGCGAATCTCCGGCGACCGTGCTGATTGCGGTATTCTTCGCGAAGCTTTTCGGTGTCGATCACATCACCGATATTTCTCCGCTTTTTGAAACGCCGACCGGCCTCGAGAACGGTGCGCGTATCATGGAGCGTCTCCTCGAGGAGGAGACTTATCGCGCGTATGTGCAAGGCAGGAAGCGGCTGAGTATCCAGACCGGCTTTTCCGACGCCGGGCGTTTCATCGGCCAGATTTCGGCGACGCTGGCAGTCGAGCGTTATTATCATGGTCTTGCGGCACTCGTTGCCAAAGCCGATATCGAAGGCGTCGAGACGCTGCTGTTCTCAACTCACGGTGAATCGATGGGCCGCGGTGCCCATCCCGGCACGCTCTACCGACGTCTTCATTACGTCATGACCAACGAGGCGCGCCGCCGCTTTGGTGCCGCCAAGATTCCGGTCAAGCACGAAACGAGCTTCCAGGGCGGCGACGGTTACGTATTCTTCGGCAACCGCGCGCTGACGACGCGAGCGTTGGCCACGATCGTGATGGACGGCGACATCCCGCCCGCCGAGAAAGACCCGTTCTACTCGGCTCAGGATTTCAGCCTCGACTTCTTCCTGCGCCTTCGCGAGTTTCAGCAGACCCTTTTTGCGCATGACGGATACCGGGCGGTTCTCGGCGCTTTTGGGCCGAACCTGCTCTTCAAGACCGGCTCGCGCCCTGTGAAGCGGCAGGGCGACCACGCATCCGATCGCGGGAACCCGGCGCGGATGCGTGCAATCCCGAACAACGCGATACTGCAGCAGTTCGGGTACATCGCGAACGTCGTCGCTGGTCTCGGTGCGGCAGTCGGCCCCGATCGCGATCGCTTTTACAAGCTGGTGAAATCATCGAAGCGGTTGCAGTCGCTTCTCGCGATGATCGCGCACGGCAAGACCATATCGAGCCTCAACGCAATGGGCGCCAATGCCCAGGTCTTCAACGCCGGGCTCTGGGCCTCGCGCGCGTCGTGGGGACGCGAGGAAGCGTTGAACAGCGCTTTCCGGACGCTCGCTACGCATTTGCTGCCTGACGACCGCTATGGCGATATCTCCGAGCTGGTCCATCTTCTACGTCTCGACGCCATAGACCTTCACGCCATTCTCGCCGATTTGAACATCGAAGACGGGATGGTTCCCGACGAGAACCGGCTCGAACTTGATCTCCTGCAGGCGATCCGGCTCGCGCTGATCATGCGGATTTTCATCCTGGCAGCGCAGCTTCCCCGCTTCGCTCCACAGGACGGGCTCTCCCATACGCAGGTTCTCGAAATGGCGCTGAGCCTCGAAATTCCCGAAGTTCTAAACGTTCTTCGCAAAGCGTTTCCCCACGACGAAAAGAATCTCACGGCGAAATCTTTCGACGAACAGGCGAGCTATCGACCGCGTGGCATCGACGATTATGCTCGTCTCGAAACGGAAATTCTGACGCCGATGGAAATCTCGTACGAATTCGTGCGTGAGATCGGCACCGGGATCTCCCATCACTTCGGCGCCTTCGGTTGACCCAAGTTGGTGCGGGGGCGAGGTCTTAACCTCTGCGCCCGCGACCCGCACCGGCGGAAGCGAGTTCATCCGCGAAAAGCGCGAAAACTTCGCCTTGGCTAGTTTCGGTATCCAGCCATAAAAACGGCAGGTCCGGACGCGACGCTTCGAGAGCCTCTTTGCCCGCGCCGATCTCGACGACGAGTCCGCCACTCGGTGCCAGCCGCTCCGGCGCGCCACGCAAGATGCGGTGCACGAGATCGAGGCCGTCCTCCCCGCCGAGGTGCGCAAGCTTCGGCTCGGCTTGATATTCCGGCAGAAATCCCGCGACCGATTCCGCGGTGACGTACGGCGGGTTCGAGATGATCAGGTCGTATTCGGCTGCCGGAGGGCCTTCGAACAGATCGCCCCTGAAGGTGCGAATGCGCTTCTCCAGACCGTAGTCGCGAATATTCCGCTCCGCCACCGCGAGTGCATCGACGGAAATATCGCTCGCATCGACCTCGGCGTTTGGAAAGGCTTCCGCCGCAAGAATGGCCAAGCATCCCGAGCCCGTGCAGAGGTCGAGCACACGCGTGACGGCGAGTGGATCGGGTACGGCCGCGGCCAGACCGTCCTCAACCAGCAATTCCCCGATGAACGATCGAGGGATGATCACGCGTTCGTCGACGTAAAACCGATGCCCGCGAATATAGGCGGCATTCGTAAGGTAAGCCGCGGGTTTTCGCGTTTCGATCCGCTGTGCGACGAGAGCGGCGATGCCTTTACGTTCGACTGGCGTCAACCGGCAGTCGAGCCACGCATTGATGTCGTCGATCGGCAGGTCGAGCGATGAGAGAATGAGAAACGCAGCCTCGTCGATGGCGTTCGATGTTCCATGTCCATACGCGAGATGCGCTCGGGACATGGTCGTGATGGCGTACCTCAACCAGTCACGAACGGTGATGAGATCGTCGATCGGAGCTGGCTCGCTCTCTAATGCCATGGGGACTGCGCAGACGACCGAAACTCAGGCAATCGCCGGAAGCTCGTCGAATCCAACGAGACGACGCTGATCTTCATCCCACAGCTTCAGGCGCGCACATCGAAGGCTGTCACGTAGCGTCAGCCGGTTGATCGATTTGAGTTCGGGGCTCCCTTCGAGGCATGCCGAAAGCCGGTAGTTAGGAATCATGCTGTTGAGATGGTGAATGTGATGCAAACCGATATTGCCCGTGAACCAGTTGAGCACTTTTGGCAGATCGTAATAGGACGAACCAAGAAGCGCCGCGACCTGGAAATCCCAGCCTTCCGCCTTGTCCCATGTCGTTTCTTCGAATTGATGCTGGATGAAAAACAGCCAACCGCCCAATGCGGCCGCGAGGTGCAAGACTGGCAGGCCGACCCAGAGGACGTTCAAAGCCCCGAAGAAATAGCAGAGCGGCGCATACAGCGCGACGAGGCCGACATTGAGGGTGAGAACGCTCTTCCAGGTCTCGCGCGGCGGGAGCGCATGAAACCACGGCAGTCGCTGAAGGATCACGAAGTAAGTGGGAACACCGAGGCCGAACAGGAAGAGCGGATGCCGGTAAAGCTTGTAGTGCAGTTTACCGAGCTTCGAGAGCTCGAGATATTCTCTCACGGTCATGGTGTTGATATCGCCTGCACCGCGACGATCAAGATTCCCGGACGTCGCGTGATGCTGCGCATGCTCGCGACGCCATAACCCATAAGGGGTGAGCGTCAACACGCTCATCGCGCGCCCGACGACATCATTGAGCGCACGCGATAGGAAGAAAGATCCGTGTCCGCAATCGTGCTGGATGATGAAGGCGCGGACAATTAGTCCGGCGGCCGGAAGCGCAAGAAGCAAAGTCGCCCAGTAGGCATATTCCACAGTCGCAAACATCGCGCCGATAATCACGATGAGCGGCACGATCGTCGTGGCGATCTGCCGTATCGCGAGATGCGGCACCGACCCGCGATACTTTTGGCAATGCGCCGCGAGCCGACGGACGCGTTGTTTCTGCGTTTCGGGCATTGGCGCAGGAGGGCCGGATGGCAGTCGCTCGCGTACCGAGATATTGGCGCGGCTCTCCGCCTGTAGCGGCTGCTTGAGGCTCACGTTCACAGCTTTGGTCCCCTAAAAGTGGAATCGACGGCCGCCCACACCTCTGCGTCGCGTAGCATATTCGATGTGCTCCACGAAACGCCGTTGACGTCATTTGAGGCAGATAAGCGTGAGTTACGACGCAATTCCTGCGCAAAACCGTCGTGATCTCGGGCCGGCAAGCATTGGTGCGAAAAAAAGAGGGCCGGATTGTGCCCGGCCCTCTTAATTCGTTGGTTGGCTACCATTCGGAGCAACTCTAGTAGTGCTGGCCCCAGATCTCGACGATAGCGGAACCTTTGCCCTTCGCCGAAGAATCGAAGAACCGCGACCGATATTTGGCTTCGATATGGTCGATGGCCCCGCGCCGTCCGCCTCTCAGGTCGATCGGCCCGAATGTGCCTCCGGCGTCGACGCGCGTGCGAACCGGGATCGTCTCTTCCTCGCCGTTTGCGTAGACGACCTTGATTTCATTGAGCGTGATGGCACGGTCCCGAACCGTAACGCGGATGCGGCGGAAGCCACCTTCGTTGCTGCCAACGGGAATGATGTCCTTGTCGAAGCCGATGAAGCCAGCAGTTTGTGCACCAAGAAGCACCCAGCCTTGGTTATATTTGCGACCTTCCCCGTTGGGTCCGAGCCAGCCCGGAGCGTAGCGCCCGAAGAGCTCAATTCGCGCTTGCCCATTGAAGCTCGGCCTTGACCGATAGACGAGCTGGATCTCCTTGATGAAACGATCGCCTCTGAGGTCGATCCAGTTCGTCCGCGAATTCTTCGGAATGTCGGCGTTGATCGCGAGGGTATCGCTCTCCCCGTTCATGTAGACGATTTTCATCTCGTTGATGTGGATGTCGTTATCGAGCACCCGGAGCCGAATTTTCGCGAACTTGCCGACTTCGCTGCCGACGCGGATGACATCCCTATCGGTCAGGAACCCGACATACTGAGCGCCGAACAGAACGTCCCCGCCGGCGGTGGGCTGCCCGGGGGTCGCTTGCGAGGCAACCGGCACTGTCGGCCGCACGGTAATATTGCCGTTGTTCGAGACAGGACGATCGGGTCTGTAAGGCCGTGCACCGGTGCCACCGCCGCGATCCATGTCACGACCTTCGCGGTCCTGGATTCCGATGATCTGCAGCCGGCCGCGACCATAACCCGGCGACTGCTCAATGGTGATCTGATCGATAAACTTGCTGTCGAATGTCGGATTGATGGGGCGGCTGCGCTCGCCCCAGTACATATCGATCTGGCGATCTTCGTTCCAGACGGAGCCGTCGCTGTAGACGATCTGAACGCGCCGGACATCGAAGAGTTTGCCCATCGCGTTCTTGATACGAATGCCCTTATAGCCGCCTTTCGCCTGTCGCACGTCGATCGTGTACCGGTCGAGGGACAGATCCACGTCGGTCTCAGCGATGAGAATAAGCTGATCGCCATGGCGATAGTGATAGCGATGCCGATGGCGATGATAACGGTAGCGCCACGATTGAGCCTCTGCTCGCGAGGCAACGCTCGTCAGCGCCGCGACTCCCGCCACCGTTCCAACGAAAATTACCGATCCGACTTCGGCCAAAGGCGCGGTGGCCACGGCCAAAACGGCGCACAGCCCCAGTACCAGTCTGCGCAACATAAATAAGAACCCCTCTGGTTACACTGACGCCCGTGCCCCTGCGGGCGCACTTTAGCGGCAGCTGTCCGAAAAGGGAGCGGTGAGCCCAACGTTCACCTGTTCAGAAAAAACGATGATGTGAATCTGCAACACAGACTTACGGCCGACGCGTCGGAGGATTGTTCAGTTAAAGGAGAATTGCTTTTTCTTCCGTTCCGGCGGGAATTTGCGCACCGTTTTTTACGTGGTGTTGGATCGGAAATCTCGACTTGCCGATGGACGAACTTTGTTCTGTCGGCCCGTCTCACGTCGCTTGAATATCGTTCCTGAGGAGCGGGTGTCGATGATAGCCGCGCTTTAGCTCGAGATGGACCTTTGGTTGTACGCTTGATCGCACTTCGAAATTCTGGCCGGCCTCGCATCTTTCGGCTCGCGTGTCCGGGCAGATGATGCTTACACGTCACAGAAGAATACGATTTCATCCGATTTCATGAGAAACCGCGTTGCGGGCGTGCATCGGAGAGATTCAAAAACATCACATGCGGGCTGAATGAGGCGGATCAATAGACCTCGCGCCTTGCAATCGCCACCACCGTTGGGTGTACTGTCCGTATTGATCTCTTGCGCCGTCCCCACGACCCCTAGGCGCAGATCAACTTGCGACCCGCAGTCTCCCCCGGCTGCGGGATTTTTTTGTGCGCGGGGGGGGGGCGATCGCGGCCTAGGATTTTTCCCAGGCAACGAAGCCGGCGGCTTTTGCATCGTCTTCGCTGCAGAACCAGCGTCCGCCGCGCTCAGGCCTGACACGCGTGTTTGCGTACGCGTTCGACCACGGCAAAGCGTAGATCTTCTCGGAGGCTCTTACGATGCCTTTGATCGGACAGCCGTCCGGCGAATCTTGTTTGGCGGCTTCCCAGGTCTGCTCGCGCCAGTCCTGCGGTCGCATGACGTTGCCCTGCCAGATCCCGCGCTTGTCCTCCCGCGCCGCGTTTTCCGCGCTTCTGAGGGAACCGAAGAAGGAAGTATCAGTCGCGAACACGTAGCCGCCACGAACCAGTTCCGTCGCGACGTCTTCGCCTCCATCGATAAGGCAACGCGCAAGTGTGCGACCCGCGCTGTCCTGACCCGAAGACGTGCACGTGATCTTACGCCCGCGCACGATCCTGTTAAGGCCCACACGCGCTGAAGACGCGCAATTCCACAGCCGTCCGTTCGCGCGGTGGCAGGGCTGAGCGGATGCCGGTGCTTCGATACCGTCGAGGCGAACGAGCGTGCCGTCGACCCGCATCGTATCTCCAGTGAGTGCCGCAGCGGGACCAGAGATCTCGGTGGAAATCGTGACTTGGTGCGGTTGCTCCGACGGCTCCGCCGAATTTGCAGGAATATCGATCGTCGGCGCGCCGATGCTATCGGCGCTCCGCAGCATCGGGCCGGCGACGTAGACGAGGCCCAGAAACAGTGCTGCGCTGATGAGATGATGCGCTTTGATCGGAGATTTTCGCGCTACGTCCGGCATGAGTTTAAGTTTGTCACGCGCAGCCTCGGCAGGAATCTGAGCGGCTTCCCGCAACGGGGTGAGAAGAGCAATCATCGCATCCTTTACGACGCGCCAAGCAAAGGTCACTCCACGTACGAGCGCCCAGAAGGTTGCAACGCCGATATCGGCAAGCACTTCTCCGATAAAAGAGAGAAGGCAGAATAATCCCGATTTTGCAGCGGATGCACTTGCGCGGCCCGCATCGACACCGGCATCGGCGACGTTTTTGACCTTCTCGATCGCGGCAACGCGCGCATCTTCCAGCCGGCGTTGGCGGTCGGCGCGGCGCACTAGGACGGTAGTCCGCACGTATTCCTTCCATTCGAAGCCTTCGCTGCGTCTGCGCCACCCGAACATTGAGCGCACCTCCCGGCATTGATCGATCTGAATATCTGGAGCGAATGATGGCAGCCCTTTGTTTCAGTGAGAGCCGCCCACAAGCATTTGATGGTCTATCGAAGCGGTGTACGGCCCGCAAGTTGTGGACGTTCAATTGCGTTGCGCAACCTGGGCCTCTGGCAACGACCACAAACGGACGACGCCGTCCTGTCCGCCGGTCAATAGCGTGCGCCCGTCATTGGAAAATATCACGGATTTCGCGCCCGATCCGAGGCCCGTCAGCGGCAGGGATGTACGCAGCCGTTTCAGACTTCTGACGCGAACGACGCCGTCTTCAGATGCCGACGCCATCAAGTCACCCGCGCCGGAAAAGGCCAGCGACGTGATGCGTGCGTTATGTCCGCCGAGCATGCGCTGCATGCGATAGGAGTTCATCGACAGAAGTTTCACCGTGCCATCGAGACTGCCCGTCGCGAGCAGGCTTCCGTCTGGAGAGAAGGCCAGCGCTGAGATGAAATCGGTATTGTTACGATACATCCGACGCGTATCTTTCGTCTCGACGCTCCAGATCCGAACCGCGCGGTCCGCGCCGCCGGAAGCGATCCAGCGGCCGGAAGGATCGACCGCGAGAGCCTGCACCGCATTGTCGTGTCCTTCAAGAACGGCGACCGGTGCATTTTGGAACGCAGTCTCCCAGAGTGCGACTGTCCAGTCGTGGCTCGCAGCCGCGACACGATCCTCCGAGTTTATGAAATCCACGGCCCAGATCGTCGCGTCGTTGCGCTTGAACCGATAAAGGCGGCGTTTCGAATCGAGGTCATAAATATCGATCGCGCCATTCGCGTGCCCCGTCGCCACCCGGTTGTTGCGCACAGCGAGCGAAACTGCCGGCCCATCCTCAAGAGCGATCGTTCCCAGCTGGTAACGGGAATCATATGACCAGATCTTAAGCTGCGGCTCATGTGCGGCCGTCACGATCAGGCGCCCGTCACCGCTGAGCGCAAGCCGTTCGATCGGCATGTCGTAGGCTTTGATCTCGCCCGTCTCATGCAAAGCCGGATCGGCACTCGCCGTCTTTGTGATCGCGCCCGTGGTGATGAGGTTTCCGCGCCCCGAGAGGAGCTGTGGAATCCGGTCGTGAAAGGCGAAGATGACACCGGCCAGTGCTGCCGCAATGACCAGGCGCGTCTTCAGCCAGCGCGTAAAGGGACGCCGCGCAACGTCCGGCTTCGGACGCACCTTCTGTCGCGCCTTCTTTTCCACGACGGCGCGTGCAGGTGGCGGAAGAGGTGGAACTTTCTTCTCTGCTGGTTTCGCTTTTTCTGGCTTCGCCTTTTCGGCCTTAACTTTAGGCTTTTCGGCAGCCGCGGTTTTCTTCGGCGTCGCCGGCTGCGCGACAACCGCTGCCGGTACGTTCTCCTTTGCCGCCGGCGGCATTCTCAGCGAATCGACGAAATCGAGAAGTCCGCCCTTGGGGCCTGGCGCATCGGGTGGTGGCGGAACAGGCGTGTTGGCAATGGCGTGCGCCGCGTCTTGATCTTCATCCTTTCGCCGCCGGACTTCCGTTTTTTCTCTGAGACGTTGAAAGAGACCGGGCCGTTCCGGCTCAGGCGCAAGCAGAGCACCGCGCCACTCGGCGACCGACCTCGGGCGGGCGTCGACCGAGAGTGCGAGCGCCTGCTGGATGGCATTAAGAAAGGACGCGCGATAGCCCGCGAGCGCCGCATCGCGAACCGGCACCATCTCATCTTTCAGCATGCGTGATGGCGAATCGGGTGGCCGCTTTCCGGTCACCGCATGATAGAGGGTCGCGGCGAAAGCGTAGATATCGCTCCAGGGTCCCTGCTGGCGACTCGTCTCGGCGTATTGCTCGTAGGGGCTGTAGCCGGGCTTAACGAGCGCCGACACGGTTTTCGTTTTGGAATGGGCGGCAATATCGCTCCGGGCTGCTCCGAAATCGATCAGAACGGGATCGCCGGTGTTCCGGATGATGATGTTGTCGGGCGCGATGTCCCGGTGGAGGAAATCCGCCTTGTGAATTTCCTCGAGCGCATCGAGCAGCGGAGCCACGATCTGATCGAGCTCCTTCTGCCGCGGGGCCCGGCCGAGATCCTTCAGCCAAGTCTTGAAGTTTTTGCCTTCCTCGAAGCGCAGCACCATGTAGGCGGTGTTGTTCGCCCGGAAGATGCGATGCACCTTGACGATGTTGTGATGGTCGAATTTCGCAAGCGTCTGCGCTTCTTCGACGAAGCGTTCGAGGCCCCAGTTATAATCGCCCTTGCAACTTTCGGAGCGCGGCGTGGCTTCGAGGCTTTCCGTTCGAAGCGCAAAGTCGCTCGGGAAATATTCTTTGATGCTGACCTTGCGCGTCAGCTCCGGTTCGTCGGCAAGATAGGTGACGCCAAAACCGCCCGCACCAAGGACGCGCACGATTTTATAATCGCCCGCGAGCTCCGTGCCATCCGGTAAAGCGACAAGCTGCGTCATTGTCCTCGTGCGCGGGCCTCCGCGCGCTTGTAATTACACGCTCTGCGCCGGTCTAGGACCGATGTCCTTAGGCCGCCGCCCATATCTTGTCTCTGTTTTGATCCCATGGCGCAAGAATGTGGCGTATCGACGGGGGATGAACCCCTGATGAATAATTCCTCAAGGTGTCGCTTTCCAGCCATGTTGCCGTCGACATCTCTCAGCCAATTCGGGATGGCGTGATGGGAACCCGAATCATGATGCACGCGCGGTCACGACGGATGCGAACCGCCATAGCGGGTACGGCGATTCTTCTCGTGATGGCAGTCTTGACTTTATCCACCTCTCACGGCGGCGCAAAAAATTTGGCCGAGGCTTCCGGGCCGATCGCCGTTCGCATGGAGGCGGCGTTTTGGGAAAGCTTCGAGGCCGCCCCCGCTTTGATGCTGGGACTCATTATAGCTGTCGCCCTGCCTGCGCTCGCAACGCTTGCCCAAACGCTGAAACCGCTTACGCGCGCGAGGGACGCAACCCGTCGCTATCGCCCGGGCAGGAACGATGAATTCGATGCGGATGCATCGGAGAATCGCAGCGCCCGCTGCTGTCTTCCTTTCGTCGAGATTGAAAACGGCCGGGGCATGCGCTGCGCCATACGGCGCGACATGCTGAGAATCGGTCGCGAGGACGATAATGATATTCGAATCCCGAGCCGGTATGTGCATCGTTATCACGACGCCATTCATCGCGAAGATAATGACGATTGGCACATCACGGATCTAACGGGCGTCGAAAGCAACGGCTTGATCGTCAATGGCAAACGGTGCTGCGAGGCGCGTCTTCGCGACGGCGATCTCATTCAGCTCGGTCCCGGGAAGCTGCGTTTTCGCGCTGGCGCTGGGTAATACTCGCGTCGCCGCCAAGGTTCTGTCCAGGTTCCAGTTCATGCGTATCACATGGTGGCGCGATTCTGCGGAGAGCTGCGCCCGTCCAAATCGGAGGGAGATTGATAATGGCTGGCGAGCGAGGCGAGACCACTGCGGGCAACGAAGCGAAAGGTCCGAAGGCACACAAGTTCCTCGGCTCGCTGAGGGATGCGCTGCTGGCGGCCGGCCGCGATGATACCATCCCAGGTCCGACGCCTGCTTCCGGACCGGTTCGAGCCAAGCCCCTCAGCGCTGCGCCGGTTCCAGGCCCCATAGGTGAGGAAAATCCTTCTCCTCCGCCACTCGTGGCGAAGCCAGAGGTTTTGAGCGCCGAAGAGGCCGCACGGCTTGCGCGCACAGGGCCAGAACCTAAGATTCCCGAACGGCTCAGTCGGCCGTCGGAAGCGGATGCTCCGCCCACCACGCGCGTGGTCCGGCCCGAATCTCCGAAGCCCCGCCCATCGGAGCCCGAAGCCGCTGAGCGCACCCTTCTGATCCGCGGCAAGCAGAAGATCGAACACGGCATTTTCGAACGCGATCCCGTCGTCGGTTTCCTGATCGTCGTCGGTGGGCCCGGGCTCGGCTCGTTCCGCCCGATCTTTGAAGGCAATAATACGGTGGGACGGTCGTCCCAAAACCGCATCCCGCTCGATTTCGGCGATGAAGCGATCTCGAATGAAGCGCAAGCCTACCTGCGCTACGATTCGAGCGACCGCTCTTTCCTCTTTGTGCCAAATCTTGCTAAGACGAATGTCGTTTCCGTGAACGACAAGCGACCGGCTGGCCCGGTGCCGCTACAGCCGATGGACGTCATAACGCTCGGGCGTACCCAAGTCGCATTCCTGCCGTTCTGCGGGAGCGAGTTTGACTGGTCTGAGATTTCCGAAGCTTAAGGATCGAATGCCGCCGTTCGAGCATGCAGTCGCCGCAACGCGCGGAGCCCGCGACTATCAGGAAGATACCGCTGCATTCTTGTCGGATGGCGGCGAGCCCATAGTCTTGTCAAGCGAAGGCCCCGGCTATGACCGCTGTGGCTTCGCCGTGCTTGCAGATGGCATGGGTGGACACACCGGCGGAGCGCTCGCGAGTCGCACCGTCTGCGATCATTTTCTGAAGTCCATTGCCGCAACAAGCGGAGAAATGAGCGACCGTCTTATCGCGGGCCTCGGCGCTGCGAATGCGGCCATCGCCGGCAAGATTGCGGAGAATCCTCTGCTCGCCGGGATGGGCTCGACGCTGATCGGCGCGGCGTTTGGCCCCGAGGGCGTCGAATGGGTCAGCGTCGGCGACAGTCCGCTTTATCTCTTCCGCCGCGGGGAGGTCGCTCTTTTGAACGAAGATCACTCGCTCGCACCCGAACTCGACCGCATGGTCGCCGAGGGAAGGCTGACGGCCAACGAAGCGCGAAATGACCCACGTCGGCATATGCTCCGATCCGCCGTGACCGGTGAGGAGATTGATCTTCTCGATGTCTCGCGTCAGCCGCTCAAGCTCGAGCCCGACGATTACATCGTTTTGGCGAGCGATGGGATCGCGACACTCGAAACCGCCGAGATCGCCCGTGTCATCCAAGGCTATGCCAAAGATGGCGCTGCAGCCGTCGCCAAAGCAATCATCCGATCGATTGAAGCGATTCGCGAACCCTACCAGGACAACGCCACTGTGCTTGTCGTAAGAGCCGTGCGCTGATCATCGTTTTCCCGCCACCATTTTCGATCGGCCCCAGCCTGAATGGGATTTATCATCGCAGAAGATAAATCGAAAAATCTCGGATTTCCGCGGGCTTGATCAGCGTGCCCCGCAACCTTACGCAAATGTATGCTGGCCGCCAGAAACCGGCAAAGAAGCTTCCTTATGCAGCGCTGCTGACGGCCGTGATGGCCGGATGAGATGCGAAGGAGAGACGAATGATTTCCAAGGTTCTGAGCGCCGCTGTAATGGCCGGTCTTTTGATGGCCGTTTCCGCTCCGGTCGTGGCCTACGCTGCAGATGCGCCGAAGACGAAGGCCGCCTGCAAGAAGGCCAAGGGCACGTGGGACAAAAAGACGAAGACCTGCACGATGAAGTAAGTCTTCCAAGCTTTTGGAAGATATTGAAACAGTGGGTTCTTTGAGCCCACTGTTTTTTTTATGCGCGCTTCGCGGAACCTTCGGAAGCGGGGATTAGGCCACGCCGCCGCGCAGGTCGGCGGCAAGACTGCGGATATGCGAGGCAATGCGCGGCTGCTTGGCTTCGAGCCGGTGATAATCCTCGCGATGGAGTTTCAGGAGACGGCACTTCGATGCCGTAATGACGGCCTCGTCGTGCTGGCGGTCTTCGAACATGGCGCCGAGGCCGAACACGTCGCCTGCGGAATAAGTCTGCCGAATGCCACCCGCGTGTTTCTCAAGCGTTCCCGACGCAATGAAATATAAAGCGTCGCTCGGTGCTCCCTTTTTCACAACCTCGACATGCGGAGGAAAATTGTGCGCCTGCAGGAGAGGCATGATCTCGGCGGCCTCTTTCGCGTCGAGGCGTGCCAGCAGCGGCACACGCGACATCAAGGACCACGTGACGACGAAGTCCCGTCTCTGCAGTTCTTGCGCAAAGCCCGTCGAAATGATCGCGACCGGCAATGCGAGAATGCAGAGCCCGATGACCATGGTGATGCCGCCGATGAACTTGCCGAGCGCTGTAATCGGAGTCGCGTCCCCGTATCCGACCGTCGTCAGAGTCGCGATCGCCCACCACGCGGCGCTGGGCACGCTACCGAATTTATCGGGCTGGGTTTCGCCTTCGATGTAGTACATGAGCGTCGCGGAGAAGAGCAGCGCCGTCGCCAGCAGAAGACACGCGCCAAGGAGCGCTTTCCGTTCGTTTGAGAGCACGCGGATCAACGTGTACATCGCGGGCGAATATCGCGAGAGCTTCAAGAACCGAAGAAGCCGAAGCGTTCTCAGAATCCGAAGATCGATCGCAAAGAAACCGCTGAGATAGAAAGGGAGGAACGCGAGCAGATCAATGATGAGCGCCGGCTGGCGCGCAAGCTTTAAACGGGCTTTCCAGGGAGCTTTCCTGGCAAGATACGGGACCTCCACCGCGGTCCAGATCCGCAACGCATATTCGACCGTGAATATTGCGACCGAAAAAACCTCGAACCAATAAAACCATCTTTCCCAGGCCGCTCGCAGCGAGGGCACGGTTTCGGCAACGAACGCCGCGACGTTCAAAAGAATGAGCCCGACAATGAAACCGTCGAAGATCGTGCTCGCCAGATTGTCGGCGTGACCGGTCTCAATGACTTCATAAATGCGCCGGCGTAAGCTCTTCGGCCGCGACCCGTGAGGAAGGGCGGCGATGCGATCGATCCGTTCGAGCACGTGTCAATCCCCCTTCGTCCGCGCCAAGAGTATTAAATCCCCATCTCTCATCGCGGTGCATCATGGTCGGCCGGAGTAAGCGTCGCGGACCGTCGGTGCCCCGCGACGTTGAGTAGACCTTGCGTCCTCGCGCTAAGTAAGGCATCAGCGCATGAATCCCGTCGAACCTCCCGCGCTAATTTCGCATTAGCGATAGGACGTCTTTGGCGCCACCACCCTGTGAGTTGAAGATCATCGGCCGCCCCCGAGCCAAAAGTATCAGACAATAAAAAAAGATTTCTAGGAGGAAAAACCGTGTCCGTGAAGTCCGACATAGAAATTGCGCGCGAAGCGAAGCTGAAGCCGATCGCTGAAATCGCGGCAAAGATTGGCGTACCGGCCGAAGCGCTGATCCCCTATGGCTGGACCAAGGCCAAGGTCTCCTCTGATTGCATCAGTCAGATCCAGGGTAATAAGGACGGCAAGGTCATCCTGGTGACCGCCATCAGCCCGACGCCGGCTGGCGAAGGCAAAACGACGACGACTGTCGGTCTGAGTGATGGGCTTAACCATATCGGCAAGAAGGCGATCGCGGCGTTGCGCGAACCGTCGCTCGGGCCGTGCTTCGGCGTCAAGGGGGGCGCGGCAGGCGGCGGCTACGCTCAAGTCGTCCCAATGGAAGACATCAACCTGCACTTTACCGGCGACTTCCACGCCATCACCAGCGCCCATAACCTGCTTTCGGCGCTGATCGACAACCACATCTATTGGGGAAATGCGCTCGGCATCGACCAGCGCCGCGTCGGTTGGAAGCGTGTTCTCGATATGAACGACCGCGCGCTTCGGTCGATCGTCAACTCGCTGGGCGGCGTCTCGAACGGTTTTCCGCGCGAAGATGGATTCGATATCACGGTCGCATCGGAAGTGATGGCCATCCTCTGCCTGTCGAAGGACATCAAGGATCTTGAAAACCGCCTCGGCAATATCATTGTCGCCTATACGCGCGACAAGAAGCCGATCCGCGCCCGTGATCTCAAAGCCGACGGCGCCATGACGGTCCTTCTCAAGGACGCACTGCAGCCGAACCTCGTGCAGACGCTCGAGAACAATCCGGTGTTCATCCATGGCGGCCCGTTCGCGAACATCGCCCACGGCTGCAATTCCGTACTCGCAACGAAAACGGCGATGAAGCTCGCCGACTATGTCGTGACGGAAGCGGGCTTCGGCGCGGATCTCGGTGCTGAGAAGTTCTTCGACATAAAGTGTCGCAAGGCGGGCATCGCGCCGTCTGCCGTCGTTATCGTCGCAACGGTACGCGCCTTGAAAATGCATGGGGGCGTGGCCAAGGATGATCTCAAGGCGGAAAACGCCGCAGCCGTCGCAAAGGGCTGCGAGAACCTCAAGCGCCACATCGAGAACGTTAATAAGTTCGGCGTGCCGGCTGTGGTTGCCGTCAACAAGTTCATCACCGACACCGATGCCGAGATCGCCGAGGTGAAGAAGGCAGCCGAGAGCATGGGCACAAAGGCGTTCCTGTGCACGCACTGGGCGGATGGCGGCAAAGGTACGGAGGAGCTGGCACATCACGTCGTCAAGGTGATCGACGAGGGCAAGGCGAATTTCAAGCCGCTCTACCCAGACGACATGAAGCTGCGCGACAAGGTCAAGACGATAGCGACGGAGATCTACCGCGCCGCCGACATCTCCTGCGACACGAGCGTCGAAAACCAGTTCAAGGATCTGGAAGCGGCGGGCTTCGGCCACTTCCCCGTCTGCATGGCGAAGACACAGTATTCCTTCTCGACCGATCCGTCGAAGCGCGGTGCGCCGACGGGCCATATCGTGCCGATCCGTGAGCTTCGGCTTTCTGCAGGCGCCGAGTTCGTCGTGGTTGTCACCGGCGAGATCATGACGATGCCGGGCCTTCCGAAGGTTCCTGCCGCCGATTCGATCCGTCTCGACGACAAGGGGCAGATCCAAGGGCTATTTTGATGCCCCGCTTTTAGTTATTCGACGGACGTATTCGGCCGGGCATGCGCCCGGCCGATCGTCGATACGCCTCAGACGATCGGGACGAGCCAAGCCAGGGCGATGCCCCGAGTTTTTTGGAAATGCTTACGCCGCCTGTCGCTGACGGCGACAATCCTCTATGATCGCCATGTGGCCGCCAATCACGGACGGTGGCGACTTGATGGCATGCCGGAATTTTATGCGGCCCCTGCCAAAAATTGCATATTTCAGGAGCAATTGGATGACCTCCTGAGTACTTAAGCGCAGCAATTCCGGGCTTTGTCTAAACTGGCCTAGGCTTTGCGATACCAATCCCAAAAGACTCGTGACGGGAGGGTGGTCTTGGTCGCGGCATTCGACGAAATGAACGGCTTGGGCGGCGAGGTCCGTGCGCCATATAAGGCATTCGCGGAATGGCTTGGCGTCCAGCATCTCGAAACGCTGCGACAAAAATCGGCCGAGGCTGAAGTCCTATTTCGGCGCTCAGGAATTACGTTCGCCGTCTATGGCGCCGAAGAGGCCGGCGAACGGCTCATCCCATTCGATATTCTGCCGCGCATTATCTCCGCCGAGGAATGGCGGCGCCTGGAGCTTGGCATCGAGCAGCGGGTCCGTGCGCTCAATGCTTTCCTTTACGATGTTTACCATCGCCAGGAAATCCTGAAAGCCGGGAAGATTCCCGAGGAACTCGTCATCCAGAACACGGCTTTCCTGCCGGAGATGATCGGCGTCGATCCACCTCGCGGCATATACAGCCACATCATCGGCATTGACCTCGTCCGAACGGGCGAGAACGAATTCATGGTGCTCGAAGACAATACGCGCACGCCGTCGGGCGTCTCGTACATGATCGAGAACCGCGAAACCATGATGCATCTCTTTCCTGACCTCTTCAGCCGCAATCGCGTGAGGCCTGTTGAGAATTACGCCGATGCGCTTTTGAAGACGCTTGAAAGTGTTGCGCCGGCAAACCTCGATGCCGAGCCAGCTATCGCTCTGCTCACGCCAGGCGTCTACAACAGCGCCTATTTCGAGCACTCGTTCCTCGCCGATCAGATGGGCGTTGAGCTAGTCGAAAGCTCGGATCTTGTCGTCATCGACGGCCATCTTCGCATGAAGACGACCGAAGGCCTGAAGCGCGTCGACGTTCTCTATCGCCGCGTCGACGACGATTTCCTGGATCCCCTCGTGTTCGACCCGAACTCTCTCCTCGGCGTGCCGGGCATATTCGACGTTTATCGCTCCGGGCGCGTGACGATCGTCAACGCCCCCGGAGCCGGCATTGCGGACGACAAGGCAATCTATAGCTACATCCCGGCGATCATCGAATTTTATACCGGCAAAACCCCCATTCTGCCGAACGTAGAGACCTATAGCTGCCGCGATCCCGACAGTCTCAAGTATGTGCTTGATCGTCTCGCGGAGTTGGTGGTCAAGGAAGTCCACGGTTCTGGCGGCTACGGAATGCTGGTCGGGCCCAAAGCCACCAAGGAGCAGATTGAGACATTTCGCGCTAAATTGCTCGACAATCCCAAGAACTATATCGCTCAGCCGACGCTCTCGCTTTCGACTTGTCCCACGCTCGCGGATTCGAGCGTCGCGCCCCGGCATCTCGACTTGCGCCCCTTCGTGCTCGTCGGTGACCAGGTGCGGCTGATGCCCGGCGGACTGACGCGGGTTGCCCTCAAGCGGGGCTCTCTGGTCGTCAACTCGAGCCAAGGTGGCGGCACCAAGGATACGTGGGTGCTGCAGGAATAGCTTCGGAATGCTTGGACGTACCGCAAACGATCTTTACTGGCTGTCGCGCTACATGGAGCGCGCAGAGAACATGGCGCGTCTCCTCGAGGTTGGATACCGCATCGTGCTGTTGCCGCGCGAAGGCGAGGGTTTCCACGAAGAATGGCGTTCGACGCTGGAAAGTGCCGGCTGTCTCTCGGGATACGTGCTGCGCCACGGAGAGCTGATTTCGCAGAATGTCATTGACTACATGCTCTTCGACACGTCGAACCCGTCGAGCATTGCCTCATGTTTGGCATCGGCGCGCCGAAACGGAAGGGCTCAGCGCACCGCGCTGACGCGCGAGATGTGGGAGAGCTTGAACAGCTCCTGGCTTGAGTTCTCCGCAATCCGCCCCGTCACGATCACCTCGAATTCATTGCCCGAGCTTCTCGACTGGGTACGTTCGCGCTCGGCGCTCTACCGCGGCGCCATGCTGAACACGATCCTGCGCAACGATACGTTCTATTTCAGCCAAGTTGGCACGTTTATCGAACGCGCCGACAGCACCGCGCGCATTCTCGATGTTAAATATTACCACCTGCTGCCGTCGACCGAGATGGTCGGCAGCGAGAAAGACAATTATCAATGGGCGGCTCTTTTGCGGTCGGTCTCCGCACACCGCAGCTATCGCTGGGTTTTCAAGGATCACTACCGTCCGCTCAAGATCGCGGAATTTATGATTCTCAATCGCCAGATGCCGCGATCGCTACGGTCCTGCTATGATGAATTGACGGCAGCTCTCCGTGACCTCGCCGTTTTCTACGGCGCCCGTCATGATTGCCAGCTGACAGCGGAATCGACCAGAGATCTCCTGCTAGAATCCAACATCGACAATATCTTCCAATCCGGACTGCACGAGTTCGTGCAGGATTTCATCGCCCGCAATAATAAACTTGGAAACGAAATCTCTGCCGCTTACCATTTCAGCGATTGAGGGTCCGACGATGCGTATTTCGATTGGGCATGTTTCGCGTTACGTCTACAGCGAGCCGACGAAGTACTCCATTCTTGCACTCCGCCTCACGCCTCCCTCCTTCCAAGGCCAGCGCGTCGTCGAGTGGCGCGTCAGTGCCCCGGGGATAGATGCGGTCAAGCCGTTCCGCGATGGATTCGGCAATCTCGTGCACCTGGTGAGCTGCACCGAGGAACACGCCGAGTCGTTGATCATTGCCAAAGGAGTCGTGGATACGGAGGACCGCGCCGGCATCGTCCGCGGCCTCGCGGATCCCGCCCCTCTCAGAGTTTATCGCCGCCATACGGAAAAAACGATGCCGACCGAAGAAATTCGCGTTCTTGCTCGTGAGGCCGGGGCGAAACCCGACATCCGTGGCATGCACAATCTGATGCATGCCGTCCGCGATACAATCGATTATCAGATCGGCACGACAACCCCGCACACGACAGCCACCGAAGCGCTGAAAGAAGGCAAAGGCGTTTGCCAGGACCACGCCCATGTCTTTATCGCAGCTGCACGCTCACTCGGCATCCCGGCGCGCTACGTCAGCGGCTACATTCTGACCGGTGCTGACGAACCCTCGGATGCCAATCACGCCTGGGCGGAGGCTTGGCTCGAAGGGCTGGGATGGGTCGGCTTCGACCCTGCAAACCGCCTGTGCCCGACTGACAAGTATGTTCGGCTCGCAACGGGGCTCGATTCAACCTACGCGGCGCCAATCCGCGGCTCTCGCCGCGGAATAGCAAACGAAGAGCTTGACGTCATCGTCGAAGTCCAGCAGCAGAGCAGCCAGCAACAGTAGCTGGCATGCCGGCTTCGGAGACGAATGTATGACATACGCGGTAGCATTCCGCTTGGAGCGCGGACTCGTGTTCGCAGCGGATACCCGTACCAACGCCGGCGTCGATAACATCGCCCAATACAAAAAGCTGCAAACGTGGCGGCGGCCGGGCGAGCGGGTTTTCGTCCTGCTCAGCGCGGGAAATCTTGCTGTAACTCAGGCTGTCATCAGCTTGCTGAACGAGAGCGTCGCCGAAGAGCCGGAGGAAGAGGTCGCGACGCTCTATAACGCACCGAATATGTACCGTGCCGCTCGCGTCGTCGGAGACGCGGTCCGCGAAGCTCGCCGCATCGACGGCGCGGCGCTTGAAGCCAGCAAGCTTGGCTTCAATACGAACTTCATCTTCGGCGGACAGATCAAAGGCGAGCGGCCGCGCCTTTTTCAAATCTATCCCGAGGGCAACTTCATCGAGGCGACGGATGACACTCCGTTCTTTCAGATCGGCGAGCATAAGTATGGCAAACCAATCCTGGACCGCGTGGCGCACGCCGACATGCGTCTCGGCGAGGCTGCGAAGCTGATCCTCCTCTCATTCGACTCGACATTGCGATCGAACCTTTCGGTCGGGATGCCGATCGATCTCGTCCTTTACGAGCGCGATACCTTCGACATCACGCGCGAAAAGCGGATCGGTGCGGACGACGAATATTTCCGCAAGCTCTCGGGCGCTTGGTCTGACGCGCTGCGGGGGGCTTTTGCCAAGATCGAAGAATTCGACGTTTGAATCTCGGCGCGACGGTCCGGCAAATATTTAATGCCGCCTAAGCGCTTCTGGCGCCGCGAGGCGCTGCTACAACACTTATCGCCGCGCAACACTATGCTGCACCCCAGCAAAAATAACCGCGATCTGCGGAGTGCATCTGATATGGAAAATGCTGGCTCGCTTCTCTGGCGCAAGTAAGTTGAGATAAACTTCCACCAAAGAGCAGGTGGGCGCTGGAAGGATAGTATGGGTCTCCCGACGCTTAAAGAGTATCTTTCGAATTGGACGCTGGACGGCCGTACACGCGGCCAGGTCGCGGAAATAATACTCGCACTCGCCCAAGCGAGTATGGAACTTTCGGATGTTATCGGGCGTGGAGCGCTCGAAGGGCGGCTGGGGCGTGTTGTTGCCCGTGCAGGTCAGCTCGATGAGCAGAAGGAGATCGACGTCCTCTCCAACAATCTGGTCGTCGAGGCACTGCGAGGTCTCCCGGCGGCGGCCCTCGCGTCCGAAGAAGCGGAGCGGCCCATTACAATCGAGAAGGATGCGCCGCTCCTTGTTGCCGCTGATCCGCTCGACGGCTCCTCGAATGTCGATGCCAATATTTCGGTCGGAACGATTTTCTCCATTCTCCCGCGCCACCCGTCGTCTGATGGGGAAGCAGCATTCCTCCGTCCCGGTTCCCACCAACTTGCCGCGGGCTTCCTCGTCTATGGTCCTCAAACGGTCTTGGTGCTGACCGTCGGGCACGGCACTCAGATTTTTACGCTCGATCGAGCCTCCCGCACTTTCCGTTTGACGGCGCGTAACGTCTCCATCCCCGTTGAAGCGGACGAATATGCAATCAACGCTTCTAATGCCCGCCATTGGGACGATCCCATTCGCATCTACATTCACGACTGCGAGAATGGAGCGAACGGGCCGCGCGGGCACGATTTCAATATGCGGTGGACTGGTTCTCCAGTCGCGGACGTTTACCGTATTCTGACACGCGGTGGCATTTACCTTTATCCTGGAGATCGTCGGAAAGGATTTCACCAGGGACGCATTCGCCTTTTATACGAGGCAAATCCGATAAGTTGGATCGTTGAGCAGGCAGGCGGCCGTGCGACGACTGGGAAGGATCGTGTGCTTGACGTCGTACCGGCATCCCTTCATCAGAAGACGCCGTTGATCTGCGGCTCACGTGACGAGGTTGATCGTGTCATGCGCATTTACAGCGGCCAGGAATTCAAGGGAGATCGGTCTCCGCTCTTCGGCCGGCGTGGTCTCTTCAGAGCATTGCCATGATTTTCAGAGCCCTGAACCGAAGACCATCGAGCCTCGTCAATGTCGATTAAGCATCCCATCATATCCGTCACCGGCTCGTCCGGCGCAGGCACGACATCGGTAAAGCAAACGTTCGACATCATCTTTCGTCGCGAGCACGTGAAAGCGGCGTTCGTGCAGGGAGATGCTTTTCACCGCTACGATCGCTGCGGCATGGAAAAAGCCATGAATGCCGCCGCAAAGCGCGGGAATCACAACTTCAGCCACTTCGGCGTCGAAGCGAACCTCATCGAAGAGCTTGAGACCCTCTTTAGGAGCTATTCCGAGGGCGGTAAGGGTGTCTACCGTCACTACATCCACGACGAAGCGGAGGCCCGGGCATTCGGCTCGCCGATCGGCAGTTTCACCCCATGGGAGGAAATTGCGCCGGATACGGATTTGCTGCTCTATGAAGGCCTACACGGCGCGATCGTAACGGGCGATTGCAACGTCGCACGCCACGCCGATCTCAAGATTGGTGTCGTGCCAGTGATCAACCTCGAATGGATTCAGAAGATTCAACGGGATCGTGGCGAGCGTGGCTACACCACCGAAGAGGTGACGCAATCGATCTTGCGGCGCATGCCCGACTACGTCCAATACATCTGCCCGCAGTTCACCCAGACGGACATTAACTTCCAGCGCATACCGACGGTCGACACTTCAAATCCCTTCATCGCGCGCTGGATTCCAACGCCGGATGAATCGATGGTCATCATCCGGTTCAAGGAGCCGCGCGGTATCGATTTTGCGTATCTGCTATCAATGATCCAAGACAGCTTCATGTCGCGTGCCAATTCGATTGTCATTCCCGGAAGCAAACTCGATCTAGCTATGCAGCTCATTCTGACGCCGCTCATCTTGCAGCTCGTTGAGCGCCGCCGGCGTGTCATCTGAGCGAACCCGTCGAAAGGTCAAACGTGTCGCGCCCCCTCTTGATAGCTCCCTCAATTCTCTCGGCGGATTTTGGCAAGCTCGGCGACGAGATCCGCACTGTCGATGCTGCGGGCGCGGACTGGATTCACTGTGATGTCATGGATGGCCATTTCGTGCCGAATATCACCTACGGCGCGCCGGTGATCAAAGCCGTTCGCGGGGCTTCGAAAAAAGTCTTCGACGTGCATCTGATGATCGCTCCGGTCGATTCGTTCCTTGCAGACTTCGCTGCGGCTGGCGCCGATATCATCACGATCCACGCCGAGGCCGGACCCCATCTTGACCGTTCGCTGCAGGCGATCCGCGCACTCGGAAAGAAGGCGGGTGTCTCGCTCAATCCGTCGACGCCCGAGACCGTCATCGAATATATTCTCGATCGCCTAGACCTCATTCTGCTGATGAGCGTCAATCCGGGCTTCGGAGGACAGTCCTTCATCCCAGCCGTCGTCGACAAGATCCGTCGCGTCAAGGCGCTGGTCGGCTCACGCCCGATCGACATCGAGGTTGATGGCGGCGTGACACCGGAAACTGCGCCGCTCGTCACCAAAGCTGGCGCCAACGTGCTTGTCGCGGGGTCTGCCGTCTTCAAGGGTGGCACCGAGGAAAGCTATCGCGCCAATATTAGCGCCATACGCAAAGCGGCAGCCTCCACCTGAAACGGCGCTTGAAATAGCGGCGTTCCGGCGTATTTCCAGCAGCATGACCGAACGCCCGTTTTCCGATCCGTTGCCCATTGACGCCGTGCTCGGCGACGTTCGCGCGGCGCTCCGCATGCACGGAGTCGCGGTGCTCGTAGCTGCGCCAGGCGCCGGTAAGACGACGCGC
Organism: Pseudomonadota bacterium; assembly: GCA_018242215.1. Taxonomy (GTDB): domain Bacteria; phylum Pseudomonadota; class Alphaproteobacteria; order Rhizobiales; family Hyphomicrobiaceae; genus Hyphomicrobium_B. Next base: position 69,808 of record JAFECG010000030.1, read on the forward strand.
GTGCCGCTGGCGCTTCTTGATGAACCCTGGCGTAATGGCGGCAAGATCCTCGTTTTGGAACCTCGCCGCATCGCCGCGCGTGCCGCTGCGGAGCGCATGGCCGCTAGCCTCTCCAGTCGCCTCGGTGAAAACATTGGCTTGCGCGCCAGGCTGAATTCCAAGACGAGCGCTCAGGTCTCGGTAGAAGTCGTGACGGAAGGCGTTTTCACGCGCATGATCCTCGATGATCCCGAGCTGAAGGGGGTCGCGGCCGTTCTCTTCGACGAGTTCCATGAACGCTCGCTTGACGCCGATCTCGGGCTTGCCTTGGCGCTTGATAGTCGCTCGGCACTTCGCCCCGATCTCAAGATCCTCGTCATGTCGGCAACGCTCGAAGCTGGGGCCGTCGCCAAGTTGCTCGGTGATGCGCCGGTGATCAAAAGCGAAGGCCGCGCGTTTCCTGTCGAAACACGCTATCTCGGTCGCCGGACATCGCGTGTGGAAGACGACGTCATCGAAGCAGTCCTCCGCGCGACCAGGAACGACAGCGGTTCGATTCTTGCCTTTCTTCCGGGACAGGGAGAGATTGCGCGCGTCGTCGATCGCTTGTCCGACAAGGCACTTCCCTCGGATATTGACGTCGTACCGCTTTATGGCGGCTTGGATCCCTCCGTACAAGATCGCGCCATTGCACCCGCACGACTTGGACACCGGAAGATCGTTCTCGCGACATCGATTGCGGAAACCTCGATCACGATCGAGGGCGTCCGCATCGTCATCGACAGCGGCGTCGCCCGCGTTCCAAGATATGAGTCCGATGTTGGAATCACCCGCCTCGAAACGGTCCGCGTCTCGCGCGCGTCTGCGGAGCAGCGGCGCGGCCGTGCCGGTCGAACGCAGGCAGGAGTCTGTTATCGACTGTGGGACGAGCCGGAGACTCAGGGCCTTGTGCCTTTTGCCGAGCCCGAGATCCGCTCCGCCGATCTCTCGAGCTTGCTGCTCGATTGCGCCGAGTGGGGAACAAATGACCCGCGTTCCCTTGCTTGGCTCGATCCGCCCGCCGAGGGAGCGATCGCGGCGGCGCGGACAAGCCTTCAGGCTATAGGAGCGATCGATAACGAGGGACACATCACGGCGGAAGGGAGGCGGCTTCGATCGCTGCCCCTTCCCCCGCGATTGGCGCGCATGGTTCTGAAAGCCCGCGAAGGTGGAAGCGGGCAAAGGGCCGCGGAAATTGCAGCAATCCTCGTCGAGCGGGGAATCGGTGGAAACGACATCGACCTATCTCTGCGCATAGAAAATTTTCGCCGCGATAGATCGCGGCGCGCCGAGAACATGCGTGCGCTCTCCCGACAGTGGGCAAGAGCATCACACAATGAACTCGCGCCTCGATCTGAGTTATCCCCGGCGGCTTTGCTTGCACTCGCTTATCCGGAGCGCATCGCGAAAAATCGCGGGAAGCGCGGTAGCTTTCTGCTCGCTAACGGCCGAGCAGGCCAGATCGATGAGAGCCATCATCTCGCGACGGCGCCATATCTTGTCGTCGGCGAACTGCAGGGGCGTGCCGCCGCAACGCGTATCATGCTCGCGGTAGCAGCGGAAGATAGTGAAATAGAAGTGCTTGCCGCGGATCGAATTGAGACACATGATGAATTGGTCTTCGACAAGGAAGCACGGGCAGTCCGCGCGCGGCGCGTGCGGCGTCTGGGGGCGATCGCATTGAAAAGTGAGACGCGGCCAATTCACGCCGAGGACGACGCAGCGTCGGTTCTTGCTCGCGGCGCCGCGGATCTGGGAATAGCCTCTCTCCCTTGGACGAAGTCGCAGATTCAACTGCGCAACCGCGTTTCCTTTCTGCGTCGAAACGACGAGACTTGGCCTGATCTCTCGGATGATGCATTGGCGTCGACGATCGACAACTGGCTGGCTTCCTTTCTCGCGGGAAAAACCCGGCTATCCGACGTCGATACCGAAACACTGGAAAGCGCCCTCAACGGTCTGCTTCCTCGGTCGACGCGGCTTCGATTGGACGACGAGGCGCCCACCCATTTTGTTGCGCCGACGGGCAATCGCCACGCTCTCGACTATGACGCGGGCGATGCGCCCGCTTTGCACATCCGTGTGCAAGAGCTGTTCGGTCTGAAGGACCATCCGTCGATTGCCCGAGGCCGTCTACCTCTGACGCTACATCTCTTGTCACCGGCACATCGGCCGATTCAAATCACACGTGATCTTCCGGGCTTCTGGGCAGGATCCTGGCGTGCCGTCAGAGCGGACATGCGCGGCGAATATCCGAAACACGTATGGCCGGAGGATCCAGCAACTGCGCCGCCGACCACGCGCGCCAAGCCGCGAAAATGGTGATGGGCCGCGGGTCCGGAATGTGTGATTTATTGCCTGCTCAATCGTGATTAAAAAGTTCTACGACCAAAGTCGCGTTTGTTGCTCCGCATCACGAGGAGCTAAGAAATTCTGCGTTCGTTTGCCGCAGCATGGCGACACTCGGGCTCCTACGTTGGATCGCCTTGGCGAGAGAGTGATCCACGGTCCTTTGGAGGTAAACTTTGCTTGTGCCGTCGCGCATACTGGTGGTCGACGATCATCCGCTTTTCATCGAGGCCCTTCAAAGAGCTATCGTTAGCGCTTTTCCCGAAACAACAACTCTGGCTGCATCCTCGATCGAAGCTGCAAAAGAGCAGCTCGGCAGCGGAACGGCCTTCGATATCGTGCTCCTCGATCTGGCATTGCCTGGAATACAAGGGATGGACGGTCTTCTTGAACTCCGGACCCTCTATCCGCGCGTTCCCATCGTCGTCGTCTCGGCCTTTGAGGACCCGCGCATTGTCCAGGACGTAATGCGTTACGGCGCTGCAGGGTTCATCTCGAAGTCGGCGGATCGCGCAGAGATCGCAGCTGCGATCAAGGACGTTCTCGACGGCTCGCTGACCTTGCCGAAAGGATATCGACCGCCGGAAGTACCGATATCTGAGACGCGGAGCGATCTTGTCCGGCGCTTGAAAACACTCACACCGAAACAATTGAGCGTCTTGAAGATGCTGCGCCAGGGGCTCTTGAACAAGCAGATCGCACACGAGCTTCAGATCGAGGAAACGACCGTGAAAGCCCATGTTTCTGAGATTCTTCGCAAGCTCAACGTGTCGTCTCGAACGCAGGCCGTGATCGAAGCGCAAAAGATCGATTTCAATATGATCATCGGCGACGCGAACGGAGGATAGTCTCAGGTCTCATCGAAGTAGATGCTTCATCAGCGCCCGCAACTCTCCGGGACGAAGAGGTTTCAAAAGCAGTTCACATTCCGAACGCGTCGCGGCCTCCGCTGCAGCGTCGGTCCTGTCGGCGGTGATGAGAATTGCCGGGACGTCGGATTGGACGTGCCGGCGGATATGTTGAACGAGATCCACTCCACACATGCCGCCGCCCAAGTGATAGTCGGCGAGCACAATCGCAGGGCAAAACGTTGGATCGCTGAGAATCTCCGCGATGTCTTCGAGGTCTCTTGCGGGGCGCACATCCGCACCCCAACGGGTCAGAAGCGTCTGCATGGCGCCCAGAACCTCGAGATCGTCGTCGATGACGATGATCTGGCCCGGTGCGAAAGAACTGTTTTCGTCTCGCGGCGAGCCGTCGGCAGTCACTTGCGTCATCTGTTCTGAAGCGCAGGGAGCAAACACAGAAAACCGCGATCCCCGACCAACGACCGACGTGAGTTCGAGCCGATGTCCAAGCGCATCCGTCATGCGCCGCACGATGGCGAGCCCAAGTCCGAAGCCCGTAGCGCCCGATCGCTCGGACGCCGTGCCGCGCTGAAATTCTTCGAAGATCCGACGCTGCTCGTAAGGTGGAATCCCTGGGCCTGTGTCCCAGACTTCAATGCTGACGTCATTCCCCCGCCGGCGCGCCGCCATGAGAATGCCGCCCCGTTTGGTGTAATGAGTACTGTTTGCAAGAAGATTTTGAATGATACGCCGCAGCATGAGCGGGTCTGACCGCACAGCAAGGTTTGTGGGGCGCCAGCGGAAGCGCAACCCTTTCTGCCGCGTCATAGGCTCGAGGCTGCTCGCTAGCTGTTCGAAAATGGCACCGAGTCCGACGGTCTGGATGTTCGGAACGAAGACACCGGCTTCGAGCTTCGAAATATCAAGGATGCTGGTCAGAAGCTCTTCGATGCTGACGAGTGCGTTCGAAATATTGAGAGCTAGCTTTTTGTTCTCGGACTCGCTTTGGCCTTCGGACAGTTCTGAGAGGGTCAACCGGGCAGCGTGCAGGGGTTGCAGCAGATCGTGCCCGACCGACGTGAAAAAACGAGTCTTGAAGACGTTGGCGCGCTCCGCTTCGTCGCGCGCCTTGCTCAATTCAATATTTGTGTGCGCGAGCTTCGTCAGGGCCTGATTGAGTTCTTCCGTCCGGCGCCTGATCTGAGCTTCCTGATTGATCGCGGTCTGAAAGAGCGAGAAGGAGTTGGTTTGGTGATCCATCGAGCGCTCGACACGCTTCATCAAGGCAGTGTTGATTGTCCTCAGTCGATCGATGACGTGCTTGAGGTCCGAGTGCCGCGACGGCGAATGGTCTGACGTGTCGCTTTCGTCGTTCATAGGCGCGGAATTTGACCGTTCGACTTCGAGAATGCGATTCCCGTCAATGTCTGATTGAGATGCATGGCATTGAACTGCTCGCCGTAGGTATGGAAGCCGGCTAAACCATAGCGCCCATAGATTTCTTCGACTTTGTGCCGGACCTGTCCGGTCTCGGCATCGAACCGCCGGAGGAAGCAATCGAAGCCCAGAACAAAATCGATTCCACCCAAAGCCTCGTCTAGATGCTTCAGTGTTCCCAGCGTCGTTTGAACCATATCACGTGTCCGGCCTACCGTGAAAACCAGACCTTCGTCGATGGCACAATGGAACGAGAGGCTGCCGTCCGGGTTCATGTTGCGAATGGCGCGGCCATAGTATTCGCCACCGACCTTCATGACGAGCGGATGGCTAGCAAACGTCATCGGGCCGAGTTCCTCGATCGAAGCGCCGATTGCGGCCGCATATTCGTTCGCTGCGGGCTCGGCGTTGAGATCGTAGACGATGCGATTTTCGCAGTCGGCAGCCGTGACGACGAGCTTGGTGGATGTCGGCTCGAAATTCTGGGTCTTGAAGATGCGAAACGGCGCCGCCGATTCGATCACAAAGAGAATAGCACCGCGACGGACGAGTTTACCGCGATGGATAAGAGCAGTTTTTCGAAACGCCAATCCATCGCCCGCCGATCCGCCGATAAGTTCCATGTCATCCAAAGACCAGTGCAAAGCGGCCGCTAGCGATTCTTCCCGGTCCGATAGCCCATCGACGAGCACCAGGGCAAAAATGTTCTCTTTCGCGGCGCGCGAGACGCCGGTGATCATCTGAATGCGCAAACGCCGTGCAATTTCCGAAGCCCGCTCGACGCCCCCCTTGTCGATGTCGGAAATGACTGCGCTCATGACGCGAAAACCAGCTTCGGGAAATGCGATGAAAACGATGCCGCCCTGGGTCATGCCGAGAGGTCCCATCTCTCCTGCAGTGCTGCATCCCGAAACTGTCACGTCGGGAAAAGCCTGATGCAGAGCTTCGACGAGCAGATCGGGGTCGTGCGTCGTTGAGAAGAAGACAAGGATGTGTTGAAAGACATCGTCCGCTAGTTCGGTGCGCGCGGCTGCAACGGCTTCCACGGTGGACAGCGTGCTTGCCACCACGCGAATGCCACAGGCGGCACGAGTGGATTTGCTCGGCATGAATTCTCGGCTTTCTCGAGTCGCTTCGCGACGCGAGCCGTTATCGCTCGTATCGGAGGGAACTTGCCACAGGCGCTCAATCCGAACAACGCCGCACCTCCGAGTTTTTGAACGATCGAGGGACGAAATTAACGGAGTGCGTGGCTCTTTGGGCGGAAATAAAAAATGCCCCGGCCGTCGAAGGCCGGGGCAAGGTTCGAGGAAACAGAGGAAATTTCAGCAGTCCAGCGTGTTTGCACGTTCCCAATCCGTGAAGTGGGAGGCGTAAGAATTCCAGTTTTCCGTCTTGAGCTTGATGTATGCGGACGAGAAGTCATCTCCGAGCGCGCTCTTGAGCGCAGCGTCCTTGTCAAACGCCCGGATCGCGTCGAGTAGGTTAAGGGGCAAGCGCGGAGCGTCTTTCACGGTATGCCCCATCTGGTACATATCGATGTCGAGGCGCTTCCCAGGGTCGGCCTTGGAGCGAATGCCATCAAGGCCTGCAGCGACGATCACGGCTTGAAGCAGATAAGGATTGGCCGCGCCGTCCGGCAAGCGCAACTCGAAACGGCCCTTGCCGGGAACGCGAACCATGTGCGTGCGGTTGTTGCCGGTCCAGGTAACGGAATTCGGCGACCATGTCGCGCCCGAAAGTGTCCGCGGCGCGTTGATGCGCTTATAGGAGTTGACGGTCGGATTGGTGATCGCGGCCAGAGCCTCAGCGTGTTTCATGATGCCGCCGAGGAAATGATATCCCTGCGGAGACAGCCCCATCTCGTCCGAAGCATCGTAGAACATGTTGGTTTTGCCGTCCTTGTCCCACACTGAGATGTGGGCATGACAGCCATTGCCGGTCAGTCCGGCAAAGGGCTTCGGCATGAACGTTGCGCGCAGACCGTGCTTCTCCGCAATCGAGCGCGCCATGAACTTGAAGAACGAGTGCCGATCAGCCGTCACCAGCGCGTCGTCGAAATTCCAGTTCATTTCGAACTGGCCGTTAGCGTCCTCGTGGTCGTTCTGATAGGGCCCCCAGCCCAGTTCGAGCATGCTGTCGCAAATCTCGGAGATGACGTCATAGCGGCGCATCAGGGCCTGCTGGTCGTAGCAGGGCTTCGAGGCATTATCTTTGTCGTCGGAAATTTCGGTGCCTTCGGGCGAAATCAGGAAGAACTCGCACTCGACGCCGGTCTTGATGTAGAGTCCGAGTTCGGCAGCCTCGTCCATCAGCTTTTTGAGAACGACTCGGGGAGCCTGACCGACCTGCTTGTCTTCCATCACGCAATCGGCCGCGACCCAGGCGACTTCTTTTTTCCAGGGCAGTTGAATGACCGCGGCAGGATCGGGCATTCCGAAAAGATCGGGATGTGCTGGCGTCATGTCGAGCCAAGTCGCAAATCCCGCAAATCCCGCACCGTCTTTTTGCATGTCGGCGATCGCCGCTGCCGGCACGAGCTTGGCGCGCTGAGAGCCGAAAAGGTCCGTATAAGAAATCATGAAGTAGCGAATGCCGCGCTCTTTTGCGAGCTGGGCGAGATCCTGGGCCATACTGTCTTTCCTCAACGCTTGCGTTTCATTTTTTGATTGCTTTTCGGAATTCAGGCTAAAAAAGGGGCGGCTTACAAGCCGCCCGATCCGTTCACTCCGGGTATCCACGATGTTCCTGCAAGGGGCACGCGCGCCATTGCAGCCGCTTCGATCGTCAAAGCGCAGAGATCTTCGGGTTCCAGATTGTGAATGTTGTTGTGACCCGCGGCACGCGCGATCGTTTGCACTTCAAGCGTCATGACCTTGAGGAAATTGGCAAGACGGCGTCCGGCGCGAACCGGATCAAGACGCTTCGCCAACTCAGGATCCTGAGTTGTGATACCCGCAGGATCGCGGCCCTCATGCCAGTCGTCGTAGCAACCCGCCCGCGTACCGAGCTTTTCGTATTCCGCTTCGAGAGCAGGATCGTTGTCACCAAGTGCCGCGAGAGCGGCGATGCCGATCGAGACCGCGTCCGCTCCGAGAGCCAGAGCCTTGGCGACGTCCGCGCCGTTGCGAATACCGCCCGAGACGATGAGCTGCACTTTCCGGTGCATGCCGAGATCTTGCAGAGATTGCACCGCCGGACGGATGCAGGCGAGCGTCGGCAGGCCGACGTGCTCGATAAAGACTTCCTGCGTCGCCGCTGTACCGCCCTGCATGCCGTCAAGGACGATGACGTCCGCACCCGCTTTGACGGCAAGCGCCACATCGTAATAGGGCCGCGTACCACCGACCTTGATGTAGATCGGCTTTTCCCAGTTGGTGATTTCGCGAAGCTCGAGAATCTTGATTTCGAGATCGTCCGGTCCTGTCCAATCCGGATGGCGGCAGGCTGAGCGTTGGTCGATCCCCTTCGGCAGGTTGCGCATCTCTGCGACGCGATCGGAAATCTTCTGCCCGAGCAGCATGCCGCCGCCGCCGGGCTTTGCGCCCTGACCCACGACGACCTCGATGGCGTCTGCCTTGCGCAGATCGTCGGGGTTCATGCCGTAGCGCGACGGCAGGTATTGGTAGACGAGCGTCTTGGACTGTCCGCGCTCTTCCGGCGTCATGCCGCCGTCGCCGGTTGTCGTCGACGTGCCGGCGATCGATGCACCACGCCCGAGAGCTTCTTTCGCGTTCGCAGAGAGAGCGCCGAAGCTCATGCCCGCGATCGTGATCGGAATTTTAAGCTCGATCGGCTTTTTGGCAAACCGCGTGCCGAGCGTGACATTTGTGCTGCATTTTTCCCGATAGCCTTCGAGGGGATATCGCGAAATGGAAGCGCCGAGAAAAAGCAGATCGTCGAAGTGGGGAACACGGCGCTTGGCACCGCCGCCGCGAATATCATAGATGCCGGTTGAGGCCGCGCGACGGATTTCCGACAGCGTGTAGTCGTCAAACGTCGCCGAAGCGCGCGGCGTAGTGAGCGGGATTTTTGGCGACATCAGTAAGCATCCGCGTTGTCGATGTTGAAATTATAGAGCTTCCGGGCGGACCCATACCGCCGGAATTCGCTGGCCTTGGCGTCGGTGATACCGGCGCCTGCGAGAAGCTTCGCCAGCGCTTCATGATGCTCGGGCCGCATCTCTTTTTCGATGCAGTCTGCGCCTAAACTTTTGACCTTTCCGCGGACGAAAAGCTTGGCTTCATAGATCGAGTCGCCGAGAGCATCGCCCGCGTCGCCGAGCACCACGAGATGCCCTGACTGCGCCATGAAGGCCGACATGTGCCCGATGTTGCCTTTGACGACGATATCGATGCCCTTCATCGAGATGCCGCAACGGGAGGAGGCGTTGCCTTCGATGACGAGAAGGCCGCCGCGGCCCGTGGCGCCCGCGTATTGGCTGGCGTCGCCCTTGATGACGACCTTCCCCGACATCATGTTCTCGGCGACGCCGGGTCCGGCCGAACCGTGCACCGTCACGGTCGCCTTCTTGTTCATGCCCGCGCAATAGTATCCGACGCTTCCGCGAACATCGACTTTGATTGGTGCATCGATGCCAACGGCGATCGCGTGACCGCCGCGTGGATTGAGCACTTCCCAATGGGCTTCGTTGGAACCATCGGTCTGACGGTGCAGCTCTTCATTGAGTTCGCGCAACGGACTCTGAGCGAGATCGAACGTACGCATGAGGTCCCCGATTAATTGCTGCATCAGCGTTGCCAGAAGTAAACGGTTGCGGGTTCAGGCTCCCAGACTTTTGCCGTGTCGATTCCCGGGAGCCCGGCGAGGGCGCGATATTCGGAGCCGAACGCCACGTAATCGTCGGTCTCCGCCATGACCGCCGGCTTGCAGGCGATCGGATCGCGGACGACGCCAAAGCCCTCTTTGGTGCCGACGACAAAGTTGAAGAAGCCGTCGAGATCGTCGAGGCTCTTTTCCAGGGCCTCGCCGAGATTCATGCCCTGCTTCATGCGCCACGTCAGATAGGAGGCAGCGACTTCCGTGTCGTTTTCGGTGTTGAAGGTCATCCCATCACGAATGAGTTCGCGACGGAGGCTCGCGTGGTTCGAAAGCGATCCGTTGTGGACAAGGCATTCGTCCGCGCCGGTCGAGAAGGGATGCGCGCCAAGCGTCGTCACAGCCGATTCCGTCGCCATGCGCGTGTGGCCGATCGCATGTGAGCCCTTCATGTGCGCGAGATCGAAACGTTTGGCGACCTCGGTCGGGAAGCCCACTTCCTTGTAGATCTCGATGTTCTCACCGGTCGCCATGATCCGGATCGATGGGAAATCGGAAGCGAGCAGCGCTTTGGTAGCGTCCACCTTGTCGGACGGAATGCTCAGGACGGCGTGCGTGTCATTCACGCTGAGCCTTGCGTCGGCCTTCTTGTCTTTCGCGAGCGCTGCTTTGAGCTTCGCAAAATCCTCAGCGGCATTCGGTGATTGGAGGGTGATTTTCGTGCGACCCTCCTCAGCGGTGCCGTAGACCGCGAATCCAGCAGAGTCGGGTCCCCGTTCGCACATCGTCGAGAGCATGCGCGAAAGAAGCTCGCCGAGCTGCGGCTCCATTTCTTTGTTTTTTAGAAATAATCCGACGATGCCGCACATAGCGCCTCCTGACTGGGCCACGAAGGAATACCCAGACCTTAAGCGTACGTTATTTTGCTGTCAACTGAGAAGAAAGAAGTTTTCTTTAAAAGAAATGGAGCGGGGCGAGCGCCAACGGCGTCACGGCCGCGGGTAAATGATGATCGAAAGATATGTCATCGGCGTCTCGACGAGATGGGCCGGACCATGGGGTGCAGCGCTGTCGAACAGAATGGCGTCCCCTGGGCGAAGATGGTAGCTGCGGTCGGCGTGGGCGTATTCGACTTCGCCCGACAGCATGAAAATGAACTCGACGCCTTCGTGCTGAAAACCCGTGTAAGCGACCGCATCGTCGGAGAGGGTGATGAGATAGGGCTCGATAATCACGGGGCCATCGAGCGAATGACCAAGAAGCTGATATTGGTGTCCGACTTTCGTTCCGCGACGCCGGATCACGACGCCTTCCCCGGATCTCACGTAAGAGCAATCCCGACGCTGCTCGAACGACGCGAAAAGGACGGTCAGTGGCACATTGAGAGCGGATGCAAGCATCTGCAACGTGCTGAGAGAGGGTGAAATCTGTCCGTTCTCGATCTTCGACAGCATGCCCGGCGAGATCTGGGCAGCAGCTGCCAGCTCGGCGACCGTCAATCCCGCGTGCTTGCGATGATGCCGTACTTGGTGGCCAATAGCCTGCTCGAGCGTATGTTCGGCTGCACCGGGAGCGTTCGACCCCGTCGCAAGAGGCTCGGGCTCCAGGAGTTCGACCGGATTTTTACGCGTTTTGTCTGCCATGAAGATCTTCCGCCGGAGGGTGGCGGCTTAAAGAGAAGGAATATTAAAATACGTTCGCACGTCGCGGATGATTATTCCACTACGAGGATAGAAAATTTCTATTGTCGCAAGGACGCAGGGCGGCGAAAGGAAGTTCTGCCGCGCCGCAACGCGTTCAGATTTTGCCAAGCCAGTCGAGAAAATCTCTCGAATACGTTCGCGGGCAGGCGAAGTCATAGCCGGTGGCATCAGGCAAACGCCAAACCATCACCCCGAGATGTGAAACATGCGTGATGGCAACATCGCCGGGGCGAAATACGCTATCGTCAAGATCTATTCCCATGCTTCTTACGAGGGCATCGGAAGGTCGGGAAGCAGCCACTCTGAAGATCGCCCGGCTGTCGCTGACATCGACGACGGATGCCAATCCATTGAATGTCTTTGCGAGTTCCGCAAAGATATCCGCTTTGTCCCCCCGTTGTTGCATGACCAGCCATTGATCAGGACCTGCCCATACAATCATCACGCCCGGTGCCTCGACGACGCGCGGCGTCGCGGGCAAGGCCACTCCGAAGGTCGATCGCGCGACGTCATCGAGCGACGTCCGCATCTCGCGACGAGCTGCGAGATGCGTGACCGAGACGTCCGTCAACTCGGAAATCACCGGGCGGTTCTTCGCCGTTAAACTTTGCGCGCTCTCAGACACGTAACCGTGCTCCTTCTGCATCGTAGAACGCCGACGGAACCACCTCGACGAGCGTCGTCTCGCCACGCACAGGGTCAACGGCAGTCAGAATTTCCCCGACGCGCGACTCCGCCTGAGAAAGGAGGCCGAGACCGACCCAATGGCCGAGGGACGGCGAATACGCGACCGATGTCATATATCCCAGGTCGTTCTCAGCCGTCGCCTTGGCATCCTTCGCGATGAAATGCGCCCCGCCTCTGAGACGCGCCGATCTGTCTACCGGCTTGAAACCGATGACGCGCGGCCGATTGGGGTCGGCAAGACCGGGCCGTTGCGAAAGGACGCGGCCGACGAAATCCTTCTTCGTCGATGCCATCTTGCCGAGGCCGAGATCGGCAGCGGTCGTCGTGCCGTTGAGTTCCGGTCCGGCGACATGGCCCTTTTCGATACGCATGACGCCGAGTGCTTCGGTTCCATAAGGCGTCACGCCGAACTCTTCGCCTTCCGACATCAGCTTTCGCATCAGCAACTCGCCGTGCCGCGCTGGGACCGCAATCTCATAGGCAAGTTCACCGGAGAACGAGAGGCGGTAGAGACGGCCCTTGATGCCGCTGAGAACGGTCAGCTCGGCGGCCGCCATATAGGGAAAAGCGGAATTGGAAATGTCGAACGGAGCGTCGACGATCTTCGCAAGAAGGCCGCGGGCGCGTGGCCCGGCAACCGAATACTGCGCCCACTGATCGCTGACCGGAAAAATCTGAACGTCGAGTTCGGGCCAATACCACTGTCGGCAAAGTTCGAGATGCTGCAGAACCTTGATTGCGTTGGCCGTCGTCGTGGTGATGAAGTAGCGGTCATCGGCGAAGCGTGCCGCCGTGCCATCGTCCATTGCGATACCGTCTTCGCGCAACATCATTCCGTAGCGCGCTTTGCCGACGCCGAGCGTGCTCATCATGTTGATGTAGACGCGGTCGAGAAACTTGCCGGCATCGGTGCCGTGTATTTCGATTTTGCCGAGGGTCGACACGTCGCAGACACCGACGCCGCTTCGCACGGTCGTGACTTCGCGGTTTACGACCGTCTGCCAATCGGTTTCGCCAGGCTTCGGAAAATATTGCGCGCGTAGCCACATGCCGGCTTCGATGAAGACTGCACCACGCTCTTTCGCCCAGTTGTGAGACGGCGTCAGTCGCGTCGGTTTGAAATGCTTGCCGCGATGCTCGCCGGCAAAAGCGCCGATGGAAACGGGTGAGTAGGGCGGTCGCGCCGACGTCGTACCGGTCGCGGGAATCGACTTCTTCGTCAGTTCGGCCATGAGCGCGAGACCGTTGACGTTCGACGTCTTGCCCTGGTCGGTCGCCATGCCGAGCGTCGTGTAACGCTTGAGATGCTCGACGGAACGATAACCCTCGCGCTCCGCGAGGCGCACGTCGGCCGCGGTGACATCGTTCTGCTGATCGACGAATGCCTTATGCTTTGCTGCTTCGACATGCCAGAATGCCGAGACGTTGATCGGCTCATCCTCGGCGTGGGGAACCGCCGTCGCGTTTGCATCGAAACCCGCCGCGACGGCTGCAGCATGGCCTGCTTTGGCGCCGTCACCGAGACACGACGCAAGAGAAAATACGCCGTTCGCGGCACCTGCGACGGTCATCCATTTCGGCAAGGCGCCCGGTACGAAGGCCGCGAGATTTTCATGCCATTGCGGACGCCCGCCGAGATGCGTCGTGACTTGCAAATTGGGATTGAAGCCGCCTGAGACGGCGATCAGATCGCAGCCCACCGTGTGAGAAGTGCCGTACGCTGCGACGATCCTCGCGCCGCTGACCCGCTGCCCTCCGAGCGCATCGGCGACCGCAGCACCCTCGAAGACTCGGATGCCCTGCTTGCGCGCTCGTAATTTGATAGCCTCCGGGACGGATGCGCGCGTATCGACGAGCGCGGCGACTGTCACGCCGGCCCGAACGAGATCGTCGATCGTACTGGCCGCATCATCGTTGTTTGAAAAGACGACCGCTGTCTGGCCTGGGGCGACGCCGAAACGATTGATATAGCTTCGGACCGCACTGGCCAGCATCACTCCGGGACGATCATTGTTGCCGAAGATGATTGGTCGCTCCGTCGAGCCCTGGGCAACGACCGTCTGCTTCGCAACGATATGCCAGAGCCGTTGCCGCGGCTCGCCGGCCGAAGGGACCGCGACGTGGTCGGCCACCCGTTCGACGGCGCCGAATGTGCCGGAATCATAGGCGCCGAAGATCGTCGTACGCGGCAGCAGACGAACATTCGGCAACGATGAAAGTTCGGAGATGGAAGATTTGACCCACTCGACACCACTCATGCCGTCGATCGTCGTCACATCGCTGAGTAGGCGTCCGCCGAATGCGAAGCTTTCATCAGTGAGGATCAGCCGCGCGCCTGCTCGTGCCGCAGAAAGCGCCGCCATCAATCCCGCAGGTCCGGATCCGATGACGAGCACGTCGCAGAATGCGTTGGCCTTATCATAAATATCTGGATCGGCCTCGTTCGCGGCACGCCCAAGACCTGCGGCCCGCCGGATCATCGGCTCGTAGACTTTTTCCCAGAACGATGCGGGCCACATGAATGTCTTGTAGTAAAAGCCGGCAGAGAACACCGGAGACAACAAGCCATTGATCGAGAGAAGGTCGAGCGACAGCGACGGAAACCGGTTCTGACTTTTCGCTTCAAGGCCTGAATAGAGTTCCGCGACCGTTGCGCGCGTATTCGGTTCGCGTCGCGCGCCCGTACGAAGCTCGACGAGTGCATTCGGCTCTTCCGAGCCTGCGGTGAGAATGCCGCGCGGACGATGATATTTGAACGAACGGCCGACGAGGCGCACGCCGTTGGCAAGCAGCGCCGATGCCAGCGTGTCACCCTTATAACCGGTATAGGGAACGCCATCGAACGTGAAATCGAGCGGCTTCGAGCGATCGACGAGGCCAAGTCCGGTGACACGAGATGTTTGAGTCATGGAGTGGTGTCCGCCGTTTTCTGCCGCCCGAAAGCAACGTCTTGGGCGGCTTTGACTTCGAAGATTTCATGCGTGCGCGTATCGCGCGTCACGACAAGCCAAGCGTGGCATCCGGCTGTGTGATACCAGAGTTCTTGCATCGGCCCGGCAACGTTGCGGCGCTCATATGCGAAGGCATAGAATTCATCGGCCGCACTCGGCGATGCCGGATCGGGCCGCACGACGCTCGCATCGCCAAGATAAGAAAATTCATCGTTGCCGCGTTCGCCGCAAAAGGGACAATTGATGCGCATGGTGGCTCGCCTTCAGTGCAGGTTGGGCTGATTGCCCATGCCCTTCTCGTCGATCATGTGGCCTGTGCGGAAGCGGTCGAGGCGATAGCCCCTCGCGACCTCGTGCGGCTCGTCTCGCGCCAACAGATGCGCGAAGCACAGCCCCGCCGCCGGCGTCGCCTTGAAACCGCCGTAGCACCAGCCGCCATTGAAATAGAGCCCGTCGATCGGCGTCCGATCGATGATCGGCGAACCGTCCATGCTCATATCCATGAGGCCGCCCCACGAGCGCAGCAATCGCACGCGCCCAATTCGCGGCATCAGCGCCATCCCGCCTTCGAGCACGTCCTCGATGACAGGAAGGTTACCCCGCTGCGCATAAGAATTATAACCGTCGATATCGCCACCAAAGACCAAGCCGCCCTTATCCGACTGGCTGATATAGAAGTGGCCGGCGCCGAACGTCACAACGCCATCGATGAATGGTTTGATGCCTTCCGACACGAAGGCTTGCAGAACGTGGCTTTCGATCGGGAGCGTCATGCCGGCCATTGCCGCGAGACGCGAGGAGCTGCCAGCGACTGACAGTCCGACCTTGTTAGCGCCAATGAAGCCACGCGTCGTCTCGACGCCGGCTATTCTGCCGTTCTCGATCCGAAAGCCCGTGACTTCCGCATTCTCGATGATGTCGACGCCGAGCCGATCCGCGCCGCGGGCATAACCCCAGGCCACCGCATCGTGACGCACCGTTCCGCCGCGGCGCTGGATCAGGCCGCCTTTAATCGGGAAGCGTGCGTTGTCATAGTTGAGCCAGGGATACATCGCGCGCACGGCGTTGAGGTCGAGGAGCTCGGCATCGATTCCATGAAGCCGCATGGCATTGCCGCGTCGGACATAGGCGTCGCGCTGCGCATCGGAATGATAAAGATTGAGAACGCCGCGCTGCGAGACCATCGCATTGTAGTTGAGGTCTTGCTCCAAGCCCTCCCAAAGCTTCATGCTCGTCTCGTAGAAGGGAATATTGCCGGGCAGCAGATAGTTCGAGCGGACAATTGTCGTGTTCCGCCCGACGTTGCCAGACCCGATCCATCCCCTTTCGACGACAGCAATGTTGGTGGTGCCGTACCTCTTCGCGAGATAATAGGCGGTTGCCAGCCCGTGCCCGCCGCCGCCGACAATGACGATGTCGTAGCCGGATTTGGGAGCGGCCTGACGCCACGCCGGTTTCCAGCCGGTCTGTCCCCGCAGCGCCTCTGCCAGGACGGAAAAAATGGAATAGTGATCTGTGCGGAACATGGATTTGTCCTGGGCGATCCGGACGTCCCGGATACGGACTGAAGCAACGGTTTCCTTATAGATCACCGCCGGATTGACGTTAATATAAGAAAATCTTATTAAGGGGCGCATGGCGACGCGCTCGAACCGGCTACCCTTTGACCTTCACGCCCTCGAAGCCTTCCTGGGCGTCTGTGATGCGCGATCGATGGCGCTCGCCGCGAAGAAGCTTTCGCTGACGCAGCCGGCCGTCTCTCAGGCCGTGGCTGATTTGGAATCGCGGATGGGGGTGAAGCTGTTCGACCGCAGCGTCAGGCCCTTGGCGCTCACGCCTGCGGGAGAGATCATGCGCCAGCGAGCGTCCGCACTCGTGTCCGAGGCTCGCCAGCTCGCGACCACAATCCGCCATACCGCTCGGGGACGCCTTGCACTCATTCGTGCCGGCCTCGTCGATAGCCTGTCGCGCGCTTTGACCGGCCCGATCGCGTCTTTCCTCGTTAATCACGCCGATCAGGTATCCGTGCAATCAGGTCTTACTGCAACCCACGCGGGCGCGCTGCTGACGCGAAATCTCGATCTTTTCATCGGTGTGGACGACATGAGCGACATCGAGGGCTTCGATCGACATGAACTCGTGACGGAGCCCTATATCCTCGCCCTGCCGGCGCGGCATAAAATTCCGCACTCTATTGCCGATCTTGCAGCGTATGCGGGCAAGCTCCCGTTCATCCGTTATAGTGCTCGTTCGAAAACGGGAATCGAGATCGAGCGCTATCTTCGCCGCCTCAACATTGACTTTCCACAGGGGCTGGAATTCGACACGCCTTTTGGCGTCAGCGACATGGTCGCGCGTGGTAAAGGTTTCGCGATTTCAACACCCATCTGCATCGCCGAGGCGGCTCTTGAGAGCCGCGACGTGCGCACCGCGCCATTGCCCGGACCGCAACTCAAGAGAACATTAACGCTCGTCAGTCGGCGCCTTGAACTCGGTAGCTTGCCGCGCGACCTGACGAAGGCCTGCAAATCGTCACTCGAAGCGTCGACCCTGTCTGCGTTGCGCGGTTCGATGCCATGGCTCGCCGACCAACTTCGAACGTGACTGCAGCCGCAGAGCCTTCACTTTTGTTGCGGTGCAAAGTTTCGGGAAAATCTCCACCGCGGCGCACTTTGCGCCACGTTCGTGTCAAGGCCGTCAGACCTTACGTCGCGTTGGCGGATATAGCGATTGAGGCTACCTAGAAATGCATACTTGAATCGAGATTGGATCATAGCTGGCCGATGACGCTGCAGGCGATCATCATTCGAGCAGACGGTGCTCTCGCAGAAACGGAAGATGTACGTCGGCGCGCCTTTGCCCGGGTCTTTTCCGAAGCCGGATTCGACTGGTCATGCGATCGTGAAGGCTTTGCGCTTACGGCGAAACTCGGCAGCGGCGAGGCCCGAATGGCGCACTATGTCCGATCCATTCTCCGCGGCAAGCCGGAAACAGAAGACTTTTCGTTTCTCATTCAAGCAATGCACCGGCGGGCGTCAAAGATCTTTGGCGAAATGCTCGCCTCGACAGTGATCGAGCCTCGCCCAGGCGTGCGCGATCTCATCGTCGCTGCGCGTGGCGATGGACTTCGCCTCGTTCTCGTGTCGCTTCTCGAACCTCGGGATACTGAACGCCTCCTCGCCACTCTTTTTGGCGATCGTGGGCGTACCCTGTTCGACAATATTATATCCGGAGACAAAAGCGGCAAGGGCGACTGTGAACCGCTATATGCTGAAGCGCGCGATGCTCTCGGCTTTGATCCCAAGCACAGTCTGGTGATCGAATGCGGGCGCCGCGGCTATCTTGCTGCGAATGCGTCGGGCTTTCCGGTGATCACAACGCGAAGCGTCTTCTGCCGCGAAAGCCCGGCGTTTAGCGAAGACGCCGTCTTCGTTGACGATCTCACGAGCCTTCTGACGGCGCGCGATCGCACACCGTACGATCCCCTGACCGCAGAGGATCGCGCAGACTTGTTGGCGGCAGTTTATCGTTTGCATGCGAGCAATTGCTGCGGGCTGACTGGATTGGATTGGAGCGACGAGATGAAGGTCTCAGACATTCTGAAGACCAAGGGCTCTGCGATTAAAACCATCGAGGCGAGCGCCACGATGCGAGCCCTGGCCCATAGTTTTCGCAAAGAGCAAGTAGGTGCGATGCTGGTCCTGGATGACAAAGGTGGACTTCAGGGAATCATCTCCGAGCGCGATCTTGCCCGCGGCATCGACGAGTTCGGCATGGATCTGCCGCAGATGCGCGTGGCGAATCTGATGACACGCTCTGTGGTTACGTGTGCTCCGGATGACCGTGTCGCAGCCGTCGCCAACGTCATGACTCAGCGGCGTATCCGGCATTTGCCCGTTGTCGTCGATGGCAAGGTCGTCGGCCTGATCAGTATCGGCGACGTGTTGAAGCACCGTCTGGACGAAGTACAACTCGAGGCGAGTGTCCTACGCGATGTCGCGCGTTCACGCCGCTAGGAAGTCTGTCCCAATCGTTGGCCGCAACACCAGCTTGCCGCAAGCTCGCCGTGGCAACCATCCCGTATGGTCGATACGAGCTATCTTGATGCCATAAAGCAGTTCGAGGGCTACACCGCGGAAGCGCGGTGGGATTATGCTCAGAATTCGAACGGCTACGGCACGCGCGCCCGCTATGCGGGCGAGGTCATCGATAAGGCTGAAGCCGACAAGCGCTTCTCAGATGCAGTCTCGAAAGCTGCAAATTTCGTCGACAAATTTGCCCCCAATCTCGACGACGGCAGCAAAGCCGCTCTGACGTCATTGACGTACAACGCGGGGACTGCCTGGGCGCAAAGCGGATTAGGTCAAGCCGTTGCGAGCGGCGATCTCGACAAAGCGCGTTCTCTTTTCCTGCAATACAACAAGGCCGGAGGATCCGTCGTCGACGGCCTCGTGCAGCGCCGCCTGCAGGAGGTCGCCTGGTTCGGCCAGGGCAATCCGGCCGTGCAAGCGGCCGGTGCGAGCTTCGCGGAAATGGCATCCGCCGCAAGCGCATCGGCGATCACAGCGGCGGCTCCTGCCTCCGCCCCTGCCGAATTGACTACTGCAGCCGAGCAAGTCGAACCTGCGACGCAATCTGACCGCACTGGCGATCCAGCGCCATCCTTCTCGAGCTTCGGAAGCGATCAGGTGCTGCTGTCGCTACTTGCGCACATGTCGAATTCCGCGACCGACAATAATCGCGACAACGACAGGAAGACGGACCGGAAATCCTATGGCAACCACATCGACCCGGATGTGCGTATCCAGTCCGGTTGATCGACGCGGGGCTGCTCGCGTCTAACCCACAAAGTGAGTTGCGAGGACGATCGCCGCGATGATCGCGACGAGAATGCCGGCTCCCATCCGAATCATGGACGACGCGTCCGGTCCACCGCTGATTTTGTGTCTCTGCGCGTCTTCCCTGATCGTCTCCGATCCCACCGCCTGCACGCGAGCTGCCGCGGACATCAAAGTCGCCTGCATCGCCATGCGAAGCTCGGGAGACGATGCCGCAAGGAGCACCTGCGGGTCAGCGCGTCCAAGAGGATTTGGGACAATTGGCTGAGGCGCCGAATCCGATCTGTAAACGGCAGCGTCCTCGGCGTATTGCGCCGCAATTCTGTTTGGTACGCCGCTGCCATCGACGCTGCGCGATTGAGCCGCCGCTGGATCGCCCGCAGTGCCACCCGGGCCGACAGCGGATGCATCGATCTGCTCGTCAATCAATGTCATCAGCACGGACGCCATTGCCTTGTCGTTGTGCGAAATTGGCGCTGAAGGGGCCTGCGCCGGTTGGTCGTCCGGCTGCTGAGGGGATTGTTGGCGTTTTTGAAGAAGTTGTCTGTCGCTCAACAAAAACACTTCATCGGCGATCAGGCGACCGATTGATTCAGTTGAGCTTGCCATGTTCATGACACTCCGATGTCAGAACGCGATCTCACCAGTTGCAGGATACGCTTTAAAATCTCTCTAGCGCGGTGATGAATTTTGCCGTTGCCCGCCAGGGAGTGCTTGCGACAGATATGAGAAGACATCCTCGACAGGGGGATCGTCCAAGTTTTGTTTCATCAGCTCATAAACGCGCGGCACGATTTCCATGGCGCGGTCGAGCGTCGTATCGCTGCCCGGCTTGTAGCCGCCGATTGCACGAAGATCGCGTGTATCTTCGAAACGCGAAATCACCTCGATCAGCTGCGTCACGAACTGCGCCTGGTTTTTCGTTCGGATTTTGGGTGCCAATCGCGAAAGTGACGCTAATGGATCGACGGCCGGGAGCCGCCCTTGGCTGGCGATGCCGCGATCGAGAACGATATGGCCATCGAGTATGCCGCGCGCGGCGTCTGCAATCGGATCGTTATGGTCGTCGCCATCGACGAGCACCGAAAGAATGGCAGTAATCGTTCCGGCGCCCTCTTCGCCCGGACCTGCACGTTCCAGAAGGCGAGGAAGGTTGCTGAAAACGCTTGGAGGGTAGCCGCGCGCCACGGGCGGCTCGTCGGCTGCGAGCGCAAGTTCGCGCATCGCATGGGCGTAGCGCGTCAGAGAATCGATAATCAGGAGGACGTTCTTTCCGCGATCGCGATAGTACTCCGCGATGCACATTGCAGTGCTCGGCGCCAGCCTCCGCATCATCGGGCTCTCGTCTGATGTTGCAACGACGGAAACGACTCTCGAGCGCGTCGCGCCGAGCGTGTCATCGAGAAAATCCCTGACTTCTCGGCTCCGCTCGCCGACAAGAGCGAGCACGGTGACGTCGCTTGAGGGGGCGCGGCTTAGCATGGCGAGCAGCGTCGACTTCCCGACCCCTGACCCGGCAAAGATCCCGAGCCGCTGCCCCGCGCAGATCGGCGTGAACAGATCGATGGGTTTGACGCCCGTGGTCAACGGCACGCCGAGCCTGTTACGCCGCAGGGGCGACGGCGGCGAACCATGGATTGGAAATGCCTCCTCGCCCTGAACGAGTGGCTCGCCGTCGTCGATGGGTGCCCCAAGGGCATTGACGGTTCGGCCGAGCCAGGACCCGTGCGGAGAAAGTGTCAGCTCGCCGGACATCGTGGTGACCCGCGCGCCGAGTTCGATCCTGTGGTCGGCAATGAAGGGCGTAATGTTGATGGTCTGCGCTTCGATCGTCGCGACCTCGGCAAGCACGTTGCCACCAAGCCCCGCAATCGAAACGGCGTCGCCAATCGAGACAAACTTCGAGAGGCCCGAGACGACGAGATACGTCGTGCTGATTCGTACGACGCGGCCGGATACCCGATGTGCCGGCGAATGGGCCGCCGCCGTCGCCATCAGAAAGTCGAGCCGATCGAACGGTGTCGCAGGGATTGCACCAGTCACGGACAGTCCTTCAGGCACACATAGCGGCAGGTCATCTTGGAAAAGTTATGCACCACGAGGAGACATCATGAGCCCGCCAGCGTCTTCAGCGAATCTGTCAGCGAGCTTTCGGTATTGCTCAACATGGTGCTGACGGCTTCGAAGTTCCGTTGAATGGTGATGAGGTGCGTCATCTCCAGGATCGGATTGACGTTGGATTTCTCGACATAGCCCTGCACCACGCCGTTGTTGAGAAAATCGAGTTCCGGAGTGGGTGGGATATCCGATACCACCGCCACGCCTTGTGCGCGTGTGAGCTTCGCGCCTTGCGGCATCCGGTAAAGGCCGAGCGCACCAAGATTGTTGCCCGCCTGCTCGATCGTGCCGGCCTTGTTGATCGTTGGAGGAGGATCGTCGGGATTGAGCTGCACCGGAGTTCCGCCGGCATCGAGAAACGGATAGCCGTCGAGCGTCGTGAGCACGCCGTCCTTCGTCATCTGCATGCGGCCATCCCGCGTATAGACAACTCCGGTGGGCGTCTGAATCGCGAGCCACGCGTCTCCACGCACCGCGACGTCCAGCGCGTTGCCGGTCTGCGTGATCTCGCCGGTCTTCGTGGAGATGTGCGTTTCGCCTTTCGATACGAAGCTCACTGGGTCGGTGCCCGGCGGAGAGACGAGTTCCTCGAAAGACATTTCATCACCGCGGAAACCGACGGTGTTGGTATTTGCAACATTATTGGCAAGCGTATCGAGCCGGCGTTGTAAGGCCATCTGGGCAGAGAGCGCCACGTAGATATTCGATTGCATGCCTTGAAACCCGCCTCCGTAACTAGGCTGAGCGTCAATCCTAAGGAAGTGAACTTGTGGCGGGCTGACTCGGTGGTGCATCCGAGCAAGTCGCCTGCCTTCAAGAGCAACGGGCAAGTCCCACGCAAGCCAGGGGCCCCTTAATGCGTGTTAATAAACTCCTTATTGGGACGTGCTCGTGACCATTCTCGTCGGCCTGATCATCACCCTCGCCTGCATGCTCGGCGGTTTCGCCGCGATGGGCGGGCATGTCTTCGTTATCTGGCAGCCCTGGGAATATGTCATCATTTGCGGAGCCGCGCTCGGCACCTTCGTCGTCGCGAACCCGATGAAGACGATCAAAGATGCGGGCAAGGCGACCATCGAAGCCTTCAAGAACGGCACGCCCACAAAGGACGAGAATATAGAGGTTCTCGCTCTCCTGTTTTTTATGATGCGCGAGCTGCGTGATAAATCGCGCGCCGAAATGGAAATGATCATCGACACGCCGCAGGAGGCGGAAGTCTTCAAGCGGGCGCCGACCGTCCTTGCGAATGAGGAGTTGACGACTTTCATCTGCGATTATTTCCGTCTCATCATCATGGGCAACGCCAGGACGCATGAAATCGAAGCTTTGATGGATGAGGAAATCGAGACGGTCCGGCACGACAAGTTGAAGGCCTATCACGCCCTCGTCGCCGTCGGCGACGGGCTGCCGGCGCTCGGCATCGTTGCGGCCGTTCTCGGTGTCGTGAAAGCGATGGGAGCCATCGACCAATCGCCAGAGATCCTGGGCCACCTCATTGCGTCGGCACTTGTCGGCACATTTGCAGGCATCTTCTTTTCCTATGCCGTCGTCGGTCCCCTTGCGACGAAAGTGAAGATCATTCGCGACAAGAAGCTACGCTCGTACGTCATCGTCAAGCAGTCGCTGCTTGCCTTCATGAATGGTGCGATGCCTCAGGTGGCGATCGAGCACGGCCGCAAAGCAATTTCGGCATACGAGCGCCCGACGATCAACGAGGTGGAAGCAGCGACGATGGGCGGCGGCGCGGGCCGCCAGGAAAGAAAGGCGGCTTGATGACCTGGCAACCGCCTTGCGCTCTCAGTCGCTGGTCGTCATTCCACGTCGAAGTGCGAGCGCGGGGCTTCCATGGTCTCGGATGACGCTTTGATGGAGGCTACCGAATCTCTCCGCGATGCCGAAAAGTCGCTGGAAAGGGCGCTATCTGCCGGTCAGAATCGTCCCGAGCGGCTTCCCGGCCTGCAGATGATCTTCGGACAATTGCCGCGCATCATGACAGAGGAAGTCGGCAATCTATCGCTTTTGTCCGTCAAGGCGCAGCTCATCGAACTCTCCGCGTCGACGATTGCCGACACATGCACTCTGGGCGCAGGCGCATTTGCAGGCGTCGTGCGGGCGGAACGCTGGCGAAGCTGGCTTTACTTCATCTCCGATGCGGACGCGAGCTTGCTTTTCGTCGAGGCGGCAACGGGGTGTGAAAGCATTCCTTCAGGTGGAATCCCGCCTCGAAAGCCGACTCGCACGGACGCCAATGTCCTTCGCGTTCTCTTTCGGCGGATGGCCCGTTCATTAATGTCCGCCTTTTCGATCCTAGCGGATGTCGAGCTTGACGTAGGAGCCGTCGTTGAAAAAATTGAACTTGAGCCTCAACTCAGCCCGTCCTCTCCGGTCATCGCCGCGCGTCTGTCATTAGATTACGGTGGTCACACCGGAATCGTAACGATCGTAATTCCGCAGTCTGCACTCGAGCC
Source organism: Pseudomonadota bacterium (assembly GCA_018242215.1). Lineage (GTDB taxonomy): Bacteria > Pseudomonadota > Alphaproteobacteria > Rhizobiales > Hyphomicrobiaceae > Hyphomicrobium_B. The sequence goes on from JAFECG010000030.1 coordinate 94,004, forward strand.
GATACGTCATCTGCTCGCGAGCGCGTCTCCGAATGAAGCCATGGTTTCGCCGACGGGATCCGAGGCGGGTGACGATCCGAATTGGGCGAAGCAGCTCGCCGAGGAAATCGCGCGCGCCTTTATTGATCTCAATGGTGTTCTCGAAGAGCGACCCATCGCGCTGGGCGAGGTGCAAAGGTTCTCCGTCGGCTCGGTGATCGAGTTGCAAATGACGTCGATGTCGAGCGTCCGGCTGGATGCCGACGCCAATCCGCTTTTCTGGTGCGAGCTGGGAAAGCGTGACAACGCGCTGATCCTTCGCGTGGATGACGAATTCGATCAACAGAGGGAGGCGGTCGATGAATTTTACGGACTCTGAGCCGCCCGACATTGAGGCTGCAGCACGTTTCGTATCGCAAAAACCATGTCGAACGAGTTAGCGCAAGGATACCGCCTGTCATGATGCCGAGTCATATGGATCAATCCGACGACACTCCAGAAGGAGCAGAAGCCGGCTTCGAGCAGACGCTACCAGGCACGGGAGAGTTCGGTGAATCCCACTTCGCCGGTTTGGCGGAAACTTCGCATGCCGATGGTCAACAGCCCGATGCTGACTCGACGGCGGCGACGGATTTCGGCGAAAACAGCGCCATGATTATGGGGCTGCCGGTCATGATGAAAGTAGTCCTCGGATCCGCGAAGATGCCCGTCGCGACGCTGGCGAAATTGGCCAAGGGGTCGGTGGTCAAGCTCGATAAGATGGTTGGCGATCCTGTCGACATTCTTGTTAACGGCCGTTTGATCGCACGCGGCGAGGTTGTCGTTCTCAATGAAGGGACTTCGCGGTTCGGCGTGGTGCTCACACAGGTCGGCTCGCTCGCCAACGTAACGAAATAAGAGTTGCAGTCCGACCTCATGCGCGACATGTCACAAATGCACGGCGGACACTCACGAGCCCTGACGGGGCCGGAAAAAGTCGGCGTGCTTCTCCTCGCGCTCGGCAAGCAGCGCGCGAGTGGACTGCTGAAGAAATTCAATCCAGAAGAACTGAACATCCTCGTGCGCTCGGCAGAGATCATGCCGACAATCACAGCTGCCGAGCTCGAGGAAATCGTCGAGGAATTCGAGAACCAGTTTGGGCAGGGGACGCCTTTTCTTGGACGCGCCGAGGATGTTCGGCGCCTTGTCACCGATGTAATCACGGAAAACAGGTCGTCCGGCGATCCGAGCGAACAGTTCAACATAAGTCAGGATATCTGGAGCCAGTTGGCGGCGCTGCCCGACGATGTGCTTCAGGCACACTTCCAAAACCAATCTCCTCAGGTTGCGGCCTACTATCTCGATCGTCTCGGCAGCGAGCGCGCGTCTGCTATTTTGAAAACCTTTCCGATTGCCAGGCGTAACGATCTGCTGAATCGCATACTGGGAATGGGGCAGATCTCACCGCAGGTCATCGAAGCGCTTGAGAACGGATTGCGCGACGAGCTTTTCGACGTCGATCGCAGATCCTCCGACAAGTATGTATCGCTGGCCGGCATCCTCAATAATATGGACAAGGATGACTCGGCCCAGGCCCTGGAGTACCTGGCGAGCATCAAGCCGAAAGACGCGGAAGCCATCCGCAAGATGCTCTTCAAGTTCGAGGACCTGCTCCGCCTTCCCGCCCGCGCGCTCACGGCTCTGATGGACGGCATTCCCGTCGAGCGGACCGTCCTTGCCTTGCAAGGAGCCGATAGCGAACTGCAGGCAAAGGTTCTTTCAGCGCTCGCACCTCGCGCCCGCCGCATGGCCGAAGCGGAGTTGCAAAGTCCCGCCAATGTTCCTCAGCGCGATATTGTCGATGCCCGCCGCTCGATTGTGGATTCGGTCCTGCGTCTGGCCGCCGAGGGATTGATCGACATCACAAGCGCCACAACCTGAACCGCGGGATAAGGGGCACGGAGTAGGATAGTGGCCGAGACGCAGGATAAGGAAAGCCGCACAGAAGAAGCGACAGACAAGCGGCTGACCGACGCGCGCGGAGACGGCAACGTTCCGATGTCGCGCGAGGCGACGAATTTTTCCTATCTTTTGGCCGCGCTCCTGGTCATCGCGGTCCTCGGCCAGACCTTCATCATGCATTTTGCCGATCTGCTCACCGGCCTTCTCGCGAACGCGGGCTCCATTCACATCGAAAATGGCAGCGACCTTTCGCTTTTGTTTGATGTTGTCGGGAAAAGTTCTGCGCTCATCACGGCGCCCATCATTCTTTCATTCACGGCTGCGGGCGTCCTGGCTGCGGTTCTCCAGACGCCGCCTGTGCCGATCTTCAAGCGCATCATGCCCGACATTTCGCGGTTGTCGCCGGCGAAAGGATTGAAGCGTCTTTTCAGTCTTTCCGGCACAGTCGAATTTCTAAAGCTTTCCCTCAGATTGACCATCATTGTGGCCACCAGCGCGGCGATCCTGATGTATCTCTGGCACGACTTCACGAATTCGATTTGGAATGATCCCGGCGAAATTCTCGCGCTCTCGCAGAAGAGCGTCGTGATGCTCCTGATATCGCTCGCGATCCTGTCTTTCGGTCTCCTGGTGTTTGATCTGCCGGTCGCGCATGTTCTCTGGCGCCGTTCGCTGCGAATGGCGCCGCAGGAGATCAAGGACGAACGCAAGCAGGCCGAAGGCGATCCCCATATCAAGGCGCGCCGGCGGTCCATTGCGAGATCACGCGCCCGTCAAAGAATGATGAGTACCGTTCCGCGCGCGACGCTCGTCATCGCCAACCCGACACACTTTGCCGTCGCTCTTCGCTATGTTCGTTCCGAGGGTGGTGCTCCTCGAGTCGTGGCCAAGGGTCAGGATCTCATCGCTTTGTCCATTCGTAGAATAGCTGAAGAAAACAGTATTCCTGTCGTGGAAGACAAGGCTCTCGCAAGGTCCCTGTATGCAAAAGTAGAAGTGGATCAAATGATCCCTATCGAATTCTACAAAGCAGTGGCCCAGATTCTGCTGCGCCTGCAGGCGCGGCGGAACGGACTAAGTCCGGTCCGCGCCTGAGGGAAAAGCCGTCGATGATTCCAATTCGCATCGATCATTCGCAAGTCCGCGAGAAGATTCTCGGCGACAGCATACGGTGTGTAGCGACGGATTTGCGGTTGATCGATCTCCCCGACCTCGTAAGTTATCTGAAGACCGGCCAGATCGCGAGCGTCGGTTCACTCGTCCAGTCATCAATCGAACTGTCGTTCAAGCCTGAAACGCTAAGCTTCGGGCATGCTGGCGATGTCTATCTCGAGTGGGGAACCTTGCCGCGTGTGTGCCTGGACATGGAATTCCATCACGGCTCGGTGCATGTCTATTTCAGGCTGATGCTCGAGGCCGAAGAGGCAGGCGTCGAAATCACTTATATATCATTCGAAGGGGAATCGAAGAGCCCAAGCCACAATACGATTCGGCTGCACGATGCCCTCGGGGAGGCGCGTCTCAATTAGTAAACGCGATCCGCGGCTTCAGTCCAAAAACCTGTCGTCTGTCCAGTCCTACGCAAGCGAGAGCGTGCACATAGAGAGTAGGACACCGAAGGATCGCCTATGCAGCCGATGCAACTTTTCGATTTAGCGTTCCGCCAGAACGAGTGGCTCGCGCAACGCCAATCGGTGATTTCATCGAACATCGCAAACGCCAATACGCCTGGCTACAAAGCGAAAGATATTCAAACCTTCGACGATGCCATGCGAACCTCGGCGCCGATGACCGTGACGAATCCAAATCACATCGCTTCGTCCGGCATTGAGGCCATCCGTGATCAGGACGATGGGTCCGGACAGGCCGAAGTTCTCGTTTCGGGCAATGACGTCAATCTGGAACAAGAGTTTCTCAAATCCAACGACGTCATGCGCAGCTACACGCTGAACTCGCAGATCATGAAGACATTCAATAGCATGCTGTTGTCCGTCACGAAGGGCTAGAAAAATGACGGATCCGCTCATCGCCGCCGCAAAAGCCGCTTCTAACGGCTTATTCGCGCAGTCGACACGCATGAAAGTCGTGTCGGAAAATATCGCCAACGCCGAGACCACCGGAAAAACGGCCGGTTCCGATCCCTATCGGCGCAAAACGGTAAGCTTCGAGGCCGTCACGGACGAAGCCGATGGCGTTGATCTCGTCCAGGTCGGCGACATCGGCCGCGATGAGGCAGCTTTTCGGACCGAATACATGCCCGGGCATCCGGCCGCCGATGCCAAGGGCTACGTGAAGATGCCCAACGTCGACATGCTCACGGAACTCGCCGACATGCGCGAGGCATCCCGTTCCTACACGGCCAACACTCAGGTCATCAAGCAGGTTCGCGAGATCGTCTCGATGACCATCGATCTTCTGAGGTCGTCATCATGAGCCTGAATATTGCGATGCTTGCTCCGAATCTAGACCGCGTTGGTGGCGCAGTAGCACCTGTCGCTTCAACTGCGGCGACACCGGCTGCGCCGGAGAACGACTTCGCGAAGACGATGGCATCGATGGCTTCCGACGCGATTTCGACAATCAAGACTGGTGAAACGACAGCGATCGCCGGCATGCAGGGAAAAGCCCCGCTCCAGCAGGTCGTGCAGGCGGTGATGCAGGCAGACCAAGCCCTCCGCACGGTCGTTGCGGTCCGCGACAAGGTTGTCAGCGCGTATCAGGAAATCAGTCGTATGCAGATCTGAGGTGAAAAAGAATGAGAGCGCTTTCGATTGCAGCGACCGGCATGTCTGCGCAGCAGACCAACGTCGAGGTCATCGCCAATAACGTCGCGAATATCAATACGACAGGATTCAAGCGGTCGAGTGCCGAGTTCGCCGATTTGCTTTATCAGACGGACCGTCCTGCCGGTACCCTCGCACGTGATGACGACACGATTATCCCGGAAGGAAACACGATCGGGCTCGGTGTCAGAACTGTTGCCATCCGCAATTTGTCCGCTCAGGGACCGCTGACATCGACGGGCAACCATTACGATCTCGCCCTGAACGGACGCGGGTACTTCCAGGTTCAAGGCGAAAATAACGAGATCCTTTATACGCGCGATGGCGCGTTCAACAGAAATTCGACGGGTCAGCTCATCACGCTCGACGGCAATCTTGTCATACCGAATATAACGGTGCCGGCGGCCGCGACCGACGTCGTCGTCAATGCCGCGGGCCAAGTTTATGCGGTGATGGGAACGACGGGAACGCAGCAGCTGCTGGGTCAGCTGAACATCGCTAATTTCGCGAACGAGACGGGATTGGCGCCGCTTGGCGGCAACCTCTTTCAAGAGACCCAGGCGTCAGGACCGCCCAATCTCGGCAATCCCGGCGATCAAGGCTTCGCCACAATCCAGCAGGGGTATCTCGAAAGCTCGAACGTCGATCCCGTCAAGGAGATCACCTCGCTCATTTCTGCTCAGCGCGCTTACGAAATGAATTCGAAAGTCATCTCGGCGGCTGATGATATGTACAACGTCATCACCAAGGATATTCGTTGATGATCGGTTGGCGCGGCATGCGGAATGCGATCCATTTGGGTGCGGCACTCCTTGCCGTATGCGTATTCTCGACTGCTGCGCTTGCCCAATATTCTGGGCGCACCGTCTTTGTTCCGCGCGCGGTCATCTACCCGGGTGATAAGCTCGACGATGCAAACCTGATCGAACGCCAATTGCTCGTGACACCCGCCAATCCACCGGTCTTTGGCGAGCATGAAGAGGACTTGTTGGGGAAGGTCGCGCGCCGCACGCTGCTTCCAGGAGAGTTGATTCCAGAAACAGCCGTGCGCACGGAAAATCTCGTGAGGCAGGGCCGCACGTACAAGATGACGTACAATTCGAAATTCGTTTCGATCATTGGAGTCGGTGTGCCGCTGCAATCCGGATCTGCCGGAGAGATTATCAACGTTCGCAATCCCGAGACGGGGATAATCGTCAAGGCGCGCGTTGAGCCCGACCAGACGCTGTCGGTGGACGAGCAATGAAATTGGCGAGCGCAGCGTTGTTTTTTTTTCTCGTCGCAACGGCTGCCGCCGGCGCTGCGACCCGGATTAAGGACATAACGGATGTCAAAGGCATCCGTTCGAACCAGCTCGTCGGTTACGGTCTCGTCGTCGGCCTGAACGGAACCGGTGACACACTGCGCAATGCGCCGTTCACGCAGCAGTCGGTGCAGGCGATGCTCGACCGGATGGGTGTCAATATCCGCGGCTCCCAGTTCTTGCCGCAGACGCGAAACGTCGCTGCCGTCATGGTCACTGCGGACCTCCCGCCGTTCGCGAACAAGGGGTCGCGCTTCGACGTAACAGTGTCGTCCCTCGGTGACGCCCGGTCGCTGGCAGGTGGTGCACTGGTTTTGACACCGCTCTCCGGCGCCGATCAGAAGATTTATGCGGCGGCACAAGGGCCGATCACGATCTCAGGCTATTTGGCCAAGGGTGCCGCGGAATCGATCACCGCCGGAATTCCGACGCGTGGAAGAATCCCTAACGGTGCCATCGTCGAACAGGATGCGCCAGGCGCTTTCGACGAAAGCATGCCGCTGGAGTTTGAGCTTCGCAATCCGGATTTTACGACGGCCGTCCGTATCATGGATGTCATCAACGATTTCGCGAAGTCGCGCTTCGGCATGCCGATCGCGCGCGCAAGAGATTGGCAAAGCATCATGATTAGGAAGCCAAACGGCATCCTATCGTCACGACTTCTCGCCGAGCTTGGCGAACTCGAAGTCGATCCCGACCAGACCGCACGCGTCGTGATCGATGAAAGGACCGGCACCATCGTCATCGGTAGCGAGGTTCGTATTTCGACTGTTGCAGTCGCTCACGGCAACATCACAGTTCGCGTGACCGAGACACCGAAGGTTTCGCAGCCTTTGCCATTCTCTCGCGGCGGCGAGACTGTTGTTGTTCCTGATACGCAGGTCGACGTGCATGAGGCAGGAGGCAACGTCGCAACTGTGCAAGGCGCCAATCTTCGTGAGCTGGTGACGGCCCTTAACAAGATGGGTCTGAAGCCGATCGGCATTATCGCCATTCTGCAGGCGATGAAAACGGCGGGCGCATTGCAAGCCGAACTGGTGGTGCAATGAGGAGCTTACATTCACCGCTGACAGGCTTAACGAGTGCCCGAGTCCTGCTCGCCACTTCGGTGATCTTTTGTGTCGGCAACATCGTACCTGCTTTAGCCGCGAGCGACGGCCGGTCACTTGTCGGCCCTCCTGTTGAGAGAAACGCGCAGGCGTTGGAGCTTCGCACAAACGCCACCGGCTCGAAGCCAATGGCATATTCGTTCCGCACGGCCGTCGATGACACCCAGAAGGAGCCGCCGAAAAAGTCCGATGATAAGGATCCTGAGTCGCTTCCGGTGCCGACAGCGTCGGCGCCAGAACTCAGCCCGGCGCAGCAATATTGCTCAAGTATCATCGACACGACGTCGGCCGCCCAGATCGCGCAGCAGACTCGCAATCTTGAAAAAGCGAAGAAGGAAATAGATGATCGCATCTCGCTTCTTTCTTCGAAAGCCGAAGTTCTGAAGAGTTGGATGAAATTGCGCGAAGACTTCGCCGCGCACGCAACTGATTCTCTTGTCCAAATTTATAGCCGGATGAAGCCCGACTCGGCCGCAGCGCAGCTCGCGGTGATGGATGAGATGACGTCTGCAGCCATTATTTCGAAGCTGTCGCCCAAAATCTCGAGTCCGATCATGGCGGAAATGGACGTTGCGAAGGCAGCCCGCCTATCCGCAGTCATTGCAGGAGCGGGTGAGGTGGAAATTCAGCCGGAGCGCAAAGCCGATGCCCAACAATAAAATTCGATGGGTGGCCCCTGCGTTCGCATCGCTTTCTCTGCTTTTGACGGCATGCGCCGATCAATTACGGGAAGTAGGCCGGGAACCGGCGATGTCGCCAGTTGGAAGCGGTCTCGCTCCTTCCAAGACCGCTCACATGGAGCTGCCGGTGACGCCTGTCGCCTATCATTCCGGAAATTCGACGTGGCAGGATTCGGGCGCCGATCTCTTTCGCGATGCGCGCGCTATCCATGTCGGAGATGTCGTAACGGTGAAGATTCAGATCAACGACAAGGCCTCCCTCGACAACAATCTGAATCGGTCGCGCGACGCGAGCGTGGGTTTGACATCGGCAGCCGATTTCAATTTTGGCTTCGGTGCGCCAGGTCCGAGCGGTTCGGGCAAGCTTGACGGCAGTCTCGATCGCACAACGTCCACCGACTCAAAGGGTTCGATCGACAGGTCGGAAACCATCAACCTGCTGGTCGGCGCCGTCGTCAGCCAGGTCCTTCCGAACGGAAATCTGGTCATCAGCGGTTCGCAGGAGGTGCGTGTCAACTATGAGCTCCGCGTGCTGAACGTGCAGGGTGTGATTCGGCCGCGGGATATCGCGACGGACAACACGATCTCTTACGAGAAAATCGCGGAAGCACGTGTGTCGTATGGCGGTCGCGGACCGGTCATGCAGATTGCCAAGCCCGCATACGGGCAGCAGGTTCTTGACATCATATCTCCTTTCTAAGCCTGGCTCGGAGGACAGCGCCAGGTGGCGAGAGATAAAAACAAGAAGGATGCGCAGGCGGGAGGAGGCTTCGGAAGTCTTGTGATCTCGGCGCTTTTAGCGATCGCCCTTGGGGTAATCGGAGGCGGCGCATTCGGTTATTTTGTGCTGCCCGACGGGGTGGGTCAGACTGCTCAAGCGAAGAGCGAGAGCGCGGCACAGGCTCAGCCGGTCCCCGGGCGATTTCCAAGCGACGCGATCGAGCTGAGCGTACCCTCCGTCATAACCGAGCTCGGCACGGATATGAAGATGCGGGCTCGGCTTGATGTATCGATCATCGTTGCGCATGGAACGCCAGAGTCGACGACGCTCGTCGGCGAAGTCAGGGAAGACATGATCGCCTATCTAAAAGGCCTCACAGTCGCGGACATCCAAGGTGTTAGAGGCTTCCAGAACTTGCGGGAACAACTCGATGACCGCGCACGGGTTCGCGGCCGCGGCGCTATCCTCGGACTTCTGATCGGCGGGCTGGTGCTCGAATGATCGCAAGATTCCGCTGGGCGCTCGTTGCGTTGGCCCTGTCGTCGCAAGCGGCTCTTGCGCAGACAATCGATTTTCAGACACTGTTCCCGGCCGGTGACGCGAGCGTCTCTGGAAGAATAGTCCAGCTCCTGGTGGTTATGACCGTCCTGTCGGTCGCGCCGGGTCTTCTGATGATGGTCACATCGTTTGCGCGATTTCTGATCGCATTCTCGTTTCTGCGCGCGGGATTGGGTCTCCAGACAACCCCAAACAATCTCATCCTTGTCAGCCTCGCGCTCTTCATGACACTCTTCGTCATGGCGCCGACCTTCCAAGAGGCGTGGGAAAATGGCGTCAAGCCGATGGTAGAGAACAAGATCAGCCAGCAGGATGGCTATACAAGAACCACCGCGCCGTTTCGGACCTTCATGAAAGCCAATGTGCGGGACAAGGATCTCACGCTTTTCGAACAGATGTCCGCCGCCCGGTTTGGAGAGCAAAATAAAGGGAACCCTGACGATCTGCAGATCCTTGTGCCGGCATTCATGGTATCTGAATTGCGCCGCGGCTTCGAGATCGGCTTTCTCGTGACGCTTCCGTTTCTCATCATAGATCTTGTAGTCGCAACCATCATGACTGCGATGGGAATGATGATGATGCCGCCGACGGTCGTGTCACTCCCACTGAAGGTCCTGTTTTTCGTACTCGTCGATGGTTGGAGTCTTCTTGTGGGCGCGCTCGTGAAGTCGTTCACATAGACAAGTGGCGGGACTAGGCCGAACGTGATAGGAGAAAATTAACGACAACTTGCCGAAAAGTAACTATTAAGAAACGACTCTTCGCTATTCCTCCTCTTGATGACAGAGTGGCTGCCGACAACTGCGCCACAGGCATGACGCCGATCTGTCAAGCCGGAAGACCCGGCATGTCCCCGTAGCGTGCGCTTTATTTAGTGCCGAGTAGAAGGATAAGGGACATGGGCATGAGCAGTATTAACACCAACATCTCCGCGATGACCGCACTGCAGTCGCTGCAGCAGACGTCTAAAGACCTGCTGACGACGCAGAACCGCATCTCGACCGGCCTCAAGGTTGCTTCCGCTTCCGATAACGCCGCCTACTGGTCCATCGCGACCACGATGAAATCGGACAACGACGCGCTGTCGACCGTTCAGGACGCACTTGGCCTTGGCAAGGGCACCGTCGACGTCGCCTACAACGCGATCAACCAGAGCATCTCGCTCGTCGGCCAGATCAAGGACAAGCTTGTGGCCGCTGCCGCACCCGGCGTCGATCGTAGCAAGATCCAGTCGGAAATTTCTCAGCTCCAGGATCAGCTTAAGGGCATCGCCGACACCGCGAGCTTCTCTGGCGAAAACTGGGTTTCGGTTGACTCGTCTGTCACCGGCTACAGCTCCACCAAGACGATCGTTTCTTCGTTCTCTCGTACATCGAGCGGCACGGTGTCGGTCGGCACGATCAGCGTCGATACGTCGGCGTCGGTTCTGTTTGACGCTTCGACCGCTTCCGGTGCTGGCGGCATCCTCGATTCGCAGCGCGACTCGACGGGCGCCATCGTATCCACCGGCGGTACGTCGGTCATGAACATCGACATCAGCTCGCTGACGGACAGCAGCGCTGATCAGGGAACCTTGAACGGCTATATCGCCGCCGCCGACAGCGCCTTCCAGGAAATGACGAAGGCGGCCACGAACCTCGGTTCGGCCCAGCAGCGCATCGATCTGCAGACCGATTTCGTCTCGTCGCTCATGGACACGATCAGCACGGGCATCTCGCAGCTGGTTGATGCCGACATGAACGAGGAATCGACCAAGTTGCAGGCCCTTCAGGTCAAGCAGCAGCTTGGTGTTCAGGCGCTCAGCATCGCCAACCAGTCGAGCCAGAACATCCTCTCGCTCTTCCGCTAACGATTGAAGCCCGGCGCCGGCAAGGTGCCGGGCTCCGGTCCTGGTGGACCTAGTCCTGACGTCTTCTGACGGGCCGCACCCGAGGAATCCTCATCCCTGATGACGGATCGGTTCCTCGGGTGCGGCCCCGTCACCTCTGCACAAGGTTCCCTTTCTACCGTCAGGAGGGAATTTTGCCGGCAGGGTCATGAGATGGATTGGCGTCAGCTTGAGAATCTCTATCGGAGTCTTTTGGGTCTTGGACGCCAGCGGCTGATAGCGCTGGGGGCCGCCGGGGCATTCGTTTTTGCACTCATCACGGTCGGCAGTTACTTCGCATCGCGGTCGAGCTTCGAAACGCTTTACGTTGGCTTGACGCCGCCTGACATAAGTCGCATGGGCGCGACGCTCACCGAAGCCGGCATCCCGTTTGAAAGCAGCATCGACGGCACGAAGCTCAGTGTGCCGGTTGGCGAAACGGCACAGGCGCGCGCTCTACTTGCCGAAAAGGGACTGCCGGGCAGTCAGACCGCAGGATACGAGCTTTTCGATAAGCTCGGAGCGCTCGGACTGACGTCGTTCATGCAAGAGATCACGCGTGTGAGGGCGCTCGAAGGCGAGCTCTCCCGCACGATTCAATATCTGAAGGGTGTGCGAGCAGCCCGCGTTCACATCTTCCTTCCAGATCAGAATGCGCTCCGCGTTAAGAAGCAGGAGCCGTCTGCCTCGGTGGTGATTAGGACGGATATTTCCGGCGACGCATCGGCAGCGCCCGCCATCAAGCACCTCGTGGCGGCAGCCATCCCCGAGATGACGCCCAACGAGGTGCAGGTGATCGGGACCGATGGATCAATTCTCGGAGGCAGCAAGAATCTCGAAGGTGATGCGCCTGTTGAAATGCTCGAACTCGAGCGGACGGTCGCGCAGCAGGTGCAGGATAGCGTCCGCCGTACGCTGTCACCTTATCTGGGTCTCGACAATTTCCAGGTTAGCGCTATGGCGCGCTTGAATATCGACAAGCATCAGAGCACGGAGACCAAGTACGACCCCGATAGCAAGGTCGAACGTTCGACAAGATTCATCAAGGAAGCGCAAAGCTCGCAGGATGCATCCGGGAAGACGAACGTAAGTGTCGAGCAGAATATCCCGAACGAAGCCAACAACAAGGACCAGACGAAGCGGGCGCAGGATCGCAAGGAAGAGACGACGAACTATGAGATCAGCTCGAAATCGGCATCAACCACGAGCGAGGGCTATAAGATCGATAACATCTCGGTTGCGGTCGTCGTCAATAAGAAGCGCCTTATGGATGTGGTGGGCAAGGACGCAAAACCCGAGGAAATCGACAAGCAAGTCGCCGAAATAGAGAAGCTCGCACTCTCGGCCGCCGGTATCGACGAAAAGCGCGGCGATAAAATCAGTGTTGCTGCGGTCGATTTCGCACCTTCGCCGTTCGATTCTGATGGTGCATCCGGAGCGGCATGGGCGTCCATTCTCGTCGGCCTGGCCGGAACCGGCATAAAATCACTGACGATCCTGCTCGTGGTGGCGATCGCGGTGATGGCGGGTTTCCGTCCAGTCATGCGCACGCTGCTGTCAGGGTCGACGCCAGCCATCGAAAGCGCAAGTTCGGCTGGCGCGCTCGAGTCACCAATCCCCGCGATAACGGGAACGGGGGCCGCGCCGCTCGATATGCCGGAAATGGCGTCGCCCTTGTTGGAACCAGGGGCCAATCCATTCGATGGTTTGGCGAGCGCCGCCTCATCCGATTTCGGCACGGGACTTTCATTTGGCCGCTCTCTCGCGCTGGGCCCGGTCGAGAAACTCGGCGCAATCATCGACCGTGACGAAGAGCAGGCAACTGCCATCATGAAACATTGGGTCAAGAACGGATGAAGACGCGCCTTCATAGTCCGGCGTTCTCCCTCTTGACCGATTTTGATCGCGCGGCGTCGGGCGAAGGAGCGCTGGACTATCAAGCTCAATTGAAGGCGGCATTCGAGGACGGCTATCGGCAAGGCCATGCGGAAGGACGCAGCGAAGCCGAAGCGGATTCGGAACTTCTCCTCGCGGAACTCGGGACCCGCCATTCCGAACAGCTCGCAGACGAACGGCAGACTTGGCAGCGAGAATGCGCCGATGTTCTGATGGCTCGTCTGGAAGGTGCCGCCAAATCGATTGAGCGCAGTATTGAAGATCGCATCGCAGAGCTGCTGCGGCCGTGGCTCGTCGAGAACCTGCGTGCGCGCGCTCTGCAAGACCTCGAAAAGGCGATTTCTCGCGCGCTAATCGAAGGCGCAAAGGTTCATATCGAGGCGCCTGTCGAAATCATCGAGCACCTGCGCGCCAACCTGCCGACGGAGGCGTTCCAAATCGGGTATTCCGAAAGTCAAACGGCTGACATTCGCGCCCACATCGAAGATACCGAAATCGAAGTCAATATTTCGGCGTGGATCGCCGAGCTTGAGGCGATCGCATCATGAGCAAAGGCCAGGAAGACGTATCATCGCAACCGCTCGTCATCGTCCGTCGGCGCCGCAACACCGATGAGCCGCACCATGGGGGTGTCTGGAAGATTGCGTACGCGGACTTCATGACGGCCATGATGGCATTTTTTCTTGTGATGTGGCTGATCAACGCTGCCGACAAGAAGACGATCGTCCAGGTCGCCGCCTATTTCAATCCGATGCGCTTGACGGATCGATTCGAGGCACCAAGAGGCCTTGATGATTTGACGGAGATGCAGTCGAAGCCGTCCGAAGAGAAAAGCAAAAAGGGCTTTGAGAAGCAGATCATCGACCCCAAGCAAAAGCATGTCTCTGAGCAGCAAAGTAAGGAAAACATCGGCGAAGCGAATGACGAGGCGGCGCATAAAATGAGCGCTGCCGCCGGCGGAAAAAGTGCTGAAATCCTGAAAGAGCAGGCGCTTTTCGACAATCCCGGCGATCTTCTGGAAAAACTCGCGGACGAGGCGCGCGGAAGTCAGCCGACGACAGCGCCCACGATGTCGGACGGGAATGTCAGCGATCCCTTCGACCGCATCAATAGACGTGCCGGAAAATCGGCGGTGTCATTGAAGCCCGAGCCGGAAGCTGCCCCTGTTCCGCCCGTCGCGCCTTCGAAAGTTTGGCGGCCCCAACCCGCCGAAACGGCGGAGTCTCTCCCAAAAAACGAGGCGCAAAAGCAGTCTGCATTGCGGGCATCACCGGATGATATAGCGGATAAGCCGAAGCAGCAGGATAGCCTCACGAAGGCGACGCCAGCGACTTTGGATCAGTCCCATAAAGAGGACAAGACGCACGACAAGGATCAGGACAAAGCCCGCGAAAAAGATCACGATAAGGACGAGGAAGCGAAGAACCTTTACAAACAGATCAGCAGTGCTATCGCCAGCGTTTCGCGAGATCTGCCGCTGATCGAAGTGAAGGCGACATCGGAGGGTTTGCTGATCAGCCTGACGGACGACGCAGATTTCGGCATGTTCGAGGTCGGTTCCGCAAAGCCGAGTCCCGAGCTCGTTCTTGTCATGGAGAAGATCGGCAAGGTCTTGGGACAAAAAGCCGGCGATATTGTCATTCGCGGTCATACTGATTCCCGGCCGTATCGAAGCGCTGTTTATGATAACTGGCGCCTGTCGTCGGCAAGAGCGCAGATGGCCTACTACATGCTTCTGCGGGGCGGAATCGATCAAAAGCGGATCGTCGCCATCGAGGGTCGAGCGGATCGCGATCCGAAGGTTGCTTCAGACACGCTGGCAGCTGCAAACCGAAGAATTGATATCCTCGTCAAAGAGACAGACAAATGACGAGACTTGCGCTGATCGCAGCAGCGGCGATGTTTGCGCTGGCGAGCGCCGCCGCTGGCGCGGCCTTCTACTTGAGACCCACGTTCATCTTTGGATCGCCCGAGGCAAAATCCCTCCCAGTCCACGGCATCCCAACCTACGCAGAAGACAAAAACGAGAAAACGCAGATACGCAAACGCGCGCTATTGCTCGTCGAGCAACTGGGGGCGGTGCAGGATCGAATCATCCGCGGGGATCGCGCGGCCCTTGCCGATCAGGCGCAGCTTTTGAGCGAGATTGCGCGTCACGTTCGCCGATTTACTGACGAAGATTGGGACGATTACGTCAACGTTCGCACAAGCTTGCTCTATGTATTGAGCGGCGGTGATGCACACGTTCTTAAACCGCTTGTGGATCGAAATACCCTAAGTCCGGCCGATCAAAACTTGGCATCAGGCATTATGAGTTTCGCGGAAGGTCAATCGCGAAACGCCCGAACCCTGTTTGATGGCATCGACCCGAGATCGCTTGATGTCAGTCTCGTCGGTCCTTTTGCGCTTGCCCGCGCATCGCTTTATCTCGACGACGACCACACGAAAGCCATTGATCTCCTGGATGACGCGAGATTAGCCGGGCCCCACACGGCAATCGACGAGGCCGCGGCGCGGCGCGAAATTCCGATACTTTTAAACGGGGGAAATACCGAGCGCGCCCTGATGCTGACGGTCAGCTATGCGCGCGAATTCGGACGATCCATCTATGCGTGGAAGCTTTTCCGCGAGTTCTCGGAAGCTGCAGCAAAACACCCTGAGCTCGACGACCCGGCAATCGTCGATCGTTTGGCGGAGTCGTTTGACCAAAGTGATGTACAGGCGGCATCTGAACTCTTTGTCGATCTTGCTGGTGAGGCGCTCCTTCAGGGACGGCTCAAGCTCGCTGCCGCAGCGGCAAAGAGAGTTTTGGAGATGGAAAAGGCGTCGCCGGAAAATCTTGAAAAGGCACGTCTCTATCTCGCTGCCGCCGAAGCACCATCATCGGACGCGTCGAACGCCCTCAAGGCGCTTGATCAGATTACAGCCGACCGACTGTCCGAGGACGACACCGAAATCCGGGAAGTTGCCGGTTTCATCGCAAGAACGGTTGTCGGCGGCAGCGAGATAGAAAATTCGCATTCGGCCTCGGCGTTCGGCGCCCATCAGACTGAGCAAGGAACAGGCGCCGAAGTCACGACCGCGATAAAAGCATCTGCGGCGCTCAAGAACGCCGACGCCCTTTTGAAAGAAGCAGATTTGATCATTTCTGGGAGCACGAAATGACGGCCGCAGTTGGAAGTGCCGCGCAAAGCGGAGCCGAAACGCTTCTGCAAACGGGTTCCGTGGCGAGCGGCGGAGGCCGCAACCATATAAAACATTCCGATAAGATTCCATGTCAAGCCGAGGAGGCTTCGCAACAGGCGACCATGACGGCGCTCAATAGTTCCGATATGCCTGTCGAGCAGACGGAAAAGACTTCGAAGCGAAAGCACAGCAACACAAATTCAAGCGACGACGACACCTCGTTCGAAGACACGTTCGACAGCATCGGTCAGGAAGCATCGAAGGACGATAAAGGGAAGAAGATCGACCTTTCGCAAATCGGTTTGGTCGGTCTTCCGATCGTGCAGCAAGCCGTAAATAACGTGCAGACAGAGAATTCCAACACCGATCAAAAAACGCCGGATAAATCACCTGCCACGGGCCGAGCGGTAACTCTGCTGAGGCAGGATAGCATCCTTGCCCTGATGGACGCGAAAGATCGGATCTTCTCAAACGCCCGCGATGGAATGGCTGTAGACAAACCGGCCGAACAGGTTTTCGCGAAAGGCAATACCGCCGACGAAGTGGCGACGCCGATAACAGTCGATCGGCAGGAGACGCATTGGAACTTCGATAATAAGGTTGTAACGAACGCAGCATTGCAGGTTTCGGCGCTACAGAGCCACGGTCCCAATCTAGTGCAAGCGGCCACGATAACGGTCTCGAAAGAGAAGCCGTCCGAATCGACCGTGGCCTTAACCGTTACGGCGCAGAAGGCGCCGCCCCAGACAGTCGCGACGCCGGAGATAGAACCGCCATCGAACTTGTCATTCAGCGATACGAGCGGGCAAAGCACGAGCAATTCCGGCAATGGCGGGCAGACCGGTGCGCAGCTTCAAAGCTCGGCCTCTGCCAATACAACGGAACGCAAGATCGAAAAAGCTGATCCGTCTCCATCGATCGATCAGATATTCACGGCAAGTGGGAAGCCGGCTCAGGCGCCGACAACTGCAGTCGACCAGGTGCGCAACGGTATCGTCGATAATCTTTCGGATGGCACCACCGACCAATTAGTAAGTAAGTCGAGCACGGTATCTTCAAGCCGTCCCGTCGCGGCCCCGGTTCTGCGAACGCTGGATCTGACGCTATCTCCCGAAGATCTCGGCTCGGTGAAACTGCGCTTAAGCCTCAAATCCAACTCGCTGGCCATCGAAGCCGAGGCGTCGAAAGCATCGACGGCAAAATTGCTGAATGACGATCGCGTGTCGCTCGAGCGCGGACTGCGCGATGCGGGTTACGACGTTTCGAGCATGAAGGTAACAGACGCCTCGGCGAGCAACTCGGCGAACTCAAGCAATTGGCAAGCGGGTGGATCGCCGCCCCGGGACGGCGATCAGGCAAGATCGGGATTTGCCGGGCGACAAGATAGCAATGCGCAGAACCGTGATGGCGCAATGTTCAATCAGCCTCAGCGCCGTCAGAAAGAAGACAATCCTCAGACCACGACGGCAGACCTGACCAACGGCCGCCTTGGGAATGCGCTCTATATCTAGGTAGTCGGAGATGATGCAGCAGGAACTGACCGGCACTGGGCTTCGCGGTCCCTTTCCGCTCGCGCCGGACGCCATCGAAGAGGAACTCGTTGATAAATGCCCGGGCGCCTATGCCCTTGGCTTCATCGACCACCTCGGACGATTCTCGATTACTTATGTCGGGAGCGCCGGAGAAGATCTCAAGTCACAATTAAGATCGCACATCGGAACCGCGGCCCAGTTCAAGTTCCGCCACTTCGCAGAGCAGAGGCAGGCGTTCGAGAAAGAGTGCGAAATGTTTCACCAGTTCATGCCGACCGGGAATTTTCTGCACCCTAGCCGGCCGCACGGAGCGGATTGGACATGTCCGCGATGTCGGAAATAGCGCGGGGCTTTGCGACAAGCCCAAGAACGTCGGCCAAGGCCTGATGATAGCCGGCATGCCAATACGCGCATTCGACCGTATCGCGATCGAGATGAAGCTGAGCGCAGAGCTTCTCCGCCCAGTCGCCGCCGAGCTGCGCACCGATGCCCGCCATACGAGCCCGCAACATCTTGAGATCGGCGCGTGCGTCTTCCATCACTTTCCCCGTCGTATTCCATCCGGTCGTCCCCGGCTATCCGAGGAGAATACCCGACATTTATGGGAACATCGCCAACAGAGCATCTCGCATTTTATATAAGTTCGCGTCCGCTCATCTGCTGCCGGCGCGGAGCTTAGCTACATACCTGTCCATGAGGTCGTTGGCGATCATCATGCGTTGCGTGGCGAGATCCCGAAGGTCGTCTCGAACGCGATCCGGATGATTTCGGAGCGCGAATTCCCGCCTGAGAATCGCGATATCGGTTTCCGAAAAGTTAGAGTCGAGGCCGAGCTCGAGTAAGATTTTGTTAGGATCGAGCAAAGTCTCCGCGTCGAGATTGGCGTCATCGTCCGAACTGTACGGATTTTTCGGGCGACGTTCCCGTTCCGGCGATCGCCCTCGGCTGTTGGCGGCCAGCGCCCATGCCGCCTCTAGGCTATCAATCGTGAAGCGATTGGGCCTCGGCGCATCGACATGCTCATTCTCTCGAACGAACAATTCGTCGATGAGCGTTTCGAAGCTGGACGGAAGCGGTATCCGCTGATGCATCCGGATGTTGATCAGTGTGAGAGAAGATGGAGCAGCGCGATGCTATGGCCTTCAGCTTGCGGAGCGCTGACCATTCATGTGCCGTTTCGCCGCTCAGGGTCGCCGCGTCGATTTTTGCAGCGTGACGGCTTTGCCGAAATAATCGCGACCGAGATTTTCGAAATCGAGCCGCTCGTCGACGTCGGGCACCGGTTGAAGAAATTCGATGCCGATATGGCGATCTCTCAGCCAGGATACGCGTCCCTCGATCATGGTTCCGTCGAAAAGCGTAAGAGTCGCGCCCTCGTCGACATTCGGAACGATGCCATCGAGGACGCTTATCTTTGCGCCGGACTCCGACAGATCTACGAGATCGCAAATGAGGTGCAGGCCACGGAATTGAATGGCGATGTGCTGACGCGCCATATGTCGAAGGTCATTGCGTCTTTCATCATTCGAGTTCATCTCTTCCGGGATAATGACTCGCTGCCGAAATTCGCGTGTAAACCGCCGAAATTTAGTTCCCTTCATGGACGCACCGGCGTGGACTCGCGCTTATGACGGCTCGAACGAAGTTCGATCGCCGCGTAGAGTTGATCAATTTGCTTTCCGCTCTTCACGGGCAATCTCTAATTAAAGCACCAATTGATTTATGCGCGCCGTAAGAAATCTCACCGAATTGGCGCTTAATAGTAACAAGTCGGAAACGAATGCGGATAATCCAGACGAATTATTCCGATCGAGGAGAAATCACCGTCGAGCGACAGCACTGCGAGCGCACCCTCATAAATAACGAAGTCGATGTAGCGGCAACAAGGTGTGGCTTCGGATTGATTTGCAGTGGCATTTTCGACCCAGGCAATTCTCAAATAATTGTTAATAAGTGGCGTGAATCACTGTATTTCCTTCGGTGCCAATGATTTGCGGGGCTTGGGGGAAATCATGTTCGTGGTGCTTGACGACCGTGCAACGGTCGGAGGGGGATATGTCGCGTGCTTTGAACGCGAAGGTGTGGCTGCAACAGCGGTGGATCCGTCGGAATTCTTCGAATGGTTCGAGCTGATCAACGACTCCGATGTCTCGGTCATCGAGGGATTTTTGCTCGGCGCCGTGTCGAACAGGCGGCAAATCTCAGCGCGGATTCGGTCGCGCTGCCGCGCTCCGCTTATTGGTCTGATCGAAACAAGAGCTTTAAGCGAAACACTTGAATTATTCTCCCTCGGCTTCGACGATGTTTTGGCAAAGCCATTCCACGTCCGGGAAATATTGGCGCGCAGCGGAGCAATTCGCCGTCGCATGCAAATGACCGACGAATGCGTCGACATCGGCGGCATCCGCATATTTTTCGACGGTCGCGATCCGATCGTCAGCGGTGAGGTTCTCCCCTTGCCCCGCCGGGAACGAAGGATCCTTGAATGCCTGGTCCTGAGCCGCAATACGCGCATCACGAAGACGCAGATCTTCAACCGCGTGTACGGCATTTTCAACGATGAGATTCACGAGAACGTCATCGAAAGCCATATTAGCCGGCTGCGGAAACGGCTGAAGCAGCGGCTCGGACACGATCCGATCGATTCCCAGCGGTTCCTAGGATACCGCCTGAAAGATTTCTCCAGCGAAGATGGATCGCAGCCCATTTCGGAGGCAGCAACCAGTCTCACGCAAGCCCCGGATGTTTCAATTCCTCCGAGCATCATTCGCGACGAGGAGAATGTCGATGGGTCTCTACGGAGTAATGACTACCAGCGTCTCGGGCATGTCTGTCCAGTCTGACCGGATGGGCACGGTTGCCGATAACATCGCTAACATCAACACGACAGGTTACAAGGCAGCATCGACCGAGTTCGCGACCCTCATCGCGGAAGGCAGCGTCGCGGAATATGTACCGGGATCCGTATCGACCATCGCGCGCCGCGCCATCTCGCAGCAGGGTGATTTCACCTATACAAAGTCAGCAACGGATCTTGCAGTCAGCGGCAACGGCTTCTTCATGGTCGAGAGCGCCGACGGCACACCGTACCTGACGAGGGCCGGCAACTTCGTGCCCGACGCAAACGGTGATCTCGTCAACGCTGCCGGTTTCAAACTGCTCGGTTATAATCTCCTGGACGGCAGCTCGAGTTCGGTCATGAACAGCGCGGCTGGTCTGCAGGTCGTCAGCAGCGCTTCACTGGGCATGAAGGCCACGCCTTCGACGAGCGGCACTTTCAATGCCATCCTTCCTTCAGACGCGACCGCGATCACGACTGCGGCAGACCTTCCTTCGGGAAATACAGCGTCGTCCACATATTCCGGCAAGACCTCGATCGTGACCTACGACAATCTCGGCCATCAGGTGACGCTCGACGTGTATACGGCGAAAACCGCGGATAATCAGTGGGAAATCAGCGTCTATAACGCTGCTGATGCCTCGTCGACTGGCGGATTTCCTTATTCGTCAGCGGCCATGACAACGCAGACGCTCAATTTCGACGGCACGACCGGTGCCCTGTTGTCCACCAGCCCACAGTCGCTCAGTGTCGCCATTCCAAATGGAGCGACGCTTTCGCTCGACATCAGCAAGATGACGCAGCTTGCGTCCACTTACACGCCGCAAGAGGCCGTCGCCAACGGCAGCGCTCCGACTGCCGTCGACCGTCTTGAAATCAGCAATGATGGTACTGTGACCGCGGTCTACAAGGACGGATCCCGCGTCGATGCATTCAGGATCCCGCTCGCGACCGTGGCCAGCCCTGACAATCTCACCGCCATTTCCGGGAATGTCTACGCAACGAACAAAGAGTCTGGCGACCTGCAACTCGGAACCGCAAATAGCGGCGGCCGCGGCTCCGTCATTTCTGGGGCGCTCGAGAGCAGTACCGTCGATCTCGCTTCAGAACTGACGACGATGGTGCAGGCGCAGCGCAACTACACGGCAAACTCGAAGGTGTTCCAGACAGGCACCGAGCTGCTGGACGTACTTGTAAACCTCGTGCGGTGACGAGGAGTTAGGGATTAGAAGGCCTAGCTGATGACGCTCACGCAGAGTACAGCCAACGCGAGTTCAAGTCTCTCGACGATTTCCGAGCAGATTTCGATTGTTTCGCAGAACATCGCGCGCGTAAACAATGCGGACGCGACCCGCAAGGTCGCAAACGTCGTCAGCGGGCCGGGCGGCGGTGTCAGCGTGGCCGGCATCAGCCGCACCGCGAACAAGCTGCTTCTCGACACGTATCTCACGGCCAATTCGAACAGCCAGACGCAATCGGTGATCAATTCGGCGCTCGATCAGCTGCAGAACACTGTCGGCGATACGGACTCGGAAACCTCCCCTGCATCGCTGATTGCAAAACTGACGTCATCGCTACAGGATTATTCGGCCTCGCCGCAGAACAATGCGGTGGGCGCAACGGTCGTGACCGCCGCTCAGGAGCTCGTGAATTCTCTGAACAGCGCCACGCAGTCCGTGACTGACGTGCGCAACCAGGCAGATTCGGATATTGCTGCGTCCGTCAACAACATCAATAATCTTCTCTCTCAATTCCAGACGCTGAACCAGCAAGTCGTCACCGGGACGAGCAGCGGCTCCGACGTGACAGATGCGCTCGACGCCCGTGATGCGGTTCTAAAACAATTATCGACTGAAATTGGCATCCGGACCGTTTCGCGCGACAACGGCGACATGGCGATTTACACCGACAGCGGTGTCACGCTCTTCGATAAGACGTCCCGCACGGTCACCTTCCAGCAATCCGCTAATCTTTCCCCAAGCGCTGTCGGCAATCCGGTTTACGCCGACGGTGTTCCGATTGCGGGTACCTCGCACGTCATGTCGATCAGCTCCGGAAAGCTCGCGGGGCTAGTGGAAATTCGCGACAGCATCGCGCCGACCTATCAAAGCCAGCTCGACGAGGTTGCTCGTGGGCTGATCGAGACGTTTGCCGAAAGCGATCAATCCGCGACACCGACGCTTCCCGATGCGGCCGGCCTCTTTACATATGGTGGCGGCCCCGCCATTCCCGCATCAGGGACGGTGGTCCCGGGACTAGCAGGCTCAATCAAGGTCAATCCGAACGTCGATCCTTCTCAAGGTGGCGACGCTTCTCTCATAAGAGATGGCGGCATCTCCGATCCGGGAAATCCCGCCTATACCTACAATACGACTGGCGGCTCCTCGTACACCGATCGCATTCAGCAGCTCATAACGGGCCTCGATACGTCGCTCACGTTTGATCCATCGTCGCAGATCCAACAATCCGGATCCGTCGCCGATTACGCCAAGTCCTCGGTGTCCTGGCTCGAGGCCTTGAGGCAGTCGGCAAGCAATGAGGCCGAATCCCGCCAAGCGACGGCAGACCGTGCCACGTCCTCGCTCTCGCAGGCGACGGGCGTCAACCTCGATGAGGAAATGACCAATCTTCTTTCGCTGGAGAGGACGTTTCAGGCGTCGTCTCGTCTCATCAACACCGTCGACAGCATGCTGTCGACGCTTCTCCAGGCGTCAGGCTGATACTCATGATTTCTTCATCATTCATATCCTCAGCCTCTATCACTGACGAGACACGTCGCTCGATGGCGCGACTGCAGTCTCAGCTCGTCGATGCTCAAAAAGAACTGTCGACGGGAAGGCACGCGGACGTCGGCGTGACGCTTGGCGCGACGACGGGCGTTAGCGTCTCGATGCGCCAGGACATGGACCAGATCCAGGCCATCGAGAATTCGAATAACCTTGTCCTCAATCGGCTGACCGCATCGCAGGATGCATTGTCAACGATATCGACGAGCACGTCGAATTTCTTGTCCGCCCTCATCACGGGCCAGACGGCGGGAACGTCACAGGATACGCTTGTTCAGGCCGCAACCGCGGGTATGCAGACGCTGCAGGACCAGCTCAACGCATCGCTCGACGGGCAATACCTCTTTTCCGGCATCAATTCTGACGTCCAGCCGATGGACGACTATTTTGGTTCACCGCCCTCCGCCGGTCAGCAGGCGGTGACGAACGCGTTTGTTGCCAAATTCGGAATCACTCCGGATGATCCGGCTGTCGCTAATATTTCGCCAAGCGACATGCAGGACTTCCTCGATAATGATTTTGCCAATCTTTTTTCTGGCTCGAACTGGTCGAGCACGTGGTCGGCAGCGTCCGACAAGCCCGTGAGCAATCGTATTTCGCGGACCGAAGTCGTCAATACATCCGTCACTGCGAACGACAGTACCTTCAGCAATCTGACCCAGGCATTGACCATGGTGGCGGGTTTGGGCTTGGCAAACATGAGCAGTGGGACGCAGCAGGTGATCATCGCCAAGGCGCGAGAGTTGACCGCGAACGTCACGGGCAGCCTCACGCAGGTTCAATCGGCACTCGGCGTCACGCAGCAGCGCATCACGGATTCGAACGATCAGATCGATACCCAAGTCGATTTTCTCACCAAATCGATCGACAACCTTGAGCAGATCGATCCCGCTGCAGTCACGACACAGCTTTCACAGATTTCCACGGCTCTGCAGGCGGCGTACTCGCTGACGAACCAGCTGAACAACCTGAGCATCCTCAATTATCTCAGTAATCCGTAACAGGCGGCATCCAAAAGAGAACGTCCGGAAGGCAAAAATGTATAAGTTCTCATACGAAGAAACGCTAAGCGATTCCGGTAGCCGGCAGCGCGATAACGAGCGTCAGGCCATTGAGCAGTCGGTTACACTTCTGAGATCCGCCGAGAAAGCGGGACCGAACTCGCGCGAAGCCGTCGACGCCATCATCTTCCTGAACCGGCTATGGAGCTTTTTCCTCGAAGACCTGGCAAAGCCCGAAAATGGTTTGCCGGACGACGTCCGCGCGAAGCTCATCTCGATCGGCATCTGGATGCTGAAAGAGGCCGAGGCGATCAGCCATGGAAAATCACGAAATTTCGCTGGTCTGATCGATATTTCAAACGTTATCGCGGAAGGGCTCTGATGGCGGGCGGATTGAAAATAACCCTGCGCGCCGGAGAGCGCATTTTCATCAACGGCGGAGTTCTCCGTGTCGATCGAAAGGTCAGCATGGAGCTGATGAATGACGTGATATTTCTCCTCGAGCAGCATGTGATGAAGCCCGAGGAAACGACGACGCCCTTCCGGCAGCTCTATTTCATGATTCAGATGATGCTGATGGATCCCTCTTTGCATCTGAAGGCGCGCACAATGGCGAGGGAGTCCGTCGCGAATCTTCTGGAGAGCATCAGCGATCCGCATCTCATCAAGGGTCTGACCGAAACGGGAGAGCTACTCGACAATGACCGCCCGTTCGACGCACTGAAAAAAGTCAGAACTCTGCTTCCCCAGGAAGCTGCGGGAACTGCAGAGGAACGAAGCAAGGAGGTCGCATGACCACGGTTCCAGCCACGGGTTCAAGCACGGACACATCCAGCACATCGTCCTCGTCGCAAGCCGCGCCCACGCTCGACTATAACGACTTTCTTCAGCTGATGATCGCGCAGCTGCAGAACCAAGACCCGCTAAACCCGACCGACTCGTCGGAATTCATGTCGCAGATCGCCGAGTTTTCCAATGTCGAGCAGGGTATCAATGCCAACTCCAAGCTCGACCAGCTGCTGGTCAATTCGAATATCTCTCAGGCAAGCACGATGATCGGCCTGCAAATAACGGGAACCGACGGCACCACAGGCATTGTCCAATCGGTGCGAATCGATTCGTCCGGCTCGACTGCTGTTCTGACAAGCGGCGAACAGGTGCCGATCGATGCCGGCGTAACGATAGGATACCCGACGTCGTGACTGAAGGGGACGCGCTCCAACTCGTCCAACAAGCCATCTGGTTGACGATGGTGCTCGCCGGACCAGTCGTCGGGGCGGCGATGGTGATCGGCGTCGGCGTCGCCTTCATTCAGGCATTGACACAAATTCAGGAAATGACGCTGACATTCGTGCCGAAGATAATTGCGGGATTTGTCATTCTCCTGCTGACCGGCAGCTATAGCGGCAGCCTGCTCAAAGTATTCACAGAGCAATTGTTCACGCATATCGCATTCGGATTTAAATAATCTGCGCGTCAGATCGTGAAGAAACCCGCAGCTCTAAAGGGCTCGCGGGCCGTTCCGATCTCAACTGGTGAAATGTACGAAAAGAGCATTGTGCTGTGAGCCGACTCATGGTCGGGATGCGCCAGGACTTCGCCTGATTAAAGTTCCGATTTGAGGCGCGGCGCCGTACCGGAATTGCGTTCCTCGGGCACCGGTGGCCGCAAGCATGATCATTATGCCGCCTTGGCGTGAATTCTCTCTGCATTTGAGGCCCTGGCATATCTCGCGGGGCAATATGATCTGAGCCGAGCAGGACGATGAGCACATTCGCACTCAAACAGCTGCCGACCTCCGCCCTGACCATGTTTGTGAGCATTATCGCTCTTTGCATCGCGTTCATGGTGTGGACGTTATTCATGCGAGCGGATCTCGACCTCATCTCTCTGACGAATTGGTCCGACGTCTCCTGGCAAATAGCCGAGGTCGATTCCCGCGGACGTTTGGTCCGTCTCGGATCGCACCCGTTTGCTCTTGCATTATTGTTCGGGTTTGTCACGGCGGGTTGCCTAAGCTTTGCCTGGGGAGCTTGGCACTTCTTCAACGGTAAAGGCCAAACTCAGAGAGAGGCCGATGAAAAGCTATCCGCCAAATTGGAAAAGGTCGGGGAGGAATTAGACGAGGAGGTCCTTCTCGTCATGCGTTTGCTGAAACAGCATCTCGATCTGAGCGGTTCCCATTCCGAAGCCTTGGAGAAGGTCAGTGACAGCCTCTTGGCAGCATCTTCGCCCGAGCGAATTCGGTCGATCGTCCAGTTTCTGATTGACGAAAACAACAGAGTGAAGAGTGAGGTCAACGAACTGAATATTCGCCTGCAGCTGTCACAGCAGCAAATTGACAAACTGAGAGTCAGTCTCAGCGACAGTCATCGTTTGGGAATGCTCGACGCCGTAACCTCTTTGAAAAACCGTCATTGGCTGGAGGTCAATCTTCCGAAAGAGGTTCAGACAGCGACGGACGCGAATGATCCGCTGAGTATCATCATGGCGGATGTCGACCATTTCAAACGGATTAACGACACGTTCGGGCATGCGGTCGGTGACGAGATCTTGCGAAGATTTGCAGAGCTGCTTTCGAAAAACATCAAGGGCCGCGACACAGCGGCGCGATACGGCGGTGAGGAATTTGTGGTCATTCTGCCCCAGACGAAACTTGCCGGCGCAAAGAACCTCGGCGAACAAATCCGCAGCGAGCTAGAGTGCAAGAAATGGATGCACCATCGAACCGGACAGCCGATCGGCAAGGTTACGGCCTCGTTCGGAGTTGCCGAACTGCGTAGTGGCGAAGGCTGCGACGATTTCTTGGATCGCGCCGATGCCAAGCTCTATGAAGCAAAAGCCAACGGACGGAATTGCGTGATCATCGACGAATAGCGTGGGTCGGTGCCCGATCTCAGCGGACAAACAAAGGATCATCGGCGGCGAGCGGCTCTTCGAATTGAACGTTGACCTGATCGCTCTTTGCCCAGACGACGGTTCCTTTCATCTTGCGACCGTTACGAAGCTCGACAACCAAACGCTCCTTGAGCTCAAGGCTTTGGTCGCAGGTAAGGCCGATACCGTTTCGTGAGATATCGCGCGCGAATGCGATCGCGTTGCCGCTTTTCGCTCTGACGAGGCAGGGCTGCAGCAAAGCGTAGCGCTGGGTCTTCTTCCGTTGCGGGAGCACAGGGATCGCAACTTCGCCGACTTGATTGACGCAATCGTACGCGCCTGCGATCGCCTCACGCAGAAACCGGCCCAGAACGAGCGAATTCCCGGTGTAAAGCCCGCCGAGGCGCCAACGTGCCTCCGGCTCCAGGCCCTGAACGGCTGTCTCGCATTCTTCCGACAGCTTCCGCCACAGAGCAGCAATCTGCTGAAGTTTTGCGAGCGATATCGTTGGACCCGTGAAGGTGCCGGCATTTCGGATGATCGGAAGCGTCTGCCGCTTTGCTTCGTCGAGATCGAGATAGACTTTGCGCAAGGAAGTCGCGAGGTCTCTCGCAAGACCGATCTCCTGCCAGGTATGGAGCGCAGCCCTGATGACGGGCGTCTCGACAGGAATGAAGTTGCTGCATGACCGAAGCATCCAGGCGCGATTCTGGGCGCAGCTCGCGTTCACGCAGCACGCGATCGCAGCGACGTGGAGTACGGTCCAATGAAATTCGCAGACAAGTGCCTCGAATAGCGCATTGCCCTGGTCAGGCTCCGCCGAAATATTTGAGCCGGCAGGTCCTCGCCCCGACCGTGCAGATTTTCGAATTCCCTTCAGCATTGAGTGGCCCCCACCGATCTCAACTCAAAGCGGATTAGCAAAGAGAGTTCTAAGTTTCGCGGCCGGAACCGCGCGAGAGAATAAAAAGCCTTGGGCCTCGACGCAGCCTTCGGCGCGCAGCCGATCGAGCTGTTGCTCGGTTTCGACGCCCTCCGCAACGCTGGTCATGCCGAGATTGTACCCGAGCTGTATGATGGATCGCCGCAGCGTGGACGAGCGCTTGACGTTTGAAACGGTCGAAACAAACGACCGGTCGATTTTGATTTTGTCGAAGGGAAAGCTCTGCAGATAGCTCAATGAAGAAAACCCGGTGCCGAAATCATCGATCGAAAAGCGAATGCCCATCCTCCGAAGCTGCTCGAGAGTCTGAAACACGGCGTCCTGATCTTTCATCAGCAGAGTTTCGGTGATTTCCAGGATTAATCGGGAAAGCGGAAGTGTCTTTGCGGCATTTGTAATTTTTTCGACGAGATCCGGATCACGGAATTGAGCGGGCGAGACGTTGACAGCAACCCAAATATCGTCGGGCCATAAGCTGGCCTCGGCACAGGCACGCTTTAGAACCCATTCGCCGATTTGGCCGATCAGCCCACACTCTTCCGCAATGGGAATGAATTCGGAAGCAGGGATTAAGCCTCTGACAGGATGCGACCAGCGGATGAGGGCTTCGCAGCCAACGATCCGTCGCGTGTTGACGTTCACGATCGGCTGATAATGCAGTTCGAATTTGCTGTTCGCAATCGCCTCGTGCAGTCCCATGATGATCTGATGGCGCTTCTGCAAACGCTCGTGCATGGACTGTTCGAAAAAGCCGAACGTTCCGCGCCCAACCGATTTGGTCCGATAAAGCGCCATATCGGCGTTCATCAGGAGTTGCTCGGCATCATTGCCATCAGACGGCCCAACCGCGATCCCGATGCTGGTGCCAATCGAAACAGTGTCCTTACCGAGCTCGAACGGTTCCGAAAGCGCAAAAAGAATTCGCTTTGCGAGAGCCTCAATTTCTTCGATCGATTGCGGTGCCATTTGAATGACGGCGAATTCGTCGCCACCGATTCTCGCAACCGTATCGGTATCTCTGATTTCCGACCGCAGTCGCTCGCCGACGGCGATGAGCAACGCATCACCGACCTGCGGACCTAGCGTCTCGTTGATGGATTTGAAGCGGTCGATGCCCAGGCAATGCAGGGCAAGCGACATACCATTGTTCATCTGCATCAGCCCGTGCCTGATGCGCTCCTGGAACAAGGCGCGGTTCGGAAGCCCCGTTAGGGCGTCGTGATTTTCGAGGCGACCAATCGTTTCCTGGTCGCGTTTGCGGTCTGTGATGTCGAGGTGCGCAGTAACGAAACCGCCGCCCTGCAACGGTGTGCCGCGGATTTCAAGATATGTTCCATTTGGACGGCGTCTCTCGAAGATGTGCGTCTCGCCCTTTCGCGCGAGTTCGACACGTGAGCGAACCTGCTCCTCCGGATTCCCCGGACCATATTCGCCTCGATTGGCATTGAAGCGATAGAGTTCTTCTAGGGTCGGCAACCCACCTTCGAAAAGCTCGTCCGGGTATTCGAGTAGCTGCCGCTGTTTCTCATTGATGAGCTTGATGCGAAGATCGCGGTCGAAGACCGTAAGGCCGCCGGGGAAGCTGTCGACGATTGCCTGCAGGAGTGCATTCCGTTCCTGTAACGCGATGTGGAGATTGACGGCCGTCGTGATATCTATTTGGAACGAGAGGTATCCCGTAATCTGTTTCCGGCGCCCTTTGAGCGGCAGGATCAGCGCGTCAACCCAATATAGCGTTCCGTCCTTCGCGCGATTTTTGACGGGCGCGCGCCAAGTCTGACCTTTGCTCAACGCCTGATAGGCCGCCGCCCAGAATTCCGGCGGATGATAGCCCGAGTTTAATATAGCGTGATTTTTACCGAGGACTTCTTTTCGACGGAATTGGCTTATCTGAAGGAAGGCATCGTTCGCGTGGACGATGTTGCCTTTGATATCGGTTATCGAAACGATGCCGAGCTGATCGAGCGCCGATGCAAGCGCTTTCGCATTCGCCCCGACGCTGAACCGCGGAGTGACGGCCTTCTTGCGCGCCTTTTTGAGATTCGGTGCGCGATCGGCGAGACTATCGAGATTGAAAGCCATGGCGCGTTTTGCTGCTGAGTTCCGCATCGGTTCGCCGCCTACCTCTTTGTCGAAGTATGAACGAGACCGCATGATCGCAGATCTCGCGCGGGCCGAAAATTCGAATCGAACATGCCAAATTCGCCTTTGGCGCCATAAGCTGGCATCATGCCTCCGCCCCCCCCCGTCGATAGATGGGAACAGCCTATGTATTGCAACAATTAGTCGTAAATATCTTAAGGCGAGATTAGCTGGTCCTGCTGCGAATCAGTTAAGGGATAACTAATCTGTATACGGAGTGGATGTGATAACCCACAGCGATTCGTTTTGACAATCGAATAAGTGTCACAATTCGTTAAGCCACGCCGGATTAGCAGCGCGTAAGCAGACAAGAAATATCGAGAACACCTTGGCAATAGAGAAATCACGAGAGCAGCGAAAATTCGGCCGGCGCTCCGTCTTTAAAGCAGCCATCATCGCGTTCGACGACGGCCCGAGGCTTCCTTGCACGATTCTCGATCTCTCGGACGGTGGTGCGAAAGTCAGACTGGCGGAACCGGAATCCCTAAAAGGAGAGTTCTATTTGGAGGTGCCGAGCGACGATCTCGTAATTCGGTGCCAAGTCGCTTATGTGGACGCCGATGTGGCGGGTTTGAAATATGTAAAGCCACCGCGGCGGATATCCTGGTTAAAAAGATAATTATTTTATCATCAGTCACCGGCCGAAAACAGCGCGCTTTTATATTGGCGGATCCTGCGAATCCGAAAAGAATTCGCCAATTGTGAGTCCGGAGAAAAGATCGGATTAACAAAAGATGAATCGGCAGCGTAAACGAATTCGATATAATTGCCGGATAATTTGAACTCACGGCGGCTTGATTTCAAATCATAGGCATGATGCCGCGCAGCCGTGTCGGTTATGATCCGACATGTTCCAGGCTATCCGAAGCGGGAACATGCAATGGGCCACGATAAATCGTGTCCGGCAATCGCTGGTCGTTTCTCCAGGTTTGACGATCATCGGAGTTGGCCTCGGGCGGCAATGTTGCCGTTTTCGAAAGAATCCCGCTGGCGCGCCACGCGCAACCTGGCTGCCTATCAAATTGGTTCCGAATGAAAAGAAATCCCGTCGCTCCACGTCGCGGCGATGAACGATAAACCCCGAAAACAAGATCACGTGCCACGAGGAAACAGGTAAAGCCATGGTCATAGGATATATCAATAGCAAATGGTCAATGCCCCGCAGGCTTGCATTGATCGCTGCTGCCTTTCTGATCCCCTCGCTTGTTCAACTATATCTCTATGCAGACCACACGCTTCAGCAGATCGGCGTGATCGATCGCGAGGTCGATGGAGCCAAAATGGCCGTGGCCGTCTGGGCGACAATGCCTGCGATGGCAGGGAGCAGGACCGCCGGCAACGACCTCGAATCGTATTCGGATTTTGCAAAGAGCCTGGGCATTCAATCCGCGTTGTCGGCTTATGAAAACGCGAAAAAGCCGGACGAGCAAATTCATAAAGGTCTTGATCTCTTAGGCAGGATCTCCACGGCCTCGGGTATGGCGGTCGATTCGTCGGCTGACGGCTTCTATGCGCAGGACGTCCTCATCCAACGTCTATCGGGAGCGAAGCAAGCTCTAGCCGCCCTGGAAAACACGATGGCGTCACCCGCAACTACGGAAGATGACCTCCAGTTGGCGATGGACTACGCTGTTCTGCAGCGTGCATCGGACAAGCTAAGCAATTCGGCGAGCACGCTTCTGGCCTCGGATATTTCAGGTGACGCCAAGAATGCACTTGCAGGGGCGAATATGGCGCTCCTGTCCAAGCTGGACGACATCGAAACCAAGATCAAAGGGGCAAACTATCACCGCAGCGGAATTGGCGCCGAGTTTCAGGCGTCTCTCGCCGAGGCCAATGATCTCCGCAATGGCGGCGCGCGCGGGCGACGTCTTCCAGCAAGCGGCGGAAAAGCACGGCGCATCCGCGAAAGAGTCGCTTTATTGGACTCTCGGATTGCTGATCGCGGCGACCGTCGTCGCGCTGGTGATGGTCACTCTTCTCTCGAGAGGAATATCGCAGCGTCTTTCTGATCTGGTGCGGGCGATGGACGCATTGAGCCGCAAGGATCTGAGCGTGGCGATCCCGCACCTCTCCGACGCCAATGAGAACGGAATGATCGCGAACGCCCTCGCACGTTTCAAAGAAGCGATGGCCGAAAATAAAGCGATGACGGACGGCGCCGTCGAAGCCGCCAAACAGCAGCAGGAGCAAAGCGAGCACTACGCCCGCGAGCACGAGCGCTTCATGGATGCGTTCACGGCCGCTGCGGAGCGCATTGCGAAGGGAGACTTCTCGCACCGGATCTCTGAGCCGGTGATCCAGGAGTACGAGGCGATCATCAGTCAAATGAACCTGATGATGGGCCAGCTCGAAGGCGCCCAGGCCGGCAAGCTTGAGGCCGAGAATCAGATTACGACCGTCGTAGCGTCGCTCGGGACCGCTTTGTCGGAACTCGCGCAAGGAAATCTAGAAACGACTGTGTATGCGGAATTCGCGCCGGAGTTTGCAAAGCTCAAGACGGATTTCAACTCTGCAGCGTCGCAGCTGAAGAGCACAATCGAGCTCGTGAAAAAAGGCGCCGGCAGCATCAAGCTCGGCACCGAGGAAATTTCGCAGGCTTCCGACGACCTGTCGCGGCGTACGGAGAACCAAGCCGCCAGTCTCGAAGAAACGGCGGCCGCTGTTAAGGAGATCACCGATACTGTCAATAAGACGGCACGCGGCGCAACGCATGCTCGCGAAACGGTGTCTGTCGCCAAGACCGATGCTGAAAAGAGCGGCGAAGTCGTCCGCAAAGCGATTGCCGCGATGAACGGCATCGAAAATTCATCAAAGCAGATCAGCCAGATCATCGGTGTGATCGACGAGATCGCCTTCCAGACCAACCTTCTCGCGCTCAACGCAGGCGTTGAAGCGGCGCGCGCCGGTGATGCTGGCCGGGGCTTCGCAGTCGTCGCATCCGAAGTTCGCGCTCTGGCGCAACGGTCGGCCGAAGCGGCAAAAGAGATTAAGGGATTGATCTCCGCATCGACGGGCCAGGTCGCTCAAGGCGTCCAACTCGTCGGCGAAACGGGCGCGGCGCTGACGCGGATTGTTTCGCAGGTCGCTGAAATCAACACCATTGTCACCGATATCGCCGCGAGCGCCAACGAGCAGGCACATGGTCTCGAGCAGGTCAACACCGCTGTCAACGAGATGGACCAGGTGACCCAGCAGAACGCCGCGATGGTCGAGGAAGCGACCGCCGCGACGCAGACGCTTGCGCAGCAGACCGAAGAGCTGGTGCGCCTCGTCAGCCGCTTCAAGACCGGCGACGATACGGTCGTGGAGATGTCGGCGCGGCGTGAGGCGCCGAAATCGTCCTTCCGCGCGGCGCATGCTCCGGCGAAGGTCAAAGCTGCGGCTGGCGGACGCCGGAACGTAGCGTCTGCGGATGCCGGCTGGGAGGAATTCTAGTGGCTCGCAAGAAAGCAAAGGCGCGGCCACAAAAGGCCGCTGCCCAACGTCGTTCGCGCAAAGCGCCGGCAAAATCGATCAAATCCGCCGCGGAAAAAACGATGCGCCCGGCGGTAGACGCGAGCCAGACGTCCAGTGAGCCGGAAAGCGCAGTGGCCGCCGCGCTGGTTCTCCCGGAGGCTCTCGATTCATCATCGGTAGGCAGTATCAAGGAGCTGCTTCTTGCCCGTCGCGGAGAGCCTATCGTCGTGGATGCGGGCCAAGTTCGCCGGACCGGCATGCAGGCGGTGCAGGTTTTGATATCGGCTGCGCAGACCTGGCAGGCCGATGGCCAGAGCTACGTCTTGTCGAACCCCACGCAAGAGTTTCTCGATACGCTCGCGCTCGTCGGACTATCGCGCGAACAGCTTCTCGTTGAAGGATGTCTCGGATGACCCAAACGATACTGACTGTCGATGATTCCCGCACGATGCGCGATATGTTGAGAATGGCGCTCGCGGAAGCGGGATTCAACGTTCTGCAGGCCGTCGATGGCGTGCATGGGCTGGAAGTGCTCCAGACGACGATGCCCGACGTCATCGTGACCGACATCAACATGCCCAAGATGGATGGCTTCGGCCTCATCGAGGCCGTCCGGAAGGATAACCGCTATCGCGGCGTCCCCATTCTGGTTTTGACGACCGAAAGCGACGCGGCAAAGAAGATGCGCGCCAAAGAGGCAGGCGCGACGGGTTGGATCGTCAAACCGTTCGAACCGACGAAGCTTATCGCAGCCATTCGGCGTGTCGCAGCCTAATTAAAAGAGCAGAGCAATGACCGTCGACACGATGGCCGCCATTCGGCTGACGTTCTTTCAGGAGTGCGAAGAGCAGCTCTCTGAAATGGAACTCGGTCTCCTGGCGATGGACGAAGGAAATGCCGACTCGGAGACGGTCAATGCCGTATTCCGGGCCGTGCATTCCATTAAAGGAGGCGCCGGCGCATTCAAGCTGACGGCCCTCGTTCAGTTCGCACATACGTTCGAGACGGCGCTCGATCACGTCCGCGCCGGCAAACTCACGCCGACTGCCGAAGTGATGAAGCCGATGCTCCGAGCGGCGGACGTTCTCGCCGACCTCGTCGAGGCGTCGCGCGATGGTAAGGAAATCGATGAATCGTCCTATGCCGGAGTAGCCGCCGAGGTCAAAGCCTTGACGCTGGTCGGAGGTGAGGAGGAAGCAGAGGAAGCGATTGATTTCCAGCCGACCGTCATCGACTTCGGCCTGCCGGAAATCGCAGCCGAGCCGATTGCAGCGCCCCGTCACGAATACCGCATTCAGTTTACACCGCACATCGAGCTTTATGCGAATGCCAACGAGGCGGCCCTGATCATCCGCGAGCTGTCGCGCCTTGGCGAGGTCGAGGTCAACTGCGATGCGAGCGCAGTTCCAAGCCTGGACGCAATCGACGAGGCAGGCGCCTACCTGTCATGGACGATCCGCCTGTCTTCTGAATCACCTATCGAAGCGGTCCGCGAGGTCTTCGAATTCGTAGAAGGCGAAGCCGACATCAGCATCGAAACGGATGGTCAGCCGGACGTTTCGGATGCAGATATCGCGGCTCTCCTGGCGCAGGCGCTCGGAAGCGCACCAGCCACCGAGCCGGAGATAGAAGTCGCAACGCCAGCATTGGAAAATGCCGATGTCGAAATCGGCTCAGCTCTTTCGTCGGTATCTCCACTAGCTGAAATTCCGGCGCCCGAGACGGTTGTCCCGGCCGCACAGGCCGCCGAAACACCGAAGGCTGTCGCGGTTCCCGCCCAGACAACAATCCGCGTCGAGTTCGATCGCGTCGATCGCCTGATCAATCTTGTCGGAGAGCTCGTCATCAATCAGGCGATGCTGTCTCAGCGTGTGATCGAAGCGAATTTCGCGGCATCTTCGTCGGTTGTCATCGGCCTTGAGGAGCTCGAGCAGCTGACGCGCGAGATCCAGGAAAGTGTGATGGCGATCCGTGCGCAGCCGGTAAAGCCGTTGTTCCAGCGCATGTCGCGCATTGTTCGCGAAGTCGCGGATGCCACCGGCAAGCAGGTTCGGCTCAAGACGGATGGCGAGGCGACGGAAGTCGATAAAACTGTCGTCGAACGCTTGGCCGAACCGCTGACGCATATGATCCGCAATGCCGTCGACCATGGTATCGAGTCACCGGAAGCGCGCGCAGCTGCCGGAAAGCCGGCCGAAGGGACCGTACGTCTGAGTGCCGCGCACCGCTCCGGACGGATCGTCATCGAAATTTCGGACGATGGCGCCGGCATCGACCGGCCGAAGGTACGCGCGTCCGCCATCAAAAAAGGTCTGATTTCGCCCGACGCCCAGCTTTCCGATAGCGACATCGACAACTTGCTCTTCCTGCCGGGCTTTTCGACGGCCGCGACGATCTCCAATATCTCGGGCCGAGGCGTCGGAATGGACGTTGTCAAACGCTCGATTCTGGCCTTGGGCGGCCGCATGTCGATAGCCTCGCGCCCAGGCAAGGGCTCGACATTTTCCATGAGCCTTCCGTTGACGCTTGCGGTTCTTGACGGCATGGCGGTCTCGGTTGCCGGCCAGACGTTGGTCGTTCCGCTGACGGCAATCGTCGAAACGCTGAAGCCGAAGAAGGGCGAGATTCACGGTCTCGGTTCCGAAGGCCGTGTGATGGCCATCCGCAACACGTTTGTGCCGTTGATCGACGTGGGAACCCAACTTGGTTTTCGGGGCACCGTCGCGGATCCGGAACGCAGCGTCGCCATTCTGGTCGAAACCGATGGTGGTGCGCGGAACGCGCTGCTCGTCGATTCGATCCAGGATCAACGGCAGGTCGTCATCAAGAGTCTCGAAGCGAATTACGGCACGGTCGCAGGAATTGCTGCCGCCACGATCCTCGGCGATGGCCGCGTCGCCCTCATTCTCGACGTGGACGCATTAGTCACCGGATCTTTCGAAAGCCAGTCCAGCGACGAACTGCGCTATGGGACAGGAGGATAAGAACAATGCAGGACGTAACTTCGCCCACCAACTCGGCCAACCGTGAGTTTGTCGCCTTTCGCGTCGGATCGCAGGAATTCTGCATCGACATCATGGGTGTTCGCGAAATTCGCGGTTGGACACAGGCGACGCCGCTGCCGCACGCCCCGTCCTATGTCCGCGGCGTCATCAATCTGCGCGGCGCAGTATTACCGATCGTCGATCTTGCCATGCGCTTTGGTCTGGGCCTGACGGAGCCGACGGCGAGGAGCGTCATCATCGTCGTGCAGGTGCAGCAGCAGGTGATCGGCCTTCTGGTCGATGCGGTATCGGATATCCTGACCGTCTCGGAAGCATCAATGCAACCGACACCGGACATCGCCTCTGATTTGGCGAAAACCTTCGTAAAGGGCGTTTACGCCATAGACGGACGTATGATCAGCATCGTCGCGCTCGATTGCGTGTTGCCGGTCATCGCGAAGGCCGCAGCATGAACGCAAATGCGTCGTCTGCTTCCGATGTTCTCCACACAGGCGAGTTCACGTTTTCCGACGCGAACTTTCGAGAGATAGCGCAGATCGCAAAGGCGGAGGCTGGCATCGATTTGCCTCCATCGAAGGCGACGCTCGTCTATTCGCGCCTCGCAAAACGCTTGCGCGCGTTGGGCATAAAGACATTTTCGGATTATTGCGCCACCGTCCGCGAGGACGATGACGAACGCGATAGCATGATCGCGGCGCTGACGACGAACGTCACACGCTTCTTCCGTGAGCCGCACCACTTCGAACATTTGCGAACCCAGATCATTTCGCCTCTGGCCGACTCCGCGCGCCGCGGAAAGCGTATCCGGCTCTGGTCCGCTGCCTGCTCGACCGGGCAGGAACCATATTCGATGGCGTTGACAGTCTTGTCCGTCATTCCGGATGCTGCATCGCTCGACATCCGTATCCTGGCGACCGATCTCAATCCGCACGTCGTCGCCCGTGGGAGAGCCGGGTGCTACCAGAAGGATGAATTGAAGGACGTACCGGCGAACCTGCGCGCCCGCTGGTTTCAGTCGGTACCGGGAGACAATCGCGGGGTAATGATGCAAATCGCAGATGAGGTGCGCGCGCTCGTCTCCTTTCGTGAATTGAATCTGATGGGATCCTGGCCGTTCAGCGGACCCTTCGACGCCATCTTTTGCAGAAATGTCGTGATCTACTTCGATCGCGAAACTCAAAGCACGATCTGGAGCCGATTGACACGCCTGCTCGATGCGCGGGGTGCACTCTATATCGGACACTCGGAACGCATTTCCGGACCCGCCAATGCACTGCTTTCGCCCGATGGTATCACGAGCTATCGGAAGAGGGGCGCCGCGTCATGACGAAAAAAGTCAAAGTCCTGGTCGTAGATGATTCACCCACGATGCGTGGCTTGATCGCGACCGCGCTGACGAAAGATCCCGATATCGAAGTCGTCGGCCAGGCCGAAGACCCCATTCAGGCGCGCCAGGCGATCAAGGCACTAAATCCGGACGTGGTGACGCTTGACGTCGAAATGCCCAACATGAACGGTCTTGAGTTTCTCGAGAAGATCATGCGGCTTCGCCCGATGCCCGTCGTCATGGTATCGACGCTGACCGGCCGCGGCGCCGATGAGACGATTCAAGCCCTCGAAATCGGTGCGATCGATTGCATCGAGAAGCCCCGGCCCGGCAACGAGCATAGCTTCGAAGAGCTCCCGTATAAGGTCAAAATTGCGGCGTCAGTACGCGTTCGCCCGCTCGTCAGATCCGAGAGCACACCCCGGACAGCCCAAAGTACGCGTGCTGAGCATGAAAGTTACGTATCCGACGGCCGCATCGTTGCGATCGGCGCTTCGACCGGTGGTGTCGAAGCTCTGATGCAGGTTCTTTCCGGCTTTCCGGAAAACTGCCCGCCGACGGTGATCACGCAGCATATGCCACCGACCTTCACGAAGAGCTTCGCCAACCGCCTCGACAGGATGTGTGCTCCGAAAGTGCAGGAAGCAACCGATCGCGCAAAGATTATGCCGGGAAATATCTATCTCGCTCCGGGTGGTACTGAGCACCTGGAAATTACTGCCGACTTGCGCTGCCGGTTGAAATCGGGAGAGCGCGTAAACGGCCACTGTCCTTCTGTTGATGTGCTTTTTGATTCGGTATCACGCTCGTGCAAGGGGAATGCGATTGGCGTGATTTTGACAGGTATGGGAAAGGATGGTGCTGCCGGGCTGCTTTCGATGCGCAAGGCCGGAGCCAAGACTTTCGGTCAAAGCGAAGCGAGCTGCGTCGTCTACGGAATGCCGAAGGTGGCCTTTGAGATAGGCGCCGTCGAAAAACAACTTCCTCTCGATCGACTGGCTCCGGCCATCATTTCAGAAACTGCAACGAACAAAAAGCACTAGGAGGCTCGAGCATGCCCTCAATGCAGCAATTGTCAATTTTGGTCGTCGACGATACCTCGGTCAGCCGGGCGCTTTTGACGGATGGCCTCGATCAGATTGGATTGAAATCCTTCAAGGTAGCCAAGGACGGCGAAGAAGGATTGAAGATGATGATGACGGCGCCCTGTCATCTCGTCATCTCTGACTTCAACATGCCCAAGATCGACGGCATCCAGTTGCTTCGCGCGTTGCGTCAGCATGCGCCGACGAGCAAGGTCGGCTTCATTCTGGTCACCGGTAAAGGCGACAAGGCCCTGATCGACGAAGGCAAAAAATGGGGCCTCAACAATTTTCTCGCCAAGCCGTTCTCGGTGCCGCAACTGAAAACCTGCATCGAGGCCGTGGTCGGGAAGCTGACATGACTTCGGCCCATTCGGCGGAAAAGCGCGTTCACATCATCCAAGGCGAATTTTATGTGACCGAGGACCCGGAGGTCATGGTGACGACCATTCTCGGTTCCTGCGTCGCGGCTTGCATCCGTGATCCACTCGCCCGCGTCGGCGGCATAAATCACTTTCTCCTTCCTGGTGACTTGAGTCGAGGGAGAAAGGCGGAGGCCGAACGTGTCGGCGTTCACCTGATGGAGATGCTTGTAAACGGACTATTGAAGGCTGGCGCGCGGCGCGAGCGCCTTGAGGCAAAATTGTTCGGCGGTGCGAGAACAGTACGGTCTCATTCGGACATCGGAAAGAACAACGCCGACTTTGCGCAGCGCTTCCTCAAGGCCGAGGGCATCGCTCATATCGGCGGGAGCACCGGCGGTCCGCAAGGGCGGCGCATCCAATACTGGCCCGTATCGGGGCGCGCGCGTCAAATTCTGCTTGTTGGTCCTGCGGAAGTTGAACAGCCGACGAAGCTTCCGGCACCCACAATCGATACGAATGCGGGCGAACTCGAACTCTTTTAATGGCGGCTCCGCCGGGGGGATGGATCGGATGAACGAAGATAGCGGCAAAGACAAGAGCGAGCGCGACGGCCGCGTGGCGGTGCCGGAGGTTCTCCGGACCGTCTCGGATGAAGTCCGAATGTTGTCGGATGCCGCTGGCGACCTTCAGAATCTGATCGGCAACCTCGTCGTTGCCGGAGCGTTTGACGGTTCGCAGTCGATCTACGAATTGCAAAACCTGGATCGGCTCTGCCAAAATTTGGGAGCAGTGGCAGACTTTCTGTGCGGTCTGGCCAAGGGTGCCTCCCCCGACTGGAAAGTTGACGTCACTGCCGCGTCCGAAGTTGTAAAACTCGCCGACCTCTGTGGACGGCTAACCGGTCAGAAAACGGAAGTCGACGATGCTACTGGCGAGTTCGAGGACTTCGGCAACTGGCCGATGACCGGCTGAGTTCTTCAAGAGCCGACGAAATCGCGCGCGGCGTCGATGGAAATGAAGCGCCGACGGCCGACGAGTGTATCGATCTCGATCGACCCATCATCGTATTCGAGATAATCACGTCCTGCGAGTTGGCCGCCGATGACTGGCTCGCGCGGTTCCGGCAAGGGCGGAGGAACAGGCTCGATCCGCGCCGGAGCCGACTTGCGCGGAGCCTCGAGAGACGGCATCGATCGCTCATTGTCGGTTCTGATCGTGATGAGTGATCGCCGACGTTCGATCAGCGGCAGAAGCTTCATCGTGATGATGCCGATCAGGGCGCTTTGCGTGATGGCCAACGCCACGAGACGATGAATCCAGATTTCCGGCGTGTCCGACAGCAGCGCCAAATAGCCGATTGTGAGCATTGCCAGCGAGAGCAAACCGAGGCTCGCGAAGACCGACCAAGCCGCAGCTCCCGCGCGACGTCCGACTGGGACAGGCACCGCACCAGACGCGGCGTCACTCGCCAGGCGCAATTTAAGCTCTGCTGCAGATTTGCGAAAAACGGCGTCGAAGCCGAAATCACTGTCAATTGCGCTCATTGGTTCTCATCATGTCTTGCTTGGAAAGATAAGCCCAACTATCGATCATGACGTCCTTCACGACGTCGTGGCCGATCCGCTTGTTGGCGCCTGCCCTGATGTTTTCGGCAAGAATTTTCATTTCTTGCCGCCGGCCTGCCTTCATGTCTTTCGGCGCGGTCTCATAGATTTGCCGGAACGCCTCGTCAGCGACGAAGACATCAGGTTGGATCGAGCTGAGCTTCAGGAGATCCGTGTCGGCAACGAACTGCAGTCGCGTGACCACGTAGCCGAGGACCTCACCGTCCGCCAGGATCGGTATGCTGACCATGCGCGTCTTCATCACCTGAAGCCTGCTCTGCGCATCTTCGTGACCCGGCGTTCTGGCACTCGCCTTCAGCGATACCGCGCCATAGATGCCGCTCAAGGTCGAAAGACAAGTGACAATTGCCAGGACGAGGGTTCGGATCAAAACTCGCTCCGATAGGGTCCGATATGCCGCGTGTAGGTGCCGTCAGACTCTGCACTCTGAATAGCGTCTGAAAGCATCGCAGTGATTTCTTTCACGGCATCGAGATGCAACCGGATCTTCCGCAGGTTGATTGCGAGCTTCCTGCGAAAGTCTTGCAGACGCTGTTCGAGATCCTGATTGATATCGCTGCTGCGAAGTCGACGCATGGCCTGGTTGAGATCGACGAGGCCCTGACTCTTGCGATCGTTAGAAGCCTTGAGGTCGAAGCTCGGATTTTTATCGAGGGCAGCCGTCTCCTCGTCGAGATAGCCTTCAATTCGGCGAATGACGGCGAAAACCATCGCACGCGCCGCATCGGCATCGTGCACGGACGGCCGCGGCGGAGGAGGGGCGCGCCGTCCGCCGATATTGGCGCCGGCCGCGCGAGCGACGGCCACCGGCGGGGATTGAGGGGGGCGTGCTTTGGGGTCGAGCGTCGCAGTGCTCATGCTTATTTTCCTTTAGAACCGGTAGGTTCAGTCTTGAAGACCATTTTTGCAATTCCGATCGCTCCCGATTTCGAAAGCGTCGTCGCCATGCTGTCCGCAAGCATGGAGCGCCAGACCGAGCCTGCGGTGCCTTCGCCAAAAAGATCTTCGGAATCTTTCGGCATCCACTCCTCGAGCATCTGCCGAAGATAAAGTGCCTCGAACTGCTGGCCGACGTCCTTCATCTTGCCGGCACGCGCCTGGCTCGCTTGAACATCGCCAACC
The DNA here is from genome assembly GCA_018242215.1 of Pseudomonadota bacterium. Classification (GTDB taxonomy): domain Bacteria; phylum Pseudomonadota; class Alphaproteobacteria; order Rhizobiales; family Hyphomicrobiaceae; genus Hyphomicrobium_B. The sequence continues at coordinate 136,132 of JAFECG010000030.1, forward strand.
GAAGTCACGGTCGCCGCCGCGGTCTCGGCATTTGCCGAGTCCGCTGTCCGCACGGTCTGCCGGGCAGCCCATAAAGCCTGATCGGCCGCGGATGGTGAAGATATGATCGGCATGCAATCTTTCGTACCGTATGAAGTGACCGTATCAGGTTGGACCTTTTTACTTACACCGGCCTTGCAGCGCGATGGACTGCTGAAACTCCAGCAGGGCCTCAAGGTCTTTCTGCTCCCCCTTGCGTTGCTCTTCCGAGCGAACTTCGGACAGCAGAGTCGCCGCACCGTGCGTGTGAGCTGCGGCTTGCGCGTATCGCTTGACGGCCGCCTCATGTTCTTTTGACAGGCGGTGGAGGCGCTGTTCCATGCTGCCGACACTTCGCGAGATCAGCCCGAGAAACGGCTCTATCTGCTCGGAAGGATCCGCGAGGCTTGCAAGAAGTGCGTCCTGTGCGGAACGAAGCTCATCCATACGACGGGTCAATTCGCCAACTTTCGCCCGCTCGGCGGTCTCGAGATCGTGAAAGAGGTCGACGAGGCGACAAATTTTCTTCGATGATCTAGCCATTTTGGCCGATGTTCTGGATCGCTTGGGTGACGAGAGACGAGAAGATCTCCAACATTGTTTTGTCGATTTGCAGAAGAAGGAAAAGTCCGCCGAGCACGACGAAAGGAGCCGATACAAAGTAGATCGGAATCTGCGGGACCATCTTGTTCAGGAAGCCGAACGCCAGGTTGACCGTCAGCGAATAGACGAGGAGGGCTGCGCTCAATTGCAGTGTCAACCGAAAGGCTGAATCGCACGTCGACACGATCATCTGCAGGTTCGGAGGCGCCGCAATCGCTAGTCCGACCTTAAGCGTCATATATGACCTTTGCAGCATGCGAATGACGTTGACGTGCTGATCAGTGATGAAGAACAGCACAACGGCGGGCGTAGTAACGAGAGACGCAAAAGGAGACGAGGGATCATTGTTGTCGACCGCGTGGGAAAAGACGGAACCAAATCCAGCGAGATTCGCCATCGTGGTTGCCGCAAACTCGAGTGCCAGAAATAGAATGCGTACCAGGAAACCCAGCAGAATTCCCGTGAGCGTCTCGATGACGATCATCGCGAGCAGATTGCTTGGCGCTTCGCCCGTGGCAGGGCGCACGTCGTCGTAAACCAGTGGAGTCAGCGCGAGTGCCACTGCAATCGCGGCGAAGAGCCGAAGCTGAATGGGAATCCTATCGCTCGAGATTCCGGGCAGCACCATGAAACAAGCGCCCACGCGGCAGAAGACAAGCAGTGGAACTAACAGCGTCTCATGCGTGAAGGCCGTCATGAAACGGAGCCAAGAGACTGGATCTGGACACCGCGGCTGATCTCAAGATGTGACAGGACCGGCAGCGTACCGTAGAGTCGCTCGGTCACGGTATGGACGTAAGGCCGAGTTTCCGCTGCCGTCACGAGAACGAATTGATGTCCGGCATCCATCAGCGGCTGCACGACGCGCGCAAGATCGGCACCGAACTGTTCGATCAGGCGCGGTTCGATATCGAATTCGACAACTTCGCCCTTGACGTCCCGTTTCAGGGCCTGATGGAACGCCAGCTCCCACTTGTTTCCAAGTCGGACGACCTTGAGGTAGTTGCCTTCGCTGAGATCGCCGCAAATCTGCGTCGCAAGACGCATGCGGACATGCTCCGAAATTTGTTCGGCCTTGCGCGAGAACGGCGCGATTTCGGCGACCGCTTCGAGAATGAGGTGCAGGTTCCGGATCGAGACACGTTCGGCGAGAAGCATTTTGAGCACGCTCTGAAGGCCGGAATAGGAAATTTGCGAGGGGCAGATTTCTTCGAGAAGCTTGCGGTATTCGGGATCGAGCCGTTCGAGGAGAGCGCGAAGATCGCGATACGAAAAGAGCTGCGCCAGGCTGTTGCGGATGACCTCGGCGACGTGCGTGAGCAAAACCGACGTATTTTCGACCGGTACGAAACCATCGCGTTTCAGCGCGTTCGTGAAGATGTCGGGTATCCAGAGTGCCTTCATGCCGAATGCAGGTTCGCGCGTCTCGTCACCCGGCGCTTCGGGCTTCGGTCCATCGCCGACGACGACGAGCACATCGCCGAGCCGAAGTTCCGCGCTCGCAACGACCGTACCGTGGACCTTGATCTGATAACTCTTGGGCGAGACGGAGAGATCCTCCGTGAGCCGAATCTCGGGAACGACGAATCCGTACTGTTTCGCGAACTTGCGCCGCATTTTAGCGACGCGTTGCGGAAGATCGCTGGTTGGCCGCATCAGCACCGTGGATATCTGCTTTCCGAAGCAGATCTCGATTTCAGTCGTCTTCAGTTGATCACGGATTGACTGTCGCGATTGTTCTTCGGCGCTGGGCTGCTGGGTCGTCGTCTTCGCCTGTGCTGCGGCTTGCTCCGTGTTGGCCTTTTCTCGCAGAAGGCCAACGCTTACGAAGCTCAGAACACCGCCGAGCACGGCAAAGGGCAGAAGCGGCAATCCAGGTGCGAGCGCAAGCAACGACATGACGCCGCCGGCGACCATCAGCGCACGCGGATAGTTGCCGAGCTGCGCGATAATGATGCCTTCCGTTGATCCCTGCGTGCCGCCTTTGGAGACAAGAAGGCCCGCCGCGAGTGAAACGATAAGCGCCGGCATCTGTGTGACGAGACCGTCGCCGACAGAAAGTTTGACGAATGAATCGACCGCATGGTCGAAGGGCATGTCGTGCTGCGTCACGCCAATGATGATGCCACCGAAGATATTGACGGCAGTGATGATGAGACCCGCGATCGCATCGCCGCGCACGAACTTCGAGGCGCCGTCCATGGCGCCGAAGAATTGGCTTTCCTCTTCGAGTTCCCGGCGTCGGCGAATGGCTTCTTTTTCGTCGATCGAGCCGGACGACAGATCGGCGTCGACGGCCATCTGCTTGCCCGGCAGCGAGTCGAGAGTGAATCGCGCACCGACTTCGGCAATACGAGTTGCACCTTTCGTGATGACGACGAAGTTGACCGTCACGAGAATGATGAAGACGATGATGCCGATGACGAAATTGCCGCCCATCACGAACTGCGCAAAACCAGCGATCACGTGACCGGCGGCGGTCGGTCCTTCCGCGCCCTCTGACAGTATCAGGCGCGTCGTCGCGACGTTGAGCGATAGTCGAAGCAGCGTTGCGATCAAAAGGATGGTCGGAAAAGCGGAGAACTCAAGCGGCCGCCGGATCCACAGCGCTACCATCAGGATGACGATCGCCAGTGCGATCGAGAGCGCCAACCCGAGGTCCAGCATGAAGGCCGGGAGAGGCAGGAAGAGAATCGTCAGGATGCCCACGACGCCGACGGCTAGGCCCGCGTCGCGCTGACCAAGACCAAGATCGATGCCACCGCCCGCAGTGGTTTTCGTCGCTGCCATGAAAAGAGATTCCCTCGCGCTTTGGCGGCGAGCTTCCTACCTGAAGCTTGCGCGAGGTCGTCATTGAAAGCGGGGCGAAGGAGAAAAATACCGGAACCGAGAAGTCTCTGAGAATTCAATAGGATGGGTGCCTTGCAGGTGCGCCTCTATCCCGTCGGCTACTTCGCAGCTTGCGCCACATGAAGCATCGTCTCCCCTGTCTCGTCGCGAGAGGCCGTATTCGATGCCGAGGTGTTCTTCCGGCCGATGCCAGTATATGTGAAGCCGAACTCTCGGGCGGCATCCGCGTCGAATACGTTCCTGAGATCGACGATTGTCTTGCCCTTCATTCGAACTTTGACGGCTTCGAGGTCGAGGGCCCGGAACTCGTTCCATTCCGTAATGACAACGAGGACATCCGCCCCCTCTGCAGCCTCGAGCGCGTTTTCGCACCAAGTGATTCCCGGAAGCAATGGCTCGGCTTGGCGACGGCCCTGAGGATCGCAGGCTCGCACCGTAGCGCCACGCTCCTGCAGCATCGGAACGATGACGAGACTCGGGGCGTCGCGCATGTCGTCGGTGTTCGGTTTGAACGTGAGCCCCAACACCGCAATCGTTTTGTTGCGAACGGAGCCGCCAGCAGCCTCTACAACGCGGATCGCCATGGCGAGCTTGCGCTCGTGATTGACCCGATCGACCTGCTCGACGATGGAGACCGGCGATTTGGCTTCCCGGGCCGTTCGGATCAAGGCCGAAACATCCTTCGGGAAGCATGAGCCACCATATCCCGGGCCCGGATGCAGGAACTTGTCGCCGATGCGGCGGTCCTTGCCAATTGCAGAGGCAACCTCTTGGACGTCGGCACCAAGATTTTCGCAGAGGTCCGCGATTTCGTTGATGAAGCTGATCTTGAGCGCGAGAAAGGCGTTGGCCGCGTACTTCGCGAGCTCGGCCGATTCACGTTCGACGAACATCACGGATGACCCGCGGAGCGCCAGTGGTTTGTAAAGGCGTCCCATCACTTCGCGGGCGCGCGCGTCATCTGTACCAACGAGAACCCGGTCGGGATGGGTGAAATCTTGGATGGCTGATCCCTCACGAAGGAATTCAGGATTCGAGCAAACCGCCACCTCGGCATCAGGCCGCTTGGCTTTGAGTCGTCGCTCGATCTCCCGGCTCGTCCCGACGGGTACAGTCGACTTCGTCGTAACAACGGTGAAGCCCTGAAGGTGTGGTGCAGCTTCTTCGACGGCCGTAAAGACATAGGAAAGATCGGCATACCCGTCGCCCCGTCGCATGGGCGTTCCGACTGCCAAAAAGACGACGTCGGCATCCGCGACCGCCGGACCCAGTTCATCGGTAAAGAGCAATCGTCCGGCTTTAATATTGCGCTCCATCAGCGCTTCGAGACCGGGCTCGTAAATGGGCGATCGCCCGGCTTTCATTTCAGCGAGCCGCTCCGGGTCTTTGTCGACGCACGTCACGGTCCAGCCGAAATCCGAAAAGCATGCGGCCGAGACAAGCCCAACATAGCCTGCGCCGACCATACAAATGTTCATAGTCACGATCCCTTGCTGCCGGAAAAGCGGCCGTCCACTCTGGTCAGATGTAACATCGGCGCGAAATATTTGAAATTGCGGCGATTCAAGACTGCACCGCCAAACTCAAATATTGGCATAAGCCCCTAACGCCATGTCCGCGGACCTGCAAGGGCGGTGCCAGCCTGATGATCTCCGCGCCAATTGCCGCGCCAGAGCCGATACAGGCGACTTAGCAGCGCCAAATCTTGCGTTGATGGATATCAATCCCACGGCGCCGGAGAATGCGCTATCCGGGGAACGGAGTTCGGAGGGGAGCGAAAGAGATGGATCCACATTTCTGGCCATCGATGTATCCGGGGGTTATCGTTGGCATTCTTTACGGCCTCTCGCTACGCGGCGTTTTCAATACTGTCATTTCGGCGCTTGGCGGGCTGATCGGCGCGGCTATAGCCTATGGAATACTGACAACTGCCAACATGAACAACGGACTTCCGTCAGTCATAGGACTGACGCTGGCGGCCTTCATTGGCGCCTACCTTTTGACAGGCGCTCTCCGACGGCTTTCCGGCGCTGCTCCGAAGCCTTGAGCTGCGACAAAGCGTCGGGATATGTTCGGAAACGACGTACTACGTTCATTTCATATAAGTGTGGATGAGCAGCAACTTTTCGAGAGAGAAGGTAGTTGTCGCAAAGATGTCGTGCAACCGTCGTCGATATTTCATTGAATCCTGAAATGCAGCGGTTCCATTCTTGTTGACGGAGGAGCTATGGCCGATCTTGTCACGGCGGCGGCTCTGATCTTCTGCATCCTAGCGATAGCAACGCATCTCGTCACTGTCGCTCTCGCACTCTATCGAAATGCAACGCCACGAACGCGGGCGAGCGCCAGAGGTGCCGAACCGGTGAGCGTCGTGCGTCCCGTCTGCGGCGTCGACCACTTCGATGAAATGACGCTGCGCTCGACTTTCGAGCTCGACGCAACGAACTACGAAATCATTTTCTGTGCCGCACGCGAAGATGATCCGGCCGTCCCTCTCGTTCGTAATCTCATGGCCGACTATCCACGGGTTGAGGCGCAGCTGCTCGTCGGCGACGACCGGCCGACAAGCAATCCGAAGCTCAACAATATCGTGAAAGGCTGGGCTGCTGCCCGCCACCGGTGGATCGTCCTCGCGGACAACAATGTTCTGATGCCCGCGCAATATCTGGACGACCTCTTCAGAAACTTCGGGCCAGACGTCGGCCTTGTATGTTCGCCGCCTGTCGGAAGTCATCCGATCGGCTTTTGGGCCGAACTCGAGTGCGCGTTCCTCAACACCTATCAGGCGCGCTGGCAATGTGCCGCCGATACGGTCGGCTTCGGATTTGCTCAGGGCAAATCGATGCTTTGGCGTCGCGACATTCTAGACGAGGCCGGCGGCATCGAAGCGCTTGGCGCGGAGATCGCCGAGGACGCAGCGGCGACGAAGATCGTACGGGCCCACGGACTTGATGTTCGACTCGTCGATCGCCCGTTCGAGCAACCTCTCGGGCTCCGCACCTGGACGCAGGTCTGGGACAGGCAGGTACGATGGGCGAGGTTGCGGCGCGCAACTTTCCCGCTTTTCTATGCGCCCGAGATTCTCTCAGGAACTTCGTTGCCCGCGTTAGCGGCCATCATTGCAAGCACAGGCTTGGATGTGAGTCCGCTTCCGCCGCTCCTTGGACTTCTCTCGATATGGTATGGAGCGGAAGCGATGCTTGCCGGCGTCGCCGGTTGGCACATGCGATGGCAATCGCCTTTGGCGTGGATGCTGCGCGACGCCTTGCTGCCTGTCCTGTGGGTCGAAGGATGGGTCGGAAACACCTTCGTCTGGCGCGGCAATGATATGAGTGTCGCGAAAGGCGAGGAAGACCCAGTCGCGAATTCCCGCCGGGAACTCGCTGTCACTTCGAAAGTCTGAACGATCTGGCATCCACCGCACGAGGCTTCCAACGGCGGTGGTATCTATTTCACGTTGGCGACCCCTGCTTCGGGATGGAGACCGACCGTGCGGCCTTCGAAGCCGGCCGCATCGAAGTACCTCGTTTCGCCTGCGAGCTGATAATTCAAAATGGTCCGAAGTCCCGCGGGCGATGGCTCAGATATGAGCGTCTTGCGCTCCCATTCCGGCATCGACCCGTTCGGGAACGCCTCGACGAGTGGCCGCCCGACGAGCTTGCCGTGGCTCGCCGGCAGAAGTCCCAGGAGGGCAGCAATCGTTTTCCCGATGTCCGCGTTGCTTGCTGGCGTCTGGTCGACAAAACCGTGTTTGAAGTCCGGGCCGAGCGCCGCCATGAAATTCGCCGTATCGGCACGACTGAAGCTGCCGTGCATCCCCTGCCCCTGCTGCAGCCCCGTGTCCGCCACCTCCACTGTGCAGGTGGTGGGATGCGAGCACCCGGTCGAAAAGCTCTTGAAGTTCACGATGATCGACGGCCGCAGCATTCGCGCAGCGCCCTCAAGATTGACGGCGCTCAAGGGCAGCGTACCGGCAAACCGCCCCAAATCGTCATCGACGAAAATTCCGCTGACATAATCGTGAGCCAGCAAAGCATTTATCGTCTTCTGTGTCAGTCCGGGATCACTCCCCGGAATATAAACGAGGTCCGATCCGCCGTTGGCAGCAACGATTAACTTCGGCGCATCGGGATCGTCGCCGATGTAGCCGTTGCCATCGATCGGGTGCGTCCCGGCTTCGACCTTCGCATTGCCATTGTCGGGATCGTAGAGCGGTAGGCCGAGTGCGCTGGCGATGTCGATGGCAAGGAAGCCAGGCGGCAAGAGCGCCGGCGGAACGTCCGGATAACTCTCCTTCGCTGCGCCACTGGTCTGGCTCTGCTTCGAGATCGTTGAGAAGCCATGATCTGACGAAACGATGATGTCGGTCGTGTCGGCAAGCCCGAGTTCGGTGAGCGTCCGTCGGATCGTCGCGAGATTGGAATCGGCATTTCGAATGGCCGCTAACGACGTCGGCCCGTTGATTCCAGGCTCGAGCCTCAGAAAGCTGTCGCCCTGGTTATGCTGCGTCCCGTCCGGATCGCGGGACCAGAAGACGATGACGAATGGCTTTCCCTCTTTCCTGAACTTCGGCAGAATCACTTTGGTCAATGCTTGAACGAAATAGCCCTGCTGGGCGACGTTGGCATCTTTGGTTCCGGGCGTTTTGAAATCGCCGCTGTCTTTATTCGTCAGCCGTCCCGGCGCTTCGGTCGGAAGGCCTTCGGCTTTGAGGCCGTCGCTGAGCCATGGCGCGAGCGGGATTCCGACAGGAGTTCCAGTAGCGTCGTCGATGATGACGCTTTGTCCGCCATCGCGCGACGTATGATCGAAAATCAACGTCGGCCCGATTTTGCCGACTGCCGCTGTGTTGAATCCCGATCGATGCGCAACATGCAGAATTGTTTCCTCGTCGATGAAGTTGCCCGAGAAATGATCGTCAAGGTCGCCGAGGATGCCATCGTTTTCGATGAACGATATGCGCGCCGACTTAGCCGACCGGATCGGAAAACCCGCATATAGAACGTTTCCGAAAACGCCGGTGTCACCGAGATAATGCCCCGTAGCCATCCCACTCGAGTTCGGCATTGTGAATGTCGGAAAAAGGGAATGGCTGTTGGCGAAGTTGACGCCTTGGTCGCGGATTTCGGCGAATGTCGGCGCAGTGTCGTGTGTCACCATCTCTTGGCGCAGGCCATCGGGGACGAACAGCACGACATTGTGCTTCGAGGCATCAGCAAGAGCGTGCGCGGCGCCAAAAAAAACAGCGAAGAAAACGTATGTTAAAACTCTCTTCAGCATCATCTCTTAATGCCCCGCCGTGGATGAGCAGACAGACCGAACGTCTAGATGGCCGCTAGAAACGGACGGCCGCCACCGCACAGTCAATTTCTCGATGCTCGAAGGAATTTCGGAAGCCAATTCGCGGTGCCGTCCGACAGCGATTCCATCAGGTCGGACAGCCAACGCGATTTCGCAATCGCAAGCAACGTCAGGATCAGCGTCGGCACGAGAACGGCCATAAACGCCTCGATGCGCCACGGCGTCGGCTGATCGGACCACGCCAGGATGTTCATTCCGAGAAAGCCAGTGACAGTCGTGCCGATGAGGCCGAGGGTCGTCACGACGGTCAGACGCGTCATCGTATCGCTCTGCCGGCGCATGGCTTCGTTCTCCAGGAATTCGCTCATCTCTTGGATCTCCTGCCGAATGTCATCGTAAAGGCGGTCGATATCGAGATGCGAGCGGCAGAGCGCAAAGATGTCATGCGCCTGGGTCTGATTACTGACCGAATAAAACCAGTAGCGGTGCGTGAACCTGAGGAAGGTTTGGAGCGCGCGTCGCGATGCGGCTCGAAAAGCCGGAATGGCCGTTTTGTCGTTCGCATCGAGTCGGCTCATCGCTCCCGTTAAACGATCCGAGAACATCAGGAGCGACGCCTTATGAAAGTGCGCGATCAGAAAGACGAGGAAGTGCTCATGCCGGAAACTATTGAGGCAACCGTGATTCGGGTCGACGAAGAACGGATTGTCGGCGCTGCCGGTCACCACGAGGGCGTGTCCGCATGACATGTAACGGCTTTGTGGCCATTCGATTTCGTTGTGTTGACCGAAGTAACGATCATAGCAGTATCGCTCTTCGAAATCTTCAAGATGACGCTGCGAAAAAGGAAGCTCCGAGCAATCCCCAGGCCCCGATGCGAAAGCCAGCCGGATGTAATCGGCGCGAGTAAGATCGCTTCCGGACTTCGCCGCAATGAGTGCCATTTGCGGCATGCGATAATATTCAAGCTGCTTGTAGCGGGGCGCGCCGGCTTGATCGGAATGGTGCGGTACCAACGGGTGCAGCAGAAATTGCCAATGCTCCGCCACGCGAGCTGCCCTCTTGGCGCAAACCTGCGTCAGAAACCTCTCGCGATTTTCGTAATCGGAAACTGAAAGCACGTGTCCGTCGCCCGCGAGGAATTCGACCTTGACAGGGCAATGTCCCGCCACGCCCGTCCTTTCCCAATATGCCGGGTGGGTTCGGCCGAGGCGGAACATCACGTCCTGAGCATCGGCAAGACGGATATCATCGCAATGGAGTTCAAGGGCCAGGATCGCGATATCGATCTCGAAGAAGAAGTAGAGATCGACGTGCGCAACTTTGAGTACGACGGCTTCCGCGCCCGGAGTGAGCACGACACGCACGGATTGAACGTCGGTCCGCCGAAATGTCGTGATGGGGCTTTCGGACGTTACTGAGCCGGCGGCCTTTCCTCGCCCGCTGCCATAAAGGAATCGCTGCACCGGGGGCAGGAAGGTCACGAATTCATTGTAGTGGCGCTCCTGAAAATCCTTCGGATCGCCCGTGAATTCGTCGTCGAGCACTTTCCAGGGATTGTCGGGCTCGAGCGCTGCAAGCACCGCAGCAAAATCGTGATGAACCGCCTCGGGCTTCGTCGGCACCAGTTCCACGGGCCAAAGTAAAATTTGCCGGAATGGGCCGACGCGCTTGTCCGCTGATGGGCGCGGCGCGATTTCGGTTTCGGGCGGGGTCACGACCTGCGCCTCTTCGAGCATGTGAACCTCGGATTGCTATCGGCGTGCGCTCGCCAAATCTCTTTTTTCTTGAGCCATCGAGCAGGTCTTTCGCCATGATGGCTACCCGACGGCAAAAAGTTCGCGCGGTTCGTGCCGCCGGAAGGTGCCGCTTACCATTGCCGAAGTGCGTGACAGTTATGCGACGTAATTGAATTCATTGAGGATTGCGACCTTCAGCCGGCGTTGATGGCCATCATCATCATGCCCCGGGTGCACTCGCATTCTCTGGCAAACGAAAGGTCGCTACAAGAACTGCATAGAAACATTGTTTCTTCAGGATGGAAATTTCGCGCCGAGTGTGTCAGAGCAGACGGCCAAAAATTGCGGAGCACAGGGGGCAGTATGCGCTTTCTCGTCTTTCAGCACATTGCGTGCGAGCATCCCGGCATTTTTCGCAAGTTTTTTGCCGCCGACGGTATTGCCTGGGACGCGGTCGAACTCGACGAAGGCGAATTGATCCCACCACTCGAAAACTATGATGCGCTCTGGGTGATGGGCGGCCCCATGGACGTCTGGGACGTCGAAGACCACCCTTGGCTCGTTGACGAGAAACGCGCGATCCGACGCTGGGTCCGTGATCTCGAAAAGCCCTTCTTGGGATTGTGCCTTGGCCATCAACTTTTGGCTGACGCTCTTGGCGGCACCTGCGGTCCCCAACGCCCGCCGGAAATTGGAATTCTCGATGTGGCGCTGACGCCCGACGCGAAGAACGATGCGGTCTTCGGTGAATTGCCAAGCGCCTTCAAAGCGGTGCAATGGCATTCGGTGCGTGTGGCACAGCCGCCCGAAGGCGCCGTTGTCCTGGCGAAGTCGGACGCGTGCCCGTGCCAAGCGATGCGCGTCGGCAAAAACGCGTGGAGCATGCAGTATCACGTTGAAATCGAGGACAATACGATTTCGGATTGGGGGGACATCCCCGCGTACGCCGAAGCCCTGGAGCGAACCCACGGGCCTGGCGCCCTACCGCGCATGGCCGAAGCCGCCAAACCGCACACCGCAAATTTCGCAGCGGGCGCCGAAACGCTTTATCGCAATTTCATGCGAGCGATCCGGTCGTAATTGGTCAATCGCGATCGCTGATACAAAGGAATGGCCCGCGCGTGTAAGCGCTGGCGTTACCCTCTATTGTCAGCGACGCACTTGCGTTGCTGCATCGCCAAACTTCATTCGCGCGGTCGATTGAATACGGCTCATCTTAGCGCGCTTATGCGAAGCGCTTCACACGAAGAAACAAAAAAATCCCGCAGCGTCCCTCTTGTCGATTGAGCGCGCGGAAGGGGCTTCGACGACGCGCCAAAAACAATCAGAGCGCCTTCGATAATCGTGCAGCGCACGCGCACAAACGGGCGTCGAGCAGCTGAAGAATGCGAATGCTCTATTCGACGATGTGCCGATTATATTTGCGCCAATTGCACGGAATTTGGCCTTGAAGGCCGCGAGAAATAAGTAGCATAATTAAAAAATTATCACTCTCAGGAAAGTCTAGCCGTACAGAATTCAACAGTTCGACCTCAACAAAGTTGGCTTGGAGGCTAACCTATGTACCATACCGTCAAACGAGTTTTGGCCAGCGGAGCCTGCGCCGCGATTCTATCGCTCGCAAGCTTCAACCAAGCCATGGCGGGCGCACCGGAATCGACGGATCCGATCAAGATCGCCTTGTTCGACTGGACGAGCGTCAATCTCAACGCCAAGATCCTTGGCGGCATTCTAACGAAGCTCGGCTACAACGTCGAATATCCAACGGCTGACTATCTCTCGAGCCTCACGACGGGGCTCACCAATGGCGATATCGATATCGGCGTCGAATATTGGGACACCACCGCGCGTGAGGCGATGAAGGCCTCCGATGCGACGGGCCAGACCGAACGCCTCGGCAAGTTGGGCCCCAAGGCCAAGGAAGAGTGGTGGTTTCCGGAATACATGAAAGAGAAATGCCCCGGTCTTCCTGACTGGAAAGCGCTGAAAGATCCAAAATGCGCGGAAGCTTTCTCGACACCGGATACAGCCCCGAAGGGCCGTTATCTGGGAGGTCCTGTGACGTGGGAAGGGTTCGATGACGAGCGTGTCGAGGCGTTGGGCCTTCCGTTCGTCGTCGTTCACGCTGGAACCGACGGCGCTATGTTCGCCGAACTCGAGTCCGCCTATCAGCGTAAAGCCCCCATCATGCTCTGGATTTATTCGCCGCACTGGGCGCCGGCCAAATATAAGGGTGAATGGGTGCAATTCCCTGAATATGAACCCGCCTGTTATACCGATCCGAAATGGGGCGTGAATCCCGATAAGAAGTACGACTGCGGTAAACCTCACGGCGAGATCTGGAAGTATTCCTGGAAGGGCATGAAAGATAAGTGGCCGGTCGCCTACAAGGTCGCGAAGAACTACACGATCGACACGGACGAATTGAACAAGATGTCCGGTGAGGTCGATCTGGATGGCAAGTCGATGGATGACGTCGCCGCGGCTTGGATCGACGCCAATGAGGCGAAGTGGAAGGAATGGGCAAAATAAGTAGTCGGTTGGATCTCTTTTGCCAGACTGAGTGACATACCGCAGGGAACCGGTGGCCATAACGGGCGCTCGCCGGTTCCCTACTGTTTTGAAGGTCCACGACGCGCACGAGCGCAACGGAGCGATCCAGAATGAACGACCAGGCGCCCCTGCGCGAAGAATCGAAAGCCGCCAAAGACGACCGGCCGGTCAAGCTCCTTTGCAAGGACGTTTGGAAAGTTTTCGGCGACGGCGCAAAAGATTTCATGGCCACGCACAAGGGTGTGCCCACCGCTGAAGATCTCGGCAAAGCTAAGCTCGTTGGCGCGGTACGCCGGGCTTCGCTCGAGGTCAGACGCGGCGAAAACTTCATCGTCATGGGTCTGTCGGGTTCCGGCAAGTCGACGCTCGTTCGTTGTCTTTCGCGCCTGATCGAGCCCACGTGGGGATCGATCGAATTTGACGGAATAGATCTCCTCAAAGCCTCTCCCGACGAGCTCATCGAAATTCGCCGTCACCGGATGGGAATGGTGTTCCAGCATTTCGCCCTGCTTCCGCATTTGACGGTGCTTGAGAACATCGCATTTCCGCTATCGGTCCAAGGGGTCGATCGAAAAACGCGAGAGGCGCGGGCGCGAAAGGTGATCGATCTCGTCGGCCTCGGCGGACGCGAACAGTTCTACCCGCGCGAGCTTTCGGGCGGTCAGCAGCAGCGTGTCGGCATTGCGCGAAGCCTCGCTGTCGAACCCGAGATCTGGTTTCTGGATGAGCCGTTCTCAGCACTCGACCCGCTTATCCGGCGCGAGATGCAGACGGAGCTTCTTCGCCTGCAAAGCGTGCTGAAAAAGACGATTGTGTTCATCACTCACGACTTCGATGAAGCAATCCGGCTCGCCGACCGCGTGGCGATCATGAAAGACGGCGAGATTATACAGACCGGCACGCCCGAGGAATTGGTTCTTCATCCTGCCACCGATTATGTGGCCGAATTTACGCGCGACGTGCAACGCGCGAAGGTGATGTCGGCCGCTCGATTGATGCGGCCGGTATCATCGCCAGCAGATTGCGGCGGGTCTGTATTGGCGACCGACAAGATCGCGAGCTTCTCCGCGCGCATTGTCGGTATAAGAAAGAATTTTCTGGTGACTGCTGTCGACGGCAGACCGCTCGGTGAAGTGACCCCAGACGACGTGATCGACCTGCTGGCAGATCGCGATCAGCTCCGCGAGGTTCGGCCATGACGGTGGCCGATACGTCAGCGCCGGTGAGGGCCCCGGCCATTTCGGTCCCGACATTGCTATGGATTGCTGTCATCGCGATTGTCGCAATCCTCTACATCGTTCCAAGCGTCGCTCCCTGGGCCGTGAAGTATCCCGAGAGCGCTATCATTCCGATCGCAGATTGGATTTCCGCCGCCATGGCGTGGCTGAAGACGAACTTCACCTGGCTGACGCGTGGGATAACCGGCATCTTCAACGTTCCACTGCAGTGGGCAATCGACATCCTCGCGAAGGGATGGAAGTCCGGCTATGGACCGAATGCGGTCATGCTGCCACGCCTTTCCTGGGTCGGCATTTGTGGCGCATTCGCCATGGCGGGGTATGCGTTCGGCGGCTGGCGGCTTTCCGCTGTCGCCGCTGGGTGCATGATCTACATTGCGCTTTTCGGCCAGTGGAACAGCGCTATGCTGACGTTGGCGCTGATTGCGATTAGCGTTCCGCTTTGCGTCGTCGTTGGCTTGGCGCTCGGCATTCTCGCTTATCGCAAGCCTTGGCTCGACCGCATGATTGTCGAGCCACTCCTCGACTTGATGCAGACGATGCCGACGTTTGCCTATCTCATCCCGATGCTGCTCCTCTTCGGCAACAGCCCTGTCTCGGGAATGCTCGCAACCGCAGTGTTCGCGATGCCGCCGATGGTCCGCGCGACGGTCTTGGCGTTGAAACGTGTGCCCCACGAGATCGACGATTTCGGTGAGATGGTTGGCTGTACGCAGCGCCAGAAACTGCTGCGCGTCCTTCTTCCATCCGGACGTGCGACGCTGATGGTCGGCGTCAATCAGGTGATCATGCTGGCTCTGAACATGGTCATCATCTCGTCGATGATCGGTGCGGGCGGGCTGGGATACGACGTTCTTCTTGCCCTTCGGGCGCTGAAGATCGGGCAAGGCATGGAAGCGGGGCTCGCAATCGTTGCGCTCGCAATCGTGCTCGATCGGCTGAGCCAGGCGGCGGCGCGCCAGCGGCCGGCCATGCACAGTCAAGATCTCACGTTCGTGCAGCGAAATCCGATGCTGCTGCTCGCTATCGGGCTCCTTGCCGTCACGACGCTGTTGAGCGTTTACGTGCTGGCCTTCGCAGCGGTGCCTTCGGCGATCAAAGTTTCAACGGCACCTTTATGGAAGGCGGCCGTCGATTGGGTCAACATTCACTTCTTTGATGCCATCGAAGCGTTCCGCACGTTTCTGCTGCTCTATATCCTGAATCCCATCCGTGACTTCCTCGTCGACTTTCCGTGGTTTGGAATGGTTCTGCTGGCGGGATTCGCGGGCTATCGCCTATCGGGCCCGCGTCTCGCGGTCCTCGTCGCGCTGATGACATCGTACTGCGCTGTGACGGGGCTCTGGGAAAAGTCGATGGCGACGCTCTATCTCTGCGGCGTCTCCGCTGCCATAGCAGCGCTCTTCGGAATTTCGCTCGGCATCGCCGCCTCACGCAGCGATCGCTTCGCGGCCTTTCTGACGCCGATCCTCGACACGCTCCAGACGCTGCCGTCTTTCTGTTTCATCATTCCCGTCGTCATGCTGTTCCGCGTTGGCGACGTGACCGCCATGATCGCGACAGTCTCGTTCGCCATCGTGCCGGCGATCCGCTACACGAACCATGGTATCCGCCAGATCCCAGAAAGCCTGATTGAAGCTGCAACGGTCTCGGGCTGCACGCCGCGTCAGATGTTCTGGCGTGTGCAGCTTCCGCTTGCTCTCCCCGAGATCATGCTCGGGATCAACCAGACGGCGCTGCTGGCACTCAGCATGGTGATCATCTGTGCGATGATCGGAACGCGAGATCTTGGGCAGGAAGTCTTCATCGCACTCGCGAAGGCCAATGCAGGCCGCGGCTTGACGGCCGGGCTTGCGATTGCCTTCATCGGTATCGTGACGGACCGCCTGCTTCGAGCTTCGACGGATCGATTGCAGTCGCGCCTGGGTCTCGTCTGAACGGAAGAGCGAATCGGCGCGAAGCGCACGTCAATGAATGACGCGTTCGATCGCGATGGCCGTTGCTTCTCCGCCGCCGATGCACGCCGACGCTATCCCCTTGGTGGCGCGCTGGTTCGCCAAAGCATAAAGCAGCGTCACGATCAGGCGTGCGCCGGTCGCTCCTATGGGATGCCCGAGCGCACACGCACCGCCGTTTACATTGAGCTTGTCACGCGGAATCGCGAGATCCTTTTGCGCCGCCATTGCAACGGCCGCGAACGCTTCGTTGATTTCATAAAGATCGACATCACTCGCGTCCCATCCCGCTTTCGTGAGAACCTTGCGAATGGCGGGAATAGGGGCCGTGGTGAACCAGGCGGGCTCCTGGCTGTGCGTTGCGTGCGCGCGGATTTCCGCAAGGATCGGGAGGCCATCGCGCTCGGCGATGGATCGGCGCGTCAGAACCAGCGCCGCGGCGCCGTCGGCATTTGCTGATGAACTCGCTGCTGTGATCGTGCCATTGGGCCGGAAGGCGGGCTTCAGCTTGGGTACTTTTTCCGGAGAGACCTTGAGCGGGTTTTCGTCATCCAAGATCACCTTTTCACCGTCCTTTGTCGTGAGGGTGATCGGGGTGATCTCGGCTTTGAAAGCGCCGGACTGAATCGCCGTTCGCGCTCGCGTCAACGTCTCGACCGCGAACGCATCCTGGTCGGCACGCGTGAATTGATAGGCTTCCGCGGTCGCCTCGCCGAAGTCCCCCATGCTCCGGCCTTTTTCATAAGCGTCCTCGAGGCCGTCGAGGAGCACGTGATCGAGCACCTGACCGTGCCCGACACGAAATCCCGTTCTTGCCTTTTGAAGGAGGTACGGAGCGTTCGACATCGATTCCATCCCGCCCGAAACGATGATGTCGGCCGAACCTGCGATGAGAAGGTCGTGACCCAGGAACGTCGCCTTCATTCCGGATCCGCAGACCTTGTTCACCGTTGTTGCACCGGTCGCGTCCGGAAGACCAGCTCGACGTGCCGCCTGCCGGGCGGGAGCCTGACCCAGTCCGGCCGTCAGTACATTGCCGAAGACGACTTCATCGATTCGATCGGGAGAGACATTGGCACGGGCCAAAGCCGCACGAATGGCCTGCGCGCCGAGTTCCGGAGCCTGTAGTAACGCAAGGTCGCCCAGAAACCGCCCGAGCGGCGTCCGGACAGCGGATACGATAACGACCGGATCGTGCGGCACGGTGCGGCTCCTTGCGCTGGGCTATTCATGACGTCCGACATAATATATGATGACCGTCATGCAATAGGCGAGCGAGGTCCGGCAACACTCAAAGTTGACGCACCTCAATGCGGAGCAAAGGCATGACGGCGAATAGCCATCGGTATCGCGGCATCGGATGTCGTGATGCCGAGGTTGGACGTCGATCTTCTTGCTGCGTTGCAAGACGGCCGCCTCGATCGCCTTTCAGCGCAACGACGGACATCGTTCCCATCGAAATAGAACCGGGCCGCGTGATCATTGAAGGTACGCCATCAGAGTGGTTCTAGAAGGCGATGGGCACCGTTCACGGAGGTTGGATTGCGAGCGGCGCGGTCAGAGGATATTGCACTTTGGGAGGGTGCGCGCCGCCAGTTCGGAAGGAAAAGCGTTCGACACGGAGCGAATCTCGTCGCTCACGATAGGGAAACGTGTTTGACCATGGGACGGCGCCGCGGCGCACTGTCTCAAACCCCAGATCCAAGGAGAAAATAAGAATGCCGCGAGTATCGCGCAAGGAAGCAGCCCAGCATCGCAAGGATGTCGTGGATGCGGCCTCACGACTTTTTCTTGAGTATGGAATTGATGGTGTCAGCGTCCCGGCCGTAATGGCTGAGGCTGGACTGACGCACGGCGGCTTTTACGGCCATTTCAGGTCGAAGGAAGCATTGGTCGCTGAAGCCTGTGCCCAAGCATTCGATGAAAGACGGAACATCTACGACGGAATTCAAGAACGGAACGCATCCGACAGGAAGTCAGCGCGCGCAGATTTCATCAAGCGTTATACGACGAAAGGCCATCGCGACGCGATGGGTGTAGGATGTCCGGCCGCGGCAATCAGCGGAGACATAGCGCGGGAAAACCCAAAAGGGCAGATACGGGCCGCGTTCACGACTGGCTTCAACGCGATGGTGGATCGGCTGACTCCGTTGCTGTCGCGGAAGCGGAAAGCTGCCGCTCGTGAAGATGCACTGGCACAGATCGCTATGCTCGTTGGCGCTGTCGTTCTGTCTCGCTCCACAAAAGGACATCCCGTCTCGGAAGAGATCCTGCAATCCGTTCGTTCGGCGCTGCTCACGGAATAGTATGTGCGGCTCTCTAGGGGGGCGCCATGACGTTCAGATCGCTGTCTTCCGCATTTTGTCCCGAAGATAGGCCACTATTGTCACGGCGCCAAAAATCGGACCGCCGACAAATACCCATTCGTCGTAATGGGCATAGATGAGCGCCGCCAATGCGCACCCGATCGCGAAGGCAATGATACCGTTCAGCAGATTCGTAACCCTCGCCTTTGCTGCCCGTTTTGCGTCTGTTGAAACGCCGTGAAAGATATCTGCCAAATCCAGCATCGCTTGCGTCGTCGTTCCGGTCATGATGGTGGTGGGTGGATAATTGGAAAGATGAATGCGATGGAAGGCATTTTGGATGGCCATCGCCACGACCAGCACGAGCCCTGTAGCCACCGCTGGCATCGCGTTTGCTTCGGGAAACGGTCCGTAACGCAGAGCAAGGAAGCCGGCGAGGACCAACAGCAAGAACTGCAGCGTCAACCAAACGCCGAGCACTGGCAAGCCGCTTTTCTCGAGTCGGAAGCGTACAATGCGCGTGGTGAACACGACGATGCAGAACAGCGGAAGTGCTAGGATCTTGGCGGTCGTATCCGCGGAATCTCTTGCGAGCGACGCCGCGAGCGTGACGAAGTTGCCCGTAACATGGGACGTGAACAGACCGTGCAAAGCCAGGAAACTGGAGGTGTCGACGTAGCCGGCAGTAATGCTCAAGACAGCCGGCACCGCCGGTAAGGTCACGAAGCTCACCTTCATCGTCATTTCACCCCATTGAAGGCCCGGCGCTCCGGACAGGAATAGACAATGGAAGTGGTCACGTCAGCGGCGGCGCAGCAGCATTTGTCGCAATTTGTCTGAATGCACGATTTTACGGGGTGCCTGGTGGACAACCGGTGGCTCTCGGAGCTAACAGTTGCGGCTGCCGGAGGACTGAAACGGAGCGCAGGAATGGCGGTCGAAGGACTGATTACGCTTCCCAGTCGCTTTACTCCGAAGGAGACCGCCGACAAGTTGGCTTCCGCAGTTGCGAGTCATGGGATGACTCTTGTCGCCCGGGTTGACCACGCGGCCGCCGCTGCAAAGGCGGGTCTCGATTTGCGGCCGACCGAAGTGCTCATTTTCGGAAACCCATCGGCGGGCACGCTGTTGATGCAGATGGCCCAGCCTATCGGGCTAGACCTGCCCCTGAAAGCGCTCGTCTGGCAAGACGATGCCCGCGATACATGGGTGTCATACCAAGATCTGAACTGGCTCGCGAAGCGGTACGGTCTGATGGCCGCCGTGGCCCCGACTGTCGACAAGATGGCTTCTTTGCTAAAAGTTGTCGTCGAGGAGGCAACGGGATGACTTCAATCAAAGCACCGGCACCGGTCAGCGTTGGATGATCGTTTAAGAAGAACTTCTCAACCCCCAAAGCAGTAAAAATAAAGGAAGACTGGACCATGAAAGCGGATACTGCCAAGTCTCGGCGTAAGGCTGCCCTCGACACCCCGTCTCACTTCTCCGACAACGCCATCAAGGACATTTCCGGCGCCTTGTCAGCTCTCCTGGCGGATTTCTTCGCCCTCTACATCAAGACGAAGAATTTCCACTGGCATATGTCAGGCCCGAGCTTCCGCAGCTACCACCTGCTGCTTGATGAGCACGCGCAGCAGATTTTTGCGGCGACTGACGATATTGCTGAACGCGCACGCAAGCTCGGCGGAACGACGATCCGCTCGATCGGCCAGATCGCGAGCCAAAAACGCATTCTCGACAATGACGCCGAGTTCGTGTCGCCGAACGATATGCTTGCCGAGCTTCGCGATGACAATCTGCAGCTGACGGATGAAATGCGCCAGCTCCACGATCTTTGCGATGAGCATGGCGACGTCGCAACGGCAAGCATGCTCGAAAACTGGATCGACGAAGCCGAACGCCGCGTGTGGTTCCTCTTCGAATCGACCCGGAATATCCCGCACGAGGCGTAATGAGGCCGTCGAACGGCTCGCCGGTCATCTCTCAAAGGCGCGAGTTCAGTCTCGCGCCTTTTCATCTTTCTTGAATTCCGCATACGTCACAGGGCGAGGCATCTGAAATGCGATCGCCGCAGTACCATACATGCCGCGTCCGTGCAGACGGGAGATGAGGTCGAGCTTCGGCGTATCGACGTAGTGCTTTGCACTGTCCAGCATCATCGAGTCGGCAATGTACATCTGTACAACTTCACCAAGCGCGATGAGCTGATTTGAGAGCTCGATCGGTGTGTGCAGTCGGCATTCGAACGAAACCGGACTGATTGCTATTCGTTCCGGCTTGACTTTGAACGACGGCAGCGTGTCGAGCCCGGAGAGCGCGAGTTCATCAACCTCCGGCGGCGCGTCGATGGATGTCAGGTTCATCGCTTCGGCCGCAACGCGCGGCACGAGATTGACGACGAATTCTCGCGTATCGATAATGTTGCGAGCGGTATCTTTCATGCTGCCGTCGCCATCGGCCATGATGCCGATTGCGAGCAGCGCTGGATCTCTGCTCATCGCGTTGAAAAAGCTGAACGGCGCCGCATTGCGGACGCCGTTCTTCGAAAGCGTCGTCACCCAGGCGATCGGGCGCGGAACGATCGTGCTGGTGAGAAGCTTGTAGCGATCGTCTGCTGCAAGTGTTTCGAAGTCGAAGTCCATTCCAAAACCAGTCCTGTGCGGCCGTTAGAGATCCTTGAGAATCTTCTTAACGTGCTCGACCTCGTCCTGCACGATCGTGTGGCCCATCCCGGGATAGATGATTTTCGTCACGTTGCCCCCGAGCGCCCTCAGGACCTCCGCGGACTCATCCACACGCTTCAGTGGAATGTGAAAGTCGATATCGCTGCAACCGAGGAATACCGGCGTGCCCGCGAGAGAGCCTGCATAAGTCCGCGGCGTTCCTTCTGGTCCGATCAAGCCGCCGCTCAAGCCTGCGACGCCGCCGAAACGGCGAGCGTTCCGAGCCGCGAACTCGAGCGCGAGGCACGCGCCCTGGGAAAATCCCAAAAGCACGATCTTCTCGGACGGCACGCCTTGCCGCTGGACATCCGCCACAACGTCCGAAAGCGTTTTCAGAGCGTTGCTGAGATGCGGCTCGTTCTGGGCAATCGGCGCCATGAAAGACTGCGGATACCAACTGCCCGAACGCGCCTGCGGAGCGACATAGGCGATGTCGTCGGCGGCGAATGCGTCCGCAAGGTCGAGCATACCCTCGGCACTTGCTCCACGTCCGTGAACCAGGACCATCGCCGCATGGGCGGCACCTAAAGGTGCGCCCGCGCGAATGATGTTTGTTGTCATCGTCGTCATGCTGCCTTCTCCAACGGTTGCAGCACGGCCTCGATTTCCTTCCGCTGGCCTTCAAGGAATGCCGGCAGCTTCAAGGCCTGCCCCAAGGTGGCCACCGGCTCATCGATGGCAAAGCCTGGTTGGTCGGTTGCGATTTCGAAAATCACGCCGCCCGGCTCGCGGAAGTAGATCGACCGGAAGTAGTTACGATCCATCTGTTCCGTCGCCTGGATGCGATGGTTCTCAACGAGCTTCTTGCGCATCTCGGCCTGCTCTTCATCCGACGCCGCACGGAACGCGACGTGATGGACAGAGCCCCGACCCATGCGAGCCGCAAGAAAACCTTTCGCCTCGTGGATTTCGACGACGCTTCCGGTTTCCGTGTCTTTCGCCACGAACCGCGTGACGTTGCCCTCGCTGCCCGCTTCCGTGAATCCGAGCACATCTGTCAGGATGACGCCCGTGCTCTTCTCATCTTCGAGCAACAGCCGGATGCCGTGGAATCCGCGAATGGCGTTTTCCGCCGGAACGTCGCTGCCGGTCCAGGCGGCCTCGGCTTCGGCACCGGCCACGCCGACGAGGACGAGGCTCATGCCGTCCGGATCCGTGAACTGCAGGACCGACTGTCCGAAGCGCTTCTCGATCGCCTCATGCGGCACGCCCTTCTCGACGAAGCGGTGTGTCCAATAGCCGATCGCTGTCTCCGGAATGCGAAACATCGTCTGCTGCGCTTGTCCGACGCCGTTCCGGCCCTTGGACGCATGCGCCCACGGGAAGAACGTCAGGATCGTGCCGGGCGTGCCGGTCTCATCACCGAAGTAGAGATGGTAGGTGCCCGGATCGTCGAAGTTGACGGTCTTCTTGACGAGGCGAAGGCCGAGAACGCGCGTATAGAAATCAAGATTGCGGGACGCATCCCCAGCAATCGCGGTGATGTGGTGAATACCAGACATGGCTCGTCCTTTCTCTCGTTCGCACGAGATGTCGCTAGGTTGATCTGCTATGTGGAGCGCCGACCCGGCGCTTCAATCGCATCCGGTGGAAGCGGACCGTCGCCAATTCGGCAACGGTCCGAAGTGACGAGGCCTACGCCTGCAGCTTCGCCGCGATCTGCGCGACGTGGCGGCCCTGGAACTGGGCGCCTGCAAGTTCGTTGGCGGAAGGCTGACGCGAGCCGTCACCGTTCGCGATCGTCGTCGCGCCGTAAGGTGATCCGCCGGTCACTTCGCTGACGCCCATCTGCCCCTGGAACGAGTACGGTAGTCCGACGATCACCATGCCGTGGTGAAGCAGAACCGTATGTGTCGACAGGATCGTGCTCTCCTGACCGCCGTGCTGCGTGGCCGTCGACGAGAAGACGCTGCCGACTTTGCCGATCAGCTTGCCGCCGAACCAGAGGCCGCCCGTCTGATCGAGAAAGTTCTTCATCTGGGCCGGCATGTTGCCGAAGCGCGTCGGCACGCCGATGATGATCGCGTCGTAGTTCGGAAGCTCATCGACCGTCGCAATCGGCGCCGCCTGATCGAGCTTGAAATGCGACTGCCTTGCGATCTCTTCCGGCACCAGTTCGGGCACCCGCTTGATCGTCACCTCGGCGCCGCCTTCCCGCGCGCCCGCCGCCACAGCTTCAGCCATCTTCTCGATGTGGCCGTAGCTCGAATAATAGAGGACCAGAACCTTCGTCATATGCATGCCTCCAGAGAAACCTTGAAATTCGCTGTGTGCGGAGACTTGAGCCGCCCGACACCCTGAATATGGCTCGTTGACGAAAATCGCTCAATATTCCAAGATTAGGGCAATCTGTTTCCAATTTGGATACAAATGGACAAGCTCGACGCTATGAAAGCGCTGGTGAAAGTCGTCTCCAGCGGCAGCTACGCCGAAGCAGCGCGCCGCCTGGGGCTGACCCGCTCGGCAGTCAGCAAGGGCGTCATGGAGCTCGAGCAGGGGCTGGGCGCCCGTCTCCTGGACCGCACCACCAGGCGCGTGACCCCGACGGAAGCTGGCCTCGCCTACTATGAGCGCTGCGTTTCGATCCTGTCCCAAATCGAGGAAACGGAAGCCCAGGTCTCGCGCCTCCATGACGAGCCAAAGGGCATCCTGAAGGTCAACGCGCCGATGTCGTTCGGCATGCTCTACCTCGGCAAGGCGATCTCGGACTTCATGATCCGTTACAACGATCTGAAGGTTGAACTGCTTCTGACTGATCGTTTCATCGACCCGCTGGAAGAAGGCGCAGATGTCACGTTACGGATCGGAGTGCTGACCGACTCGAGCCTCATCGCCCGCCGCATCGCGCCCGCGCGTATCGTTCTCGTTGCGTCTCCCGATTACATTGCAAAACACGGCGCACCACAAACACCTGCCGAACTCGTCGACCATCGCTGTTTAAGCTACGGTCATACAACGTCGATGCAGCGCTGGCATCTAACGGACAAAGGCCGGCCCGTTTCGGCCGCCATCGGCGCGTGTCTGGCATCGAACAATGGTGATGTGCTGCGCGACGCTGCAGTGAAAGGCATTGGCATCGCCAATCTGCCGACGTTCATTGTCGGGGACGATATTGCCGCCGGACAACTGAAACTCGTCCTGCCCGATTATCGGCCCGCGGATCTCACCATCCATGCACTCTATGCACCGAACCGCTATCTCGCCGCCAAAACCCGCGTCTTCATTGACTTTCTGGTCGATCGCTTCGGCAAGAAGCCATCCTGGGACGATTTCGAAGGAACGCGTTAAGGTTCCCTCCCGTCATGACCGCGTAGGCGGTCGTCCATGGGAATTTCCCCTTACTTTCGCGGACGGCCTTCGCAGCCGCGACGTTAGGATTGGTGCCTTGAGCGCCGAAGCAGGTACGTATCCATGATCCACCCCTTGCGCGCCCGCTCCTCCGCACGCGCCTCTTCGATCGCCTCAACACATTCCTTGAGCCTGCCTGAAATCAAGATCTGATCTGGCGTGCCAAGATACGCGCCCCAGAAAATTTCGACGTCTTCGTCGATCAGCGCTCGAAGCCCTGTGCCATTATCCAGCATGACGACCGCCGTATCGACCTTCTCCGGCAAACCTTCCAACAGCCGTCGTCCGGTCGTGATGTGCACCGGCTCACCGATCGGATTGAGTGCGATTTTGTGCTCGGCGGCCAAAGCCTGCACGGCCGTGATGCCGGGAATGATCTTGTATTCGAATGCGAGTTTTCCTTGCGCCAGGAGCTGGTCGATCACCCGTATGGTGCTGTCGTAGAGGGACGGATCGCCCCACACGAGAAATGCGCCCACTTCGCCGTCTTTCAACTCATCAGCAATGAGCGAACTGAAGATCTGAGCTTTGTCACGATGCCACGCATGGACGCCGGCTTTATAGTCGCCGCTCTGGTCGCGCACCGGTCCCGGAACCTCGAGTACGCGATAGGACTTGTCCTCGATGAAACGCTCGCAGATCGTTCGACGAAGCTCGGCGAGGTCGGACTTCGCCTCGCCCTTGTCGAGAAAGAAAAACACATCGACCTCGTTCAGCGCCTTGACGGCCTGCATCGTCACGTAATCCGGATTCCCGGCGCCGATCCCGATGAGCAGAACCTTCTTCATGCAAACGCATCTCCCTTCTGGAAGCGGACGGAAACCCTAAATCGCGCGATTTGTCGACGGGCGGCGCCGTGGAGATTGCACAGTCGCCCGTTCAATGCCAATTCACGGGGGTACGCATTCGTTAAGGGAAATGCCCTGAGATGGCCAAGCGCATTGTACTGGTGACCGGATCGCTGGCCGAACCTCGCGTGAAACGGATTGCCGAAGAGCTGACCGACGCCGACTTGGAACCGACGGTCGCCAATATCGGTGTCAAGGTCGCAGCGCTAATGACGACGGAAATCGTCGAGCGCCGCCTGAAGCTTCCCGAACATGCCGACCGCGTCATCCTGCCCGGCCGCTTTCGCGGCGATCTCGAGCGCCTTTCCGATCATTTCGGCACCCGCTTCGAACGTGGCCCCGAAGAGATTGCCGACCTCCCAGCCTATCTGGGGCAGACCGCGAGGAAGATCGATCTCTCTGAACAGGACGTCACGATCTTTGGCGAAATCGTCGATGCAACCATATTGACGACCGAGCAGATCGTCGAGCGTTCTCGGAAATACCGCGCCGATGGCGCTGATGTGATCGACCTCGGTTGTCTGCCGGACAGTCCCTTCCCCCATCTGGAAGCTTCGATCGCTGCGCTTCACGCCGATGGCGCCAAAGTCAGCGTCGATTCCTTCAGTCCGGAGGAGTTGTCACGCGCCACGCGAGCAGGCGCCGACTATCTCTTCTCTCTTTCGGAGAAGACGATCTCGATTGTCGATGAAGGCCCCGCCGCGCCGATCCTCATTTCCGCTGGCGCTGCCGACATGGACTCGCTCGATCGGGTTATCGACATCATGGTCGGGAAGGGCCGCCCGTTCTATGCCGATCCGATCCTCGACCCGATTCACTATGGCTTCACCGCTTCGATCGCCCGTTATTACGATTTGCGCAAGCGCCGCCCCGACGTTCCGATCCTGATGGGCATCGGCAATGTCACCGAGCTGACAGACGCGGACACGACGGGTATCAACGCGATCCTGATGGGCATCTGCTCGGAATTGCACATCACGGCCGTTCTCGCTGTGCAGGTCAGTCCGCATTGCCGCACGGCGATCAAGGAATTCGATCGCGCCCGTCGCGAGTATTTCGCCGCTCGAAAAGCGGGCGCGCTGCCCCAGGGCTTCGGCATGGGATTGATGGCTTTGCGCGACCGCAAGGGTTTCGCGTCGACGCCTGCTGAAATCAAGGCGCTGGCTTCCGAGATCCGCGACCAGAATTATCGCATCGAGGTCGCGGAGGATGGAATCCACATCTACAATCGCAACGGCCATCACGTCTCGGATGATCCCTTTCAGCTCTACACACAAATCGATACGCGTGGAGACGCGGCTCATGCCTTTTATCTTGGCGTCGAAACGGCCCGCGCCGAAATCGCCTATCGCCTAGGAAAACGCTACGCCCAGGACGAGCCTCTCGCATTCGGCATTGTTGCAGAGACGAAAGGCTCAGCCGACGACGCGCATCTGATGAAATTCAAGGAGGCGGGCGCGACGCTGAAAAAACCGTCGAAGCCTGAATAGAACTCGCTGGGCCTTTGCAATTCCGCAGGCGTATCACCGCCGTGGATGGACGCTGCGCGCTGCGTGAATTGGAAGCCGAATGCCGTATTCGGCGTTGCGGTCCAATGAAAGCCGCAATGCGTCATTGAGCAGCGTAAATGCGGAATTCGTCACATTGCTCGCCGACGCAGGAAGCCCATATCGACATCTCGTTCAGCCGGTGGGCAATCGAAAATTCCTCCTGGATAGCGGCGCGCTGAGAGCTGGAGCCTGGCGGTTCGGCCAATGTGAGGGGAAAAATTGAGCACGCGAACGATCGAAAAAGTCGCCAAGGAGCCTTCGTCCGCGCTTGTGACGGTGTTCGCGATTGCTACGGGCGCTCTCGTCGCAAATCTCTATTACGCCCAGCCCTTGATCGCTTCGATCGGGCAAGAGGTGGGCATCAAGCCGGACCTTGCGGGATCGGTTGTGAGTGTCACGCAGATTGGCTACGGCGTCGGTCTGTTCCTGCTCGTTTCGTTGGCGGATCTTGTCGAGAACAAGCGCCTCGCATTGACGCTGCTGGCGCTCACGGTCATCAGCCTCGTTGGCGTTGCGACATCAGAATCAACAACTCTTTTTTTCATGGCATCCTTTCTCGTCGGCCTTTGTTCGACGAGCGCCCAGATCCTCGTGCCGTTCATCGCTCATCTCGCGCCCGAAGCCAGACGGGGCCGCATTGTGGGAAACGTCATGGCGGGCGTGTTGACGGGCATTATGTTGGCACGCCCCGTAGCTCTTTTCATCGCGGCGGATTTCGGCTGGCGCGCGGTCTTTTGGTGTTCCGCGGTTCTGATGATGGGGATTGGCGCAACGCTCGTGCGGCTTATGCCAAAGCATCAACCGCCGAGTGGAAAGCATTACTTTCAGATCTTGCGCTCCATGATCGGCTTGTTCCGCGATATGCCGATTCTGCGTCGGCGCGCACTCTACCAGGCGCTGATGTTCACGGCTTTCAATATGTATTGGACGGCCGCACCGTTGATGTTGTCTGACCAGATGGGAATGAGCCAGCAGGGGATAGCGCTTTTCGCGTTGGCTGGCGCGGGAGGCGCGCTCGCTGCGCCGGTTGCCGGACGTTTGGCAGATCGTGGATATACGCGGATGATGACACTTGGCGCCATGCTTGGCCTCGGCGTGGCTTGCTATGCAACGGGCTGGGCGGCCGACGCGCATTGGCTGGTTGCGCTCGTCGTATTGACGGTCATATTCGACGCCGCAATTCAAACAAACCAGATCACAAGTCAGCGCATCATCTTCTCGGCACCACAGGAAACGCGTGGCCGCGTCAATGCGATATACATGACGATGAACTTCATCGGTGGCGCGATCGGATCGGTACTCGGCACGATGACATACCATGCCGGAGGTTGGTCCCTAACCGCAGCGACAGGCGGAATCACCGGAATTTTGTTGCTCGCCATATTTGCGCTGAAGGAGCACGAATCATAAATGCGCCACTGTTAAGGGGGCGCGAAAAAAGAAATTGGCCGGAATAATAATGGATTGGAGGCCAATTGAGCGCGGAAAGCGGCATATTCCTCGGTTCCTGATAGCGGATATTTCAGAATATAATTCCGCTTTATTTTAAATTAACCTTTTGTTAACCGAAACATTGCGGACTCAATACCGCGGCATCACTTTAAGAATTGGATCAAATACCGTGACATTTTCTCGGCCTATTTTGGCTTTCTCCCTTTCGCTCGCGCTTTCGATGGCGGCGCCGGGCATTGCTCTCGCTCAGGACCTCAGCGAAGCATCGTTGAGCATGAACTCGGGCTGGGCGGGCGGCTATATGGGTTTGGGTGGCAACTTAGGTCAGGCTATTGTCCGGCATCACCGAGCCAAAGCAGAAAAGCCGATCAGAAACGCGAAAGCGGCGCGGCCACAGCACCGAGAGGCCAGGGTGACGGTCACCAAAGCGAAGTACGAGAGAAGGACGGACACGCCCGTCTTTTTGATCGCTCGTGCGCTCGACCAGACGGGACTGAACATCGGCATGCTGAGAACGAGCACACGCGGCCCCTGACGCACCGACGTCTCCGGTCGTCATTTAAAGCGGGCCCTCTGAGGCTCTTGTTCTTCGGTCCATTTCACGAAAATCGGAAAAAGTCAGGCTTCTCGACCGGGCCCACCAGAAATCCTGAGACAGGGGTTTCCATATGAAATTTTTGTGCTATACGACGCGCTCGGGCCGCTCGGAAACGAGCGGCCTTGTTTATCCGGCAAAGCGCAACGCCAGCTTGGCAGCGCTTTTGGTAACGCGGGGTGGAGCAGCCCGGTAGCTCGTCAGGCTCATAACCTGAAGGTCGTTGGTTCAAATCCAGCCCCCGCAACCAATTGATTTACTTGCTAATTGCCAGAAAGGCCTCCGGCGAATTAGCTCGGAACGCCGCGCTGGGTACCAACCAGGTACCGGCGGCGCGAAACGTACTGGCGTCTAGGCCGGGCAATTATTGGTCGCC
>JAFECG010000031.1 GCA_018242215.1 Pseudomonadota bacterium
GGATTCCAAGACGGGGCAGAAGACCATTCCCCTCAGCGCCGCCGCCATCGCCGTGCTCCGCAAAATTCCGAAGATGGAAAAGAACCCGCACGTCATCGTCGGCAAGAAGCCGGGCTCGCGCCTCATCAATCTGCAGAAGCCCTGGCGCCGCATCCGAACTCTCGCCAAGCTTGAAGGAGTTCGAATACATGATATCCGTCATACATTTGCCAGCGTAGGGGTTGCGGCGGGCGGCTCTCTCCCGATCATCGGCCGCGCGCTCGGACATTCGCAAGTGAGCACCACTCAGCGGTATGCGCATCTGACCGACACGCCAGTACACCACCTCACGCAGCTCGTCGGCGATAGGCTGAGCGAGGCGATGAAGAAGAAGCCGCGAAAGGCCTAATCCGACTTCGCGCTGGTGAACGCGCCTCGTAGCCAACTCACGATAAAGATGACGAGGAAAACGGCCAACCATGTGAACACAACCGGCTTTACCGCTTCCAACATCGCCTTGAAGCGTCCCTGTTCCATATAGGTCGCAATCTCTTCTCTCCGAAGTTGCCCGCATGTTATTTCTTTGAAGGAATCGACCTTACCAAGATTTTCTGCGCACGCCCGATAGTTGGTGTCTCCCAACAACACTGCTGCCTTGCTGAGTGCTTCCATCTCGTGACTGTAGCCCCACCAGATCCACACAACGCTTGCGAAAATGCAAATCCGAGGCCAGCTATTGAGCCTCATTTTACGCCTCCACGTGGTGCATCAGGCCTCTCCGGATCTGCGCGTATATCGTCAAGAGCTGATGAGATGCAAAGCCAGCAAGCTGCAACATCAGCTTTCAAGCTAGCTGACATTAATTTGTTGCCTATTTCACAATCAGTATTCGACAGCATCATCTCCCTGTCAGCTAGCTGTCGTGTCAGCCTGCTGACATGCAAACCATCGCTATCATTTCTCAGAAGGGTGGATCGGGGAAAACCACGATCACCCTCAATCTCGCCATCGCGGCCGCCAAGCGCGGCAAGCAGGTCGCCGTCATCGATCTCGACCCGCAGCAAAGTGCGTCACGTTGGTCACGCCTGCGCAGCGCCGAAAATCCTGTCATTGTCGGCGGTCATGGGCCGAACCTCGCCACGCTGCTCGAACGCGCGAAGGACGGCGGAGCAGATATCGCTTTCATCGATACGGCGCCGAAATCCGAAAACGCCGCGCTGACCGCAGCGCGTCTGAGCGATCTGGTAATCATCCCGTGCCAGCCGTCGAACCTCGACCTCGATGCCATCGCCGACACGATCAACATCGCCAACCTCGCCAAGCGCCCGACGCTGTTCGTGCTCAACAACTGCCGGGCATCAAGCGCGCTTCCTGATCAGGCCGCAGAGGCGCTTGCCGAATACAAGGCGCCGGTCGCGGATGTCCGTCTCGGCAATCGCGTTGCCTTCGTCAAATCGCTGGCGGATGGAAAAGGTGTGGTTGAGAGCGAACCCCACGGCGCGGCGGCCCGCGAAGTCGAACGCCTGCACGCGACAGTGCAGCATCATGTCAAGAAAGCTAGCTGACATGTCACCTAGCCAGCACGTCAACAAGCTAAAACAGGCGATGCAGGACATGGCGGCCACCTCGCCCGCACCGACCGCGTCATCGGCGGATGCCAGCGAGCAATCGCGAAACTCCATCGTCCAGCGCAGCCGCCTCGGCAAGCGCGCGGTGACCTTCCACATTGATGAAGCGGCGCAAAAACAGCTGCGGCTGCTGTGCGTCGACACCGATCGCACCAGCCAATCGCTGCTCGAAGAGGCGCTCAATGACCTCTTCCGCAAACATATCCGAAGCGCGATTGCGTGACCTTCGACACCACGCGAGACATCCACGACGCCGACCTTGTCGCCGAGCTGGAGAAGGCGCGTGGATCGATTGTGTTTGATTTTGTCAGGCGCGATCTTGTCCGCCGTCAGTCCGAGCGCGACAAACTCTCTCAAATGCCGCGCGATGCGCGCAGGCGTGCCATGACCGCCGCCAAGCTTGCCGAGACCGCGCCTACCGTCAAAGACCTTCGTCACCTGCATTCCGTACGGGCGATTTGCGGACTGCCCTATGAGCGTCTGCCCGTGGGCCAACGCGATTTTGCGCGCAAGCAGGGTAACATGGCCCTCGATGTGACGGCAGGCGTTCTGCGCGATCCAAACGGTAACGCTGTGCCACAGCCCGTTCCGTTCGGACCGAAGGCCCGGCTCGTGTTGATGCACCTGTGCAGTGAAGCTATTCAGCAGAAGTCCGCCACGATCGAGATCGCGGAGACGTTCACCGGCTTCGTTCGGGACATGGGCTTTTCCGACAGCGGTGGCCGAAAAGGGCCGCTAACCGCCTTCAAGGAGCAGCTGAACGCGCTCGCTGCCTGTTCAATGCGCCTCAGCGTCTGGAACGGCCAAAGCGTCCGCAGCCGTAACATCACGCCGATAGATGAGATGAGCCTGTGGCTCTCGCACAATCCCGACCAGCGTTCCTTGTGGCCGAGCACGGTGACATTCAGCCCGGCCATGTACGAGAGTTTGCAGCGCCATGCACTGCCGCTCAACGCAAACGTCGTTCGCGCCTTCGCCGGTTCATCGCGCAAGCTTGATCTTTATTTCTGGCTTGGCTGGCGCATGCATAACATCGATGAGCCCCTTACGCTTTCATGGCAGGCGTTGTTCGGTCAATTCGGCGGAGGAAACAAGAACCAGCGCGACTTCAAACGCCACTTCAAGCATGACTTGACGGAGGTGACGGAAGTTCTGACCAAACTTCCCGTGCAGCTCAACGAAACTGGCTTGACGCTGCTCCCTGGCGAACCGAGCTTACTTGCGCTGCCGGCAAAGCGGGCTACCCGCAAACCGTCCTGAAGGTCTCGTCAAAGAACAAATTTCTTCAGCCCTTCTTTTCTGAAATTTCTGGGAAGTGTTCTGCGGAAATGTTCTGCGAGGGTTCTGTAGAATGTTCTGTTCTATATAGACCGTGGCCAACTCTGCGGGGCGGCGTGGCCAGATCTGCGGGGATGCGTGGTCAGGTCTGCGGAGAAATCGAACGCAGCGTGGCTAAGTCTGCGGGCAACGTGGCCAGGTCTGCGGAGCCTCCTTCTAAATAATTGAATCCCTTCGCACGAGTTTTCCTCTTGCGTGGCCAAGTCTGCGGACTGAAGTGCCCGCACAATCGCAGGGGTAGATCGTTTGTCGCAACTGCTCGCAAAGAGGATAGCATCCTCAATCTAGCTAAATAAACGGCTGCTCATTAGCCCAGCAAGTTCAGTCAACGTCTTTCCCTGCGCAAGGCCGATGGTCAGCAGCACAAAGATGGCGTGTGGTTGCAAGTCCGCATATACCAACGCCCCTGCGGAAATTAACTTTCGGGTACTTTCATATGGAGTGTTGATATTCATGCTCGGGAAGGTTGCACAAAACAACGGAATATCTTCGGAATGAGATTTTGCAAAGTCGACGATTGTATTTTTGCCGGAAAACGATGGAGCAGTTCCACTGTGATAGAGCTCGACTACAATCGCTTTAATATGAGCGAGGTTGAAATGTGAGAAATCCATACCCGGATAAGCGATGCATTGTAATAGCGCGGAACCTGCAAAATCTACGCTTTCGGGCGTGATCTTTTCATAGTTTAGCTTGAGAGTTGAGGCCCCACTGTAGGTGGGATCCAACGTATATCCGGATTTGGGCGAATAGTATGCTAATGTGCGACCGTATGATGCTTGAAAGAACAACGCGTCAAAGCCCATGGGCTTGAGATCAAGCGCCGGGACAATCGCAGCCTGGCTGTTTTTCGCGTTATTTCGGAAACCGACGTATACTCCTGGCGGCGTTTCGTCAGAAGTGACAGCTCTAAAAGCCGCAATAAGGTTCAGCGGCCCATCGGAGTCGGGCTCGGAAAGCGCCAGATAGGAACCTGTTAGGCAGATTCTTGCCCCACTGTCCGAAAATAACAGCCCAACGGCGGCTGCAGTATAGGCAAGGGTATCCGTTCCATGCGTTATAACAATGCGAGTGACACCTGCCGACAAAAAGTTATGTACGGCATCAATGATTGGTACCCAGTCCCTTGGACTTAAATCTTCGGAATTTTTATTTAGTGCAGCAACGACATCGACGTCGAACGATCGGCGAGCGCAAATTTTCTTTATTTCTTGATGGACAATAGTGCTGTTTGGATCAACCGTCATCGCGGACCCACTCAGCACGGATCCGATTGTTCCACCTGTGGTGATTACGCCGACCTTTTCTGACATCTTTTCTCCAAGCGGGGCATTTCTTGAATTCAGCTTAACTCATAGTAGAAACGCACCGTATCTTCGCTTTGATCATCAATGCTCACGCATCGTGCATGTCGCAAGCCGCGATACCCGTTGCCCTTTTCCGATGTAAGGATCGTTTGAATCACGGTCGTACAATATCCCGCCAAGAACCATGCAAAGTAAGAAGGGCGTTTGAACAGGCCGGAATAGTGCGTCACAGTCACAGTGACTTGCTGGTTATCTGTGGCGGCAGCGAGGATGCCCCAACCCGTCGAACTGTCATATTCCGTCCACTTCCATAGTTTCTCGGGAAAAGAGAGTTCGACCCAGCGATTCCCACCCCGCAAACGACGAACATTTTCGTCATAGATTTGCGGAAGCTTCTTGGCGAAATCGACCGACGCACGTGCGCCCGTGTCAAACAGCGCGTTCCTTGCCGTCTGGCCGTCCATAGCTTCTGCAAGGCCCGAGAGCAAGCCCTGAAAAGTCACCACTCGGAACGCAATGTTTGGTTGTGTGCCGTTGAAAAGAGTTCCTCGATGGTCGTATCGAAACCCCTCCTCAGCAGCACGCAGTTGGCGTTCTGCTATGAGCTTGGAATTGAAAAATGCGGCTACGAGCAGGAGGTATATTGCAAAAATCGCAGCGACAAACAGCACATAGATATTGGCTTTAGACAGATCGACCTGAAGCTGAGCAGGCAGATTTGTATTGAGGTAAAATGCGGCGCCAGCCACGGGCGCAGTTATAGTGGCTGCGCGCACCCATGGCCAATCAGCAATTGTAAGTTCGTACCATTCTTTCAATCTTAAAATCGGATTTTTCTCGGTCACGCGTATCCCCCAGTGAATAGTCGCAGCCCGTATGCCCCATGAACTTTTGCTTCAGCGACGGAAATCCACGCCTTGAAGTTGCACTAAAATGTTATCTAACAAAATGTTTTTAGTTCGGTCGATACCTACGTTTGACTTTTGAAGGAGAATTGATCCCGCTTAGTCAAGATCGGCGCCCTGGGTGATCAAGTTGCATCTAACTTCTGGATGTTGATCCAAAGGCGAATGATGTCGGCAAAGTAATGTCCTCGAAGGCGGACTTCACTTGATACAAGTTCGCCGTAACGTCACAAAATCTGCCCGGCGAGCGACGACGATGGCCGACGCCGCTGCGGCCCTCAAGGGGCCGCGAGAAGGAGGACGGCGGCGGCGCGAGACGCCCCGGATTGGTGCGTCGGCGTTTTCGGATCAGGATAAGGGCCGGTGGTTCGCGGTTTCGCGCGCCTCAGGTCGCTGGCGAAATCCGCGCCACCGGTCCGATGAGCGATGTGGCCATCTCGCGTGCTTGTGCCGCTTTCTATAACCCCAGAGTGCCCAACGCAGCCGGGCGAGCGATTGCTTGACTTGCCGATAGATCCGCCAGGCGATCCAAGTCCAGGCAAGGGCACCTGATGCGGCAAGGAAATCAAATGCGATCATCGTCGGCATCTTTCGTTGGTCGCTGAGGCCGCCGTGCGGGCTCAGTGCGATGAGCATGCCACAAACCTTCACTCGACACGGTTTCGGCGCGAGATGATCAGTTCCTTCCCGATAAATTTCTGACGGATAACCTCGGGCAATCCTGCAATTTCGAGATAGCCGAGCTGACTTCCAAGCGCATCGCGCCACCGCGAAATTCGATTCCGCAAGCGATAGCCCACGACGGGCACAGCGGCGATGAACTTCTCGTTCTTGATCACACCAACGCCGCTCTGCACACCTTCCAACATCTGTGCTGGCGCGACGGGGGCCGAATGAAAAATCAGCGAAAGAACTTCGTAGCCGCCAGTCAGTTGTTCGGCAAAAATGTAGAGATATTCGGCGACCGGCACCATGAAGCCGCGATACTCGAATGCCAAATATTCGCCTTCGTGGCCATTGTACGGATTGATCAGGTTGACGCTGAGGCCATTGGAGGTCGTCTGTCCGATCTCCAGCAGGGACGCAACAACTTTTCCCGGCCGTGTCGAAGGCGTGTAAAGGACGTACTGACCGGCATAAACCTTCTCAGCTTCTTTGCAGCCCGCGAGATTGCGCGCGACAACACGCAAACCGTGGATCGGCGAGTCCGCCGTGGGAGCCCCCTGATCCAGCATTTTCTTGAATACAGCATGCGGCAGCAGCAATCGGTCTCGCTCGGGTAGCCCTGTGTAATTTGCAATCGCCTCCAGATGATCCGTGGATGGCGCTCTGATCCCATTCTTTAAACGCGACAGGGTCGAGCGATCGATGCCAATTTCCTCGGCAATCTGCTCCATTTTGCGCGGCTTTAGCCGTTGAATGAGTTCAGTCAGGTTCTTTGCGAAGTCGCTCATGGGCATGTCCGTGATGGCACATGCTGGCACATCTTGCACAGCCCGTCACGCGATCCGCGCGCTAAGCGAGATGCATGCTGGAGCGAGGACGACACCATGCATTTTGATACCCGTGTGCCTACACAATTTTGCCCAGACGACCTCCTGACCACTTTCGAAGCAGCTCAAGTTCTTCGTCTGTCCGTGCCGACACTTGAGCGCATGCGTCTCGCCGGAAACGGCCCCATCTTCATCAAGCTTGGCCCCGGCAAGCGCGCTCGCGTGGTTTACCGCCGCGCCGATCTCGATACCTGGCTACTCGCGCATCGGCGCGGCAGCACCAGCCAGCGGGGTAGCATGCAATGACAATGCTCTCGCCTATCAGCCGACGGTTCCGGCGCTACAAGATGCAACGTGCGGCGTCGGCCGCCGTCGCAGATGCGCTTAAGCAGGCGCCACGGATTCTCTCCCTTGCGCGCCAGCGCCGGATCGAGGTTCTTGCCCGCCGCATCGCGAGCTGCGCCGCAAGCACCACCATCAGGCTTCATACGGCGCCGGGCGATGTCACGCGCGTTGTCTATCGAAACAAGCGGCGCTGCCGCAGCGGCCTGTGTATGCCGTGCGCGCGCGTCCGCGCCAATGACGCCAACCGGCGCATCGGCAAACGCTTGGATGAGATCATGACGGAGGCGCCGAATGCACGGTTCGCCTTTCGTCACGCTCACCTCACGCAACCGGCCGATTGCCGAGGTCGCCGCCATGCTCAATGACCATGAACGCGCGCTGTCGCGCTTCTGGCGCGGCAAGGACATTGCCCGCGCGATGATCGGCCACGTCACCGGTATCGAGATCGCCCTTCGCACCTCGTCGGGTGCGTGGGAAGCGGGTGTCCATCACCATTCGCTCATCGCGCTGCGGGACGACTACTTCAACCGGCAGGCCAACCTCTACCTCACGCAACGCCAGTGGGTCGCGCATTGGCGCCGCGCCTTGCGCTGCAACTACAATCCCATCTGTCACGTCACCGCCGTGCAGCCAGGTGATAGCGTACATGCCAGCCTGCGCGAATGCGTGAAGTACGCCGTCGCCCCTCACAAGCTCTTCCTGCGCGGCAAAGCGTTCGCGGTCGATCCGCTGGTCGCCGTCCACCTCGCCGATGCCCTCTACAAACGCCGCCTCGTCCGCTTCGGCGGATGTTTCGCCGCGACCCGCCGCCTCCGCGCCGCCCGAGCGATGCGCACCACCTCACCGCAGTCCAACCCACGATAGGAGAAGCCCATGACCAAACTGCAAGGCCCCGTGTTGTTCGCGCGCTTCGAAAAGCTGGACACCTTCAACTGGACCGATCCCACCAACGGCCTGCAAAAGCCGATCGTGTCCTACAAGGTTTTGCTTGCCCACGGCGACGGCACCGTCACCCGCGAGTCCATCACGCTGCCGGTCGGCTACCGGCCGCCCAGCCTCACGCCCGGAGAAATCTACGGGTTCCCTGTCACGGCCCGGCTCAACAAGAAGCGCCAGCAGGTCAACTGGGATGCGCGCGCCGACCTGATGCCGTTTGCCCTGCCGGGCATCCAAGATCAGCTCGAATTGGAGGCGTGAGATGAGCGGCGAACCGAAACACATCGGCCCCGCTCCGGCGCCGCCGGTGGCGGACATGCCGGATGCCGAACGGAAGCTTCTGATCGACGAGACGCTCAGGAGCCTTCAGGAAGCGTTTTCGGCACCCGCAGACGAGGATGATGCGGAAACCATCACGGAACTCAACCAAAACGCCGCTGATGTGGCCTCGGATACGTCGGAGGTTTCGCCATGACCACCAATCCCGGCATCCTTTCGCCCTACCGGCCGCAACCGCCAGCGCCGGACGTCTCATCCCAGGTCCGCCGCCCCGGCCAGCTGCTTTGTCCGGACGGCATCGTGTTCGACGGCCTCGAACGCGTCGTGCGGCGCCACCTTTTTCAGCTCAACGCGGCGGGGGACGTGCATCCGCGCCCGCCGCGCGCACTCGTCATCACCGGCAAGCCGGGCACGGGCAAGACCGTCGCCGCCACCGACGCCGCTCTCCGCTCGAAGCACGCGGTGCTGCAGCTTCCGGCCTCCAGCTTGGCGAGTGAGAACGAAGGCGGCGCCACCGCCGTCTTCGATGCCTACATTGACGACGCGCAGCGGCATTCCCAGCGCCACCACGAGCTTGTCGTTCTGGTCGCGGATGATCTTGACCTCGGCATCATCTCCGCCGACGCATCGACCGGCCGCACGGTCAACTCCAATCTGCTGGTGCAGCGGCTCCAAAGCTTCGCGGACGGAGATGATGGCCGCAACTTCGACGGCACGCGCATCGCGCTCATCGTCACCGGCAACGATTGGAGCAAGGTCCGCGCCTCCCTGTTCCGCGATGGTCGCGCCACCTGGCATGAGCATGCGCCCGCGCCGGAGGACATTGCCGACTTCGCGCTCGACCTGTTCAAACCGAGATCGGAGGACGAACGCCGCTTCATCCGCAAGCTCGCGCGGCGCTATCGCCACGAGAGCATCGCCTTCTGGACGGCGGTGGCGAACAGCATGCGCACCGACCTGATCGACGGCCTCCTGGCGGCGGGCATCACCGATCCATCCGCCGTCAAGGTCGAGTTGCATCGTCCCCGGCCGCTCGAACCGTCCAAGCTGTTCGCGATCGCACGTCGGCACGCCAAACCGCGCCGCCTGTCTTTCCTGTGAGGAGGCCACATGAAGCCCATGCCCAAGCTTGTGCCGAGCGTTTTTCCGCGCGCCGTCGTCCGCGCAACCATCCTCGGTGACGTGATGAAGAATTACGGCCTGCCGGATAACGTCATCCACATCGCGCAAACCGGCCTCATGGCCGGTGATTTCACCGGCATCACGTTCACTGGCTATGCACCCAGCGGCGCGTTCCGCGAGCGATCGACGTTGTCGTTCGATACCCTTACCGAAAACGACAACATGACGATGAATGTCACGGACGGCCGCAGCATGGTGGAGGCCCTAAGCCGCAAACTCGCCCATGCGGTCGCCGCCAGCGTCGGCCTGATGCTTCAGCAGCGGCTGCGCATCCACTACACCTTCCTCATCGCCCAGCATGTGAATGCCTTCGAGATCTGCCGCAAGTATGGTCTGGAACCCGCCACCAGTCAGAGCCAGGACGTGCCGCAGGGACGCTTGCTGTTTGAGGTCAGACCAGGCCGGGATCGCGGCATCACCTTCAGTCATTACACATCGGAGTGACCGGATGGCCCACGGCGTCCTGCGGTGGCTGCGCGCGGCGGTAACAGGAAAACGGACGGTACCGTTGCCGCCGGTCATGCTGCCGCCATTGCCGAGGCCTGCGCCGCGTCCGCGGCCTACGCGTTCTTCGACTCTCGCGGCAACGCCGACGTTCAATCCCGATGCGCCGCTGCCCGCGCCGGTCCGCGAATACCAGGAGGTGTTCGATCGCCGGATCAAAATGTGGAACGGCGGCGGCCTGGATGGTGCCATTGAATCCTATCGCGCACTGACAATCGATTTGAATAAGCAAAACCTGCTGGACGCTTATCTGCAGCTGCTGCGCAATCTTGCCGATCCCTCCCCCACCACCCGCATTGATTTTCATGCATTGCCGCAGGGCGCGCGGCCCTATCTGCTCGGACCGTATCTCGGGACGCTGGTGGGACATGCCTATCCCCGGCTGTGCTGGCAGACCTCGGCGCCGTCGAAGGGATGGCTCACTTACATTTTCCCTGGCGGCCCGGCAGACCTCATGACCTGGCGGCAAAGAATGCCGGACATCTGCGCGTGGCTCGGCGCTGGATGGACCCTCGGCCCCGCCTCCGCCAACACGATCACGCTGATCCGGCGGCATCCGCTGCCGGAAATTATTCCCTTTACGCGCCTGATGCTCAAGCCCGGCTCTCTCTTTCTCGGGATCGAGACCGAGAGCCAGTCGCGCGCGTGGCTTCCTTTCACGGAGATGACATCGGGCACGTTCATTCCCGGCGCCTCGGGCACCGGCAAGAGTAACGCCTTGCATATCATCGTCCAATCGCTGCTCGCCAACCTTTCGCTGTTCGAAGCGGTCTATCTGATCGACGGCAAGGATGGCGTGGCCTTCAACCGCTACCGGAACGCCGCGCCGGGAAAAGTGCATGTCCTCTGGCAAGATGCCGATGTCTGGCAACTGATGACCGACCTCACCGGCCTCATGCGCCGCCGCAACGAGGCGCAGCGCGAGAAGAACATCGACAATGCCACCAGCGACTTCATTGCCGTGGTCATCGACGAGATGGCGACGTTCACGGCGAAGCCCTCGGTTGATGCCAAACACCCAGACAACAAGCGCCACGCGCAATTCGTCGACGAGCTGACGATGCTTGCCCGGCGCGGCCGCTCGACGGGGCTCCGCCTCATCATCTCCGCGCAGGAGCCGGTGATTGAGCAGATTCCGGCCAGCGTCCGCGCCAACTGCCTTACCACGCTGGCATTCCGCCTGCCGATGGATGCCCACGCCACCGCCGTCTTCGGCCAACTCGACAGCCTTCCGGCAGATCCGCGCCGTCTGTTGCGGGGTCGCGCGCTGCTCAAAGATGGATTGTCGGGCGAGGTGCGTCAGGTTCAATTTCCGGTCATCCGCAAACCATGACGGATGTCCGCTTTTCGCCACTCCGCGCCGCGCATGATTTCTATCCCACGCCTCCGGAGGGCACACGCGCGTTGCTCATAGTGGAGAAATTCACCGGCTCCATCTGGGAACCGGCGTGCGGAAATGGCGCCATCTCCAAAGTCCTCATTGCAAACCGCTATCACGTCATTTCAACCGATCCGGTCGACCGGGGGTACGGTGTGGGCGGCGTCAA
This sequence comes from Pseudomonadota bacterium, assembly GCA_018242215.1. GTDB lineage: Bacteria > Pseudomonadota > Alphaproteobacteria > Rhizobiales > Hyphomicrobiaceae > Hyphomicrobium_B. Next base: position 11,444 of record JAFECG010000031.1, read on the forward strand.
TTTCCTGCATGAACGTGTCACCCGCGCCGCCAATATCGTGACCAATCCTCCCTACGGCAGCGGGCTCGCCGACGCTTTCGTCCGCCACGCCTTGCGCCTCGTTGAACCGACAGGCGGCAGCGTGGCCATGCTGCTGAATCTCGCCTCGCTTGCCCATCCCATCCGTCACGCGCAATGGATTGGCCACCCGCCAGCCGCGATTTATGTATTGGACCAGCTCACTTGCTGGCCGCATGGCGTCGAGGGCAATTTTGCTGCCGGACATCGGTATTGCTGGGCCGTTTGGAAGCACGGCCATCGCGGCCGCCCCACGTTGTGGTGGCTCCGGCTTACAGAAGCGATGTCATGACATCGGCCATGCGTGGCAGCACGCCCGCAACGAAATGGCGTTGTCGCCCTTGACAATCAATGAGTATGTACTCATAATGAGATCAGATGGTGAAATTGCCTCGCCCCACCCGAGTGCTGCGCTGGATTGCTTCAGCGCGCAAGGATTATGGTGATTTCCCTGCAAAAGTTCAGGACCAATTCGGCTTTGAACTTTTCTTGGCGCAGACAGGGCAACACCCGCCATCTGCAAAGCCCCTGAAAGGCTTTGGAACCGGCGTCATCGAGCTGATCGATGACTTCGACGGTGACACCTACAGGGCCGTTTATACGATCCGGCTCGAAACGGCCGTCTATGTGCTGCACAGCTTCAAGAAGAAGTCGAAGCACGGCATCAAGACACCGCAGGGCGATATCGACGTGATCAAACGCCGACTAAAAGACGCTGAGGCTGACAACGCTTCGCGCCTCAAAAGGGAGAAGTGATATGGCTAAGGCCCGCATTGCAGTTCATGAAACCAAGGGCAATATCTTTGCCGATCTGGCGCTGCCCGATGCCGACACGCATTTTCTCAAAGCGCAGATCGTGGCCGAACTCTATCGCCTCACCAATGCCCGCAAGCTCACGCAGGCAAAGGCAGGGGTGCTTATGGGCATCAGCCAGCCAGAAGTTTCCCGCCTGTTCAAAGGCAATTTCCGCGAATATTCCGTTGAACGCCTCATGGAATTTCTGACCGAGTTCGACCGGGATGTGGAGATCGTCGTCCGGCCACGACGCAAAACGGGCGAGCGCGGTCACATCTCATTCAAGCCTGTTACCGCTTGAGCCGCGCCTATTCTTTCCGCCTACTCTTGGAGCGGTAAACGCTTTTGTCCGGCGGCGGGGCGAACGGATCGGCACCCTCACGGTCGATCGCGTAAACGTCCTCCATCGCCGAACGGCTGCGCGCCCGCTGCTGCTCTTTGTTGGCAGCGACGTCCGTGCTCGGAATGGATGCTTTAGCTTTTGATCGTTTATCTTGTTGGCCCATGCAAACAGCATGGGGCGCAACTGCCATAACGGCAATATCTGATCTTATGTCTTCAGCTTTTTCCGCTCCGGCTCCCACCAAAGAAACGCCGGGGCGGGCCGCCTTCTCCGCCGATCTCTCGCGGGGCCGCGCTGACGCGCCCGGAGGGAATGGCCCCGCGATGGCTCGGCTCCGAAGAAACAGCCCGCCCGACCCGACAGATGCGGAGCGCACTGTGCAGCGCTGCAACACACCTTTCTGGCATCGCTTGCGTAGTGACGTCCGCTGCTTACAGCGCAGGCACGCCCTGTTGCGATAAACTCACGAACCCGAAAATCTGCACGCATGATCATCACGCACGCCACCGATCCCCACGGCAACCGCCGCGTCTATCTCGGCGTCAAATCCAGCTTCGAATGCTGGATCGCACCCGGCGAAGACGGCCGCAGCTGGTCATTCCAATGTGCGCCGTCCCTGTGTTCGCTACCGCTGCCGGAAGCCGACCAACGCGCCTGTGCCGCTGCAGCGCTCCTCGGCCTTGCCGACGAACTCAACGTGGCGCCGCCGGAACTCAAATTCGTGCCGTTCGAAACCATCGCCGCCCTGCACACCGGCGGCTCTAGCGAAGGTCGCCGCGTCGCCGTTCCGCGCTCCAGAGCGACGGCCTACGGCTTCATGTCGACGGCGCCAGGCATTACGAGGCCGAGAGCGGATTTCAATTCGGGCGAGCACCAACAGATGCCGGACCGCGCCTAATGCCGACACTCCGTTGAGAGTGGATTGGAGTGTAACCTCCGCGATACACTCGTACCCCACGCGAAGGTCGATTTTTCGATCACATTCTCTGCACCAACATCATCTTTCCCCGACAACGCATTCGCGTTGAACGGAATTCTTGCTCCGCTCACGGTGGTACATATGTGGCCGCGCACCTGTGTTCCGGCGCAACGGCGCCCATAATCCGCCGCGACTGATGCCCCACTCGCATACCCGGTGCTGCGACCGCTCGAAGACGTCGCAATCGGGGGCGGGTCCGGTTCGTGTCCCGGAGACGCAGCACCGCAGCGTTTTGTTGTGGAGGTCGCGTGATGATCGAATGCTTCTTTCAGCTCCTACATATCGTCTCCGGCAAGACCGCCGACGGCGCGGTCAGTGAGCTTCCCAAACTTCCGGTGCATCGAGACAGCGCCATTGTTCCCATCGCCGCCAACATGGCGCGCGCCATCCTTGAAAGGATGGCCGCACCGGAACCCATCGACATTTTCAACGATCAGATCCGAACGGCCATCGGTTGGAAGGTGGCCGCGCATATCTCCAAGGTCGGGCTCGGAACCTTCGATATCCGCGATGTCCATACCGCCATGAGGGTGCGCCTGATGGCAATTGAGATTGCCGACTTCCTCATCGACCATCCCAAGCTCGTGCTCGCGAAAACCAGCCTCGCGGGAATCCAACGGCTCCGCAGCGAAGAGCTGAAGCGCCTGGAGAGCGACATGCGCAAGGCCGAGAAGGCCATGATCGCGCAGCATGTGGCACGCCTGCAGGAGGAAAGCGGTGCGCCTCCGCGTCCCGTCGTGTGGACCGACGGCACCTATCGGCTTGAGGAGCTAATCCACCCCTTCCACATCTGGGAGGAAGGGCTGCGCATGCACAATTGCCTCGGGTCTTTCGACAGCCGCGAGACACGCCTCGACATGCAGGCGCGCGATCTCCCCAAGCTCCGCTATTGGAAAACCATCGCCGACGGCAGCCGCCATGTCTATTCGCTGCGGCAAGGCAATAAGCGCCTCGCCACCTTCACCCACGTCGGCGTTCGCATCACCGAGATGCAGATCAGCGCTGCCAACCCGGCAAGCGTGCGCGCGCCGATCCTTGCCGCGATTGCCTTCCTCGAAGGCATCTATGGCCCCCTGCGCGTCGCGGCCGGACAACCCCGCCTGCAACGCTTTCTCGAAGCTGCCCCTCCGGCAAAGACGGTTCATTAGATGCGCCAGCAAAAAGGACTGACGCATTTCTCGGCAGCGGCCGTGAATGCCGTGCCGCCACGACGTAGCGTATCGGCAAGAAAGACCGATGCGCTGCCGCGTCCCTGGCCGACCCTCGCGGATACCCAAGATCCGGATGGACTGCCCGCGCGCGTTGCGTTTCACCTTCATCGCTTGGGATATTCAGCCACCGCATTGACCGACGCAGGAGTTCCGCGACGTTTGGCGCGCGAGCTTCGTCGCGGTTCGCTTCCCGAGCAGCAGATCGATGCCGCGTGGGTGGGACATATGATTGGTTTACAGCGCGGCGAGTCACTGGCACGCCCGCTGTATCAGTTTGAGCGCCTAGAATGGGACTTCTATCGGGTCTCGGCGCGAAACGTGACCCAGGTTTGGCTGAATGCCGCGGACGCATGGCGGCCACAAATGTCCACGAGCCGGGCGGCGAAACTGCTCGGCCTCAAACGCAACCACGTTGCGGCCGTGGTGGCTGGCACCACTCAATCGCCTGTCCTATCATGGCCTGCGGCGGAGAAACTGGCTGGAGCATTGCAAATCCAAGCCGGTGCGAGTGCTTTTCTCGAAGGCCTTCCTCCCCATCCGCCGTATCAAAATGAAAGAGTTTGAGTACTTCGTCGGGGAATAAAGTGCAGCGCCGCAGCTCGCACTGAGGCGCCTCACCTGCACGGTCATCGGCTTCCCAGCCTGTACCGCGATCTCACTTTCGCAGATTGGCTCCGGCAATAAAACGGGTCTGCCCAATCGCCGCGCTGTATACATATCCCTTCCTCACCTGCTTCAAATATCCCGGTGGGGTCCGGGGAGGCAGCGCTTCCCCGCGCCGGTGCCGATTGCACATCGTGTTGGAACGACACTCCGCTGCACAGCAAAGATGCATGCGGCTTGTATGCAGGCAGGGTGAGGGAGAAGGATAAGAGGGACGGGGCGAGGTATGCCTTTGACCACAAAATGGGGTCAAAGGCGCGCGCCGATGCGCGTGCTCACGGGGCCACAGCCCCCGCTCCCTCTCCGTCCCTTAAAAGAAAGCAACGAGATGCCACGACGGGGTTATCGCAAGGGAATTTCAGATTGCAAGGAGCCCCTTCCTTATTTCGTGCGCACACGGTTGTCGTCGAATGACTTCAAACGGTTTTGCGATGAGGCGGACGTGAGGACGAGCGGGCACTCCGATTTGGCGCGGGCTGTTATTGTGGCGCATCTAAATAAACAGCGCGCCCAGCTTGCGAGGCCGCGTGGTCCATCGAACGAGCTTGTTCGGGAATTCCGCCGCATCGGGAACAACCTCAATCAGCTGGCGCGGCAAGCCAACCTGGGGCTTGTGGCGGTATCATCGGAAGAGATCGAGCGTTGCATCGCCGAGCTGAATGCTCTGGCGGCGCGGCTGTAACCGTGCTGGCCAAGATCGCGCCCATCACCAATGATTTTCGTGGCTTGGCGCGTTACCTGGTGCACGGAAAGACCGGAAAACCAGACCCAAAGCGCGTTGCCTGGACCTTTACCCAGAACCTTCCGACGGATGATCCAGAATTGGCCGCGCTCTACATGGCCGCGACAGCCGAACTTTCTACGCGGGTCCGCAAGCCAGCCTATCACCTGATGATCGGCTGGCACGCGCGGGAGAAACCCACCCCCGAGGTGATGAAAGAGCTTGCGCGGGCGACATTGGAACTCGCGGGCCTTGCGGAACACGAGGCGTTGGTGATGGGGCATGGTGACAAGCCCAATCCGCATCTGCACATCCTGGTCAATCGGATACATCCTGAAACCGGCCGGGCCTGGAAAACCGGCCATGACTTTGTGCGCTTTGAAAAGATCATGCAGAAGCTGGCGGAAGACTATGGCTTTGAATATGTGCCCTCCCATACCTTCAACCGGGAGCAGACCGAGGCCCTGCCGATGAAACCGGATACGCTGGCGACCTACGCGGCCAGGCGGGGCGCGGCGACCAACCGGCCGCAGTGGAGCCGGACCCGCGCGCGGTTGTTCGGTGAAGAGCTGTCCGAGTGGCTGACGCCTGATGCGACGTGCCAGGATCTCGATGACGCCTTGGCCGAACATGGTCTGCGGCTCGAACCAAAGGGCAAAGGTTTCGTCGTCGGCGACGACATCAGCTATACTAAGCTCTCGCGCCTAGGGCTGGCGGCGGATCTTGAGGCGCGGTTGCTGGCGCGAACCGTTCTTCTCTCCGCTTTCCGCCCGAAAAGCTCGGCGCAGCGGCAGCTGGTCGACAGCATAGATATCCTGCGGGCGCTGGAGTCGTGGGGGTTGGTGGACCGGGAGGATGTTACCAAGGCCATCGAGGAGGAAGTGGCGCGGCGGCATGTCGTTTCCGGCCTCGCCGGCAAAACCTCTCCCCGCCGTAAATCCTCCTCCCCCTGGCAGCATTCCCTTGAACGCTAATCCATCCGAGTGCGTCATGTGTTAGTCTTAGGGTGTGAGCTTAACCGCTGCTCCGGTTAATCGGCGCGCCCTTCGGAAGGAACTCCGGGCATCTATCGCTGGCGGAAGGGAATCGCACCCCCAGTTTACAGCTAGTGTACTTTGCTCTCGCTTTCGACAATGCTCTCGAATTGCTCGAAGAGTTCCCCATGCCACTGCCTCAGGTATTTGGCGACGCGAGCATTGGAGATGAGCTTTCGGACGTAACCTATGGCCAGCACCAAATCGAGATGGTCCTGCCCGTAGCTTTGATTCAATATACGGTATTCCCTGTCCAGACTTGCCGACTCGCGCTCCATAAGTGAGACCTGCTCATCAGTGAGGCCTTTGATTTTTTTCGGCCGTTCGCATGGAACGAGTTGGGCCTCCGGGGTGGACGCGAGCAAGGAAAGCGCTAGGGTGTTTGTATACGTACCCATCGCCACCATGAGATCGGCGGCTTCAATTTGGCGGTACTCCGACATTTTGCGGAGCGTTTGAAATGTATTGACGGGAACCTGCTTGTCCTTCAATCGCTCGATCACCTCAGCGCAAATTCCCGTTAGCATCTGGGATTTTCCGCGAAGCGTCCTGACGTCGATGCGGAAGGCCCGGGCGATATCCGCCTCCGGCACGCCCAATTCCATCGCCTTCACGATCATCCGGTGCTGCTGTATCGTGGCGACATGGCTGACGTGCCAATTTGCCGTCCAGCCGTCGTACTCCTTCGCGACAAGGCATTCGATCTTTTCAAAACCGAGATCCTTCGCCGCCTCAACGCGGAGATGCCCATCTTCCACCAGGTACTTTCCGTCAGGCCCGCGCGTAACCAGGACGGGCTCGATGCCGCCGAACTCCTGCATGCTCGCCGCGATCTGCGTGTATTTCGCGGTTCGCTTGGCTTTCGGCGCCGCAGGATAGATCGGCGCGATATCCGCGAGCGGTATCATCACCGACTCCAACTCAAAATCGAATGTCACGGGATGTGGTGCGGTATCCATGTCATGCGCTTTCCTGCTTTATGCGGCCTGCTAGACTCTTAGGGAACGTGTCCATCGACTCGGCGCGTAAAAGGGTCACGAAATTTTCGTCTGAAAGCAGCGCGCGCATCGCTTCGGTGACGATTGTGAGCCGATCGCGTGTCGCGGTCGCCTTTCGCACGAGCAGCCGCTTTCGTTCCGCGTTCTGGTGGTAATCCTTGATCAGCGTGTTGGGGGTGACGCTTTTCCGCTCGCCCTTGACCTCGAAGCGCTTTCCCCGGCGTAAGCGGCGTTCCACAAGTTGTTTCGCGGTCTTCAGTTTCTTTCCGCGCAGAAGATTCTGCTCGTAGGCTTGCTGCAGAACTTGCTGGACTTCGAAGTCTTTGGCCTCCGCAATTTCCACCGCGATGGTAATCGGAATGTGTCCCGCCTCCACCGCCTGCAAGAGCCTTTCCTCTCCCTTGGACATCAGTTTTAGGAGATCAAGAACATAGTGGTAATTCAGGCCGGTTTTCTTGGCGATTTCGGTCGGAGTGGTTCCCCTTGTCCTCATGCCCTTTATGTCCCGGAACAGCTCTAGCGCGGAATGGCGGCGGCGGGCGCAATTTTCGATGAGGCTTTTAAGAAGGCACTCCTTCTCATCGGCATCGCCGACAAAAGCCGGTATCTCTGTTTGGGCCAGGACCTTGAACGCTTCGAGGCGGCCCTGTCCGCAGATCAGGTCGTAAAAGACATCGCCATCACGGTCCCGTCGCGCGACAGAGATCGGCTTTTTGAGCCCCACCCGGCTGATGCTCGATACAAGTTCGTCAAATGCGCGCCGAGGCCTGACGCGCGGGTTCAGGACCCGAATGCGATCGATAGGGATCAGGCCGATGGTCCGTCCGCGAATGTCACTCATGAGGCAATGTCCAGCACGTTGATGCGAGAGGAAAGCTGGTAGAAGGAATCCAGGTTGTCGAAACGATACGTATCGAGCGAAACGCCGTTGTGTTCAGCAAGGCGAAGCCTGAGGAAGCAAATATCGATCCGGGGAAACAGATAATAATCCCTGGGCTTCCTGTTATCCTCTCCCATGCGCATCGCCACGGTAATATCCGGCGCCAAGCTCGATTCGAGCCTGATGGTCCACCGCAGCGCTCGCCTTGCCGTCTCTTCGCATCGCGCAATGACGATGGACGCCGTGAACTCATCGTTGATCCGGAGCAGATCCGTTTCCGACTCACGCCAGACGTTCCCTCCCGCATGTTCGATCCCAGATGTGACGTCCGTCATCAGTTTGGGATAGAGCGAGCGCAGGTGCCGGTTGATCTCAAGAAAGCGGTAATCGCGCTCGGGCGTGTATCCCACCAGGGAATAGGCCCGCAGCAAACTGCCGAAGCGGCTGCGGTAGGTGCTTGAGGTTGGGCCGTCTTGAGCTTCATCGATAATGATCCCCGAGAGATAGCCATGCTTCGCGACCAGCTCCCTCAAATGATCGAGAAGCTCTCCTTCTGAATACACCTTCGCCCTCTGGCTCATAATATCCCGGGCTTTGAGGAAAGATTGGACATCGACGACCGGCTCGAAGGCTTGGTCGGCGCGCACCCAGAGTTCAGGCGTATTGGTGACGTGCTGGCGCTTCAACTTGAACGAGTGCCGGTTCCACACGTTGTTGCCGATGTATTTTTCGTTCGTCAGCACTTGGTTGATGGTGCCTCGCGTCCACGGACGGCCTAAATCCGTGTAGATGCCTCGTCCGTTGAGGATACCCGCAATTTCACGCTCGGTTTTTCCCTCGTCGGTAAAGAGGCGGTAGATGGCCCGCACGGCATCGCGCTCAACTTCGGGGCCGGGCACAAGAATGACGCGATCGGTTTGAATGCTTTTGTGCTCACCCTGGCTGAGGATACCCTTGCTGGTCCCCGCCATATCCACCAGTTTGCGGCGCAGTCCGTATCCCGCTGCGCCGCCTTGCCTGAAGCCGAGGCGGATCAGCCGGCTTTGCCCCGCGAAAACCTTGACCGATAACTCCCGGGCATACTCTCCGGAACTCGTGCGTTTAAGAACCTTAGCGACGTCAGAAACGAGGCTACCGTCATTCTCGAAAAGCTCAGTGACGTAGCGAACATCGTATCCGGCACTTTTACAAATGAACTCATAATAAGCCGCTTCGTCGGGATCCTGGAATCGCCCCCAACGGCTAATATCGTATACGAGGATCACCTTGAATTCGTTTGTGCGGAGCTGGGCATCGCGGATGAGATTCTGGAGCCCAGTGCGTCCCTTGATACGAAGTCCGCTCTTTCCGTGGTCTGCGTAAGTTTTGACGATGTCGAACCCACTCTTGGCAGCGTATTCTCGGATCGCGGCCGACTGGTTCTCGGTCGAATACTGCTGATGCTCAGTGGACATCCGAACGTATTCAGCGGCGGGGACTAGCGGCCCGTCTTTCCCAAAATGTGCGTCATCATCTGGCATTTGTGCGGGACCGGAAACACTTGCCTAATCCCACTGTAGGTCAAATGGCGGGGCAATGTTTTGCCCGCGATGGGCAAGCTTTTTCCATTTGTCTCGCGTTCAGGAAGCAACGTCATGGATGATTTTTCCGCAGCCATAGGCTCCGCGCTTCGCCAAGAGTTGGGCCATTCGCATCACGCTATCAAGACCGTGATGCGCTGGACAAATGCCAGCGAACGAACAGTCAAGAATTGGCTTGCCTGCCGCAACGGCCCGAATGGACTACACTTGGTTCAGGTTCTTCGGCATTCGGATCAGGCGTTCGGGGCACTCATGGAGCTTTCAAATCGCGATGCAGTATTCGCCGCCAGCGAAATCATGACGCTTCGAAGTCAGATGCTCGCGATCGTTGAGCTTATTGACCTCATGTTTCAACAACCGCCATCGCATCGATCGTGATTTTTGCGCCTGGGGCCTCTTACGGCCAGCGGAGGCTGCCAATCTGAACGTCAAGAAGCGACCTTACACTGGTCAGAGGTAAAGCCACCTGCAGACTGGCCTAAACCCGGCTCGTGACCAATGCTATTGCGGGCCTTGGCGGATACAGTCTCAGCAGATCGCGAACGCACGCGATAACAAAGCGCTGTGAAAACGGCGTGGGAATATAGCCCTCGGCCTGCAGATCAGTTCCCTTGTGTTCTTCTTCCAAGTCTTCGGCCCAGGCAGAGAGAAAGATGACGGGCATCCGATGCCGTGCTCGAAGCCGCTTAAACAGCTTAATGCCGCCAAGCGGCGGATTGGTCTTATCGATCAGGGCAAGGTCGGCCGGATCGTCGATAAGTTGCAAGGCGGAAGCCGTATCGGCGTAGCCTCGAACGCGAAATCCTTCTGCCTCGAATGCCATGCGTAGCGACGTGACGATGTTCCGCTCGTTGTTGACGATGGCAATCGTTGCTGTTCGGCTCATACGACCCTTCCCTCTTCGAGAACCGATGGAGGCTCGCGCTAAAAGCCGACCATTCAATGGCTGGGATGCCTTTCCTGAATGCGCCTAGTGGCACATCGAAATGCTCACGACAGAGGCACTTGCATTGACGCTGTATGCAATGCCGCGCAGCCTTTCCTGGCAACAACGAAGGAGCCGCCATGGATCAAAGCCAGCAACCGAAGGGAAATTTCTACGCACCGATCAACCGCTACAAGGTGCAGGGTGATGAAAAGCCGATTTTCGTCGGCACGCTAACGAAGCCCGGCGATGAGGCGGCTCTCCCTTTCTCTCTCTGGGGCTTCAAATACGCGGACAAGAAGACGGGCGAGATCAAGACCGGCTACGGCGGCAGCATCAACGGCATTCCGGCGAATATTCCGGCTGCAGAACAGATCGAAGCGCTTCTCGCCGATCCGACCGGCGTCGATGTTACCGTCGCCAATCTCACCCTACGGCCGGGGCAGATCGTTCTCTTCCCGAACGGCTTCAAGGACGAGGCGCCGGAGAAAGACCGCCCCGACCTTTGGGGATGGGTCAATCCCACCGATGGCACCCCCCGTTCAAGCCTGGAGTTTGGATCAAGCAGTTTGAAGATTCAAAGCGGCCGTATCTATCAGGCGCGACCCAATATCCTTTGCCTGGCAAGTCCGCTGGAAATCAGCAGCCCTCCCTCGATGAGCTGATCGCGACCGGGCAAGTGACCCGTGGCATGTCGAAAGGTCGGAAGCGCCAGGAAGAAGGACGCGAGTGAGTTTGGCTGCACCCGCGCTTTCGCGCGGGCCGGGCTGTCGCGCGCCGAGCCGCTAATCGCGTCTCGGCCCTTCGGGCGTCCATCCCTTGCAGGAAATACCAAGGCATAGTTATGCTGGGTAGGCAGCTGAAACCGCCTCACTCAAGACGTTAAAAAGCGCTTCAAACGCTCCTTTAGAGCAGCATCGTCTTTCAGTTCGCAGTCCCAGATTGTCAGTACGTGCCAGCCAAGCTCGTACATGGCGGAGAGATGCTGGCTATCGCGAGCTTTGTTCCGGTCGATCTTGGGAAGCCAGTAGCTAAGGTTGCTCTTGGGCCGGCGCAGCCCTTCCTTGCAATCGTGGGCATGCCAGAAGCACCCGTGAATAAATATGGCCTTTCGCCTTCCAATGAAGGCGATGTCGGGGACGCCGGGCAAATCGCGCCGGTGAAGCCGGTATCCGGTGAAATCTAAGCCACGCAGCGCTTGCCTCACCTTGATCTCGGGCGAGGTGTTATGGCTGCGGATGCGCCGCATATTTTCAGATCGTCGGAGCGGGCTGATCTTGTCCGGCATTCTCAGCTAGAGGTTCGTTTTCTTCTCTCTTTGCAGTGGACACGGCCGTTAGCTTCTTCGGGAGCCATTCAGCAAATTTTGAGGCGCTCTGAAATTTCATCCAGATTTCAGAAAGACTAGCATCCACCGGAAATGACGCAAAGTTATTGTGAACGAGCTGGTTGCGTTGACTTCCCAGGTACATGAAATCTTTGATAGCTTGGCTCAACGTCTCGTCAGCCTTAATATCGTCGTCCATGAGCTTTTTGCACTCCGGTCCGAATAGGCCAAGAAACTGGTTGGCGTGGTTCATTTCCCAGTTAAACAGCTGATGGTACCTTCGCTTCAGTCCTTGTCTGGAAATGAAATTGACGAAGGGCTCTTTGCTGCCCGTGCTGCGCGCAGTATTCTCAATCGAATCGCAAATCTGCCGCTCGAAATAGCTGGCCGCCGCTAGCAGCAAAGATTTGGCGGCAAGCGTTTCAAATGCGTTGAGGTCGGATGGACTCTCCGCTTTCGCCGTCAGCTCGCGCAGCGCAGTGAGCTCATTGAAGATGCGCTCGACCTCGGTCATTTTGGCTCCAGCAGCTCCTTCGCCACTTCGAGCCGCTTTAGGACGTTATCCTTCTTTGTCGTCCCTTCCTGCACCTTCTCACGGAGACCGTCCGCCAGCTTCTTCAGGTCATCAGCGGCAACCGCGCCAATTTCTTTGGGATCTGATTTTTTATCGAAGCATTTCTGATATCTGCCCACCAGTAGCGCCTCGAAGATGGCGATGGAGAACCGGTCGGAAAGCCTGAAAAGGCCGGGCTCAAGCCCGTCTAGCGCTGCCATCAGGCTTTCGAAAATAGCTTTGAGATGGCTAACCGTGTCGGCGTCAAAGTTTTTCTTGGCATAATTAGAGAAGCGGTTGAGGAACCGCGTCATGGAAGGGCTGTACTGGGCGCTGTAACACAGCATTGCGAAGGCGCGTAACAGCAGCTCTATGTCACGAAGCTTCTCATCGCGATCAGCCTTCCCGAGGATATGACGCCAGCGCTTGTCTTTGTTAGCCTCGTACAGAAACTCGTAGAATCCCGAGATGTAGAGGTTCGCTCTGATCTCTTGCGGGTTGAGGTTGACACCGCCAGTGTTCAGCCGGTCGAATATCTCGTAGACGGACGAATTGTCGTCCTTCGGTTCGTTCTGCTTGATGATTACACAGCGCAGAGGCCGTAGATCGAAAGCGCTTCGATGGTTGTCCTGTAGCGTTTCGTAATTGAGCCCATGGAGCTGGCTCTTTTCTTCGCCGCCCTTCGCGGGCAGGTAGATATTGAAGGCTTCAAACAGGTCGTCATCTTGGAGCACCTTTGGCGCAAACCCGCCCTCCTTGGCGAAGATGTCCCTGAGCACTGTGCGTTGGGACTTCTTCGGAAAGCGCCGCTTCGTGAAGAAGTAGATCGACAACAGCCGCTGCTGGCCGTCCAGGATGGCGAACTTGTTACGCCCCTCTTCGTACAAAAAGAGTTGGGGCACCGGCAGTCCCAGGATGAGGGACTCGATCAGCTTCGATGCCCGGGCTTTGTCCCACGTGAAGCTTCTTTGATAGCGGGGCAAAACGATAGCGCCCTTGTCCAGGAAGCTATTTATCGTCAAGACGTTGAAGTCGTTCGGCGTCGAGGTGATGTCATATTCTGTGATCTGTATTTCAGGCTCTTCGGAACCGTCCATCCAGGTTTTGTCATCGTCAGCCATGCGGTGCTCTTTGGGAAATGCCAGCTCGGGCGCGATTTATACGGCCATATCCAGCGGAAGGTCTGAAATATCTTTGAGGCGCTTGCCCTGCACCATGATGCGAAGAAGCGATAGTGCTTCCTCCTCCCCGCACTGTTCGACAGCGACCTCAAGCTCGGGAAGAGCAAAGTGATAGACGCAATCAATGTCACCGGTCCCAAGCGCGATTGAGGAAAGGCGTGAGGGCAGCGGCTCGCCGGTGACGACCACAATATGCGGGAGATGTCCCTTGCGATTTCGAATTAAGTTCAGCGCTTCCGCACGGCTGTTCTGGCTGCGATCCGAACGGATGGTCCACTTGGAAGAGACGCTGGCGTGGAGAAGCGGTTTGCCGCCGTTGGAAATCCGCAAGGCTGCTTTTCGACAGACGCTCGCGTCGATGATTGGCTCAGGTGCGTTGATCTGAGCGTCAGTCAACAATCCACGAATAATGATGACGTCGGGGCTGATAGTGTAGTCATTGCCCAGTGCTGCCGCGAGTTCCGGGCTGGCTTTCGCTGCCTGCGCTAGCGCGTCGAGATGCGAGTACTGTTCGAAGTCAGCAACTGCCAAGCGTCCACGGCTGGAAACTTTCCGCACTTCCCAGTCGCCAGGCCGAATGTGAGAGAGGCGAAGAAAAGTCTCTCTGACGAAATCCGCGTTGGCGGTCTCGAACTCGCTGCCGCTCCGCTGGCCGGCAAGCTTCTCCATCGTTTCCAGCTTCAACTGCTGGGCGATACCCTTGGCGATTGCGACAGAAATTCGGCTGTGCTTGTCAGCATTGCTTGGAATTCCATCGACATCTAGGGACAGAACACCCTTGAACAGCTGCGCATGATAGCGCTGCCGAGCCTCCGCGATGAGAGCCCCGGCACTCATGCAGTTTTCAACTTGCGCGCAGGCCGCGCGGCTAGACAGATGGCGATTTGCCTTCCTACCGCTTCGGCGACTTGCGGAGGGAAAGCATTGCCAATCTGGCGATAGGCAGCGGTCTTTCGGCCCGAGAACTGCCACTCGTCAGGGAAGCCCTGGATGCGTGCCGTCATCTTTGCAGTAAGGCGCGGGAAGCCAACAAAATCGGGGTCTGGCGCTTGATCTGCAAGCCCAAGGCCATCCACGCAAAGGGACGCCCAGGCGCGCTTGGCCCTCGTAGGCCCCAGGTCGGGTCCGCCGTGCTTTCTACTGCCGCCGACAAGAGTTGGCGCAATATCGTTGGCCCATTCCTTCCAGCGATTAGCGAGCCGCCATCCTCGCTCGGCCATAAGATCGTGAAGTGTCTCACCGACCGTCTTTGGCTTGATCGCAGGAGCTTCTGGCCAGCGAAAGCCGTCTGCCAACTCCTTGCGTATCGCCACGAGCAATGCGCGTGGACGAAGTTGGGGCGTACCGAAGGTGCTGGCATTCAGGAGCCGCCATTCGGCGGTATAACCTAGCTTGTGCAAATCCGAGCGCAGCTCTTCCCGGTAGTCCTCGAACACATCGTCCAGAAGGCCGCGAACATTCTCCAGGAGCACAGCACGAGGCCTGATTTCGTCGACCAACCGGATTGCATCTGGAAAAAGATCCCGCTCATCTCCGTTCCCGAGCTGCTTGCCTGCTTTTGAGAAAGGAGGGCAAGGTACGCCGCCAGCGAATAGATCAACGCCTTTGAACGGCTTTCCGCAGAACTCCCGAACGTCGCCTTCGATCACGTTCCACTTGGGCCTGTTCAGCCGCAGCGTGGCGCAGGCGGGTGGTTCTATCTCTACGAGGGCGCTGTGGCGGAATCCAGCGAGTTCAAGGCCTAGCGCCTGTCCACCTGCTCCCGCACAGATTTCAACGGATGTAAGCTCCGTGGAATTACGGCCGGACTCAGAGATCGGCGGGAAAACAAAAAGTTCAGCATCCTGTGGCGAGTCAGCTTTCGTGGCCGGCTTGCGAGAGCGTGCGGGTCGTGCGCTGCGAGCGACGGCTTCCTTCGGCATTGACACTCCGTCTTGGCAGAATTTCGCTCGCACGAATCATATGACGATGATGCGAGTATTCCAATCCGCGTTCAACATTTCGACAGGCCAATCTAGGCGCTGAAAGTGGAAGACATCATCAAAGGACGGTGACAAGCTAAACTGAATACCCGGTTTTGATCGGCTGAATAGCAGAACCCTTTTCCCCGACCCAAAATGGACGATCTCCGGCCCTGCAAACTGACCCGCAGTTTCCCCCAACTTTTATCAGTAGCCTGCGAGATTATGGTAGCTAGGTGGTAGCTACGCCGTTCTGGTCGAAATCGAGCATACGGCTAAGTCATTGAAAAGAATGGTCGGAGCGAGAGGATTTGAACCTCCGACCCCCAGTCCCCCAGACTGGTGCGCTAACCAGGCTGCGCTACGCTCCGATTTGGAAATCTGATAGCCGTTGCAACCAACGCTTGCACGCGGAGGCCGTCGCGGTCTCGGGGTTGGGTACCTGGAACGCATCCGGACGTCAAGGACGGATAAGAGCACCGGCTTCCGCAGCTTGTTTAACGAGGCCGGCCGATGACGACATGAGGTCCCAAGGAATGTTCCGCCGCGCATCCCATTAGCGACGATATTCCGGCAAGCGGCTCAAAAGATCGATGATCGGATAATCGACCCACGCGTGGGTGACGAGGTCGCGGTGCCGCCCCCCACCCCCCGGGACAACAGCCACGCCTCCCGATGCCAGGCGCGTATTGATCTGGCCGCTGACGTCCACGTCGTGGGCCGCGAGAATGTCTTCGAGCTGAGCGTTCTGATTTCGCGTCGAACTCAAGTAGACGCTGACGAAGAACGCCGACGGGTCGGCCTCGATCCAATGCGCGAACTTGTCGAGATCGCCGTAGAGGGAGTCGAGGAGCACGACGCCGCGCACCCTCTTCTTCAATCCGCCGAGTTCGATGGCCGACGCTGCCGCGACGTATCCGCCGCTGTAGGCGACGACGATGATCGGCATGCTTGCAAACGTGCGCAGCGATTTGCGATCACCAAACATGTGCGCGAGGTGCTGGCCTGCCTCGCCTATGAAGCGTCCGAACGCTCCCGGCTGCCAGAACTTCCCCGCGCTCGAATCCCGCGCGTCAACCGCGAGCTGGGGAGCGACAAGAACGACATTCGCGTTCGATGCCGTGATCTGCGCCGGCACTTTCTGACGGGCCAGCACGTCGCGCTGTAGCGTGGCACCGTGCCCATGAAAAAAGACCATCATCAGCGCCGGACGGCGAATATCGAATCCCTTTGGGATGTGAAGCAAGACGCGGCTATCGTTGTATGTCTGATCTTCCCAATAGACGCGGCCAAACGGCGTGCGGTGGCCTTTATGGCCGTTCTCGTTGACGTTTAGAAACGGCTCGTTCGAGCCGGGCATCGTCCCGTGATAGGGAAAGGGAGCCGTATCGAAGTGGACGAGACTGGTCTTGTCCATCTTTGTCGGCCGACTGCGCGACTGCACCAGCGTTTTGGAAGGCACGAGCGGGCGCTGGCGTCCCTTGCTCGCGTCGGCCGCCGAGGTGCCGAGTGTCCAGGCGAGGGTTGCACCAAAGGCTTGCGTCAAAAATTGCCGGCGCCCATCGTTTATCGGCGTTGGCGGCATGCGCAGCGACACTCCGCAGTTGATACGGTCGTCATCAAGGATTCGCGTTTACCCTGAAACAGACTCATTGGTGCGGCGACTTGGCCGATTCTTCACTCTGGCTCTAAAGCTCAAAATTGTTCAATTCATGAGACAAAGGTCCCCCGTCCAGCGCGGCCCGCTAGGTTCTCGGCGGGGCTTGTGCAAAAAGTGTTCTCCCGACGCAGCTTAGGTGCATTTCGGCAACTTCCCGTTAACATGTTCGAGTGGCAGTTGTTGGAAGGGACGCGAGTCAATACTGTCGCCGAGTTTGTCCACTGCTAAGCCGCTCTTCATGACAACTGCTGCCAGCATCAGCGCGTCGCCGACCGTCTCTCCTGGACTTGATGTCCGCACGGTCTCGACGGTGACCGCAACCGCCCTCGCCGTTGCCGACATGATCGGAATCGGCGTCTTCACCAGCCTTGGCTTTCAGGTTGCCAGCATCCCGTCCGCTTTCTCGGTCCTGATGCTCTGGATCGTCGGTGGAATAGCAGCGCTTTGCGGCGCCCTCTCCTATGCCGAGTTGGCGGCCGCGTTTCCCCGCTCCGGCGGCGAATACAATTTTCTCTCCCGCATCTATCATCCTGCCATCGGGTTTCTCGCCGGATGGATATCGGCGGCGCTCGGATTTTCGGCGCCGATTGCGCTCGCGGCAATGGCATTCGGAGAGTACTTCAAGGGACTCTTCCCGGGCGCGTCGCCGCTCCTGCTCGGACTTGCCGTCGTCTGGGTCGTGACCTTCATCCATCTCACCGGCGTCAAGCATTCGAGTAAATTTCAGAACATATCGACGTTCATCAAGGGCGGCTTGATCCTGGCGCTGATCGTCGCCGGTCTGGCTTACGGAGTGCCGCAGTCGATATCGTTCGCACCGACTGAAGGCGACCTCGGATACATTGCGAGCGCCCCGTTCGCCGTCAGCCTCGTTTTCGTGATGTACGCTTACTCAGGCTGGAATGCCGCGACGTATATCGCCGGTGAGATTCGCGAGCCTGCCGTAAGTCTTCCGCGCTCGATCATTGCCGCGACCATCATCGTGATCGCCTGCTACGTCGCGCTCAACGCGGTCTTCCTCTACACGACTCCGATTTCGGCGATGGCCGGACAGCTCGATGTCGCCCTCATCGCGGGCCGACATATCTTCGGCGCGGTTGGAGGCGGGATCGTCGGCGCACTGATCTGCATCGGGTTGATTTCCTCGGTCAGCGCCATGACGTGGATCGGCCCGCGCGTCACGATGGCAATGGGTAAGGATCATGCGCTCTTCCGTCCCCTATCGCTGACGAGCAAGAATGGCGTTCCAACGTACGCGATCCTGTTTCAGCTCGTCATCGTCAGCCTGCTTCTGATGACGCAGAGTTTCGAAGCTGTTCTGGATACCATTCAGTTCAGCCTCACCCTTTGTTCGTTCCTGGCCGTGCTCGGCGTCATCGTCCTGCGCTGGAAGGAACCGCACCTTTCCCGTCCCTATCGGACCTGGGGCTATCCGCTTACGCCCTTCGTGTTTCTAGGGGTCACGGCTTTCATGATGTACCACTTGGTTGTCGAGCGTCCTCTGCAATCCCTGGCCGGTCTTGCCATCATGCTGACGGGTTTGGCCGCGTATGCCTATTCCCGAAATCGCTCGAGAGTCAGTGAAGACCTCAATAGGATTCAACATGGCTAGAATGCGTGTTTCCGTGGCGGCCGCCTTTGCGGTGTTCGCAGTCGTCACCATTTCGAGCGCGGTGCGCGCCGAACCAGGTGCCAGTCTCAACGATACGGCGCGCTTCATCGCCGGCATGCAGCCCTCAGCGGGTTCACCGCTCCAGGCCTATACGAATGAGGGCTTCTGGAAGCAGTATGCGAAAAGCTTTGACGATGCCTGGGGCGGTCTCGAAAGACGCCAGTTGGTCAAAATCCGTTCTCTCGTCTCGAGAGACTTCAACGCCCCGCAGCCGGTTCTGTTCTATTTCTTCAGCGGTCCGGATTATCTCTATGCCGACGCCTTTTTCCCATCGGCGACCACGTATGTCATGGCGGGACTTGAGCCGCCCGGCCAGATCCCGGACCTGCGAAAATATTCCCGAGGCGAGATCGCAAGCTCGTTGCGCGATCTGCGGTCCTCCCTCAGCTCCGTGCTGAGCTACAGCTTCTTCCAGACCAAGTTCATGCGCGTCGATTTCAGCCGCACGAAGCTCAATGGCACGCTTCCTGTGCTGATGACCTTCCTCGCCCGCTCGGGCAAGACGATCTATGACATCGAGCTGTTCGACCTGCAGAGCGACGGTACCCTGCATCCTGTCGAAGAGAAAATCGCCAACGCGACCGGACATGGCGCGAAGATCACTTTCGGCGATGCGAGCGTCGGCAAGAAGAACACCCTTTATTATTTCAGCACGGATCTCTCTGACGGCGGCATCAAATCGAGCGGCTTTCTGACGTTCTGCGATACGCTCGGGCATGGCGACAGCTTCATCAAGAGCGCCTCTTATCTGATGCACTCCGACCATTTCTCGACAGTGCGCGACTACCTCCTGACGCACAGCGTTTCTCTGCTCGAAGACGACTCGGGCATTCCCGTTCGCTTCTTCGCACAGGGCTGGAAGCTTCACCCCTATGGGCGCTATGTCGGTCCGATCGGTCTCTTCGCGGGGCAATACCAATCGAAGCTCAACGAGGTGTTCACGAAGGATCATGCCACGCCGATAGACTTCAGCCTCGGCTACCGGTGGCGCCCGGCGGAATCCAATATCCTGCTGGCCGTCAAGGATGAGACGGCCGTGGCCTTCAATCTCCCTCCTCCTTTCGTGAAGACCAGTGCGTCGGCCGATTCGAAGCCAAAGATCGAGGCGGTTGCCGATCGCCCGGCGAGGCGCCGATTTCGCAACCACCGGAAACCACAGACGGTCAGCAATTCCTACTTTCCGAAAATCTTCGGGTATGCACCGTAGTCGAAGGCAGGCGCCTCCGCCTTATGCCTTTGATCCGTGGGCGCAGTGAACCTTCGCGCGGTGAGGTTGGCGGAACCGTCCTACAAAATCGGCGCAAGCCGATCCGTTGGGAATGTCAGGACTTCAAGGTCTTGGGGTAAGTGTCGCGCCGCGACTGCAGAAACGTAAGCGTCCCCAACGGCAAGGTCCCGGACGTCCATGTCGGAACCTGGAACGTCAGCCGGTCCAGCGCCTCCGATGACGCCCTCATCCGTCAGCAGCCGACCGATTCCGGTGCCCCGCGCTTTGGCGATGGCTTCGAGGCGAACCCAAGCTTTCAAAACATCGCTGTCGCGGGCAGCGGAGAGTGAGGGCTGTGATGCAAGCCGCTCCGCCGCCCGAATGATCCGGAGACGCCGATCCTGGGACATCTGAACCGGTCTCGCGTTCCATTCAAGATCGACACCGACCCGCAGTTCTCTCGCGACGGCAATGACCGCGGCACTTCCGCTATGGGAGATACTAAAATGCGGACCGGCTTCCTCGAGAAACGGACGGCCGCCGGGCTCAATCTGGAACGGAATTTGGCGAACACTTTCGCCTGCGAGGCGTTCGAGCAGGATGCGCGTTGCAATCCGGGAGCTTCGCCAGAGGCGCCTCGCCTTATCATCGGCTATCGTTCGTGCCCGTTCGATGTCGTCATCCGACAGTCGCGGCGCCCGCAGCTCCTCTGCATCGAGAAGAGCTTCCGATTTCACGAGATCGATGAAGAAAATTTCGGGCTCTTGTCGCCTTTCGCTCGACCCGGGGCGAGTCATCCGCGGAAATTCACGTCCGGCCGGCACGTGGCTTCTTCAGTTCATCGGAACTCACCGACGGGTTGATGGGATGCCCCCGAAGGATCGCGCAGGCAATTTCGAGTTCGCGGATCGCGCTCTCGATCTGGCTCTTGGCCAGCGCTGGATCTTGAGGCAGCTTCCTTTCGACTGGCTGCACGGCCGGGGGAACCGCCTTTGCCAGTGGCTTACGACCGCGCTTGCGGCTCGACGGGGCAGCGGGCACCGGAGCTGGCGCAGCAGCAGCCGTTCGGTGGGCTGCTGCCTTTACCTGATCAACCCCGTGCTCGCGGAGGATCTTCTGGACCCCCCTGATCGTATAGCCCTCGGCATGAAGAAGCGCGCGGATACCGCGCAAGAGCTCCATATCCTCGGGACGGTAATAACGGCGTCCGCCGCCGCGCTTCATCGGCCGGATCTGCGGGAAACGGCCCTCCCAGAAGCGTAGGACATGCTTCGGGATCTGGAGTTCGTCAGCCACTTCTCCGATCGTGCGAAATGCTTCCGCCGATTTGTTCATGGCTCGCCCCCTTGCCTTTCTTCAACTCGGACGGATTGAACGCCGAGTTTCACTGACTTGCAACGGGTCGTCAGCGTTTCGCATGACCTTTGTTGATCCGGTCCTTCATGATGTTCGAAGGGCGGAACACCAACACGCGCCTCGGCGTGATTGGCACCTCTTCGCCCGTTTTCGGATTGCGACCGATCCGCTGGCCTTTTTGACGGATCCCAAAGGAGCCGAAGGACGAGAGCTTGACGGCATCACCTTCAGCCAAACTGCCGGAAATCTCATCGAGCACCCGCTCTACAAGTTCCTGGCTCTCGTTCCGAGGCAAGCCCACCTTCGCAACGACCGCTTCCGCGAGATCAGCTCGCGTCAACGTCTTGCCCGTCATCCTATCCTCCCAGCCGAGCGTCATTCCAAACGTCCATGGTAGCGGCGGTTGGTCGCGGGGTCAACGGGAGGCCGTCAACAAGCATCTGAAAAAGAACGATTTTCTACGCTGCAGCGCACCAAAATGGCCTACCAGCGGGCCAAAACGGCACCCCAGGTAAATCCACCTCCCATCGCCTCCATCAGGATGAGGTTCCCCTCCTTCACCCGGTGAGCCTCGAAGGCTTCATTGAGTGCCAGAGGGATCGATGCGGCTGACGTATTGCCGTGCTTGTCGAGCGTCATGACGATCTTCTCAGGCGCCACGCCGAGCTTTTTGACGATGCCGTCCAGAATCCGCTTGTTCGCCTGGTGCGGAATGAAGAGATCGATCTCGTCGGGCGCGTAGCCGGTCTCGACCAGCATTTCCTCGATGACGCCTGAAATCTTCTGGATGGCGTGGCGGAAGACCTCGCGGCCGTTCATGCGCAAGTGACCGACGGTTTTCGTCGACCCCGGACCGCCATCGACATAAAGCAAATCCTCGTAGCGGCCGTCGGATCTGATCAGTGTTGCGATAATTCCGCGATCCTCCCGCGTGCCGCGTTGAGGTTGCGACTCGAGCACAACCGCACCGGCGCCGTCGCCGAAGAGAACGCAGGTCGAGCGGTCGGACCAATCGAGAATTCGGGAAAATGTCTCCGCGCCGATCACCAGCGCACGCTTCGATTGTCCGGTTTTGAGAAAATTGTCGGCGATCGCCATCGCATAGACGAATCCGGAGCAGACCGCCTGGACGTCAAATGCGGCGCCCTTCGTCACTCCGAGCATGTTCTGGATGCGCACCGCGGTTGCGGGAAAAGTCCGGTCCGGCGTCGCGGTGGCGCAAACGATCAAATCGATGTCGATCGGATCGATCCCTGCACGCACCAATGCTTGCTTGGCGGCCGCAGCGCCAAGCTCCGAGGTCAATTCCTTCTCGTCGGCGATATGGCGCTGAAGGATGCCCGAGCGTTCTCGTATCCATTGGTCGCTGGTGTCGACGATTTTTGCGAGGTCGTCGTTCGTTACGATGCGCTTGGGAAGATGCGCGCCGACGCCGCGAATAACCGAACGAAGAACTGCCAAGTCTATGCCTTTCCGAGCGCGCTTCCGGTCGAGTCGCGAGGCTGCTGGCCTGCAACCGCCGCGGCCGAAAGCCTATGATGGAACCCGTCCATATCGGCTGTCAGGCGCGCAATCAAACCGGAATCGGCCATCTCGTACGCAAGATCGACAGCGCTCGCAAATCCAAAGGCATCGGTGCCGCCGTGGCTCTTCACCGCAATCCCGTTCAACCCCAGGAATGTGCCGCCGTTAACGCGACGAGGGTCCATTTTTTCCCTGAGAACCCGGAAACCGCCCTGGGCAAGGAAGGCACCGATTTTGCTCACCACCGAACTCGTCATAGCAGCCCGCAGATAGGTGCTGATCTGCTTGGCAGTGCCCTCCGCCGTCTTCAGCGCGATGTTGCCGGCAAATCCTTCGACGACGACAACATCAACCGCTCCTTGACCGATCTGATCACCTTCCACGAACCCCTTGTATTCGAGCGGCAGAGCGTCGATCGATTTCAATAATGAGTGCGCGGCCTTGACGTCCTCGTTGCCCTTCATTTCCTCGGTGCCGACGTTCAAGAGGCCGACGGACGGCCGCTCGATATGGAAGACGGCGCGGGCCATCGCGGCTCCCATCAGCGAGAAGTCCGCAAGCTGGCCAGCGGTCGCTCCGATATTGGCGCCGACGTCAAGAACGATACATTCCGATTTGACGGTCGGCCAAAGCGCGGCGATCGCCGGACGCTCGATGCCCGCCATCGGCCTCAGCACGAGCTTGGCGATGGCCATCAGCGCGCCAGTGTTCCCTGCCGAAACCGCGGCGTCAGCCTCCCCGGATTTCACCGCCTCAAGCGGCAACCACATGCTGGAACCTTTGCCGCGCCTCAATGCCTGACTCGGCTTCTCGTCCATCGCGATGACGAGGTCGGTGTGGACAATACGGCTCTTGGCCCGCAACGCCGGATGCGCCGCAAGGGCGGCTTCGATGCGCGGTTGCTGACCGCAAAGAACGAAGCTCAACGCAGGCTGGCGCTCGAGCGACAAGGCCGCGCCGGGGATCACGACCTCCGGACCGTGATCGCCGCCCATGGCGTCGAGTGCAATCGTTTTTGGGCTTGCCATCTTTTGTCGATTGCCGTGGAAGCCGCGTTTAGCACATAACGCACCCGACTCGGCTAACGGTCCTGTTTGTCCCCGAAATTCGGCGAGACCATAGCCTTTTGGAGCCTGCCCACAAGGCGAAAACACGCCTCGTGACAGAAGCACTCACACATGTTTAGTTTACCTTGACTTTTCCTTCACATATAGCGCCGGCACGGCGGAAATCCGTCGATTAAAACGCGATCCAAAGGGCGGTGCTTCCGAGCTATGTGACGAGCGCGGCGCGTTAGCCCCGATCCTTCAGTTTCGATAGTGCGGCAAACGGGTTGTGCTTCTCTGCGTCTTCGGTCGCAGGATCCGTCCAGTTGAATTCGGCGCCCTCGCGACGCGGATAGGGATCCAACGACGCCGACAGCATCTCGAAGACAATGCGCCCGACGGGAACGAGACCGTGCTCCAGGAGCTCGACGTCGGTCCCATCCAAGATGCTCTCTTCCTCTTCACTTTCCTCAGGCTTGAGATCGGGCCAGAACTCGACGTCGAAGGAGGCTTCGATCTCCTTTCCAACGGGATCGAGCGAGATCACACATGCCTGCTCGACGCTGGCTTCGATCGTGCCTTTCAATCGATAGGCGCCGCCAGATATCGACACGATGCGATAGCGCGCTGAAAGGCTCGCGACGTTCAGGATATTGAGCGCCTGAGCAACGCGCTCGCGTTCGGAGGCGTTCGCCTCACGCGTCCGCTCCAGGCCTCCTAAAGGAACTTCCGTTGTTTTTTCGGTCCAATCCAAGTGTTCGGTCACGTTGCAGTCATCCTGACGATTGATACGCTTCGCTCGAGCGATCGGGCGGCGAATCCACATTCCAACCAGGCATCGAAGGATTGGACGGAGAGAGCCGACGCGGCCTCATGCACGTAGTGCGCGAGGGCCTCGCTTCCACCCCTTTGCGGGGGAGGGTTTGCAAAAATGTAATGCTGCAGACGTTCGGCCATTGCGAACTCATCCCCCGCGGCAAGCGCACGCCGGTAAGCCGTTGCCCGTTCGTAAAATGCCGCCGCGGCGCGTTTCACCTTCTTCGGTACGGCGAGATCTCCGACGCCCATCTCCCGCATGCAATCGTCCATGTCCGTGACAAAGACTTCAATCAGGCGTTGTCTGAGAACGTCCGAGGCAGGGCCCCCCAGGCTCTCTATAGCCAAAAACAGGTGCAGAGCCACCAGCTCAAACCGACCTTCGGGTGTGTCTGGAACGCCGATATTACCGTAAAAGTCGGGTTGCCTCGCAGCCGTCACGACGCTGCCATAAAGCTCTCCTGCTCTGCGTCCGGTTTCGGTCCGCTTTCTTAGCCATTGCAACATCGTGGAGTCCTGGGTTTAGCGGAACCGAGCAAAAGTCTGGGGA
This sequence comes from Pseudomonadota bacterium, assembly GCA_018242215.1. GTDB lineage: Bacteria > Pseudomonadota > Alphaproteobacteria > Rhizobiales > Hyphomicrobiaceae > Hyphomicrobium_B. The sequence goes on from JAFECG010000031.1 coordinate 36,483, forward strand.
TCATGCGTCGCGTCCACGGGGGCACGCGGTTGCTGGCTTTCGACACACAATCTAAACACAGGTCGCCGAATGGGGCGAGGCGATTCCCGGGATAAGAATGCGCAAATGAAACAGAACGGGACCGAGGGCCGGTTTCTATCGGCAGCAGCGCTTCTGCTGAGTCTGCTTGTAACTCCGGCCGTTCTGGGCGGGTGCGGCACGCCGACGATCACCAAGCACGGCCAGGAATTCCGGCCTACAGACCTGCAAGCCGTTCAGCCGGGGATGAGCCAGGATCAGGTGCGCACCGCACTCGGCACGCCCTCGACGACGGCCGTGCTCGGGGATGGCCACGCTTTCTATTACATTTCGAGCACCGACTCGCAAAAATCGTTCTTCCTCCCGACAGAGGAAAATCGCCAGATCGTCGCGGTTTACTTCAACGGAGGCGGCACCGTCGACAGCATCGCAAATTATGGCCTGAAAGACGGCAAGGTCTTCGATTTCATCAGCCGTACGACTCCAGCCCCCGGGGGCAAGGACGAAGGCATCCTGAAGTCGCTGTTCCGCAACCTCGGCAAGCAGCAGCTCTTCGGGGATGGCTGAGCGTCAGCTTCCGTTTACTTCGCCTGAACGCTGGCCTCGTTCCGCCGACGTTGGGCTGATATATCGTGCCCGAAGCGGTGGTGCGCTTGCAACGGCGCGGTCGAACAGCAAAATGAACCATAGCTTCGCTGGCACGTTCCAGCGGTTGGCCGTCAACAATGTGCCAAGGTGTTTCCATGACTGAAAAAATCGAAACGGGCTACATGGCCTTTCTGGTGGACGGCAAAGACGGGATCGGTGCCATCCGCGAGGTTACGCCGACATCCCTCGTTCTCTACGTCGAGAACGCGGGCGAATTCGTCGTTCCGCGCGCGGCCGTCGAGGATGTGCATTCCCAGAAGGTGCTTTTGAAACCCGACCTCTTGGACAAGCGGCTGCTTGCGGCGATCGGACATGTGCACGACAGCGAGGACCCGAAGCTCGTCGGCTAAATTTCTGAGGCCGTGCGATGAAAAAAAAGCTCCGCGAACCAGCGGAGCCTTTTTCTTTTTGTGGTGTCGATCAGGACAGATGCGCGAGCACGGCGAGCAATAGAAGCGCAACGATGTTCGTGATCTTGATCGCGGGGTTCACGGCGGGCCCGGCTGTGTCCTTATAGGGATCGCCAACGGTGTCGCCGGTTACGGACGCCTTGTGGGCTTCCGATCCCTTCATGTGCTTCACGCCATCCTTGTCGACAAAGCCGTCTTCAAAGCTCTTCTTGGCATTGTCCCAGGCGCCGCCACCCGACGTCATCGAGATGGCGACGAAGATGCCAGTCACGATCACTCCCAGCAGCATGGCGCCGACGGCCGAGAACGCCGCGCCCTTGCCCGCGATCGCGTTGATCACGACGAACAGCACGATTGGCGACAACACCGGCAGCAGCGACGGTACGATCATCTCCTTGATCGCAGCTCGCGTCAGCAGATCGACCGCCGCGGCGTAGTCAGGCTTTTCGGTGCCCTTCATGATGCCCGGCTTGGCTTTGAACTGACGGCGAACCTCGAGCACGATCGCTCCCCCTGCACGTCCAACAGCTGTCATCGCGAGACCGCCGAACAGGAAGGGAATGAGGCCACCGAGCAGAAGACCGATGACGACGTAGGGATTTTCAAGGCCGAAGTTGACCTGCACGTCCTTGAAGAACTGATAGCCGGTCGCGCCAGCCTTGTTCGCTTCATCGATGAAGTGGTGGAGGTCGTAATTGTAAGCCGCGAAAAGCACCAAAGCACCGAGACCGGCGGAGCCGATCGCATAGCCCTTGGTGACGGCCTTCGTGGTGTTGCCCACTGCATCGAGCGCATCGGTCGAGCGGCGGACCTCCTTCGGCAAGCCTGCCATTTCGGCGATGCCGCCGGCATTGTCGGTCACAGGCCCGAAGGCGTCCAGCGCAACGATCATGCCTGCGAGACCGAGCATCGTCGTCGTGGCAATCGCTGTGCCGAAAAGGCCACCCAGATTGTACGTCGTGATGATGGCGGCAACGATGGCAATCGTCGGCAAGGCGCAGGCTTCGAGCGAGACGGCCAAGCCCTGGATGACGTTCGTGCCGTGGCCCGTGACGGACGCCTGGCTGATCGAACGCACCGGGCGGTATCCGATGCCGGTGTAGTATTCCGTGATCCAGACGATCAGGCCGGTCAGAACAAGGCCGACAATCCCGCAAAGGAACAGGTTCCAGCCCGTGATGGTCTGGCCCGCGGCGGTCCCGACGTCTCCGAAGCCGCCCAGAACGTATTGGGTCGCGGCGTAGAGGCCAAGAATCGACAGCACCGCCGATGCGATCACGCCGCGATAGAGCGCCCCCATGATCGAGCCGTTAGTCCCGAGCTTCACGAAGTAGGTGCCGATGATCGACGTCACGATGCACGCCGCGCAGATTGCTAGCGGATAGACGATCAGGGCGGCAAGGTTCCCCTGGCCCGCGAAAAAGATCGCCGCGAGAACCATCGTCGCGACAACCGTCACGGCATATGTCTCGAACAGGTCGGCCGCCATGCCGGCGCAATCGCCGACGTTATCGCCGACATTATCTGCGATGGTCGCGGGGTTACGCGGATCGTCCTCGGGAATTCCCGCTTCCACCTTGCCGACAAGGTCGCCGCCGACGTCCGCGCCCTTCGTGAAGATACCGCCGCCGAGACGGGCAAAGATCGAGATCAGCGAGGCGCCAAAGCCGAGCGAAACGAGCGCATCGACCACCTCGCGGCTGCCCGGATCCTTACCGAGGCCGACGGTCAGAATGGTGTAGTAGACGGAGACGCCCAGCAGCGCCAAGCCGGCAACCAGCATGCCGGTGATTGCGCCGGCCTTGAAAGCAATGTCGAGGCCCCTGCCGAGCGACACGGTTGCCGCCTGAGCGGTCCGCAAGTTGGCGCGCACGGAGACGTTCATGCCGATGAAGCCCGCGAGCCCCGAGAGAACTGCCCCGATCAAGAAGCCGACGGCCTGAAGGGGTCCGAGAAGCAGCCAAGCAAGGATGAAGATCACGACACCGACGATCGCGATCGTGCGATATTGGCGGCTGAGGTAGGCCTGTGCGCCTTCACGAACTGCCGCCGCGATCTCCTGCATGCGGGCAGTGCCCTGATCGGCGCTCATCACCGCGTTCGCGGTGACGACTGCATAGAGAATCGAAAGCGCCCCGCAGGCGATGATCCCCCAAAGTATGTTGGTCATGTGTGGTCCCTTTTGGCACGCTTCCTGTCGAAGTCCGTTTGGATCGGACCCCTATTACCGGTGCTTCCCTGTGCTCGCGCAAAAACAGCGTTCCGCGCCGGCCTTTTATTGCTCTGATGATTGCCGCATCGGCTTAGAGTGGCGGGACCATGCCAAAAGTGTCGCAGCGTTGCAACTCGCGCGAAACGGCCCTCCGACAGAAAAACAGAAAAAGCGACCCGGGCGGGAAAACCGCTCGAGCCGCCAAGATTGTTTTCAAAGCGCTGCGGGCGGCGGCTCGCTAGCGGTGGTGATGCCAGCCACCGCGATAGCCGCCCCATCCACGACGATAACCCCAGCCACGATGGCCACCCCAGTACGCATGGCGCCAATAGCGGTGCCGCCAGCCATAGCCGCCGTAATAGCCATAATAGGGGTAATAGTCGTTGTAGTAGTAGCTCGGATAATAGCCATAGCCGTAGCCATAGTACGGCCATGCGCCGAAGTACGCGCCGGGTCCCCACCAGCGACGGCGGTATCCCCAGCCGCCATAGCCCCAGCCACGGTGTCCCCAGCCACCGTGCCATCCGCCATGCCAGCCCGCCTTGGTCACAAGACCTGCGGATGACTGTGCGACTTGAGGAGGAGTCAGACCCGCGGCCGCGTTAGCGGACGTGGGCAGTGTTCCCGCGAACAGCAGTCCGGCGAGAACGGACAAACACATGATGAGTCTTCGCATCGGGTTTCTCCACAAAGAGCAGTTGCTTTCAGGCATTTTTCGCCGGCACAACACTGTGGACTTCAAAAACACTCGCGGACCCGTCCAGGTTTCACGAGTTTCTTAGGCACATGGCCCATCTTCCCCGCCTTTGCCGAATTAAGGCTTGCTGTCGTGAACAGCTGATGAATACCGGTGCCTTTTCGCGCATGGCCGGTCCGACGTTTTTGATCGAGAGCTGCTGCGATGGAGACGGGGGCGTGATAGGTAAACACGAATTCCGCTCGAAGGGCCGGAGGCCGACGTGACAATCGAAGACAGTTTGCGGAGCGCCAAGGGTCAGGAACTCATCGCAAGAGTTGCAGACGCATTCGGCATCGACGAGCAAAAGTCCGGCGCGGCGGTGAGGTCTCTCACCGATGCACTCAACGCTCGCATTCAGCGCGCCATGCTCTCGCGCGGCGGGGTCGCGGATGTCGTTTCGCTCGTTACGGCACCCGGCGCACAGCGGACGTTATCAGCCCCCGCGAACCTCAGCTCTCCGGACGCGGAAGCCGCCGGCAACGAAATTCTGAATGTTCTGATCGGCAACAAGCACGTCAGCCGAGGCATCGCAGCACGCACGGCATCGGCGACAGGCTTGGATGCCAGCACCGTCGAGAAGATGCTTCCGATAGTGGCCAGCTTGCTGATCGGCGAGTTGCAACGCCAATCAGCCCCTGCGATTGCGAAGGTCGCGAGCAGCATTCCGGGTTTCTCGGGTGCCGGTGGCAGTCCTCTGCCAATGCCGGGAGATATTTTCCCGCCGCCACGATCGTCTGGCAATGAAGCGCCATCGGGTACGGCGCCGCAAAGTCCCGATGGCCCGGGTGCTTCACGCGGCTCGATCGATGCCGGAAATCCGCTACCGGTTCCCGGCGATACCATTCCCGGTCTCGGACGCAGCAACCGGTATCCGCCTGACGACACCGGCGGGGATGATGATCCCTATAGTCGGCTGCCGGACATCGTGCGGCGCGGCGGAGAACGGGTGCCCGGGCCGAACGGTGGGTCGCTCGACAGCATCATCCGCTCTATTCTTGGAAATCTTCTTGGGTCGAACAGCGGCGTCATCGGCACGATGATCAAACTGTTCCTGATCCGCTGGATTGTTTCGCTTTTACGCCGCGTTCTCGGAGGCTTGGCAGGCGGTCGATAAGCAGGCCGGTGCTGCGCCGAACGGAATAAGGGCCACCCCAAAGGATGACCCTTTTGAAATCGAAATCCGCGGAAGCCTAGCGTCCCCGACGGCACGGCCGCGAATTGATATCGCAACCCCAAGGACCGTGTATGCCATCTTGCGAGCACTTCACGCTCTTGCTCGAAGCAAGGCCCCAGTGTGCCCAGTCGGAGCCGTATTCGAAATCGGTGAAATCAGCCCACGATTTGATTGCTGCAGCCAATGCAGCTTTTTTCGTCGACTGCCCCGAGCTCGAACCATAGTGATAGTGGTCGACGAAGCAGACGCGACCACCACGTTCGCGTTGCTGTTCGTGAATAGCGGCGACCCCCGTCTCGTCCGCGAGCGCTGGCGCGGCGCAGGCCAAAATTCCAGCCACGACGATCGCCGGTTTCATCCAATCGAAGCGATTCATTGTTCCTGTCTCCGAAGACACCCGGGCATAAACCCCCGTCGGCTATTTCGCAGATTCAGGGTCACCATCGATAGGTTTGTCGACTGCGCGCGTAAGAAAATCCGTGGGAGAGGCAATCGGGGCACAGCTTTCGTGCCCAAGCGCAAAACTTTCGAATGGCGCTTGGGGTGTCGGCGCAATCCATACTCTGAGTTTGTTCTAGTTTTATTTTGCGGCAACCACCGAGATCTCAACGAGCATGCGCGGATCGATGACCTTCGCTTCGACGCAGGCGCGGGCGGGAGCGCCCTCGCCGCCGATCCAAGCACTCCAAGCCTTGTTCATCCCGTCGCGATGGCGAATATCGTTGAGCCAGACAGTGGCCTGCACGATCTTGGACTTGCTCGTTCCCGCCAATGCCAAAAGCCGATCGATTTCGGCCAGGACTTCAGCGGTCTGCCCTTCGACATCCTTGGACAGGTCCGTTGGAATGACACCGGCGGTAAAGACGAAGCCATTGGCCTCCGTGACCTTCGAGTAGACGGGGGAAGATTCGTAGCGCGTGACGGTCACTTGAGGTCTCCTGTGTGCAGATTGCATTCGGGCCGCCTCATAGCAGGCGATCGGCCGCGCCAGAAGTCTCAAAGCAGTGGTGGGTCCTCGTGCCGCTCGCCGTCGATGACGAGGCCCTTCAGCGCCCCCGTGCCGTCGGATCCGACGGCGACGATGGCTTCGATCTTGTGTGCGCGGACTTTGTCTTCCAGGGCGCTCCCCGTGCCTTCCGGCACGAAATATTTTTCGATGCCGTAGCGCACGTTGACGATTGTTTCGGCGCCGTCTTGCGATTTCCACGCCGAGAGGACCCGGCCTTTCAGAACGATATCGCCCGCGGTCACCTCAGAGGGGTAGACGCTGCCAACGTGGTTTTCGGTCCACCCTCCTTCCGGCTTCGGACTCATCGTGACGAAGGCGGGGGTGCCTGGAATAAAACCCTTGAAGTCGGAATCGGATTCCGTGTTCGATTTTTTCAACGTGCTGATGTCGTACCCCAGCGTCACATAATCCCCGCGGAAGATGTCTCGGGGATCGAGCGGGCGTACTGACAGCGTCAACTCCCGGCCGGACGTCAGCAGCCGATGGCGTTCGTAGATCATGTCGAAAAGCGCGACCGACTGGACAAGCGCCACTCCACCGAGGAGCGGCCACAGCCATTTGCGAGCTACGATCATGCCGGTTGCTCTCCATTTGTGCTCCGGCGCGCCAGTCGCAGGGCCAGATAGGCGAGCGCGGCAACGATGACGGCCGCGATTAGGAAGAACAGCGACGTTCCGAGGATCGAGCCGATCGTCTGGCCATAGATCGCGAGGATTTCGGTGGAAAATGCCATATAGCCGATCCACAGCGCGCCGCGGTTGCCTTTCGACAACGCGTAAGCAATGGCGACCAGCAGCAGGGAAAGGGTGACAACAGCCAACAGCAGGAGCTGGGCGACGGACGGGCTTTCGAAGAACTGCAGCGCGAAAAGTCCGGCAAATGTGACGGCAATTGCATACACGAACAGCGGAGTTGCGAGATGATCGAGGTCGAAACGAGTCTTTTCGATTGCGACGGAGCCGATCGCTGCCAATACGCCCAGAACGGCGACGAGCCCGTGCGCGTGTCCCTTCCCGAGAAGGTAGCCGAGCGACACGACAAACAGACTCAACGTGAGCGCGGATAGATGCAAACCGGGCCACCAGCGCTGCCAGACGAACGCAGCGGTCACCAGCGCCCATCCGATCAGGAACGGCCAATGGACCGTATTGCTTTCCGATACGTGCAGGAACGACCAGGTGCCGACGAGGACCATCGCCAATGCGAGCGTGGGATTTGATCGTAGCACTGCGCCCGCGAGAAGGGTTCCCATCCACCAAAGCAAAATGCCATCCGCCGGATCACCCGAAATATTATACATCTGGCTGATGAGCATGATGCTGGCGCCGAACATTCCGGACGAGAAGAGGACCGCGGCGTCCGCCAACAGGGTTTGGCCGCGCATTTCGAGCCATCCGGCGACGCCGTATCCAGCCCAGACGCACGCCAAGAGGAAGAGGAGACGGGCCAGCCGCGGCATGTCCTCCCAATGGGCCGCGACGAAGGAAATCGCGGCGAAGCCGAAGAGGACGCTCGCCAGAATTCCCAGCGCTGACGCAAGGCTGAATGCACTCGCGCTGTTTTGAACATCGGCGACGATGGCCGCGCGCCCCTCTTCGCTAAGCCAGCCATTCGCCCGCCAACGATCGAGATCGCGCAACAACCACTTTTTATAGGGTGACCACATTTCGACGTTTCACCGGCGCGGCTTCTTCATCCGCAACTGATCCAGATCACGTCGGCCAACGGTTGACCAGAATAAGATCATGTCGCGATGCTGGTCGATGCGTACCTCTGCCAGGAATTATCCTCAATTTGCCCCTTCTTTTCGAATTTGTCACACGATCAAGTTGCGCGGCCCTTCTTGACGGGCAAGACATTCTCCCCCACTCTAGTTGCAAATGATTGTCATTTGCAGGAATGAGGGAGCGGCTGGTGGACGCGCGGACGCGGGCTTCGTTGGAAACGCCTGATCTGACGCCGGACGGCACGTGGCGCAAGCCGGTGCGCGATCCTTCGCTCGCCGATGTCTTTCGGACAGTGCAGGTCGCGGGCCATGAAACGTCGTGGCGCCGCCTCGCGGCTTTCTTCGGCCCAGGTTACATGGTCGCCGTCGGGTACATGGATCCGGGCAACTGGGCGACCTCGATCGCCGGCGGCTCGAAATTCGGCTACGCACTGCTCTTTATTGCGCTCCTCTCGAATATCATGGCAGTCGTCCTGCAGGCGCTTTGCGCGCGCCTTGCCATCGGCTCTGGCCGCGACCTGGCGCAGGCATGCCGCGACGGCTATCCGCGTTGGACGGCTTTCCCGCTGTGGCTCCTGGCGGAAACGGCGATCATTGCGACCGACGTGGCGGAGGTGATCGGCACCGCCATCGGTCTCAATCTTCTGTTCGGCGTGCCGCTCGAAATCGGTGTATTGCTGACGGCACTCGATGTGTTCGTCGTGTTGCTGCTGCAGCGGCTCGGCTTCCGCTACCTCGAAGCTTTCATCATCACGATGCTGGGCGTCATCGCGATCTGCTTCGCCGTTCAGATCGCCATGGCAAATCCGGAATGGGGCGCCGTCATCCGCGGCTTCGCGCCGACGACCGAAATTCTCAAGAATCCAGACATGCTCTATCTGGCCCTCGGCATCATCGGCGCGACGGTCATGCCGCATAATCTCTACCTGCACTCCGCGATCGTACAGACGCGCGACTACGGCACGACGACCCCGGAGAGACGCGAAGCTCTAAAATTCGCGACGATCGACTCGACCGTTGCGCTGACGTTTGCCCTTCTCATCAACGCTTCCATCCTGATCCTTGCCGCCGCTGCGTTCCATCATTCGGGTAAGACGGATGTGATCGAACTCGGCCAGGCTCAATCGCTGCTGCATCCGCTGCTCGGGTCGGCCATCGCGCCGACGCTGTTCGGGATCGCACTGCTGTGCTGCGGTTTGAATTCGACCGTCACGGCCACGCTTGCTGGTCAGACGGTAATGGAAGGCTTTCTCCAGATCCGTCTCGCGCCGTGGCTGCGACGGCTCATCACGCGCTCGGTCGCGCTGCTACCCGCCGCGGGCGTGACGCTTCTTTACGGAGAGGCGGAGACGGCAAAGCTGCTGATCCTCACACAGGTCATTCTAAGCCTGCAGTTGCCCTTCGCCGTGATCCCGCTCGTCCAATTCACAGCGAGCCGCGGCAAGCTCGGGGATCTCGTCTCCCCCAGATGGCTGAGCGTCATTGCCGCCGTCATTGCGGCCATGATCGTCGCGCTCAATGCGAAGCTGGTTTACGATTATTTCGTTGGATAGGCGCTCATTCGCCGGTCCCGTCCACGCGATTTGCCTTGGCACGCCGTCCTGCTTAAGAAGGTCACGTCGGGCTGTGCACAGCGTGGGCGATCTCGCCCTCCAGCTGACGAGCCCATCCACTTTCTCAAACGAAGAGACGCCGTGCCGACAGTTGGATCCACCGCCGTTCATGTCATTGGGGCCGGGCTGGCCGGATCGGAAGCCGCGCATCAAATCGCAATAACAGGCACACCGGTTGTTCTGCACGAGATGCGGCCGATACGTTCGACGGAAGCGCATAAGACGGATGGTTTTGCCGAGCTTGTCTGCTCGAATTCGTTTCGCTCGGACGATTGGGAAAACAACGCCGTCGGGCTTCTGCATGAAGAGCTTCGGCGTGCGGGCTCTCTGATCATGGCGGCAGCCGACAAGCACAAGCTTCCGGCGGGCGGTGCGCTTGCGGTCGATCGCGACGCATTTTCAGCGGAGATCACAGCGCAGCTTTCCGCCAATCCGCTCGTAACGATCGAGCGCGGCGAGATCGCTGGGCTGCCGCCCGACGATTGGGGGAATGTCATCATAGCGACGGGGCCGCTGACCTCGCCATCGCTGAGCTCCGCGCTTGGCGGCCTGACAGGCGAAGACTCGCTCGCGTTCTTCGATGCCATCGCACCCGTCGTGCATCGCGAGTCCATCGACACGTCGCTTGCGTGGTTCCAATCGCGGTACGACAAGGCTGGACCCGCCGGCACGGGCGCCGATTATCTCAACTGCCCGATGTCGAAGGATGAGTACGAGGCGTTCGTCGATGCGCTTCTTGCCGGTGAGAAGACGATCTTCAAGGAATGGGAGGCGTCGACGCCGTATTTCGACGGCTGTCTGCCGATCGAAGTGATGGCCGAGCGCGGTCGCGAGACGCTGCGTTATGGCCCGATGAAGCCAGTCGGCCTCGATGATCCGCGTACGGGACGCTGGCCCTATGCCGTCGTGCAGCTTCGCCAGGACAACGCGCTCGGCACACTGTGGAACATGGTCGGCTTCCAGACGAAACTGAAACACGCCGAGCAAGTACGCATCTTCCGGATGATCCCCGGTTTGCAGAATGCCGAGTTCGCGCGGCTCGGCGGGCTTCATCGCAATACGTATCTCAATTCGCCGAAGTTGCTCGACGGCTCGCTGCGGCTCAAAGCGATGCCGCGTCTTCGCTTCGCCGGACAGGTCACGGGCGTCGAAGGATACATCGAAAGCGCGGCCATCGGCTTGCTCGCCGGGCGCTTTGCTGCGGCGGATGTGACGGGCTTTCCGAGTCAGGCGCCACCCGTGACGACGGCACTCGGCGCGCTTCTCAGCCACATCACAGGCGGCCACCTCATCGCCGACGACGGCGAGCGTGGTTCGCCGCGATCATTCCAGCCGATGAACATCAACTATGGGCTGCTGCCGGACCTCGATGCCAATCCAACGCACGACATAGCAGGCCAGCGGCTCAAGGGTCCGGAGCGCGGACGCGAGAAAAAGCGGATGATGTCGCGGCGGGCGCTTGCGGATCTGACGCGTTGGCTCGGCGATGCCGCGCCGGTAAGACGAACTGCGTAGCGATCAGAACAATCAGCGGCCTTCAGTTACCCGATGCAGGGGCAAACGGCTTTGGTGCAAAGTCATCGCCGCCCGTAGCGGGAGCGACTGCGGGCGCTTGAGGTGCCGGCGCCGACGACGACACCGGCGGAAGCGCTTTCGATTCCACAGTTACCGGGGATTGCGACGCGGCGGTTCCGACGGCAGCGGCCGGTGGAGGGCCCGACGCGCTCATGCCATCCGCCGCCGGTGGGACGGTCACTGGCGGGAGAGGTCCGGCTGCCGCCGCCGCGGGCTGCATGTTCACTGGCAAAGCCGATCGCCGCAATTCAAACGACTGGACCGGCGTCGTAGTCGCGGTGGTGCTCGGCTGAGGCGTTGGCGGCGGTTCGCTGCCCGGCGGCCCCGAGGTCACGCCGATGGTTTCGAGCGGTTTCGGCGTATCTTCAGGGTCGGGCGCGCCAATGTCGCTGTCGTCGGCGGGCTCGGAAACCTTCGGCGGGATTGCGCCGGTGACCGCTCCCTTATCGCTTTGCGAATTTTCCTGCGACTTCGACAGGATCGCTTTGACGTCCGGCATCTCGACATTCGGCTCGGCGACGGCTGGCGGAAGATCGCTCGGAGACGGCACCGCATAGCCTGTCGGATCGGCGTCGGAGCCTTCGCCATACTTCGCGAGCACCACTCTTGCCTTATCGACGACAGCGTCGGCAATCGCCGCCTGTCCTTCGGCTGTCGGATGGAACGCGCCGGAATAGGTCGAAGCCAGAATGGCCTGAAACGGCGCGAACGGCTCGATCTTCAGATACTTCGCGAGGAATCCCGCGGCGGCATGGAAGTTGCCGGTCATGAAGGCATCATTGGGAGTCCGGAACCAACGCTGCCGCGCGGCATAGGGCTGATAGTCTGCCGGATTGTAGGGCGTCCACATGCCGTCGATCTTACGGGGCAGCCGAAGGTCGTCGACCTCGCTGACGCCCTGCACGCTCAATCCCGCACAGATGCTTCGGCCGATGAAGGCGCGGCGGTGCGTCTCGACGAACGTCCAGCCGAATTCATTCGAGCTATCGCGCATCTGCCGGTTGAGCTTGTCGGCGAACCACATACCCAGCTTCAATCGCGTGCGGTCGAGCTGGAAATCGGGAACGACATCCATGCCGGCATTGCCGCTCGCGCATAACTCGCTGCCATCACCCTGAAGCGCGAGCCCCGGATAAGCGACGAGCAGGATTCGATCGCTTTCCTCCCAGGGTATGTACAAAAGGGCATGGATCGCGCGATTGAGTGCCTTATAGCGGGGGCCCAAATTATCGAGCGCGGTCGTCGCCTCGGCATCGCTGTGGATTTCACCCAGCCAGCCGCCGAGTTCGCGCAATAAAGATTCATTCGAGAGTACGGTGTTTGCGACGAGCCGCGAAAAGCCGATGTCGTTGCCACCGATCGACAGCAGCACCAGATCGATCTTCCGCGCGACATCCTGCGGACACTTGCGCATGATGATGTCGCGCAATTCCGGCACGGCGCCGTTCTGATAATACGCGTCCGGCAGGTTCACCGCTTCGGTCTTGTTGTTGCCGCACTGCGCTTCCGCGACCGCAGACAATTGTGAAAACCGCGGCGGGTTGGGCACCCATTCGTTGCCCTTGTAGCGCAGGAACAGTCCATCGGTGATCTCGGCACCGGCACAGGAAACGCCGACGAAGGTGACCGCGCGGTGGGGATCTTCGATGGCAAGCTGGAGCGCGGTTCGCATCTGCTCGGAGTAGAGCGAGCGATGGCAAGCCTGATCGAGCCAACGGGCGTTTTCCTTGATGAAGGCTTTGTCGCCAAGTTCCCGCCACGGCCCGATACGCGCCGGATAGCCTTTCAGGCTGCCATAGAGGCCGATGGTGCTGTAATCGGCGGTACGCTCGCGCGAAAAGCGAACAGGCATATCGGGGTTGCCCTCGCCGGAGGCGAAGCTGTCTCCCATGCCGGCGACCAGGATATCGCGGACCCTGATATTGGCTCTCGCGATCTCTCTGCCGCCGATCTCGACTGTGACGACCGTGCCGCCCGGATAGGGCACGACGAAGCGCGCCGGCTCGCTGCAGGGCTGCGTGATCGCATCGCCGCGGGGGTTCTTGGCATCGCCGCGCGGCGCGGAAAGCCACGTGCACGACAGGGTAGACGCATCATCGATGCCTTTGATCCTGGCAAGCACGGCGTGATGCGTGGGGTTGATGTAATCGTCGTAGGCGGAGCAATTAAAGCGGTTGTTGCTCCAGCACGTCTTGCGGAACATCGACGCTGCCCAGCCGTCGCGGTCGTCTCTCTGCAGGGCATGCTCTTCCGAAAGAACGGGCGACCGACGTTCGCGTGGTCCGAGGGCGCGATAGGTCTCGCGATGGGCATTGGTATCGTCGGGATCGGTGAAGAACCGAAACGGATTTTCGACGCGCCACGTTACAACGGGCGCTGCTTCTGCCTCTCCGGGCACGACGAGGCTAGCGATGGCGGCTGAAGCCAACGGAAGGAACAGCCCTGCCGCGATTGCTCGCAGCCCTTGTCGCAAGAATGTCCCCATCTGCCCTCTTCGCCCGGCCGTCACATGCGACCCGACCAATGCGCGCGTGCAATACGCCACAATCGAGCAATAGGCGCGATTTCCACGATATCACGCGCCGGCTCGTGCCGAGCGTTTTGCAAAGCGCGAAAATAGGGCTCGACGAGGGCAAGGGGCAGTAAAGACGTGATCAAAAGGCGTGGTTTGCCCGCGAGATGACGCCGCACGTCGTCGAGCGCTCGTCGGCCTTCCCCCACAATCCAGGCGATCTGCGGCCGCCAATCCGGGGGCTCCCCTTGTTCATAGGGGTTCGGAGCGCGAGTGTCCGGCAGGATCGCGCGGCCATGCATCAGAGCATAGGGTAACTCGATGCCGCTGCGCGCGTAGCCTGCCGCGCGGGCGGCCGCATCGAGCGTCGCCGCATCCATTTCAGTGCCAAGGATCGACGCCGCGAGCAAAAACGGCGTTCCGTCGACGGCACGAAAACGCGCGACAAGCTCTGCGTCGCTTTCGGGCGGGTCGGCATAGAGCGCGTCAGCGTGAGCGGCGAGATAATCTTCGATTTGGCCCAGAGACAGCGCGCGCCGACGTATGACCTCCGCGAATGCGTCCAACACAGGGTTGCCGGAACGGCCGCTCTCGCCGCGGCTGAGGAATGCATCCCGCCACCAGGCGACGCGGATTTCGCCGAGCGCGGATTCACTTACCTGGCGCGAGATGCGCTCGATCTCGCCGGTGAAAGCTGCGAGAGCGATAAGATCCTCGCGGGCTTCTGACGGCGCGAAAAGTGCGGCGTAAAATCGATCGGGCGCGTGGGCTCGCGCGCTTGCGCGTACTGCATCAAAATCGATCGTTTGCGTGCTGACATCGCTCACGCTTGCTTCCGGCTGACTGAAATGGCGCACTAAGTGACCGCGATCAGCGCCGCCGCTATCGGGCGCTTTTCCGCGATCAGAATGTTGTACGTGCGGGCAGCGGCTCCTGTCGACATTGGTTCAAGACCGATGCCCGCTTTAGCGAACGCGGCGTAGACTTCCGGTTCGAGCCAAAGCTGCTTTTCTCCCGTGCCGAGGAGCACCGTGATCGGCGGTTCGAGCAGGCCCAAGAGGAAATCAATGTCTCCGGGCCCAAGCGTTTCGATGCTCGTTGCCGCCCAGGCGTAAATGCCGGACGGCAAACATAGGATCGAACCGCGATGACTCATGTCGGCGAAACGGAAGCCGCCATTGCCGTAGGCGGTGATCGCAGTCTCGTAAGGATAGCGGGCGACGTCGCGGTCCATGGCGGCGTTCGCTCCGGTTGTCCTCAGACTTTTGCCCGGCTCGCTTTCGTCGCCGCAACCGTCTTGGCGGCGGCGTCGCTCCAATCGCGCTTCACACCGAGGTAGCCGAGGAGCGGCGCGGCGATGAAGATCGACGAGTACGTTCCGATGACCACGCCCAACAGCATCGCGAGATTGAAGCTCCGGATCACCTCGCCGCCGAAGATGTAAAGCGACAGCAAAACGCCCATGGCCGTCATGCCCGTCAAAATGGTGCGCGAGAGGGTTTCGTTGATTGAGAGATTCAAAAGCTCGTTGAGCTCCATCTTCTTGAATTTGCGGAGATTTTCGCGAATTCGGTCAGACACGACGACGGTGTCGTTCACCGAATAGCCAAGGATCGTCAGAAGCGCCGCCACTGTCGACAGATCGAACTGGATCTGAAAGAGCGAAAAGATGCCCGCCGTCACCAAAACGTCGTGCGTCAAAGCGACGACGGCGCCGACGGCAAACTGCCACTCGAACCGGAACCACACATAAGCAACGATCGCGAGAATACCGGCTGCGACGGCGATGAAGCCGGTCATGCGCAGCTCGCTCGAAACGGCCGGTCCAACGACCTCGACACGTCGCTGCACGTAATCCGCGGACGTTGCCGCCGTCACCTTTTTCAGAGCATCCTGCTGCGCGCCTTCGCCACCCGGCTGCTCTTCGAGGCGAATGAGGACGTCATCGGGCGTGCCAAACTCTTGAATCTGGACGTTGCCGAGACCCAGGCCGTTCAACTTGTCACGCAGACCGCTGATGTCAGCATTGCCCGATTTGGTCTTCAGCTCGATCAGCGAGCCGCCCTTGAAGTCGACGCCGTAATTGAGGCCAAGGCTCAGACAGAGTCCGAGCGAAATGATCATCGCGATGATCGACGCCCCCAGTGCCGGGCCTTTGAACTTCATGAACGGCAGGCGCAGGTCGTGCGGAAAGAAGTCTCTGCCCTTGAAGACCGGAATAAGTTTCATCAACACGGAAGCGGTCTCCTAAACGGGCACGGTCTGAATGCGGCCCTTGGGCTGCGCCTTGAGCCAAAACGAGATGAGAAGCCTGACGACCGTCACCGATGCGAAGATCGACGTCATGATGCCGATCGTCAGCGTGACGGCAAAACCGCGGATCGGACCAGAGCCGAGCCAGAACATGATGATGGCGCAAGCAAGCGTCGTCAGCTGGCTGTCTGCAATCGTCACAAAGGCGCGCTGGAAACCGGCGTCGATGGCGGAGACCGGCGTCTTCCCCGTGCGCAACTCTTCGCGAACGCGCTCGTAGATCAGGACGTTCGCGTCGACAGCCATCGCGACGCCCAAGACGAGACCGGCGATGCCGGGCAACGTCAGCGTCGAACCGATGATGGTCATCAGTGCAACCGTCAGAATCAAATGCACGACGAGACCGACACAGGCAAAGATGCCGAAGGTGCCATAGGCGAGGACTGTCAGAAAGATCACTGCGATGCCGCCGATGATGCCTGCGCGCTTGCCGTCCGCGATAGAGTCCGCCCCAAGAGACGGTCCGACAGTCCGCTCCTCAACGATCGTCAACTTCGTTGGCAACGCGCCCGATCGGAGCTGAACGGCCAAACGATTGGAGCTTTCGACCGTGAAGTTTCCGGATATTTGACCTGACCCGCCCAAGATCGGCTCGCGGATGACAGGCGCAGACAAGACCTTGTCATCCAGCACGATGGCGAATGGTTTGCCGACGTTGTTCTTCGTGAAATTGGCAAACTTGCGGGCACCGACCTGATTGAAGCGGAAATTGATGACGGGCTCGTTGGTGCGGCTGTCGAAGCCGGGCTGCGCATCGGCCAGATCCTCGCCCTGCACGACGGGCTGCTCACGCAGGAGATATTCGCTGGGGCCGCCCTCTTCCTTGTCGCTCGGATAGATCTTGTATCCGGCCGGGATTGCGGTTTCCTTCGCCTCGTCGGCGGACATCGACGGATTGACTTCGTGGAAAGTGAGCTTCGCCGTCTCGCCGATAAGAGCTTTGAGGTCTTTCGTGTCCTTCAAACCGGGAAACTGGATGAGGATTCGGTCGAGCCCCTGTCGCACAATCGTCGATTCCGACGTGCCGAGATTGTTGATACGGCGGTTGATCGTCTCGATGGAGGCTGCGGCCGCGTTCGAGAGTCGGGCGCGAAGTCCCGCTTCCGATGGCTTGATCACGATCGACCCGGGATCGTTGCCTTCGTTGACGTCGACGTCGTAACCACCCGTTCCGAGAACCGCGCTGCCGATCGGCTGCCTGACCTTGCGTAGCTCCTTGAGAGCGGCGTCCCGTTCGTCCGGTTTGGCGAGCTTGATGACAAGCTGCTGCGTTCCTTGAATACCGATACCGGTAAACCCGATCCGTGCATCACGCAGCACTTTGCGCGACTCATCTCGCAAGTTGTTGAGCCAATCCTTCTTGATCTCTCCCTCGTCCATCGCGAGGAGCAGATAGGCGCCACCCTGCAGGTCGAGCCCCAGCGGCATCTGCATCTTCGGCATGAACGAAGGCCATGATGCGACCGTCTCCTTCGAGAAGAAGTTCGGCATCGCGACTATTAAGCCCGCAAGACAGGTCAGGATAATGAGGGCAATTTTCGTGCGGGTGAATTGCAGCATCGGAAATGGGTCTCGTGCATTAGGAGATGTGCGGATCAATCACCGCGCATCGGGCGAATACTCATTTTCGCACGCGAGATCGGTGTGATCACGTTGCGTCTTTGACAGGTTCGCCTTTGGCGCGCACTTCCATCAAAGTGCTCTTGACGATGCGGACCTTGAGATTTTCGGCAAGCTCGACCTCGATCTCGTCGCTCGTGTCAGACGCCTTCGTGACTTTGCCGACCATACCACCGGAGGTGACGACCGTATCGCCCCGGCGCACGGAATTGACCCGTTCGCGAAGTTCCTTGGCGCGCTGCGACTGCGGGCGGATCAAGAGGAAATAGAAGATCGCCAGCATCAGGAGCATGGGGATCAGAAGGCCGCCAAGCGGATCGAGCGGGCTTGAGGATGTCGATGCTGCCTGTGCGAACGCGGGGGTCGTAAACATTGCGAAGGAACGTCCTTTTGGATGCGATTGAAATAAGCACTACCGCCCCGGAACCCAATGGGCCGGGGGAAAGAGCCCCTCAAATTTCGGGCGGACTATAGTGGTCCGAGGCCCTTTTGCAACCACACAAAGCCCTGTCAAAGGACGTTGGCATGCGCACCCGCAGCGATTAAACACGGTTTTCCCGGCGGATAGCTCGCCGGGCTTTCGTCTTCCTGGAAATCAATATGACTGATGCCGACGCTTATCGCCCGCTTCTCGAGCGGATCGCAGACGCCCTCGAGCGCCTCAGCCCTCCCCCTTTACGTGCGGGGGATTTCTCCGCTGCCGACGCCTTCATTTGGCAGGCAGAGAGCAACAGTTTCGAGCCGGTGCCGGAAGTCAGCGGCGTACCGCTGAAGCTTTTGAAGGGCATCGACCGCACCGCCGGCATCCTGCTCGACAACACCCGGAGGTTTGCTGCGGGGTTCCCCGCCAACAATGCGCTGCTCTGGGGTTCCCGCGGTATGGGCAAATCAAGCCTCGTCAAGGCGGCGCATGCCGATGCGCTCGCCATCAGCGGCGGTCTGAAGCTCGTCGAAATCCATCGCGAAGACATCTCGTCGCTGCCTCGGTGTCTCGCTCTCCTGAAGGCCGCGCCTTTCCGCTTCATCGTCTTTTGTGACGACCTCTCGTTCGACCACGACGACACTAGCTACAAGTCGCTCAAAGCCGTGCTCGATGGCGGCATCGAGGGACGGCCGAAAAACGTCCTTTTCTACGCCACGTCGAACCGGCGTCATCTGATGCCGCGCGACATGATCGACAACGAGCGCGCCACAGCCATCAATCCCGGCGAAGCGACGGAAGAGAAAGTCTCACTGTCGGACCGTTTCGGTCTTTGGCTCGGCTTCCACAATGCAAGCCAGGACGACTATCTCGCGATGGTACGGGCTTACGTCGAGCACTTCGGCATCAGAGTGCCCGACGATGAACTCGAGCGTGACGCGCTCGAATGGGCGACGACGCGCGGCGCGCGGTCCGGCCGCGTGGCCTGGCAGTACGTGCAGGATCTCGCAGGGCGCAACAAGACATCGCTTTAGGATGCGCTCGGCGACACGCGTTCCATGCAGCGGCCGCCGAACGCCGAAGGCTTTCAGATCTATTTGGCGTCTTCGACGACTCTTGTGCTGGATCCCCGCGCATCGCTCGCTTTGCTTACTTGCGCGAGGATGATGTTAGGGCGCTTGCAGCCGGCTCCGCTCAGCGGAGCCGCAAGCGCCAA
Source organism: Pseudomonadota bacterium (assembly GCA_018242215.1). Classification (GTDB taxonomy): domain Bacteria; phylum Pseudomonadota; class Alphaproteobacteria; order Rhizobiales; family Hyphomicrobiaceae; genus Hyphomicrobium_B. Next base: position 55,689 of record JAFECG010000031.1, read on the forward strand.
ACAAAAAGAGAGCCGGAGCAGACGGTCCGGCCCTCAGTCTTCCCTCTATGCCAGCGCGTTGCCCCGCGCTAGACCGTCACGTCAGAGCCTCTCGAGATACGGGAGCGGATCGACCGGTCTCGAGCCCTGACGTAGTTCGAAATGAATCTGCGGCTGATCGACGGTGCCGGTCTTACCCGCCTTCGCGATGACCTGACCGCGTTTGACCTTGTCGCCGCGCTTGACGAGTAGCTCGTCGTTGTGGGCGTAGGCCGTCACCCAGCCGTTGTCGTGACGCAGCAGCACAAGGTTGCCATAGCCCTTCAGCTCGCTGCCCGCGTAGGCGACGATGCCGGCTTCGGCGGCGTGAACGTCGGTGCCGAGCGGCACCTGAAGATTGATGCCGTCGTTGTGCGTGCCGTCGGGGCGACCACCGAATCCAGCGATGATCTTGCCGCTCGCAGGCCAGCGCAGTTTGACGCTGTCGACGGACGCGGGAGCCGAAGACGGCGGCGGAGCGGCGATGGCGACCTTCTGTTCCTGCGCGGACTGAGCTTGCCGTTGCGCGGGCGGCGATGGAGGAGATGGCTGCACCGGCGGCACGACGGGGGAAGCATCCGTTGTCTTGTCGGAGAGCGATGCGACACGCTTCTCGCCGTTGATGATCGTCGGCTGCATTGTCGTCGAGTCGCCATAGCGCTCCGGCTCGGACTCGGAGGGCCTTGCGGTTGCCGGCGGTGCGACCTGAGCGGGCGCATATTGCGGAAGCGGCGGCGCTGGCGGCGTATTCTGCGCGACGCGCGGAGGCGCCTCAGCCGCGCCCTCCCCCGGAACCCGGAGTGTCACGCCGGGCTTGACGCGAAGCGGATCGCTGATGCCATTGACCTGCTGCAGCTCAGAGACTCTGACGCGATGTTCGCGCGCGATCCCATAAAGAGAGTCGCCGGGCTTCACGGTATAGCTGGCATTGTATCGCGCGGCGACTTCCGGTGATGCCTGCGCGAGCGGAACAGGCGCAGGCCGTGCCGCTTCGACAGCCGCACTTGCCGCCGCAGCACTCGACCGCGGTGCCGACACAGTCTCGGACGCGGGCAAGTAAAGCTTCTGCCCTGGATGGATATTCGGGTTGCTGAGGTTGTTCAGCGACGTCAACTCGGTAAGCGAGACGTGATGGCGGCGCGACAAGCCGTAGAGCGTGTCGCCCGGCTGCACCTCAATCAATTCGCCCTTGGCGGTGCGAGACGCGTGCGGGGCTGCGCTCGCGCGATCATAGCTTGGCTGGCGCGGCGCCTGCCCGAACGGCTTCGCCTGATATGCGGGCTGGCGATACGCCGGCTGCTGATAGGCCGGTTGCCGGTACGATGGTTGCTGATACTGCTGCGGTGGCGGGGGCGCGTAGGGCGCCGGACCGTCGTTCGTATCGGAAAGCGCGGCGACCTGAACATTCGAAGCCCCGGCGCCATAGGGTCCGCGCGGCGTGGCCCCTTCGACCGATTGGTTATCGCTCAGTGAACTGGTGTGCACGGGCTCGGGCGGAACAGGGTTACTTCCTGTCGCCGGCGGATCGTCGAAATTGAAGGACGTGCTATCGAAGCGGCGAACATCCGCGCTGCATCCGACGAGGACGATGCTTGTAAATATTACGGAAAAAGCTCTGGCGGACTTGAGGCCCAAGCGCCCGCACTGGCCTACGCCAACACAACTCATCATGGTACGCACCTCTACTCGCACCATCCATTAACCTTTAACCGGTTAACAGGCGGTAAACACCGCTGCGCGATTTTATGTCGATGCCCCGATTTGTCGTGCCGTGATGAGAGCCGCGCGCTCTTGCCCAGAGAGTGAGCGGCCAAGGTGAAGAGGAAGAAGCAGAGTCGGAAAGCGATGCGTGCGCACCGCTCTGGCATTTTCACTTAGATGAGAATTGCGCTTTCTTCGCGGATAGATTTCGTCTTTCCGGCGGCCTTTTGATAAACGCCGCGCGCCCTCTCCATCAGTCAGGCGAGGCGGCTTCCGAGCGATTTCAATACAGCGTGGTCGGTGAGATCGACAGTCAACGGCGTAACGGAAATCTTGCCTTCCGCGATCGCGGCAAGATCAGTACCAGGAACGAGCGTCGACTTTCTGCGCTCGAACCCGAACCAGAAATAGGGCGTGCCCCATGGATCGGTGCGACTGTCGATATCGAGAAGCGCCTGATCGCGAACGCCCTGCGACGTCACAGCGACGCCTTTGATGTCCTCCGGGGCCGCGTCAGGAAAATTGACGTTGATGAGCGTTTTCGGATCCCATTTTTCGTCAAGCAGTTTTCGGATGAGCGACGGTGCATGTGCCAGAGGGGTTTCCCACAGCGCGCGGCGCGCGCCCTCCTCGAATCCCATCATCAGAGAAAGCGCAATCGAAGGGATGCCGAGGATCGCGCCTTCCATTGCCGCGGCGACGGTACCCGAATAGGTGACATCTTCCGCCAGATTAGAACCGTGGTTGACGCCCGACAGGATGAGATCGGGCGGCTCATCGATGAGGATGTGGCGGACGGCCATGATCACGCAGTCGGTCGGTGTTCCGGCGATCGCGTAGGTGCGCTCGTCGAGCTTGCGCTGTCTGAGCGGCGTGTGGAGCGTCATCGAATGAGCCGTACCCGACTGGTTGGTCTCGGGCGCGACGGTCCAGATATCGGGCGAAATTCCGAGCGCGATGGCTTTGAGAATTTCAAGCCCCCGCGCGTTGATACCGTCGTCGTTGGTAATGAGGATGCGCATTTTGGACTTTCAATCGATTCATCTCCCTCGCCCCGTCCTTACGGGGAAAGGGCTGGGGTGAGGGGCAGCGGCGTGTTGCATTGTTCGTTGCCGCCCCTCACCCTAACCCTCTCCCCATGCTAAGTGCAGGGCATGGGGAGAGGGAATTCTAGACTTTTTGGATCTGTGCGATGCCGCCCATGTACGGACGCAGCGCGTCCGGGATGACGACGCTGCCGTCCGCCTGCTGATAATTTTCGAGCACGGCGATCAATGTGCGCCCGACGGCGAGGCCGGAACCGTTCAGCGTGTTGACGTAAACGGGCTTGCCGCCGTCCTTCGGGCGGAAGCGCGCATCCATGCGGCGGGCCTGGAAATCGCCGCACACCGAGCAGGACGAGATTTCACGATACGCATTCTGCCCCGGCAGCCAAACTTCGATGTCGTAGGTTTTCTGAGACGCGAAGCCCATGTCGCCGGTGCAAAGAAGCATCGTGCGGTACGGCAGGCCGAGGCGCTTCAGAACTTCCTCGGCACAGGAGGTCATGCGCTCGTGCTCGTCGATCGCCTTCTCGGGCGCGACAATGGAGACAAGCTCAACCTTCGAGAACTGGTGCTGGCGGATCATACCGCGCGTGTCGCGACCGGCGGCGCCCGCTTCGGACCGGAAGCAGGATGTCCAGGCGGTCAGGCGCATCGGCAATTGCGCTTCGTCGATGATCTGCTCGCGGACGAGGTTCGTCAGAGAGACTTCGGCCGTCGGGATGAGCCAGAAGTCATTTGTCGTCTTGAAAAGATCTTCAGCGAACTTCGGCAGGTTGCCGGTGCCGTAGGCGGCGTGGTCCTTCACCAGAAGGGGCGGGTTGACTTCGGTGTAGCCGAATTCGCTCGTGTGCAGATCGAGCATGAAGCTGCCGATGGCGCGTTCCAAACGCGCGAGCGCGCCTTTCGTGACGACGAAGCGGGCGCCGGAGATTTTCTGCGCGGCCTCGAAGTCCATCAGACCCAACGCTTCGCCAATCTCGAAGTGCTGCTTCGGTTGGAAATCGAATTTTCCGGGCGTGCCGACTTTGCGAACCTCGACGTTGCCAGTCTCGTCGGCGCCGCCGGGAACGTCGGGGCGCGGCGTGTTCGGGATGACGGACAGCACGTCGCGGATTTGCGCGTCGAGCGTCCGCTCCTCCTCTTCGCCCTTGGCGATCGTATCCTTGAGACTTGCGACCTCGGCCATTAGCCGGGAGGCGGTCGCTTCGTCCTTCGCGCCCTTCGCCTTGCCGATTTCCTTTGATGCCGCGTTTCGCCGGGACTGAGCGTCCTGTAGCGCCGTCAATAGCGCCCGCCGCTTATCGTCGAGCGCAACGACGCTCGCGGCCTGCGGCTCAAGCCCACGCCGCCTCAGACCTTCGTCGAAGGTTTGGGCGTTGTCTCTGATCCATTTTATGTCGAACACGGATTGGCCTCTTCACGGTCGAAACGGTGAGGCCGTCCTATACGATGCTTTTCACCCGGTCCAGTCTGGGCAATTGGATGGCGCCCGCTAGGCAGGCGCCATCCGAACTGAAGGGACTAGCGGCAGTCCCAAACGCCGTGCGGCGTGTAATCGTGATCTTCGCAGGACTGATAGACGCCGCTATCGTAAGCCGACGCGTCCGCGAGCGAGGTTGTTACGGCAGAAAATGCCACGACTGCGATGGCAATTTTCAGAAACGAGGTCATGGGGGAAACTCCTTGATATCGGTTAGAGGATGTTTCGCCCGCCGAGTGCGTTTTCTCCTACGCGTGGATACGACGTCCACGCGGATGACGTTACCCTTGCGTTTCTGAAACGCACGAGAAATGTCAGCGTTGAAACGAATGGCAGCTATGCCGCGGAGTTCGCTTTCGCCTGCTGTCTCTCAACGAAACGAACAGCAAGGATCGATGCTTCATAGAGCCCGATCGTTGGGAAAGCCATGATGCACATGCTCAAGGCATCTGGCGGCGTCAAAAGAGCTGCCGCGGCGAAGATGCCGACGATGGCGTAACGCCGTCCGCTCGCCAAAGCGGCCGACGTAACAAGTCCTGTGCGTGCAAGTAGCGTCAATACGACCGGTAATTGGAAGACGATGCCAAAGCCGAAGATCAGCGTCATGATGAGCGACAGGTATTCGGAAACCTTCGGCAACAGCTCGATCTCGGGCGCGCCCGGCCCCGTGGTGTGCGTCAAGCCGATCGAAAACTTGATGATCACCGGCATCGCGACGAAATAGACCATCATCGCGCCGAGCACGAAGAGCACGGGCGTTGCGATCAGGTATGGCAGGAATGCGCGGCGCTCGTTCTTGTAAAGTCCGGGTGCAACGAACTTGTAGACCTGAGTTGCAACGATCGGAAACGATAGAAAAGCCGCGCCGAACATGGCGAGCTTCACCTGGGTCATGATCTGCTCGAGGAAGTGCGTCGCGATCAGCTTCACGTGGTCGTTGCCTGAGGCCCACATGTACGGCCAGACAAGCACGTTGTAGATGTGGCCTGCCACGGAGAAGCAGAGGAAGAACATCAGGACAAACGCGCCGAGTGCCCAGATAAGCCGTTCGCGCAGTTCGATCAGATGATCGAGCAGAGGGGCTTTACTGGCGTCGATCTCATCCTGGCCTTCGCGCATAGGCCCGTTGTCCGAACCGGACGTCGGCGGTAGCCGCTCCTGCATCGCCTCAAGACTCCGTCTTTTCGATGGGTGCGGGAGACTTTTCGGCTGTCGCCGTCGACGACGACTCCGCTGCAGGCGGGGACGGAAGCGGAGGCGATGGAAGCGGCTCCGATGGAGACGATGAGGAGGACGGTGCCGCCTTCGCGACCGGCGGGTCTATCCGTGCTGTCGCGCCGGCCTCGTCGATCGCGCCCTTCGCCTTCATGACCTCGGAGTTGATCGAGGTCTGCATCTGCTCGACTTCCTTGCGCATGGCGTCGAGCTCTGCCTCGCGCATCGCGGCATCGAACTGGGCTTTGAATTCGTTGGCGTGGCGACGTACCATCCCCGCGTACCGGCCGAGGGTTCGCAGAAAGACCGGCAACTCCTTCGGGCCGACGAAAACCAGCGTCACGATCCCAAGGATCAGAAGCTCGCTCCAGCTGATGTCAAACATCGAGCAACCCTGTCGAGATCAGCCGCAGCATCGCGAGCGTGGAGCGGTCACCCGACCTTGGAGCGGTCCGGATTCGAAGCTTCGTTCTCGATCGTACGCGGCGTGGGCTTGGGCTCGTCTTCTTCCTCGGCCATGCCCTTCTTGAAGCTCTTGATGCCCTTGGCGACGTCACCCATCAACTCGGAAATCTTGCCGCGGCCGAACAGCAACAGGGCAATGATCAAGAGCAGAAGAATATGTTGCGCGCTGAAACCCATAGTAAACCTCTCGGCGGCGCCTCGCGGTTGGGAGCGGACCCCGCTTTTACGTATTTAGGGCTTTATTGCAGAACCACCAGGGCGCGGCAAGGTTCGTCGCACTCCACGGGAGCGTGTGGTATTCAAATTCGAGAGGCCGCAGCTTTCGAAGGCCGAGTACACGGCATCTTCGCGACCGAAGCCTCGAATTAATCAAATGTAATGATGGGCGGTCACGTCTCGCCGTCGGCCGATTTCGGCTCCTCAGCGGCTTCCGAAGTTTCGTCTTCTTCGAGCGGCAACGAATCCTGCTCTTCTTCCTCGTCTCCGTCATCGGTCAACGGAAGCTCGTCCGGCATCAGAGCGGCAACATCCGTGGGCGACGGCACCGTAAAGCCCGGCGGCAAATTGGCGTCCAGCAGGCCCGCCGCCTTCAAATCGGCAAGGCCGGGGAGATCCTTGATGCTGTCCATGCCGAAATGGACCAGAAATTCTTCGGTTGTGCCGTAAGTCAGCGGGCGCCCTGGCGCGCGGCGGCGTCCGCGCGGGCGGATCCAGCCCGTTTCCATCAGCACGTCGAGGGTGCCGGGGGACGTCGAGACACCGCGGATTTCCTCGATCTCGGCGCGCGTCACGGGCTGATGGTAGGCGACGATGGCCAAGGTTTCGAGCGCGGCCTTGGAGAGTTTGCGTTCCTCTTTTTGCTGGCATTCGAGCAAATAAGACATGTCGTCGGCGGTGCGGAACTGCCAACGGCCCGCGACGCGCACGAGCGTCACGCCGCGATCGCGATATTCCGCCTGCAGTGCGAGAAGAAGTGCGTTGATGTCGTCCCCGGCTTCGAGACACCGTCCGAGTGCTTTCGCGTCCAACGGCTCGGACGCCGCGAACAGCATCGCTTCGAGCCGCCGCAGCTTCTCGCGGAATGCTCTATCCGAGAGATGATCGACCGCGTCCTCGGGATCGCTCAAGGCCGGTGGCGGCCCGTGATCTTGCACCGCGTCAGCGTCATCGCTCGCAGCCGTCTCTCTCTTTTCGCGCGTATTATCCGACACCAGCGTCAGTCTCGGCGGAACCATGGCTTTTTTAGCCCCCATATGACGGTCTTTGCGGCACGGCTATCCGATCCTCTCCCACTCGGCACCGGCCTCACGTTTGCGCATGTAAATCGGAGCGAACGGCGCATCCTGGCGAAGCTCGACCAACCCTTCGCGTGCCATCTCGAGCGTGGCGCCGAAGGAGCTGGCGAGCGCGGACCGCTCCTCCTCATTCTTCGGCAAGTATTGCTCGAGGAAAAGGTCGAGTTGCGCCCAGTCACCCTCTGTCGCGCCGACGAGCTTCTCCAGCCGCTGCCGTGCTTCCTTAATGGACCACACCCGGCGCGCCTTGACGACGTGCACGACGCGGATCGTGCGTTTTCTCTGCTCGGCATAGGCTTTGAGTAGGTCGTAGACCGTTGCCGTGTATGTCGTGTCGCGCGTGACTTTCACTTCCTCGGGAAGCCCGCGCCCGAAAACATCGCGATCGAGGCGGCGGCGCGTCAGCAGGATCGCGGCTTTCTCCCGCATCGCTTCAAGACGCATGAGGCGGAAGGACAGTTTCTGCGCCAGCTCCTCCGCTGATGCGGTGTCGGCGCTGTCCTTGTCTTTCGGCAGCAGAAGGCGCGATTTGAGGTAGGCGAGCCATGCCGCCATCACCAGATAGTCGGCGGCGATTTCGAGCTTCAGGCGCTGCGCCTCGGCGATGAAGCTGAGATACTGCTCGACCAGTGCCAGTATCGAGACTTTCGCGAGGTCGACTTTCTGCGTCCGCGCCAGTGCGAGGAGAAGATCGAGCGGGCCTTCGAAGCCGTCAATATCGACGACGAACGCTTCGCCCGCGGCAGGTATATCCTCGAAAATCGGGGCGTCCCAATCGGAAGCTCCGCCTTCGCTCTGCGCTGCCGTGTCGGTCATCGGATCTCGAATTCGGTTCTCGTGGCGGGCGCTGATCATGGCTCTGAGGCGCGTGGTCCGACACTACACTGATTCAGACAATCGGAGTCTCGGCGCCCAGAACATCCGCCAGGAGTTGCAGAGCCCTTTCTTTATCGTAGGGTTCTGAGCGTTCCATGCAAGCGCAAGCTGTGGCGAATCTTGCCGCAGACCTCCCCGAAAGCGGCGGCACGCCCTCCGCCGCGGCACGCATTTCGTTAAGATCGCCGTTGCAGTGGAGAGCTATGTCCGAGCCTGCGGCAATCACTGCTTCAGCACGTCCGCGCATCGGCCCGCTCAGCGCGTTCATGCTCAAATCGTCGCTCATCAGGAGATTGTCGAAACCTATCTCGCCGCGAATGATCTCTCTCGTGACGACGGCCGATGTGCTGGCAGGTTGCTGCGGATCGATGGCGTAATAGACGACGTGTGCCGTCATTGCGGCGGGAAGTCCGGCGAGCGCCTTGAAGGGCGCGAAGTCGGTCGCCGACAAGGTCCGATGCGGCGTCGGGACGACGGGCAGGCCGAGATGGCTGTCAAGCGTCGCGCGGCCATGGCCGGGGATGTGTTTGACGACCGGGACGACGCCGCCGGCGAGATAGCCGTCGGCCACCGCCTGTGCCAGCGCGACGACCTGCGGAACGGATCTGCCGTAAGCGCGATCGCTGATAATCTCATGGGCGCCTTCGACGGGGAGGTCGGCGACAGGCGCGCAGTTCATCGTGATCCCGTAGGCGCGAAGCTCCTCGGCCGTCAGCCGGGCGATCAGAAATGCCGCTTCCTTCGCTTCGTCAGGATCGTCGGCGTAAAGGTCCGCGTAGGCGGCTGCGGGCGGCAGCGCCTGTGCAATCGGCGGCTTCAGCCGCTGAACACGGCCGCCCTCCTGGTCGACGAGAACGAGGAAGTCATCCCGCCCGACGGCATCGCGCATCTCGTCGATCAGCCGGGCGAACTGCCCCCTGTCGAAGACGTTTCGCCGGAAAATGATCACTCCCGCGGGCTGAACATCGCGGAGAAAACGGCGTTCCTCGTCCGTCAGCATGACGCCAGAAAGGCCGACAATCAGGCTTGCCGTCATCTTCGCCGGACCCTCCAAAACGCCATCGAAACGCGACCGGCCGGCGCGGGTGCGTCGGCCGGGTCATTACCGCACCAGCGGATGGTCTCAGTATGTCGTCACCCAGCAGCCGTGGTAGCCCTGCGCTTTGAGCTGCACGCAGACATTGCTCGCCTGCTCTCTTGAGCCGGGTGGACCGACGACAAGCCGATCATATACGCCTTTCGAGAGGTTCGCCGAAGCAATATCCGGCGTCTTGCCGGCTAGTGCCGTCGAATATTTCTGCTGCATGTCCGCGAACCGCTTCAATGCGTCGATGCGGCTGCTCGACGAATGCGGAATGGAGGCGAGAACGGCGACAAAACCGGTGCCTCCGCCGGATGATGTTACCGGCGGCGCAGCGGCGGTCGCGTCGGTCTCGACCGTCGGTTCGGCGCGAGCAACCTTTTTCAGCTTCTTCTTGGGCGGCGGCGGAGTGGCATCGTCAGCCGAATTGATCGTATTGACCGTCGCGACCTTGACCGGTCTCGCCTTCTGGACAGGCGGCGAGTCATCGGCGTTCAGAGTTTTTGGCCGAAGCGGTGGGCTATTGGGAGTGGCCGGAGGTGGCGAGCCGCCGCGACCTTGCTGACCGAAAACATCAACGAGGGACGTTCCCGGAACGGCCGTGTCACCCGACGGAGGGCTTGGAGCCTGATCCTGCGTCGGTGTCGCGGGCGGCATGATGGAGCCGTCGCGGCCGACGACGAGAGTCGAAACTTTGCGCGGACCGCCGTCGTCGGACGCGGCGTCCGATGAGCTGTCCGACGTCCCGGCGGACGACCCGTTCGCCTCGTCGGCAGACGCCGACGACGTGCCGTCACCCAGGCGCCCCATGATCTTGGTATCGGAATAGGGAAACTGCTTGCCTCCGGCATCCGCCGGCTTCGTCTTAGCGGCAAAATCATCGCTTTTGACAACTGGGGGCGTGCCTGCCGGGGCACCGCTGCCCGTCAGCTTCTTGTAGCCGTAGGCCATCCCGCCGCCGATCACGATGGCGCCAACGAGGGCCGCAAGGATCATGATGGGGCGGCGTCCGCGTGGCGCCTCCTCCTCGTCCTCGTAGTCGACGAACTCTTCGTCGTTGTAGACGGGCTCGAGTTCGCCTCCGTCCGGCTGACCAAAGCCGAGCTGCGGATCGGTCTGGTGCTGCTGGTAAGGATCGCCGCCGAAGTTGTCGTGTGGGCCGGCCCAGTCGGCCGCACTCAGCTCGTTCTCGTGATACTGCTGCTGCCCGTAGGTCGGCGCTGGTTGCGCCTGCTGGGATGCAGGATAAGGCTGCACGCCGTAAGAGCCCGGCTCGAAGCCACGCGATTCGGTACCGCGTGCCGGCCATTGCGGAGCCGACGGCTGCTGCTGCGGAGCTGCAAAGCTCGGAGCGGGCTGCTGGCGTTGGGTGTAATTCGGCCGGGAAGGTGGAACGTAGGGCTCGAACTGCGGCGCATACGGATCCGCCTGCGTCGCACCGCCGTCCTGAGGATATCCGCCGTAGCCGCGGTTTTCCGACTGCCGCTCGGTCCACTGGCCATACGACGCCGGCTGCTGCTGCTCCGGCTGGCTGTAGCTCCCCCCCTGCGGATAATTCGGATAACCCGGCGCGGGCTCCTGCTGCGGAGGCCAAGCGTTTGCCGGCTGTTGTGGACGGCCCGTCTGCGGCTGAGCCTGCGGATTGACCCAGGATGGCTGTCCGTTGCTCGTCTGCGTTGCGGGGCGGGCAAGCGGTCGGCCCGCCTTCGGCCCGGGAAATGCGTTCTGCGAGGACATCGCGGAAACCCCCTATCGTGGGGCGCAATCAGTGGTTGCGCCTAATCGTCGAGTCGAGACTTTAGCGCATCGCATCGGGCGCCTCGACGCCGAGGATCTCTAGTCCCGATTTTATCACCGTCTTTGTTGCATAAATCAGCGCGAGTCTGGCCGATGTCGCAACCCCGTCATTTGACTGGATAAATCTCAAATGTGGCGAATCGTTGCCTCGCGTCCATTGGGTGTGGAGAGCGCTGGCGAGATCGTAGAGATAAAACGCGATCCGATGCGGCTCGTGCGCCGTCGCTGCGCCTTCGATCAGCTTCGGGAAACCGGCAAGCCTTTTCACCAAATCGATCTCGCCTGAATCCGACAAGATCGAAAGATCTGCTTTCTCAAGGGCCTCGGGAGAGACGTTCAGCCCCGGGACCTGAGCGGCGGCATTGCGCAGGACACTCGCGGACCTCGCATGGGCATACTGCACGTAGAAGACGGGGTTGTCCTTTGACTGCTCGGTCACCTTCGCGAAATCGAAGTCCAGCGTCTCCTGGTTCTTGCGGTAGAGCATCATGTAGCGGACGGGATCGCGGCCTACTTCATCGACAACCTCGCGCAACGTGACAAACGTGCCCGCCCGCTTCGACATTTTGTAAGGCTCACCGGCTTTGAAGAGCCGGACGAGGTTCACGACCTTGATGTCGAGGTCGGCGTTGCCATCGGAAAGCGCAGCGACGGCGGCTTTCATCCTGGGGATGTAGCCGACGTGGTCGGCGCCGAAGACGTTGATCAGATGTCGGAAGCCCCGCTGCAGCTTGTCGTAATGATACGCGACGTCGCCCGCGAAATAGGTGTAGCTGCCATCGGACTTCTGGAGCGCGCGATCCTCGTCGTCACCGAATGCCGTCGATTTGAAAAGGGTCTGGACGCGATCTTCCCACTCGTCGTCGTCGTGGCCTTTCGGTTTTTCGAGCGTGCCTTCGTAGATGAGGCCCTTCTGACGCAGCACATCGATGGCGGCTTTCACCTTGTCCTGTCCGCCGGATGTCAGAGAGGCTTCGGAAAAGAACACCTCGTGAGTGATATTGAGAGCGGCGAGATCGTCCTTGATCATCTCCAGCATCTTAGCGATCGCGAAAGACCGGACGATCGGCAGCCAGCGTTCTTCCGGCATATTGATGAGCGCGTGGCCGTGCTCGGCGGCGAGCGCTGCACCGACGGGCTTCAGATATTCGCCGGGATAAAGGCCTTCCGGGATGGCGCCGATGTCTTCGCCCAGCGCCTCGCGATACCGGAGGAATGCCGAGCGTGCGAGCACGTTCACCTGCCCACCGGCGTCGTTGATGTAGTATTCGCGCGTAACGTCATATCCCGCGAAAACCAAAAGATTTGCCAAGGCGTCTCCGAAGACGGCGCCGCGGCAATGGCCGACGTGCATCGGGCCCGTCGGATTGGCCGAAACGTATTCGACGTTGAGCTTGCCGGCCTGGCCGAGGGAACTTGCGCCGTAGGCCGATCCCTCCCTGAGGATCGTCCGGATCAAGTCCTGCCAGACGTTATTCTTGAAGGTGATGTTCAAAAATCCGGGTCCGGCGACTTCGACCTTTGCAACATCGGGCGCGGCCTCGAGCTTGGCTTTCAGCGCTTCAGCAATATCGCGCGGTTTCATTTTCGCGGACTTCGCAAGCACCATCGCCGCGTTGACGGCGACGTCGCCGTGGGTCGCGTCGCGCGGCGGCTCGGCATCGAAAGCCGGAAACGCCAGATCGGCCGGCAGGCCGCCGTCCGATTTCAGGGCTTCGAGAGCGGTCGTTACACGGGCGGCGACATCGGCGAAGAGATTCATGGGAGTCCTTTTAATGCACGCTGGCGACTCTCCTTCGTCGAGCCGGCCGCCAGCGTGGAAGTTGGATCCGCGCCTAGCCCAGTTCCGGTGTCACGTCAAACAAGCGCCGGTGTTCAGCAAGTGCATAGCGGTCGGTCTGGCCAGCCAGGAAGTCACAGGCGACGCGGGCGCGCTGGCGCTCATTGAGCCCCGGGAGCGCCTCTCGCCAGCCTGGAGGCAGGGCTTCGGCGTCTGACTGATACTTCGCGAAGAGGTCTTGGACGACCCGTTCGGCTTTCTCCATGACGTCGAGAACACGGCGGTGGTGGTACACGGCCTGAAACAGGAACGTCTTGAGGCGCGCAAGATCGAACGTCATCCGCTCCGTGAAGGAAACGGCGGGACGGCCGGCGCCGCGGATCTCGTCCGGTCCCGCGGGCGCGATGTCGGACAGGCGATGGCGACTTTCGGCGACAATATCGGCAACCATCGCGGTGATCATCCGCCGCGTGACCTCGTAGATGGCGCGGCCGGGTTCGGCGCCGTGCGCGATCTCCTGGACCTCGCGGGCAATCGGGCCGGCCAGCGGGACGTCGAACAGCTTGTCAAATGATATCAGTCCTGCCCGCAAGCCGTCGTCGACATCGTGCGAAAGATAGGCGACGTCGTCTGCGAGGCTCGCGACCTGCGCTTCCGCCGATGGCCACTGGTTGAGATGCAACGACGACCACGCTTCGATATGACGAACGACCTTCGCGACGGCAGCATCCTTCTTCGACAAGGGGCCGTTGTGCTTGGCCAGACCTTCGAGCGTTTCCCAGGTGAGGTTCAGGCCATCGAAGGCGAGATATTTGCGTTCGAGTGCCGTCACGACGCGCAGCGACTGGGCGTTATGGTCGAAGCCGCCATAGGCTTTCATTGCGGTATCGAGCGCGCGCTCGCCCGCATGGCCGAACGGGGAATGCCCAAGGTCATGCGCGAGCGCAATCGTCTCCGCCAGGTCTTCGTCGAGTCTAAGCTGGCGGGCGATCGTCCGAGCGATCTGGGCGACCTCGAGTGAATGGGTCAAGCGCGTGCGGAAATGGTCGCCTTCGTGCGGCAGAAAGACCTGCGTCTTGTAGGTGAGGCGCCGGAAGGCCGTCGCGTGAAGAACGCGGTCACGGTCACGTTGGAAAGGACTGCGCGTCGGACAGTCTGATTCGGGATAGAAGCGGCCATGGGACGGCATTCCGCTCGCGGCATAGGGCGCCGGAGATCGCTCGCCCGGCCGCAGGCTCTGCCCGTAATCCACCGGACTGGAAACCGATTTGGAAAGACTTGCCATTACCCACTAGCTTTAAGCATTTGACTTCGACCAAGGTCTTCCTATCTTTTGGAGGCGGCAGATTCCAGTTTTCTCGGCTGGGTTTGCGCGGATTTGGCACCCGAGTTCAACAAATGACAATCACCGTCACAGACCGTGCCGCGACACGCATTGCGGAGATCGTTGCAAGTGAGGCCGCAACGCCCGTTCTACGCGTTTCGGTCGAAGGCGGCGGCTGCTCAGGCTTTCAATATAAGTTCGACCTCGTGGGCGGCGGAGCGGGCGACGATCTGGTCATCGAGCGCAACGGCGCGGTCGTCGTGATCGACCCTGTTTCGCAGCAATACATGGAAGGCGCCGAGATCGACTTTGTCGACGACCTCATCGGCGCGTCGTTCAAGATCAACAACCCCGTCGCGACGGCCTCCTGCGGCTGCGGCACGAGTTTCTCGATCTGACCTCTCCTCTCTAAGTCATGGCCGGACTTGAGGCCGCCATTCAAAGCGATATTCTCCCGTCTGGGCTGTCATTTCCTGGAAGACTTGGCCAAGGCCGCCATGTCGCAGCGGTTGGGGTTTAGCGGAAGCAATAAAAGCATGATTGTCACCACCTGGAACATCAACGGCGTCAAGGCGCGGCTCGAAGCGGCGCTGACGTATTTGCGCAATCACGCACCAGATGTCGTGTGCCTGCAGGAGATCAAGTCCGTCGATGATGGGTTCCCGACGTCGGCCTTTCAGGACATCGGCTACAACGTCGCGACCAACGGACAGAAAGGCTTCAATGGCGTCGCCATCCTTTCGAAATCCCCGCTGGAAGATGTAACCCGTGGGCTCCCGGGAAATGATGCCGACGACCATGCGCGTTGGATCGAAGCATCGGTTGCGCTTGGCCCTCGCATGGTCCGCGTCGTGTCACTGTATCTGCCGAACGGCAATCCGATCGGGACTGAGAAATTCTTTTACAAGCTGGCGTGGATGAAACGGATGCAGGCGCGGGCAAAGGCGCTGCTCGCCGATGAAATGCCGCTTGTTCTTGCGGGCGATTTCAACGTCATCCCGGAGTCAGAGGATGCCAAGCGGCCGCAGGCCTGGATGAATGACGCGCTTTTCCAGCCGGAGAGCCGCGCGGAATGGCGGACGCTCGTCAATCTCGGCTTCACGGATGCGACGCGCGCGTGCCATCCCGGTCCCGGTGTCTATACGTTCTGGGATTATCAGGCCGGCGCTTTCCAAAAAGACGACGGCATCCGGATCGACCATATGCTGCTGTCGAGCCAGGCTGCCGATCTGTTGCGCTCGTCGGGTATCGACCGTGAAACCCGCGCGCAGGAGAAGCCGTCGGATCACGTGCCGGTGTGGGTCGAACTGGCAGCGTAACTCGCTTCGGGAGTTCGGAGGGCGCCGCGAATGGATTCCTCGACATGGAGCCGAAAATGAGATCGTGAGAAATCCTCGTCGCGCGCTCTATTGCGCAGTCGCTCCGTTCGGTGTCAGACCCACCACCGGGGATGGAGCGGCGATCGGGCTAGTGCCCGTCACCTGAATCGAAGACGCTCCGGCCGGTATCAGCGAGCTTCGCTGCGTCGGAGCCGGCGATGGCGCGCCGATCATCATCTGCGGCTGGGGCTGCGGTTCGGATTTCGGAGCGGATGCGAAGACGCTCATCGGGCGAACGAGTTCGCCATTGGCGCATGTTCGCACCGGCTCCACCGCGAGTGTATCCAATCCGTCCTTGCTGTCCTCCAGCGCCGGGCGGCGTCCGTATCGACTGTGCCATTCCGCGACCCGGCCCGTCGCCTGCTGACGAACGCCCTCGCCGGCATTACAGAAAATGTTCTGGTAGATATCCTCGATCCAGACGCGCTCGCTCGGCGGCGCGTTCGCGACGGCGACGTCGATCAGGTTCAACGCGGCGGCCTGGTTCTTTTCAACGAACTTTCCACGCCACATCAGATCCGCGAGAAAGGCCTGAGCGCCGGGATGGCCTGCCTGGGAGAGCCGCGATAGCCAATGCCGGCCATTCTCGATTTTGCTCGCGGGATCATCGTAGCCGGTGACCGTCATGTCCGGCCCCTCGCCTCTCAGATAGACCTTGGCAAGCTCGAACTGCGCATCCTCGTCATTGAATGTCAGCGCAGCGCGTTGCAAATCGCGGTTCGCAGTTTCAACGTCCGCCGGAATGCCGGCGTCAGGAATGCCGTCGCGCAAATACATCGAAATGGCCGTCAAGGACTTCGCAGCGATCGGCGCCAGGTCGTCGTCGTCCGGATCGATATCCTGAAGCTCGTCCGCGAGTTCCTTGTACAAATGGAAAGCCTTGCCGTGGTCGGTGTAGGCGCCTTCATTGTCACCGTAGATGCGCGCGAGATAAAACCGCGCGATTTGAGGTTTTGCAGGTTCGAGAGCTTCGAACGCCGGCAGCGCCAATTCGTAGTAGCCGCCGTTGAACGCCGAAATGCCCTGCTTCATCGCATCGTCGGGAGACCGGAAGACGACCTCTCCCGCGATTGCCGATCCGAGCATCAGAATGGACGCCACGCTCCCCGCAAGAGCAAGCTTAAATGTCCGCATAGCAGTGAACTTCCGCCTTTCCTCCCGCATGGGTTACGGCGCCGAATCTGGCCGGTCCCACTTGGTCTGCAAATTTCCTCAGTGCCCCTGACTGATACATATTCGGCGGTGCCTTCCACGCTTTGCGCCGCTTCCCCAATTCTTCTTCACTCACTTCTAGATCGAGCGTTCCCAGCTCCGCATCGATCGTAATGATGTCGCCGTTCTGAATAAGGGCGATCGGCCCGCCGACAGCGGCCTCGGGGCCGACATGTCCGATGCAGAGCCCACGCGTCCCTCCGGAAAATCGTCCGTCGGTGATGAGGGCGACCTGATCGCCGGCGCTCTGGCCATAAAGCGCCGCGGTGGTCGAGAGCATCTCGCGCATGCCCGGGCCACCCTTCGGCCCCTCGTAGCGGATGATGATCACGTCGCCGTCCTTGTACTTCCGGTCCTCAACCGCCTGGAACGCATCTTCTTCGCAGTCGAAGCACAATGCCGAGCCGCGGAACTTCAGCGTTTTGAGGCCGGCAACCTTCACGATCGCGCCCTCGGGTGCGAGCGAGCCCTTGAGGCCCACGACGCCGCCCGTTTTCGAGATCGGATTGGAAACCGGAAAAACGACTTTTTGGTCGCGATTGAACGTCACGCTTTCGAGATTTTGCGCGAGTGTCTTCCCGGTCACGGTAAGGCAGTCGCCGTGCAAAATGCCGCCTTCGAGCAGAGCTTTCAAAATCTGCGGCACGCCACCGATGTCATAGACATCCTTTGCGACGTATTTGCCGCCCGGCTTCAAGTCGGCGATGTATGGCGTTTTCTTGAAGATTTCCGCGACGTCAAAGAGATCGAAATCAATTCCGACCTCGTTCGCCATCGCCGGCAGGTGCAGCGCGCCGTTGGTCGAGCCGCCGGTCGCCGCGACAATGATCGCGGCATTCTCGAACGCTTTGCGCGTACAGATGTCGCGCGGGCGTATACCATCGGCGAGGAGGCGCATCACAGCCTTTCCGCTTTCGAGCGCATAGTGGTCGCGGCTTTCATATGGCGCAGGGACCCCGGCCGAACCCGGCAGCGCGAGGCCTATCGCTTCCGACACGCACGCCATCGTGTTCGCCGTGAACTGGCCACCGCAGGAGCCCGCCGAGGGACATGCGACGCACTCGAGCTCGTGCAGCTCGGCGTCCGACATCTTGCCTGCGGAATGCATGCCGACGCCTTCGAAGACGTCGACGACAGTTACGTCGCGGCCCTTGAACCGGCCGGGAAGAATCGAACCGCCGTACATGAAGACGCTGGGCACGTTGAGGCGCAGCATCGCCATCATCATGCCGGGCAGGCTCTTGTCGCAACCCGCGACACCGACGAGCGCGTCGTAGCAGTGGCCGCGCATCGTCAGCTCGATCGAATCGGCGATGACCTCACGCGAGACAAGGCTCGACTTCATGCCCTGGTGGCCCATCGCGATGCCGTCGGTGACGGTGATGGTACAGAACTCGCGCGGCGTTCCGCCGGACTCGGTCACGCCGGTTTTCACGGACTGCGCTTGGCGCATCAGCGAAATGTTGCACGGAGCGGCCTCGTTCCAGCATGAAGCAACCCCGACGAACGGACGCTTGATGTCCTCTTCGGTGAGGCCCATCGCGTAGTAATACGAGCGATGCGGGGCGCGCGTCGGCCCCTCCGTCACATGGCGGCTTGGCAGCTTCGATTTATCGAAGGTCCTGGCGTCCATTCGTTCCTCGTCGTGCATCCTGCCTTTATCGTCTCATCCAGCGTTCCTGGATGATGCAGGATGCCATTACTCGGCGCCCAGGGGACAAATTTACTCCGCACGCCCAAAAGCGCATTGCGCAGTCCACCTCGGGGGTTTCTGCACGTGCGCGGTCATTGTGGCCCGAAAGTGGCGTGTCTGTCTCCGGAAGTTGCTTAATGGCAACATCAGGTATGCGCCGCATCGATCAAGCTTAATGCCGGCTGCGTCGGCGGCCGTCGGGCGGCGAACCGCGGAGCGGGCATATGGGTCGACGAGTTCGGCGTGACGAGGGCTCGACTTTGTCACGGCTGAGACATTTCCTTGCTCGCTCGCCGTGCTTAGATGCCTGATCACCACGCGAAGCATCGCAGAACCGTCATGCCCGCAGATCGCTCGCCCGCACCGTTCGCCAAGAGTTATTGCCGTTTCACGGCACGTCGTGGCGTTCCGCCAGCGGATGGAACGGCATCGCTGGGCGAGACGGGTATCGAAATCAAACTCACCGATGGCACGCCGCGCCGCATCTGGCGCTATGATGAACTCAAAGTGGACGAGCCGATCCGACCGAACGCCATCAATGTCCTGCTGTCGTCAGGCGAAGAGCCGGGTGCATCACTTTTCGTGCAAGGTCCGGAATTCGCGGCGGGTCTCGGCGCCCGTGCGTCCCAGCTCACGGCGCGCATCGGCCAGGTGCGACGGCGGCGAATCGGAATTGCATTGCTGGCCTTGTTCACTGGCCTCATCGCGGCTGGCGTCATTCTGAGCTGGAGCCCGGCCAAGTGGATCGCCAACACCCTGCCGCTAAGCTGGCGTGAGCGCCTCGGCAATACCGCACGCGAGTCTCTGACCGAAGACCACAAGGAATGCGTTGATCCGGCGGGGCTCACCGCGCTGAAGAAACTCGCCACGCGTCTTTCCATGGGTATTCCGGCTGGGAACACGTTCGATGTACGGGTCTATGACTGGCAGTTGATGAATGCATTCGCCGTTCCGGGCGAGCAGATCGTTCTGACGAAAGGTCTTCTCGACAAGGCGCAAAGCCCGGACGAGGTCGCTGGCGTTTTGGCGCACGAGATGGGGCACGGTATCGAGCTGCATCCTGAAGCAGCGATCATCCGCGGCGTGGGTCTCGGCGCGGCGCTGGAGATCATGCTGGGCGGAACGACGGGCGGCGGCCTCGCGAACGTCGGGCTGATGCTGGCGCAGCTCGGTTATTCGCGGAGTGCCGAGCGCGAGGCAGACAAGCATGCGCTGGAGCTTCTGAAAGCGGCAGCCATTGCGCCAAAGGGGCTGGGCGATTTCTTCACGCGCGTGATGAAGATGGAAGCCGACGAAGGTTCCGCACCGCCAAAAGCGCTCAGTTGGCTGCGGACACATCCGCTTCCGGAGGAGCGCGTGCGCCTCGTGCGTCAGCAGGCTGCCTATCCCGCGACGCCGGCTCTCGATGCGCAATCCTGGCAGGATCTCAAATCCATTTGCGATAAAACGCGAGAACGAGAAAAGGATGAAAACTAGTACGTCGACACGGTAGCTGGCGGGCATGCTCGCACATGTGCGGCCCGAAGTTTGTCGGATTTCGTGCATAACAGAATGCTGACGTTGCGGCGGTGCCGCTTTGGCGGGATTTTTATGAAGGCAATTGCTGCGACCTTCGGATTCGTTCTTTTGGCAGGCGCACTTTACGTCGCCTCGCCCTTCGTGACGGCGTGGAGCATTCGCGAGGCCGTCCGCAATGGGAACTCTGCTTATCTTGCATCGGCGATCGAATGGGGAAGCGTGCGCGACACGTTGAAGCCCTCCATCGCGCAGATCGCGTTGAACCTTCCGGACCCTGCGGAAGATCCGAAGGCCAGCCTGGGCGTTTGGGCCCGATTCAAAGCTTACTGGGGCCAAGGGGTGGTCGACGGCCTCGTCGAGAAATATGTAACGCCCGAGGGTTTGCCGAAACTCTTCTCGCTGCGGCAGACCTATCGCTCATATGTTGCAACGGACGACGACGCGAGCACATTGCCGCTCACCGAGCGGATTTCACGAGCATGGGCGCGCGTGAAGCGCGCCGAGTTCACGAGCCTCACCAGCTTCGAAATCGACATGGAAGACAAGCACGATGCCTCGCGCTTGTATCTGGGCAGGCTCGAGCTTTTTTCATCGGGATGGAAGCTCACGTCGCTGCGCGTCAAGTTCCTGACGACTGCGAAGAGCGCGGTCGAGAAGCTGACGAGTACGAACTGAGGCAGGCGTGGATGCCGCCTGCGCGGTGATGTCGGAGGCCGAAGTCCCTCACCTGCCCTTCGGGCATCCTCTCCCGTTCCGGGAGAAGAGAAGCGGCCGCATTGTTTGTGAACTAAGCCGCGTCGCTCAAGCGCTTCAGGGCGGCCGAGAAGCGCTTGATCTCGGCCTCAAGCTCGGCCTTGCGCTCTTGAGCTTCTTCGATCGCTTCCTCTTTCGCGCGTTCCATGAACTGAGGATTGGAGAGCTTGGCGTCCATCTTCTTCAGATCGCCTTCCGCGCCTTCGATCGCCTTCGCAAGGCGGCGCTTTTCTGCATCCATGTCGATGATGCCAGCGAGCGGCAAAGCTGCCGTCGTCTCGCCTGCGACGACCAACGCGGCGCCTTTCGGCGCCGCATCCTCGAAATCGATTTCATCGACGCGCGCGAGGCGACGCAGCGTTTCTTCGTTGCGGCGGACACGCTCGCGCGTGACATCGTCAGCGCCGACGATGACCAGCGGAATTTTTGCGCCTGCGGGTACGCTCATTTCGGTACGCACGGAGCGTATTTCCGAGATGAGGTTCACGAGCCAGTTCACCTCGTTGACAGCATCGACCTCGACGAGGCCATCGAGGTTCGGCCACTGGCTCAAGCACAACAGCGTGTCGCGTTTGATGCCGTACTCGACCATGTGCGTCCACAGCTCTTCCGTGATGAAGGGCATGAACGGGTGCAGCATCTTCAGGATCTGATCGAGCGTCCAGGCGGCGACGGCGCGCGTTTCGGATTTTGCCTCTTCTTCTTCGCCCGCAAGCAGCGGCTTGATCAATTCGAGATACCAGTCGCAGAACTGACCCCAGACGAAGTCATAGATTGCGCTTGCCGCTTCATTGAATTTGTAAGCTTCAAGCGCTGACGTGACGGCCTTCGCAGTCAGCTCGGTTTCGCCGACGATCCATTTGTTGACCGTCTGCGTCGCGGACTTCGGATCGAAATCTCGCTGGCGCACACACTCGTTCATCTCCGCAAACCGCGCGGCGTTCCAGAGCTTCGTCGCAAAGTTGCGATAGCCTTCGACGCGGGACTTCGCGAGCTTGATGTCGCGGCCCTGCGCGGCCATTGCGGCGAGCGTGAAGCGCAAAGCGTCGGCCCCGAACTCGTCGATCAGGACGAGCGGATCCATGACGTTGCCCTTCGACTTCGACATCTTCTGCCCCTTCTCGTCGCGGACGAGGGCATGGATGTAGACATCCTTGAAGGGCACTTCCTTCATAAAGTGGAGGCCCATCATCATCATGCGGGCGACCCAGAAGAAGATGATGTCGAAGCCCGTAACGAGGACGGACGTCGGGTAATAACGGTCAAGCTCCGGCGTATCGTCCGGCCAGCCGAGCGTCGAGAACGGCCACAGCGCGGACGAGAACCAGGTGTCGAGGACGTCGGGGTCGCGGGTAAGGATTATGCGTTCCCCTCCCCCTTGCGGGGAGGGGCTAGTGGTGGGGTTAGCGATGTTCGCGCGCGGATCATCACCCCACCCCCGACCCCTCCCCGTCGAGGGGAGGGGAGAGGTGGCATAATGCTTTTCGGCGAGCGCCTGCGCTTCGCCTTCCGTTGCGGCGACGAAGTATTTTCCGTCGGGTCCGTACCACGCCGGGATCTGGTGACCCCACCAGAGCTGGCGCGAGATGCACCAGGGCTGGATGTTGCGCATCCACTCGAAGTAGGTTTTCTCCCAGTTCTTCGGCACGAAAACCGTCTTGCCGCTTTCGACGGCGGAGACGGCGTTTTTCGCGAGTTCGCCCGCGTTGACGTACCACTGGTCCGTCAGCCACGGCTCGATGACGACGCCGGAACGATCGCCATGTGGAACCGTATGTCCCGTCGGCTCGATCTTTTCGAGCAAGCCCAGCGCGTCGATGTCGGAGACGACTTTCTTGCGCGCATCGAAACGATCGAGACCGCGATAGGCTTGGGGCGCCTCGTCGTTGATCTTGCCGAAGGCGTCGAGAATGTTGATCTGCGCGAGATTGTGCCGCTTGCCGACTTCGAAGTCGTTGAAGTCGTGCGCCGGCGTGATCTTCACCGCGCCGGTGCCCTTCTCGGGATCGGAATATTCGTCGGCAACGATCGGGATTTCTCGGCCAACGAGCGGCAGCTTCACAGTCGCGCCGGCTTTGATGAGCGCGGCGTAACGCTCGTCATCCGGATGCACCGCAACGCCCGTATCGCCGAGCATCGTCTCGGAGCGCGTTGTTGCAACGACGATGTAATCCTTGTCGTAGCCCGGCACCTTTTTCGTGAGCGGATAGCGGAAATGGTACATGTGCCCGCTCGGGTCTTTGGAAAGGACCTTCGCGAGCGCCGCCGCATCGAACGGCTCACCGCTGTCTTTTGACCACGAGAACTTGCCGCGCGCTTCGACCTGCACGACTTCGAGGTCGGAGATCGCGGTCTGGAATTTCGGATCCCAGTTGACGAGGCGCTTGTCCTTGTAGATCAGCCCTTCGTTGTAGAGCTGCACGAAGACCTTGATGACAGCCTTCGACAGGCCCTCGTCCATCGTGAAGCGTTCGCGGCTCCAATCGCAGGAGGCGCCGAGACGCTTCAGCTGGGTGATGATCGTGCCGCCCGACACTTCCTTCCACGCCCAGACGCGCTTCAGGAACTCCTCGCGACCAAGCTCGCGGCGCGAGGGCTGCTTGTTGGCAGCAAGCTGACGCTCGACGACCATCTGAGTCGCGATACCGGCGTGATCGGTACCCGGCTGCCAGAGCGTGTCGCGGCCCCGCATCCGCTCGAAGCGGACGAGAATGTCCTGCAGCGTGTTGTTGAGGGCGTGCCCCATATGGAGCGAGCCCGTGACGTTCGGTGGTGGAATGACGACCGAGAAGGCCGCGTTCTTGCCGCCTGAGCCCGATCGCCCGGCCTTGAAGGCGTTGGCCTTCTCCCATTCGGAATTGATACGCGGCTCAATGTCGGCCGGTCGAAACGTCTTTTCAAGCATCTGGGGGAGCGTCGCTTATCAGCTGGTAGGCCGTGATTTGTCGACCCCGGTGGTACGGCCGACGTTCGCCAGCTGTCAACCTTCGCTCCCTTTTACTCCGACCCGCGCGTGTCGCGCTACGCGTTAGCGGCGCGGCGGTATGCCATGCCCATTGAAGCCGGTCTCGGTCAGAAGGGCCTTCTCGACGATTTTAGGCATGTTCTCCGACAACCACTGACGCAGGATGGGCCGCAAAAGCTGCGCTGCTGCGTCCTCGACGTTGCCGCCCTCTTCCGCTGCAACCGGAAAATCGGGCAGCCGGGGCGGCAAAGGCAGCTCTGCCGTTGCCCTGTGAACCGGTGGCGCCGGCTGTGGCTCGGGCTGCGGTTCGGGTTGCGACATCGCGGCCATGCGGCTCATGCGTGTATCGAAGAACGTCGGCATGTTCCGCTTCAGGCTGTCATTCTCCGCAGAGATCTTTTCAACGGCGACCGATGATTTTTCTCTTTCGGGCTCGCGCGCGACAGGCGGCGGCTCGAGCATGCGCCCGTGAACAGGCTCGAATGGAATGACCGTGCGCGAGCGGTCGCGCTCCTGTGGTGCTCCTGATGCCAAAGCTTCACTTAGCCTCCCGAGTAAATTGGGCCGCACGGTGTTCGATTGTGCCGGAGCCTTGAAGATCGCCGGCAGTTCGAAATCCGCGGCTTCATCTGCGATGGCGCTTCGCCCGCGCAGCGTCGCAACGCGCGCTTCACGCCTTTCGCTTTCAAACATCGGCGATCGATCGGCAATGCTCGTGCGGATCGAGGCCAGAATGTCTTCAACGTCGTGTTTCGCTCCGTTCATCGTTGTCATGACGCATCCTCTTCTGCGTACAAACTTCAAATCGCAGAACCGCGTCGGCAGCCCCGTTGTTGCCCCTCCGGTTCGTCGTTGCTGGATCGGGTTTGCTCGCCGCAGCGCGTAGGCCTGACCCAGTGACGTACAGGGGACCGATTTTTAGCGCTTCGTTCGATGCGGCCCCCCGCTGAGAGGAGACGCTAGGGCGGGCTCGCGGCAACCGTGTGGCGAAAGCAACGCGCAAGAAAAAATTGTTTTGCGCAACAGAATGCCGCGAAGGCGCGCGCCGCCCTCCCCGAGGCAACAGCCGCGGAGAGGACGTTCGCGCTGCTTATCAACGCGCTAGTCCTTCGGGCTCTTTTGGTTCGGCAGGAGCCGTTCCGACATCTCGCGCCGCAGGGCGCGCTCGACGATCTTGGGCATGTTCTCAGAGAGCCACGTCTTGAGCAGCGGACGCAGCAAATCCGCGACCGCATCTTCCATCGCACGATCAGGACCGTCCGACGTCGTCGCGGGCAGCATGCTGTGCGACGCGTCCTCTTCGTTGCGGTCGGAAGCCGCGTGCGGGGGCGGCGTTTCCTTCGGGCGAGCGCTTTCCGGCGCACGGACCGGCTCGGGGATCACTTCCGCAACAGGAATGAACGGTTCGGGCGGTGGCGCCGGCCGGAACGCATTCGAGAGCGGCTCAAGCTTTCGCGACGGCCCAAGAGTGGCCGAAACACTTGGGAACGCAAATGCCGGACGCGGTTTCGCGGGTGGCGCTTCTGCCTCCGGCGCCGACGGCGACGCGATGTCGGGAGTTCGCTCGAAAGCTGCGAAACCGGGCGTAGGCGGGCTTACTGGCGATCCGTTCTTCGGCTTGTCCCCCTCCGCGTGCGCTGTACGGCCGAGGCCGGAGGCATGCGGCACGTCGAATGGAGACGAAGAAGACGGCGCTGCCGGCAGCGGGGCCGGAGCGGAGGCCGCGGGTGCAGTTCGCGGCGGCTCAGATCTGGCGGCGAATGGCGACGGTCCCAAATCGAACGCGAACGGATCGCTGGTATCCGTGTTTGCTTCGCTTTCTATCGGCGCCGATTCGGGCTTCTCATTTCGAGAAGCTTTTGCGTCCTTGCGCTCATCATCCGCAGCGACTGTCGGAGAGCTGGCGCGACCTTCCCGAAGCGCGTTCAGATCTTCGCTCAGAAGTTCCGAGAGCTGAGCTTCAATCCGCGCAGTGTCGGACTCGGACGCCGCCGCTAATTTCGATACGTTACGCTCGGATTCATCAGCTACCGTCGTCGGCACATCATCTTCGGCGATGGGCGACACTTCCTCGACCGAAGCGACTTCCTCGATAACCGTTTCGACGCTTGCAGCGTCGATCGCGATGATTTCGTCCGGCGCCGGGGTTGGACGCTCCGGCGCCGCCGTCAGCGCTTGTTCCTTCTCGACCGGTTCAGGAGCCGTCTCCTTTGGCCGGGGCTCCTCCGTCGAGCGAACGTCTTCCTTGACCCGAAGACCATCCTTCGCGCGCGCCGTTTCTTGCTCGTGAAATACTGGGGCGGACTCCCGCATCGAAAATGACGGCTTCGCAGATCGTGCATCGTCACGAGATTGCAAACGGGAAGCCGCAGATCCTCCGCCGGCGAAATCGCCCACCGACCGTGATGGCGTGCCTACGGGTGCATGATACTCGCTGGTTGGCTCCGGCTCGACGGGCTGGGAAGACTTGAGAAATGCTTCGCGCGTCATAAATCCGCTGCGGGGCTGTGGCGATGACGTCGGCAGCGGAGACGCTTTCGGTACGGGAGTGTAAGGCGCTCCGGACCTCGCCGTTGCCGTGGACGTTCGCAAGCCCGATGAATCCTCCGCGATGATCTTGCGGATCGAGGCGAGGATCTCCTCCATGCTCGGCTCGGCGTTGGATTCAAGTCTCGACATACTTTACCTTCTTCGCAACTGAGCCGCCCTGATGGGCGTCCGCATTCTGCCGCACCACGGATCTTGCGCTTTCGAGTCGAATCGGTAGCAGCGGCCCTATCGGGCGTTATGGTGGCAGGTCGCGGAAAATCCGCAACAATCTCCAGAGTAGTTATCCCCGGAGAGCGGCACTCTCAAGGCGGCGCGGAGACGCTGGAATGTAAATTCGTCTGGTCGGAGAAATCTAGTCCCGTCAAAGGTCAAACGGACCTCTGCCGATTACTTGATCGGCTTGACGTCGACATGCTCCTGGCGCCCGTCGTCGTGGGTGATATCGATGCCCCACCACTTGTTGCGCACTTCCTGGTAGTGAACCTCGGGATTGTAGACGGGAGTTGCAGCGCCTACTTCAGAAACGCTCAGACGTCCGATTGCCGAGACCAGCGTATAGGCGGCTACCAGAATATTCCGCTTCGTGGTCTCCAGGTTCACCTGCGACTGCAGCAATTCCTGCTGAGCGTTCAAAACGTCGAGCACGGTACGCTGACCGACGCGCTCTTCTTCACGGACGCCGTTCAAAGCGGTGGTATTGGCGACAATCGATGCCTTATCCGACACCGCCTGCGCCTTGAAACCCTGAAGCTGCGCCCAGGCTTGGACGACTTGCGACTGCGCGGAAGAGCGTGCGACCTCGATCTGCTGCAAGGCAGCAATATGGTTATGCTTTGCTTGCCGTACTTGTGCGAACACTTCGCCGCCCTGAGCGTAAAGCGGCACGTTTACGCGGCCAACGATCGACGCGGATGTTCCCTCGTCAATGCCCTCGGACGAGTCGAACTGATCCGTGTAGTTCGCTTCAAGTTGCGCCTGAGGGAGCAGCTGCCCGCGAACCTGATCGACGGTGTAGCGCGCGGCCTGCTCCTGATAGAGCGCCTGGACGACCACGGGATTTTCTTTGGTTCCGATGCCAACGGCATCGTCGAGTGAAGGCGGGACAAGCCTCGTATTGGGGTTTGCTTCGACGAGATGACTCGGCGGATGGCCGATGACCTGCTCGTATATCGCGCGGCTTGACTTCAGGTTGGCGCGCGCCTGATCGAGGTCGGACTGACCTAATGCGCGACGTGCTTCCGATTGCGCGACGTCGGTCTTGGTCACTTCGCCGACAGCGAAACGATCCCGCTGGGCCTTCAGTTCGGCATCGAGAAACTTCAGGTTGTTTTCATTGAGCTTGACGATTGCCTGATCGCGGGTGACGTCGCCGAACGCTGTCACCGCATCCAGGAGAACCTGCTGCTCCGTGTTGCGCAGGAGTTCGCGTCCGGCACGATCGTTGGCTTCGGCGGCGTTGACGGCATTGGTCACCTGAAAGCCGGTGAACAACGGCTGCACCAGATCGATGGCGTAGCCCCGCGGCGAGCTGACCGTGTGACCCGAGGCGCCGGGAATAGGCGAAACAGTACCGATCCTCTGACGACCAACGTTTGCCGAGGCATTGATATCCGGCCGGTACCCGGAGTTCGCAATCGCAATGTTTTCGTCTGTCGCGCGCTGTTGCGCCCGGGCGGAGTCGAGCGTCGGGCTGTACTGGTACGCAGCCGACAATGCATCGATCAAATTTTCCGCACGCGCGGCCGTTGAGATCGCCGAACACGTCACAAGCGCCACGACAGCAGTCAGCGTAGAGCGACCGAGAGACATCGCATCGCTGCGGAACGATTGTTTTGTTGTGGTCTTAGCCAATGGCATTGCACCTGCATTCCACTCGCAACCGCGATTGAGCGAGCGGACCCCCAATTTTATCCCCATTAGCCGATTCGACCGCGTCCGACTAATTGGTTTCCCCTTCGTAAATCACTCAGTAACGTATGGCGGTTTTTACGTCACGCTAGAGGGCTGCGCGTTCTTCGCTGATATGCGTTGCGAAAAACGCACTCTTCCCGTTTTACCTTTCAAAGCTGTCCTCGCATCATTTTCCAGCGCCAGTTCTTCTTCGCGCCCGCGAAATCATCCGAGGTGTGACTGCCGCGCACCAGATTTTCGACATCAGAAGACGAAAGCGGGTCTCGGCTCCCTAAACCCTGCCAGCGGCAGCGCTGCAGCCTGAAAGTCGTCGCGTCGCGAAAACATGTCCGACCTCTTATGGAAGATGACGGCATGGCCAATGCTCGCATCCGTTGCAATCGCGACAATGCGTCCGTTCTGGCGAACCTGGGTCTTGATGCCATCGGGAATTCGTTCGATCCCTCCTTCGATCAACACCACGTCGTAAGGTGCGTCCGCCGTCCATCCGGATGCCGCCGGCCCCGAAACCGCGACAGCATTGGTTAGTCCCAAGGCGGAAAATGCGTCTCTTGCACGTGTCGCGCTTTCCTCGTCGGGCAGAAGCGCGACCGCCTTGCCGGTGAACTGCGCAACCAGAGCCGCCGCATATCCTGCTTCGCTGATGACCAGAACAGTGTCGGCGCCATCAAATTCGGCCAGTTGAATGAGCTTCGCGATGACTCGCGGCGGCAAAAGCTCCCGGCCAGGTGCAACGACGAGGCTCTCGTCGCTATAGGCGAGGCTTGCGAGTCCGTCAGGCAGAAAGCGTTCCCGCGGCACCGCCATCATGGCTGCCGTAATACGCCGATCCGTGATGTCGCTCGGACGTATCTGGCTTTCGACCATATTCTTGCGTTGCAAAGCGGTATCCGCCATCGCTCGATCTCCGCAGCCGTATTCTCTGACCCACGCGACTCTATACGCGGGGCGCAACGTATACGCGACGGGAAAGCCGTCGCATGTGGATGTTTTCAGCCGACGAAGCCCTCGCATCAATGAACCCAAGATGCCTCAGAACCGACGGTTTCGGAGCCAGTCACCTGCTTGCCGAAATCACCATGGCGCGCCGTCCGTAACAGCTTGTAAGATGAGAGGGGTCTGTGTTAGACGGCCCGTTCGGTCGATAGGTGTCCTCTCGTCGCTCGAAAGACGTCGCGCCAGCGGCGCCCAGGTAGCTGCAGGCGTGTGACAGCCAGTCGGACGAACCCAAGCGAGGCCACGTGGCGGAGTGGTGACGCAGCGGACTGCAAATCCGCGTACGCCGGTTCAATTCCGGCCGTGGCCTCCAAAGCGTGCTTCCACTTGTCGCCCTTCAGTGGCTTTGGAAGCGCTAAAGAAAATCGCCCGAAGCACTCGCCAGCGCAGAGACGTTCTGCTATGCGGGGCGCTTTCCGGCGATGAACCGGTGTTCCGCGGTAGCTCAGTGGTAGAGCGTCCGACTGTTAATCGGATGGTCGTAGGTTCGAGCCCTACCCGCGGAGCCAATATGGCTCAAGATTTCCATCAGTTTTGCTTCTCGGTTCGCGTTTAAGGCCATCGGCGGCGCCTGGTCGCGGCCGGAGCATGGCGGCGGCGGCCGCCTTGTGATACTTCCGGCCCAAATCTGCGCCACTTCATCCGATCAGCTTCCCGCATGCGCTCCCTCGCCATTGGCCCCAAACGCAGACCGCTCAGATGGGCTGTCGCCGTCGTTCGTCTCTACCGCGGCTCCATTCGCAGACTGCTCAGAGACAATGCGTTCGCTCTCGTCCTCGCGGCTGCCTGCGTCGGCGGCGCGAGCGGGGCACTTGCCTCACTGATGGTTCTCGCATCGGAAACCGCGCACAAGTATTTGTTTCAACTTCCGTCGGGAGCGTTGCTCAGCTCCGTGACGGAGTTGCCGCGTACGGCGACCTTACTCGTCCTTATCGTCGGCGGCATTCTGGTCGGTGCGACCTATTGGTACCAGTCGCGCCTTCGGCACGTGATCATCGACCCGGTCGAAGCGAACGCACTTTACGGCGGGCGCATGTCAATGCGCGACAGCATCTTCGTCGCGATCCAGTCGCTTCTCTCGAGCGGCTTCGGGCTTTCGCTCGGCATCGAAGGTGGGTTCACACAGGCCGCCGGCGCCGTCGGTTCCAAAGTCGGACAACTGTTGAAGCGCAGACGCCACGACGTCCGCATGCTTGTCGGGGCCGGCACGGCCGGCGGCATTGCAGGAGCCTTCGGAGCGCCATTCGCGGGCGCGGCCTACGGTTTCGAACTCATCGTCGGAAGCTATACCGTTGCGACACTCTCGCCCGTTGTTGCGGCAGCCATCGCAGGCCAACTCGCGGCGCGTATTCTTGTCGGACATTCCTATCATATCGCCGTCGATCCGAATGCGTTCGGCGGCGACGGATACGCCCTTCTCGCTCTTTCGCTCGGAGTCGCGTGCGGCCTCCTGTCGGTCGGGTTGATGCGCGGCGTGACGTGGATCGAATGGGTGTTTCGCCAGAGCGGCATCCGCGATGTGTTTCGTCCCGTGATGGGTGGCCTGCTGGTGGGTGCGATGGCCATTTTCATTCCCCATCTGCTCGGCTCCGGCCACGATGCGATGGCGCTCATCCTCAAGAACGGATGGCCGCTTCAGCTTCTGTCACTTGTATTGATCGGAAAGATCGTCGCTTCCGCGCTTTCGCTCGGATCAGGATTTCGCGGCGGACTTTTCTCCACGTCGCTCTTTCTTGGCGCGGTCACGGGAGCCATCGTTGGAAATCTCGGCGTCACGGCCGGGTTCGTAGCGCCGTCCGACATCGCAATCATGAGCCTCGTCGGCATGGCGAGTTTTGGCGCCGCGGTCGTGGGTGCGCCGATGGCGATGGCGCTCCTTGCGATCGAAGTAACGGGTGACCTGACAATCGTGGGCCCAGTCTTGCTCGGCGTGCTTGCTGCGACACTGACGGTCCGGCAAGTGTTCGGCTATTCGTTCGCGACGTGGCGGTTTCACCTCCGAGGCGAAGCGATCCTCGGCGGCGAGGACATCGGCTGGCTCAGGCAGACAACCGCGCGCGATCTGATGCGGCGAGATTTAAGCAGAGCGCCGATCTCAATGACACTTTCGGAATTCCGCTCGCGCTTTCCTGTCGGATCAACCAAGTTCGTCGCAGTCCTGGACGCGCAGGGTGCCTATACCGGTCTGGCCGACGTCGCCGTCGTTCATTCCGAGCTGGAAACAGAAAATCCCGATGCAACCTTGGAGGATCTGAAACCGGCACTTCTGCACACCACTGACTGGGTGACGGCATCGACGCGCTTCGATCAGCTTGTGCGTCTCTTCGAGCAGCGGGAAACGGAGCGGCTCATCGTCGTCGATGGCGAAACGTCGAAGCACACGCTGGGCTACATCACCGAGGCGTTCGCGCTTCGAAGATACCGCCAAGAACTCGAGGCGCGGCAGCGCGAGATCTTCGGAAACTGAACAACCGATAATTGTTCATCGCCGTCCCACGGGGGTGGCACGAACTTGCCACACAGTCATCGCAAGCGGCACCAACCCACGCCAATTGCGCACATTGGGGTTGTACTGACATAGCTCCGATGCGCTATCGGAAGAGACCGGCCTGAGAACGGGCGGACTTACTTTGCCGGACGGGGACAGGACCAGGAAGGGGAGAAGCATGAAAAAATGGCTTTCGCTCGTCGCGCTGTGTTGCGCGATGGCCGTCGGATTTGGCGCCTATGCGCCGGAAGCGCGAGCGGCCGCTGCACTCACGAACGGCGTCTTGGCGCTGAAGCCCAATCAGACGAACCTCATTGAAAAGGCGCGCTACCGGTGCTGGTGGCATAACGGATATCGCCGCTGCGGCTATACGCATGGCTGGCGCCACCGCTACTGGCGCCATCACGGGTACGCTTGGCGCCACCGTTATTGGCGGAACCGCTATTGGCGGCATCGCTATTACCGCCGCCATCACTACCCGTACCGTCGCCACTACTACTACAATTCGTACGCGCGGCCGTACAATCGTCCCTACGGCTACTGCATCGGACTTTGCTGGTGGTGAGACTGAGCGTTGAAATCGAAGCGCCGGAGACGTGGTCTCCGGCGTTTTTTGATTTCGGTCGCTGCTGCCGGGGGCCCACACAGCGAAGCTCGGCCATTCCAATTGCGGAAATTCGGAGGCTCGTCGCAATGCGCGGTTGGCGATGAATTCCAATTTCATCAGTGAATTCAATTGATCCACTATCGCCTCGCGTTTTTCGGAGGCGCTCTTGACGCCGGGCGCTTGCGCATTTTTTATGTTGCAGCGCCAAATTTGCGCGACACGGGGAACTTTTGATGATTTTCTTCAAGGGAATGATCGTGTCCATCGACGCGAGCGACGCCGTCTGGACCACGATCACGCGGGGGCTTCTTGTGCTCGTCGCCGCAACGGGGACCGCCCTCCTCTGCGGACATGCGAACGCGACTGAGGCTCGTTTCGGCGGGTTTGGACCCGAAGGTCCGCGCATGCGCGAGCAGCTTTGGATTCTTCCGAGTGGCGAAGAAGGCCGGTCGCTGCGCGCAACGCTGTTCCGGCCCGAAGAGGATCCGCGCGAACCCAATAAGAAATTTCCGCTCGTTATTATCAATCACGGGACGGATGAATCGACGCGTCTCGCCGTCTCGATGCCCGTATACTATTGGCTCTCCCGATGGTTCGTTGAACGAGGCTATGCGGTCGTGCTTCCGCAGCGTCGCGGACACGGAGCGACAGGCGGCTCGTTGTCGGAAGCCATCGGCACCTGCGCCAACCCTGATCACTTCAGGTCTGGCAACATTGCCGCCGACGACATTGCGGCGACGATCAACTACATGACGGCGCAACCCTTCATCGCGCCGGACCAGACCATCGTCGCGGGGATCTCGACGGGAGGATGGGCATCGCTCGCAATCGCCTCGCGTAATCTTCCGCAAGTGCAGGCCATCGTGAACTTCGCCGGTGGCCGCGGCGGCCACGCTTACGGACAACCAAATGCCATCTGCGGCGAGGGTGATCTTTTGTCCGCCGTGCACAGGTATGGCGAAAAGGCGCGCGAGCCGACGATCTGGTTCTACGCGAAGAACGACAGCTATTTCGGTCCTGACCTTGCGCAAGAGCTTGCGCACTCGTGGGCAGACGGCGGTGGCTTCGTCGAGGAACACATTCTTCCGCCTTATGGCAGCGACGGACACACCATCGCGGACGATCGCCAGGGCTGGGATATTTGGGGACCGAGCCTCGATCGCTTCCTGACGCGTGTGCGCGGATCGCAGGTCCGAGTTGCGGCAGAACGTTCGCAGCAGCCCCAGCCGACCCTCGAAACATCAGCAATTGCAACGACTGGTGCAACGCATTAGCGATCGCAAAATTCCGCGCCAGTCAGCCGCGCGTTCGCGCTGGTCCAGCGCTATCGACAAGACGTGCACCGGCATTTAGCCTACCTCGGCCCTTTCGTAAAAAACGGGGCGCCGCGCAATCGTGCGCAGGCGTTTTAACTGCTGAGGTGTTGGTTCATGTGCGGCAACAAACGTCAGGTCCGGTAAGATCAACTCATGGCCGCTAGACCTAGAAGCCCTGTTGTATCGGCTCTCGCTGTCGCGATGAGAGACTTCGGACTGGGCTCTTCAACAGTTCTCAAGATAGGCCTCCTCGGTCCACTCACGGGGCCGCTGAAAGCGTGGGCGCTGCCAGGCATGAATGGCAGCCTGATCTGGATCGAACGCATCAACGCTTCGGGCGGCCTCAAGGTCGGGAGCCGCCGTTACATGCTCGAACTCGTTCAGTTCGACACGATGTATCAGCCGGACCGGGCGCTCCAGGGCGCGAAAAAGCTGATCATGGAAGACGGCGTGAAGCTCATCCTCATGATTGGCGGCAATGATCTCACGACGGAGGTTCGTCGGCTGGTCACGCAACATCGCATGCTCGTTGCGACGCTGCTTCCGAGCGACTTATCGCCCGATGCGCCGACGCTTGTCGCGCCGAGCGAAGTACATCCGATCTATAACGTCACCGGCGTCGAGTGGCTGAAGCGGACCGATCCCTCGCTCAAGACGGCCGCCCTCTGCGCGCAGCGCGACCTTCTTGGCCTGCCATCGATCGCCACCTATCGGGCCGCCTTCGAAGCGGCGGGCATCGAACTGATCTCCGAGCAGCTTTTCGAACCTTCCACGAGCGATTTTGCCCCGATCGTCGAAAAGCTGATGGCGAAAGATCCCGACATTCTCTGCTGGGACACAGCGTATGAGCCGTTCGTTCATGCGCTGACGATCGAGGCCTTCAAACGTGGCTTCAAAGGGCGTCTGCTCTCCTGCACGTGCGACAACTATCAGGAGCTTATCCGCCGCACGAGCCCGGAGTTCATGGAGGGATTTGTCTTCCAATTTCCCGATTTCGATGATCCGCGCCTCAATGAAGGTCATATCAATTTCGAAAATCCCGGCGCCTTCTACGACGAGTTCTGCCGACGCTTTCCCGGCACATGGAGCGCGGTGTCGTGGGAATACGCCTCTACACTCGAGCTCTGGAAATCAGCGGTGCAGCGCGCGCGCACGTTCGAACCCTTTTCCGTGCTTGCCGCGATGAAGGTCGGCGGTATCGGGCCGCACGCGTTCGGCGAAGCGCGGTGGTGGGGGAAAGACCTCTTCGGCATCGACAATGCGCTGGTGGGCGACTGGCCGGTCGTCGCGATCGTCAACGGTAAGGCTCGCATCCAGGAGTTTGGATCTATCGCCGACTGGTGGTCGAAAAATCGCACGACCCTTCTCAAACATATGCGCGCGCTGAACCTGATGTGGGATCAGCGGGAGCATCTTGCAGCCGGAGAGCCGCAGGAACGACTGACGGTTCAGGACTCGTAGATCATCTCCTCGTGCGCGTTCGCCATATAAAGCTTCATGATCTCGACGGCCGTCTCGACATTGCGCCGCTCGATTGCGTCAAAGAGCGAATGGAACAGAAGCTGGATGCTTTTGATTTTGGCCGGCGTCAGGGCCTGGCGGCGCGCAGCGGCCCACTGCGGATGGCCGCGCACCTCGTGCAGAATGGCGTACATCGCAACAATCAGCGAGTTGTGCGTGCCGCGCGCAATCGTCATCATGAATTCTTCTTCGAGCGCGGCGAACGCATCAGATTCCGTTACGATCGCTTCGAGGCGCGTCAGCTGAGCTTGGAGATCGGCAATGTCGCGCGTCGACATATAGATCGTCGCCAGTCGCGTCATTTCCGGCGCAAGGATCGAACCGGCGATGTTCATGGCGAACGGCGAGGCTGTTTCCGCGAGCTGATCGACGCTGAGATAGGACGAGGGGGATTGCGCAGCGCTCCCATTGGTGCGGGACGGCCTGCGCTGATAGGAGACGAACGTTCCGCTTCCCGGGCGGCGTGAAACGATGCCGTAGATGGACAGAAATTCCAGCGCCTGACGGATCGTCGCGCGGCTATCTCCAAATTCATCAGCGAGATCGCGTTCCGCTGGAATTCTCGTGCCGAACGGAAATTCTCCGGATGCGAGGCGCGCGAAGAGCCGCGTCGCAATTTCCTTGACGCGCGGCGTGACGAGCGGGTGGCGGGACACGTCGTCGATCCAGGGCGGCAATTCCAATTCGTAGGTCTCAGACATCATTTTGGGCTCGGGTTGCAGTCGGTATGGCGGGTCTCTTCCGCCGCGCTTTCACTTGTTCCGTTGCGCGCGACGATTACAGGGAGAGCCATCAAAGCGGTGAGCGCGATCGCAGTCTCCAGTCGCGCCCATCGATCCGAGAGCGCTGCAGCGAATGTCTGAGTGCGGACGGACACTTCAGTCAGTTTGTCCGCGTAAATCGCGTAAACCGACGTTGCATCGACCGGCTCCGAAGAAGCGGAGAGCAATCGAGTCTCAGGGGACGCCGGTCCCAAAATCTCGGCAAGTATCGGTCTCAGCTCCCGAGCGCGCGCACCAATGATGTTTGACTTCGGGTTTTTTGAATCAGCGAAAAGGCGATTGAACCGCGTCATCGCAAGTGCGGCTTCGGAAAGCTGGACGTAACGGCGGCGACGCGTTTCGATCAACGCTTCCGGTCCGCTTGCGGCGAGGCGAAAGTGAAACGACGAGCTTGCGCCGGTAATCGGTATGTCGAGGAACGCGCTTTGGTGGATAACGCGCCGCCAGGCGCGTTCGGAGTCGGCAAGGCACTGCTCGGCTTCTGTGCAGTTTCCGAGAAGGCTGTGAGCTATTCCAGCATTCGACCGGCTTGCGGCTTCGATGGGATCAAAGTCTTCTTCGGAACGGGACGCAGCGGCAGCATCAAGCCAGCGATGGGCGGCCTCGAGCTTGCGCCCTCGCGCCATTTCACGGAGGCCGCAAGTCGCTGCATCTACCCACGTTTTGACGCCGTTTGCTGATGCAGCTCTGATCTCAAATGCGAACGTCACCGACGGATCTCTCTCTTTTCGAAAAAGAAATCTATCATCTCCGACCAAAATACAACCACATAAAACCAATTATATCCAATTTAGTCTCGCAAGTGCGTTATGCGCCATAAGCACAAATAACTACGATAAAATCCCGTTTCGTGCCTGCGAAATAATCAAATCCGGTTTCTTGTTGGTGATTTTTTTGACTTGCGGGTAATTGGTCTTTCCCTAACATGGTCGTCGTTGGGCAATTGCGGTAATTTTTGGTTTAAATTGGTTCAGCGGGAGATCTGATTATTCCCTCGTACCAAGACCGGGCCCGACACGAGCATTCGGTCCTTTTGCTTCTGCGTCTCGGCCTCCGGACCGGATGCAGCGGCGAGAAGCCCGAATTTTTATTACTGAACGGCCTCAGTCGGGAGCGATCATGACCATAGAATCGGGAACGATAACTGCGGACGGGCCGAGTGCTCAGTCCGGTCAACTCGTCCGTGCCATTGACTGGCGCGGAGCTTTCTGGGTCGCCAGCGGCGTCCCTGCCCTCGTGCTCTTTTCGATCGGCGGTATCGCGGGCGTCGCGGGAAAGGTCGCCTTTCTCGTCTGGTTCGCCTCGATGATCATGGGCTTCATACAGTCCTTCACTTATGCGGAGATCGCCGGTCTCTTCCCGAACAAGTCCGGTGGTGCGTCGGTGTATGGCGCCGCCGCCTGGGTCCGCTATTCAAAGCTGATCGCGCCGCTCTCTGTGTGGTGCAACTGGTTCGCCTGGTCGCCGGTGCTGTCGCTCGGATGCTCTATCGCGGCCGCATATATCTTGAACTCCCTCGCGCCGATCCCGCCCGCGGACGCACCCCAGGTCGCGGCCTGGATCAGCGCCCACGCCAGTTCGATCCCGCTCGATTCTCCGAGGGTCGCAGAGTGGCTCGCCGCCAACCATGGCAAGACGGCCACCGACGCCGTCGCTGCGCTTCTTTCCACCGACGGGGTGGCAGCGCTCACGCCGTCGATCCGCAACTGGTCGGCGCTCCAAGGTACGCTCGGTCCGGTGTCGTTCTCATTCAATGCCGCGTTCTTCATCGGCGCGATCCTAATGCTGATCACCTTCGCGATTCAGCATCGCGGCATTCTCGGAACAGCGAGCGTGCAGAAGTATATCGGCCTCGCGGTCATCATTCCGATGCTGATCGTCGGCGTCGTCCCGATCATCACAGGTCAGATCGAGTGGTCGAACTTCACGCCCCTCGAGCCGCTGAAAGCTGCCTATGCGCCGGATATGGGCTCATGGAACATCGGTGGCTGGACTTTGATCCTCGGTGCGATGTTCATTGCCGCCTGGTCGACCTACGGTTTCGAAACAGCGGTCTGCTACACGAGTGAATTCCGCGATCCTGGCCGCGATACGTTCAAAGCAATTTTCTACTCGGGCCTGCTCTGCCTCGTGCTCTTCACCCTCGTCCCGTTCACGTTCCAAGGCGTCCTCGGCCTGCAGGGGATGCTGGAGCCGTCGATCGTCGACGGATCGGGCGTTGCGGCGGCGATGGCGAACATGGTCGGTCATGGCAGCGCGTTCGTCTCGAACCTGCTCGTCATGCTGATGATTCTTGCTCTGATGCTCTGCCTGATGACAGCTATGGCGGGATCATCGCGCACGCTCTATCAGGGCTCGCGCGACGGCTGGCTGCCCCGTTACCTGAGCCACGTCAACGAGCATGGCGCTCCGACGCGCGCGATGTGGACCGATCTCGTGATCAACCTCGCGGTGCTTGCGATTGCATGTGCTGACGCCACGAGCTTCTTCTTCATCCTCGCCGTCTCGAACTGCGGTTACATCATCTTCAACTTCCTGAACCTCAACTCGGGCTGGCTCCATCGCATCGACAACGCCGACGTGCCGCGTCCGTGGCGGGCGCCGACCTGGGTTCTCGGTATTGGAGCGGTCTTCGCGTTCGTGAACGCCGTGTTCATGGGTGCTGGCGCGAAGGTCTGGAATCCGTCGGCACTTTGGGCGGGGTTGTTCACGGCCGCGCTGATCATTCCGGTCTTCTGCTTCCGGCACTACGTGCAGGACAAGGGCGTCTTCCCGGCGCACATGCTCGAAGACCTCGGACTGCACGAAGCCGACTTCAAGAAAAAGAAGGCCGGCGCACTGCCCTACGTCGTACTCGTTGCAGGCTTGGCCGTCGTCCTTCTTTCGAATTGGTTCTTCCAGCTTCCTGCGTAGAGAAAATACAGACCGGGGCGGTTTCCTCCGCCGCTCCGGTCTGCTCTGATGCCCTCCCGAGGATCGGTGTCTCGTCCCGCCCTCCGGAATTAAGGAGCACTTGATGACGATTAGCACTTTGAAAAGCCGGCCGACCTATCCAGGTCTCAGCCCTGATCACAACGCCCGCAGCAATATCATCGTCTGCGATAAGGCAGGGGCGGAAGCCGTCACGGAATTATTTTCGCGCGCCGACGACACATTCGCCAAACGCTCGACGGTGATCGTTGCCGAAGGGACAACGGACCAAGACGCCGAAACGTTGAAGACAGCGCTGGCGCCAGCGACTGTTGGATTTCAGCCGTCACTCGAAACGGGCATCGCGCGCCTGCGCGAGTTTCTCAAAGATGCTCCCATGGGCCTCAGACTTTACGCGGCAGGCTCGGAGCCCCTCATCGGATCGGTCGTTCAGGCCGCTGCCGATTATTCGATCGACCATCTATCGATCAGGACCGAGCATCGTGGCTCGCTCAAACGCCGCGTCCAATGCGTCCACTGCAAGGGTTTCACCGAAAACGTCACGACAAACCCTGTCACGTGCTCGCACTGCGGACTGACCCTCATGGTGCGCGATCACTATTCGCGCCGCCTCGCGGCATTCCAGGGCGTTTGCATCGATGCGGAGGTCCCGGGCGAGGTTCCAGAGACGGAGGCACTTTATCAATGAGCGGATCTCTCCTACGCCGGGTTCGCGTCGCCGAGGTCGAGCAGGTCGCTAATCGCATCAAGCGTTTTCGTCTCGTCGATATCGACAATGCGCCGCTCTCGGAATTCTCCGGCGGCTCCCACATTTCAGTCGTCATGCATTCGGGCGACCGGCTGATGCGCAATCCCTATTCGCTAATGGGATCGCCAACCGATACGTCGAGCTACCAGATCAGCGTCCTGAATTGCGGAAATGATTCACGCGGCGGCTCGAAATTCATGCACGATGCCGTTTCGGTCGGGTCCGAGCTTGAGATCAGCGAACCGCTCAATCTCTTTCCGCCGTGCAAGCTTGCACGAAAACATATTCTCGTCGCGGGCGGCATCGGCATCACGCCCTTCATGTCGATGATGAACGAGCTCGATGCCCTGCATTGCGATTTCGAGCTGCACTATGGTGTGCGCTCGCTCGAGGAGGGTGCCTACTGCAAATACCTCCAGTCGCGATACGGCTCGCGCGTGAATGTCTATCTGCAGGACCAGGGACAAATGATCCCTCTCGAAAGTGTTCTCGGCAGTCAACGTCTCGGCACACACATGTACGTCTGCGGTCCGAAGCCAATGATCGATTGGGCTTTGCAGACTGCGGAGCTTCTCGGCTGGCCTGCCGAAAACGTGCATTCCGAGCAGTTCAGCGCACCACCTCCGGGCAAACCGTTCGTCGTCAAGCTCGCGAAATCCGGGCGTGAGATCGAAGTCCGAGGCCACCAGAGCATCCTTGAAGCACTCGAAGAGCATGGCGTCGACGCGCCGTTTCTCTGCCGCGGGGGCGCGTGCGGGCAATGCGAGACCGGCGTCGTCTCGTGCGATGGGTTCATCGAGCACAACGACCACTTCCTGACCGAGGCCGAGCGCGTCAGCGGGAAGAAGATCATGATCTGCATGTCCCGCATTCCGTCGGGGTCAATCACGCTCGATCTTTAACGACCTCTTTCATTCGATCTTTCGGGAGACCCCGGCATGGCACTCACTTTCAAAGACGAGACATTTCGAGACGATTTCACTTTTTCGAACAGCCCGGCGGCCATCCGGCGGTTTCCGTTTCCGTTCGTCGAAGACAAGTACATGTATTCGGTGAACATTGAGCCGCACACGACGGGCCCGGAAGGTTCGGTCTTCGAATTCCCCTTCGACATCGACGAGCACTACGTCTCGGAAATGCGCGACCGAGCCATGGTCCTGCAGGAGGATCCGGCCCGGTGCCAGGCTCTCCCGCACATGATGATGGCGCAGTGGGACATGCTCGAACTCGTCATGATGTCCATGGCGCGCGACTATCCCGATCTTTTCACTCTGACACGCGACGGCTCGAAGTGGCATTGGGTCAACCGGCCGCTCAAGATCGAGCAGACATTCACGTTCGGTGACGCAAGCACATTGCCCTATGAGCCGATGGAATATATCGGCCGGCAGGTGCAAGGCGACTTCTCGATCCAGGACCAGCGCGACAATCAGCTCTGGATGGACGCCGGCATCATCACATCGCAGGCCGACTGGTCGCTCGACTTCGACGTCGGCATGAACTTCTTCGAATGGCACGGGCCTGTGCCGCTTGCGCACGAAGCGGGTGTCTTCGAACGAGCGCTGAAGTTCCTTCTCAACCTACAGATCTCCAATCCGGTTCGACGCCTGAACTGGACGATGACGATCAATCCGCGTCTCGATACGAGCCCGGAGAACTATCACAAGTGGGGCAAGGACCGGACGACGGTCACGCCCGAGAACGTCGGTCAGAAAGTTCACCTGCGCGTCGAGATGCAGGGATTGTTCCGCCTGCCGCGCTCCAACGCGATCCTGTTTTCGATCCGCGGCTATCTCCTGAGCCTCGACCAGCTCGTCACGGTTCCAAAGTGGGGCCGTCGACTGCATCGCGTGCTGAAGACGCTGCCGGAAGAACTCATCGGCTACAAAGGCCTCAGCCGATATCGCGACACGACGATCGAGTGGCTATCGAAGTACGACGACGGCGCGCCGACTTCGCGCGGCGGCGGCCCGGACTGAGCACATCCCATCGAAAACAAACTGCATCCGAATCCATCAAAAACAAGCAAGAGGTAATGCTCATGTCGCTAGCCCATCTGCCCCGGCAATCCATCCTGAACGATCGCCACCGGGCGAACGGCGCCGATCTGGATTCGGTCTCGTGGAACAACATGCCGCTTCCGCAGACCTATCAGACGGATCCCTATTTCGAGACCGAGGCGGTGCGCTGCCGCGCCGGCCTGTTCGACGTGTCCTCTTTGCAGATCATCAACGTCTCGGGTCCCGAGGCGCTCAAGCTTCTCAACTATATGCTCACCTCCGACGTCTCGAAGGCGAAGCCGGGCGACTCGCACATTTCGAACATCGTCAATGAGAACGGCGGGCTGATCGACGACGTTCTCGTCTACATCGACAGCCCGACGGAGTTCCGCCTGTCGCATGGCGCTGGAACACTGGAGGACGTGCTTTTTTCGCTGGCGCCGAAATATGACGTGAAAGTCGAGAAAGACGACGACGTGCACATCCTTGCGCTGCAGGGGCCGCTATCGCTCGAAATCCTTGCGCCGCACACGCCAATGAACCTCGCGGGCCTCGGCTACTTCAAGCATGAACCAACGACGCTGTTCGGAACGCCCGTGCGTCTCGCTCGGGGCGGCTATTCCGCCGAACGCGGATACGAGGTCTTCTGCAAGGCCGCGGATGCCCACAAGATGTGGGATCAGATCCTGGAGGCCGGCAAGGACAAGGGCCTCATTCCCGTTTCATGGGCGTGCCTCGATATCGTGCGCGTCGAAGGCGGCCTCTTGTTCTTCCCCTATGAGATGCCGCACGAGAACACGACTCCGTGGGAAGTTCGCGCCGACTGGACGGTCGACATGTCGAAGCCCGACTTTATCGGCAAGAAGGCACTCGCAGAAAAGAAGGGCAAGGAGCGCTCTTTCGTTGCCGGCCTCGAAGTCGATACCGATCGCGCCATCGAGCCCGGCGCGAAGATCACGGCAGGCGGCAAGGATGTCGGCGTCGTCACGAGCACGACCTACAGCAAGCATCTGATGAAATCGCTCGCGATGGCCCAGATCGACCCTGCCTATACGAAGCTCGGCACAGAGCTTGTGGTGCACGACAAAGGCGACTTCCCGGCAACCGTCGTGAGAATGCCGTTCTACGACCCGCTTCGACTTCGTACGCATCCACGTGAAGCAGCCTGATATTTTTGACCTCTGAGACTTCAACACGAATACTGTCGGAAGGACACAACATGGCAGGACGTATCGCAATTATCGGCGCCGGCCCGAGCGGCATGGCGGTTTTGCGCGCATTCGAAAGCGCTCGGAAGAAGGGCGCCGACATTCCGGAGATGGTTTGCTACGAGCGGCAGAAAGACTGCGGCGGCATCTGGAATTACACATGGCGCACCGGCACCGACGAATACGGCGAGCCCGTCCACGCCTCGATGTACCGTTATCTCTGGTCGAATGGTCCCAAAGAAGCGCTCGAGTTCGCCGACTATTCGTTCGAAGAGCACTTCGGCCGACCGATCCCATCGTTCCCGCCGCGCGCCGTTCTGCACGACTACATCAAGGGCCGCATCGAGCGCAGCGGCATCATGCACTACATCAAGCTCAACCACTCCGTTAAATGGGTGAGCTACGACGAGACGACCGAAAGGTTCACCGTGTCGGTCAAGGACCTCGAGACGGATACGACCACATCGTCGGAGTTCGATTACGTCTTCTGCGGCAGCGGGCACTTCTCGACACCGAACATTCCGGAGTTTCCCGGATTGACGATGTTCCTCGGCCGCACGCTGCATTCGCACGACTTCCGCTCGGCCGACGAATTCGCGGGCAAGGACGTTCTGTGCGTCGGCTCGAGCTACTCGTCGGAAGACATCGGCATCCAATGCTACAAGTACGGAGCCAAGTCCGTCACCTTCTCGTTTCGGACGAGGGCGATGGGCTTCAAATGGCCGGCCCGGATGGACGAACGGCCGCTGCTCGAGAAGGTCGAAGGCAAGACCGCCTACTTCAAGGATGGCTCGTCAAAAGACGTCGACGCGATCATTCTCTGCACGGGTTATCTGCATCATCATCCGTTCATGGAGGACTCGCTCCGTCTCAAGTCGCGCAACCGCCTCTATCCGCCGAACATGTACAAAGGCATCTTCTGGATCGACAATCCAAAGCTGATGTACATCGGCATGCAGGACCAGTTTTATACGTTCAACATGTTCGACGCGCAGGCATGGTACGCGCGCGACGTCGTCCTCGGGCGCATCAAGCTGCCGTCGAAGGCGGACATGATCGCCGACATCCATAAGTGGACGGAGATGGAAGAAGCCATTCCGGATGCGGAAGGCGCGATCGACTTCCAGACGGAATACATGCGCGATCTTCTGGCCCCGACCGACTATCCGCGCCTCGATGTCGACGCTGTCGCGAAGATGTTCAAGGAGTGGGAACATCACAAGATGGACGACATCCTGACCTACCGTGACCGCTCGCACAAATCGGTACTGACGGGCACTCAAGCGCCCGTTCATCACACACCGTGGATGCGGGCACTCGATGACTCGATGGAAGCGTTCCTCAATCAGCCGGCCGCCAAAGTGGCTGCCGAGTAGCCGCTTCCGATCGGCCTATTTCGGGCCCTGGACTGACCGCTTTCTGGCGGTCAGTCCACGACTGCATTCAGCGAGACGAGGACACCATGAGCGACACGGTTCTGACGTCCCCCGCACGACCGAAGCTTTTTGTGCCAGGCCAGCCCTCTCTGGCACCTGGTGTCGA
This sequence comes from Pseudomonadota bacterium, assembly GCA_018242215.1. Taxonomy (GTDB): domain Bacteria; phylum Pseudomonadota; class Alphaproteobacteria; order Rhizobiales; family Hyphomicrobiaceae; genus Hyphomicrobium_B. The sequence goes on from JAFECG010000031.1 coordinate 99,887, forward strand.
ACGCTACGTCCTGAAAGGCGGCGGCACTGCTGTCTATGAACTCGACAAAGGCGACCGGGTTGAGATCACTCCGCTCGAAGGCGGGCAGGCCGTTGAAATCGCGGCATTCGCCCCCGGTGGAAAGGGCGATCTCGGTGCGCTCGGCTTGAAGGGCAAGGACAAGCCGACTGGAATTCAGAAAGCTCTCGAAGCAGACACCGAGGACGCGCAACGGGTCCGCTTCGGCTTGTTTCGGCGTGGGCTCGATCTCGGGCGGGTTAAGGCAGCGCGCGTGCTCGGTCCCGATTCCGTTCCCGGCGACGTCGTCTCGCTGCAGGCGGAAAAGTCTGTCCTTGTCGTTCTCGGCGCACCTGCGGAGCCGATGGTCGTCTGGGATCAGACTCCCGCGACAGACATTCTCGTCTTCATTCAGCGCGCCAATCCGAAGCTTCTGAACGAAGCAAAACTCCCGGACCCGATCGCGGAACCGCGTCTTGATATTCGCATCAACATCGCAAGCGCGGAAAGCTTCGAGGTCCACGCCGGTGAATTCATTCAGATCATCGACGTTCAGGGACGGCAATGCTCCGACTTTCTCGCCTTCAACCGCAAGGAACTCGATAAGGGCAACGTGCTGGGGCTCGATTCAACAACGACGCGCTCCGCGACGGGAACATCTTATCCGAAGCCAGGACTCTACTCGAAGTTCTTCGACCGCGACCGTAACCCGCTGGTCGAGATCGTGCAGGACACCGTCGGACGGCACGACACATTCAACCTTGCGTGCACGTCGCGCTATTACGAAGACATGGGCTATTTCGGTCATCCGAACTGCTCGGACAACTTCAATGATGCGCTGAAAAACTATCCCGTCGGAAGCTACAAGGGCTGGCCGGCGATCAACTTCTTCTTCAACACCAACGTCGACTGCCATAACAACATATGGTCCGACGAACCGTGGTCGCGGCCCGGCGACTACGTGATGATGCGTGCCCTGACGGACCTCGTCTGCGGCACCTCTGCCTGTCCGGCCGACATCGATCCCTCGAACGGCTGGAACCTCACCGAAATCCACGTTCGGGTCTACCCGAAGGAAACCCCGTTCAAGCGCGCGATCGGATACAGAATGGCACCGGATGCTCCCATGCAGCTGACAAGAGAATCGGGATTTCACCCGCGCACGTCAGCTCTCACCCGCAATTTCGGCGAATACCGCGGATTCTGGGTGCCGCACTGCTATGCGAACGCCGGCCCAATCGAAGAATACTGGGCGTGTCGCGAGCGGGCCGTCATCATGGACCTATCGCCGCTTCGAAAAATGGAAGTGGTGGGGCCCGATTCCGAGCAGTTCCTCAACTGCATCATCACGCGTGACGTGCGCAAGCTTGCAGTCGGCCAGATCTATTACACGCCCATGTGTTACGAGCACGGCGGCATGGTGGATGATGGAACGCTCTTCAGACTGGGCGAGAACAACTTCCGCTGGATTGGTGGCGACGACGCGAGCCTCATCTGGCTCAAGGAGCAGCTCGCGAAGACGGACTACAAAGTTAATCTCAAGACGGCGACCAACGAACTCAACAACGTCGCGGTGCAAGGTCCGAAGTCGCGCGAGATTCTGGCGTCGATCATCGAGACGCCGCCTGGGCGGCCGACGATGCAAGAGCTCGGCGTCTTCCGCTTCACGGTCGGGCGCATCGGCGGCGTCGACGGAATTCCGGTGCTCGTCTCCCGCACCGGCTATACGGGCGAGCTTGGCTATGAGGTCTTCTGTCATCCTAAAGACGCACCCGCCGTTTGGGACGCGATCATGACGGCGGGCGCACCGTTCAAGATCCAGCCGTTCGGATTCGATGCACTCGACATGGTGCGCATCGAAGCGGGCCTCGTTTTCGGCGGCCACGACTTCGATTCGACCACCGATCCGCTCGAAGCCGGCATCAGCTTCACCGTGCCGACGAAGAAAGAAGAAGATTATATCGGCAAGGCGGCCATCGAGAACCGGCGCGCGCACCCGTTACGCAAGCTCGTCGGCCTTGAGATTGAGGGCAACGAGAAGCCGTCGCATGGCGATCCGGTTTACATCGGCCGGGCGCAGGTCGGCATCGTGACGAGCGCGATGCGCTCACCGCTCCTGAAGAAGACGCTGGCGTTCGCGCGCATCGAGGCCATTCACGCGGAGAATGGCAAAGCGTTGGAAATCGGACGTCTCGACGGCTTGCAAAAACGCTTTAAGGCGACGGTCGTGCCGTTCCCGTTCTATGATCCGAAGAAAGAGCGCGTCCGGATGTAGATACGCGCATAGCTCTCATGCAAATCGCGGTCAGGTTCTGCCCCGGCCGCGATTTTTATTTGCGCTCTGAGTTGCATCGCGTGTCTTCGAGGGGTAAACGCGCCAAGCCCCACGGAGATGCAGATGTTCAAAGCCATCCTCATTGAAAAAGACGGCGAGCAGGCGAAGCCTCGCGTCGCGGAACTCGAAAAATCCGGCCTTCCCGAAGGCGACGTCACCGTTCGCATCGACTATTCGACGCTGAACTACAAGGACGGCCTTGCGATCACCGGCAAAGTGCCGATCATCAACTCGTTTCCGATGGTTCCAGGCATCGATTTCGCGGGGGTCGTCGAGGAAACTTCAAATCCGCGCTTCAAAGCAGGCGACGGCGTGATCCTCAACGGCTTTGGAGTGGGCGAGGATCACTGGGGCGGACTTGCAAAATATGCGCGCGTCAAAGGCGATTGGCTGATCCCGCTTCCCGAGGGAATGACGGCCGCGCATGCGATGGCGCTCGGTACGGCGGGCTACACGGCAATGCTGTGCGTCATGGCGCTCGAAAAGCAGGGCGTAACGCCGGACAAGGGCGAAATCATCGTGACCGGCGCGGGTGGCGGAGTTGGCGGTGTTGCCGTACTTCTTCTCTCCCGGCTCGGTTATGAGGTCGCGGCTTCGACGGGGCGTCCAGAAGAAGCTGATTATCTCAGAGGTCTTGGCGCCAAGACGATCATTCCGCGCGAAGAGCTTTCTTCTCCTGGCAGGCCTCTTCAGAAACAGCGATGGGCGGGCGCGGTCGACAGTGTGGGCAGCCACACGCTCGCGAATGTCTGCGCTCAAATGAAGGACGACGGCATCGTGACGGCGTGCGGCTTGGCCCAAGGCATGGATTTTCGCACGACTGTCGCGCCGTTCATCCTGCGCGGCGTAGTCCTCGTCGGCATCAACTCGGTTTACCGTTCGCTCGCTGACCGTGAGGAAGCGTGGGGTCGTCTCGCACAGGAGATCGATTTCGCAAAGCTCGACGGCATGACACGGACGATTCCGCTGTCAGGCGCCATCGACGCCGCGCGGGACTTGATCGACGGCAAGATCCGTGGGCGCCTGATTGTTGACGTTTCCAAATAAGCTTCGCACGCAAGGAACAGAGAATGCCATTTCTCCGCTTCGACCTCATCAAGGGTCGCACTGACGCCGAAATCGCGACGCTGCTCGATGCTGCGCACGACGCCATGCTCGCAGCTTTCAAAGTACCGGTCCGCGACCGCTACCAGATCGTGCATGAGCACGAGCCGAGCCGCGTTCGCATCGAGGATACAGGCCTCGATATTCCGCGCACCGACAAAGTCGTGCTCCTCCAGGTGACGACGCGGCCACGCACTACGGAAGAGAAGACTACGTTTTACCGCCTGCTCACGGAGGCGCTGTCAAAACGCTGCGGTATCAGTCCGAGCGACGTGATGGTCAACTTCGTCACCAATACCGACGCCGACTGGTCGTTCGGTAATGGCGAAGCCCAGTTCCTGACGGGCAAGCTCGGCGGCAAGCCGAAGTGAGGTAGAGCGATGCATCTCGTGCAAGATCCGAATGCCCCGGCATCGCCGATGATCACCTTCGATCACTTCTTGGCGGTCGATATTCGGATCGGCACGGTCGTTGCGGCCGAGCCCTATCCAGAAGCGAAGAAGCCCGCGTTGAAGCTCAGGATCGATTTCGGCGGCGGCATCGGTATCAAGCAGTCGAGTGCACAGATCACGAGGCATTATGATTGCGCGACGCTTGTCGGGCGGCAGGTCGCGGCGGTCGTGAATTTTCCCCCTCGCCAGATCGGCAAGTTCATGTCGGAAGTTCTGACGCTCGGCTTTCCCGACAAGGACGGCGAAGTGGTGCTCTTTCAGCCGGACATCAAAGTCCCGAACGGCGCCCGGCTTTTTTAATTTTCGTCATCCCCGAACGCATTCGCGGCGCTCACCTGTTCGAGGATGACGTCCGAATTACTTCTTCGCGTGGCCGATGGCCCAGACATAGGCGGCGACGGCGTCGACTTGAGCGTTGGTCAGGTCGACGCCGCCCTTTGGCGGCATGGCACCGGCATGCTGCTTCGGCTGCGAGACGCCTTCGAGGATCGTCTTCTCGATGCCGGCTAGGCTGCCATCGCTCCAGAGCCATGTCCCGGCAGTCAGGTCAGCGCCGACGGGACTGCCGACGCCACCCGCGCCGTGACAGCCCGCGCATGTCGCGCCTGCCTCATCGCCGTTGAAAATCTTCTTGCCGAGGGCGACCTGATCGGCTTTTGCACCGGGCGGCACCGGAAGCGCGGCTGCCGTTCCTGCATCGGGGTGAACGCCTTCAGGTGGCAGAACATTCGGCGACGCTGACGCCTGCGACGAGACTTCTGGCGCGGCGTCGAGTTCCTTGGAATTCGGGTCGCCCACATAGGTGATCCGCCAGATGCGGCCTGCAACGTCGTCGGAAACGTACAGCGCGCCATCAGGAGAAACGGCCAGACCCGACGGCCGATGGGGCGCGGTGCCGGGATCCTTGTGCGCGCCGGCAAAACCGTCGGCGAAAACGATGAAGTTGCCGGTCGTCTTGCCGTCAGCAAACGGCTGGTAAACGACGTTATAGCCACCCTGCGGGCCCGGCGCGCGGTTCCACGAGCCATGGAACGCGATGAACATGCCGCCGCGATAGGGCTCGGGAAATGCCGTCGCCTTATAGATCTTCATGTCATTCGGAGCCCAATGCGCGGGAAAAAACGCGACAGGTCCAAGTTTTTCCGAGCAGACTCCGACCTCCTTGCCGTCGCCTCCGTACTCTGGCGCAAGAACGAGCTTCTGCTGCATGCCGTCGAAATAGCAGCGCGGCCAGCCGTAGTCGCCGCCGGGCTTCAGTTCGACGACTTCCTCGGCGGGCAGATTGAAACCTTGCTCGGCGGTATAAAGCTCCGGCCAATCCTCATGCAATTGATCGCGGCCGTGCTGTGTCACGTAGAGGCGGCCAACGGAATCGAAGTCGAAGCCTTCGCCGTTGCGGATGCCGGTGGCATACCGCTCGGCAGGAGAAAATTTTTGATCGAGCTTGTTCGCGTCGTATCGCCAGATGCCTGCCCGCGTCTTCTTTTCGATGCAGGGAACGTTGCCTTTCGAATGCGGCATGCGGTTTTTTATTTCGCATGTGTTCGTGGCGGAGCCCATCTCGACGAAGAGATTGCCTCTGGGATCAATGATGAACCCATGCATCGGGTGGTCACCCGTAATCGGCATGCCTGAAAGCACCGTTTCGCCCTTGCCTTCCGGTGCAATCTCGCCTGCCTTCAGCGGATAGCGCACGATGCGATCGTTGATCTCGGCGTAGACGTAATTGTTGAAGAGATAGATGCCGGTGCCGCCGTGGCCGCCCTCGGCCGCCGTTTCGCCAAAGCGCTTGACGATGTCGGCCTTGCCGGCGCCTTTCGTGTCCTTCAAAGCGACAAGGAAGCCGCCCGGCGGAAGGTCATTGTTCTTGTAATAGACGCCGCTCCAGGTGTTGACGTAAAGCGTGCCATCAGGCGCAACCACCATCTGCCGCGCGTGCCCGATATTGTCGGAGAAGATCGTTGCGCAGAACCCTTTGGGCAAGCTGAGACCACCATTGTCCCCCGGACAATCAGCGGCGTACGACGCCGTTGCAATGAATGGCGTCGCGACGGCGAGCGCAAAGGCCGCGGGCGCCGCGGACAACCATGTTCGCATCGCTGCAAATAACTGCATGGCAAAACTCCTGGACGTCAACCTGGAGCGGTTCCGCAAGTGGACGACCGCTCAATTCATTTGGCGAGCGCGACCGGCACGGCCTGGAAGGGCAGCTTGGGCGGTCCGGCTTGCTTCGGGTCAAAGAGGTGCGAGAGCTGGCCCTCGCCGACCCAAACCGTACCGCCGACCTTCGCGACCGATGTCGGACCATTCAGTCCATCCTTCAAGGTCTCTACCTCAACTTCGTCGCCGTTGACCGTCACCCGGTCGACCGTGCCGCCGCCTTCCGCCATCAGGAACGTATTGCCGCTGAGCTGACGCAAAGCGTCAGGATTCTGCAGCGGACGGGAGGTTTGTAGCTTTGTAACGGTTCCGGCGGCGCTGTTCTTCAACGTGACGCGAAAAAATTCGTTGCCGCCGAACGTGTTGACGTAAAGGTTGCCGTCGCTACCGAACGCGATGCCATCGAGGCCCGCGCCGTTCTTCGGAACCAGAAGGTCGTTCTCGAGCCAAACTTCGAGATTTTTCGCGCCGGGCTTCAGTCGCAAAATCTGGGGCGCCATTGTATTTGTGACGTAGAGCGTTCCGTCCGGCGCCACGACTATGTCGTTGCACATATGTGCCGTTCCCGGAAACGCAGCGCTGAACTTGCCCTCGCCCGTCACGAGATCAAAGCCCTTGAGAAAAGCACCCGGGACAGAACTCGGTCCAGGAATGCCCGCCGCGGACATGTCATTGGAGCAGACCCAAAGTGTTTTCGAAGGTTCATCGACAAGAACACCAAAGGTGGAGCGCGTATCGAAGGCGCCAGGCTTGATCCACATTTCAGCCTTTGAGTCACCGTGCCTTACGCGTGCGATGCCGCCAGCGGCTAAGCTGCTGATGTAAATCGTGCCGTCGGACGCTGCGGACATGCTTTCCGGATAAGCCTGATCACCAGGAATCACGATGGGCTTGGCTTCATAGGCAAGCGCTGGACCTGTCAACGCGCAGAAGCTTGCGAACATGAGAGCCATCAACTTTTTCATTTCTTCTCTCTTCGCGGAATGGGGGCTGCGCCGCCACCGCGCTCCTCTGCTTGCTTTCATTTTAGATTATGCACGACATTTTATGAGCGCGTTGCGACGGACCGAACGTACAGATCAGATGCGAAGATCCCGGTCATATCGCAAGGGACTTGCGCACTTTCAACGCGTGACCAGTTCGGGTTGTTTCTGGAGACTGATCGCAATCGATTCCGATATTTCCTGCGCCTTGCCTCGGGAAATGGAGAAGCTGACGCCGAAGCCGTCGGTTGTGCGCAAGGTGAGTATGACGAGCGACGGATCGACGGCCTGTTCGATGAGCCATGAGTCCAAGGGATACGTGAAACGGCACGAGGAGTCGCGACACTGACGTCCTATCGCGGCATCGATCAGGTTCGGCAGCGTCATTGCCAGCATCCCGAGCTCGTCGACGCGAAGATTGAGAGCCAGTGAAGATCCTCCGCGTCAACGGCATGCAGCGTTACGCTGAGACCATCGCTCGCGATGGTGCACCCCAATAGCGCACGCACGTCAATGGGCATGATCTGTCTCCAATACGCCGTTCAAAAAATTCTAATTGTATCCTTCATTATAGTCCATCCGCTATTTTGCATCCAAGGCGGCGTAAGCGCTCGCCCCCGCCCGGCGACCTTCTTGTCCCCTACGGCACAGTCGCTTACGGAAAGTCCAGCTAGGTGGGTGACGTGAGCGCGACTGTGGTATTCAGTATGCGCATAGCATTCGGAGCAATTCGATTTCTGGGGCCGTGTCATGCCGCGATCTTTGCTGAAGACGTTTGCCTTTGCCTTTGCAACCACGGCCGGAACGCTCGGGTTTGCTGCGCCGGAATCGTCGTTCGCCGCCTCCGGCGACAAGATCGGCGATGCCGTGGTCATCACCAACATCGTCATGGCCGATTACGCCAAGGAGGAGCGCCGGCTTGCACGCGGCGATGACGTACGGCAAGATGAGACGATCGAGGTCAACACGGACGCACAGGGCGAGTTTCGACTCGACGACGATACAAAGCTTGCGCTCGGACCCGGATCGCGGCTGCTGCTCGACAAATTCGTCTACGACGGCGACAAGAAAGCGGGATCGATCGTCATGGAGATGGCGAAAGGCGCGTTCCGCTTCATCACCGGAGTCGCGAAAAAACCGACCTACGTGATCAACACGCCCAACGCCTCGATCACGGTGCGGGGCACGATCTTCGACACGTACATCCTTCCCGACAAATCCGTCTGGGTCCTGCTACACGAAGGAGCAATTGAAGCGACCGGCAAAAAGAACGTCTGCCGTGTTCTCGACCGTCCCGGCCAGATGATGCATATCGGCGCCGACGGAACGGTAACGGGTCCGTTCAACTGGTCGAAGCTTCCCGACAGCAATGCCGTTGCTTTCGATACGGCGTTTCCGTTCGTGATCAACACGCCGGCCATCGATCCGAATCCGCATCTGTCGCGTACACAAATTATCGAGGCGAATTTCCCGGACGAACCGGACCAGAAGTGCATCAATCCACATCCGCAGATCGTTCCTAGTCCCCCGATCAAGACGCGAAAGGCGGAGAAGCCGAAAAAGACGCCGCCGAAGAAGAAGGTCGCGACGCGCAAGCCGAAGAAGTATGACGGCGGCTACGGTGACGACTGCCCGGATTGCATGACCGGTATGGGCATTGTCATCGGCGGCGGCATGGGTGGCTTCGGCGGCGGCCATCGCGGCGGCGGGAATATGGGCGGGTATAGAGGTCGCTGACGTGTCAGGCGCGCAATGTGATGGCGATGCTCTTGCGATAGTAGTCGGCCATTCGACCCGATGAGGCGCGCAGGCACTCCGAAACGGCAGCATCGATCCGCATTGGATCGCCTTCATTTCGTGCCGTGAGGAACGTCGCGTGTGCTTCTTCCCACCGGCGGAAGCGCTCTTCCCTCGCGTATGTCTCGTCGCCGAGCAGCGCGAAAATCATTTCCGGCCGATCCTTGCCGCGCGGGGTGACGGCGCCGAGTTCAAGCAGTGCAAATTCCGGTGCTTCCGCCGCCGTCCGCTCGCCAATGATGATATCCGCGGAAAACGTTTTCGTTGCCTCTTCGAAGCGTGCCGCGACGTTCACCGCGTCTCCGAGAACCGAATAGTCGAAACGTTGCGGTGAGCCGACGTTGCCGACGACGCATTCACCGGTATTCACGCCGATCCCCATGCGCACAGGAGCGAACGGCTTACCCTCCATGCGATTCTCGGCCTCAAGTTCTTCATTGAGGCGCGCGAGCGCGTCGTGCATCGCAAGTGCTGTCCGGCAGGCGTTCGCAGCATGGCGGGAATCGGGCAGCGGCGCGTTCCAGAACGCCATCACCGCGTCGCCCATGAATTTGTCGATGGTGCCGCTGTGTTTCAGGATTTCGTCGGTCAATGGTGTGAAGAGGCGGTTGACGAAGCGGATCAGTTCTTCGGCGCGCATCCCTTCCGATATTTTCGAAAAGCCGCGCACGTCGGCGAACAACAGTGTCACCTCGCGCGTTTCGCCGCCGAGTTTCAACTTGTCACGGTTGCGCGCAAGCTCTTCCACGAGCGGCGCCGCCACGTAATGCCCGAATGCGGAGCGAATTTCCGCGCGCTCCATCTCCGACTTGAGATAGCTCGTCAACGAGACGCCGAGATAGAGCAACGCGATCGATAGAGATGGATAGACCGGATCGAACAACAGACCCGCTTCGGTATAGGCGAACCACGAAACGACGACGACCAAAAAAATCGCGCTCAAGCCGACGGCTGCCGCGACGAGGGCGCCGGAACGCTGGATGAGCCAGGCAACCAACACGCCGACGATGACGAGGAACGCGATTTCAGCGCCGACGGCATAGGCGGGACGGATGAGATTGTCGCCCGAAAGAATCTGCTCCAATGCCTGCGCATGAATTTCAACGCCCGGCACTGCGGTCTCGAGCGGTGTTGCTCGGAGGTCCAGGAGACCGGTCGCCGTCGCTCCGATGATGATGAACCGTCCCTTGACGTCATCAGAATTGAAGCTGCCATCGAGCACGCTCGCCGCTGAGATCATGCGACGCGGATCGCTTGGCGAGAATTTCAGCCACAGCTCGCCGTGGCCGTCCGACGGCAGGATCGTGTTGCCGACGCGAATACTTTCGATGCCGGTTTTCTCTCCGAAGGCCGCGACGCCGCTGCTGCCGGAGGACTTGATGAAAATCGTGGATTGCCCTGTGCCAACGCGGAAGGCTTCCAGTGCGAGTGACGGATAGAGCGAACCTGCGATCGAGACGAGAAGTGGAATTTTCCTCACCACCTGATCGCTCGACGGCAGCCAATTGACCGCGCCCAGGCCATGCGCGGCTTTGGTAAGTGCTGGCAAGTTCTCGACGCCGCCGCTGAAGGCGTACACGAAATCCGTCGGATCGTCGCCAGCGAACGAGATCGCGCCGGGATAGCGCGAAATCGCTTTGCCGCCCGAGTTTCCGGCTACGCCCAGCGCCACCGGCGTGGTCGCGATAACGTCCGCCAGCTGCTGGTCATTGGATGGAAGCCGTCCAAGCTCGGCGACGAGCGCGTTCCGCTCCGGATCGCCCGCCAGGGATCGCGCCAATTCTTCGGGCGAAAGCCGGTCCGGCTCGGCCAAAACCATATCGAGCGCAACCGATGCCGCGCCGGCTGCGGCCAGCCTCCGAAGGATCTCCGCAAGCCGCGCACGCGGCCATGGCCATTGACCGACCTTCGCCAGAGAGGCCTCATCGATGGCGACGATCCGGACAGGGAAGGACGGGTCGACGGGCCGAGGAGAGTTCCTGAGGTAGGAATCGAAAACCGAAAGTCTCAGGCGCGCGACAGGCTCAGGATCCGCGATCCGCAAGGCGACGCAGGCTGTCAGCAAAGCCAAGGAAATCAAGAGGGCGAGCGGGAGGCGGTTCCATCCGGCGTTCATCGATCACGCAGCGCGCCTCTTGAATTAACCTTCGAGATCCGGCGGAGGGCCTATCTGCCGAACTCTCGCATGCGACGCGGCCGGGGCATAGTCCTCCACATAGGTCGTCCGGCTAGCGTGGAATTTCTGCGTCTCGTTTCCCATTTTGACGACGCGCCGCGCAGCACAAAAGTCACACGAGGGTGGACAAGCAAGCGGCTGACTGAACGTTCATTTTTTGGGCTTGCTCGCGCCACCATTCCGCATAGTCTTAAATGTATCACAATCTGGCGGCCGCGGCATTCATCGAGGGACTGGGCAACTTGGAAAATCGGACATCGGCGCTTGGGAAGCGCTTTGGACTTCCATCAGGTTTCGCTGGTGCGCTTTTTGCTGCCCTCCTCCTAGGCTCGCCAGACGCCGCGCGTGCCGAAATCGGATCCGACGAGCCGCATCTCGAGGCGGCTCAGCCTCCGGAAGATCCACGCGACATCGCCGACAGCGATTTCCCTTACAAGTTACGCAAAATCGCCGACAAGCTCGAAGGTCCGTGGTCGATTGCATTCCTGCCAGACGGGCGCATGCTCGTCACGGAGCGGCCCGGCCGCCTGCGCGTGATCGTGGGCGATCAATTGCAGCCCGAGTCCATCTCCGGCGTGCCAACCGTTCTCTGCTGCAGCCATTCGGGATTGCTCGATGTGCTGGTCGATCCCGACTTCTCGAACAATCACCGGCTTTTTCTCAGCTACATGCACGGAACGCCGGAAGCCGGAACGATCCGGATTGCGAGCGCCATCCTCAATGGCAATGAACTCATCGACAAGAAAGTCATCTTCGAGAGCCGGCCAGCATTGAGAGGCCTCGATCAAATCGGGGGACGGCTCGCCTTTGGACCTGACCGCGCTCTTTATCTGACGATCGGCGATCGCTTCCAGATGGAGCACGCGCAAAACCTGCTCGACGACGGCGGCAAGATCATCCGCATCAACACCGATGGCTCGATCCCAAACGATAATCCGTTTGTCGGCCGAAGCGACGCATTACCCGAGATCTACAGCTATGGTCATCGCAACCCGCAGGGGCTGATCGGAAACGTCGGCGATGGCCAGCTATGGGCGATCGAGCAAGGCCCCAAGGGTGGCGACGAACTCAATCTGATCACCGCAGGCAGTAATTACGGATGGCCTCTCGTCACGTACGGCACCAATTACGACGGAACGATCATCTCCGATCAGACTTCGGCACCAGGCCTCGTCGATCCGACGTATTTCTGGGTGCCTTCCGTCGCGGCGGCCAGCCTCGTGTCCTACTACGGCAACGTCATGCCGGACGACTGGCGGGGAGATTTCCTTGTCGGAACGCTCGCGGGAGAATGCCTGATCCGGCTGCGCATGGATTCGGGGCGCGTCGTGAAGGAAGAGCGCTATCTGCATCACACGATCGGCCGCATTCGAGACGTCGCCGTCGGACCGGACGGCTATATCTACCTGCTGCAGGATAGCAGCGAGGCTGCTGTTTATCGGATCGAACCGCTGACCGACCAGGTCGCCCGCGCGAAGCCGCAGCAATAGACCCCACGGCTTGTGACCTTCGTTTTCCTGAACAAATTTCGTTCAGGAAACGCGTCGTCGGGCTCAATTATCGGGCGCCGCGGGTTGACTCTTCGACGCCAGGGCGGATTTCGATGCGGTGCATCATGGCCGTCTCGGAGACGCTGCACATTCTTTGGACTTGCCTAGAGATTGACCTTTGCTGCGCTTATGACCACAGTGACCGCGGAAAAATTGGACGCCGTCACGCATGAGTGACCACAAGCGTTGCGCCGCCCAAGGATTTCCCAACGGGAATGACTTTCTTGGGGATCTCAGACAATGTCATCCGACGAATCGAAAGTGGTTGATGAGGACGTAAAGGTCCTCCACTCGATGGGCTATGCGCAGGAACTCTCCCGGCGCATGCATACGTTCTCGAATTTCGCGATTTCCTTCTCGATCATCTGCATTCTCTCGGGTGGCATCAATTCGCTCGCCCAGGCAACGTCCGGAGCCGGCGGTATCGGCATCGGCATCGGTTGGCCGCTCGGATGCTTCATTTCCGGCGTCTTCGCCATCTGCATGGGCCAGATCAGCTCGGCCTATCCGACGGCGGGCGGCCTCTATCACTGGGGCTCCATTCTCGGCAATCGATTTACAGGCTGGTTGACCGCGTGGTTCAATCTGCTGGGCCTCATCACGGTTCTCGGCGCCATCAATGCCGGCACCTGGACATTCTTCGAGGGCGCATTTCCCGGCCTCGGCATCACGAACAATCTGACCAATCAGACGATCTTTCTCGCGATCATCACCGGCGGCATGGCGATCATCAATCACTATGGAATCGGCCTGACGATGAAGCTCACGGACTTCTCAGGCTATCTGATCTTCGCGACGTCGGTCATTCTCGCCATCGTCTGCCTGATCTTCGCGCCGAGCTGGGATGTCAGTCGGCTGTTCACGTTCCACAACTATTCGGGCGATCCCGGCGGCGGTGTGTGGCCGGCGGTATCGAACAGCTGGGTGTTCCTGCTCGGGCTGCTGCTACCGATCTATACGATCACGGGCTACGACGCTTCCGCCCACACGTCGGAAGAAACGGTCGATGCTGCGCGCTCTGTTCCGAAGGGGATGGTGAGCTCGGTGCTATGGTCGGCGGTTTTCGGCTATATCATGCTCTCCGCGTTCGTCCTCATGATCCCGAACATGGACGATGCAGCGAAACAGGGATGGAACGTCTTCTTCTGGGCGATGGACGCACGCGTTCCGCCGGGCATCAAAGAAGCGCTCTATATCGCGATCTTCATCTCGCAGCTTCTCTGCGGGCTGGCGACCGTGACCTCGGCATCGCGCATGATCTTCGCCTTTTCGCGTGACGGTGGCCTGCCCTTCTCGAAGGCGCTTGCCAAGGTTTCGCCGAAGTATCGAACGCCCGTTACTGCGATCTGGACCGGTGCGATCCTTTCCTGGCTCTTCGTTTGGGGGGCTTCGGTCGTATCGATCGCCGGCACCTCGGCCTATACGATCGTCGTCTCGTGCACCGTCATCTTCCTGTTCTTCTCGTTCGTCATCCCGATCACTCTTGGGCTTTTCACCTATGGCTCCTCGAAGTGGCCGAAGATGGGACCGTGGAATATCGGGCGGCCTGCCTACTCGCTGTTCGCGATCCTCTCGATCATTTCGATGATCCTGATCTTCTTCATCGGCGTGCAGCCACCGAACGACTGGGCGCTCAACATTACGGTCGGGTTCGTCGTGCTGACGGCGCTCGTCTGGTTGCTGCTCGAGCGCAACCGCTTCCAAGGCCCGCCAATCGGCGACATGATCGCGAAGCGGCAGGCGGAGATCAGAGCGGCCGAGGCGGCCGTCGGCGAGACGCACTGAGGGCCGCCGCCTATTTGATGTCAAGAAATCGTATGGGCCGGATCAAACGATCCGGCCCGTTTCTGTTACACATCGCACCGAACAGTTATGACAGGAGTGAATGACGATGGCGGACCGGCTCAAGGGCAAGATTGCGATCATTTCAGGCGGCTCAACAGGCATGGGCGGAGCATCGTCGCTTCTGTTCGCAGCCGAAGGCGCCGCAGTCGGCGTCATCGACCGGCGCGAGAAAGAAGGACAGGCCGTCGTCGATGAGATCAACGGGAAAGGTGGAAAGGCCGTTTTCGTTGCCGCCGATGTCGCGGATGAAGGCCAGGTCAACGATGCCGTCAAGAAGGTGACGTCGGCACTTGGGCAGGCGAACGTGCTGTTCAATCACGCCGGCACGATCATCATCAAACCATTTCTCGAAATGACGCTGAAAGAATGGGAATGGCTGATGGGCATCAACGTGACGAGCATGTTCCTGATGACGAAGGCCGTGCTGCCGGGCATGATTGAGATGGGCGGCGGCTCCATTGTGTGCACGTCATCAATTTCGGCCGTCGCGGCGACACCGCTCGAGACGGCCTATAATACGACGAAGGCGGCTTGCCACATGTTCGCGCGTTCGATCGCGGTCGAGTATCGCGACAAGGGCATTCGCTGCAATGCTGTTGCCCCGGGATTCGTCGCGACGCCGCACGGACTTCGTGAAGTCGCGGAATTGCAAAAGCTTGGCGTCGATGCCTCGGAAGAAGCGCTCGCCGTGCAACAGGGGCGGCTCTGCAAGCCGGAAGAAGTCGCCAACGCGGCGCTCTTCCTTGCAAGCGATGAAGCGAGTTTCGTCAACGGCGCATCCATCTTCGTCGACAACTGCTTTACGGCGGTGTGAGGTATCATGTCATCCTCGGCCAAGCGCGACGAAGTCGCGTAAGGTCGGGGATCCAGCGCAAGAATCGTTGAAGATGCGAATAATTTTGGGCCTTTGGCGAGTTTTACGCTGGAAGCCTAACGCGATCGCGCTGCTGGCGCGTTCGAGGATGACGGAGATGCCTAACCAATCAGTTCTGGGCCTTGCTGGCCCTCGATCAGAAACTGGGATTCGTCCTTGAGGTTCACGCCCGTCAGGCCGCGCTTAAAGGCCTCGCGCAGGAGCCACGCCGTTTTGAACGCGCCCTCTTCATAGGAGAGGCCGCGCTGGCGGACGTTCGAGATGCAGTTGCGGTCGGCATCCTTCAGCCCGACGCGCGGCGCGAAGGTCAGATAAACACCGAGGCTATCGGGGGACGACAGACCCGGGCGCTCGCCGATCAAGACAAGGACGGCTTTGCCGCCGAGTATTTCTCCCGCTTCGTCACCGAGCGCGACGCGCGCGTCAGCGGCAAGCAGAACAGGCGATAGTTTCCAGCCGCTCTTGGCGGCGTAGGGCAGGAACGCAGTCAGATACGGCACGATGTTCGCCGTCACGGCCGTCGAGGACAGCCCATCGCCAACAAGCACGACGAGATCGGGCCGCTGGGCTTCCATCTCGGCAGCGCGCATCAGCGCCTCGCGCGAATGATCCGACAGCTTGCGGCCAAGGTTCGGACGGCGGAGATACTCTGAACGATCGCTGGCGGCGCTTGCAACGCGCATCGTCGATAACCCGAGGTCGGCAAGGCCATTTTCGATTCGCGTCCAGTCGATCGGCGTCGTCACGGCATCGCGTGCCATCGCGTGCGACAGCGCGAAGTTCAGAACCTCATGCGTCGGCATCGCCGAGCCCGATCGCCCGAGACCGATGCGGGCATCCGTGAACTGCTTGAGATTGGCCCAGGGGTCCGCTGCCATGTCACGCCGCCAATGCTTGAGCGTGGGTCAAAAGTGGATTGCCCGGACGATGCGGCGCGAGGTGACCGTGCGCGTCCGTCACGCCGATCTTCGTCAGCCACGCATCGAACTCAGGCGCCCGTTTGAGGCCCAGCGCCTCGCGCACATAAAGCGCGTCGTGGAACGAGGTCGACTGATAGTTCAGCATGATGTCGTCGGCGCCAGGGATGCCCATGATGAAGTTGACGCCCGCGGCGCCAAGCATCATCAGCAGGATGTCCATGTCGTCCTGGTCTGCTTCGGCATGGTTCGTATAGCAGATGTCGCAGCCCATCGGCAGGCCGAGTAGCTTGCCGCAGAAGTGATCCTCCAACCCAGCACGGATGATTTCCTTGCCGTTATAGAGATATTCCGGGCCGATGAAGCCGACGACGGTATTGACGAGCAGCGGCTTGAATTGCCGCGCGACCGCATAGGCGCGCGCTTCCAGCGTCTGCTGATCGCAGCCGTGATGCGCATCAGCCGAGAGCGCCGATCCCTGCCCCGTCTCGAAATACATGCAGTTGTCGCCGACGGTGCCGCGCTTCAGGCTCAAAGCGCCTTCGCGACCTTCCTTCAGGTGAGCGAGCGTCACTCCGAACGAGGAATTGACGCCCTCGGTGCCGCCGATCGACTGGAACACGAGATCGACGGGCGCGCCCCTTGCAATGGCGTCGATCGTCGTCGTGACGTGCGTGAGAACACAGCTCTGCGTCGGGATCTCGAAGCGGCGGATGACGTCGTCCATCATCACCAGAAGGTCGGTGATGGCGCCGACGTTGTCGCTCGCGGGGTTGATGCCGATGACGGCATCGCCGCAGCCGTACATCAGGCCGTCGACGATCGAAGCCGCGATGCCCTTCTTATCGTCGGTCGGGTGGTTCGGTTGCAGCCGCGCCGACATATGACCGGGTAAGCCAATTGTATCGCGGAACTTCGTGACCACATGGGCCTTCTTCGCGCCGAGTACGAGATCTTGATTGCGCATGATCTTCGAAACGGCTGCCGCCATTTCCGGAGTCAAACCCGGCGCAAGGGCGGAAACCTTCTCCGGCGTCGCTTTTTCCGACAACAGCCAGTCGCGGAACTCGCCCACGGTCATCGCGGCGACGGGCGCGAAGGCGGCCGCGTCGTGGGTATCGACGATCAGGCGCGTGACGTCGTCGTTCTCGTAGGGGATGATGGCTTCGTTCAGAAACTGCTTCAGCGGCACATCGGCGAGCGCCATCTTGGCAGCGACGTTCTCGGCGGCTGACTTGGCGGCGACGCCCGCGAGCACATCACCCGAGCGCGGCGGAGTCGCCTTCGCCAGAAGCTCTCTCAGGGATGAAAACGTGTAGGTCGTCCCGCCCGCGTGCACCCGATACATGGCATCTCTCCAGATTTCGCCGGTTGCCGCTCAATAATGGCCTTCCATGGGCCGCGTGCAAGCCAGAATTCTTGGCTTTGCTCGGCGCACGCGGTCAACTGTCGACACTGCTAACGTGCCGCTGCCTTTTCGCGCTGGTGAGCCGATTGCGAACGGGGCCGGCGTTTTGCGAGTTCGCCAATGCCGGCGATGAAAACGTCGATCGAGTCGTCGAAGGCCGCGTCCGGATCGAGGGTCTTCAACGCCGGGATCAGGTTGCGCGTCGCTTTGTAGGCTTCGGGATCGAGCCCATTGAGTTCCGCTTCCTCC
Organism: Pseudomonadota bacterium; assembly: GCA_018242215.1. Lineage (GTDB taxonomy): Bacteria > Pseudomonadota > Alphaproteobacteria > Rhizobiales > Hyphomicrobiaceae > Hyphomicrobium_B. Next base: position 117,734 of record JAFECG010000031.1, read on the forward strand.
GCGCGCCCGATGGGCCTGAGCAACCCCTCGGCTTCCGCCAATGCGAAACCCAGGACAAAGGAATAGAACGCGAGGCCAAGACCCGCCGCTTCTGTATCGGGAAGTCCCGCGCGGCCCAGGGCGCAATAAACGATCTCGCTGGAGATATGGTCGGCAGGTCCCGTCGCGTTGTAGCGGAAATGCAGGGGAAATACGCGTGGGTGGCGATGGGCGAGCATGCGGTAGGCGTCGGCAACTGCCTTCAAATCCTGGCGCCAATCGGATGTTGCGGACGGCAACTCGACGCTGCGGAGGCCGTGCTCGGCGATGGCCCGAAGCAACTCATCCTTCGAACCGAAGTGATGCAGGATCGTCATCGGGTCGACGCCCACCGCTCCGGCGAGCTTACGGATCGAAAAAGATCCTTCGCCGACCTCGGCAAACATGTTGAACGCGGCATCGAGAATTTCGGATCGGTCAACGCCCCGGCGGGCGCGGGATTTCAGCTCAGTCGCCATTCTCTCGGTCTCTTGACTTCTACGGTGTAGAGATTACACTCGAAACCGTTAAAGAAGCAAGTAACGCTCGCGCCAGTGATCGCTGTCGCAGCGGCCGCTCGCGTGGCGGTCTGTCCGCGGAAACCTTCCTTATGGCACTGTTGCAGGCGGACTTTCTGGTTTACGATGGCGGGACTTCGCTCACCGCCAAGAGGCGCCGCGTCCGATGAGCAGCATTCCGCACCCCAAACGCGAGCTTTTGAAGCTCTGCGCACGCATCGGCTACACGCCGCACTGACGTCTCCCAGCTTTTCTTGCCGTCCGGGCACTTCACGCCCGGCCCTTATCCTTTTTCGCTGGAGGCTCGACCGTGTCCAACCGTTTTCAGACCAAGCAGATTCAGCAACTCGATGCGCAGCATCATCTGCATCCGTTCACTGACCATCAGTCGCTGAGGGGCAGCGGAAGCGTACGCGTCATCGTCAAAGGCGAAGGCCCCTACGTCATCGACAGCGAGGGCAATCGGATCCTCGATGGGATGGCGGGTCTTTGGACGACGAACATCGGCTACGGCAATAAGGAACTGGCGCAAGCTGCCTATGACCAGATGGTCGAGCTGCCGTTCTACAATACATTCTTCAAGACGACGCATCCGCCCGTGGTGCTGCTGGCGCGCAAACTGGCGGAACTCGCGCCGGGGCATATCAACCAGGTGTTCTTCGGCTCGTCAGGATCGGAATCGAACGACACGGCGATCCGCCTTATTCGTCATTATTGGGTGCTGAAGGGACAGCCCAAGCGGCGCATCATCATCAGCCGCAAGAATGCATATCACGGCTCGACGATCGCCGCGGGGTCGATGGGTGGCATGAGTCATGTCCATGCGCACTCCTATCCCGTCTATGAGGGCTTCCGCCACGTAATGGACCCCTACTGGTACGGCGACTCTTTCCCGGGCGAGACGCCGGAAGCTTTCGGATTGCGTGCCGCGCGGGCCATCGAAGAGGAAATTCTTCGGTGCGGGCCCGAGAACGTCGCGGCGTTTGCGGGCGAGCCGGTTCAGGGCGCTGGCGGCGTCAAGATCGCGCCGTCGACCTATTGGCCCGAGGTTCAGCGCATCGTCGACAAGTACGGCATTCTTCTGCTGGCTGATGAAGTCATCACCGGCTTCGGGCGTGTCGGGACGTGGTTCGCCTCGGATTTCTATGGCATCCGGCCGAACCTCATCACGTTCGCCAAGGCGGCGACGTCGGGCTACATCCCGCTTTCGGGCGTGCTTGTCGACGACAAGATCACCGAAGCGCTGATGCAGAAGGACGACGACTTCAATCACGGCTACACGTTCTCCGGCCATCCGGTCGCCTGCGCGGTCGCGCTGAAGAACCTCGAGATCATGGAACGCGATCGGCTCGTCCCGAAGGTCAAGGAGACGACCGGACCGGCGCTTGCGAAGCTCTTTGCGCGCTTCAAGGATCACCCGCTCGTCGGCGAAGTACGGACCGTCGGGCTGCTCGGCGCCATCGAACTCGTCGCGGACAAGAAAACGCGGCGGCGCTTCGATGACCCCGGCCGGGTCGGCCTCATCTGCCGCGATCACTTCTTCCGCGAAGGCTTCATCATGCGTGCCGTCTGGGACACAATGGTTTGCGCACCCCCGCTGATCTGGACGGAAGAGCAGTTCGAGGAAGCGGGCCGCGTCATCCAGAAAGCGCTCGATTTGACGCTCTCCGACGTCAGGGGAGAAATGGCGGCATGAGGCGGCCGGTCGTCGTCATTCCTTGCTGCACGGATATGGTGAGCGGCATGGTCGCCGACGCGGTGGTGCGGAAGTATTCGCTCGCCGTTGCGGAAGGATCGGAATGCCAGCCGCTGCTTCTGCCCGTCGGCAAGGATCTCGTCGATATTGGTTCAGTGCTCGACGTCGCGGCCGGCATTCTGCTGACGGGCGCGATCTCGAACGTGCATCCCGAGAACTACGGCGACGAGGAGCCGCTTCTTCCCGACGCCATCGATCGCGACCGGGATGCGGTAACGCTGCCGCTCATCCGTGCCGCAATCGAATGCAAGGTGCCGATGTTTGCGATCTGCCGCGGCTTCCAGGAGCTTAACGTCGCGCTTGGCGGGACGCTGCATCAGGCCGTTCATACGGTCGAGGGCTATGGCGACCATCGGGAGCCCAACGTCACGGATTTCAACGTGATGTTCGCGGCGCGCCACCCCATCAAGCTTTCCGGCGAACTCAAGAAGTGGCTCGGACAGGACGAGGTGATCGTCAACTCGTTGCACGGACAGGGCGTCAAAGATCTGGCAAAGCCGCTCGTTGCCGAAGCGTTTGCCGAGGACGGCCTGGTGGAGGCCGCGCGCGTCGCCGCGGGCAATCCATTTTCTCTCGGGGTGCAATGGCATCCCGAATGGCAGATCCACTCCAACCCTGTATCCCTGGCGCTGTTCCGCCGCTTCGGCGACGCCGCGAGAGGTATGATCGCGAAAGGCCAGGCCGCATGAGCGACTCCTTCCTAACCGTTGAAGAAGCCGCAGCTTTTCTCGACTCCAATCCGACCGTGGAATGGATCGATATCCTGCTGTTCGACATGAACGGCATGCCGCGCGGCAAGCGCATCCGGCGCGGCGATCTCGTCAGCACGGCAAAGAGCGGTCTCCTGCTTCCGGCTTCGGTCTATGTTCTCGACCCGCGAGGAAATTCCATCGCGGAGACGGGCCGCCTTTGGGAGACAGGCGACCACGATATTCCCTTTCGCGTTCTCAGCGGCACGTTGAAGCCCGTTCCCGTCAACGGGTGCACGCATGCGCAGGCCGTGATGGTGCCGGAGGACGGCTGCGATATGGACCCTCGCGGTGTTCTCGCCTCGCAGGTCTCGCGCATGGCGGAAGACGGACAGAAGCCTGTCGTCGCGGTCGAACTCGAATTCTATGTCACGCAGCGATCGCCCGACGGCAACTTCACGCTGGTCACGCCGCCCGGGCTTTCCGCCGATGCCGAGCGCCCGATGACGTTCGGGTTCGAGGAAATGGACACGCTCGGGCCATTCATCGACGACGTCTATCGCATTGCCGAAGCGCAGGGATTGCCGCTCGACGCGGTGATGCAGGAGTCTGGTCCCGGGCAGTTCGAGATCAACCTGAAACACGCCGAGGCGATGACGGCGGCACTCGACGGCGTGCTACTGAAGCGCGCGGTCAAGGCGGCGGCGCGGGCACATGATCTCGACGCTACGTTCATGGCGAAGCCGCATCACGACTGGACCGGCTCTGGCATGCACATTCACGTCAGCCTCGTTGACCGGCAAGGCAACAATCTCTTTGCAGGCGAGCCGATGTCGCCGAGGTTTCGGCAGGCCATCGGCGGACTTCGCGCCTCGATGCCGGATTTCATGGCCGTCTGGGCGCAATCCGCGAATGCCTATCGCCGTTACGTGCCGGAATCGTATGTGCCGATGGCGGCGCACTGGGGCTTCAACAATCGCACCGTCGCTCTCCGCGTTCCGCATTGTTCCGGCGCGGCGACGCGCATCGAGCATCGCGTTTCGGGTGCCGATGCCAATCCTTTCCTGGTCGTCGCCGCCATCCTGGCCGGCATACGTCACGGGCTCGCGCACGGGATCGATCCCGGTCAGCACGCCGAAGGCAACGCTGAGACGCTCGACGGCGCCACGCTGCCAACCGCCTGGGTCAATGCGCTCGACACCTTCCGGTCGTCCGCTGTTGTTCGCGAGGCCTTCGGGCCTGCCTTCCAGGATGTCTTTTACCGTCTGAAAGAGACGGAACGGATCAGTTTTGAGCGCATCGTCACCTCTCTCGATCGCGAATGGTACGCTCAAGTTGCATGAGGAATGAAGACCATGACATCGCTCGCGCACTTTGAATCCCTTGCCGGCTCGATCAAGATCCCTGGTGAGGCTGTGATCGACGGCAAGTTCGTCGGCAGCGCTTCCGGCAAGACATTTGCCAACATCACGCCGCGCAATGGCCGCATCCTCAATCATGTCGCCCAATGCGATGCGGCCGACGTCGACGCCGCCGTCAAGAGTGCGCGCCGGGCGTTCGAAGAGGGCTCCTGGCGCAAGCTCCATTATCGCGAGAAGAAGCGCATTCTTTTCAAGCTCGCCGAGTTGATGGAGCGTGATATCGAAACGCTCGCGGTCCTCGAAAGCCTCGACGTCGGCAAGCCGATTTCGAACGCGCTCAACGGCGACATACCGAATGCGATCCGTTCGCTGCGTTATTACGCGGAGGCGCTGGACAAGATCTACGGCGAGGTTGCGCCGGAAGCACCGGATCGGTTTTCGTTCGTGGTGCACGAGCCGCTCGGCGTCATCGGTGCGATCGTGCCATGGAATTTTCCGCTTCACATGGCGATGTGGAAGGTGGCGCCGGCGCTCGCCATGGGCAATTCGGTCATTCTGAAGCCTGCGGAGCAATCGCCGCTGACGGCGCTGAAGCTTGGCGAACTCGTGCTCGAAGCCGGACTGCCAGCCGGCGTGCTGAATGTCATTCCGGGCTTCGGTGCGGAAGCCGGCAAAGCTCTTGCGCTGCACAATGACGTCGACATGATCGCTTTCACCGGCTCCGGTCCGGTCGGAAAATTGCTGATGCAGTATTCGGGACAAAGCAACCTGAAGCGCGTCAGCCTCGAACTCGGCGGCAAGTCTCCGCATATCGTCTTTGCCGACTGTCCTGATCTGGATCGGGCCGCGACGGAAGCCGCGTGGGCCGTCTTCTATAATTCAGGGCAGGTATGCACCGCCGGATCTCGTCTCCTGGTGCAGGACGCGATAGCCGATGATTTCACCAATCGGCTCATAACGGTTGCCCGAAAAATCGTTGCCGGAGATCCACTCGAGCCGACGACGACCTCGGGCGCCATGGTCAGCGAAGAACAGATGAAGACGGCACTGCGCTATATCGAAACGGCGAAACGCGAAGGTGGCTCTCTTGCTCTCGGCGGCAAACGCACGCTTGAAGAGAGCGGCGGCTTTTACGTCGAGCCGACGGTGTTCGACGGCATCCTGCCGGAAAATACGCTGGCGCGCGAAGAGGTCTTCGGGCCGGTGCTCGCGGTCACGCGCTTCAAGGAGCCGGATGAGGCCATCGGGATCGCCAACGACACGAGCTACGGTCTCGCAGCCGGGCTCTGGACGAAAGACGTCACGCTCGCCCATCGCGCCGCGCGGGAACTCCGCGCCGGTCTCGTCTGGATCAACGGGTGGGACGCCTGCGACATCACGATGCCGTTCGGCGGCTTCAAGCAATCCGGTTTTGGCCGCGATCGCTCGCTGCACGCCCTACATAAGTATGCCGACCTGAAGTCGGTCTCGATCACACTCTGACGTCCCCGGAGAGTCGACATGAATATCAAGTCCTCAACCCCCTTCCCGACAGCCGCACTGATCGGCGGCGAGTGGGTGACCTCGAAAAAGACGTTTCCGGTCCTTGATCCGGCAACGGGCGACAAGCTCGCGGATGTGCCGGATTTGACGCCTGACGACGCCAAGCGCGCCATCGATGCAGCGCATCAGGCGTTTCCGGCGTGGGCCGCGAAGCCCGCGAAGGAGCGCGCACAGATCCTGCGCAAATGGTACGACCTCATCATCGCTGAATCGGAAGCGCTCGCCCAGCTGATGACGGCAGAGCAGGGCAAGCCGCTGACGGAGTCGCGCGGTGAAGTCGCTTACGGTGCGTCCTTCATCGAATGGTTCGCCGAGGAAGGAAAACGCGCCTATGGGCACACGATCCCGACCACGGTCGCTTCCCGCCGCTACGTTACGATCAAGCAGCCGATAGGCGTCTGCGCAGCGATTACGCCGTGGAACTTCCCGATCGCGATGATCACGCGCAAGGTCGGCTGCGCGCTGGCCGCCGGATGCACGATCGTCGTGAAGCCATCGGAAGAGACGCCGCTATGTGCGCTGGCGCTTGCGAAGCTCGCGCAGGATGCGGGCGTTCCGGCGGGCGCGTTCAACGTCATCACGACGCTCGATAGCCCGGCTGTCGGCAAAGTGCTGACCGCCGACGATCGCGTCCGCAAGCTGACGTTCACCGGCTCGACGGAGGTCGGCAAGATCCTCTATCGGCAGTGCGCCGACACGATCAAAAAGCTGACGCTCGAACTCGGCGGCAACGCGCCGCTCATCATTTTCGACGACGCCGACTTGCAGCAGGCGGTCGCCGGAACGATGGCATCGAAGTTCCGCAACGCAGGCCAAACCTGCGTCTGCGCCAACCGCATCCTCGTGCAGGCGGGCATCTTCGACAAGTTCGTCGCCGCGCTCAAGGAAGCGGCAGGCAAGCTCGTCGTCGCTCCGGGTCGCGATGCAAAATCGACGGTTGGACCGCTCATCAATGCCGACGCGATCGAGAAGGTCAAATCGCTGCTTTCGAATGCCGTGTCGCAGGGAGCGAAGGTCGAGATGGGCGGCAAGCCGGACGATCACGGCGCGCTCTTCTTCTCACCGACCGTCGTGACCGGCGTCACGGCGGACATGACGATTGCGAACGAAGAGATCTTCGGGCCGGTCGCGTCGCTCATCCGCTTCGAGACGGAAGCCGATGCGATCCGGATCGCCAACAACACGCCGTTCGGCCTTGCCGCTTATCTCTTCAGCCAGAACGTCTCGCGCGCGTGGCGCGTGGCTGAAGCACTCGAAGCCGGTATGGTGGGCGTCAACGAAGGCGTTTTCTCGAACGAGGTCGCGCCTTTCGGCGGTATCAAGCAGTCCGGTCTCGGCCGTGAAGGCGCGGACGAAGGTCTTAACGAATATCTCGAGACGAAAATGATCTGCCTTGGCGGCATGAACGCCTAGCAGTCAAGTTTCGGCGGAGCGTTTCGATTAATGCTCCGCCGGAGAGCCTAAATTCAAACAGAACGATCTTGCCGTCAGTGAACTCCGAAGGATCATCCATGGCTACCTCAGCCGAGCTTCAGGCCCGCCGCGTCGCCGCCATACCGCGGGGCGTCGGAAACGTGACGCAGATCTTTGCCAAGAAAGCGAAGAATGCGGAGATCTGGAGCGAGGATGGAAAGCGCTACATCGATTTCGGAGCAGGCATCGCCGTCGTCAACACAGGGCACCAGCACCCGCGCCTCATCAAGGCCATCGAAGAGCAGCTCAAGGCTTTCAGCCACGTCTGCTTCCAGGTGACGCCGTATGAGAACTACGTGAGCCTCGCTGAACGGCTGAACGCCATCGCGCCGATCGCGGGCCCTGCGAAGACGATGCTGGCCTCGACGGGCGCGGAAGCGGTCGAAAATGCCGTCAAGGTCGCGCGCGCATTCACCGGACGTCCTGGCATCGTTTCGTTCGCAGGCGGATTTCACGGCCGCACGCTGATGGGCATGGCGCTGACCGGAAAGGTCGTGCCCTACAAGAAGGGCTACGGGCCGTTTCCGCCGGATGTCTATAACGTCGAATTCCCGAACGTCTTCCACGGCGGCAGCACCGGCCAGAGCATCCGCAGCCTCAAATCCCTGTTCAAGCATTCGGTCGATCCGTCGAACATCGCGGGCATCATCATAGAGCCGGTTCAGGGCGAAGGCGGCTTCAACATCGTGCCGAAGGAATTCATGGTCGCGCTGCGCGAGATTTGCGACGACCACGGCATTCTGCTGATTGCGGACGAGATCCAGACGGGCTTCGCGCGGACGGGCAAGATGTTCGCAATGGAGCACTTCGGCGTCAAAGCCGACGTCGTCACGATGGCAAAGGGCCTGGCGGGCGGCATGCCCCTGTCGGCCATCGTCGGCCGCGCGGATGTCATGGACGCTTCGAACCCCGGCGGTCTCGGCGGCACCTATGCGGGCAACCCGGTCGCTTGCGCATCGGCCCATGCCGTTCTCGACGTCATTCATGACGAAAAACTGTGCGAGCGCGCCAACGCCATCGGCAAGATCATCATGGATCGCTGCTCGTCGCTGCAGCAGAATTCCAATCTCAACTGCATCGGCGATGTGCGCGGCCTCGGGGCGATGTGCGCGGTCGAGCTTGTCAAAGACAAGTCCAGCGGCGAACCGGCACCGGAATTGACAGGCGCACTTCTGAAAGCTGCGAGTGATCGCGGCCTCATTCTTCTTTCGTGCGGCACGTATGGAAACGTGATCCGCTTCCTGGTGCCGCTGACCGCGAGCGACGACCTCGTTCGCGAAGGCATGGATGTGTTCGAGGCGGCGCTGACAGACGCCGTCGCCAAAGTCGCTTGATATTGGAATCGCTTCCGGCGGCCGGTTCCCCGGAGGGGAGTCGCCGGAAGCCAACAAAGGACTCGGCTATGAACGTACAGATCAAACCGAACGACCTTGCGTCCTTCTGGATGCCGTTCACCGCGAACAAGCAGTTCAAGGCGAACCCGCGCCTCTTCGTCGGCGCCAAGGACATGCACTATGTGACGAACGACGGCCGCAAGGTGCTCGACGGTACGTCAGGTCTCTGGTGCGTGAATGCGGGCCACTGCCGTCCCAAGATTGTCGAAGCGATCAAAGCCCAGGTCGAAACGCTCGATTTTGCCGGCACGTTCCAGATGGGCCATACGAAGGCGTTCGAGGCTGCGAACCGGCTGACGGCCATCGCGCCTGAAGGTTTCAACCACGTATTCTTTACGAACTCGGGTTCGGAGTCTGTCGAGACGGCGCTGAAGATGGCGATCGCCTATCATCGCGCCAAGGGTAACGCCACGAAGGTGCGCCTGATCGGCCGCGAGCGCGGCTATCACGGCGTCAATTTCGGCGGCATGTCGGTCGGTGGTATCGGCCCGAACCGCAAAATGTTCGGTGCGCTCGTCGCGGGTGTCGATCACATCCGGCATACGCATGATCTAGCGAAGAACGCCTTCGCGCGCGGCGAGCCGGAGCATGGCGCAGACCTGGCCGATGATCTCGAACGCCTCGTCGCTCTCCATGACGCTTCGACCATCGCTGCCGTCATCGTCGAGCCGGTCGCCTGCTCGACCGGGGTTCTGATTCCGCCGAAAGGGTATCTTAAGCGCCTCGAAGCGATTGCGAAAAAGCACGACATTCTTCTCATCGCTGACGAAGTGATCACGGCGTTCGGTCGTCTCGGCGTGCCGTTCGGCTCTGATTACTTCGGCATCTCGCCCGACATCATCACGACCGCCAAGGGCGTGACGAACGGCACGATCCCGATGGGCGCGGTGTTCGTCAAATCGCATGTGCACGACGCCTTCATGAATGGCCCCGATTGGATGATCGATTTCTTCCACGGATACACCTATTCGGGTCACCCAGTCGCGGCAGCTGCCGCTATCGGAACGCTCGATACCTACGCCGAAGAGGGCTTGCTGACGCGCGCCGCCGAACTCGCGCCCTACTGGGAAGAACGCGTGCATGCGCTGAAGGGACTGCCGCATGTCATCGATGTGCGCAATATCGGCCTCATCGGCGCGGTGGAGTTCGCGCCCGATCCGGCGCAGCCCGGAAAGCGGGCGTTCGACCGTTTCGTGAAGACGTTCGAGGACGGCGTTCTCGTTCGCCAGACGGGCGACATCATCGCGCTGTCGCCGCCGCTGATCATTTCGAAGTCCGAGATCGATCAGTTGTTCGACACCTTCGGCAAGGTGCTCAAGGAGATGAATTAATTCACTTGTCATCCTCGACCGAGCGTGGCGAAGCCGCGTCGAAGGTCGGGGACCCAGCGCAAGACTCGTCGAAGACACGATAACGCGCCTGCGGCGCTTCCGACGCTGGATCCCCGAACGCATCGCTGCGCTCTCGCGTTCGAGGGTGACGAAAGTCAAAATTGAGGATCCCCAAACAAATGCACATGATCGAGAACGCCATCGACGGTCGCCGCACTGCGGTTCATGCGGCGCGTACGCAACCTGTCTTCAACCCGGCAACCGGCGAAGAGGTCGCGCGCCTTCCATTGTCGAGCGCTGACGATCTCAACGCGGCCGTCGCGGCGGCGAAGGCTGCTGCGGTCTCCTGGGGCTCCACGCCGCCGATGAAACGTGTGCGGCCACTCTTCAAGTTCAAGGAACTTCTGGAGAAGAACGCCGAGGAGATCGCGCGCGCGATCTCGCGGGAACACGGCAAGACGCACGCGGACGCATTGGGCGAACTGCAGCGCGGCATCGACGTCGTCGACTTCGCTTGTGGTATCCCTCACCTTCTGAAGGGTGAATTCAGTCGCAACGTCGGACCGGACATCGACAGCTGGTCCGATCGCCAACCGCTCGGCGTCGTGGCGGGCATCACGCCGTTCAACTTTCCCGCGATGGTGCCGATGTGGATGTTCCCCGTCGCCATTGCCTGCGGAAACAGCTTCATCCTGAAGCCGTCGGAGCGCGACCCGTCGGCGCCGATGCTGATCTGGGAACTGTTCCAACAGGCAGGCTTGCCCGCCGGTGTGTTCAACGTCGTGCACGGCGACAAGACGATCGTCGATGCCATTCTCGATCATCCCGACATCGCCGCGGTTTCATTCGTCGGCTCGACGCCAGTGGCGCAGTATATCTATGCCCGCGGCACCGCGAACGGTAAGCGCGTGCAGGCGCTCGGCGGCGCGAAGAACCACATGATCGTAATGCCGGACGCCGACATGGACCAGGCAGTCGATGCACTGATGGGCGCGGGCTACGGATCGGCAGGCGAACGCTGCATGGCGATTTCGGTCGCGGTTCCGGTGGGTGAGAAGACGGCCGACAAGCTGGTGGAAGCCCTGGCGCCACGCGTGCGCTCGCTCAAAGTCGGGCCGGCGACGGACCCTGAATCGGAGATGGGGCCTGTCGTGACGGCAGATGCGAAGCGGCGGATCACCTCGCTGATCGACAAGGGGGTCGCGGAAGGCGCGAAGCTCGTCGTTGACGGGCGCGGCCTCACGCTGCAAGGCTACGAGAATGGTTTCTTCCTCGGCGGTACGCTGTTCGATCACGTGACGCGCGACATGACGATCTATCGCGAGGAAATCTTCGGGCCGGTGCTCTCGGTCGTGCGCGCGAAAAACTACGACGAGGCGGCCGATCTCATCAACACGCACGAATATGGCAACGGCACTGCGATCTTCACGCGCGACGGTGACACGGCGCGGGCGTTCGCGGATAAGATCGAAGTCGGTATGGTCGGCATCAACGTGCCGCTGCCGGTGCCGGTTGCGTATCATTCCTTCGGCGGTTGGAAGCGTTCGCTGTTCGGAGACCATGCGATCTACGGACCGGAGGGCGTGCACTTCTACACGCGGATCAAGACGGTCACGGCACGTTGGCCAGCCGGCATCCGAAAGGGCGCCGAATTCAACTTTCCAAGCCTCAAGTAAGATGGGCGGCGCAGCGAGCATTGTTGATCGCCGCGCCTCCTTCAAATCCTGAGGCACATCAGTTTTTTCCGCGATATCATCCAGGCTGACACAAGGTCGAAGCTTTCAGGTCAGATCAATCTGAACACTGTTTGCGAGACCTTGTGCGCATGACCCACACCTCGAACGCCGCTCGGCGCGATCAGCATGGCGATCTTGCCGGCCGCTTGTCCTTTCTCGAGTTCGACCCGAAAACCATTGCGGAGCTTCACGATCTCAAAGCGGTTCTGACACGACATCTGCCGATCGCCCTCGATAAATTTTACGACAAGATCCGCGCTACTCCCGACGTCAAACATTTCTTCGAGGGCGATGCGCACATCGCGCGCGCGAAATCCGCCCAGATCACGCATTGGAGCCGCCTAAGTTCCGGAGAGATCAACGACGCATACGTTGCAAACGTCCGCCGTATCGGACGGACGCATGCGAAAATCGGGCTCGAACCGCGCTGGTACATCGGTGGATATGCGCTGCTGCTCGAACACCTCGTCGGTGTCATTGTCAAGGAAAGCCGTCCAACGAGCATTTTTGGCCGCGATCGCGACGCTGCTTACCGGTCGATGACATCAAGACTCGTCGCTCTCATCAAGGCCGTGATGCTCGATATGGACTTCTCCATATCGACGTACATAGAGGCCGCCGATGATGCGCGCCTGAAGGCCGAGGCCGAGCAGAAGCGCGTGGAGCACGAAGCCGAAGTCCGTCAACGCGAAGCCGAGACAGAGCGCAAGCGGCTCGAAGATGCTGCGGCCGCTGAACGCAATGACGTGCTCGATACGATTACGTCCGCCCTGTCGGAACTCGCGGAGAAGAACCTCTCGTATCGTATAACCTCGGAGCTGCCGCCGGATTTCGAAAGGGTGCGCGCCGATTTCAATTCTGCATCCGGTCAGCTGGACCAGGTTCTTCAGGTCGTCATGCAACGGGTTGGCAACATCACGAACGCCATGGAGCAAATTCTCTCGGCATCGGACAACCTATCGCGGCGGACCCAGAAGACGGCCGCTTCGCTCGAAGAATCCGCCGCTGCCCTGGAAGAGACGACGATCTCCGTCAAAAATACCGCAAGTTCGACGACGAGCACGCAGCAGCTGATCGGGCGCGCGAGTGAGCAGGCCGCCGATGGCGGGCATATCGTTACGGAAGCCGTGGACGCCATGTCGAGGATCGAAGAGTCCTCGAAGCAGATCGGTCAGATCATCGGTGTCATCGACGATATCGCGTTCCAGACCAACCTTCTTGCGCTCAATGCCGGCGTCGAAGCCGCGCGCGCGGGCGAACACGGCCGAGGCTTCGCCGTAGTCGCGTCAGAAGTCCGGGCTCTGGCGCAGCGATCGGCCGACTCCGCGCGCGAGATCAAGAGTCTCATCTCGACGGGCCAGAACAACGTCGGCGCCGGTGTCAGGCTGGTGACGGGCACGGGCGCAGCCCTCGGCGAGATCGTCAAAGCGGTGAGCGAAGTGAGTGCTGTCATGGCGGAAATCGCTTCCGGCGCACAGGAACAAGCTCACGCGCTTTCGGAGGTGAGCATCGCGGTTGCCATGATGGATCGCGACACGCAAGAAAATGCCGCCATGGCGGAGGAACTTACGTCGTCGACCAATGTGCTGGTCAACGAAACGAACGAGCTCGAGAAGCTGGTCGCGCTGTTCAAGATTTCGAACGACAACCGCCATGGCCAAGTGTCAGGCGACGATCGCCGGCTACGTATCGCCGGTTGATGAGAACTTCAGCGCTTTGAAATGAAAACGGCGCCGAACCTTTCGACTCGGCGCCGCTCTAGCTCTTACTTGTTGAAGCGATCAGCGAAGATACGGACAGACGCGCTCCACGCCGCGGCGATCGATATAGGTGCCCGTGCGATAGCTGAAGTCCGGGAAATCGCGGGCGCAGCGATCCATATCACGCGGCACTGCCCGATGCTCGGAGATCGCAGAAGCGATCAGCGCGCCGCCGATGAGTCCGCCAACGAGCGCGCCAGGGCCCCAGCCCCAGCCACCGTGACCGCGCCAATACACGTGCGTAACAGCGCCTGAATCTTTCGAAAGCGCCGGAACACCGGAATTGAAGGATGCGGCAGCTGCTTGCTCAGTTGCGGCAAAAGTTGCCGTCATCGTCGCTGCGACCAGAGTAGATGCGATAAGCTTTTTCAGTTTCGTCATTGTAACGTTCCCACCGAAACGAATGTTTATCTGTCCGGCCAAACGTGGCTTACGGACTGAATCCGTCGCTTGCCCCAAAACGATCACAAGTCCTGACGATTCGCTCGGAAGACTATGATTCCGCTTCGCGACAATTCGAAGGCGATGGTCGCATTAGACTGCCGGACGGATGAATCTCCGGTGAACCGAAAATTACCAAAAAGAAAGCCGGCCGCTCCGGGGGGAGGAGCGACCGGCGGTAGCCGCCGGTGAGGGATCCAGCGGCACGGGGGTTCAAAATTCAACTACTCAGCAGCCTGGCGAAAGTTGCGGCTGCTTTCCAAACTATCGAAACCAAGTGATGCCGCGACTGCCGCGTGCATGATCCGTCCGCCCTTCACGTTCAATCCTCCTGCGAGATGGGGATCGCGATCGAATGCCGCAAGCCCCTTGTCCGCAAGTTTCATGACGAACGGCAGCGTTGCGTTGTTGAGAGCCTGCGCGGACGTCACAGGCACGGCACCCGGCATGTTGGCGACGCAGTAGTGGATGACGCCATCGACTTCGAATGTCGGGTGCGCGTGCGTCGTCGGCCTCGATGTCTCGAAGCAGCCACCTTGATCGATCGACACGTCGACCAGCACCGCGCCCTTCTTCATCTCTTTCAACATCGCGCGATTGACGAGCTTCGGCGCACTCGCACCGGCGACGAGCACGGCACCGATGACGACGTCGGCCGACAGAACCTCGTTCTCGATCGTCTCCATCGTGGAGGCGAGTGTACGGACGCGGCTCTCGAAAAGCTCATCGAGCTGGCGCAGGCGCGATAGCGACCGGTCGATGATGGACACGTCGGCACCGAGGCCGGTCGCCATCCGCGCTGCATGCGTACCGACGACCCCGCCGCCGAGTACAACGACTTTTGCAGGCTTCACGCCTGGCACGCCGCCCATCAGCACGCCGCGTCCGCCCGTCGGGCGGCGCAATGCAATGGCGGCAGCTTCGATCGAAAGACGACCTGCGACCTCACTCATCGGCGCCAGCAGCGGAAGGCCGCCCGACGCATCGGTGACGGTTTCGTAGGCGATTGCGGCTGCACCAGACTCCATCAGGCCGATAGCCTGCGGAGCATCGGGCGCGAGATGCAAATAGGTGAAGAGGATCTGATCCGGCTTCAGGCGCTTCCATTCGACCGGCTGGGGCTCCTTCACCTTCACGATCAACTGGGCGTCGAAGAAGACTTCGTCAGCCGTTTTGACGATACGGGCACCCGCCTTCTCATAGGCGGCGTCATCGGCAAAAATGCCAGCGCCAGCCCCCGATTGAACGATCACCTCGTGCCCATGCGCAGCGAGTTCCCGAACCGAGCCGGGGACCAAGCCGACGCGAAATTCATCGCTTTTGATTTCCGTGGGAACACCGATGCGCATCGTCCGCTCCTGTAAAGCGCAGCCCCGATCTTCTACAGCGTAGATTGCCATAATTCCAAAGCCGTTAACCGGCAATTTTTGTTGTGCTGCGACTGATTTTCGCAGAAAGTCCACGAATATCCGCCCTGAAACGCTCGAAAATGGCGCAAGAACCCTTAGACGCGCTCGATAAGGCCATCCTGGCCGCCCTGCTTGCCGACGGGCGACAGAGCCAGGTCGATCTCGCGGAACGCGTGCCGCTTTCTCCGACCGCCATCGCGCGGCGCATTCGGGCGCTGGAGCAGTCGGGGGTCATCTCGGGTTACCACGCGGAAATCGACCGCAAGGCCCTTGGCCTTACGATGATGGCGATTGTGCAGATCAGCCTCGAAAGCCAGAGCCAGGAGCTGCTGGACGCTTTCGAAAAGGCGGCCGCCGCCGCCCCCTCGATCGTCTCATGCTACATGATGTCGGGACAGGACGATTACCTGATCACGGTGCTGGCGCGCGACCTTGCGGATTTCGAACGGATCCACAAGGAGCAGCTCTCGCGCCTTCCGGGCGTCGCGAGGCTGCACTCGAGCTTCGTCCTGCGGGAGGTGGCGAGCCGCTCGCTGCCGATGTCCAGTCTGCTGCGGTGATGCACATCATCCGCGCGCGAGCGCGCATCGCGAACATAGCGCGGCACCCAGCGGGAGACTCGCAGAAGTCTCAATATCGCGCCGCGAGCTTATGCTGGATCCCCGGCCTCGACATACGTTCCGCATGCTCGGCCGAGGATGACGAGGAGTGCTAAGGCGCCAATGCCGCCGCCGAGGCTGCAGGTGGCGCATCGTCGGCATCGCGCTCGTAGCTTGCCTGGAGGGCTGACCCGTCGCGGCCATAGATGTCCTGGCGGAATTCGACTTCGCCGTTGGAGGGTTCCGCCCAAGCCGTGACGTAGACGAAATGGACCGGTACTGGGCGCGTCAGCTTCAATTCGAACTGCTGCCCTGTCGCGAGTTGCTGACGGACACGGCCAGGCTGCTCCCAGCCGGGCTCATAATGCGCAATCCAATCGGCAAGATCGAAGACGTTCTGGACACGCACACAACCGGCGCTGAACGGACGGCTGCGCTGATCGAACAGGTTCTTCATCGGCGTGTCGTGCATGTAGACGCCGTATTGATTCGACATATCGAGACGGAGCACGCCGAGAGCGTTCTTCTCGCCCGGATCCTGCTTGAACTTGTAGGTCATCGCCTGGGGCGACGACCAATCGACAGCCTTCGGATCAAGCTCCTGCCCGCTCGCGGTGTAAACGCGAATTCCTTCCTCGCCGAGGTATCCCGGCTCTTTCCTGAGGCGCGGAATGAGATCGAGCGTTGCGACGCTTTCCGGCACGCGCCAGTACGGGAAGAAGTTGAGGGCCTTGATCGTCGCCACGACTTCCGGCGTCTGGCGTTCGGGGCGGCCGACGATCACACGATAGCGAAGCTGGACTTCGTATTTGTCGACGGCCTCGAGCTGGAAGGCCGGCACGTTCACGAGGACGTAGCGATCCTCGACACCGCGCATCAATCCTTTGAGACGATCATAGTTGAGCTTCAGCTGCGCGAGGCGCTGGTCAGCCGTGACGTTCAACACAGGATAGACGGAGCGCTCGAGTCGACCCGTCTCTCGTAGACCGTTGCGTTTCTGGAAATGCTTCACGGCTTCGGTCAATTCGGAATCGAACGTCGTCGAGTCGTAGTAGGAACTCTTGGCCGAAAGGTCCCCGGTGATCCGCAGCCGCTTTCTCAAAATCGGAACGCGATCATCGTCATCGCCTTCGCGCATCATGCGGCCGGGCGGGATCAGCGGCCAGCCACCGGCATCAACGATTTTCTGATACCGCTCGATCGCCGCCGCCACGGCATTCAGCATGACGTCGCTCCGCCATGGAGTCGCATCCGGGCGAAGATCGTCGAGAGACTCAGGCCTGCGGTCGATCGGCGTGCTGTTGGTGCTTGTATCCGAGCCGTAATGCTGAAGCTGGTCCCAGAGGCTCTGGGCATGACCTGTCGTTGCGAACTGCGGAAGAAACTGAAGAACAGCGACGAGAAGGCCGAGCGCTGTCGTCCTCGGTGCCCACTTTCCAAACCGCATTGTCGAAATCACGTTCATCATCCCGCCTGCCCGGTCACCGCCTGAACGACGCGCACCATACGTAAATACATACGATCGCGGCTTTTGGAATCTTGCCGCGGCGCACCCATACGCGCCCTTACGTGCCTTTTCAGCCACTTACTGCCATCACGCATATGGCCAAACATTGACGTCCTACCAAGCCGCATCCGTTCCTCACACCAGTGGAAATGCAATCCAGTGTTGCAGGGATGTTCCGGTCTCCATCACCGGGAAAAATGGTCGTATCCAAACTGCCAAACTTCGATCGGCGTTCCATGATCGTCGAGAACCTGTAGCGGAAGAGCCTCACGGAGCACACCGAGATCACACACCTCGATGCCAGCGAGTTCCGCTTCCCGGCTGAAGGATGCGATCTTTCCCTGGGATACGGCCACCAGCAGCTCATAATCGTCGCCACCACCGAGAATTGTCTGGACGACGGTGGCATCGCGCATCAGGGCCGCGCTTGCGGCCTTCGACAACGGGATGCGACCAAAGTCGAGAGTGAGACCCAAGGGGCCGGCGAGCCGCGCGAGGTCTTTCAGCAAACCGTCCGACACATCGAGCGCAGCGGATGCGTGGATGCGCAAGGTCTCGGCAAGGCCAAGCCGCGGCTGGGGGCGGAGATAGCGCCGGACGAGAAAGTTGCGCTCTTCGGCCGATAGGTCCGCGAATGCTGAAGGATCGCTATGAATCCTGAGTCCAAGTGCCGAATCCCCAAGCGTTCCCGTCACGAAGACGTGGTCTCCGCTCGCCGCGCCCTGGCGTCGGACGAATTTTCCCCGAGGCGCCGCCCCTATGATCGTCACGCCGATGGTGAGAGGACCGGGCGTCATGTCAGTGTCGCCGCCGATCAGATGACAGCCGAAGCTCTCCTGCGCGACGCGCAAGCCTTCCACGAACGCGCGCATCCATTCGCGGTCCGGCCGCTCGGGTAACGCCAGATTGAGCATATATGCGATCGGCCGAGCGCCTTTTGCGGCAAGATCGGAGGCATTCACCGCGAGCGCCTTCCAGGCGATATCGGCGGGGCTATCTGCTGAAAAAAAATGTACGCTTGCGATGATCGGGTCGCTCGTAAAAACGAGATCGGTGTCCGGCTCGGGCGTCAGCAACGCCGCGTCGTCGCGCAATCCGAATGCGCCTGGATCGCCTCTCGTCAGCGGCGCGAGGTAAGTCTGGATCAGGTCGGTTTCGTCTGCGATCCGATCACGCGAGGCCGACATGTCCCGTGGCGCAGGTGGCGTGGTCTTCAATCCAAACCTCCCGCTCGCAATGATCTCAGGATGGAGTCGCGCGCTTCGAGACGAATTCGTGCCCCCGCACGCGTCTTGCGATCTTGTCCAGGACGCCGTTGACGACGCGCGGCTCGTCCTCATCGAAGAAGACACGCGCAACGTTGACATACTCGTTGATGGCGACGCGCGCGGGAACGTCGTCCCTGTCGAGGATTTCCGCGACTCCGCCGCGGAGGATGGCGCGCAGAATTGAATCGACGCGGACGAGCCGCCAACCCTCCGCAAGCTGCTCGTCGATCATCGGATCGATTTCGCGCTGGCGGCGCAGCACGGCGCGCAGAATATCAGCGAAAAAAACGCGATCAGCGGCTGCGAGGGTTTCGTCCCGGTTGTCGCCTTCGAAACGTTGCTCGATGAACTCGGCGATGACGTCGTTCACGTCTGTGCCAGCCATGTCCATCTGGTAGAGCGCCTGCACGGCCGCGATGCGCGCCGCCGTGCGTGACGTGATCTCGCCTGCCCGCGGCTTTCCCTTCGCGGTCATGCCGGCATTCCCCAGAAGGCGCGTTTCGTTTCGATCAAGCGCAGGCAGGCGCGGGCCGCATCTCCGCCCTTCCCTGCGATGCCGCCTTCGGCGCGGGCGACTGCCTGATCTCGGGTATCGACCGTCAAAATGGCGTTACCGACGGGGATGCTCTGGCGAACGGCGACATCGAACAGCCAGTGATTAGCGTTGTTGCAGACGATGTCGTAGTGAGCCGTCTCCCCGCGAATGACGCAGCCGAGCGCGACGGCACCGTCGAATGTCGCGCGACCGGCGGCGCGCGCCTCAGCGGCCGCCGCAAGTACCTGCGGAATCTCCAAGGCTCCGGGCACGGAAATGCGCTCGTACGTGACGCCGCGCTTCGTGCATTCGGCGATTGCGCCTTCGATCAGAAGATCGGCGATGTCTTCATAGAAGCGCGCCTCGATGAACAAGACGTGCGCGCGAATCTGGGTCGCGCCTTTTTCGTCCCGCGGCGCTGCTGGCGTTTTCTGAACCATGCTCGGGCTACTCGATTTTCCGGGTTCCGGTGACACGCAGCCCGAACGCTTCGAGGCCCACGTATACGTGTTGCGGTGATGTCGTCAAAAGCACCATGTCCTTGACGCCAAGGTCAGCGAGAATTTGTGAGCCTATGCCGATTTCGACCTGACGGCGTTCCTTGCTCGAATCGGCGGGAGCGCCAGGCGTATTCCGCCGCGTGACCCAATCTGAGACCGACTTCGGCCGGAGGTCGCGGATCAATACGATGACGCCGCGCCCGTCAGTGTCCACGGCCTGCATCGCCTGCTCGACAGCGGTTCCCTCTTGTCCATGGCCGCCGACATTCAAAACATCCGAGAGCACATTGACGGCGTGAACGCGCACGAGAACCGGACCGCTACGCGCGACATCGCCCTTGACGAGCGCGAGATGCTCACCGGGTTCGACCGTCGTCTCGTATACATAGAGGTCGAAGGCGCCCGCGGCCGTCTCGACAGGAGTCTTGGCGATGCGCTTGACGATGCGTTCGTTCTTCAGCCGATAAGCGATCAGATCTTCGATCGAGCCGATCTTGAGGCCATGCGTCTTTGCGAATTTCGCGAGGTCCGGCATGCGCGCCATCTTGCCGTCCTCGTTCATCACCTCACAGATGACGGCGGCCGGATTGAGGCCCGCGAGCTTGGCGAGATCGATCGAAGCTTCGGTGTGGCCGGCGCGGACGAGAACGCCGCCCTCGCGTGCGATCAGCGGAAAGACGTGACCGGGCGAGACGATATCGTCGGCGCCCTTCGTCGGATTGACCGCCGTTGCAATCGTGCGGGCGCGGTCAAACGCCGAGATGCCGGTCGAAATACCTTCGCGCGCCTCGATGGAAGCCGTGAAGGCGGTGCGGTTTCGAGACCCGTTGTGGCGAACCATGTAGTCGAGATTGAGTTCGGCCGCGCGTGCCTGCGTCAGCGACAGGCAGACGAGACCGCGGCCGTGCTTGGCCATGAAGTTGATGACATCTGGCGTCGCCATCTGCGCCGGGATGATGAGATCGCCTTCGTTCTCGCGGTCTTCGGCATCGACGAGAATGACCATACGGCCATTCTCCATTTCCTCGATGATCTCTTCGATCGGCGAGAGCACACTGCCGCTTTGCGCGGCCGGCAGATTTGATTGGCCCGACATCAGGGGCGAAACTCCATGAGCCGCGCGACGTAGCGCGCGAAAACGTCCACTTCCAGATTGACCAGATCGCCCGGGGTTTTCGCGCCCCAGGTCGTCACCGTCAAGCTGTGCGGAATGAGATTGACCCCGAAACGGGATTCCGCGACTTCGTTGACGGTTAGCGAGGTGCCGTCCAAGGCGACCGAGCCCTTCGGGGCTATATAGCGCGAAAGATGCTCCGGCGCTTCCAAAAGAAAGCGTTTGCTGTCCCCGTCAGGGGTGATCGAAAGAATCTTCGCAACGCCATCGACATGGCCAGAGACGATATGGCCGCCAAGCTCGTCGCCTGCCCGCAACGAGCGCTCCAAATTGACGCGGCGGCTGGGCTGCCAGTTGTCGAGCGTGGTCTTGGCAAGGGTTTCGTTCGAGACGTCGACGCTGAATTCGGCGCCGGTCGAAATTGGCTTTATCGCCGTTGCCGTCAGACACACGCCATCGCAGCAGATTGAAAGCCCTGTCTCCTCCGGCTTCAGAAAATAGCCCGTTCGCAGCGTAAACTGGCCGGCCGTCCGGCCTATGACCTCGCCGACATCGGTGATCAATCCGGTGAACATCTGATCAGCGTCCTTCCTTTTCAGCGAGGCGACGGAATCGCCACATCGTATCGGGGCCAATGGTGCGCCGTTCGACGACTGCCATACCGAGGTCTCCCACCCAGCGTGCCGCAGCCTGTTCGGCGTCGCGGTCCGAAAGGTGGCCCGCCATATAGAGCACGATCTCGTCCGCGAAAGATGCGTCCGCGAAGCCGCGCCAGATCGCCGGGCCACCCTCGACCAGAAGCCGGGTGATACCGCGCGCAACGAGCGCCTCCATGATCGATGGCAGCCAGAGCGTGCTACCGACGACGCCGACATCGATGATGTCGGTGCCGCCTGCAACGATCGCGTGCCTCTTCCCAGCATCGCTTTCGGAGGACGTCATCAGCCAGACGGGCACGACGCGTGCACTTCGAAACAGCTTGGCACCAAGCGGGAGATCGAGCGAGCGTGAGAGCACGATGCGCACGGGCGAACGGTCGAAAAGACCGGGAAGCCTGCAGGTGAGTTCGGGATCATCGTCGCGAACGGTGGCGCTCCCGACGAGGATCGCGTCGAATTCCTTGCGTAGCAGCATGCCGTGGAAACGCGCCGGCTCATCTGTGACCCAGATCGGAGCGGAACCAGACCCGCGTGCGATATCGCCGTTCCCATCCAGTGCCAGCTTCAGCGTCACGAGCGGACGGCGCTCGGTAACGCGAACGATGTGGCCACGCGTGATCCATCGTGCTTCCGGTGCGCCGATGCCACGGACGACCTCGATGCCCGCGTGACGCAGACGATCAAGGCCACGACCCGCCACGCGAGGATCGGGATCCTCGATCGCAACGACGGCGCGCTTCAATCCCGCAGCAACGATTGCGTCAGCGCATGGCGCGGTGCGACCATAGTGCGAACATGGCTCGAGCGTGACGTAGATCGTTGCGCCGCGCGCCTTCTCGCCGGCGGCGATGATCGCCTCCGTCTCGGCGTGCGGCCGTCCTCCCCGCGCGGTCGTTCCGCGGGCGATCACCTCACTCGTTTCCTCGTCGACGATGACGGCTCCGACGGACGGGTTGGGCGCCGTGGCGCCAAGCCCGCGCTCCGCCATGCGCAGGGCAATCGCCATCATCTCGGCGTCGAACGCGGAACTGTTGCTGCTCGACATGCGGCCTAATGCTTTTTCTCGGCCGCGATCTCGTCGAGAACGGGAGACCCGAACCGCTCATTGAGATCAAGCGGATCCGGCGGATCACTTGCAAGCTCGCGAAGAACGGCGTGGAAGTCCGCGGCGTCGCGGAAATCGCGATAGACGGACGCGAAGCGTACATAGGCGACCGGATCAAGCTCGCGCAAGGCGGCCATCACGAGTTCGCCAATTTCCGCCGACGTGATCTCGGTTTCGCCCGAGCTTTCGAGCTGGCGAACGAGACCCGACACAAGTCGATCGATGCGCTCGGGTTCGATCGGGCGCTTGCGCATCGCAACCGAGATCGACCTCGAAAGCTTGTCGCGATCGAACAGGACCTTGCGACCGGAGCGCTTGACCACCGTCAGTTCACGAAGCTGTACCCGCTCAAAGGTCGTGAAACGGCCTCCGCAATCGGAGCAGATGCGCCGCCGGCGGATCGCGGCATTCTCGTCCGACGGCCGGCTGTCTTTGACTTGGCTATCTTCGCTTCCGCAGAACGGACAGCGCATCGTCAATTCCTCCTTGCGGACCGCCGCTCTCCACTGGCGCGGAATGGCCGTGTTTCTGGAGGGACAGATTTATTCTTAAGCACAAGCCAGATTCCAGCCGCAACAGACATTACCCGACCACTTCGTCGGGAAGTTTTCAACAATGAGAGAGCCTCAAGATGAAAACGTTTCCTTATTTCGCCCTGGCTGCAATCGCGAGCTTCATTTTGACATACAGCGTTTTTGCCGCCGCGTCCGATGATCAGGGCCTCGAGCACTGGGTCGCGCAGCAAACTTCGGCTTTGGCCGCGATTGCGGGAAGCAACAAGCCGGGATGACAAATGGGCTCAAACAAAAGAGCGCCGGGTGTGATCCGGCGCTCTTGATCGATCGAACTCAGAGTTCCGTTCAGGCGTAGATCGGGAAGCGGGCGGTCAGCGCGTTTGCCTTGGCCTTGACGGCGGCTTCGACGGCCGCGTTGCCCTCTTCGCCGTTCTTCGCGAGGCCATCGAGAACTTCCGTGATCAGGCGGCCGATCTCCTGGAACTCGGCGACGCCGAAGCCGCGTGTCGTGCCGGCTGGCGAGCCCAGGCGGATGCCCGACGTCACCATCGGCTTCTCGGGATCGAATGGAATGCCGTTCTTGTTGCAGGTGATATGTGCACGGCCCAGAGATTTCTCGGCCTTGTTGCCCGTGATCTTCTTTGGACGAAGATCGACCAGGATCAGGTGCGTATCGGTGCCGCCCGAGACGAGCGCAAAGCCGTTCTGCACCATGACCTCGCCAAGTGCTTTGGCGTTGTCCATGACGTTCTTGATGTAGACCTTATACTCGGGACGCAGCGCTTCGCCGAAGGCAACGGCCTTCGCGGCGATGACATGCATCAGCGGACCGCCCTGAATGCCCGGGAAAATTGCCGAATTGATCTTCTTGGCGATGTCTTCATCGTTCGTCAGGATCATGCCGCCGCGCGGACCACGGAGCGTCTTGTGCGTTGTCGTCGTGACGACGTGAGCGTGCGGGAACGGGCTCGGAATGAGGCCGGCCGCAACGAGACCGGCAAAGTGGGCCATGTCGACGAGGAACGTCGCGCCGACTTCATCGGCGATCGCGCGGAAGGCTGCGAAGTCGATCTTACGCGGATAGGCCGAGCCGCCTGCAATGATGATGCGCGGCTTGTGCTCGTGCGCGAGCTTCTTCACCTCGTCCATGTCGATGAGATGCGTATCGGGCTTCACCATGTAATGCACGGCATTGAACCACTTGCCGGACTGGTTCACCGGCGCACCATGCGTCAAGTGTCCGCCGGCCGCGAGCGACAGGCCGAGGATCGTGTCACCCGGCTTCGCGAGGGCGTTGAAGACGCCCTGGTTGGCCTGCGAGCCGGAGTTCGGCTGCACGTTGGCGAAGCCGCAGTTAAAGAGCTTCTTGGCGCGGTCGATGGCGAGTTCTTCTGCGATGTCGACGTACTGGCAGCCGCCGTAGTAACGCTTCCCCGGATAGCCTTCGGCGTACTTGTTGGTCAGCACCGAGCCCGCGGCGTCGAGGACAGCCTGCGAGACGATGTTTTCAGAAGCGATGAGCTCGATCTCGTGCTGCTGGCGCCCGAATTCTTTCTGGATCGCGGCGAAGACTTCCGGATCTGTCTCCGAAAGATGCGCCTTGAAGAAGCGCGACGTCTCAGAAGTTGCGGCGGCCGGTGCAGTCGACATGAGCTTTCCTCTGATTTTGGAAATATTTTTGTAGCGCTGGCGGGGACTCGTGAGCAACCCCGGCCGGACGCGGTTTCAATCATAGTACGGGCTTGGGCGCCAGCGCTCAACACCCCATCCGGGCGCGTAATATAAGCGCGGATGGGGCAATTGGCTCAAAGGGGTAGGTGTCGGCCGCTCCGCTTCCCTGCCCTATTCGGCGGCTTCGGCCAGGCTTTCCATCAGCGCCAGCGGGCACTGAGACCAAAGCTCGGTGAGCGCGCCGACCAGATGATCCATGTCGGCATCGGTATGCTGCGGCGACGGTGTCAGGCGAAGGCGCTCGGTGCCGCGCGGGACGGTCGGGTAATTGATCGGCTGGACATAGATGCCGTAGCGATCGAGCAGAACGTCGGTCAGTGCTTTGCAGCGGACCGGATCAGCAACAAGCACCGGCACGATGTGGCTCGGGCCCGGAATGACGGGCAGGTCAGCCGCGGCGAGCTTGCGTTTCAGCGTGCGCGCACGTTCCTGATGCTGTTCGCGCTCGATGCTGCTCGTCTTGAGATGGCGGATAGAGGCGACGGCACCGGCCGCGATGGCAGGCGCGAGCGAGGTCGTGAAGATGAAGCCCGGCGCATAAGAGCGGATCGCGTCGCAGAGCGTTTTCGATGCGGCGACATAGCCGCCCATGACGCCGAAGCCCTTCGCGAGCGTGCCGTTGATGATATCGACGCGGTGCATGACGTGATCACGCTCGGCAACTCCGCCGCCACGGGGACCATAGAGGCCAACGGCGTGGACCTCATCGAGATAGGTCAATGCATTGTATTTCTTGGCGAGATCACAGACTGCCTCGATCGGCGCGACGTGACCGTCCATCGAGTACACGCTCTCGAAGGCGATGATCTTCGGCGTCTCGCGCGGCACTGCTTTCAGCTTCGCTTCGAGATCGGCGAGATCGTTGTGCAGGAAGATCTGCTTCGGTCCGCGGCCATTGCGGATCCCGGCAATCATCGACGCGTGGTTCTTCTCGTCGGAAAAGATCACACAGCCGGGAAAGAGGGTTGCAAGAGTCGAGAGAGCGGCTTCGTTAGCGACGAAGGCGGAGGTGAAGACGAGGGCCGCTTCCTTGCCATGGAGATCGGCAAGCTCGTGCTCGAGTTCGACATGGTAATGCGTTGTGCCGGCGATATTGCGCGTGCCGCCCGAGCCAGCGCCAACCAGATCAATGGCTTCGTGCATGGCGGCGAGCACCTTCGGATGCTGGCCCATGCCGAGATAATCGTTTGAACACCAGACGGTTATCGGCTTGGCTGCTTCACCGCTGATGACTTCGGCTTTGGGAAATGCGCCACGGCGGCGCTTCAAGTCGGCGAAAACCCGGTAGCGGCCCTCTTGCTTGACGGTATTCAGGGCGTCAGAGAGCTTCTGCTCATAATTCATCGTCTGGTTTCCGCTCCCAAAAGCACGATGTTCATTTTTTTGGAGCCTTTATGTACCTATGGACAACAAAGGACCAGTGCCGTTTCGTCGCGCAGAAGAATGAAATTTTAGTCAGCTTCCGGGGCAGCCCGTCGGTGACCAAATTTTCTGCCGCGCACCATTACAGCTAGGCCGACGTACCACAATCGACTTTGAGGCACATCAAACCATACCAAGGTATGTGCGGCATCCGAAAAATTAATAGGAGGCCGCGATCTCGCCGACGCCGTCCTTTTGGTAGATGTCGCGGCGGAACTCGACAACCCCGTCTTCCGTCGCCCAGGCACTGATGTAGACGAAGAGCAATTGGACCGGCTTTTTCAGGCGCAGGTCGAGGGTCCGGCCCGATTCTTTCATTTCGGCGATTCGATCGGCGTCCCAGCCGTTCTGCCCGGCGAGCAGCCAGGTCGCGAGATTTTCGATGTTATGAACGCGAATGCAACCGGAACTCTCCGACCGGAAGTTGCGGCCGAAAATTCGGTCCGACGGCGTGTCGTGCATATAGACCGAATGAGCGCTGTCGAAATTGATCTTCAAGAACCCGAGAGGGTTCTCCTTGCCGGGTTTCTGGCTATAGCGATACGTGCCAGGCGAGACTTTGTCCCAGTTGATCTTTGCCGGATCGACCTTGCGCCCGCTGCCGTCGTAGGCATCGATGCCGAACTTCAAAAGAACATTCTGGCCTTTCGCCTGCATCTGGCGGCCGCGCGGAATGAGGTCCTCGGCGATGACCGTCGGCGGCAGGCGCCAGGGCGGGTTGAAGCTCAAGTCCGTGATCGGAGTGTGGAGCAGCGGCGTGGGGCGGTCCGGCTTGCCGACGACACCCGCATAACGGGCAACGATCTCGCCGTTCTGCACCGCTTCGATCTGAGCCGCGGGGATGTTCACGACGACGTATTTTTTTGCGGTCGTCGGAATGACTTCCTGAAGCCGCGCTAGATTGACTTTGAGTTGCTTCAGCCGCACGTCCGCGGGGACGTTCAGCGCCATGATCGTGCGCTTATCAGCGATCCCCGTCGGGGCCAGACCATTCGAAGATTGGAAGCGCTTCAGCGCCTTGTCCAGTTCGTAGTCAAAGTAGGTCGAGGTTGTATTGCCGCTTCTGAGATCGCGGGTCGCCGCAAGCCGGGCGCGCAAGGCTGCTACGCTCGGATCGGTTGTGCCGTACTGCATCAGGCTATCGCGCGGCGTCTTGTTCGGCGGCACCGGAAGCTGCGGCCAGCCGCCCCTGCTGACGATCATCAGATACTCGCGGACGGCCATTTTCGTCGCTTCGATATTGGCCTTCGCTAGGGTCGCATAACCTTTCGGGGGATTGGCCTCCCAGTCGCGGACAAAATCGGGATCAGTGGTGTTAGTCGAGTACGACGGACCATCGTTGCCCACGGGACCAAAATTGATCCAGCCGAAGCTCTGCGCCGCTGCGCCACCCTGCCCAGTCCAGGCGGCTGCGGATAGAGCGACGAACCCCATGGCGAGCGCGACCGGCCCGATCCGCCGCGCGCCGAAGCTCATCGAGCCGAAATTCGAAAATGCCCCGCGCACATCATCCCCCCGATCGCTCCCCATGTGTATTTCATGTCCGGCGAGCTTAAGCGACTCCCGGGCATTTGACTCATGCGAATGACGGACCGGTCGAGCCGCTCGCGGCCCTTTCCGGCGATTCCGGCATTCATAACCGTGAGGGCGCGCTGCGAAAAGGCTATTTACGGGGCGCGACGCAGGTTTTCCCGAAATTGACCGGGCCAAAGAACAAGGAAGGGCCGCCCCTTATCGGAGCAGCCCTCATGCTGCGGGACAGCATGGCAAACCGGCAAGCGTCGTTACGTTGACCCTTTAGAGTCGGTAGCGAATCTGGTCCGACCAGAAGCGCTCGAGACGCACCAAGGCTTTGTTCAGGTTCTTGACGTCATCGGTCGAGACCTCGCCCACGGTCTGAACGGACCCGAGCTGGCGAAGATAGAGCTTGCTGACGACATCGCGGGCCTCGAGGCCCTTATCGGTGAGGCTGACACGCACCGACCGGCGATCGGTGTCCGACCGCTTGTAGTGAATGTAGCCCATGTCGACGAGTTTCTTCAGGTTATAGGAGACGTTCGAGCCCAAATAGTAGCCGCGCGTTTTCAATTCACCCGCGGTCAACTCGCTCTCGCCGATATTGTAGAGCAGCAACGCCTGGACGCTGTTGAGCTCAGCGCCGCCGCGACGATCGAATTCGTCCTTGATCACGTCGAGCAGCAGTCGGTGGAGACGTTCAATCAGGCGCAGCGCCTGGAGGTACTCACCGCGAAACCCTTCTGCCTGGGCCGGCGCGCGGTGACGCGCCATGTCGTACGCTAGACTCATAACCCTGCCTCACATGTTTGACGCCACCCGGTTTGCCCCGGGTTTTGACAAATTGATAATGTCGAGGGCTGAATTTCGCCTAAATAGATATAGTAAAAGAATAGTACCGGGGGTGGTTTATAATCGTTATTTAACTAAGTTAGGCAGCAAACTTCTTTCATGGTGAGAATTGTCTTAATGCGACAGAAGCAATTGTCGCCACCTCAGCCCTGAATTATCACACACGCGCCGCCTGCATTTCGCTTCTACTTGGCAGATCAAGCTCGCCATCCGGCAGCGGCGCAAAGTAGCGGTCGATCATTTCTCCGCTCAATTCTTCACAACGCGCCGGGCTCCACGCAGGTTTCCCGTCTTTATCGCGAAGCACCGCCCGCACGCCTTCATGAAAGTCGTGATTTTCCAGGCAGCGCACGGCCAAGCGATAATCTTCAATCAGAGTTTCGCGAATGTCGAAGCCAAGCGCTGCTTGAATATGGCGAAGCGTGATGGCGAGCGATGTCGGCGAGCACTTCTTCAAGCTCGTCAACGTGCGCGTCGCCCACTCGGAGCCTTTTGCGTCGGCGCGCGCGAGCGATTGGAAGACGCCTTCCAACGAGGGCTCCGAAAAATGCTCGAGGATATGCTCTTTCTCTTTTTGTAATTCTCCCGGCGGTTGAATTTCGTTCAAGCCATCCAGAAGCGGATCGACTGGCTGCGCGTCCGACAGATTCGAGAGAATGTCGTCATAATGCGATGAGGAAATACAGTGCGTGGCGAGACCGAGCCATTGCGCATCGGCTCGTCCAATCGAGCGCCCCGTAAGCCCGAGATAGGCGCCAATCGGCCAAGGCATTTTTGCGAGGATGCGGCTGATGCCGACGTCGGGAAAAAGTCCGATTTTTGTTTCCGGCATCGCCCATTTGAAATTCTCGCCGGCGATGCGATGCGTATTGAAAGCCGTCAGACCTGCGCCCGAGCCCATGCACAGCCCGTTGATGAACGACACCGTCGGCTTCGAGAAGCATTCCAGCAGCCAGTTCAACGAATACTCGTCGCGCAGTTGCGTTTTCGCAATCTCGATATCGCTCTTGGCAGCGTCGGAAAGGGCGACGATGTCACCGCCGGCGCAGAAGGCCTTGGGGCTGCTTGACAGGAGCGCCACGATGTAGATGTCGGGGTTTCGAGCAACGCGTGGAATTGCGCTTCTCAGCGTGCGGCACATGTCGTTATCGAAAGCGTTCAGCGACCGCGGGCGGTCCAGGGTGAACGTCTGCAACGCCTGTCTTTGGGCGGCATCGATCTTCGCGGGCTGCATCGGCGCCGCCGTCCTGACGTTGATATTATGCTCGTTCACTTCAAACCCGACGCCTAAGGCCAATGACGATTCGTCAGCACGATGCTATGCCCGGTTTTCGCAGCGGCCGCCAGATTTTGCGGCGATAAAACGCATCTGTTCTCGGGGCCTGCGTCTGTCCCAACGATTGTATCAGAGCGGCGATGCCGGGGCCTTGGCCTTCGAAACGAACTCTGCAAATAATCAAAACATGGGTTGCGCGGCGGCACCACGTCGGTGCGTTCCATCAGAGTTCGCGTTTTGCTCCCGTCGGTAAAAGGTTGCACACGTACAATGATGGCGCTCGCGTCCGACAGCAACTCCGGCATACGATCGCTTTCGATTGCGATTATTGCAACGCTGGTGGCGTTGTTATCCTGGGATAGCGATGCGGCGCATGCAGAGGCGAAACATAAAAAGCCTGTTCAGAGCGCCGGCCGTCCCACTGTCGCGGTGAAGCCGACTGACTCTTCCGCCGGCTCCTCCGCCCCAACAACGGCAGCCGGTTCACCGGCTGATCCTGCAAAGCCCGACGGGCAAGCCGTCAAACAGCCCGACACGTGGTCCGAAGCCGAGATTGCAGACGCCCGCGCGCACTGTGCTGCTGTCCTGAAGAGGATCCACGCCGTCGCCCTGCCGCACGACCCGATCCGCGAGGGCCAATGTGGAGCTCCTGCACCGATAGAGTTGATCAGCATCGGCCAAAATCCAGAAGTCGCGCTCTCACCCCCTGCGATCGTGCGCTGCGATCTCGCGGAAGAACTCGTCAACTGGTTCGAGAACGACGTCCAGCCGCTGGCGCGCAAACACCTCAAATCGGCGATCGTCAGGATAGAGACGATGAGTTCCTATTCGTGCCGAAACGCCTACGGACGCAAATCGACGAAGCTCAGCGAGCATGCGCTCGCGAACGCGCTTGATATCGGCGGCTTCGTAACGGCATCGGCAGCGTCCGCGGAAGTGCTGGAGGACTGGGGCAAACCCGAACGCGAGATACGCGCGGAAGCCGAGGCGCAAAAACGCGTTGCGGAGCAGGCAGCCGCCAAGACGGCGGAAGCGGGTATCGTCGACAACCAAGCGCAAGGCGCGCTTCCATCTGCCGTCTCTTCGACGGCGGGCGCGACAGCTGCCGTGGGGCTCGTGCGCTCTACGATTGTCGAAGGCGTGCCCGCGATCGGTAACCCCAATCGTCTCGGCGGCCCGGCCGCGCCATCGACCCGACGTACCGAGGCACGCAAGCCTGCTCTCGTCACTCGCGCCATCGACGATCCCGATCCTGAAATGCGCGCGTTCCTGCATGAAGCACACGATGCGGCCTGCCGCATTTTCGGGACGACGCTCGGCCCCGAGGCGAACGCCGACCATCGCAATCATTTCCACGTCGACATGGCGCCGCGGAAGTTCCGCAAAATCTGCGACTAGACGTACGCTGCGGGTGCCAGGCATTTCAGATCTGCATCGAGCCGCTTGCGCCGAGGACGAAGCCGTGTCCATTGTCGGCCCGGTTTCGGAATGCCGAAATCGACCGACGCCAGCAGGACCTCGCCCCCATGTCTTCTCGCACGCGCGCCGCGGGCCGCCTTACCGATACCGCCGCTTCTCTCCCCGCAGAGTCCCTCTCGGGCGGCTTCCCCGCAATCCGTATGCGCCGCAACCGCAAAACGCCATGGTCGCGCCGGCTTGTCGCCGAGCATCGGCTGTCACCGAGCGATCTCATCTGGCCGATGTTCGTCGTCGATGGCGAAGGGCAGCGTGTTCCCGTCGCGTCGATGCCTGACGTCGAGCGGCTGAGCGTCGATCTCATCGTCGAAGCCGCAAAGGAAGCGGTCGACCTCGGCATTCCGGCTGTTGCGCTCTTCCCGTTCACCGATCCCAAGAAGCGCAGCGAGGATGCGCAGGAAGCCTTCAACGGCGACAATCTCGTTTGCCGCGCGACCCGCGCGATCAAGAAGGCGAAGCTCGACATCGGCGTCATTCTCGACGTCGCGCTCGATCCCTACACGAGCCACGGCCACGACGGCCTCCTGATCGGTGACGAGATCGCCAACGACGAAACGAATGCGGCGCTCGTCAAGCAGGCGCTGGTGCAGGCCGAGGCGGGCGCCGACGTCCTCGCGCCATCCGATATGATGGACGGCCGGATCGGTATCATTCGTGCCGCACTCGAATCGGCGGATTTCAAGAACACGCAGATCATGTCGTATGCCGCGAAATACGCGAGCGCGTTCTATGGACCGTTCCGCGATGCCGTCGGCTCGACGGGGCTTTTGAAGGGCGACAAGCGCACCTACCAGATGGATCCGGCGAACACCGAAGAAGCGTTGCGCGAGGTTGCGATCGATCTCGACGAAGGCGCCGACATGGTCATGGTGAAACCCGGCATGCCTTACCTCGATATCGTGCAGCGCGTGTCGAGCGAATTTGGCGTACCGACGTTCGCCTATCAGGTCTCCGGCGAATACGCGATGCTGGCAGGCGCGTTCGAGCGCGGCTGGCTCGATCGGGACAAGACGATGCTCGAGAGCCTCCTGGCGTTCAAGCGTGCGGGTGCATCGGGCGTGCTGACGTATTTTGCGCCGAGGGCAGCGAAGCTGCTGGCGGATTAGAACGATACTGTCATCCCGGGCGAGCCAACTTGCGAGACCCGGGTCCTGGCCGCAAAAAATTCTGGGTCCCGGCTCTGCGCTGCGCTCCGGGCGGGATGACACACAGTCTACCGCCTCACGCGGCGGCGGAAGTCCTGATCAGGCGGAATCTGGTCGGCCGGAACGTTGGCACTCGCTGCACCGCCTGCGGCTGCCGCTTGGCCGGGATTGTCCGACGGTGCCACCGTGCTGGCGCCGGGATTGTCCTCGGCGACGGTCCGGCTCGGTTTCTCGCACTGGGTCAGCCAGACATCGTAGGTCGGGTGCTCAAGGCCGTAGATGCCAGGGCTTTCGGCGAACATCCAGCCGGTGAAGATGCGTTTCTCGGAGCCATCGAGCTGGGTCTCGTCGATCTCGACGAACGTATCGGTCTTCGGCTCGTCGGTCGGCGGGCGGGAATAGCAGGCACGCGGCGTTATCTTGAGGGCGCCGAACGTCGCCGTCTGGTTGAGCGCGATTTCGATCTTGGAGATGTGCGCCGTCACCTTGTCGAGCGCAGAGAAGACGGCAACCTGATTTTCAATGCGGTCGGCGTCGGCGGGCGTCGTCATTGCGCAGACGGCTCCCGAGACCAGCGCTGCAGAAGCAAACAGACTCGCGTGGCGCCCGAAATCTCGCAAATACGTCGGTCTCAATTGCAAAATCCATTCCCCAGAGGCGTGCCGTGACGCCTCGCCGGATTGCCCACGAAAGGGGGCGATTTTTCGTTCGACCGAATTAATTCGGCTTCCACGCCTTGTAATCGCTTGATGACTTGGCCCGCTCGCCCTTGCCGAGGATCGAGCCTTTGGGGCGATAGGCACGGGCCGTGCCGGTCATGTTCATCTGATGCGGCTTCTGCCAGGGTCGCGGATGATAGCGCTCGTCGGTCGGTGGCGTATCGACGGTATAATGCATCCAGCCGTGCCAATCCGGAGGTATCTGGCTCGCTTCCGACAGCTTCGGATAAATCACCCACCGGGCAGGAACACCGAGCGGCCCAACGCCACTCCTCTGGACATAATAGCGGTTCCCGAACTGATCCGCGCCGACGAACTTGCCCTTACGCCATGTGAAAAGACGCGTTCCCCAGGTGTTGCCGCCCCACCAAGAGAAGATCTCGCTGAATAAGCTCATGTCCGGCCATCCATTTTCCCGCCGCTCTCCACTCAACGCATTAGCGGCACTTCGGCTCTGATGTCCAGACGCCAGAGTGCCGATGCAGGCGTGCAACAGACGTTGTGCGGAATCGCACTAAGGTCGGCTCCAGCGCGGGCGCAAAAATGGCGAAATCAAACTTCGTCCACATGGCCCCCAGCCGCTTACGCCTGAAAAATCCCGAATAATCTGCGACAATCCGGTCATCCGGCCGGAAGTTGTTCACACCACTAGATCTAGTGTTCGTTGCCTCTGCCACCCCAATATGTATTTAAAATCCCTTGTCGGTCTCGCGACGAATCTCATAGCCTCGGGGCCGTTGCGACATTCGTAAGACGACCCATCCGAGATCGGTTGAAGACGTCATCGCAGCTGTTTCGTAGCGTCCCTGCGTAAGCGCGAAAGTCTTCGTCGCAATCATTGAGTTTGGCCGGCAGGAGCCGGCGAAGGGCCGTCAGGGTCGCTTCGCTGGCGCGGGGAATTGCGGCCTGAGTAGCGTCTGTCGGGTCAGGCGTTTCGATCCGCTGATGTGCCGGGTGCAGGACCGGCGCGGAAGCGAACACATCACATACGGCATGCGGACGGGGTTCCGTTTGCCGCGCAATTCGGGGGCACTTCCACATGAAGATCACGCGGCGTTTCACGAAAGCCGGCCTTTCTCCCTACGCTTCGATTCCGTTCCGGCGTGCGACGTCAGAAATCAAGAACCCCGACGGTTCGATC
Organism: Pseudomonadota bacterium; assembly: GCA_018242215.1. Taxonomy (GTDB): domain Bacteria; phylum Pseudomonadota; class Alphaproteobacteria; order Rhizobiales; family Hyphomicrobiaceae; genus Hyphomicrobium_B. The sequence goes on from JAFECG010000031.1 coordinate 152,241, forward strand.
GTTTTCCGTCTCGAGGGCTTCGACGTTCCCGAACAGTTCAGCCAGGTCGCGGCCGACATCCTGGCGCAGAAATATTTCCGCAAGGCGGGCGTGGCGCGGCGCCTGAAGCGGTGCGAAGAAACGCAGGTTCCCTCCTGGCTGTGGCGCTCTGCCCCGGATGACGCCGCTCTTGCCGAGCTGCCGGAGAACGAGCGTTTCGGCGGCGAGACAGACGCGCGCCAGGTGTTCGACCGTCTCGCCGGCACATGGACGTACTGGGGCTGGAAGGGCGGCTACTTCACGTCCGAAGAGGATGCGCAAACGTTCTTCGACGAATTGCGCTATATGCTCGCGATGCAGATGGCGGCACCGAACTCGCCGCAGTGGTTCAACACTGGCCTGCACTGGGCCTATGGCATCGACGGCCCTGGCCAGGGCCACATGTACGTCGACTACCAGACGGGCGAGCTCGTGCACTCGTCGTCGGCATATGAGCACCCGCAGCCGCACGCCTGCTTTATCCAGTCGGTCGCGGACGACCTCGTCAACGAGGGCGGCATCATGGATCTGTGGGTCCGCGAGGCGCGTCTCTTCAAATATGGCTCCGGCACGGGCTCGAACTTCTCGTCGCTGCGCGGCGCGAACGAAAAACTGTCGGGCGGCGGACGCTCGTCGGGCCTGATGAGCTTCCTCAAGATCGGCGACAGGGCGGCGGGCGCCATCAAGTCGGGCGGCACGACGCGGCGCGCGGCGAAGATGGTCGTCGTCGACGTCGATCATCCAGACATCGAGGAATACATCGGCTGGAAGGTGAAGGAAGAGCAGAAGGTCGCGGCCCTCGTCACCGGTTCGAAGATCTGCCAGAAGCGGCTCAAGGCCGTCATGAAGGCCTGCGTCAACTGCGAAGCGGAAGGCGACGCCTGCTTCGAGCCGACGAAGAATCCAAAGCTCAAGATCGCGATCCGCGAGGCCAAGCGCGACGGCGTTCCGCAGAACTACATCCTGCGCGTCATCCAGTTTGCCAAGCAGGGCTACAAGGACATCGAGTTCGACACCTACGACACCGACTGGGACAGCGAAGCTTATCTAACCGTCGCCGGGCAGAATTCGAACAACTCGGTGCGCGTCACCGATGAATTCCTCAACGCCGTCGTCGAGGACAAGGACTGGAAGCTTCTCTCGCGGCTCGGCAACAAGGTGACGAAGACGATCCGCGCCCAAGATCTCTGGGAGCAGATCGGGTTCGCGGCGTGGGCGTCGGCCGATCCCGGCATTCAGTTCCACACGACGATCAACGATTGGCACACGTGCCCGCAGTCGGGACCGATCCGTGCTTCCAACCCGTGCTCGGAATATATGTTCCTCGACGATACGGCGTGCAATCTCGCATCGCTGAATCTGCTGCGCTTCCGTCGCGAGGACAAATCGTTCGACATCGAATCTTACGAGCACGCCTGCCGGCTCTGGACGATCGTGCTCGAAATCTCGGTGCTGATGGCGCAGTTCCCATCGCGGCAGATCGCGGAGCTTTCCTACCGGTATCGCACGCTCGGCCTTGGCTTCGCGAACATCGGCGGCCTTCTGATGTCGTCCGGCATTCCATATGACTCCGAGGAAGGCCGCGCGATTTGCGGTGCGATCTCGGCGATCATGACAGGTGTCGCCTACGCGACGAGTGCGGAGATGGCGGAAGAGCTTGGCCCCTTCCCCGGCTACGCGCCGAATGCGCAAGACATGCTGCGCGTGATGCGCAACCATCGCCGTGCGGCGCATGGCGAAGCCGAATTCTACGAGAAGCTGTCGGTCGCGCCGGTACCGCTCGATCACGAGGCTCTGACCGACTGGCGGCTCGGAGAAGCGGCGAAACGCGCCTGGGACCAGGCGCTCGAACTCGGCCAGGAGCATGGCTATCGCAACGCGCAGGCGACCGTCGTTGCGCCGACCGGCACGATCGGTCTCGTCATGGACTGCGATACGACCGGCATCGAGCCCGACTTCGCGCTTGTGAAGTTCAAGAAGCTCGCGGGCGGCGGCTACTTCAAGATCATCAACCAGTCGGTGCCGGAAGCTCTCCGCGCGCTCGGCTATCGCGAAAGCCAGATTGCCGAGATGGAAGTCTACGCGGTGGGTCACGGCTCGCTCGCGCAGGCTCCGGCGATCAACACCCAGACGCTCAAGGCTAAGGGCTTCACGAATGAGGCACTCGCCAAGATCGAGAAGGGTCTTGCGACCGCGTTCGACATCAAGTTCGTGTTCAACCGCTGGACGCTCGGCGACGACTTCCTGTCCGGCAAGCTCGGTGTCCCGGCCGACAAGCTCAACGATCCGTCGTTCGATCTCTTCGCGCACCTTGGGTTCTCGAAAAAAGACGTCGACGCTGCGAACGAGCATGTCTGCGGAGCGATGACACTCGAAGGCGCGCCGCATCTGAAGCCGGAGCACCTGCCGGTCTTCGATTGCGCCAATCCGTGTGGCAAGACGGGCAAGCGCTACCTTTCGGTCGAGAGCCACATCCGCATGATGGCGGCGTCGCAGCCGTTCATCTCGGGCGCGATCTCGAAGACGATCAACATGCCGAACGACGCAACAGTGGAAGACTGCAAGCAGTCCTACATGCTGTCATGGAAGCTGGCGCTCAAGGCCAACGCGCTCTACCGCGACGGCTCGAAGCTGTCGCAGCCGCTGAACAGCCAGATCCTCGGCGATGACGCGGACGAGGCTTTGGATGCTGCGGAAGCACTGATGAGTCAGCCGCTCGCCGCTCGCACGGCGACCATCACGGAAAAGATCGTCGAGAAAATCGTCGAGCGCGTCGTCTATGTCGATCGCGAGACGGCAAAGGGGCGCGACAAGCTTCCGGGCCGCCGCAAGGGCTACACGCAGAAAGCCGCTGTCGGCGGACATAAAGTGTATCTGCGCACCGGCGAATACGACGATGGCCGCGTCGGCGAAATCTTCATCGACATGCACAAGGAAGGCGCCGCCTTCCGCTCGCTGATGAACAACTTCGCCATCGCGATTTCGCTTGGCCTGCAGTACGGCGTGCCGCTGGAAGAGTACGTGGAGGCCTTTACCTTCACGCGCTTCGAGCCGGCGGGCCTCGTGCAGGGCAACGAGACGATCAAGAACGCAACGTCGATCCTCGACTACATCTTCCGCGAGTTAGCGGTGTCGTATCTCGGCCGTCACGATCTGGCGCACGTCGATCCGCGCGAGATCGTCGGCGAGACGGGGCTCGGTTCGAGCGACGACGAAACGGACGAGCAGTTGGCGTTCGATCTGCCCGAGAGCGTGACGAAAATGGTGTCGAAGGGTCTCGTCCGTGGCGCGGATGTCGTTCGTCTGGTCAGCCGGACGGCAACGCACACCGCCGCATCGCCCAAGGCTGCATCGCTCGGCGCGGCGGCCGTGCAGGCGGAGACGAGCTTCGATGTGTCCTCGCGCTTCGTCGAGCAAACGCTGACGCACGGTGCCAACGCTTTGACGGCGCTGAGCGAGGAGATGCATTCGGCGGTGGCGTCGCCCGTGCTGACGAAGTCGGAGCTTTACAAGCAGCGTCTCTCGGAAGCGAAGTTGCGCGGCTACGAAGGCGTCGCCTGCAGCGAGTGCCAGAACTTCACGATGGTGAGGAATGGCACGTGTTTGAAGTGCGATACGTGCGGAAGCACGAGCGGGTGTAGTTGAGGAATAATGAGCACGGCAGACGCGCTATCCTTCCTTCCGTCGCGACCTCTGAAACTGTTCTACGTTGTGTCGCGACGGATTCTTACGCGTATCGTGAGAGAATGGCCGCGTTCCATTCTAGGTTTGCATGCGACGGTCCTGACAACACTGGTCGCATGCACACTCGGCTATCTTGCGGTGTATTCGTCTCTCGCTAACGAGACGTGCTGGAAGCCTCTACTTGTTAACGTTGTCGATAGCCACACATCGACTCTCAGCCTTCTAATTTTTCTCGATCTTGTACGACGGTTCCTTAGATCTTCGGTGCTGGTGTCAGTCGCTCTGGCTGGCGCGGATTTATACGCGCTCGGCGTGGTCATAGTCGGACTGACAACTATTTCGGCGTTGGTATCGTTTGACTCGTCCGATACCAAAGCTGAGATGGAAAAAAGTTCTGGGGTTATAAAGGATTGTTATAATCGCTTAAGCAGTGACCGCTCCGCAGCAATGGATCTAGAGAGGGACCGCCGTTCAGAGCTGCACGCCTGTTTGAAGATGGTAGAAGACAAAGAATTGCAGCTGCAGCTGGAGATTTTCAAGTGCACCATCACTAAGCAGTCGGCGCTCGACTATTTGGAGGTTTTGAAGCACAGCTGCGATAGTGAACAACGCAATCTTGATCAGGCGGAAATAGCTACCAATCGAGCGCTCGCTGCAGAGCGTTCTGAGTTGAAGAAGCCTCCGGATTTTGCCTGTCGCCCGAATATTCCGCAAGATTTGTGACTGGAGCCTGAGAGCGCACGCGATGCGCGTTCGGGGATCCAGCGCGAGACTCGGGCGTAGCCGGGTCGAATTATTTCAAGGCGCCATTAAACGTGGCGCCTTGATGGTTTCTGCGCCTTCGGCGATTCTTATGCTGGATCCCCGGCCTGCGACGTGGCTTCGCCACGCTTGGCTGAGGATGACGGAAAGCGAGCATCACACATGCGGGCGAACAGCGTGATGTTCGTTGAAGTCGCCCGTCTTTTAATAGGCGCCGAGCGACGGCTTTGCGTTGCGATCTGATCCGCTCACGATTTTAGGAATGACGCATCCACACTCTCGGCGTTGCCCTTCTCTCGCCATCGTTTGTTATAATATATGTTAATTATTGATCTGATGAAAAGAGGGAATATGCGATGGCGATTTTCGTCCGAGGGAGATGCGTTCGAGACTTGAGCTTATGCCGAAGTCCGCGAACGCCGCACGCAGGTCGTCTGGCATCGACCGTTGTGCCGATCGTAGCGCTGCTATCGGTGCTCGCGGCCGGTGCCGCGCGTGCCCAAGCGGGAGGAGACGGCGGCATCGTCACGTCGGAAGCCGACAATCACATCGTGCGCCGGTGCGAAGAAGGCTCCAAGCAGGAGCATTGCTATTGGACGAAGGCCGGAGGGAAGGCCGTCGCCCGGCATTGAAACGAAAAGCTTGGCGAGGCGGCATCGCGCGCGGCGCTCGGGGCGGACTGAATGATACGGCGGCCGGTTCGGCCGCACCGTAAGTGGGTCTGCGACCGCAACCCGTTCGGAGACGTACCGCGCGTTGTCGTCATGGCGATCCGACCGGAGACACATATTTGCGCGTAACAGTTGACGCGCCGGCAGGTTTTGACGAGCTTGGTGCATCTCGCGTTGTGTTGGAGGCTCGCCTTGCAGCCGAAAGTCCTCGTCCTCGCCTGGGCTCTGCTCTTCGTCGTCGCCTTCGCTGTCGTCTACCGATTTTTCGCATGGGTCGGACGGCGTTTGAGACAGCGACGCGTGGCCAAAGCAGCTCCGCTGCCTGTGCCGATTTCCGAAACGATGGCCGATGCGGCGATGGCACCAATCAGCGGATCTTCGACTAAAGTCTCAGAGCCCAAGTCCGCTCCGCCTCGCGATACCCCGGCGCTTCCTCCGACGATCGCCACTGCCCCACCGCCATCGCCTCCTCCTCCGCCGACGTCGGCTCCTGAAGCCGGCCCTCGTGCGGACGTGACGAAGCCGACGCCGGTTGCAGAGCATGCACCCGTCGCTCGGGCAATGCCCGTCGGAGCCGGAGCGGTGATGGCAGCGCGGATCGCGGCGGCGGCTCGCACCGCCTTGGCGCCCAGCGTCGCCGCCACGCTGCCACCATTCCGGCAACCGAGTGTCGCGGCCACGCTTCCGCCCCGGCCGGTTGCATCGCCCGTTCCCGTACCGAGTCAGCAAGCGAACGCAACCGTTCTCGAAGAGCGGCGGCAGCCTGAGATCGTCTCAAGTGCGGATGAGCAAGAGGCATCGGCCGTCGGCACGGCAATGCCGGAGAGCGGCGCATCCGCGAGCATGCCGCTACGGGATCCCGACATCGGCGACACGCAGAAGTCGATTTTGCTTCGTGCCTGGCGGCTCGGAACCGAAATTCCGAGTCTCGATCTGCGCCTGAGGGATGCGCGTGATCGGAAAGCCGTGCAGACGCCGAAGACCGCGCGCGGATCGTCGGGAGCGAGTGGCACTAGGGAGTTGAAGGTGCTCGCTCCCAAAACCGTCCCGGAGAAAATGCCGGCGCGGCGGATCGGCCTGAAGGGTGGCGACGAGGGTGTTCTCGCCTCGGCAAAAGCGCAGACACGCGTCGTCGGGGTGCCTCCGCGCGTCTCGCGCGTGCTCTCTCTCCACCCGTTCTCCGATTTGCCCTGAAGGGCCGGACGAACCCCGTGTCCGGCGTGCCACGGCGGGCTGCGGAACGGCTACCGGTGCCACGCGGCGGGACGGTACGAGGCTCCAGGCCGATTCTCTTGCCCCGGCTGAAATTCTCTTGTTTTTCGCGCTTTTCATCGAGCCCCGGATAAGGCCCGCGTAAAGCTCCACATCTTATCCTCATTGCCCCCCATTCTCCGCGGCGTCCGCGGAGAAGCGCTGGTTCGGCCCGAGCGAATCAGATCACTTTCCTCGTGTCCAAGTGATTGAGAACGCAGCGGAGTTAGAGATGAACCAGCATGCAACGCATGCCCCATTGTCGGTCTACATGCTCGCCGATCATCTCGATGCCACGCTCGCTGCGGGCGAGGACATCGTCGCGCGTGGCAGCCAATGGCGGACACTCGCCGAGACGCGCGGCGATCCGGCCGAGTTCGTGGCACGTCAGCGGAAGATCGTCGACGAGATCCGCGTGCTGGAGTTGATGCTGGTCGGGCGCATTCTGAAGGCGCGGACGCACGCCCTGACGCTCGCAGAATACGATGACCGGTTCCGCGTCGTCGGTAAGCTCTTCGCCTCGGGCACCGCCATCCTGCTCGACGCAGTCGAGGAAAGCGGGGACGCGCGCAGTTCGGACTTCGACACGGCGGACGAGGTGATCGCCTACGTTCGTAGTCGCGGCCTGATTGCGCCGGACGCCGCCGTCGTGCGCCGTGCCGCCGACCTGACGATCGATGACACCTTTCTCGTTGCAAAGCGCATGGCCCTTGGGCCTCTTCTCGACATGGCGGCTGCTTTCCTCGATGCGCTCGACGTGCAGTATGAGCTTTTCGTCGAAGAAGGGCCGGCGCTCGCGAAGGCCCCGATGCTCGAACTCGACGAAAGCGAGCGCTTGTCTCTCAACTGACGCGAAGGTCGCATCATTGCCCCTGTTTGGCAGGCGGCGCAACGTCCGTCGGCGGGGCACTCTGCCCGTTTGACTGAACCGCGCTGACTCTCAGGCCCGCGAGTTTCCAGCTTGAATTGGTCTCTTCAAACAGAAGATCGAAATTGATCTGCATCGGCTGCGTCGGAAAATAACCGGATAGCCGCAGCATGCCGTTGGATAGGATCACCGGCGCGGCAAACATTTGCGGCGTGACGACGACCGTCGGCGAAAGATCTATTCCCTTCGTTCGGAGGTCCGCGAACAATTCACCGAGCTGCGCGGACATGAACCGCTGCAGGCTTGGCCCACCGATCTCGCGCAGCACCGTATAGTTGTTGGTCTTGTTGGCCTGGTCCAATGCCACCAGGGTCGTCCGGATCAACCGCAGGAGTACCTCGGGCTCGGGAATGACGGGATGCGGCTTCGATGCCGTCGCCGGCGGCGGGCTGGCAGGCTTGGGCTTTGTGGGACGGTTCGTCTGAGCTTTCGGAGAGGGAGGTGCCTTAGGTGCTTGCTCGGCGTCGACCGCGCTGCACATCGTGAGGAGCGTGGCGAGGCACAGTGGAAGGGCCCGGACCCGCCGCATCAGGTAAGAACTCCGCAGACTCAAATGACGCGAGAGGCGGTCGTTCCGCCCGGTCTTTCGCCGATTTGCACCCCCGGGCTTCCGTGGTCAAGTGATCACCAAGCCGCCATGATGCCGACGCGGCCACCGACTTTGCTCGCGTCGTCGACGCCCAGGCCGATGCCTCCATTGAGCGAGAACACGCTGTCGAGGCGCACCGCACCCTGGGCGGCAACGGCTTCCTTATCGTCATAGAAGCCGACATTCGCAGCCACCGCGAAGTTCTTCCCCTGCGGCAGCGCGATGCCGCCGAGCGCGATTGCAATGGCGATGCCCTGGGTATTCTCATCGATCTTCTTGAACGCGGAATTGACGCTGGCATCGACGTAGGCCTTGTTCGCCGCATCGGTCCCGACGATCGGCGTACCGACGTCATGCAGGACATTGTTTCCGAAACTGACGGCGGCGCCGGGCGAGACGGAGAAAGCATTTGAGACATTTGCCGTTTCGATGTTCGCGGTCGTGACGTTTGCCGTCCCGAATGTGCCGGAAGCCGCGTTGACCGTCGTCGCGTGGAGGCTATCGGTCTGAATATCGCCGGTGTTCGTAATGCCATTCGTGTTCGTATCGCCGGTGACCGTCAGCGCATCCGTAAACGTTCCGCCCGATACGCTTAAGCCGCCGTTGAGCGTGGATGCACCGCTTACGGAAAATGTGCCGCCGACGGCAATGCCGGTCGCTGTCGTCGTCGCCTTGGTCGTCGTCAATTGTCCGGTCGCCGGATCGACGCTGACAATCTGATTGCCGGCAGTCGCAGCCGTATTCGGAAGCCCGGGCATGTAGTAGGTGTTGGCACCCGTCCCGAACACCATCTGGTGAGCGCCTGTCGCCGTCGCGCCATTTCCGATAGCCGTCGAGTCGATAAAATTGGCATGGGCGCCCTGTCCCAGGGCCAACGCATAATCCGACGAAGCCTGCGAGTTCGCACCAATTGCAATCGCACTATTCCCGGTCGTCTGTAGGCCGTTGGTAAAATCGCCGGCAGCAGAATTTGTGCCTATCGCGATGGAATTGGTGCCGAATGCTCCGGAATGAGGGAAATATTGATTGCCAATCCCGACGGCGCTTTGTCCCGTCGCGTAAGAGCCCGCCCCGATCGCCGTAGCGTTATTTCCTGAACCCGCAGGCTGCGTATCGTGCCCCGCGTAGGAATTCGTGCCGATTGCGGTCGTATTGCTATCGGTTGCTTGGGCGTTCCGACCACACGCGACGCCGTCCGTGGTCGCAACGTAGCCACCGCCGTTGCAAGGCGCCGACTGAGCAAAGGCTTGAATGGAAAAGACGGCCGAAAACGCGGTATACGCGCCAAGCCACGCGGCAGCCTTGAAACAGAAAGGCATAATCACTCTCATACGCAGTACACTACAAACTCGAACTCGCCGCCAAATTTATGTTGATAATTATCTCCCTCCATTCGGCGCAAGGTAATTGGCGGCAATACCGAGTAGAAGGTCATTCAGTGTTGCAGATTAAACGCTCCGCCAGCTCATTTCTTTCATTCCGCCTCTTCCCTCCAAACACGTGACCAATCGATTGCATCCGCGGCAGGGCACTCGACAGGAACGGCAATTTGAAGCGCGATCGGTGTTGGCACATAGGGAGAAAGGCCGAATAGCACGAGGAGCCTGTGTTTCAGCCATTCTTCGCGCATTTCGAAACGCGCCGGGCTCCCCCATTCCCTGTCGAGATAGACGAAATTTTGAACGTAACCAGGTTCCGGTATCCTATTGCCGGAAATTCCGTCTCCGAAATACAGCCTGACCGTCTGGACCTTTACGGGAAGTCGACAGGTGGGATTCGAAAAAGACATGGATTGCCGCGCAGGTTCGCCCGCATCCGGACTGAAACCATTCTTCCCGAGAGTTCGCGATATCGCCGCCGGCATATCGATGACCGGAACGACCGCTGCGCGCACCTTGACCGCGATTGTTGCGACAAGCATGGCGGCCAGGAGCACCCGTATTGCAAAGGCGCTCATGTCGAAACATCCGGATTTCGGCACACGCTCCAGAGACTAATAACGAGCACGGCCAAGGTGGTGACCATTGCGTAGAACTGACTGCCGAAGCCGCTATGCCAATAGAAATAGTCATCGGGGCTCAGAGCCATCAGGTAGAGGCGGGCGACATTGAGGAGGATTACGGCTGCGACGACACCCAGTGCAAAAGGGAGATCCGCTCTGATCCACGTCGGTCGCGCCAGCTTGGTCAGAGCCGTCCAGCAAAGGAGCCCCATCGATATATTATGGAACGACGAACAGCCTGATAAAATGATGATGCGATGGCCATCCGGCGCCCCGACGATATTTCCCTGCCATGTCAGGCCGGTGTGCGAGAGGACCAGAGCAGTACCCGTCAGCGCTGCATCGGCGCGCAGAAGCGTGGCCTCGAACACATCGAAAATGACAGGCCCCCATAGGTTGTTCGCCGCAATGGCAAGGAGGACAACGGCAGCCGCCTTTGCTTTTCGGTCACTGCCGCTCGTCGCATACAGATAGATCGCCCATGCCGTTGCGAGCACCCAAACGACAGACTTGAATGGAAGCATAGAGGCAAGGCAGGCAGCGAACCCGAAGCCGATATCCCAGCGGCTCGTTTGGCGATTTGCGCTGCTTTCGAGGAGCAGGCGAATGACGGCGTAAATGCCGAGGTAGTAAAAAACGCTCCGCGACGTGACACTGTCAACGAGTGTGGGGATGATTTCCGAAGGCCGCGCCACTTCGATCCGCCCGAGGTCCGCGACGAAAAAAACGCAGGCGATCCAGGCGAAAAATTCGCAACGCCTGATCCCCGCATGTTCTGCGTGAGTGGCTTCAGGCGCGAACGCTCGGAATGCATACGTCATCGCGCGCATCCGTTGAGATCAGTAACGGCAGCGCCGTGGATTGAGGATTTCCGGACATACCGCGCGCTGTCGCGAAACGGATCCGACGATCCGCACTCGGAGCTAGCGCCGAAAAAAGCGCAGCAAAGACACGGCTCCGATGACTGCACCTGCGGCAGGCATCCCCAGCCCGATCAGGGGTCCGGGAGCCGGCAAAACAGGGGAATTAAGATAGGCTGCTGCTGGCTCGACCAGTCCGAGGAATGCACAAGTGCTTGCAATTCCTAAAGTAAAAACGGATGCGATATGAGCGTTACGCATGGAGAAATCCCCTCACCCAAATATGGAGGGATGATGCGTTCGCTGCGTGGTTAACGCAAATGCCACTTCAGGGGTACGCGTGCTTCATCCTTAAGGATGCGCACGCGGTGCCGCGAGACCGGAGTGGTTTCGTTTCCGAATGCTGGATCACAACGATATTTATCGCGTTGCAAACCGCATCGCTCTCGGCCCTCTTCGGGCCTTGAGCAGGACCTGTCTCGATACCTGTCTTCTCGATGTCCAATATGCGCTTTTCGCCGGCGAGCCGTGAACGGTCGCGAAACCTCTCCTGCTCGATCTCGACGAAAGTGCGCGGATCGCTCTGATGTGACGCTGCGGTGCAAGCGACCGGGCCCAACGTGCGCGGCCTCGCACTTTTGCGGTATGGCGGGCCCGCACGATGTGTCTGCGATGAGCGGATGAGGCGGCGGTTACCGTGGCCTTGCCTCTTGCCGTTTCCGACGCACCAGCCGGAGGCTTCGGTGTTTCGGCTAGGCCCAGATTCTTCTCGATATTGGCCACGATATTGGGCGGCAACGTTGCGTCGGCCGACGCGACGCGTGTCGTATCCGTCCGCAACGCATTGGCGAGCGCACGCGGCATCGTCTTCACTGCCGTCAGCATCTTGCCGGCAACCGGTGCGAATACAGATGTCGACATCGCGTCGATGGCCATTGCCACCATCATGCCGCCCTGTGCCTGATCGAGCGACGCGAATGTACCGATAGGTCCGGGAACGGGCGCATAATGGCGATTTCTCTTGTATGTCGCGTCGATGATCGAAGGCGCCGACATCACCCGCACTTCCAGCTTCGCGACACCGGCATCCGCGAAACCGAGTTTTTCGGCAGTGGCACGGGAGACGTCGAGCATGCGTTGACGCCAATACGGGCCCGCATTGTTGACGCGCACGACCGCCGCGTTGCCGTTGTCCGGGTTTCGGATGAGCAGAATCGTGCCGTCGGGATAAATCGGGCTCGCTGCGCTATTGGATTCATTCGGGCGAAATGCTTCGCCCGACGATGTCAGCCCGCACGGATTGTAGCGATCGTGGCGGCAATCATCGTAATAGGACGCTTGGAAAACCTGGTCGCGTCCAACGATGGCGACCATTTCCGGGATGCTTAGGACGTGGTGGCAGACGCCATTAAAGCAGTAAGTCTTGCCTGGAGTCTTGGCCTCCGCCGGGCCGCCGCTCGAAGCCATACATAGAAGCGCAAAGGCTGTTGCGCCGCATGCCATTCGCAATCGGTCGCGCACGCGCGCGTGCCGAAAAACACTCAACCCCATCCCTATTCTCTCCCGTCTTCGGGCGCGGGCCAACGCGCCTCTTGCCTCCGTGAGTTCCGCTGTCGTGGAACAAAACACAAACAATTCCGGGGGGACCATAAATTGCGCAGTGCACAACGGCAAGACGCAGAATTGCAGTTACAATTCTGTGGCAATCACAAGTGATTTCAGAATTTTGCCGCTCACGGCTGAAGTCCTTTTCAATTTCACGCCAATGGCTTTCGCCTGCCGTCGGCCTGATCCCGGGCCCGAAATGAGGCTTGCGTGTACCACCTCGCGACAGAAGCGGGCCGAGGGGAATTCGTGAATTGCCATGAAATGATCCGTATGCGCCTGATCCCCGGCAATTGCCGCTCACGCGTTTCAGGAGGGAGCGTTCTTGCGATTTCTTGTGCTGGCGCTGCTGCCGTTTCTTGCGGGCTGCGTGTGCGACGCGCCGGTTGAGCGCTTCGATGCCAATGGCGCTCCGCATGTCAGGAAAGTCGCGCTCGGGATCGCGCCGAAACCCCATGCAATCGTCGAGACGCGACGTCCATCCGCGAGCACCATACTCAGGACGGTCCGTGTCAAGAGATGCGATTGTCCCGAGGATTTCGATCCGAAGATCTGCGGAAGGCGCAGCGCTTATACCTGGGCGCCCGACTGCCACGCTCCTTCAACGGGTCGGGCGAAGATGATTGTGCCCGTGCCAACGTCGCTCAAAGCTTCAACGCCGCCTTGAGCGTGGCAGTCGCATCATTGAGGCGCGCGAGATCAGAGCAACGCAGCACCAAATCCGTTGCGGGGCGGCCATTTCGCAGCAACGGGTAGCTTCCCATCGCGACATCGCGATAACGCTGCTGATGCGCCGAAAAAGCGTCGGCAATTTCACTTTCAGGGCGATCGACGGGAATGGTGATCGACAAAAGCGCGGCGCCCGTGTCGAGGGTCGGTGTCACGCACGCGAGCATCACCTGCATAATGCTTGGAACACCGGCCATGACGATCACGTTGCCGACACGAAAGCCCGGTGCGGCGGAGACCGGATTGTCAATCAGCTCTGCACCAGCCGGAAGCCGGGCCATCCGCAGGCGTGCCGGAGTGACCTCGAGCCCCTTCGCCCCGTAGTAGTCGCGGAGAACCCTTTCAGCGCGCGCGTCGATGGAGACGGATACACCGAAAGCCATACCAATGCTGTCGGCGGTAATGTCGTCGTGCGTCGGACCGATGCCGCCTGTCGTAAACAGATAAGTGTATTTTGCCCTCAACGCGTTCACGGCGGCGACGATCTCGCCTTCCACGTCAGGCACGACGCGGACTTCCTGCAGGCGGATGCCGATGCTCGTCAGGTGCTCGGCGATGAAGCCGATATTCTGGTCTTTCGTTCGTCCTGAAAGGATCTCGTCCCCGATGACGAGCAGAGCCGCCGTCACGATGCGTTCTTCGGTCAATGTCTTGCTCGTCGCGAAATTCGTTTGTTCGCCTTCATAGCACCGTCGGAGAGTTCGCGAAAATACTTGCCGGACGGCAGCGAACGCCGATAAGGCGTTGCTCATGAAATTCGCCCGCTCCCTCGTCCCCGGCATTCTCATCCAGCGCTATAAGCGCTTCCTCGCGGACGTGACGACCGCAGGCGGGGTGACGGTGACCGCAAGCTGTCCGAATACGGGCTCGATGCTCGGCCTGACTAAGCCCGGCTCGAAGGTGTGGCTTTCGGAGAGCGACAGCCCGACGCGCAAATATCGTCATACCTGGGAAATGATCGAGGCCGATCTCGGCACCGGCGCACATCTCGTCGGCATCAATACGGGACGGCCAAATGCGCTCGTAACCGAAGCGATCGAGACCGGCAAGATTGGGGAGCTGTCGGGATATTCAACGTTCCGTCGCGAAGTGAAATACGGGCTCAACAGCCGCATCGACGTACTGCTCTCGGGCGGACGCGATTCCCGCGATTGCTACGTCGAGGTCAAAAACGTTCACCTGATGCGCGACAATGGTCTCGCGGAATTTCCAGACAGCAAGACAGAGCGCGGCGCCAAACATTTGCGCGAACTCTCGGCCATGGTCGAACAAGGCCATCGCGCCGTGATGGTTTTTCTTGTGCAGCGCAGCGACGCTGAAAGGTTCAAGCTCGCGGCCGACATCGATCCTGCGTACGCCGCGGCGTTTCAGACAGCCGCCGCCTCCGGCGTCGAAATGCTTTGCTACCGGTGCACCCTCAGCCCTGCCGAAATTGCAGTTGAGAAACGCATCGAGATTGCGGATCTTTAACGACAAAGCCGATGGACGGCTGAAACGGACAAGAGAGAGGCGACGTACTCTCCGGCAGACGGCGTTTAGGGCGCCGACGAGGAAACAAAAACCAAGGTATCGATCCGATGTATTCACGGCGAGATTTTTCGAGGCTGGGGCTTGCCCTGGCAGGTGGATTTGCGTCGCTTAAATCGGCTTCCGGTTCTGCTGCCGAGAAAGCCGACGAAAAATTCGAAGTCACCAAATCCGAGGCCGAATGGCGGAAAGAGCTCACGCCCGAACAGTTCAACGTCCTGAGGAAGCAGGGCACCGAACGGGCAGGTTCCTCGCCGCTCGATGCCAACGACGCGCCGGGCACCTATCTCTGCGCGGGATGCGCGCTGGCGCTCTTTTCGTCGGATACGAAGTATCATAGCGGCACTGGCTGGCCGAGCTTTTGGAAGCCGATCGACGGGGCTGTCGAGACATCCGTCGATACGAGCTATTTCATGACGCGCACCGAAGTCCACTGCCACCGCTGCGGCGGCCATCTCGGACACGTCTTCGAGGATGGGCCCAAGCCGACGGGACTGCGGTATTGCATGAACGGCGTCGCATTGAATTTCGTGCCGAGAGCCACCGGCTAATTCACGTGACGGTCACGGCAGATTAGGCGCTTTGGGCGAAGCGGGCGCTTTTGCCCAGCGCCAAAAGCTCCGTGGCTTCCTTCGCCGGCATCGGTTTTCCCAAAAGGTAACCCTGGCCATAAGACACGTGGAGTGTGCGCAGTCTCTGGAGTTGCTCCGCCGTCTCGATGCCTTCGGCAACGACCGAACAGTTCAGGTTCTTTGCAAGCTGCACGATCGAGCGCACGATGAGATCGCTTTCTCTCGACCGCCCGAGCTGACTGACGAAGAGGCGGTCGATCTTGATGCGATCGAACGGGAAACTGACGAGGTAACTCAACGACGAGTACCCAGTACCGAAATCGTCGAGCGCGATGGAGGCACCCAGGTCCTTCAATCTCTTGAGCTGATCCAGCGTAACCGGATCATTCTGCAGCAAGCTCGATTCGGTAATTTCGATTTCCAGCCTGTTGGCAGCGAGACCGCTTTGGCGCAACGCTTGTTCGATGCGATGAACGACGTCATCGGATGCGATCTGCAGCGGCGAGAGATTTACGTTCACCATCACGCTGGATGGCCAGGTGGCGGCCTGCGTGCACGCCTGCTCGATCACCCATGCGCCGATCTCGTTCGCCATTCCGATCTCTTCAGCAATGCTCAAGAACTGACCGGGCGGGAGCAGTCCGCGCGAGGGATGGCGCCATCGGATCAGGCATTCGAAGCCGATGATCTCGTCCTTGGGCAATTTGCAGATCGGCTGATAATAAAGTTCGAGTTCCTTTTTTGCGAGAGCGTCGCGAAGTCCGAGTTCGAGCGATTGGCGCTCTTGAGCCGAGCGCAACATGTCGGCCTCAAAAATACAATGAGAGCGACGGCCGGCTGATTTGCCGGCGTACATCGCGAGATCCGCCTGCTTCAGTAAGATGTCACCCGTCGCGTCATTTTCGGACGCAATGGCGACGCCAACAGATGCGCCGATCTGGATCCTCTGACCTTCAAGAAAGATCGGTTCGCTCAAAGACGCGACCAGACGCTCGGCGAGTGCGCTCGCAGTGGCGCGACCGGGAACGTCGAGTGCGACCACGGCGAATTCATCGCCTCCGAGCCGGGCCACGAGATCTTTGTCTCGCACCGTCTTTTCGATGCGCGCGGCGGCGATGCGCAGAACCGCGTCGCCGGCGGCATGGCCCAGCGCGTCGTTGACGCTCTTGAAGCGGTCGAGATCAACATAGAACACACCATAGGACGGCGGTCGGGCGTCGTCGCTGCAGAGACCGTTCAACCGGGCCATGAATGCCCGGCGGTTGGCGACGCCCGTCAGGCCGTCGGTCATGGCGGCACGTTCCGTCTCCTCGCGGGCGGCCACAAGCGCGGTAACCGACTCTTTCAGCTTCTCAATGGCATCGAGGCGCTCGGCGAAGATCTCGGCGTTCGATGCGATCAGGCCGACGAGGAAAGCAAGATAGCTCACGGCCAGTGCGCCGAGGATGAGATGGTTGTCGAAAGTCAGGAACAGACACTTGACGCCAAGCGGGACGAGAATCGTCGACGCGTAGATGATCCCGGCGACGGGAATCGGTGCGAGAAGAATACTGCCGCTCGCCGCCATGCCGACGACAAGCGCGACAAGGATGACTTCGCTGTCGCCGACGGAACCCGCCCACGCCGTTCCGAGGACGCTCCACGGAAGCGCCAGGAGCACCGCGTAGCGCAGCGCGTTTCGCGTACTCCGGCGCGGACCGACCGACTCCGATCTTTCCCGTCGTCGCTGGCCGCTCCGGAACGAACGCACGAAGACGATCCCGCAGATCGCCAGCGAAGCCCCTGCCCAGACCGCCAGTTTCGGCGCCGGAATGAGATTGCGAAACGCCAGGACGGCCAATGTCACATTGATCGCGTACCCGATCATGGCCGCCGGGGTTGCCCGGGCGATGCTCGCAAGCTGATCTCTATGGGCGGAGGACCAGCCCCGCCAGTTGAAAAGTTTCGAAGAATTCACGTCATCGCCTCGGCACGCACCGCGATTTCGCGAGCCTAATTCGGACCCCTTAACGATCCGGATGCGCGGATAAAGTATTTTTCTATTTTTGCCGAAAGTGCAGAAGGTAGCCTGTGATCAGGCATGCGGAGTTAAGTCATTGCTCTGAAATACTAATTTTTGAGCATACGTGGTGCGGACGGGCAGTTTCCGGAACGCTCGGATAGCGACAGGCATATTTCGGCCACCCCAGTGCCGCGTCACTGGCGACGCGATGCAGCACCATCCCTTGCCACGGCAACGGATTTCGCCGAACGCTGCGTTTCCATGTTCGGGTGTTGGGACGAACGTCAAACGCACCGTGTTGCAGAGGCTTCCCGGGTGCTGACGAGAGCTGAAAAGAGAGATTATGGCGCTACTTCGGTGGGCTACAACGGTCGTCGTTCTCGGTGCGATAGCGGGCGGCGTTTATTACACGATGCACAGCGGCACCGCCCCTGACGGCGCGACCCAAGGGCGCCATTCGCGGAATGGCGGATTCGGTGGACCGGTGGCGGTTGTCGCAAAGCCCGCCGAAACGGCGGATGTGCCCGTCTATTTCGAAGGCGTCGGCTCGGTGAAGGCTTTGAATACCGCGACGATCCGCGCCCAGGTCGACGGTCGTCTCCTCAGCGTCAACTTCAAGGAAGGCCAGGACGTCAAGAAAGGCGACCTGCTCGCCAAGATCGATCCAGTGACCTACCAGGCGCAGCTCGATCAGGCGATCGCGAAAAAAGCCCTCGACGAGGCGCTGCTGGCCAATACCAAGCACGATCTCGAGCGCTTCCAGAAGGTCGGCACGCTCGCTATCTCGCAGCAGCAGATCGACACGCAGGTTGCGCTCATCAAGCAGCAGGAAGCGCAAGTCAAAGCCGACGTCGCCTCCATAGAAAACGCCCAGGCCATCCTCGACTATACGACGATCGTGGCGCCGTTCGACGGGCGCACCGGCATTCGGCTCGTCGACGAGGGCAACCTCGTCCACGCCAACGATACCGCGGGTATCGTCGTCATCACGCAGGTGCAGCCGATCACCGCGATCTTCACGCTGCCGCAACAGGATCTGCCGACACTCGCCACTGCGATCCAAGCGGGCCCGATGACGGCGCAGGCCCTGTCAACGGACAGCCAGACGGAACTCGACGTCGGCTCGCTGAAGGTCATCGACAATCAGGTCGACCAGCAGACGGGCACGATCAAGCTCAAAGCGGAATTTCCGAACGAGAAGCGTCAGCTCTGGCCCGGCCAGTTCGTCAATGTCCGGCTTCTCGTCGATACGCTCAAGGGCGTGACAGTGGCGCCTACGGAAGCCGTGCAGCGCGGCCCCGACGGGACCTATGTCTTTGTCGTCGGCTCCGACAACACCGTCGAAATGCGGAACGTCAAGATCTCCCGGCAGGATGAAAAATACGCCGTGATTGCTGAAGGCGTCAAATCCGGCGAGACTGTCGTGACGAGCGGCTTCGCCCGGCTGAAGGACGGTTCGACCGTCTCGGTAAGCGATGGCACGTCGCCTCCTCCGGATACGAAACCTCAACACCACAAGAAATCTTTCGACCGCAAGAAATCAGCTTCCGCCGATGCGAACGGACTGATAGCGCCTTCCGCGTCCGCGACCGAGGCCGCTCTCGTGACAGGCTCGACGTCGGCCGATGGAAAGCACTCGGGCAAGCATCACCACCATCGGGATAGCGGCCAATCGCCATGAGCGTTTCCCGGCCCTTCATCGAAAGGCCGATCGCGACATCCCTTCTCGCGCTCGCGACCCTTCTCGGCGGTATCCTCGGATACCTCGCGCTCCCGATCTCGTCGCTGCCGCAGGTCGACTTCCCGACCGTCGAGGTAACGACCGAACTTCCGGGCGCGAGCCCCGAGACGATGTCGACGCTCGTCACCGCATCGCTCGAACGGCAGTTCGGGCAGATCCAGTCGCTCGCGTCGATGTCTTCGACGAGCTCGTTCGGCTTGAGCCGCATCACGCTACAGTTCAATCTCGATCGTGACATCGATGCCGCCGCGCAGGACGTGCAGGCCGCGATCAATGCTGCGGGTTCGACGCTGCCGAAGAACCTGCCCTATCCGCCCACCTATTCGAAGGTCAATCCGGCAGACACGCCGATCGTCACGCTGGCGCTGACCTCGAATACGCAGTCCCTCAGATCGCTTTCGGATCTCGCCGATACGCTTCTTGCACAGCGGCTCGCGTCCGTGTCTGGCGTCGGCCACGTGTCAATCGAAGGCGGCATCAAGCCGGCCGTTCGAGTCGAAGCCGATATCTCGCGCCTCGCGAGCTATGGCCTCAGCATGGCCGACCTCAGCGCCGCGATCGCGAGTGCCAACGTCTCGGGGCCAAAAGGTTCGATCGATGGCGCCAAGCAATCTTACACGATCGCCGCGAATGACCAGATCGACAAGGCGAAAGTCTACGAGGATGTCATCGTCGCCTACCGCAACGAGGCACCTGTCCGGATAAAGGACGTCGCGAAAGTCAGCGAGGGCTTGGAAAACACCCGCGTTGGCGGCTGGTATGACGGCAAACCCGCGGTCATCGTCGACGTCCAGAGACAACCCGGCGCCAACGTTCTCGAAACGGTCCAGCGCATCAAGAACGAACTACCGCGCGTCGAGCGAGCGATGCCCGCAGGCGTCGATCTGCAGGTCGTGAGCGACCGAACCGGAACGATCAAGGCCTCGGTCGATGATGTGCAGTTCACGCTCGTGCTCAGCGTCGGGCTAGTGGTGATGGTCGTCCTTCTGTTCCTGCGTTCGATGCGGGCAACGATCATCGCCGGCGTCGCGCTTCCCGTTTCACTGATTGCCACGTTCGGCGTCATGTATTTCTGCGGTTTCAGCCTCGATAACCTCTCGCTGATGGCGCTGACGATCGGGACCGGCTTCGTCGTCGACGACGCGATCGTGATGATCGAGAATGTCGTGCGTCATATCGAAAAGGGCGAAAAGCCGTTGAAGGCTGCGCTCGACGGCGCCCGCGAAATCGGCTTCACGGTTATCTCGCTGACGCTGTCATTGATCGCCGTCTTCATTCCTCTGCTCTTCATGAGCGGGCTCGTCGGACGGATGTTCCGCGAATTCGCGCTGACCCTCACCATCGCTGTCGTCGTCTCGGCGGTCGTCTCGCTGACACTGACGCCAATGATGTGCTCGAAGCTCT
Source organism: Pseudomonadota bacterium (assembly GCA_018242215.1). Taxonomy (GTDB): domain Bacteria; phylum Pseudomonadota; class Alphaproteobacteria; order Rhizobiales; family Hyphomicrobiaceae; genus Hyphomicrobium_B. The sequence continues at coordinate 172,586 of JAFECG010000031.1, forward strand.
TGCGCGGGGGCGGACACGACGAGAAATCCGGTATTATCGGCCGCTTCATGGAGCGGGTGATCAAGGGCTATGACCGCTCGCTCGAATTCGTCTTTCGCCATCAGACGGCGACGCTGCTTGTCGCGCTTCTGACAGTCGCGATCACGATCTGGCTGTACGTGATCATGCCGAAAGGGTTTCTGCCCGATCAGGACACTGGCGCGATTACCGCTGTCGTCGAGGGTAGCCCGCAGATCTCTTTCGATGAAATGAAGAAAGTGCAGCAGCAGGTCGCAGCCGTTGTTGCGCATGATCCGGACGTATCCGGCGTCGCATCGATCATCGGCATCGGCCAGCTCAACGCGACGACGAATGTCGGCAATCTCAAGATCATGCTGAAGCCGCGTAGCGGCCGGGATTCCAACGTCGTCGAGGTGATTCAGCGACTGAAGCATGCCGTCAGATCCATCCCCGGCACGATGGTCTATTTTCTGCCGGTGCAGGACGTACAGATTTCGACGCAGTCGAGCCGGGCGCGCTACCAATACACGCTTGCCAGCACGGATGTCGACGAGGTCGCCGAGTGGGCGAAGAAGATGGGCGATGCGCTCAAGTCATCGCCATATCTCCGCAACGTGGCATCCGAGGAAGTCGAAGGCGGGCTCATCGCGCGGATCGATGTCGACCGCGTTACGGCGGGCCGCCTCGGCGTCACGATGCAGGCGATCAACGACGCGTTGAGCAACGCTTTCGGCCAGCGGCAAGTGTCGACGATCTACGAACAGGCCAACCAATATCGTGTCGTGCTTGAAGCGGCGGAGCAGTACCGAAACGATCCATCGCGTCTCAACCGGCTTTATGTTGCATCGACGACAGCGGGAGCTCCGGTTCTTCTGACGGCCGTCGCCAAAGTGACGTTCGACACGGCGCCGCTTGCGATCAGCCATCAGGATCAATTCCCGGCTATCACGATCAGCTTCAACCTGGCGCCCCATGCATCGCTAAGCGACGCCTTGGCTGCCATCGACAATGCCAGGACATCCATCGACCTGCCGCCGACGGTGACGGGAACGTTCTACGGCGATGCCGCAGAGTTCTCGAAGTCCCTCAAAAACACGCCCTGGCTCATCCTGGCCGCCATCGTCACGATCTACATCGTGCTCGGCGTTCTCTATGAAAGCCTGATCCATCCGTTCACGATTCTGACGACGCTGCCGTCGGCCGGCATTGGCGCGGCATTGGCGCTTGAACTTACCGGGAATGACCTCTCATTCGTGGCTCTGATCGGCATCGTTCTGCTGATGGGCATCGTCAAGAAGAACGCGATCATGATGATCGACTTTGCGCTTGAGGCCGAACGCGAGCGCGGGCTTTCGCCTCGCGATTCGATCAAGGAAGCGGCGCTTCTGCGCTTCCGGCCTATCATGATGACGACGCTCGCGGCGCTTTTCGGGGCCCTGCCGCTCGCGCTCGAAAGCGGTACGGGATCGGAACTCCGTAACCCGCTCGGCATCACCATTGTCGGCGGCCTGCTGCTCAGCCAGCTGCTGACGCTTTACACGACGCCGGTCATCTATCTGGCGATGGAGCGGCTCCGGGCCCGTTTCAAGGGAGCTATCGCCCCAGGTTCAGGCAACGAAGCCTCTGAGGAGTCTACCGCTCCGCATGCGTCGGTGACAGCGGCCAACCGCGAGGCTGCGGAGTAGGCCATGAACGTCTCGCGCATCTTCATCGAGAGACCCATCGGCACGGCGCTTCTCGCGATCGGGCTATTTCTCGTCGGGGCCGTCGCCTACTTCCTCCTGCCGGTCGCAAGCATGCCGTCGGTCGAGATCCCGACCATTCGCATCATGGCGTCGCGGCCCGGTGCCGACCCCGCGACGATGGCAGCCAGCGTCGCCTCGCCGCTCGAACGACGTCTCGGCGAGATTGCGGGCGTGACGGAGATGACGTCGACGAGTTCGCTCGGCTCGACGTCGATCGCAATGCAATTCGATCTCGATCGCAACGTCGATGGTGCGGCGCGCGACGTGCAGGCGGCGCTCAACGCGGCGACGGCAGATCTGCCGGGCGATCTTCCGCAGGTGCCGACGTTTCGCAAGTACAATCCATCGGGCGCGCCGATCCTGATCCTTGCCTTGACGTCCAAGACGATGACGACGGGGGATATTTACGACACGGCCGATACGATCATCGGGCAGCGCATCTCGCAAGTGGAGGGCGTCGCGGACGTGACGGTCAGCGGCGCGGACCAGCCGGCGACACGCATTCAGGTCGATCCGACCTTGGTTGCCTCGATGGGCGTCAGCTTCGACGATGTCAAGACCGCCGTGTCCGCCGCCAACGACCTTTCGCCGATCGGCTCGATCGACGGCGCCAATCAGACGATCGTCCTACAGTCGAATTCGCAGATGACGGATCCGGAGGACTACAAGGATATTGTCGTCAAGAACATGCCGAACGGAGACGTCGTCCGAGTGGGCGATGTCGCAACGGTCATCAAGGCAACACGAAATGCGCGCTCCTCGGCACGCTTCGGGATGTCCCCGGCTGTGCTCCTCATCATAACCAAGACGCCGGAAGCCAACGTCATCGCCACGGTCGACCGCGTCAAAGCCGTGCTACCTCAGCTCAAGGAATGGATTCCCGCCGGAATCGACATTTCCATTCTGTCGGATCGTACGACGACGATCCGCGCTTCCGTCCACGACATGCAGTTTACGCTGGCGCTGACGATCCTGCTTGTCATGTCGGTCGTGTTCGTCTTCCTCAGGCGATCCACGCCGACGATCGCCGCGGGCATCACGGTGCCGCTGTCGCTCGCCGGTACCTGCGCGGCAATGTGGGCATCCGGCTTTTCGATCAACAATCTGACGCTGATGGCGCTGGCGGTTGCCGTGGGCTTCGTGGTCGATGACGCGATCGTCATGATCGAGAACGTCTACCGCAACATGGAAAAGGGCATGAAGCCGTTGGCTGCCGCGCTCGAAGGTTCGCGGCAGATCGGATTTACGGTCATATCGATTTCGATATCGTTGATTGCCGCGTTCATACCCGTCCTCTTCATGACGGGAATCGCGGGGCGGCTTCTTCACGAATTCGCGATGACACTGACGTTTGCGATCGTCATTTCGGCGATCGTCTCGCTGACCGTCACGCCGATGATCTGCGCACATTTCATCAAGGCGGGTGCCGAAGAGCATCGCAATCTTGCCGACCGCATCTTTGAAGGCGTTCTGGCGGCCATCGTCCGCGCCTACGCTTTCACGCTGCGCATCGCCCTGCGCAACCAGCTCATCATGCTGGCCGTTTTCGTCGCGACGATCGTCCTGACGGTGCATTTCTATGCCGTGCTGCCCAAGGGCTATCTGCCGGAAGATGATACCGGCCTCATCCTCGCGTCGACAGAAGCCAACGCAGACGTCTCGTTCGCCGAAATGAAGCGCCTTCAGGACCAGGCGCTGAAAGTCGTTCTGGCCGATCCGGCTATCGACAACGTCGGCTCGTCCATGGGAGCGGGCGGCTTCAATCCGACGCAGAATCTTGGCCGGATGTTCATCAGTCTGAAGCCGCTCAACGAGCGCGGCAACGTGCCGACCGCAGAGGTCATCGACCGGCTCCGGAAGCCTCTCGGAAAAATCGTCGGACTCGCGACACGCCTGATGCCTTCGCGAGATATCCGCACCGGCGCGCGTTCCGGCAAAGCCGACTACCAATATACGCTCTGGTCGCTCAACGCCGAGGATCTCTATGCGTGGGTGCCGAAAGCGCTCGCTGCCGTTCGCGCCATTCCGGGCGTCGTGGACGTCAGCACCGATCGCGAAGCCGGTGGCCTCCAGCTCAACGCAAATATCAATCGCGATGTGGCGTCAAAGCTCAACGTGGCCGTCCTCGATATCGACAATGCGCTCTCGAATGCGTTCTCGCAGACGCAATTCTCGACGATTTACGGGGACCGCAACCAATACAAAGTCGTTCTCGAGGTCGATCCGAAGTTGCAGGGACAGCCCAAGGATTTGTCGCGGATCTACGTTCCAACACTCGACGGAACGCGCCAAGTCCCGCTCTCGAGTCTCGTGACGCTAACGCAAAGCATCGCGCCGCTCGTCGTCAATCATCAGGGGCCGTTTCCCGCCGTGACGATCAATTACAGTTTGAGGCCGGGCGTCAGCATGGATACGAGCCTTCAGGCCATCGATGCCGCTCTCCAGAACTTGCATATGCCTGAATCGATCCGGGCAGAGCCCGCAGGCGATGCCAAAGCGTTTCAGGAGCAGGCACGGGAGCAGACGCTGCTGATCCTTGCGGCGCTCCTTTCGATTTACATCGTCCTGGGCGTCCTTTACGAGAGCCTCGCGCATCCGCTGACGATCATTTCGACGTTGCCGTCCGCCGGGCTTGGCGCCCTGCTTGCCCTCGAGATGGCGAGAATGGACCTCTCCATCATCGCCCTGATCGGCGTCATCCTGCTGATCGGCATCGTGAAGAAAAACGGCATCATGCTGGTTGATTTTGCACTCAACGCCGAGCGCGAGCATGGCCTGTCCCCGCACGATGCGATCTATGATGCCTGCCTGCAGCGGTTCCGGCCGATCCTGATGACGACGCTCGCGGCCATTCTCGGCGCCATTCCTCTCGCCGTCGCGATCGGCCCGGGGTCCGAATTGCGGCGACCGCTCGGCATTACGATCATTGGCGGCCTCGTCGTCTCACAGATCCTGACGCTCTACACGACGCCGGTGATTTACCTGCTGCTCGAAAGGCTCAAGGCGCGGGTTTCCAGATGGAGATCAAGGGACGCTTCCGCGATTCCGACGGGAAGCACCTGAACGACCTCGGAATTCATCCTGTCGATCCAATTTTGGCACGGCGATATTGCCAATCCGCGGTCGTAAGGATAACGCGTATTTGAAGCCATCCGATAAGCACATGGGCATGAAGACCGGGATGATCGATCGCACAGCCTCGACCCGGTCCAGCTATGGCTCAGAGAACGATGGCGGACAAAGGCGACCGCTCAAGATTGCTTTCTTTGGTCATGACTCCAACGAAAGCACCATTCGGAAACGTGTCAGTGCTTTCCGGGCGGCAGGCTCTAACGTCATTGGCTTCATGTTTTCCCGGGTCCGCGAAGGTCTGTCCAGGCCTGTCGAGTGGACCAATATCGATCTCGGGCGAACCGAGGATGGTTATTACGGACGGCGTCTCACGCGGCTGTGGCAGGCGATCGTTGTCCTGCGGCGGCATCGCGACCTTTTGAGAACCGCCGATGTCATATACGCGCGCAACATAGATATGCTGATCGTGGCGCGGATTGCCAAAGCAATGGCAGGCAGCGACGCGCCGCTCGTGTACGAAGCTCTCGACGTTCACCCCGCGATGACCAAGCGGACGGGCATCGGGCCGATCCTTCGCTCGGTCGAGCGCCACCTTCTGAAGGCGTGCTCTCTCCTCGTCGTAAGTTCTCCGACGTTCATCGATCGATATTTTGTGCCTGTCCAGGGTTATCGCGGGCCCTGGTTCCTGCTTGAAAACAAGGTTTTCGCCGACGACGGATGGCAACCGGAAAGTCCCGCTCGAGAGGAAAAGTCAGCCGTTTCTCCGATTTGGACCATCGGCTGGTTCGGTGTCATTCGCTGCCAGCGCAGCCTCGACATATTGCAGCGAATTGCCGCTGCACTACCTGATCGAATTGTCGTTCATCTCCGTGGGATCCCTTCCGAACCGGATCGCATCACGAAAGAAAAACTTGAAAGACTCTCTTCGACAACGCGGAACATCTTCTATTTCGGTCCCTATCGGAACCCACAAGATCTTCCCCAGATGTACGGCGCCGTCGATCTCACATGGGCGGTCGATTTCAGCGCCGCCGGCGCGAACTCAGATTGGCTGATCCCGAACCGGCTTTACGAGGGCGGCCTTTATGGCGTGCCGGCCATTGCCCGTCGATCGACCGCGACTGGCAAGGTCGTTGAAGAGGACGGCCGGGGCTGGTGCTTAGACGAGCCCTTCGAGACCAACCTCGCTCATTTCCTACGCACGCTCGATGGTGCAAGCTATACGGAGATGCGCGCCACGCTGTGCAAAAAAGATCGCTCAGCATTTGTCGATGTGTCGGACACGGCAGACCTGGTATCGAAGCTTTCCGCTCTCGCGCTCCGGCAACGCGCCCCCGAGTAAGGTCCGCTCGGCACTTCGGCTTTCCGTGCGCTAGCGATAGCGGCGATTGGCGTATTCATCGAACGAATAGCCGAACGCGCTCGAAAGATATCCCGCGCCGCGGCAGAAGGTGTAACAGCTCGCGACGAGCTGTTGCGGTTTGCCGAGCACCGCATGCACAAGCCCCAAAGCAATCCGCAGGCCGCCATAGCCCAGTCGCACGACCCCTTTAGCGGCGTTCCGCGTCCGTCCTTTTAATGTTCGGGACTTGGAACCGTCCAAGCGGCCTTCCGTCGTGCCCGTCCGATACCACCGCCGGAAGAGCCACGCGGGGCGCATGCGATCGAGCGGGATGGTGTCCCAGACAACAGCATTGCTCGACCAGGCTATCTTTTCGCCAGCGGCGCGCAGCTTTGTAACGAGTTGAGTGTCTTCGCCGCCCGTCTCGTTGAATGACAAATCGAACGTGAGGCCGAGCTGGTCGAGCCGGGTAAAGTCGATCATCATATTCGCGGACGACGCATCGTCGGCAAAGCCATCGCGTTCGCGCGGCGCATAGGCATAGGCTTCGATGGGCAGCCATCTGCCTGGAGGGGCGGCGAACATTGGATAGGACGGTCCTGCAGCGATAATCGCGCCGGACGTCTCGATCGAATCGGCCAGGTCTTGCAGCCATGTCTTTTGGGCCATTTCATCGTCATCGATGAAGGCAAGGTACTTCGCACCTAGGGCGCGGGACTCCGACAGAGCGGCATTGCGCGCGTTGGAAAGGCCTTTCCGCGTTTCGTTCACATATCGCACAGGGAATCGAGATGTCTTTGCTTTGAGATCGCAAAGCGCACGCGCGGAACCATCAGGCGAATTATCGATGACGACGATACCGACATCATCATCCGCGCTGCGAAGCGCGAGATGCTGCAGGCTATCGAGCACGCGGGAGAGCCCCTCAGGCCGGCGATATGTGCAAATTCCAATGACTATCCGGGGCATCGGTCTTTATCCCGACTGAACTTGCGAAACCGACCGCCTGAACCTGTTCATCAGCGCCTGGCTGCCGTATTTGATGAAGAGCGGCCAAGCATGAGGATGCGTCAGAGCCGAAAGCGCGGCGTTTTTCCAAAGCCCGGCTTTCGCAAGCGAGACGGCGGTCACGAAATCGGTCGTGCGGAAAAGTGCATCACCATAGGAGCGGACGGCTTGAACAGCGTCCGAATTACCGTAACGCGCCGCATCCGCGGCGATCGCCGTATGGGCGATGTGCAGTTTTGTCATGTGCTCGTCGGTCAGGCGCCAGGACTGAGATCCCGGGCGAAGCCTGTACTTGTACCCCGGCTCGGACGTGACCACGAACCGTGCGCCCTGAAACAAACATGCGAGGATGAACTGAAAGTCTTCGCCGACCGGCAGATCTTCGAGATGCCAAATTGAATGCTTTCTCAAGAACTCCGACCGCACCATGACCTTGATTGCGCCGAGCGAAAATGCCTCTTTTCCGAGCACCTCATTGGCCGAAATAAATTTCGGCGCATCGACCGAAAACAGAAATGGGACGCGCGCGGAGGGAAAAAGCAGACAGCCAGTCGGCTCGCCCTCGTATGATACGCGTTCAAAATTGTCGCCGACGACATCCGCCCTCGTCGCACCCGCGCAGGCGATCAACGCCGACGTTCGCTCGGGGAGGATGTAATCGTCGCCATCCAGGATGCAGATCCAGCGCCCCCGCGCCCGCTTCAATGCGGCGTTTCGTGCGGCGCCCGGACCGGCGTTCTGCGTCTGCCGCAGGAGAATGATGCGAGGATCTTTTGCGGCGAGACGCTCGACGACATCGGCCGTTCCATCAGTCGATGCATCATCGACAACGATGACCTCGACGCTTACGCCGCTCTGGGCGAGAGCTGAATGAATCGCCTCTTCGATGAAAGGCGCGACGTTGAACGCGGCGACGATGAAGGACGCATCGGGGACGCGGGCGTCGTCATCGCCATCCTTGACCCGATCTGTATCCGATAGAAGGGATAACAACTCAGCGACCTTCCTGAAACCCTTCCGGTAGACGGGTTCCCACCGCGTTTCCGAAAGGCAAAAACAAATTTTAGCGCAAGCCCGCTTCGCCGATAAGAAGCCTAATGGAATCAGGCTTAGCGTGGTCGTCCTTATTCTCCATTCCTACACGAGTCTTTCGATATCTCGCGTATAAAGCTTCTGAGACCATATATCCTAGTGATGAGGGATGCTGCGCGGCGGTCGCAATTCCCGCCAACAGGCCGTCTTCGCTTCGGGCGGATAATGCGCGCCGAAAAGCGATGTTGTTATTCGTCGCCCTCAGGTGTTCCCGAAATGCTGCACGCTGATCGTCATTAAGATTTCCATTTGAAATACAGGCTGAATCGAAGTTCGCAAGCTCGGAAAGATCCGCAATGCTGTGGCGGGAGCTGAGTGAATTCGACCGTTCCACGGCGATATAGCCGCAGGCTCCGACGATTCGGAATTTGGCCCCGGCCATCAGCGCACGTGCATAGTAGGCATAATCTTCGCCCAGACGAAGCGCAGGATCATAGCGCAATCTCGTGCGCTCGATAAAATCGCGCTTCATAATGGGCTTTAGGAAACCAGTCTCGGCCCTTGGCCGTCCCCGCCGTGGAATATTTGAGCGGATGAAGTCCGCGAGTTGAAGCTTGATGCCGGCGTTTGGCGGCATATCACCTCCGATCTTGCCGTTCTGCGCACTCGTAAATGCGTTCAGTTGTTGCTCGGGGACGATGATAATGTCATCGGCCAACAGATCATCGTCTGTGACCCTCTCAAGTAGTCTCCGGAGCCTTCCCGGGATGAAATAGTCGTCGGCGTCGAGAACGCAGACGTAATCTGAGGTGCAAACGTCAAGGGCCGCATTTCGCGCGTAAGCTGGTCCCCGATTTTCGGATAGTCGAATGACCTTCAGCCTTTTAGTGCCGTCATCGGCCCTAAGCGCGGAGGCCACGGTTGCATCGCCCGAAGCGTCATCAACAACAATGCACTCGCGGACTTCGTCTTCAGCGAGCGCGGAGCGTACGGCGCGATCAATTGTCGATGCCGAATTAAAGGCAGCGATGATGACCGCTATCGACGGCGACGACATGCTCATCCCTTCTGTCCGGGGTCGTCCGGTCCGACGATGCAGGCTCTCTTCGTGTTTCGCGCGCTATGGATGTTCGCACAACAGCTCGTTCGCTAGATACGCTACTTCCGTTCTGTTTTTAGCGTTGAGCTTTTTCATGATGTTACGCACGTGCACCTTGACCGTGCTCTCGCACATGTTGAGCTCGTACGCGATGATCTTGTTCGCCTTGCCCTTTCGCAACGCGTCGATGACAGCAATCTGGCGTTTGGTGAACATGCTCGTGGGGCACGTCTCCGGGCGTTGCGTTTCGCTCATTGCCCGACGAACCGCGACTAAGCTGGTCACCGGAAAATATTGGCCGCCCGCGAGGATCAGACGAAGCGCGTGCGCCGCCACTTCGAGCGAGATATCCGCCGGCATGAACCCATCGCCGCCTGCTTCCATGGTCGCAATCAGGAGTTCAATTTTATCGGCATCTGACATCACCACGACCGGAGCCCGGCACCCGTTCGCTTTCAATTTTGTGAGCTGCGCGACAGCGTCTCTTTCGTCGCCACCCATCGTGCAGATGACGATTATTGCTGCTTGCAATTCGTTTTGCTTGGCGAGGTAATCCTCGGCAGTTGGAAAGCCGACCCCTGTAAGAGCGATCGACTCCGATAAGTTTGTCACTATGCAGTTGCGAACGAACGATCTTCCTTCGATGACGATGATCGACGCCGTATCCGGTCGTGTCTTTGAATCGACCGGCTGAGGACGTACATCGGCAACTCGGTTTATTTCCTTTATCGGCTTGCTCTTAAGCCTTCCGTAGCCGTTTTCCAGGCCATCGGTAGAAATATCCATATCCCCGCACTCCGGTTACGCATTACTCGTACTACGGCTGTTGGCCCGCTCTCGCCTTGACGTTGCACCGGCCTCCATCGAATGAGCGCGGACTTTCAACATAAGACCAATTTTTAGCGGTTTTTTCGTATAAATACAAATTAAGTATTAGCGCGCTTTTCGTGCAACAGCTAACGCATTTGAATAAAATCTGGGCTTAGCGTTAATCGGCGTTCAAAACTCCCTCTCAATTAGCGCTAGTCGCGCACTCGATTTAATGACTCGCCAGGGCACGTTTTACCGGAGCCTCAGCTTCTCCATCTCGGCTCCGCCTCAATCTCCTGGGTGGTCTCATGCTTAGGAGAGTCAGGGTTGCTGCCGCTTTAAATTTCATGCGCGATCGCGTGTGCGCGATCCTCAATTAAGGCGGCGGGAGACGCGCATAACTCAAACGGCGTGCAGCGTCTTGAATATGGCCGGCAAGGTCTGCATCAAGATTATGACGTCTTTCCCAAGTGCCCAATCGCGAACGTAAGTCGTATCGAGCGCGACCCTTTGTTCGAAGGAAAGCGAGCTTCTGCCACTTACCTGCCACAGGCCGGTGACGCCGGGACGGGCGCGCATATAGTCGCTGACAAGCGCGCCGTAGAGTTCAAGTTCCTGTCGAACGACCGGCCTTGGTCCGACGAGGCTCATCTCACCTCGCAAAACATTAATGAACTGCGGCAACTCGTCGAGACTCGTCTTTCTCAAGAAACGGCCAATTCGAGTAACGCGAGGGTCTTTTTCGAGTTTGCGTTTCATGCGCCACTCGTCGGCGGCGGCCGGATTGCGATCCAAATATTCCTGAAACGCTCGATCGCCGACCGTGACCATGGTTCGGAACTTCAAGCAGTCGAACGATCGCCCGTTATAACCGATACGCCGATGGCGATAGAGCACGGGTCCGCCCATGCTCAACTTTACCGCGACGGCCAGAAGAACCAGCACTGGCGTGAGCATGGCGAGCGCGGCTAACGCGATCACCACATCAAACATTCGCTTTTGTCTGCCCCCGATGGGTGATCCATTTATATGGTCCAGCGGGAAAGCTCGGATTGCGCGAGGGTTCGGCCCCTCCCTCAATGCAGCAATCGCGGTAGACAGACCGCCGCCCTCGATCTCCGCATCGGGCCCGCGGCCATTCGCAATATGGTTAAGGCTGCTCAGACGGCCGTTATGAATGTCGACCGGAAGCCTCCCTTTTTGGAAATCAGCCAAAGAAAGGAAAGGTTCTGACAAGGCAAAATCCCGCACTCAAAAATAGCAGCAGTTTTATCTACTTATGAGCGAGATTTTCTCGGCTGTACGAAAAAGACAATAGCGGTAAAAGGATGTACCAGGATGGAGCAACGTAAAAAAAGATTAGCCTAAGGAATTAGCCCTCGGACGTCTCGTTCTTGCACTGCCAAATGAATTGGTTTGCATCCTGCCCGCCGTTGATAGGCCGCACTATCGAAATCCGCGGGCTCGCACGCTGCGCTGCCTGGGCCGTTGGTATCCGCCATCCGAGGTATCCCGCTATACCACCTAGGGCCTTATGCATTAACCGTGTGCCTAGAGCGTCAGTAGCTTTTTATCCGGACTTCGCGAAATCATGACGGAGATCGATGATGCGGTGCGGGGCACACCGGAATTCCAAAAACAATTTTTGCTGTTTGGCACGTAAAGTGCTTGCCTGGACCGGCACGATAGAACTGGCGTTTTGACGGAAGCACCCCAAAAGGGAGTTCGCGACAAACGCCTCACACGAGGTTTTTTATCTTTGACCGCTGCGAGTGAACGTCCGCTCATCACGATCGAACCGGCCAGCAAATGGTGGCATCTCGATATTCACGAGCTCTGGGCCAAGCGAGAATTGCTGAAAGTGCTCTGCGAGCGGGATATCAAGGTCCGCTACAAGCAGACAGTTTTGGGGTTCGCCTGGGCCGTCCTGCAGCCCCTTATGATGATGGTCGTGTTTTCGATCTTCTTCGGGCATTTTGCGAAAATTCCGTCGGACGGCTTGCCGTATCCGATCTTCGCCTACGCCGGGCTCCTGCCCTGGACATTTTTCTCGACTGCGGTGACGAACTCCTCCCAATCGCTCGTTAATTCTTCACACTTGATCAGCAAAGTCTATTTCCCACGCCTCATCGTTCCGTTCGCGGTCGTCGGCGCGTCTCTCGTCGACTTCTTCATCGCAAGCTGTTTTCTATTCGTCATGATGTTCTATTACGGCATTGCATTGAGTGGCCAATTGCTGCTTACGCCCTTGTTCATCGCATGCATCACGGTTACGGCTCTCGGAGTTGGTACGTTCTTATCAAGTCTTACCGTCACCTATCGCGATTTTCGTTTCGTCGTGCCGTTTCTTGTCCAGTTCTGGATGTTCGCCACGCCGATCGCCTTTCCGATCAGCATCGTTCCGGAACAGTGGCGCTGGCTGGTCGCCCTTAATCCGATGACGGGATTGATCGGCGGCTTTCGCTCGTGCTTCTTGGGTCAACCGTTCGACTGGCCTTCAGTTCTAATCGCTTTTGCCGCTTCAATCGGTTTTTTTGTGGTTGGCGTATTTTACTTCAAGAGCGTCGAAAGACGCTTCGCGGACATCGTTTAACGGGAGCTTTTGCTGTGGCGACGAAGAGTGCAGTCGGCAAAGGCACTGGCTACCATCGATCGGCCATTTCACGGCTAGGGACATAGAG
>JAFECG010000003.1 GCA_018242215.1 Pseudomonadota bacterium
AAGATAAAAAAAAGCCCTGAACGATGTAACTTCACCAAGGGCTCATCCGAAATCCCTGAATAGCAAATAAAAGCCGAACCTAAAGCATCCCGTGCTGCAACGGCGGTTTCAGCTTGCTCACGTGTGGAGTTGAGAAAAATTGCGAACCGACCAGCTCATCCGGAGTCTTGTCGCTGATCTTCCGACACCGTCGGGATCGGTCGCAAAAGCAATTGCTTTAAATCTGTCGATCTCGACTGTCATTTCACTGGCAACCATGCTTCTTTGGATCGGTCTTCGGCCCGAAATTAGCGACGCGATGGGAACGGCGCCGTTCTGGATAAAGGCGGGCTACACATTCATACTCGGTACGGCTGGGCTCTTCGCGATCGAGAGGCTTGGGCGCCCCGGCGCTACCGCCGGATCATCCTTCGCCGTCGTGACTGTCGTCATTGCCGTCCTTAGCGTCGCGGCTACAGTCGAGATCTTTGCTGCTCAAGCGGCCGATCGCGATCAACTCTGGCTCGGCAGCTCCTATTCCGTCTGCCCCTGGACCATCGTCGTGCTCTCATTACCCCTATTGATTGCGGCGCTCTGCACTTTACGTCAGCTCGCCCCGACGAACTATGCCGCCGCCGGAGCTGCGGCCGGCCTGATGGCCGGCGGGTATGGCGCGTGTATCTATTCACTTCACTGCACTGAATATGGGCTCCCGTTTCTGGCGACCTGGTACACCGTCGGAATGCTCTTCGTTTGCATCGTCGGTGTCCTTCTCTCCGGCCTTTTGCGGTGGTGAAACCATCCACAAAAAGAAGAGGGCCGCTCCAGCAGGAGACGGCCCATCATTGAAACACCGATATCGAACGATAGTGGCAACGATCAATCGTCGTTGTATTCGGAGCAGTAGGTCGACGTACGAATGTCGTTGACGTGCATGCGGCAGAACTGACCCGGCGTCTCGTCACGGGCCAGCATTGGATGCGACGTCAGACGCACATGCTCTTGAGCGGCTACGCGTTTGGCGTGCACGCGCTGACAATACTTTGTTGCGATCCAGTTCCCACCGATGTTCTCGAAGTCACCGGAGCATGTCGACTGCGCATTCGCGGCACCTGCGGCGGCCCCGAGCGCAATCATTGAAACGAAAAGAGCGACTGGGAATTTCGGCATTGCTTCACCTTTCCCGGGTTGAGACCAACGTGCCGCTTGCGGTTGGGATATCGATGCGTGACGTCGAAGACGTCAGCGACACGAATCATTGGCGCAACCGGTATGTCGACGGTGAAGCTAGGGTCGAAAACTCGTGCTTGTTATTCCGGCCGGCGCCCTCAGGCTGAAGCCGGCAGCGCACTTACCTCCGTAGAAACCCCGAAAATGCTTCACGTCAGCGGCACTGCTTATTCATTGGAAAACCTACCGTTTAGCGAGAAATCAGGAGCATGCGTAAAGGTCGATCCAAACGGAGGCGGAGTGGGATTAGGCTGGCCATCCGATACCCGATGTGGAAATACGGAGGCATCAATACGTCACCGATCGAGGCTCTGGAGCGCACAATATGGATTTGGCTTGCGCCGCCATGATCCTTATCCGATCAGCGAGCTGGCAGCAGACCACCTTCGCCAACAATAACGAAGGGAGACCAAGCCTATGGAAGGCTCCGGCCTGGCGGATCATCAATCAGCGCCAATTCCGCTCGCCGAAAAGCTTCGGCCCGGGGAATTTCTGGATGGACAGCTGCAGCGATCCCTAAAAGGGTAGAAAGCCCCCAAAGGACGATTCATAGGAAGGTTTCCGAACGACAGGTCGACCTCCGCGATTGCGCGCGAAGTACCTCTTGGCGTCCGGGTCTCCCAAATCGGCGGCCTTCTTGAGCCACGCACGGCCGTCCTTGATCATGCGGGGACCGCCTTTCCCCTGAAGCAGCGCGATGCCGTAGTCATACATACCGATGCGATCGCCCGCTTCTGCTGCCTTCTGGTACCATTGGCGCGCTTCCGGAAGATTTTTGGATCCGCCCCAACCCCTTTCAAGAAGAAAGCCGTAGAGAGGCATTGCAAACGCGCAACCGCCCTCAGATGCGCTCTCGGCCCAGGTACGCGCCAAGCCTCGGTTCACTGGAACGCCTTGCCCGTGCGCATAGATCGTTGCAAGCATGCCCATGGCATCGGCATCACCTTTTTCGGCCGCCTTTTGGGCCCAATCGCGAGCTCCGCTTAAATCCTTTCGGCCGCCCGTACCGTCGTACAAAACTTTCGCGTAATAGGTCATTGCGCGAACAAGACCCTTCTCAGCAGCCTTCTGATACATGTCGCGCGCAGCTTTGGGATCTACCGGCCCACCGGCGCCCGTTTCAAAATAGTAGCCTACTCTGTAGAGGCCATTGGCGTCACCGTGCTCGGCCGCACGTTGAAACCACATGCGTGCCGCCGCAACGTCTCGCGGGCCGCCCTCGCCGTCCTGAGAAAGATATCCCATCCAAACCATTGCCTGGATATTGCCGGCGGTCGCTGCCTTCTCGAACCACGAACGGGCAGAGGCCGGATCTTTTGCGCCGCCTTCTCCGTTGCGAAGCATCATAGCGAGACTGAACATCGCTTCTGAAAGTCCGCCGCTCATGGCCGCCGTTTCGTACCATGCACGAGCCCCCGGCAAGTCTGCGTTGCCACCAAAGCCTTTCTGCAGAATCTCACCCAAAAGATTC
>JAFECG010000004.1 GCA_018242215.1 Pseudomonadota bacterium
GAAAGCAGGCGTTGCGAGCGCATTTTGGCTGCAGGTTCTGGTTTCGGCTACTTCCACAATCTTGGTCCTATCAGTCGTGGGAAGTCCGACGAGCACCCTCAGTCGCATCCTGTCTCTGCGACCGCTAGTCTTTTTAGGCGAAATTTCATATGGGTTGTATCTGTACCATTATCCCATTTGGTATTTGACTGCAGCGCGTCGTTGGCCATGGAACAAAGCTGCACCTATCGAGGCTCACTTTTTCTGCGCCGCGCTTCTTGCGCCCGTCAGCATCTTCTTGGCGTGGGCCTCCTACCGCTATGTGGAAGGCCCCTTCCTTCGCATCAAACGCAGATACGAGGGGAATATTAGGAAGGCTCCAAACAAAAACGAGATACGCCTCGTTCAGCCGGCAGAATAGAAGCCGTTTGACTCTTCATATCAAGCTACGTCTGAGCGAGACCATCGATTGTCAACGTTAGAATTTTTCTGACGAGACGATCGCCGTATCCGCCCGGTTGTTCGCCAAATGCCTGTTGAATTAAGCGTACTGCGCACCTGTTGCTGTCGTTCCGGCCGTCGAGCCGGGGAAGAAATTCGCTCCGCCGCCGAACGTATTGATCACGCTGCCAAGCTTCGCGTCATAGCGCTTTCCATTTGCAGAGCCCGAGATCGTGACCGTGTAAACCGTAATCACGCCGCATGAACTGGCTTCCGCGAACTGCGAGAATGTGGGCGAGCCGGACACCGTTATGGTGCCGTTCAGGACGCGCATGTAACCTCCCTCCTGTCCGCTCAGGTGCGTATAGGCGCTGCCGACCACGGAGTAGGATGATGCCTGTATCGTGGCCCCGGTGCGTGCATCCATATGGCGTCCAGCGCTCGTTCCGAAACGCATGTGCGCGCCGACCGTGACGTTGCCTCCATATTCGCAATCGATGCAGTTCCCGGATGTCGTCGTCCGGAGCTCGAAGCCATCTATGGTGAGAGATGCGCCATTGAGCACGCTGATCGCATGACCGCTTGTCGCGCTGATGATGCAGTTGCCCGGCGTTGCCGTGTTACCCTGGAGCGTAACGACACCGGAGCCGACCCACGGGCCTTTTCGAGAGACCTGATCCGTGTATGTCCCGTCGGCTACTTGGATTGTGACGTTGTAAATCGAAAGGTCGAGGGCGGCGACGGTATCGAGCGCTTTCTGAATGGTCAGAAAGGCGCCGCCGGACGTATTCGCGAGGCCGGCGTTGCTGTCGGAGCCGTCGGTTCGAACGTAATACGTGCGGTTCGCCGTCAGGATTTCGCGCGGGCCGCCCATGGCGGGGTAGCTGATCTTGCCGCTGTTGCGATCGATCTTCAGCGCGTCGTACCAGGTCGCGCCGTTCGGGCTGACCTTAAAGTGGAAATCGTCGTCTCCGGTCAGCCCCATTTCGGCGCGGCCGGAATAGTTCGTCTGATAGAGGACCGAGGCCGTGTCGGTATCGGCGTGCTTGTTGATCTTCTGCTGATGGCCGTTGCCGGCATTATCGAAGAGGCTGGCCGGTCCTTTGAGCGCGAGGACGTTCGTCGAATCCGCCGTCGTCGCGATGCCGAGATGATCGAGGTCATCAAGCTCGGTGATGTCGCCGGCATCGCCGCCGCCATCACCAGCGGGTGGCTCGGCCCATGATCCGTCTTCGCGCAGGAACTTCGACGTTCCCGCCGTATCTCCCGGATCGGGTACAAGTCCCTTTTTGTGGCTCTCGCCCGAAGCCCCGAAGGTATCGAGGAGCGCGGTCGCCTGAGCGCCGGTCAAGTCTTCGGGGTGGCCGCTGCCCGCCGAGGTGCGTCCCTTGATCGTGCCCGTCGCCATGTTGGCGAGGGATGCGTTGGCCACGGGGGCGGACAGGCCGCCGCCCTCTCCACCACCGCCTTCGCCGCCGCTGCCACCGCCGTACGGCGCCCATGCGCTCGCCGAATAAATGATCAGTTCATGCTCATCCGCGACCCACGCGATCCAGCCTTCGCGCGGCTCGAAGAACGCCCAAGCGCCATCCTGGAAGGCGGCGATCTTGTCGGTGTTTCCGGCCCAGTCTCCAGTCGCTGCCGCCGCCACGAGATAACGACTTCCGTCTGCGGGCGTTGCGGGCGGCGCTGTCAGGGCCCGGCTTTCGACGGAAAGCTGCACGAGGCAGTCGAGGGCGCGGATCGCCTCATTGTGGGTGACGTGCTTCTGCGCCTGGGCGGCCAGGATATAGGGCAGTGCGAGGTTCGGTGTGTCGTTCATGTTCCCGCGAAGTTTTACGTCGAGGCTCCCGATGCCGAAGATAAGGCCGCCCGCAGGGGCGGGGATAAGTTTTCTGATTTTTGTTTCTCAATGGCGGGCGAGCCGGCGGAATTGACAGGGCGGCGGGAGCGTCTAAACCGGGCCGTCGCATTCGGATCAGGCCGGAAATTCAGGACAAGGGCAGCCGCAATGAAATTTCTGGTTACCGGCGTTGCGGGGTTCATCGGCTTTCACACAGCCATGCGCCTCCTCGATCGCGGCGACGAGGTCGTGGGTGTCGATAACCTCAACGGCTACTATGATCCGGAGCTGAAGAAAGCGCGGCTCGCGCAGCTCGGCGGCAGGCCGGGTTTCTCATTCCTGCATCTGGACATCGCCGAACGGGCGGCGATGGCGGAGCTGTTCCGGGTCCAGCGTTTCGGCAAGGTCATTCATCTGGCGGCGCAGGCGGGCGTGCGTTATGGCATGCACAATCCGCACGCGTACATCGATTCAAATATCGTCGGCACGCAGAACGTGCTCGAGGGCTGCCGCCACAACGGCGTGGCTCACCTCGTGATGGCATCATCAAGCTCGGTCTATGGGGCCAACACGAAGATGCCGTTCAGCGCGCACGACAACGTCGACCATCCGATAAGCCTTTACGCCGCGACGAAGAAAGCGAACGAGCTTGCGGCGCATGCCTATGCGCATCTCTATGGGGTTCCGATCACGGCGCTGCGGTTCTTCACCGTCTACGGGCCGTGGGGCCGTCCGGACATGGCATACTTCAGCTTCACGAAGAAAATTCTGGCGGGCGAGCCGATCGAGATTTTCAACAACGGCGGGCACGCGCGCGATTTCACGTATATCGACGACATCGTCGAAGGCGTGGTGCGGACCGCCGATCGGATTGCAACGCCCGATCCGAATTGGACCGGCGATGCGCCCGACCCGGCGACGTCGTCGGCGCCTTACCGTGTCTACAACATCGGCAACAATAATCCCGTTGCCCTGATGGACTTCATCGCGACAATCGAGACGGCGACGGGACGCACGGCGAACAAGGTTTTCGTTCCGCTGCAGCCCGGCGACGTCGCGAAGACCTATGCCGATATCCGCGATCTCGAGCGCGACGTCGGCTTCAGGCCATCGATGCCTCTTGCGCAAGGGATTGAGCGCTTCGTCGCGTGGTACCGCTCGTATTACGGCGTGTGAAATGCCGTCACTCTCGATCGCGCTTTAGCGAAGATCGGGAATCCGGCGCAAGAATCGTCGAAGATGCAATATCGACCTTCGGCGCTTCTGACGCTGGACCCCTAACGGCCTAACAAGCTCGCCCGTTCGAGGATGACGAGTCGCTACAAATTCATGCCGCCCGAGACTTCGAGGCGCTGACCGGTCATCCAGCGGTTCTCATCGGAAAGCAGCACCGCGATCATCGGTCCGATATCGTCCGGAACACCGGCCCGGCCCATCGCGGTGACCGACGCGACGAACTTGTTCAGCTCCGGATTGTCACGCACGCGACCGCCGCCGAAGTCAGTCTCGATGGCACCAGGCGCGACGGCATTGACGGCGATGCCGCGCGGCCCGAGTTCCTTGGCCATGTATCGCGTCAGAACTTCGATGCCGCCTTTCATCGCGCCGTAGGCAGCAAATCCCGGGAGCGCGAAGCGCGCGAGGCCGGACGAGATATTGACGATACGTCCGCCGTCTTCGATCATCGGCAGGAGCTTCTGCGTCAGGAAGAAGACGCCCTTGAGATGGACGTTATAAAGGCGGTCGAAGTCGTCCTCCTTCATGTCGGTGATCGAGCCCGGCGCCGAGATGCCGGCGTTGTTGACGAGATAATCGAACGTCTCGCGCCCCCATGTCTCTTTGAGTGCACGTTTCACCTCGGCGGCGAAGGCGTCGAATGCCTTTGTGTTGCCGGTGTCGAGTTGAAGCGCGACGGACTTCCGGCCCAGCCTCTGAATGTCCGCGACGGCCGCTTCGGCCTCTGCGCGATTTGAATGATAGGTGATGATCGCGTCGATGCCGTGCTTCGCGACGCTGAGCGCCGTGTTGCGGCCGAGGCCGCGGCTGCCGCCCGTGATGATTGCGATTTTAGCCTTTGATTTATCTTCTTTTTCCTGTGCCATGATGCGCTCCCAGGGCTGAATGTCGATGCGGTTGATTTAAGTGCATCGCCCTTGCGGTTGAATGCCGGAAGTTTCGAATTTCTTGCCTAATCCTCCAAAGCCGATTGGATGCCTGCGCCTCCTGACCTATTATCAGGATCACTCATTCCCGACCTCGGAGTTGCATCATGCAGACGGCCCTGATCGACGCCCTCAACGCCTATGCGGCTGCCAACGGCGGCGGCGAAGGTGTCTTCGAGACTCCGATCGGCGGCTTCGGGTTCATGCGCACGAGCCGCGAGACACTTCCGAGCCACATCATCTACAGGCCCGCGCTCTGCATTGTCGCGCAGGGCGAGAAGCAGGTGATGTTCGGCGATGCGCCGCTGGCTTATGGCGAAGGGCAGGCGCTGATCGTCAACGTCGAGATTCCCGCCGTCGGCCGCGTGACGAAGGCGAACCGTGAGAAGCCGTTCATCGGGATGGTTCTTGAACTCGCGACCCCGATCATGCGCGATGTGATGGAAGAACTCGATGCGCCGCCGGTGCCGAACGACGATGTCGGGCTTGGAGCGTTTGTCGCGGATTTCGAGGGACCGCTCGCCGATTGCGTCGTGCGTCTCGTCGGCCTCCTGAAGACGCCGAAGGCAATCCCTGTCCTGCAACCGGCGATCATGCGCGAAATCTCATTTTGGCTGCTCACGGGCGCACATGGGGGCGAGATCGTGAAACTCGTTCTTCCAACCAGCCGCACGCGGCGGCTGTCCGAAGCCATCCAGGTTCTCCGAAATAACTTCACCGAGCCCGTGCGCATCGATGATCTCGCGGCCGTCGCCCACATGAGTCCGTCATCGTTCCACCAGCATTTCAAGACGCTGACCTCGATGACGCCACTGCAATACCAGAAGCAACTGCGGCTGCTGCGCGCGCGCCAACTGATGAGCGACGGCAAGATCAATGTGTCAGATGCGGCCTATCAGGTCGGATATGAAAGCGCATCGCAGTTCAGCCGGGAATACGCACGCATGTTCGGAACGCCGCCGAAACGCGATGCCATCGACCTCAGAACATCGCCGCTGGAGCGCGCGTTATGACGGAACAGATTAGCCACGGCGATATCGCAGAAGCGACGGAGAGCGCAGCCTTGAGCCAACCGCGCGAGGTCACGACATCGTGCGCTATTGTCGGCGCGGGACCTGCCGGATTGATGCTTGGCCTGATGCTGGCGCGCGCGGGCGTTGACGTGACGGTGGTCGAAAAGCACAGCGATTTTCTACGCGACTTTCGCGGCGACACGATCCATCCGTCGACGCTGCAGGTGATGCACGAACTCGGACTTGCCGACGATCTCCTGAAGCTGCCGCACACGAAAGCGCATACCTTGCACGCCGAGGTCGGCGGAAAAGACGTCACCATCGCGGACTTTTCCCGGCTGCCGACGACGAACCGCTTCATCGCCTTCATGCCGCAATGGGATTTCCTGAGTTTTCTGGAACGGGAAGCGCGGCGCTATCCAAATTTCCGGCTGCTGATGCGGACCGACGTGACGGATCTCATCATCGAGAACGGGAGTGTTGCAGGTGTTCGCGCAGTGTCGCATGAGGGGCCGGTTACCATCCGTTCGTCCCTCGTCGTCGGCGCGGACGGGCGGAACTCCGTGACGCGAGCATTGGCGGGGCTCGAGATCGAGAGCTTCGGACTCCCCAGCGAAGTCCTTTGGATGAAGTTTTCGCGTCATCCGAGCGATCCACCCTATACGATGGGCCACGCCGGACCGCGGCAGGGCTTCGTGATGATCGACCGCGGCGACTATTGGCAGTGCGGCTGTATCGTCCGCAATGGAACCTACGCCGACATCAAAGACGGCGGCATCGCAGCATTCCGCACGACCGTCGCCGCCGTGTCGCCGCTCCCCGCAGACCGCGTCCAGGAGCTGCGCTCGTTCGAGGATGTGCATCTCTTGAGCATCCGCATCGACCGGCTGAAACGCTGGTGGCGGCCGGGCCTTCTCTGCATCGGAGACGCGGCACATGCGATGTCGCCGATCGGCGGGGTCGGCGTGAACCTCGCGATTCAAGATGCCGTGGCGACTGCGAACATCTTAACGCGACCGCTGAAAAGCGGACGTGTGTCGGAGCAGGATCTCGCGGCGGTCGAGAAACGCCGGATATTTCCGACGAAAGCAACGCAGAAGATCCAGCTCATGATGCGACGAGACAAGCGCAAGCGGGAAGCCAACGAGGCGACGCGCGCCGGGCCGCCGGGGTTCATTCGGGGCATTGCGCGATGGCCGGTCCTTGCGCACGTTTCCGGGCGTCTCATCGGACTCGGTTTCCGGCCCGAGCACGTGCAGCTGAAAACGCGACGTTAACCTGCGTCGAATTTCCAGGTATTCGTCGCGTGACGGGGTTTCCTATAACCGCGCGACGTCAACGAGGGCTTCTGGGGCTTGGACACTCTCAATTTCAAAACCGACATGGCGTTCGCTTACGGCGAACCGGCGCCGATGGGGCCGGGTATTGTTCGTATCGTCGCGCCGAACCCGAGCCCGCTGACGTTCAAGGGCACCAACACCTATCTCGTCGGCTCGACGTCGCTCGCCGTCATCGACGCGGGGCCGGACAACGACGAACACCGCGCTGCCATTCTGAAGGCGGCGGGCGGACGGCCGATCACGCACATCTTCACGACGCACGCGCATCGGGATCATGTCGACGGTGTCGCGAAGCTCAAGGCCGCGACGGGCGCCTTGACCGCCGCTTGCGCGCGCGATCCGGAAGCGAGCCGGATCGCGATCGAGAGCACGCCCTCGGGGCGCTATTTCGTCGATTACGATTTCGGGCCGGACATCGCGCTCAACGGCGGCGACACAATCGAAGGTACGGACTGGGCGCTGACGGCAATCCACACGCCGGGACATGCACCCGATCATCTCTGCTTCGCGCTCGAAGGACGCCGCGTCCTCTTTTCCGGCGATCATGTGATGGCCTGGAACACCACCGTCATCGCGCCGCCTGAAGGGCGCATGGCCGACTACGAAGCGTCGCTCGAAATTCTGCTCGATCGCAACGACGATGTTTTCCTGCCGGGCCACGGCGGGCGC
The DNA here is from genome assembly GCA_018242215.1 of Pseudomonadota bacterium. GTDB lineage: Bacteria > Pseudomonadota > Alphaproteobacteria > Rhizobiales > Hyphomicrobiaceae > Hyphomicrobium_B. Next base: position 7,448 of record JAFECG010000004.1, read on the forward strand.
CTCGAAGATCCGCAGCGGACAGTGAAAGCCTATCTGCTGCACCGGAACTGGCGGGAGAAATCGGTGCTCGATGCACTGGCGGGAGGCGCGACGACTATTCGTCGAATTGTGCCCCAGGTCTATCGCGACCTCGCGCCCCAGCTGATCCCTGCCGCGACCCTCTCCGTTCAAGCTCACGTCGAATATCTGATCGAGAAAGGTTTGGTCGCCTCCGATTTGCCTTTGACGCCGGACCGCGACCTTTCTCCGCTTTGAGCTTGGCTTTTCGCGCGGCAGCCGCTTCCTTGTCCGGATCGGGTACGGAGGCTTCGTAGCGCGCGGCGACCTCCTTCAAAATCGTGCGCACGTGCTCGGCATTGCGGCCGAAGTCGTTCGATCCGTAGCGCGACGCCGACCGCACGTCGATGCGTGAATTTTTATCTTCGCCCAGCACGCGGATGATGATGTCGTCCGTGAGACCGAGAATGGGCGTGTGGTCCGTGAGCTCGACGAAGCCCGGTGCGTCGTCCTCATCCTCGGGCGGTGCTTCGAGCGTCGTCTTCAGCTTGAGCTTGGCGACGGCCTGCATCACGAGTTCATAAGCTTCCTCGGTCGTCCGGGGAATGACGAGGCTTTTGAGATCCGGGTAATTCTCGCGCTGGAGCGCTGCGAAACGGTCGCCTGGATAATCGATCGGGTTGGCATCGGGGCCGCGGTCGTCCTTCGCGGCGGTGAATTCTGGCGGCTCGGCGAGATCGGTCGAGATGTCGTTCATGGCGGGCCATTGGAGACTCATCGCCCAGACGCCGGCAGGGACGGCCAGTATTCCGAGCGCAACGACGGCGCCGCAGACGACGCGGGCGGCGCCCTGCCGTCCCGTCACCCAGATGTCGAGCGCGGCGACGACCGCCATCAGAAAGGCGAGCCCGGCGGCGGCGATGAGGATATAAGCGATCGTCAGCGCGACCGGCGTTTCGAGCAGCGACAGCCGATGCAGACCGGCGGTCACAATCGCGGCGGCGGCGGCGAAGATCGCGATCCGGCTCGTCCACTTCGCGAGGAACGACGGCGGATGATCGCCGGCGTAATAGATCCGCGTCGAGCGACGGCGATCGCGGATCCGTTTCCGCGGGCGGCGCTCGTCGATGCGATCCGTTACCATGCGAGCCTCGCGCGTTCCCCCGTCGTCTCCGCCTTCTCACCCCGAAGTCGCGCCATTTTGTGGTGGCTTCAAGGATAGAGGCGCGTTTTCTGCCAGGAGTCGCGCGGCGCGTCGCGGCGGAAAACGATGCGGTCGTGCAGACGGTACGGCCGCGACATCCAGAATTCAATCTCGACGGGCAGCACGCGGAAGCCTGACCAATAGGCCGGCCGCGGAACCGTCTCGCCCGGAAACTTGGCCTCGAAATGCTGCACCTTGGCTTCCAGCACGTCGCGCGAGGAGAGCGGCCGCGACTGGTGCGACGCCCAGGCTCCGATGCGGCTCAAGCGGTGCCGCGACGCGAAATAGGCATCCGCCTCGCCGTGCCCGACGAGCGACACCCGCCCGCGGATCCGCACTTGCCGCTCGAGGCTCTTCCAATAGAAAAGGAGCGCCGCCTTCGGGTTGGCGAGCAGTTCCCTGCCCTTCGCGCTTTCGAAGTTCGTGTAGAAGACGAATCCGCGATCGGCGCTTCCCGCCGGGTCGACGTTTTTCAGAAGCACGACACGCACGTTCGGAAGTCCGTTCGCGTCGACGGTCGCGACCGACATAGCGTTCGGGTCATTCGGCTCCGATCGCGTCGCTTCCGCCATCCACTCGTCGAAAAGCTGAAACGGGTCCGTGGCACCGGTGAAATCGGGGGCCAGTTGGGGCGCTTCGGCCCGCGCGCTTTCTTGATCGCTCATGTTGCCTGCTCAACGCTTTATTTTAACTACCGCTCGCGGATCGCCCATGGACGTCCGGCGCGTTTCTTTAGTCCATTTTAACCATACCGGGGCAGAGTTCCCATCGTCGCCCCGTCGGGCGGAGTTGAGTTTCTGTCGCGTAAGGTCAGTTGCGTCATGTCAACCAATGCGTCTTTCTTTCCCCTAGCCGCGGCCGGCGCAACGGCTTTCGCGCTGGTTGCGGCGATTTTCGTGCCTTACGACTATTCCTGGGCTGCCGAGCAGAGCCTTGGCGCCACGGCGTGCGCGAAACCTAGCGCGCTCGACCTCAAACCGAAATTGCCTGAGGTCAAGACTGTCCTCGATCAGAACGATGAGTACGCCGCGCTTGAGAGCGTGCAGTACGCGCTGACGGAAGTCGCGGACGGCTCGAGCTATGTCTGGCATCGCGCGCATGGACGCCTTTCGGGCGCCGTGAAACCGGTTTCGTCCTTCAAGGACGCGCACGGCAGCGTCTGCCGCCACGCGATCGTGGTCCTTCACGGCAGCGACCGGACGCGAAGCACCGAGATCATCGCGTGCCGTCTGCCGACGGGCATCTGGCAGCTTGCATCCTAATCACCCCAAACGATCCTCTCCCCCAGACGAGCGAAAAAGGCGACCTTCGGGTCGCCTTTTTTTGTTTGGTGCCGACGAGACTTTTCGTTTGGTGCCGGCGACTCCCCTGCGGGGAGCTGGCCGCCGGCACATGCTTGATGCGGCGTTCTTGGTTGGCGCGTCCGACTCTGCTTCGCAGAGCCGGCCGGACGCGCGGGCTTGTGGTTTCTTGATGGCGCGTCCGACTCTGCTCCGCAGAGCCGGCCGGACGCGCGGGCTTGTGGCTTCGTTCTTCGAATAAGAGGCGGGCAAGCCACTTCTCCCTCTCCCCGTTTGCGGGGAGAGGGTCGGGGTGAGGGGCACCGCCGCCGCCGATCGTCAGAAGATCAACGCGTTCGCGAGGAAGGCGACGATCGCCGCGAGCGACAGGCCCAGCGCGAGTTCCGGCCTCGTATTGCGGACGACCAGGATGAGCGCGGGCAGCACGAAAATCAGCCAGATCGCGGCGATGATCAGCGTCACGCTGTCGACGGCGATGTTCGCGATGGCGTTGCTGCGTCCCGGCTGATGGAAGACGGCGACGTAAAAGATCGCGACCAGCGTTTCGATGGCGATGAGAATAGCGGCGATAAGGCGGAGAGGTGACAAGCGAGCGGACATTTCATCGTTTGTATGCATGGCGTCCAGTGCAACCCCATTCGATCCGTTTGCGTTGCGTCGTTATCAACAGGTTATTCGCGCTCACGCACAGGCGGAGAACGGCGAATCACAAATGATGGCCCCAAATTCGCGGGGGAACCGATGCTGGCATTCACATCGATACTGTTTACGGCTCTTGCAGCCTTCGCAGGAGCGCCGATCTGGGTCGCTCTCATCGGTGCGGCGATTCTATTCTCGATCTCGCTTCGCGAACAGCGCAAATTCGCCGCGCGCTTCTCGAATCTTGGCGTCTCTCATGTGCTCACGATGGCGCATTGGCAGAGCGCAGGGCATGCGCTGCTAGCGAGCGGTGCAGCGTTTGGGGTTGGTGCGCTCAGTCGCGTGGCTCTGATGTCAATTTAGAGAACACAGACGGTGTACGGATCTCTGGCGTTATAGTGTCGGAACGAGTACTAACGAATGCGAGTTTGCATCGTCCGGTTTGGCGTTTTCAATAACGGTCAACTCAGTCGAGACGCGCTGACATCCTTTCTTCCCCTCGGATGAATTCTGCATTTTGCGGTAACAATCCCAGGCCATATTCAAGTACCTTTCAGGCGCATCGGGATAATTAAGTTTTTGTGCGATCTTCGCGAGGTGTTCGTAGAGGAGACCGCAGTCAATCGTCATTCCCGGCGGCAATTCACTGACCGCCCTGCGCAAGGCTTCGTACGCTGGCCTATTTTTGGGCGGTGATAAATTTTCGTATGCCATAGCTTCGAGCCTGTGCGCTCGACCAAGGCCTGCCCCGCCTTCTTTCCTTCTCAGTGGAATCAGTGTTTTCAGACGCTCTAATGCAACGCTTGGTTCGTTGAGTTCCAAGAGCATCATGATTGAGTATTCCAATGCGTCAGCGTCACGAGGATTGATCCTTAGGGCACTATCGAATTCTTCAAGTGCTTGAGAACGCACCGCGCTGCGACGCGCTGAATCATCTATCAGGCGTGCGGCCGCCTTTGCACCTAGCAGCAGATGGGCCAATGCCTGACGTTCCTGGTGTTCCTTTGCTTGCCTCCGCGCCAATTCAGCTTGCTTGCTGCTCACCGCGACCGCACCGACAAGATCATTTGGCGCTGCAGTGCCGAAACCCCACTCCATTTTGCGCACAATCTTTCTTACGGACTTCTCGTCGAATGCTGTCCGAGTTTGGTCGTGCTCGATCGGTGGCCGTTGAAGGAGATTTGCAAGTTGACCTCTCGCGACGGAAATTTTGGTCTCTTGCCCGGTCAAACACTCTTCAAGCCTGTCGACTAGGCGATATCCAGAATTTCGCCACTTCACGAAAATGCTTGCTAGAGCTGATAAAGCCGCGATTAGAACGCTAATGGCCTTCGATGCATCCCATCCCGAGCTAAAAAACTGGACAACATGATCTCCGCTTTCGGAAACGAATTGGAAAATTTCCCCGTCGAACATCCCACCACCCCCACACAATCACTTGCCCGCACCCAAATGCGTTAACTATGCGCAGAGCAGATGAGATGTATAGCCCCTATTGCCCCAATTCGATCCCGCAGCGCAGCGCGCGCCGACACCTTCATTTCCAAAAGCGTATTCCCGCTCGGTCTTTTGATTGCGCCCGGCGACTCTCCTGCGTCGAGCCGGCCGCCGGGCGCGAGGCCGCTGCTGCACCTCCAAAAAACTTATCCCCGCCACCGCTGCTGCTCGCATAATCCCGTCGCC
>JAFECG010000005.1 GCA_018242215.1 Pseudomonadota bacterium
ATCTCGCTAGACGGTATTTAGCCAGTTAGCTAAGCAAAATGACCATCTACTCCAGATTTTGCTTTGCACAATCCCGAATTTTAGTATGGTTTGGCAAAAATCGTCACGGGGTCGGTTCACCACGGCATGCTGGCAGCGTGTGTAGGAATTCCTGATGCAGCATCGGAGTAAAATATGCGGGTTCTAGTCACCGGTCATCAGGGCTACATCGGGACCGTGATGGTGCCGATGCTTCTTAACGCGGGCCACGAGGTGACGGGGTGCGATTCCTATCTGTTCGAGAGATGCACGTACGCTGCCGGTGGCGGAATCGCCGATGTTCCGAGCATTCGGAAGGATGTCCGCGACATCACCAGTGCTGATTTGCGCGGTTTCGACGCCGTCATTCATCTGGCCGCACTCTCAAACGATCCACTGGGAAATCTCAATCGCGACCTGACGTTCTCCATCAATCATCGCGGCAGCGTGACTGTTGCTGCGGCGGCGAAGCAAGGCGGGGTAAAACGCTTTCTGCTCGCCTCCTCGTGCAGCAACTATGGACAGGCCGGCGACGCACTTGTCGATGAAACGGCAGAGCTCAATCCCGTAACCGCATACGGTGAATCCAAGGTGCTGGCCGAGCGCGATATATCGCGTCTCGCTGGCGACGGCTTTTGCCCGACGTTCATGCGGCCGGCGACAGCCTATGGCCTCTCTCCGCGCATGCGCTTCGATATCGTCCTGAACAATCTCACTGCCTGGGCCGTCACAAAAGGACTGATTTATTTGAAATCCGACGGTACGCCTTGGCGACCGATCGTCCATATCGAGGATATCTCCCGCGCTTTCATCGCAGCGCTCGAAGCGCCTGAGGAAAAAGTATTCAACCAGGCCTTCAATGTCGGACATACGGATCACAATTATCGCATTTCTCAGATCGCCGAGGTTGTCGCCGATGTCGTTCCCAATTCCCGCCTTGAATACGCAAGCGATGCGGGCCCCGACACGCGCTGTTATCGCGTAAGCTTTGAAAAGATCGCGCGCACGCTGCCAGCTTTCAAACCACAGTGGGACGCCCGAAAAGGCGCCGAGCAGCTTTATAAAGCGTATAGCGGCTCGGGCCTCACGCTGGAAGAATTCGAGGGGCCGCGTTACCAGCGCATTGGGCACATCAAGAAGCTACTCGCCGAGGGCATTCTCGATTCCGATCTGCGTCACACGTCCGTTGGACGTGCGTATACCGTTGATGCTGTCGGCGTTGCGTAGGCGACGCACGGAGCTTATTGCCGATCGACTGCAGCGAAGAATGGATCGTTCAAATAATCTTGCCACTCAGCTCGTCGCCCCCGGCACAGGGGATGCGATATATGCGTTTGCGGCGAAAATGTTTCCGATCTGCCGCAGCATCACAGGGGATGGTGTTCGCGAGACGCTGCGCCTGATTGCCGAGCATATCAGCCTCGATGTGCATGAGATGCCCACGGGAGCATCCGTCTTCGACTGGACCATCCCAAAGGAGTGGAACATTCGCGACGCATATATCCGCGATGCGCGCGGAGAAAAGATTGTCGACTTCGCGAATTCAAATCTGCATGTCATGAGCTACAGCGTGCCGGTAAATGCCCGCCTGTCGCTTACGGATCTCAAGAAACGCATCCACACGTTGCCCAAGCAGCCGGATCTCATCCCTTATCGGACCTCCTACTATAGCGAGGACTGGGGGTTCTGCATGACGCATCGGCAGCTCGAAAGCCTCAAGGATGAAACCTACGAGGTCGTAATAGATTCTAGCCTGGCGGATGGTGCGCTGACCTATGCGGAACACCTTCATAGGGGAGAAACTGAAGAAGAGATCCTGCTTTCGGCCCATACCTGCCACCCGTCGCTTGCGAACGATAACTGTTCCGCCGTTGCGCTCCTTACCCTGCTCGCCGAGCGCATCGGCGCGATCAAGACACGCTACAGCTATCGATTCCTTTTCACTCCGGGCACGATCGGCGCTATCGCCTGGCTATCGGAAAACGACGATAAAGTCGGACGCATCAAACACGGGCTGGTCTTGGCGGGGGTCGGCGATCGCGGCGCACCCACTTACAAGAGAAGTCGCAATGGCAACCGGGAGATCGACCGCGTCCTCACCCATGCGCTAGCACAGACGGGGCGTCCTGCGACGATCCTCGACTTTTCGCCCTATGGATACAACGAGCGGCAATTCTGCTCGCCAGGCTTCGACCTGTCGGTCGGACTCTTTCAGCGAAGCCTCTGGGGCAGCTTCCCGGAATATCATACGTCGGCTGACAATCTGGATTTCATTCGCCCGGACTCGCTTGAGGATTCCTATCGGATCATCGCGAACGCCATCGATATTCTCGAGGGCAACCGCATCTATCGAAACACGCTACCGAAATGCGAGCCGCAGCTCGGAAAACGCGGGCTCTACGCCGCCATTGCAAATGATGCGGATGCGACGGCCAAGAACATGGCCATGCTCTGGTTGCTGAACCTCTCGGACGGAACGCATTCCCTGCTCGACATCGCGGAGCGTGGAAAAATTCCCTTTCAGACCATTAAGAGTACGGCGGCCCTATTGGCGCGCGAGGGACTGCTGAAGTAGCAGTGTAGTTCCACCGAATAATAGTCTTTGGTCGAAAATTTCTGCAGCTAGTAGGATTTCGCCAGAGGGCGAACCTATACATTCGCGATTTCAGCTAGCCGCGGCATACAGAGTGCATTGGGCACGACCCGCACGACGTTTTCCGGTGTAACGGTGGAGTTGGCCGGGGACTCCGCATCTCTCAACGCTTGGATCAGGCAATCGCTTCAACGTCCAGATGTTGTACTTCCTTTTTAGCCTCAAACTGCTTCCTGAGCGTCCGGTTTATAGATGAGCTCGCCTTCATTTTCGGTTCCGTCATCGTACAGGGAGATAACTTCCGGCGGCAGCCGCGTGAAATCGGTTCCCCGAATGAAGTCCCGGAGAACGGTCCCCGTGCAGGCAGCATCCACATTGGGAGCGCCTCGTTTTTCGAGCACATCGTCGATATGCACGACACGAAAGTCGCTACTGAACCTGGTCATTCCTGAGGTGTTTGCCACACTCGAATGCATCTGCGCAGCGGAGAACATAATGATGCCTCCGGGCGGGCAAATGAGACGTATCTCCGGCTTTGGATCCATTGCTTCCGTTGCTTTTGGCAAAGGACGCGGATCCTCCTTCGTGAGCTTTGCGACGTTGGCTCCGCGGTGCAGCTTATTCCACGTGTAATAATTATAGCCAGCGGAGCTGTTCTTTACTGGCTCACTCCAATAGCGCGGATGGAACGCCATGGCATTGTCGGATTCGATATCGTAGATCGGAATCCACCAATTGATCTGGGATGCGGGCGCCGAGTACCAGGTATCGCGGTGGGCATGCCAGGCATAAGCGATGCCCGTCGTCAGGTAGCCACTGCTGGTCGAGCTGCGCATTCGCGGGACGTCGAAATAGGTCTTATCCAGATCGACGCCGAGTTCGGTGAACATATTCTGAATATGGCGCTTGGACTCGGGATGGTGGATGAATGCCGGCTTCAGCTTTCCGAGCAGCTCCGCATAATCTTCAACGCCCATCTGGTCTTGCGCGGTTCTCGGATCGAGATCGCCGAATGCCTCCTCGATCATCGAGCGCGCGAATTCGACAAAGGCAAGACTGCTTTTGATCGGTGAATAGACAAAAAGCTGCCCGTCATAAAGCCGTTGCCGACGCACCTCATCGGAGACGTTGGCGTCATAGTAAACCGTGTTATTCATTGAAGTCTCCAACGCACACGTGCGGAGATCCTAAAAAACTCCGCCTAATCGAAAGCTGATATGACTGTTGGCGGCTGCGACGGCGCGCCCTATTTTCCTTTATCGGTAGCATAAAATCGAAACCTATAAAAACGGCAATTGCAGACAAATATCGAAATGGTCAACTCGCGGATACTTCATTCGACGATCCTCTCTACTGTCTCAAATCTGCAAAATCCGGCCAGGAGCGATCCTTGTCGGAAATGCTCGAGACGGGCAGCGGCCATGCTATCGAGAAGGCGGGATCGTCGTGGCGATAGCCGGCCGATGCCTCGGGCATGTAAAATGCCGAGATGAGGTAATGAACCTCGACGTCGTCGGTGAGAGTCTGAAAGCCGTGAGCGAAGCCCTTGGGGATGTATAGGCTGTTCCTGGCGTCGGCTGTTAGTTCAAACCCCTGCCACCGGCCATAGGTCGGAGAGTCCTGACGGAGATCGATGATGACGTCCAGGATCCTGCCGCGTTTACAGCTTACGACCTTCACCTCGCTGGCGGCACCCCGCTGAAAATGCATGCCCCGGATTGAACCCTTCGTAGACGTTTGTGAAACGCTGTGTTGTACGAAGCGGGTTTCCAATCCATGCTCAGCAAATTCCCGCTCGCAGAATGTCCGGGCGAAAAATCCCCGCTGATCGCGCGCAGGCTCTATCTCCAGGAGCATTGCACCTTCAAGGTTTGTGGGCACGAAACGCACGTTCTTCCCTTCGTTCATCGCAAGTATCGCGACTACAAACAAAAATCGCACCAACCGGGCCCATACTCAAAAGGCGTAATGGTCTTTTTTCTGTTTACCATCAATATTCAAAGCCCGGATGAGACGGCAAGAAGATGTGCTATTTTTTGCAATAGGATGCTTCGGCGACCGATTATTTAACGGTCATGGGTAAATAGACATAAGCATCGCCAGTTCTTTTATCGGCATACGGGATCAAAATGAATGTAGAGACGGCTAGCGCGGCTCTAGCCGAGGCTCAGGAAGCCACACCGCACCACTGCCGTCTCTGTGGCAGCGCGGTCGACCATACCTTCGTCGATCTCGGGATGTCGCCGCTGTGCGAGAGCTTTGTCCCGTCGAATCGCGCCGACGAGATGGAACCGTTCTATCCGCTGCATGCTCTCGTCTGCGGCCGATGTTTCCTTGTTCAGTTGAAGGAATACGTCAACCCGAAGAGCATCTTTGAAGAGTACGCATACTTTTCCTCCTTTTCGACGTCATGGATCAATCACGCCAAGACCTACGTCGAAATGATTATCAAGCGCCGCGGTCTCGGGGCGGAAAGCCTCGTGGTCGAACTCGCGAGCAATGATGGCTATCTGCTCCAGCACTTCCTGCCGTTTGGAGTTCCGGTCCTCGGCGTCGAGCCGGCCGCCAATGTCGCCGAGACCGCCGTCCGGAAAGGCGTCCCAACGGAAGTCGACTTCTTCGGTGTTCGTCTGGCGAAGGATCTCATCGCGCGCGTTGGACAGGCGGACCTCATCGCCGGCAACAATGTGCTCGCGCAGGTACCCGATCTCAACGACTTCGTGGCCGGCATTCGTCTGCTCTTGAAACCGGAAGGCGTCGTCACGCTCGAATTTCCGCACCTGCAGCGGCTCATCGAAGAAAACCAATTCGACACGATCTACCACGAACACTTCTCGTACTTCTCGCTTCTGACGATCGAAGCGATGGCGGCGCGACATGAACTCAAGATCATCGATGTCGAGGAACTGCCGACCCATGGTGGCTCCCTCAGAGTCTATCTCGCGCACCGGCAGTCCGCGCAGCAGCCAACTGCGGCGGTTGCTGAATTGATTGCGCGCGAAGAGGGGCTTGGCTTTCGAAAGCTTGAGACCTATTCCGTTTTTGGCGAGCAGGTGAAACGGACAAAGCGACGGCTGCTTGCCTTCCTCATCGAAGCCAAGGAGCAAGGTAAGACGATCTGCGGTTATGGAGCGCCGGGCAAGGGGAACACGCTGCTCAACTATTGCGGCATCGGGCCTGACTTCCTCGAGTTCACCGTAGACCGCAATCCCTACAAGCTCGGCCGCTTCACGCCCGGCATGCGCATTCCGATTCATTCGATCGATGCGATCGACGCGCTGAAGCCTGACCTCGTCCTGATCCTGCCTTGGAATCTCAGAGACGAGATCGTCGCGCAAATGCGCCACATCGGCGACTGGGGGGGCAAATTCGTGGTCCCCATTCCGGAAGTCACCGTCATTGACCCAAAGGAAATCAATCCATGAAGGTCGTTCTTTTTTGCGGTGGTCTTGGAACGCGGATACGCGAATATTCCGAGAATATTCCGAAGCCGATGATCCCGGTCGGCAATCAACCAATCTTATGGCATGTGATGAATTATTACAGCCAGTTTGGGCACAACGATTTTGTTTTGTGCCTCGGCTACAAGGCGAATTTCATTAAGGATTTCTTCCTGAACTATAAACCGCACCTTTATGCGGACTGCGTCGTTTCTCAAAACTCGTCACGGGTGGAGCTACTGAGCGATCCTCAGGAAGATTGGCGTATCACCATGATCGATACGGGGATGTGGCGCAACATCGGTCAACGGCTGTGGGCGGTGCGCGAGCACCTCAAAAACGAACCCATGTTTCTTGCGAATTACAGCGATGGATTGAGCAACGTCAACCTCGACGACATGATTGAGCAATTCACGAAAAGCAATAAAATAGGATGTTTTCTCGCCATTCGTCCACCCCTGACATACCACATCGCAGACATCGATGAACATGGACGAGTTCGAGAATTCAAGTCTTCTGATCGATCGGAGATTTGGATCAACGGAGGCTATTTTCTCTTCAAGAAAGAGATCTTCGACTATATACGCGACGGCGAAGAATTGGTGATTGAACCATTCCAGCGTCTAATTGAGGAAGATCAATTGATGGCCTATAAGCATACCGGCTTTTGGCGATCGATGGATACTTTAAGAGACCGCCAGATCCTCGAGGATTTGATCGAGCAAGGGAAGATGCCGTGGCGTGTCAATGATGGCGAAGCGGAGGAAACTTCCCCCCTCGCCGGAGTTGCCGCTGAATGATTCCATTCGAACTTGCGGTGCCGAGTCGCCGCATGAGTATTCTGTGCTTAGGTGCCCATTCTGATGATATCGAAATTGGTCTGGGTGGGACACTACTTAAGTGGCTTCGCACCGGAATCGAACTCGATGTCTATTGGTTCGTCGCAAGTGCAGTGGGATCTCGTCGCAACGAAGCAGAGAAGTCAGCAGCGGCATTTCTTAAGGGCGCGAGTTCGGTTTGTGTCGAACTTGCCGACTTCAAGGACGGCTACTTTCCCTATCAAGGGGCGGATTTGAAGACATGGGTTGAAAGCGTGAGGGCGCGTATTTCCCCAGACATCGTTTTCACACATCGCCGTGATGACGCGCATCAAGACCATCGAGAACTGTGTAAATTGACATGGAATTCATTCCGAGACCACGTCGTAATGGAATATGAAATCCCGAAATGGGACGGGGATATGGGGCAGCCGAATCTCTACGTTCCTATTGAGGCGATCGATCTAGAACGAAAGCTCTCGCTTTTGGAGGAGCACTTCGGCACTCAGCGCAAGAAGGATTGGTTCGACGCAGAGACATTTCGAGGGCTCGCGCGCCTAAGAGGCATGGAATGCCGAGCGGAAGAGCGCTACGCCGAGGCCTTTATTGCACGAAAACTCTGCCTTTCCTAGCGAGTCCGTTAGCTCAACACGTCTAGCAAATGAGCATACTGTTGATCTAATGACTTTTGCAGCAACTGAATTCGCCCGCGAATTTTTGTCGAAAGGACGACGCGATCTTTTTCCAACTTTTCGAACTGCCTGATGAGCAGTTCAAGATTTAAATTTTCCACCTGCTGGACAAAGTCGGCAAGTCCAAATTTCTCTAACAGTTCGTCGTTCTTGCCTGCGTAGCTGATCGACAGTACTGGCTTGGCGCATTTCAAAGCGCAGACCACATTATGAAACCTCGTCGCAACGATTGCATCGGTTGCCTTCATCTGCCGCATTAGTTCTTCGAGCGACTCGGCGGGTTCGGCAAGTAGAGAATTAGCGCTCGGCGTCCCAAATCTTTTCGCCACTCGATCGCCGATCGCTTTTACAGTTGCGTTATCTGATTCGCTCCCTATCAATAATCGTACGCCATATCCGCGGCTCAAAAGCCATTCCACAAATTGTGAGATTTTCTCGAGATAATCTGAATATATTTGGTGGCCGCGTTTATCGTTTGAGATCCAACCAAAATAGCTCATTACGCCGACACCTATAATGCCGGTTCGCGCCGAATCGTGTTGGGCCGCTCCCGCTTCATGGATAACCGGCAAGGCGAATACGAGATCGGGGTAGACATCATCTTTTGACGTATCAACGCCTTGGGCACTCAGATACGCTTTGGACATCGCATCTCGGTACGATCGATAGCTTGCGAGCTTGGCAGCTGAAACCATCAGCAAACGACTTATTCGATTTCGAATAGGCCCGGCACCGACACTTACGAATAATATAGGGCGTTTCAGAATCGCTGAAATGCCACACCATTGGAAAAGCTCTAGTGGCATTTCACTTGGACGCTCTTGGTAATCGTCGAGGATCCCTGTTCCCGGAATTAGCAAGACGTCTATTCCGCGGACTATGCGCCAGACGTGTCCGAGATCCAATATTCTGGATGGTATCCGCAGTAAAAGCTTATCCAATAGAGATACCCATCTTGGGGCAGTCCATAATCTCTTCAATGGGTGCGTGGCAATGGAATGATTTTTGCTCACTCGTTTGGGGTCTCGACAGATGCAAATAATTTCTGCTTCCGGTCTCTTGCTGCGCAGAAATCGGACCATCGCATCCAGTGAACCTTCATTGCCAAGATTCACTGATCCAAAATTGCCAAATAAAGCGATGCGTTGAGCTTTCACTTCGACTGGACCACGCGTGTGATTTCTGTTGCCACAAACGGTTCGCGGCTATCGTCGGTTGACAAATCGCGCGATGTTGATCACGCCGGCTCCGAAGGCTCGGCGTTTCGTGATCTGTAGACAGTTTGCGAGGGCCTGCCGACCAAAAAATTCTGAGCACCATCCTCAAGCGCATGACGATAAACACTAAGCGCGCCATCGATCGCATCGACGGTGCAATCAATGTCTTCGTCCGCATGGGAATAACTGACTACGAGCGAGGGCATCAGAACGCCCCGCTTAATTGTTTCTTGAATAAAGAGTGAGCGAAACATTTGGGACGGTACGTGATTCCGATCTAGCGTAGCGTACGTTAGGCAGCATGGCTTACCGATTATCTTGACGAATTCCTGAAGCCCGTGCCTCGCGACGGCTTGCTCTGCGCCGAGCCTCAAGCGCTCTCCCTGGCGAAATAGATGTTCAACTACTGGTTCGTTCTGGTAAACGCGCATCGTGGCTATCGCTGCAGCGAGCGCATGCGTTTCAGCTCCGTGAGTGGTCGACAACAAGAACACGCGAGGGCGATCGAAATGCTCAATTCCTCCAAGCCTCATATATTCGCGCTTCCCTGCAAGCGCCGAAACTGAAAAGCCGTTTGCGAGAGCTTTGCCGAACGAACAGAGATCGGGCTCCACCCCGTAGTACTTTTGTGCGCCGGATTCATGCCAGCGAAAGCCGGTGATCATCTCATCGAGGATTAAGAGTGCGCCGTGCGTGTGACACAGTTCCTTGAGCCGCGCCAGATAGCCCTCGTCTGGATCCTCCGTTTTTGCTGGTTCGAGGATCAATGCCGCAATCTTTCCGGGGTGAGCCGCAAAAAGAGAGGCTGCATCCTCTAAGTCGTTCCAGCGAAACTTCAGCGTCAGCTGCTGAATTTGTTTCGGAATTCCGGCGTTCAGCGGCGTTGTTCCAATAAACCAATCATCGGTGGAGAAAAATGGGTGGTCTTCGCATATCGCGATCATATCGCGACCTGTATAGGCGCGGGCCAGGCGCACAGCACCCGACGTCGCGTCCGAACCATTTTTGCAGAACTTAACCATTTCTGCGCCTTCGATGAGCGCTAGAAATTGTTCCGCGCAAGCCAGCTCAATTGGAGAGGGGCGAGTAAAGTTACAACCATTGGAGAGTTCGTCGCGAACTGCCCGGATCACCGGCGGGAAAGCGTGTCCAAGACCCACCGCACGGTTACCCATCCCATATTCGATAAATTCATTACCATCGACATCCCACACGTGACAGCCGTGCCCCTTTGCGATGAAGCTTGGGGCCAGCACTGGATATTGATCGTCGCCCTTCGCATATGTATGGGCCCCCCCGGGAATAACTTTGTGCGCGTGAAGCTGAAGCTTTTTCGAGGTGTCGAAATTCGGCGCACGTGGGTAATCGAAATCCACCACTTCCTCCATGATCTCCGCCCTTTGTATCAGGAAAAGATGGAAATTAGCATAGCCGCAGCGAATGATTCTTAACCGACCTCCGACAGCGTCTTTATTATGCCAGCAGGATGTTTGTCGAAGGCGTCAAGCAATAGGGCGTCATTCTTGGGGTATCTTAAGCGCGAATGCCGAAGATCAATTTTTTTGGAAGACGAATACTTCGGTCTTGCCCGGCGGCAGCGGGGCATAGAATGTTCCCACGAGCTTCGCGCCGTTCGCCTCAAAAAAATCTAGAACGACTTTATAGGGAACTACCGCTGGATAGGGCGACATGCTCGGCATGCCGGAATCAGCCCAGAGCTTGACGACGGCGGGAGGCAGACAACTTTCCGTGGCCACATCAAAGACGGCATAGCCGCCCGGTCTGGTCACACGAAGCATTTCTGCCCAATATCTTGCAGTTGTGAGGAAAGGAGTGCTGCACAGTACCTTATGTGCTTGAACGAGATCCACCGAATCTGAACGAGTGGCTTTCAATGTACCGCCATCCGTCGGCTGAAGAATTACCGGATAATTTTTTTCAATGTACCTCGCCCACTCTACGGCTGTCTCATACACCTCGCACCGGTCAAGTGAACAGAGTTGAATTGTCTTTGCCAAGTATCGACCTGTTCCCGGGCCAATTTCAAGGAGACTTTTGACCGGTTTCTCAAATACACCAAGCCTTTGCATGCCCTGAATTGTCGCGGCGGTCGTTCCTGCTATGCCTTGGCGGACGTCAATGTAGTCGCCCAAGGCTAAGCCTGAGGCTTTCGCCTTAGCGATTGTTTCTGCAAAGGGGATATATGTGGTTGGATCGGCCCAATCGTGAATTCGCGTGATCCTTAGTCCAAAGGATGACAGAATTCGGTTAGTCACTGCACCTAGCGATTTGGAGTTCGGAAAGTAATGCGAAAAATAGCTAAACGGCAACGCTTCCATCTGTTACGCGCATCCCTCAAGAAATAAGCACCAAATTGATGTGTTATTCCGGGACGGCGATGTCGACCTTACCGTTGAGTTACGCTTTCGTATGATTCTAGTGTTTGCGGCCGCCGGCTTCGGAGCTGGGCATCTGCCTGTGCTCAACCGCGTAAGGGCCTCCTGCCCTTTCCCACTGCGTTTTCGCTAATGTAAAATGTTGGCTAGGAAGCAGAAGCTTGTCGTGCAGGAGGGACTTTAGCTCCCCAGATCGAATGCTAGCTGGTTACGGAGCAGTCGTGCGGTTGAGCCTGCACGCTGCATTCACATAAGATCCGAAATAACGACTCCCAGGGGCTGTTTCCCCGCCAGGCGAAGAGCGGCGGTGATATCGAATAGCTCAGATATGCTCGTTTGGCCTGCCTTCGTAACCACAACGATGTTGTCTACGGCTGCGAGCGCTCGGGTTGCACTGTTTGCGGGAGGTAGATTGACCAAGATCAGGTCGTATTGACCAGACAGCTGCTCGATCAGAGACCGCAAACGAGAAGCCTGTTCCGATGTCCAATCTGTGTTCGAACTCTTCGCCATCAGAAGACAAAGATCCGCGTTCTCCGGCCAAGGAACCACCGCGTTAGCAACATCAGAATTCCCGGCTAGAAAATCCTGAAGCCCGTCGGTCGCGTCAGCGAGATAAAAAGACTTTAGGTTCGGGTTTGCCGTATCGGCCTCAATTAATAGTGTTCGCCAGCCCGCATTGGAGTTCAATAGCGCCAAGTTACTACTGATAGCTGCAGCATTGTAATCCGGCGTCGTACCGAGCAATCCAATTATATGCGTAGCGCGGGAATTCATAACCTTCTTCAACGCGACAGCTGTCGCACTTAGCTGCCGAGCCGTTTCGGGAAATTGTCGGTTTTCAATAACAAATAGACTGGAGGCTAGTTGGCTGCGTCGACGGGATCGCAACCGATATGGAATAAATTTCGCGAGCACTGTCTCGCTGAGGAAAGTCGAGCGTGTGAGTTCCCCGAGCAGGGGCACGTCCAGCATTCTCGAAATCTGGCGCGCAGAACGGACCGTCTCGTCGAAGCTCATATATATTAACGAAGCACCAAAGCCCAAAATTGTCCCGAGGACGACGCTCGCGGCTAGTGCAAGTGCCCTACGGGGGCCGCTTTTGCGAAGCGGCGGATCGGCACGCGTAATGACGCGCGCGTTGGTACCTGGGTACGACTGCCTCTGCACAGTCTCCATATACGCCTGGAGGTAGCTTTCATAGATTTTCTTATACGTTTCTGCCCGAGACTCCAACTCGTCGAGCGTAGTGTGCTCGGGAAGCATTTCTGAAGGCTTGATGCTAGTATTCTTCGAATTGGTCTCCGGAGCCGATGGGTCTACCGCTTGGGGGCTGATTCTCGGGTTCGGTCCAAAGGTCGGAAGGTCATCGCCCCTCCGATTTTCGTTGTTCGGCTTATCGAAGAGGCGATAGTCCCGCTTTGCCTTGAAGATTTGAACGTCGAGGGCAGCATCGTTCATAGAGCGGCGAAGCTCTTCGATTCTGGCTTCGAGCCAAGCGGCACCCTGGCGGGCGCTTTGTGCTCTAAGATCGAGTTTGTCTTGGACGTAGGTATCCCCAATAGCGTTCGCGACACGCGCCGCCGTTTTCGGATCTCCAGCGCGATAAGAGATGTTAAGGACGTAGGATAGTCCGACTCTGCGGACGTCCATGTTCCCCTGAATTTGCGCCATCAAGGTCCTTACGCGTGCCTCTTTTTCGTCCAGAGTGTCCGGCTTAAGAGGAGCAAACAGTAAGTTATAAAACCACGCAATGTAGCTCTCCGCGGAGTATTCCGAATAGCTTGTTTTGTTGGCCTCTTCTGCAGTGTTGTCGCTAGCTTCACCGCGCCGTTCGAGCAGCTGTGCGACCTTCCTCGCAATTTGCTCCGACTGCAGTAGCGCTATCTCACTTTCGACCTGTGGCGTATCCATCGCAATCAGGGATTCTGTATTCGCCAACGTAGGCGTCGATTGCTGGTTGGCTTCGATCAATATCTGCGCGTTGGCCGTATAGGTGGGCTTCGTTACTAGCACGTAGGCCACCCCCAATATCAGGCATGCCAAAATGGAGGCTGCTATGATAGGCCAGTAGGTGCGGAGGAAGAGAAAAACATCGGCAATCGTGAGTTCAGTGTATGCCGCGCCCGCGATCTCGGTTTTCGGCTCTGATCCGGGGCGAACGCGCTCTAACATGTCTAGGAACAACTTTCTCAAATGCGGGCTGGAGGCCGCCGATCACTGTACCAGCCATCCGCCGTACAGAGTATACCGAGCGACGAACTGACACCCAAATTAATTCCCGGCCGGTTAACCGAACGTCGCCATCGCATCTACTTGTAGAGCAAGCGCGATCTCGGCCCTCCCGCGACTGGGAGAACTGCTTATACCATGATATACGGGAGACATTCTCCGAACGTAACCTCTCCCAATCGTACGGCGACTCGATGGTTGCCGACGAATTGCGCGAAAATAAATCCATTTCAACAGGGCTTGGTGGCAAACGATGCATTCTATTATAAGCAACGACGCGAGCAGCCACTCGGAGTTAAAAGTGCCGACGAATTCGATCGCAGATCCTTTCGTTCTGAACGTGCGTCGCACCGATATTTGTTGTCAATTTGCTCCAGTTATAGGGATTCGAAATGCCGGTCCGGACTTGCGCATTTTTATTGAGTCATAGGAAATGAGTTGCTAGAGCCGGCTCCTCTAGGAAAATTGGCAACCAATCATCCTTTCGTGTCCACGGATTTCAAGCCTGAGCTTTTTCTTATGCCCTTTGTCTCCGTAATAATCCCGTTCTATCAACAGGAGCGCGGTATTCTTCTTCCGGCTGTCGAGAGCGTCTTCGCACAGAACGTCAATTCGGATCTCCGAATAGATCTTATTGTCATCGACGACGGGTCCCCCGTTCCCGCATCCGAAGAATTGGCCGACTTAGCACCCCCCGTTGGATTCACTTTGACCCTCGTGAAATGCCCGAATGGCGGACCTGGCTGGGCCCGCAATATTGGATTGGACATGTTGTCCGACAAAACTGATTTCGTTGGCTTCCTAGATTCCGATGACCGTTGGCAGGCAGATCATCTGCAGTCCGCGTTAAATATTTTGGACGATGACGGGGATTTCTATTTTTGCGATCATAGCCGTTGGTATGACGAAAAGACTTGGTTCCAGGCTTCAGAGCCCGTCCAGCTTTGGATGAAAGAGAATAACGGCAGCCGTTTTGTCGCTCGACCTGAGTTTGAGATCTACGAATTCGTTCCGGAGGCGGCATTTCTCTCGTTTGTCGAAGATTATCTCGCTCAAACATCGACCGTTGTTTATCGCTACGCGCGATTGCGTAATATCCGTTTTGACACTCGACTCCGCCACGCGGGTGAGGACAACATGTTTTGGCTGGAGCTCTCTGAAGCTGCACGCCGAGTCCGGTTTTCAACGGTGGCCAGAGTCCACTGTGGGCGCGGACATAATATGTTCTACGGGTCGATGTCTTGGGACCATCCAGACGCCGCGCGGCGGATTGGTTATGTTCTCATCTTTTTCAGGAAAGTTAAATCAAAATTTCAATTGAAGGGCGCCGCTCGAGTAGCCACCAAACAGAGGATCCAAACTTTAGAGGCGACCTTCGCTCACATTTGGCTACGCAAAATATTGAAGACAGGGGTATTCGATTGGAATGCACTTCGCCCAGTCGTTCGTGAGGATCCTTGGCTGCTCCCCAAACTATTTCCCCTCGGGTTTGCGGCATTATATCGGTTCATCCATCGGAAAATTTGATAACACGAGAGGTAAGTACCAAATAGTTAGGCTAGGTCAACCGCTGGTGATTGCGTACGAAAGGGCGCCCCTCTGGTATACCCAGCTGTGCGGAGTTTTTGCGCGGAGAACAATTTTTTCTGGGCGCAATGAGATGAGACGCGGAGTTTGCCTTGGTAGAGAGACTATTACCGTATCACGGAAGTTTATCGGGAAATCGAGAATTCGCTGATATTGCGACCTTCGTCCGCTTACTTCAGGCGATAGCTATCAGCGTTGGAACGTAGCTTTATGCCACATGTTTCTGCAGCAATTATCGCAAGCAACAGCTGAAACTGGCTATTCCAAAATATGGGAAATTCCGACAGGCTATCGATCGTAATAAAGCAGACATAGACGAATGGCCACGCCCAAATTGCCGATCGCTCCAGGAGGAATCGCCTCCAGGACCGCCATAGCACGGTGACCATAAACAAAACGAACAAAGATAGGCCTATGGCGCCTACGTCGACGAGCCTATCGAGATACACGTTGTGAAACGACGTCAGGATCTGGCCCATGATGATCCAGATCGAGGATGCCGTGGTTTCAGGCGAATTCCAAAAGCTGTCGTAGCCCACCCCCAGCCAAGGATTCTGAGAAAATGATTTCAAAGCTTGATCCCAGAGGATCGTCCGCCCGGTCAACGTCGCGTCTTTTCCGAGCGCATTCAGCACCGAATGCGATACATCGAAATCGTACAAGAGGATCAAGCCTAGAGTTGCGGCCAGTATCATAAGAAGAAGCCCGCTTATGAGGGTCGACCAGCGTGAACCAAATGCGGGAATGCAACAGATGAGAAGCGTGGAGGTGGTGAAAAACGCAAGTACGAATCCCGTGCCGGATCGAGCCAGAACCAAGCTGAGCAGCGCAATTAATACACCGGCGGCAGAAATGGACCTTCGCCATCCGCTGGCGAAGAGCACCAGCGAGGTGAAGTAGAGCATGCCAGCGTCGAGCGCCATTGCATTTTTATGAAGGTACACTCCCTTCGCGTCGCCGACCGCGTCGTAAGCCCACCACACATGGAGGCTCATCAAGATGATCGAGACACTTTGCCAAAAAAGGCACGTCATAAAATAGAAAATGATGACCCGCCGGATGCCCACTCTATCGGCTATTAAAAAACCGATAAACGTATTGAAGACGAGCAGAATGCCAGAATAAGCGGAGTCGGTCGGCGTCAACGACCAGAGGCCGGATAACGTGGCGAATACTGAAGCGGCAACAAGCACAATATTTCGGCGCGCCAACGCGAGATATAAATTTGGCTGCGCGGCCACCGCCGCAATCAGCATCAGTGACGCCAAACCCCACGCGATTTTTGTCGTCGACGGCAGAAAATCCATTCCAATCCGAGCGATACTCGTCTGGAATGCAAAAGCGCATAGGGGCAAGACGTACGCCTCAAGACTCCCCCGGGCATCGCTTCCGGCGCCCGCGCCTTGTTCATATTTCAGGGTGAAGGAACTTGGAGCCATCCACAATCAACATTCGTTGTATTCCCCACCGTCACCTGGCGGGCGGCGCATCGGCGAGTTGTTCGAACAGACAGGATGTCTGAGGCCGCCTATAAAAGCAATCAAAGCTCCTACCAATTGCTTCATGCGACCAACCCAGTGCTGGCCATCGCCTATTTTTTCCTTAATGACCAAATAATTTTGCCGTGCCGGCCGCCGGCACGCAAATATTCAAACACTTATGTTAACACCCCTGATCGCGCGCATTTGTAGAGCGCAAATTCAAACGGCGGGTGCCTGCGGAGGCAAATGACATTTCGAGGAATTCGCATTTCACCGCCTCTTGCAATCTTGCTTGGCGCGCTCGCATTGACCTTCCCGGCGCTCCTTAACGGCTCTCCCTATTTGTTCCATGACTCCGATGGGTACTACCGCGGCGGACGAAGCGTCATTTCGGTATTTTTTGAGACACATAAGGCGGCCGACGTAGATCCCGGCGCCCAGCCCAGTGCGACGGTGGCATCATCAACGCCCAAACAGAATTATGCCGTAACGCTTTTGGCGGCGCGATCGGTTTACTATGGAACTCTGTTGTATCTCACCGCGACCGTGGCGGGTCTTTGGGGCATTGTGGCAATTCAGGCTTTGATCGCGTCTTTTGTCTTGTGGCGCACTGCCGGTGCCTTTGTAGACGGGCGAACGGCCGTCGCATTTGCGGCGATGCTTGCGACGACGGTGTTCGCTTCCAGCCTCCCGTGGTTTGTGAGCTTCGCAATGCCGGATGTTTGGCTAAGCTTCGCCGTCGTCCTCCTGTGCATCTTCGTTTTCGGAAGTACTGGCCTTTCTTTGATCGACTATGCACTCTTGACCATCATCGTCGGGGCGGCGGCAACATTTCATCTCACAAACATTCCACTCATTTTTCTCTCGACATTGGTCGCCGGACCCATTGCAATTTTCTTTGGCGTCCAAAAGAAGCGCGTCTTCAATCTCCTCGGGACGGTTGCCATTGGTCTTGTCCTCGCGATCATGGCCGGGTGGATTTTCAACACGCTGGCCGCGCGCCACTTCGGGGACAAGTTGCGCACGCCTATCTTCGCCACGGCGCGGCTCCTCGCCGATGGTCCAGGAAGGAATTACCTGCGAGACACCTGCGCCGTGGATCCGTCGCGTTATACCCTTTGCAAATTCCAAAAGCTTCCTCTGGACAACGCGGATGAGATCCTGTGGTCGAGCGATCCGTCACGCGGCGTCTATACTCTCGCCGATTATGGCACTCGCATCGCGCTCGCCGACGAGCAACCATCGTTCGTCATGAGAACAATCCTTGCGCATCCCGCGCAGGTTCTCGTTGCGGCAGCAAAAAACGCGCTCGATCAATTACGCCGCTTTGGTCTCTATGGCGAATTCACCGATAATGTATGGGCGATGTGGTCGGGCAGGCCTTTTTGGAGCGAGCTTGCAATTTTTGAGGTCATTCCAAAGGCCGGAACATGCTTGAAGCTGCCGGCATCATGCTCTCCGCCCCGTCCTGCGAAATTCTTCGATAAGCTGGAGCGGGCGGTATTTATTGCCAGTACTATTTTTCTACTGTTTCACATTTGGCGATATGGCACTGCGCACTCACGGTCAGGCGACGTCAACCAAAGACTTGCGGGATTCGGCGCGACGGTCATACTTGTCTTATTATTCAATGCAGCAATCTGCGGTGCTTTTTCTGGCGCCCACAATCGCTACCAGGCGAGGCTGATCTGGATTGTCCCGGCGCTGACGGCACTGATCATCGTTGTGAATTCGGATCGCATGCGCGGAGTCGCCGGCAGGAAAGGGTCCTAAGATGTTTGAGACCGCGCCCCTCGAGAGAACCAAATCGACGTTGAGATCGAGGCCGAGCGTTGCGGTCTTGTTGCCGTGCTATAATGAGGCAGCAGCGATCGGATCCGTAATCGACAGCTTTCGAAGTGCGCTCCCGGAAGCATCCATTTACGTTTATGACAACAACTCTACTGACGACACGGTGCGCGTTGCGACCGCGCACGGCGCGATCGTCAGAAAAGAGATGCGCCAAGGCAAAGGCCATGTCGTCAGACGTATGTTCGGCGATATCGAAGCGGACATCTATGTTCTTGCGGACGGCGACGATACTTATGATGCCGCGTCGGCGCCTTTGCTTATACGGACATTGCGGCGCGGGCCTTTCGATGTCGTGAATGCGGCGCGGGATGAGCAATCGACTGCGGCCTACCGGCCGGGCCATCGTTTCGGCAATCGGCTCTTCTCGGGTGCGGTGCGGTTTGCCTTTGGCGCTACGTGGTCCGATATGCTTTCCGGCTATAAAGTCATGTCGCGGCGCTTCGTAAAAACCTTTCCCATCGCTTCAAAGGGTTTCGAGATCGAAACGGAACTGTTGATTCACACCGTGGAGACGCGCGCGTCAACGACAGAGGTGCCGACCCCTTATCGCGAGCGCGGCGAAGGCTCGGTCAGCAAACTCAGAACGTTTCGCGACGGGTTTCGGATTCTGCGCGTGATCTTTTTGCTGATCAAAGACGAGAGGCCGCTTCAATTCTTTTCGGCTGTCGCTGCGGTTCTCTCCCTGACCGCGCTCGTTCTCGCATGGCCGATCTTCGTGGAGTTCGCCCATACCGGCCTTGTGCCTCGATTGCCGACAGCCGTGCTTTCCACTGGTTTGATGCTCGCGGCGTTTCTGGCGTTCTTCAGCGGCCTTCTGCTGGATGGTTTGGCGGCATCGAGACGAGAAGCGAAGCGGCTTGCTTATCTCAACATGACGGGCGTGATGCCCAGCGATGAGGCCTGATGCCGTCCCGCGTCATATATTTTCTGGTGGTTGGTACCGCCGGCTTCGTATTCGATATGTCATGTCTGTGGTTTTGGATTGAGATTTGTGGCCTCGGTCCTGTGCCGGCGCGTCTGCTGGCGTTTGCGGCGTCGATCTGTCTTACCTACGTGTTGAACCGGTCCATAACGTTCGCCGATCGCCCGTCCCGCGGTTTCGAACAGGCCGTACTTTACGCGATAGTAAGCATCGCGGCCGGAGTTGCGAACGTCGCAACCTACATCGCCATGCTCCATCTGCTCCCGCCATTTCGGTCTGCGCCCTATATCGCATTGCCCGTCGGCGTGGCGGTTGGAATGATAATTAACTTCACCCTCTATAATTTCGCGGTTTTCCGCCCGCGCGTTTAAAAGCATTTAGACAGCAATACTTGAGCAACTACACTAGAAGCGGCAATCGCTCGATGCGCATTTGTATGGTATATTGGATGATACGTCTTTTCATCACGAGCAGGGGATGATGCTCCACGAGTTGTCACAGCATGCGGCCGAGCAGGCCCACGAAGTGCCGCTTTGTGTCGACCTCGATGGGACACTCATTCGTTCCGACATGCTCGTCGAAGGACTTTTAGCTGCTCTCCGCAGTCCCCGGTCCCTGCTCGATTTGTCGAGATCCATCTGGGGTGGTCGGGCGGTTCTGAAAAAACGTGTTGCGGAACTCGCGGAAACCGACCCTCAATTCTTGCCATACAACGAACAGCTGATTGCCTATCTGCGTGAACAGAAAACTTCGGGTCGTCAGCTGGTGCTTGCGACTGCGGCCGATTCTGAGGTCGCGCACAAAATAGCCGATCACCTTGGCATCTTCGACGAAGTCATTTCGTCGGACGGCATCACAAATCTCAAAGGTGAAACGAAGGCACGAGCGCTAGAGGCGCGCTTCGGCAAGAAGAACTTCGCCTTCGTCGGCGGTGATGATGCCGACCTACCGGCCCTTATAGCTGCCAAATCGATCGTTCTGGTCAACGCTCCCGATCGGGTGCGAAGAGCCTCGCTTCGCAAGACGGTGCTCGAAGCCGAGTTCAATGAAAAAAAGCCGATCTTTGGATCGCTTCTCAAGGCCATGCGGCCCTACCAGTGGGTGAAAAACTTTCTGGTCTTCGTTCCGATGCTTACTGCGCATGCTCTGTTGGATGCGAAAAGCTGGATCGCGGCATTGCTGCTGCTGGGTTCGTTCTGCGCAACGGCGTCATCCATTTATATCTTCAACGATCTTACCGACCTCGCGGAAGACCGGCGCCATCCACGTAAGAGATCTCGGCCATTCGCCAGCGGTGCGCTTTCTGTGAAAGCCGGGTTGGCATCGTCCGCTGTTCTGCTTGTTCTCGGACTGGTGCTCGGCAGCCTCTCCGGCGCGGGCACGATTGTCGTCGCCTACGCAGTGGCATCAATCCTTTATTCCTGGTTCCTTAAGGTGTTTCCTCTCGTCGATGTCTTCATGCTGGCGGGGCTCTACACTATCCGTTTGCTGGGCGGCGGGATCGCGACCGGTCATCCCGTTTCTCCATGGCTCCTCGGTTTTTCGGGCTTTCTCTTTCTTAGCCTTGCACTCGTGAAGCGGACTGAAGAATTGGGATCTGCAATCCATGCGGGCGGCGCCGGGGGGAAAGTGTCTGCGCGCCGCGGCTATTACGCGAGCGATCTTCAGGTCCTTCAGCTTTTTGGATGTGCATCGGCATTTGCTGCGAGCGTCGTGCTCGCACTTTTCGTGGGCAGCACTGCCGCATCTGCCCAATACAGCCGCCCGGAAGCACTCTGGGCGATCGTCCCTCTCATTCTATTCTGGGAATGCCGGATCTGGCTTTCTGCTTCGCGCGGCTACATGCATGACGATCCGATCGTATATGCCGCGCGGGATTGGGTCTCCTGGCTTGTAGCGGCCTTCGTGATCATCCTTGGGGCCATTGCGATTTAACAGCACAACCGAACTCACCGAGACATGACCGATGAACGTGCAAACCCTTGCGCTCATTTTGATAGCCGTAACGATATCGGCAGCTGCACAGATCCTCTTTAAGCTCGGACTCGTCTCCAGCGCGCCCGCAAATTCCCCGCATGGAGGCACATCCGGACTTTTGGCTGCGCTCCTAACACCAGGCGTTCTGATCGGCTTGGCACTCTATGGCGTCGGGACACTGGTATGGCTTACCGCGCTCAGTCGCGTGGAGGTTTCTCAGGCCTATCCCTTCGTAGGGCTGGGATTTGTTCTCACCGCTATATTCGGCTACTTTCTCTTCGATGATCACATCACCCTCCAACGCCTCGGCGGCATTTTCTTGGTCATCGCCGGAATTGTCGTCATTGCCCGGAGTTGATTTCGGAGAATGATGACGGTGCTCGGGTCGACGCGACTTTCTGTCGACATCCAAAGTCCTTAGCTCTTCAGGGTCAGGTGCGTGAGAGAGTTCCGATATGGTCTGGCGTAGGCGA
This sequence comes from Pseudomonadota bacterium, assembly GCA_018242215.1. Taxonomy (GTDB): domain Bacteria; phylum Pseudomonadota; class Alphaproteobacteria; order Rhizobiales; family Hyphomicrobiaceae; genus Hyphomicrobium_B. The sequence goes on from JAFECG010000005.1 coordinate 21,698, forward strand.
ACTCTTTTAAGCGGATTGCTCTTCCTTCTGGCGGGTGCGACGGCCGCCAATGCTGGCTGGAAACTTTCTTTTGATGATGAGTTCAATGGCGATACCGTAGATCGCACAAAATGGCGCTTCACGAGCCGTTGGGGCGATCGAACGCTTGCAGGGAACGGGGAGAAGCAGTGCTACCAGTCCCGGTCCGTAAGTCAGTCAGACGGATTGCTTCGCCTCACAGCCACACGTTCACCGACCGTCGCGTCCGCCTGCAAAGGAGCCTCATTCGATCTACTTTACGCCTCGGGAATGGTGACGACGATCGGTTGCAATCAATATGAAACGGCTCCCGAATGTGCCCGGCTCAGGCCTTTTTCCCAAAAGTACGGCTATTTTGAAATTCGCGCGAAACTTCCCAAAGGAAAGGGATTCTGGCCGGCGTTTTGGCTCGTCCCGAGCGACGGAACTTGGCCACCAGAAATTGATATCCTGGAAGCGTTAGGGCATCAGCCATCCAAGATCTATCAAACGTACCACTACAACGATCCGAGTGGGGCGCATCAGAAAGATGGCCATGTCTACGAGGGAAAAGATTTCACTTCGTCATTTTCGACTTTCGGAATCGATTGGCGACCGGGGTTGCTGATCTGGTACGTCGATGGAAAGGAAACCTTTCGGGTCGCCGGGCCGACGGTCACGTCGAAAAGCATGAATATACTCATGAACCTTGCAGTCGGTGGATACTGGCCCGGGGACCCCGACGAAACGACAACATTCCCGTCGAGCATGCTCATCGATTATATCCGCGTCTATCAACGCGTCGATGACGGCACGCCCGACGATCTCCCGCCTCGCTAGAACCGACATCCCGACGCATTGGCCGCCGTTCCAGCCGAAATGAACATCCGGGCGCCCACAAAGAGGTCGGAAATCAATTTGTCTTAGACTTGGCGAACTCATCGATCACGAGGTCTTCATCACGGCGGCCACCAATCGAATTATAGCCCTCAAGCGTGACCGGCTCCGTATTTGCGTTTCGCACAACAAAGACATTCCGAGCAGAGGGGATCGGCACCGGGATTTCGCGATCCCACATGATCACGTCGGTCCCCTTCACGTTGATTTCCCTTTTCTGCGCCCGGAAGTCCAATGCCTTCAAAACGGCCGGGCTCAGCTTCGCAGCGAAGCCCCGCCATTTCGGTGTCTCGATATAGGCCTGCTGCGGGACGCCCCAATCAGGGCCCGCAAAATACCAGAGGAAACACCAATACGGATAATCTCCGTCGACCAGGACGACGTCGCCGGATGTGATATTTTGCTGGAGATAGGACGCTGCCAACTTGAACCCGTCGCCCTTGTTTCTCGTCAGCTGCCCGGCAACGCCGGTGCCGACCCAGATCAGAGCCAGCCCGACCGCCAAGATCCTTCGAATGCGCGGCGTCGATGAAGTCAGATCGAATTGTTTTTCGATCGCCAGTGCCGCAAACAGACAAAGGAACGGGATGATCGTTACGAAGATGCGCTCGATCCAAGTGGGTTTCAGTCCATAGGATACCGCCGCCGCTATGATCAGCGGTACGAATACCAAGTTGGCCACCCCGATACGTTCGCCTGGCATTGTGACCATCACGTAGATGAGCACCGCAAGGAGTCCTATTCCGAGAATGGGGCCCAGGAGGGTGAATTGCAGCGCTCCGGCTGCAAGAAACTCCCACGTCGCCCATATTTCGGCGAGCGAGGGCGCCGTCACATGCCCAGCCTCGCGCACGAGCGCAATCGCGACTGCCGGAAGCGCGCAGAGGCCTACGACGCATTGGCAGATAATCCAACGCTTCGCCGCTCTGATGTCACGAGCTTCGGCCAGCATCGTGGCAGCAAGCGTGACGCAGCCGGAGATCATTATGAGTCCGGCACTGTGCGTATAAATAACCGCGAGTTGGCTGAGGATGAGATTGAGAGAGGGCGGGCTCACCAGCCGCTGCCGCTCAGGAGCCGCGCGGAGCCAGTTCATCTGGGCCACCCAAACCCAAATGATCAACGCCATCAGGAAGGAATACATACGGACCTGATCGCCGTACGCCAGAGCTGCGGGCGAAAATGCAAACAACGTCCCGGCGATGAGCGCGCTTCGCAATCCAAAAAAGCGGCGCACGGCGGCGATCAAAATTCCGACAGCTACTACACTCCAGAGAACGCTATTCAGCATCAGCCATAGATCGCTGCGGTTGAACAGCGCCCAAAGTTCGAGCTGCAAATAATAAAGCGGAGGATGAATATCGAACCGCAAATTAGTGATCAGCGTGTTCCAAAGGCCATGCGCGATGAAGTTTGCCGACAGCAGCTCGTCCGACCAGAGCCAGCGGTGCTCGATGCCGATCAGGCGGACAAGAAATGCCGAAACCAAAATGGCGACGACGATGGACGAAGGAGCGCTCAGCCATCCTGGTGTCTCGCCGGTCGGCCTGTCTTCCAGCCGAATTTGCGGATTGGGCATAGCTGCGCGAAATCTTGCTGTTGAGTTTCCTGACATCACCGCACTTGGCCGGGCTGCTCAGTTATCGTAGCGCCGATGATCGGAAGGTCGAGCGTGATTGGAGCTTTCTGCTTCGCTATTTTGTAGGTCGGAACAAAGACGTCTACCGTTCCGACCCCTTGGGCATCAGGACCGTCGTCCTTCTCCAGCTGGCCCCTGATCGAAAAGCTGGCGACCCGCTGAAAGTCGGCGCTCTGCAGAACTTTCTCAAATCGCGCCATCTCCCTTAAATCCTGCCAAAAATTCCTTTGTGCAACGATCATGGATACGCCGTGATCTTTTATCATCTGCAAGATCGCCGGCTCATCGAGATCAGCCTGCTCTACTCCGAAGCTACGTGTGACAGCGATTTTGAGAAGCAGCTTGGTCGCTCTCAGTACCTTCAAGTCTTTGCGCTTCGAATATTCCCGCGTCGCGAATGCAAAATTGCCGTCGCGATACCCTGAAAATACCACGACTCCGTTGGGCGGCGCATGGTCGACGACATATCGCGCAACCTCCCGGTATCCACTAACGACCCGCGGAGGATACCAAAAGAGGCTATAGCCATAGGTCGCAATGCCGACGAGAAGGACTGTCGCCGGTCCGGCGATATTATGTCTTATCAGGCTGACCGCTGCCAACGCCGCGAGCAGGATCACCGGAAACAAGATCATGAGATCATGACGCAGTTCCTTATGGGCGATCATCGAGACGAACGCATATCCGCCGAGGAACCATACCGCGAGCATTGTCCATGCCCATGGTTCAAGCCGAACGCTCAGACGGCCGCTCAATGCCAATGGAAGTCCCAGGATCGCGAGTGCGACGATAGGATAGCCGAGTTGATGCGGCATCTGATACGCGTAAAACGACCAGGAGGCGAACGTGTCCTTTGCCATATCGCCCGGCTGGCCCGCAACCGCGTCGACATTGATGGCACCGAACCGGATGAACATGTACGCCGCGGGCAGTAGTGCAATGAATGCAGCTCCGAGGGCGGTCAATACGTGACGGTCTAAGAGAACTCGAAAACCGCGAGCCATCCACACCGCGGCGACGGCGGGAAGAAGCAAGAAAGCGAAGTTGTATTTCGTATAGATCGAAGCGACGAAGAATGCAGCCGCCAGATAGACGAACTTCGGTTGGGCATCTCGCAGATAGGCGCAGACAAACACAATCGCAACGAAGCTTAAGGCATAGGCCGGGACGTCCAGCATGACCTGGCGGCCCCAGTAGGCGATTTCCGGCGTTCCTATCGTCAGCAGCGCAACACCAACCGCAGCTATTCTCGGCAACCATTGACGCGCGAACGCGTAGGCGCCGACTGCGAGAAGAAACACAAATATCGTCTCGGTAAACTGAGCGACCACGTGGCTCACGCCGAAAAGCGCAAAAAGAATCGCCTCAACAAAATAGAAGAACGGCGGATAGAAAATGATCGTGAGCGCTGGATAGCGGATATAGTAATCTATCGCCCAAGCCGTTGCGTGACCAAACGGATGATCATGGATCAAATCCATTACGAATGCGCCGTTCAGGGCATGTCGGGGCGCATCGCTCCACCAGAAATCTCCTGCGACCGGCGCGGTCAACATCATGCCGGCGCTTGCCACCACGAGTGCGAGCAGAGCAATGGCTTCGGCGACGCGCGGCGATAATACCACCGCGTCGTCCTGAAGCGGCCGTTTTGCAATCAGGCTCATAACGTCGTTCTGGCCCTCATCTCCTGCGGCATCGCAAATTGCCTAGCGCTGCGTAATCCCGCCATTTGATCATACTTCTGATCACACTCCTTTAACGGCACAAACGGTCAGATCGGCCTGCGCATTATTGCACTGTTTTACGTTAACATGCCGCCGAGGCACGGGAACCAGCTCCGGGTCGCTTCATCTTTTTCCTGGGAGGGCCAGAACGCGCAAGCCTTCCGTGTTTCGGCTAATCGGACCGCCGCAAGACAAGGCCGCCGAAATGTCTATCGACCGTCAGAGGCAGGCCTTGGTGGTTGGTCAAATTGAACGCAGCCAACGTCTGCTCCACAGTTGCGCGCTCGACCCATGTGCGATCATTTCCAGGAGCATAATTTTCAGCCCAACCATAGACCGTGCAGTCGATATCGGAGACGTCACGGATCGGCGCTGTCGTGGCGTCGATGGGCTCCAAACGCCCCCTGAGCAAATAGTCAATTCCTTCTGGTCTGCCGAGCACGAGGATGCGGATTTGCTTTTCGGCGCATTGCGGGATGCGCGGCTCGACGACATCGAACCCGCGCCAATCCCAACGAGACTTGAAATGTGACCATGCTGTCGGAGGGCCATTGATGACGCATATCAACAGAAAGGAGGCACCGATTGCGGCAGCGGCATCATTTAGACCGATACGTTCGCCACCACTTGTCAGATGGCCCCGGACCATGAACATCAGCATGGTCATGAACGCCGGCACGCCGACAAACACATAGCGGGCGGTGAAAATTACAGTATGCAATGAAACGACCAGAGGTGTGACGATGAAAATTACCATCGCCACCAGAAATACAATCGATAGCCTTCTGGTTGCGGGATTCGCATACGACATGAGCAGAAAGACTATTGCGATCAGGGCGGCCGGCGTCCATCCGAACGAATAATGCTTCACACCCCATAGATCTCCCCAGATACTGGCGAGCGTAAACGGAAGCCAAAAGCCGTGCTGTGCCGTCTCCGAAAATATGGGATAGGCGATAATAATCCATGCAGCCAAACCGACGACGGCGCCTCCGGCCATAGCCAGTCCCAAGCTCGTCGTATCCCTGCTTCTTCCCGCGATTCCGGCGCCCACGAGACTGATGCCCAGGGCACCGCAGAATAGCGCGGCGTAAATGTGCAACCACGAACAGAAGACGCCGAGAACGGCGGCGAGCACGATGTCTGACCGAGATACTCCGCGTTCGAGGCACGCAGCCGCCAGGAATGCCGCATTCAGCGTCGCCAACATCGCTGTTTCATATACGCGACCTTCCGGAATCAACGTCAGTCCGAGAGCCGACAAAATGAAAAGTGACGCTGCCAACAAGGCGATCGGCAACAACCGTTTGCGGGATGCGGTCCAGATGAGAAGCGCAAAGAAAGCCGCTCCTACGAACCCATTCAATATAAGGATGGCGGTCCTGCCATCTCCAGCTAGCATTTGGGCAAAGTACAGCAACGAAAAATATGTCGGTGCGTTTGTGTCGCCGAGTATTCGGTCGAAAAAGGCGTCGCGAAATGGGAGATGAGGATCGCTGGCCCACAACGCAAACGCTTCGTCTGTCCAGAATTCGGAATGGGCCGTGGCGAAAACTTCAAAAATGATAAAAAAAATCAGCGACGCGACGAATATAATTCCCGCGATTGCCGTTGAATTCCGGCCTAATTGGGATTTGATCTCCGATAGCCAGCCATGGCCGCGAAAGTCGGGTACTTCCGACTTCTCTTCGCTGATGAACATCACTTACGCCACGTGAAGATTGAGCTGACGGCGTAATTCCAAACGGCACCCAACAAAATTCCGGCGATGCCGGCGAGCCACCACGAGTAGTGCTGATCGAACATGAATGCTGCTATCCCGACATTGGAAATCGCGCCGATGGAACAAACGGCATAGAAGCTCAGAAGTCCTCCCAGGATTTGCCATCCGCCTTTCAGGCGCTTGTCGCGATAGGTCAGCATGTTGTTGGCGAAAAAATTCATCGTCATCGCCATCACAGTGGCTATCGCCTGACTTTGCATAAAAGGGACGGCAAACATTTGATTGAGCGTTGCCAAAGTCAGCATGTGAACAACCACGCCGAGGCCGCCGACCGCCGTAAACATGACAAATCGAACCGGAACTGCGCGTCCGATCGTCTTGTCGAGGAGCAGCATCAGGTATTCCCAGGCAACTGCAGAGTCGAGTTTGCTCTCGCCGTGCAGCCGATTGCGGAAGACGTAGGGAACTTCGGATACTGAGAGCGGCGGCCGCGCAGACGCCAGGATATCAAGCAGGATCTTGTAGCCCATGGCGGAGAGCCGGCGAACGGAGCGATCGAATGCGTCGCGACGCATCATGAAGAATCCGCTCATAGGGTCGCTCAACTCTGTCTTCAGGACGCGTTGAGCGATCTTTGTAGCGAGTCGACTTATGGCTTGCCGACTCTCGTCCCATTCCTCCACGCCGCCATCCTGCAGGTAGCGCGATCCAACGACGACGTCGCAATTGGTGATCCGCAATCGTTCCAACATATCGCGCAGGAGCTTCTCATCGTGCTGCAAATCCGCATCCATCACCGCGATGTACTGCGATGCCGTCGATAGAATTCCTTCAACAACGGCCGACGAGAGGCCTCTGCGATTAATGCGATGGAGAAAGCGGACCCTCGCATCAGTTTGCGAAAGCTCCCGCAGCGCTTTCACCGTTCCGTCGGTGGAATCATCATCCACGAACACGACTTCCCAGCTCAGTCCGGAGAGAACTGCATCCAATCGCCCAACGAGTTCCGCAATATTGTCCTGCTCGTTAAACGTTGGAACGATGATCGACAGAAGCGCAGGTTTCGCGACTGGCCGCGCAACGGGGTTCAACGTTTCTGGCGCTAAAAAATTCATTGTCTCCTGCCGATCTCTCTGGCGATAAACCTGCGACGCTCCGGCAGGACTGGCTGCGCCGAGCCGCCGGCCCAATAATTTGGGAAACGAGACTGCTCTGACAGCTCACCGATCTTCATCGAATGCCATTCAGCAGATCCCTTTGCAGGATACGGGCCAAAATGTGTGACATTCGTCGCGAACCGCGGCGTGAGGAAAATCGAGGTGAGATAGCCAAAGATGGAAATAAACATTTCGCGCCGCGATACCGTCTTCGGGCCGATCGTTTGAACGCAAAACCGCAACATAAATGAAGTATCAGTTTCCTCCTCGCGGGCAGAATCTTTGCCTCACCTCATCTGACGGGCTGCCTTCCTGTGTGCAAACGGATCCGGCTGAGAACTTCCAGACCGTCAAAATAAACATCTGGGCGCCAAAGGGCGCCCAGCGCATTCAATATCATCAAGGCTGCAATGACGGCTCTATGTGATCGTCCTGGAGCGAGGCTTTCGTCGGCATGGGCGCGACGTTGCGCAATGGGGTGGTGTTCTCGGTGGGAGTTGCGTGCTTCGCAGCAGGAGCGTGCCTGAAAAATGCGTCCATATCGTCCGAACTGCTACCGACCGTCGTGGCGGGAAGCGTCATCTCCACTTTGATCGTATCGCCCGGCTGCAAAACAGTCTTCTCTGTTGCTTCGATGTCGACGGTGTTCTCGCCGACCTGGCGGGCGATCGTATAATGAACCGTCGGCTCATCCTGATCGGCAGTGCCTTTGCCTTCGGTGGCGGATGTCAGCCGCAACGGCGAGGCAACCACCTGCGACTTCGTTTCGGCCAAGAGACGCTCATCAACTTCCGTTTCCTGATCGATCTGCTGCAAGCGTGCTTCCGTCGTTTGCAGTTCGACTGTCAAATCATTTTCACGCTTGTTCTCGTATTCGATTTTCGAAAGCTTCGTCCGGCTGACTTCCTGCTGAGCGCGCGTGCGATCGCTCTCAATCGCAAGCTTTTGGCCCTCGAGCTCGGCGAGGTTCCGTTTCAGTCCGAGAAGCCGCGGCTGTGTGGCGAGGCCCTTATCCGTCAGTGTTTGAATCCCACTCAGCTCGGAGTTGAGCAAATCAATCTGGGTTTGCGCCGTTGCGATGCGCTTGGTGAGCCCATCCACCTCTGACTGGAGGGAGTCTTGCAATTGATTGAGCGCAACAAGCTGCGTATCGTTCGCATTCTTCCGCAATTCGAAAACGCGCTGTTCCTTGGACATCACCGAGGCGGTGAACTCGATGGCCTGCGGTTCACTGACCGACTGAAGTTCGGCCGGAAACGCAATGCGGTCCGCCTGGGCCAACTCGGCATCAAGCCGCGCCTTATGAGCGAGAAGCCTCTGACGCTCACGCACAAGACCTTGATAGTTGCCGACCGTCGTGACCCATTCACGTTCAAGTCTCAGGCCGCCGACACTGGAATTCCTGAACAGGCCGCCGGCGAGGCTTACGCCCTGCAAAACGCTCATTCCCGCCGTATAGTTGTACTCGCCCGTCTTCTCGACCGCGCCGGTCACGTAGATCGGGCGAAAATCCGTAACCTCGATCGTGGTATCAGGCAGCGTGGCCAGGTTGAGCCGCTTCGCAAGCTGTCTCGAGACGATCAGCGCGAGTTCCGACGTGGTATATCCGATGGCCGGAACGGACCCGACGAGTGGCAGAGAGATCCGGCCTGCAGGGTCAATCGAATATATCTGGTTGAGTGCGGTCCAGGTGTAGACCTCGTCCTGCGATGGGCGCCATTCGAAGACCTGGACCCTTATCTTATCGCGGACATTCAGACGGTATTCGGGAAGCGTCGCCGATGCTGCCGGTCCGGCATTCTCAGACCGAGAGTCGGCGTAGACGGTTGTCCCATCCGGGAACAGTAAGCCGATGGCAGCCAATGAGACAAATGCTGTCGCCAAATGAAACAGGCCCGCACGATGCTTGATTCCGCTGCGGCCGAAAATTGTCTTTCGGCTCCGGGATTCCGCAAACACATTGCCCCGCACATCGCCTCCACGGAAGAATGTATGGGATGGTCTGTTGAGGAACAGGTGTTTCATAGCCCTCTACACTCTCTCTTAGTCAATCCGCTGTTTTCGTTTCGAAGACTGCTGTGCAAGGACCTTGCCGTTTTTGCGCAGTGCCCGATCCGATCGACCATTTAAATTTGCGTCACCAGCGGAACTTAGCCTTGTGCGTTCTCATTTGCCGCTAAATCGCTTTGCGAGAACGGCCTCCGGCATGTTGATCGTATCACACCCGATCCTGCACCCAAGCACCTCTAATATATTGATCCCACGTCCCTTATTATGTTGTCCGAAAGACGTACTGGCCCTCTCCCAACTGCGTAGGATGTTCGTTCAACGGCCCTGCTGAGGAACCTCTCTGCTCGCTGCATCGACAGTTTTGAGACGGTCCGACGCCAGCAATTCCGCGATCCGCTTCAGGAAGCCGAGTGCCCAACTCATGTGCATGGTTAACGCCGCGGGTCCGGAAAATACCAGACTGGCATCACGACCTCTGACCGCGAGAACGGTCCCCCAGAGCAGACACGCGCCTACGTAGGCAGCCGGCAGCAAGAGCGCCACACCGCCAACGACCGGCCAACTTGCGATCGCAAGGAAGCAGGAAACGAGCACGACTACCGGCAACATCTGTCGCAGCTTCGGACGCGACGCGTGTTTAAGCATGGTGTTCGCCCGGCCCCAACCATGGCGAAAGTATTGCCGCGCAAGCTTTGGAAAATTTGCCCGCGGGAAATAGTCGATCGTCGATCGACCGTCCAGAAAAATGCGCCCCCCGGCGCGAACCAAACGCGTATCGAATTCGGCATCCTCGTTGAAGGGCGCGGTTTCATCGTAGCCGCCCAACGACCTGAACATTTGCCGGTCGAAAGCCGCATGATGGCCATGCTCGACATAGCCCGATTGAGCGCGCCGCCGATGGCGCGATCCGCCGTTGCCCAAGCGGCTATTTTGCGCGGCGGCTATGGCCTTCTGAATGGGCGATAAGCCGACCGCACGCATGGACACCACGACAGACGCGCTTCGCGTGTTCAGCAATGAAGCGACGCAGTTCTCGACGAAACCTGCCGGGTAGATCGCGTGACAATCGGCGCGAACAACAATCGTTGCCTTCGGATCGGCGATCTCGGCCGCAATGTTCATGGCGGCGGACTGCGTCCGACGCGGATTATTCAGCAGTTTGATGCAAGGGTTTGCGGCCGCCAACTCTTCGACAATGCGACGGGTGTCATCCGTGCTCCCGCCATCCATCACCAGGAGTTCATAGTCGACCGTTTGACCGGTGGGCAGGACGGATCGGATCGCCTCGGCGATATAGCTTTCTTCGTTAAGAGCCGGCATGACGATCGTAACGAAGGGAACCGAAGACGTCTGCACGGGGACGCTGCCTCAATATGGTACGATGCGTGATACGGCTTAGGACGGCTGGTCCAGCGCCGCTAGATCTCAATTCGTGCAATACATTTGTAAAAACACATCTACAAATTCCGTTGCAAAGTCCGGACCTATCGTCCCGAGTTGCAACCAGCCTGCGGTTCGATTTTTATGTCATCGTTAATTTGACGTATCCCCGATCAGCGATGGGGATCGTTCTCCATCGCGGGATGCGCGGGATCGGTCTGCCTGCCACTCACCGACCTCTCAAGTTACAAGTCTGCGCAGAAACGGCAGCCGGCTCAGCAGCAATGTGAGCGCCAGGGCGCAACTGAAGCTCGCTACAATCTGAAGTACGTGGGCCCAGGCGAACTGGACCGGCAATAGCGCCCCGAAAGTCCAGAGAAAAAGCACATGCGACAGATATATGCCCAAAGCATACGGTCCAAACTGACCAACCGTCTTGACCAAACGGTTCTCGGGCAAGGCTAGCGCCAGCAAAAAGGCGCCCGCGCCATATAGATAAGTGAAGATCGAAAAATCGTGGCTTAGGAACTGGTGGGACCAATGCCCAATCCATAGCTCCTCGGCCATAAGACCTACGAAACCCAGGATCGTGAGTGCCGCCGAAGGAAGCAGCCCCGGCAAATTTTTCTGTCGAGCCAATACCGTGCCGATGAATACAAATAGCGGGGCCGCTAAAGTCGCTCCTCGTCGAGCCGGCCCCGAGAGTCCGAGCACGTCGTGATAACTGCCCACCGCGAGGGCGACAGCAGCCAACACCACGCATAAAAAACCGGTGAGTTGCCGGCCGAAAAGGCTGCTCGCGACCGGAATAAACGCCAGCGATATTCCAAGCGCGGGCAAAAACCAGAGGTGGAAAGCGGGGCCGCCGCTCAGCACCTGGCCAATTTCCGAGTTTACCGGCACCAAACCGGTCGCATATGCAAACAGATAATAGATCAGCGTCCATAGAACGTAGAGAGGCAACAGCCGATATAGCGGCCTCAATATCGTCCCAGCGAAAAATTGCGTGGGCTTGCGCAGGAAATAGCCACTAGCGACAAAGAAGAAGGGCACCGCGACCCGGCACAGAACAGCGACGGGGTTTTGCAACCAGACACTGTGCAGCACCACGACGAGGAAAACACAGACGATCCGCCCCGCGTCGACGCCGGCTATTCTTTGCATCTCCGGCGGGATTCGCGGGCTGGAATTAGCGGGCCCAACTCTCGAAATATTCATTTTGCTCGGAGATGTGTGGACCAAGTTCGCGGAGTATCCCATACGTCTTTGCAGACTTCGCAAATGACAACCGAAGAGCAGACCATCATACAAGCATTGCACCGGGCCGATGAAGAATTTCCTCGTATGGTCCTTCGATCACCCATGTGAGCGGACGTGAAACCCAGCCTTCGGATATCTCTACGAAACTTATCTCTGACAGGCAGAGTGTTACCTAGCCCACTGCTCTCCGGACGTTTCAGGGGAGCTCTTTGGCAATCACAGCGAACATCAACCTGCGCCTTTTCTTGCATCCGCGAACCCGCTGGCGATCGAACAGGAGGCCCACTCGCGCGGCTCTTCGCGCGGACGGGGTCATGCTCGCGCTCCGGTCCGCTCCCGGTTCATTGTATTAGACGCGATGGACTTCACATCTCCGCCATCACGCGCCGCACATAGTCGGCGTAGGGGCCTTTGCCAAGGCGGCTCAACCAGGGTTCCATTTCGGCCCTCTCCAAAAAGCCCATGCGAAGCGCGATTTCTTCGGGGCAGGCGATTTTGAGACCCTGGCGGCGTTCGATCGTCGCGATGTAATCACCGGCGTCCATCAGACTGTCGAACGTGCCGGTGTCGAGCCAGGCGAAGCCCCGGCCCATCCTTTCGACGTGAAGAGCGTCGCGGTCGAGATATATTTCATTGAGCGTCGTGATTTCGAGCTCGCCGCGAGCCGACGGCTTCACCTTCGATGCCAGTTCGACCACATGCCGGTCATAGAAATAAAGGCCGGTGACGGCCCAGCGCGACGATGGTGCGGCCGGCTTTTCGACGATGGCCTTCGCCTTGCCGGAGTCATCGAATGTCACGACGCCATAGCGCTCCGGATCGGCAACTTCGTAAGCGAAGATGGTCGCGCCGTCGGGCCGCGTTGCGGCGCTTCGCAGCATCTCGCCGAGGCCGTGCCCGTAAAAGATATTGTCGCCCAACACCAGCGCACAGGGATCATCCCCGATGAAGTCGCGTCCGATGAGGAACGCTTGCGCCAGACCTTCGGGAGCGGGCTGCACTGCGTAGCTCAGACGCAGCCCGAACTGCGCGCCGCTTCCCAGAAGACTTTGGAACAGCGGCTGATCGTGTGGGGTCGTGATGATCAGAATGTCCTGGATACCCGCCAGCATCAACGTCGACAGCGGATAATAGATCATCGGCTTGTCATAGACGGGAAGAAGCTGCTTCGAGATCGCGAAGGTCAGCGGATAAAGGCGCGTACCGCTGCCACCCGCGAGAATGATGCCTTTCAACGCGCTCATGCCCGTCTATCAAATGTCCTCTGCTCGTATTGGGGTTCGCGGGTCGCTGATCCGACCAGGCGATCGAGGCAATCGGAAAGCGCCTCGGACCAGGGCCGTAACTGCACGTCATAAACTGCCGCGAGCTTATCCGTCGACAGCACGGAATAAGCGGGACGCTTGGCCCTCGTCGGATAGTCGCGTGTGCCGATTGGATGGACGTCGGCCCGACGGCCGCCGCGTTTCGCCGCCCCCTCGATGATGGCGCTCGCAAAGCCGAACCAAGTGGTCTCGTCCGCGTTGACGGCGTGAAACGTGCCGAAAAGATTGGAGTCCTGCGGCGCACCGTGGAGCTTGTCGATCATTTGCCGGATCGCCTCCGCGAGGTCGGGCGCGTATGTCGGGTTACCGTGTTGATCGTCGACGACGCGGATTTCGGGCTTTTCCTGATTGAGACGCAGCATCGTCTTCACGAAATTGCTGCCGAAGGGGCTGAAAACCCACGCGGTGCGCAGGATCACGTGCCTGGGATTGGCAGCGGCGACACGGTGTTCGCCCAGAAGCTTGCTCTCTCCGTAAATGCCAGTCGGAGCCGTCAGGTCCGTTTCGATGTATGGGGTGCGCTTCTGGCCGTCAAAAACGTAGTCGGTCGAGAGGTGAATGATCGGGGCGCCGGTTTCAGCAGCCGCTGCAGCGACTGCCTCGGCGCCCGTCGCGTTAATAGCGAAAGCCTTTTCGGACTCATCTTCCGCCCGGTCCACGGCGGTGTAGGCCGCAGCATTGATCACGATGTCCGGTCGGGCTGCGAGTATGGCGTCGGTCGCGGACTGCGGCTCGCAAAGATCGATCTCCGGACGGCCGACCGTTGTGACGCGATATTCCGATGCGGCGAGCGCTTCTGCGAGGGACTGGGCGACCTGGCCGGTCTTCCCGACGATCAGAATGCCGCCGCTCGCTGCGGTCACGCGGATGTCTCCGCGAGCTGCTCGCGATCCGGCGCGGACGTCGCGAGCAGGCCGAGGCGGGCGCCGGAATAGACGTTCTCACGCAAAGGCCGCCACCACCATTCGTTGTTCAAGTACCATTCGACGGTTGCGGCAATTCCGGTATCGAAGGTTTTCTCCGCGCGCCATCCGAGCTCCGTTTCGATTTTCGTCGGATCGATCGCGTAGCGGCGGTCATGGCCGGGCCGGTCGGGCACGAATGTTATGAGACTTCGGCGCGATCTTTCGCCCGGCGCGAAGACATCGAGAAGATCGCAGATGCGCTCGACGACCGCGAGATTTTCCATCGGAGCACGTCCGCCGACGTTGTAGGTTTCGCCGACACGTCCGCGTTCCAGAACGGCTGTCAGGGCTTTCACATGGTCCTCGACGAAGAGCCAGTCGCGGACCTGCCGCCCATCGCCATAGACGGGCAGAGGCTTGCGTTCGAGCGCATTCAGCAGCACGAGCGGAATGAGCTTTTCCGGAAAGTGATAAGGACCGTAGTTGTTCGAGCAGTTCGTGATCAGCGTCGGCAATCCGTAGGTTTCGCGCCAGGCGCTGACGAGATGATCGGATGAGGCTTTGCTCGCCGAATAGGGCGACCGCGGATCATAAGCCGTGCTTTCGGTGAAAAGGCCGTCCTCGCCGAGGGTGCCATAAACCTCATCGGTCGAGACGTGCAGAAAGCGGAACCTATCGCTGCGGTCTTTCGGCAGCCCCGCCCAGTATTGGCGGGCGGCCTCAAGAAGGACGTGCGTTCCGAGAATATTCGTCTTGATGAATTCCGCGGATGAGGAAATGGACCGGTCGACGTGGCTTTCCGCAGCGAGATGCATGACGGCATCGGGCCGGAACTCGGCGAACAGGCGATGGATCGCCACGGAGTCGCAGATGTCCGTGCGCGCGAGGCGATAGTTGGCTTTTTCGGAGACGGAAGAAAGAGATTGCAGATTGGCAGCGTACGTCAGCTTGTCGACGTTCAGGACGTCCCAGCCGCGGTCCCTCACGAGATGGCGAACAAGCGCGGAGCCAATGAAGCCCGCTCCCCCCGTAACGACGACTCTCATCCGTCTCCCTCGGTATCAAACCCCAATCAAAAAATGGGGGGCGCATCTTTCAATAAAGGAAGCCTCTCGTCCTTCTCAGAAACGGTTGCACTTTGGGGGGTGACCGGCCAGTCGATCTTCAACGCTGGATCAGACCAGAGGATCCCCCCTTCGGCCTGTGGCGCGTAGTAGCTCGAAACTTTGTAGACGATCTCGGTATCCGGTTCCAGCGTGCAGAAACCGTGGGCGAACCCCGCCGGGATATAAAACTGATGACCATTCTCGGCTGACAGTTCCAGGGACACGTGTTGCCCAAAGGTCGCTGACGATCGCCGCAGATCGAGCGCCACATCGAAGAGCCGGCCGCGGCTGACGCGCACGAGCTTGGCTTGCGCATGGGGCGGCATTTGAAAGTGAAGCCCCCTCACCGTCCCGACTTTGGAAGAACGGGAAAAATTTTCCTGCACGAAGGCGTCAGCGATCCCGGCCTCTTCGAAGACCCGGCTATTGTAAAGCTCGCTAAAGAAGCCCCGCGCGTCGGGAAACCGGCGCGGAACAATCTGCAGCAGGCCGGAGATGGAGAGCTTGGAAATCTCCATCTAGGATCGTCCGATCCGTCGGCTTACGTCCATCCCCCATCCCCAAAAGTATGTGAACGCGTTCAGTGTTGTAGAGAACGCGGTCCCGAAACAAATCTCAGCGTCTGACTGACCCTCGCCGGGCTCGCCGCCAGCGGAATAAAGAGGGTCTGCTTGCGCCCGGTGCAATCGTCAAATTGAACACGAAATGTGTCTTTCAACAGATCCGACTGCTCGATTTCGATCGCTTTTATGCCGAGCACGCTCGCCACGTCCCGGATCAGAACGACGCGCTCATGTAATTGCTTTTGATGTGAAAAACGGGATTCTGGGGCATCGGCGTGCTTTGAGAGTTTCATTGTTGGACACTCGCTGATTGCTGTCAGCGAGCACCGAGCAAAGCCCGCGCCACGTTCTATTCGTTCGGCGCAACAAAAAAGAGGGGCACAGCCCCTCTTTTATTATCTTTTGTTCAGATCAGAAATCGATGCGAAGCATCGAGCCGCCGTAGGCACCCTCGCCGCCGGCGCGGGTCGATCCATCGCTGTTGCCGCCGACGAACTGCTGGCCAACATCGAAGGTCAGCTTGGCGGGAACATTGATCCACCACATCTGGAACGGGATCGTGGCAAAGGCGCCGATGCGCGGTGCGAAGTCAGCGCCGTCGCCGTAGACTGCCGCCTCGGGCCCGAAGACGATCGTCTTCTTGTTCCAGCCAATGCGCGCCTGACCGTAGTAAGAGTCGAAGGCAGTCGAATAGCTGCCTTCGAGGCTCGCGTAATAAGGCACTTGGTCGTCAGTCTCGAATTCTGCCGCGACCTTGAAGCCATTCGCGCCGCCCGTCACATTGTTGTGGGGATCGAACGGCGACAGGTGCACGCTCCGCGCTTCGTAGCCGACGTATCCGATGGCGCTCCAGTTGTCGTTCACCCACTGATAGCCAAGCATGACGTCCAGCGAGCGGTCGTCGGCGTCAATGTTATCGTGGGGCGCTACGGACTGATCATAGTTGTAGGAGGCGACAACGCCCTCGGTCCGGAGCAGCAAGCCGTTGCTGTAGAGGTCGTTCGTCAGCCCAAAGACGGTGCCGCCATACCAGTAGACGGAGTTCGACGCCGCATCGATGCCGTTATACGTGATCATCCGGGGACCGTGGTCGTCATCGACGGGGTCGGGATTGAGGACCTTATCGCGGTCAAGCTTGTAGACGAGCGCCAGTTCGCCTGTCACGATCGCCGGCACCTCGCGGTCGACGATGTGTACGCCATCTGCCGTGGTGCCATCATTTGTGACCTCGCTACCGAAATTGGAATAGCGCGCCTCACCCCGCAGATAGAAATTATCGTTCAGCTTGCGCTCGATGCCGCCACCGACGAAGTAGCCGCTGAACCACCGGCTGCCCTTGCCCTGTACTGTCGGTCCTCCCTCTACTGGGTCGATATCCCACCAGCCGTCGTTCGAGAAGTGCGCCTGCGTAAAGCCGCCATTCGCGTAGACGAGCGTGCGGTCGTTGAGGAGATAGCCGAGACGAGCACCAATGGCCCACGAACGATCGACAACAAGCCCGTTGTGAATGTCCTCGTCGCCTCGAGTCAGCGCCGAGACGGAGAAATCTGTGAAGGCGCCCACAACGAAGCGGTCACCGATCTGGCGATCGAAGCCATAGATCGCCGAGACGAAGCCGCCATCGGCGCCCTCGTTCTTTGAGGAGGTGTTATCGATGTCGGAGTCGTCGCGATAATTGTTCTTGGAATGGTCGTGGCCGTAGCCGGCGCCGACACCGAAATAAACGCCTGTCCAGGTTGACGGCGCGACTTGCATTCCCGTGTCTTTAAGCGAAAACGGCCCGTCAGCCGCTGCTGGAGCGCTCAGTGCGGGAATGGCCGCACCGCATACAACCAACGCAATATATTTCTTCATTGCCAAACCTCGAGCGCATCACCGCCAGCGCGGGACCCTTTTTCACCGCCAAAAGGTTAACACCCCGTTTGACGGCGTCTTTATTTGGGATCGAGGGGACGTGATTCGGCGTCGCGCGTCGAGCGTTGCGTCAGTAGTCAAGCATCAACACTCAACACTGCTGGCTGCGAAGCCACAGCCGCGCCCTCGTCTCACGCGGACAATGGCAATATTTCGATGCTTCGCGTGGCTTGGCTACCCAAGTAGCGACGCCGTCCACAAGTTGCGGATGCTGTGGATAACTGGATGACGGAGGCTCCCGCTTCGGGCGCCTTCGTCACCAGCGGCTGGCACGGCGTTCCGTACCAACGCGTGTTCGCAGGCAGCACCTCGCCCTTCATCAGCACCGACAACGACCCGAGGCTCGCGCCGTCGTGCATTTCGGTTCCATAGAGGACGACGCCCATGTTGCCGACGGTGCAGCCTTTTCCGATCTTGATGCGGTCGGCTTTGAAGACGCGATCCTCGAAGAGATGGTTCTGGACGGTCGAACCGATATTGAGGCAGGCGCGGTCGCCGATCTCCACGAGATCGAACTCTGAGAACAGCGTCGTTTCGAGATAGCACCACTTGCCGATCTTGCAGCCCATCAGCCGCAGCGCCGTCGCGATGAACGGCGTGCCGAGGAGCGGTGTCATCGCGGTGGCGGCGTTCATTTCGAAAACACCGTTTACGAGTTCGTTGTTCCAGATGAACCGCGACCACAGCGGCTTCACCGTCGGCGTAATGCGGCCAACGACGATCTTCTTGATGAGCGCCGTCACGAGAACCGATGCAGCGGCCAAAGCCGTCGCCACCAGCGGGAGGCCTGCGATCACTTCCCAAAGCGGCAGCGAGCGGAAGCCCATGACGAGATATGTCGCGAGTGCCACGCCGTCAGCCGCCATGATGAAGCCCGGCAGCAGGATGCGCATCGTATCGGTCAACGTCCGCGCGACGATCGCGCTCCGCGGCGGCGCTGAAATTTGAGTTTCGTTGAAGCAGCAGTTGCGCTGCGTGTGCGGAAGCTCAAATCCCGGCGCGCCGAGCCAGCGGGTGTTATCCGGCACGTCCTTCATGTCTGACGCTGGTGTCGAGGCGACGCCGATCAGCACGTCATCACCGATGGTATGACCTCCCGAGACGAGCGCGCTGTTTCCGATGAAGCTCCTCGAGCCGATCTTGACGGTGCCGATCTCGACGGTGCCGCCGTTCACGCGCTGTCCGCCAACGAGACAAGCGTCCGCGAGGAAGCTGCCGGCGCCGACATCGAGAAGATGCGGGTTGATGTGCGTGACGGTCGAAACTTCGGATCCGGCGCCGATCTTTGCGCCCAGCGCCCGGAGCAGCGACGGGCAATAGATCGTTGCGTAGACGGGCTGCAGGATCGCCTTGGTGTTTTCGAGCAGATAGCCCTCGAACCAGTGGCGGAGATATTTGACGCTGTACTGCGACATGCGCCCCGGCGCGACCGGCCGGATGAGCCGGATCATGTCGATTGCGCCGAAGGCGTAGCTCAGGACGCCGATCGGCACGGAAATGAATGCCGCCGCAATGCCGCCGACCGGCCCATAGAACCACAGACCCGCGGCGATCAGCGCGATCGCCGGAAGCGCCGTCGCGATCAGGAAGTAACCCATTACGTAAATGAGCGCGAGGTGGGCAGCACCGAAGACGAAACGCTTCAGGCCGCGAGCGCGCACCCGCTTGGCCTCCGGCACGACGACTTCAGCCAATTGGGCCGGCGATCCGCTGCGGCACTCATGGCTCCCCATGAGAGTTCCGTCCGGAAGCAACGACATGTCATCGAGGCGCGCGCCATTACCCATGCGCGTGTTGAGCCCGAGGCTGCAATGCATGCCGATGAAGCAGTCTGCGCCGATCTCGACAGGCGCGATCACGAGAAAGCCGTCCTCCACGCGATAGCCGAGGATCTGGCTTTCGAGCCCGACGCTGGTGCCATCTCCAATGGATACCATGTCGAACGCGCCGCAAAGGGGTGTGCACAGCGTAACGCCGCGGCCGATCCTGGCGCCCATCGCGCGCCAATAGAGGCTCATCAGCGGAGTGCCGGAAAACATCTCGGCCCAGCTCAGCGACTGGAAGCGTGTGACGAGCCACCAGCGGAAATAATAGAAGCTCCAGACGGGATAGCGGCCGGGCTTGAAACGTCCGATGACGAGCCACTTCACGGCAATGCTGAGGGCCAGCGTGCATGGCCAGATCGCGAAGCCGACGATCGTCGAGATCTGCGCCGCATCGACCCAATTGACCTTGCCATCAATGACGGCCGTGACCATCAGCACCGTGTATGCGACAGGTGCCGTAAGGACCGTGTAGTAGATCGAGATGGCAACGGCCTGCAGTGCCACCGTGGTCCACCGCATCAGCGGATGGACACTTTTGAACGCCTTGATGCTTCGATCTTCTGGGGTGCCATCCTGCACATCGGACGACGCTAGCCGTTCCGCGAGAACTGCTGCGAGGCGGCGAACGGTACGATGCTCGTAGAAATCGCGGACTGAAATCTGCGCTTCAGGCATTGCCGCACGCAGCACGCTCGCGCACCGGGACGCCAGAAGAGAATGGCCGCCGAGATCGAGAAAGAAATCATCCGTTACCGAGACGGCGGGCAGACGGAAGGCTTCGCCCCAGGCCGCAGCGACCTGCCGTTCGAGATCGTTTTCCGGCGCGACAATTTCCTTCTTGCCCTTCAATAGCGTCTGCGGGGCGGGAAGGCTTTTACGGTCGACCTTGCCGCTCGGCATCATCGGCAGCTCGTCGACGACGTCGAGATATTGCGGCACCATGTAGGCCGGCATCCGCCGGCGCAGCAGCTCGTCGACCTCAGCGCGGTCGAGATCATCAGTCGCGCGATGGCAGACGACGAATGCCGCGAGATCCTTCGTTTCATCGCGATCGACCACGGCAACCGTTGCGGCCTTGATCTGGGGATGCTCCATCAGAACCGCTTCGATCTCGGACAGCTCGATGCGGAAGCCGCGGATCTTCACCTGGTCGTCGAGACGGCCGAGGAAGAACAGCTCGCCTTCAAGGCCGAGACGAACATGATCGTAAGTGCGATAGAGACGGTCGTTCTTCTCCGGCTCGATGGTGTTTGCAAGGAAGCGCTGATCGGTCAGTGCATCGAGGTTCATGTAGCCGCGGCCGACGCCGGCGCCGCCGATGAACAATTCGCCGCTCTGGCCCGGACGCACCGGCTCCAGGTTTTCATCGAGCACGTAGGCGGAATAGCCCGGCAAAGCCTTGCCGATGGAAACCGGCTCGCCGACGGCGCACTCCGAATAGGTCGCGACGACGGTCGCTTCGGTCGGACCGTAGGTGTTGAGCATCCGGCGGCCGGGCTTGGCCCAGCGCGCGACGAGTTCGTTCGAGCAAGCTTCGCCGCCAAGGATCAAGATCCGGACCGACGGCAAATCGCGATCGATCATCGAGAGCATCGTCGGGACCGTCGAGTAATAGGTGATGCCCATGTCATCGATGAACTGGGCAACGTCTGCGGGCGAGCGCTCGATGTCCTCGGTCGGAACCACGAGCGTTCCGCCGCGCGAAAATGCGGCCCAGATCTCTTCAACAGACGCATCGAACGCGGTCGAGAAGCCCTGATAGACGCGGTCGTCGGGACTGACGCGATAGACGGTCTGAAGCGTTTTTACGAAGGCGACGACGTTGCGGTGCTCGATCATCACCCCCTTGGGGCGCCCTGTCGACCCCGACGTGAAAATGACGTAGCTCAGCGACTTGTTGTTGATCTCGGCATCGATGCGCAAGACGTGCTCCGAAGGCTGCGCCTCGAGGACGTGGTGTTCGCGGTCGAGACGCAGAAGCGGCGTCTCAAGCTTGCCTTCGATCTGCTCGGCGAGCGCATCCTCGGTGATGACGAAGCGCAGCTTTGCATCTTCCGCGATCGCCTGGATGCGTTCGACCGGCGATCTCGGGTCGATCGGAACGTATCCGCCGCCGGCTTTCAGAATTCCGAGAATGGCCGCGTAAAGGCGTGGCGATTTCTTGAGGAAGATGCCGACGAGCGCATCAGGACCGACGCCTTTCGAGACCAGATAATTGGCCATCCGGTTCGCGGCCTGATCGAGTTCGTCATACGTCAGCGTTTCACCCGCAAACTCAATTGCAGGGTGATCCGGCCGGCGCAGCACCTGGGCCTCGAAATAGTGGTGCAGCAATCGCGGTTCCCTGGTCCGCTCGCTTGCCAGGGGTTCCAGATTTGGCTCGTAGACGGACAAGGCATTCCTCAATCGACTGGCGCCAGGAGGCGCCTTTCGTCTTGGCGCCGCGGATTGCGACGGCCACTGAGAGAGGCTGCCCTTGGCAGTTTGCGATCCACGTTTGGAAAGTTGTCGCTACCCGGCGGTCCTTTTGTCCCGACACGAGGCGATTGTTGCGGGGATCGAACGCAACTACCAATGCGTCAGCAATTCCAGTGCCAAGCATCTTGAGGTAGGCCTCTTTCAGCGTCCAAAGGCGGGAGACGGCCTGACTGCGCTCGGAGATTGGTAAAGCATTTATGGCTTTCCGCTCCGACGGCGTGAACGTGTCGGCAAGCCATTGCTCGGTCGCGGGAAACGCGGACGCTTCGATGTCGATGCCGATTTCGCCGTTCTTCGATATCGCGATGATCGACGCGGCTTCCGTGTGCGAGCAGCTAAAACTCAAGGTTTCCGGGCCGTTCTCGAGAACGGGCTTGCCCATCTCGGTCCGTCCGAAGCGCCACGCGTGAGGCTCGATCGTGCCTTCGACCGCTTCCGAAAGCGCGATCCGCAGGGCGGCGCGCGTCGTTAACGATCGGTTGCGCACGGCCGCGTCGCGGATCGGCGCGAACTCGGCACGATCTTCACGCGTCAGCGTGGGTTGATCCTTCGATGCGTGCCGGGGCCCGTGCGGCACGTACCAAATCCTGACATCGGCGGAAATTTCGGGACCGGGTACCGGAATGGACCAGTCCGTCAGCGGAATTTCCGCCGGGTGTGCGAAAACGCGACGTCCGCTGTTCCAAGGGGACGCTAAAATTGGAGCAACACTTGCAAGATTTTCGAAACCAATCACCGGGCCGGCCTTTTCTGGCGCAAACACAGCGACTGTTCTGCAAAGACCGGCCCATTAACGGATGCATAAGGAATGACCGATCAAATTGCTGATATTAATGTAAACGCGAGCGGCCGCACCGCTGCCTTTCCGATCTCCCTCAAAGAAGATGCCCGCATGGCCTTGCTAGGCCGAATTCGGAGCGCGATCTAAGCCGTGCCTTTGCTTTTCCGCGCGATTGTGAGCATCGCCTTCGCGTGCCTGGCGCTGGCAATCCTGGCGAGGTCAGCTCCGTCGGAGGACGTCACGGTGTCGATGAAGAAGGGCTACGGCGTTACCGCTACGGGGCTCAGGCCGGTTTATCCTTCAGGGTTTACCTGCTCGCCGATCACGTCGCCTTACGCGACCTGGATCGACGTCGATGGCACGCGACGCGATGAAATCCATACGGGCGTCGACGCGGGCAAACTCGGAGATTGGATCCTGGCGCCCGCATCCGGGACAGTGCGCGCCGTCTGGAAGGCCGATTGGAAATGGGGCCGCGAGGGTGCGCTGCTCATCAAGCACGATCGAAGCGACGTTCATCTCTCGAATGGCCCGAAATATTACTATTCGGAGTTCGACCATCTCGATTACGACGAGATCAAGCATTTCGAAGTGGGACAACGCATCGAGCGCGGCGAGAAGCTCGCGCGGGTGACGCGGCCCGGCGGAAACGAGTCCTATCTGCCAGAGGTCCACTGGGAAGTCTGGGAGGTGGATGATGACGGGCTCTCGTGGCGCACCAACCGCTATGGCGCCGCCGACTGGTGGAACGCGACCGCCGCGCTGATCGATCCTCTTTATATGCTGGGGCTCAATGATCCGCCTGCGGACGGCGAAAGCGTTAACATCACGCCGTACGTCAAAGGAAAGGATTACAGCGGTTTTCGGGGCTTCACATACATTCTGCAATGCGCGCCGAAATAGAAGGCGCGGGCGACTTGGCACTCCCCTTGCTTTGGTGATCGCAAATATCGACCGATCCAGGAGTGAAGCAATGTCCCGACCCGTCTCACGTCGCAGCCTCGCCGCCGTTTTGTCTCTCGCCTTTGCCGCAAGCGTTGCTGTCCCGGCGATGGCCGAAAGCCCGGCTCCACAATCGTCCAGCAGCGACAATGGCAGCGTCTGGTGGAACGAGCTCGTCAGCGCCAACCCGGACAGAGCGCGCGACTTCTATGCGAACGTCGTGGGCTGGACGCCGAAGATCGTATCGGCTGATGACAATTCGCGTCCGCCCGCACCGGGCGAATCCGCTTACACGCTTTTCATGGCGAACGGCGCCGAGCAAGCCGGCCTTTCCAAGTATGAGGGCAAGCAACCCACCGATCCGAAGCCGGGCTGGCTGACGTACATTCAAGTCCCGAACGTCGACGACGCCGTGGTCCAGGCATTGAAGATGGGAGGCAAGGTGCTGAAGGCTCCGGCCGATGTCGATAACGTCGGCAGGCTCGCGATCATCCAGGATCCGGACGGCAATTCCCTCGGCCTTTATATGCCCGAGCCGCAGGAGCAGGCTCAAGCCGCGGCCCACTAACGGCTATTCACGCGGGCACTGCCACATGAGAGAAACGCGAGGCGCGCTGCCAGGCGCCTCGCGTTTTTCGTCATCGTGAAGCTGTGGACGCGATGGCCGGGCGGACGCCGAGAATGTCCGCAACGTGTGCCGCGATGGCAAGCGCGGACGTGAGGCCAGGGCTTTCGATGCCGTAGAGCGCAACGAAACCTGGGACACCATGCTGCTCTTCCCCGTGAATGGCAAAATCGGCGGCGGGGGTTCCTTGCGGGTAGATCTTCGGCCGGATGCCTGTGTAAGCGGGCGCCAGCGCCGCTTCGGGAAGCGCGGGCCAATAGCGCTTGATCTCTTTCGCGAAGACCTCGCGACGCGCATCGGCATCGATGAAACCGTAATCGAGGTCGCACTGCCAAAGAATATCCGGACCGAAACGCGCGGCACCCGACATATCAAGCGTCAGATGCACGCCCAGCGCGTCAGGTGATGGCATCGGATAGATCAGGTGCTTGAACGGAGCCTTCGCCGACAATGAAAAATAATGGCCCTTGGCCGGATACAGCGTCGGCACGACATAATCGCGCCTATTGCCCGTCACCATCCGTCCGATGCCGGACGCACCGAGACCCGCGGCATTGACGAGACGGCGGCAGGTGAGGTTCGACACTTGGTCGCCGGATGAAACGGAGAGTTGGAATTCGCCGCCCGGAGCCTGCTCGATCCCGACGACCCCGGAATTGAAGGCGACCTCACCGCCGCTTTCGAGCAGGATCGTTTCCAGCGCCGCCATGAAGGCGTGGCCGTCGATGATGCCGGTCGATGGCGACAACGTCGCGGCGACGCATTGAACGTCCGGCTCAAGAGCGCGCACCTCGTCGCGGCCAAGACGGCGGAGATCGGTGACGCCATTCTGCGCCGCCCTCGCCTCGATGGCAGCGAGTTGTGGAATCTCGGCTTCGCTGGTGGCGACGAGAAGCTTGCCGCAGCGATTGACCGGGACGTGGTACTGCGCGGCGAAGGCGTAGAGGCGCTCGCGGCCCGAGACACAGTGCTTCGCGCGCAGCGACCCTTGCGGATAGTAGATCCCGGCGTGGATGACCTCGGAATTCCGCGACGAGGTTTCGGCCCCGAACGTGCGGTGGCGCTCGATGACGAGGACCTCCTGGCCGTCCTGGGCAAGTTCCGCAGCAATGGCGAGCCCGATGACACCAGCCCCGATGACCACCGTTTCGATATCGACCGACATGCCCTGAAACGGCGCTCCGTTCTCTCTTCGTTACCAATCGTGGCGCGCTTCGCACCGGAATACAAATGGCTTTCGCAACCAGGGTGAAGTGTTGCCTTCACGGATCGGGCGGGCATGACCGCGCCGCGTGGGGACTGGCCATCGCGGCCGCCGCGCCGTAATGACTAAGCGGGCGCAGTCTCCGGCGATCCGACCAACGACAGGAATGGCGGCAGATGGTTCGATTTGTCATCCGCATGCTGCAACGGGCGGCGATCGCGGCCCTCGGCGCCTTCAGCATCTGGCTGATCGTCTACGTCTTCCGGCTCGTCGATCGCAGGGTCGATTTCATCTTCGCCCTCGCGGCGGCTTACGCCATCGGCGCGTATGTGATCCTGCCGCGTGCCGTCCTCATGGGCCTCAAGATCTTGCAGCACCAGCACGTGCCGAGTTTCACCATCACGGGCGACGGTTTGCCAGGCGATCCGGTCAACCTGGCGCTGGCCGGAAATCTGAGCCAACTCCGCGCCGCCTTTACCGACGCCGGTTGGGTCGAAGCCGATCCGTTGAACCTCCGGACGTCGTGGCGCATGGCGCGGTGCTTCGTTCTGAACCGGCCCTACCCGACCGCGCCGTTCAGCACGCTTTACCTCTTCGGCCGCGGCCAGGATATCGGTTTCCAGAAAGCGATCGACGACAGCCCACGCAAACGCCATCACGTCCGCTTCTGGGCTCAGAGCATCGCTTACGCACAAAAGGATGCGGGCTCGATCGAGTTCTGGCTCAATACCGATCGTCCTGATGACCGGGAACGCGTGCTGTGGGTCGGTGCCGGGACGCGGGACACGGGCTTCTCGCTTACGCGCCTCACGTTCCAGATCACGCACGCGACCGATCCCGACACCATCGCCGAGCGGAACTTCATCGTCGATGAACTCAAACGATGCGGCGTCATTCGCGGCGCGACTTTGTACAATCCCGGCGATCAACTGCTGACCGACCACGTCAATCACTACGTCACAGACGGCGAGATCGCGATCGCCGAGATCCAAATCCCGGCCGCCCAGAGCGCGGCTATTGCGTCAGGCAGAAACCTGGGATGATGTGGCCTGTCATATAGACGCTTGCGAAGCCGGTGAACGCAATCAGGGAGCCGGCAACCCAGCGCACCGCGGGCTTGCCGTTGATCGCGCGCAGGAACGTCAGTCCGGTCGCCGCGGCAACGACCGCCGGAACCGTGCCGAGGCCGAAACCTGCCATGAACTGGAACCCGTTCGCTGTCGAGCCGGTCAGCGATGAGAAGAAGACGGCGCCGTAGAGCATGGGGCACGCATTGAGCCCCCAGGCGGCGCCCAACGCCAAAGGTCCGGCCGTTCTCCTTTTCCGAAGCGGCGCGGTGACCCTTTCGACCGTGCCTGCGACGTAAGACCATCCACGATCGAGAAGAACGAACCGCGGCATCGCACCCGCAATCACCAAGCCCGTCCACATCAGCATGGCGGCTGCGGCCCATTGCATGACGGCGAAGCTCGTCCCTCCCCTTGCCGCCGCAAACTCGCCGCCGATCGCGCCTGCGATCGCGCCAAGAGTTGCGTAGGTCGCGATGCGGCCGACCTGCATCAGCGCCAGTTGGCGGTTGCGCTCAGCAGGAGACTCTGCGCCGAGCAGCATCAGGGCTCCGCATGCGATCCCACCGCACATGGCGGCGCAATGGAGGGCACTCGCGAGCCCGAAGGCCATTCCGCTTGCGATGACCGACAGCGTCATGATGGATCAGCGCCCGTCTTTGTCGGATGTGTGGGAAGGTTCCTCGTCGTCGATGGCGCGCCAGCTCGCACCTTCGAGATCTTCGAACTGACCGTTCTTGAGCGCCCACAGAAACCCGGCGAGCCCCATGAGCCCGAGCGCCAACGCCGCGGGAATGAGCCATGCGAGAGAGGTCATGTGCGCCTCCGAACCGGGCTTAAGCGAAGCGATTTCGTCCTGAGACGGATCGCGTTCGCAGTCACGACAATCGATGATGTCGACATCGCCACCGCCGCAATGAGAGGCGTGACATATCCGAACATCGCAAGTGGAACGAATACCGCATTGTAGCCGATGGCAATGGCAAAATTCTGCAGGGCCATGCGATGAGCCGCCTGCGCCACCTTCAAGGTTTCGACGACGGCACCAAGGCGATCGCCTTGAAAGACCACATCGGCGGCGGCCTGGCTGATGTCGGCGGCCGACGCGGGCGAGATCGATGCATGTCCGGCAGCGAGGGCGGGCGCGTCGTTCAATCCGTCGCCGACCATCAATGGCCTTGCGCCACCGGCATGGAGGTCGCCGATCCGCTGAAGCTTCTCGGCAGGCCGGAGCGCCGCTCGCCAGCGCGCGATGCCTGTCGCGGCGGCCGCGCGCGCCACGGGATCGGGCCGGTCTCCCGACAGCAGCTCGACGCCGAAGTCGGCGCGGGTCAGAGCTTCGACCGTTTCGCGCGCATCGGGGCGAATGCGATCGGCAAAGCGGAATCCGGTCAGCGTGCCGTCTGCCGACTTGTACCACAGCGACGCGTCCGTCTGCCGTTCTGCTCCGACCCACTCGGAAGACCCGAGCCGCTCTTCCTTTGCGTCGTGACAATAAAGAAGGCCCGAACCCGGCACTTCGCGGACGCCATCGAAAGCGTCGACGGCCAGACCCCTCTTCCGCGCGGCTCGGACAACCGCCTGCGCATAAGGGTGACGGCTCGCGGCCGCCAGCGACGCGACGTGCGCGAGGAGCTTGGCATCGATCGGCGGATCGTCGATCAGGTCGATGCGGTCGAGCGTCAGCGTCCCGGTCTTGTCGAAAACGACGTTGTCGATTTCTCCGATCCGTTCCAGGGCATCGGCCGACTTGACGATGATGCCGCGATCGAACAGCCGGCTCATCGCAGCAACCTGGACAGCCGGCACCGCGAGTGCCAGCGCGCAGGGACACGTGATGATCAAAACCGCGATCGCGTGTGTCAGCGACAGTTCCCAGCCGCTTCCCGCCAGCATCCAGCCGATGAACGTCAGCAATCCCGCGACATGCACCGCCGGCGCGTAGATTTGCGCCGCCCGGTCGGCCAAGCGAACGTAGCCGCCCCGGCTCTGCTCGGCGGCCAGCATCAGGCGGCCGATCTCGGCCAACAAGGTATTGTCATCCGCAGAGGTGACATCGATGTGGAGCACGCCGCCGCCATTGACGGTGCCGGCGTGGACGTGATCGCCGGTCGTGACGGAACGCGGCACGGTCTCTCCCGTGATCAGGCTCTCGTCGAGCTCACTCGCGCCCGAAACGATCATGCCGTCTCCGGGGACGCGCTCTCCCGCGGCGACGACGACGCGCATTCCCGGCCGAAGACTGCGTGCCGATACCGTTCGCACGGTTCCGTCCTCGGCGATAACGGTCGCGTTCATCGCGCGCAGGCTCAGAAGATTTTCGGCGGCGCCTTTGGCGCGCACGCGTACACCCTCGTCGAGCACCCTGCCAATCAACAGGAAGAAAACGAGCGTGATCGCGGCATCGAAATAGACCTGCCCCGAACCCTCGATCGTCTGGAACAGGCTCATCGCCGTCGCGAGGAGAATACCGAGAGAGATCGGCACGTCCATGTTGAGACGGCGCGCCCGGAGCGCAGAGAACGCCGAGCGGAAGAACGGCTGTCCCGCATAGGCGATTGCCGGTAGCGCGATCAGAGCCGATACCCAATGGAAGAGATCTCGGACGGACGGATCCATGTCGGACACTTCGCCCGACCACACCGAGACCGAGAGCAGCATAATGTTGGCAGCCGCGAAGCCCGCAACGCCAAGCCTCGGAACGAGATCGCTCGTGCGGCCATGCGCAGCCGCCGTCTCCGCACCTTCGACGAGCTCGGCGGCCGTGTAGCCAACCGTCTTCAAAGCCGTGACAAGTTTGACAGCGTCGACCGCATCGCCATCGACGCTAGGATCGAATGTCACGGTAACTCTATGAGATGAAAGATTGGCGCGCGCCGCCGCGACGCCCTTCACGCTCCTCAGCGCATTTTCGACGGTCCGGATGCAATTTCCGCAAACGATATCAGGGACCGAAAGCGTCACGGTTTCGACGCTCCCAGGATCGGTTCTGGCTGCCCCCCTATCCAGCTTCGTGGAAGCGTTCAGGGATGCTTCCATAGGCTCCCCTTCGACCGATAAATGATATCACGATCGCGACCTTTGCCCCGGCTGGCGGCCCAGGAAACTTCCCATTCGCCCTCCGCCAAATTCGGAATCGCAGCGGTATATGATCCGTTGCCGATGGCCGTAAATGCAAAATCATGATCGTCGACATCCGTTGCGAGACGGCCGACCGCACCCGTGACCTGCAGACTGTCGACGCCGTGGCCGTCACGATCCTTCAGCGTGACGACGAAAGTGCCGGTCGCGTCGTCGAATTTTGTCGCGACCGTCCAGCCGAGCCTGTCCTGAAGGCGCTGCTCGGCAATGCGCTGGTTGTAGTCCAAGCCCGATCGGTAGGCGTCCGGCGTCTCGCCGGAGAATGTCGACAGAGCCTTGTAGACCATCAGGCTATTGACAGCCATCACGACCATGAAGAAGGCAACCATACTGAGAAGGACATGCCAGCCGTTCAATCCGCTGCGGATGTTCATCGCCTGCTTCATTGTGCTGGCCCGCTGAAGATGGTTTTACGCGCCGCCGCTTCGCCGGTTTTCGCATCCGTGACCGAGATCGTCAGCGGGGTGGCGTCGCCACGCAATCCCTTCCGCGCCGGACCATCGACCGATACGAAGAGCTTCACAGGGCGCACTTCGGCGGCAGCGACGCCGATGAGCGGGTCTGATCCGTCGAATTCCACGAACTGGACACGCGCGCCGGGAACGCCGGAAACGCCAATCCGGAACTGCCGCGCCGTCTGCAGCTTGTTGATGATCTTGACGGTGTAGCCGTTGCGGAGGCCGCCATCGCTCAGCACGACGAATAGTGGATTGCGATCGGGCAGCACGCTCATCTGAAGATCGGCGCGATTGAGCAGCGACCACGTCATCAGGCCGCCGATCGCGGCAATGAGGACGCTGTAAAGGATCGTGCGCGGCCGGATGATGCGCCAGCCCTCTCGTGGCCCTTTGGTCGCGCTTTCGAGGTTACGGACCGTCGTGTAGGCGATCAACTCGCGCGGACGGCCGATACGGTCCATGATCTCGTCGCAGGCGTCTATGCAGAGCGCGCACTGAATGCACGCGAGCTGGGCTCCGTCGCGAATATCGATTCCCATCGGGCAGACGGCGACGCAGGCCTTGCAGTCGATGCAATCGCCCCGGCCTTCCCAGCTCTGGTCGCGTTTGTGCGCGCCGCGCGGCTCGCCCCGAATGTCGCGATACGAAATGAAGAGCGAGTCCTTGTCCAGCATCGCGCCTTGAATGCGCGGCCAAGGACACATGTAAATGCAGACTTGCTCGCGCGCGAGGCCGCCGAGCAGATACGTCGTCATCGTGAAGATACCGAGAAACGCATAGGCGACATAGGGGGCCGTTCCGGTTGCGAGTTCACCAGCAAGGGTCGGAGCATCGCGGAAATAGAAAATCAGCGCGCCGCCGGTCAGGACAGAGATCAACAGCCACGAGACGTGCGTCGCGGCCTTCTTCCAGATCTTCTCGATCGACCAGCGCTGTTGATCGAGCCGCAAACGCGCATTGCGGTCGCCCTGCCAGAAACGCTCGACTGCGATCATAAGATCGGTCCAAACCGTCTGCGGACAGGCGTAACCACACCACATGCGCCCGGCGACGGCCGTCACGAGGAACAACGCGAGCGCTGAGACGACGAGGGCGCCCGTGACGTAGTAAAATTCCTGCGCCCAAATCTGAAGCGGTCCGAACAGCAGACGCTGATTGGCGAAATCAAGCAGGAAGGCCTGGTCGGGCAGGCCCGGTCCGCGATCCCAGCGCAGCCAGGGCAGGATGTAATAGATGCCGAGCGTGACGACGAGCACGGCCCACTTGATGTCGCGGAACGTGCCGTGTGCTTCTTTCGGGTAGATTTTCTGGCGCGACGCGTAGGCGGACGGCTCCTTGCCGGCGCCCGGTTTGGTTGGAGCCGCATCGGTGATGAACTTGTTATGCCCACCCATGACCGTCATTTAGGCGCCTCGGACTTTTCGTCGTGATGTTCTTTCTCTTCAGGCTTGCCGTCTTCGACTTTGCTCGGCTCCGGCTTGCCACCGCCGAGCGAGTGGACGTAGACGGCGACCATCTTGATCGAAACAGGATCGAGACGACCGATCCAGGCCGGCATGACGCCGCCGCGGCCCGTTTCGATGCTGTGCATCACGGCTTGCTGGCTGTTTCCATAAAGCCAGATGGCGTCGGTCAAGTTCGGTGCGCCGATATCGGTGTTGCCCTTGGCGTCATCGCCGTGGCACGCCGCGCAGTTGTCCGCGAAAATCTGCTTGCCGCGAGCCGCGGCCGCCGCATCGACGTCAAGGTGCGATAGGGATCGGACGTAGTTCGCGACGTCGTTGATCTGCGCCGGCTCAAGAATTTTATCGAGCCCGAAGCGGGGCATCATGGTGTCGTGGGTATCGGGATTTCCGGCGCGCGCGCCGTATGTGATCGTTTTCTGAATTTGTTCAAGATCGCCGCCCCACAACCAATCGTCGTCGTTGAGGTTCGGATAGCCGATGGCACCCTGCGCGCCGCGGCCGTGGCATGGCGCGCAATTGTCGCCGAAGACGGCTGCGCCGCCGTCGCGGGCGAATTCGAACAGCTCGGGATTTTTCTTGATGTCGGCGATCGGGGTCGCTGCGATCTCGGCGCGATATTTTTCCTGCGCGGCATTCGCGGCGGCGACATCCTTCGCCACTTCCGCGCGCTGGCTGTAGCCCAGAACGCCTTTGGTGTAGCCCGTCATCAACGGCCACGCGGGATAGATGATCCAATATGCGAATGCCCACACGATGCACGCATAAAACGTATAGAGCCACCACCTCGGGAGCGGCTTGTTGAGCTCCATGATGTCGCCGTCCCAGACGTGTCCCGTCGTCTCGGCGCCCGTCGTTTCGTCGATGTGCTTCTCACCCATGGGCCTCACCGCTTCTCGGTATCGTCGTTCAGATCGATCGCGGCCTTCGCCACGTGGTCGAACGTCTTTTTATTGGAAGACCGAAAGGCATAAATACATGCTCCGATCGTCAGGCCCATGAAGATCGCCATCGAGACCAGCTGCGTAACGACTTGGATTTGTTCGTAGGTCATCGTCGCACCTCACCGGAGATTGGGACCGCTGGCGTCGAACTTCGTAAAGTCGACCAGCGTGCCGAGCATCTGCAGGTAGGCGACCACCGCATCCAACTCGGTCGGCTGGAGATTGTCGCCTTGCGCGCCGTCGAACTTGCGGACCTGCGCCTTCGGATAGCGTTTCAGAAGGGCTTTCGCTTCGCTCGAGTCGGACTTGATCTGGGCCAGGATGTCCGTCTTCGCGTCGGCGATCATCTCGTCCGTATAAGGAACGCCGATCTCCTGCATGGTTTTCATCTTGGCAGCGATATTGCCGTAGTCGAGCGGCGTCTTTTCGAGGAACGGGTAACCCGGCATGATCGACGTCGGAACGACCGAGCGCGGATCACGCAGGTGCTCGACGTGCCAGGCGTCCGAATACTTGCCGCCGACGCGCGCCAGATCGGGCCCCGTACGCTTCGAGCCCCATTGGAACGGATGATCGTACATGCTTTCGGCGGCCAGCGAATAATGGCCATAGCGCTCGATCTCGTCACGCAACGAACGGATCATCTGGCTATGACAATTGTAGCAACCTTCGCGGACGTAAATATCGCGACCCGCAAGCTCGAGCGGCGAATAAGGCCGCATGCCCTCGACTTTCTCGATCGTCGACTTCAGCCAGAACAGCGGCGCAATTTCGATGATGCCGCCGATCGATACGACGATCAGTACGGCGATCAAAAGAATGAGCGAGTTCTTCTCGAAGACTTCGTGTTTCATGGCGCGCCCTCTCATTCTGCCGGAGCGGCGACGACGCCGGGGCGGAATTCAGGAGCGGCGGCAACGCGCGGCTGATCCTTGAGATCGACCGGCTGATCTCCCCGGATCGTACGCCAGACGTTGTAGGCCATGATCACGCCGCCGAGCAGGAAGAGCAGGCCGCCCGTCGCACGGATCACGTACGGCCAATGCAGCGCTTCCACCGTCTCAATGAACGAATACTTCAAGAAGCCGAGGTGATCGTAGGCGCGCCACATCAGACCCTGCGTGATGCCTGCGACCCACATCGACGTGATGTAGAGGACGATGCCGATCGTCGCGAGCCAGAAGTGCCATTCGACGAGGCGCATCGAGTAGAGTCCTTGCCGCTTCCACAGCCACGGCACCATGCAGTAGACGGCGCCGAACGAGATCATCCCCACCCAACCGAGCGCGCCGGAATGCACGTGGCCGATGGTCCAGTCCGTATAGTGGGACAGCGAGTTCACCGCCTTGATCGACATCAGAGGACCTTCGAACGTCGACATGCCGTAGAAGGCAACGGAGACGACGAGGAGGCGGATGACCGGATCCGTCCGCAGGCGATCCCAGGCTCCGGAGAGTGTCATCAGGCCATTGATCATGCCGCCCCACGACGGCATCCAGAGCATGATCGAGAACGTCATGCCGAGCGTCTGCGCCCAATCGGGTAACGCGGTATAGTGCAGGTGGTGAGGGCCCGCCCAGATATAGAGGAAGATCAGCGACCAGAAATGCACGATCGAAAGCCGATAGGAATAGATCGGCCGCTCCGCGCGTTTCGGAATGAAGTAGTACATGATGCCGAGGAAGCCGGCCGTCAGCAGGAAGCCGACCGCGTTGTGGCCGTACCACCACTGGGTCATCGCGCCCTGGACGCCAGGGAACAGCGGGTAGCTTTCAGATCCCAAGAGCGACACCGGAAGCGCGAGATTGTTGACGATGTGCAGCATTGCAATCGTCACGATGAACGCGAGATAGAACCAGTTCGCGACGTAGATGTGCGGTTCCTGGCGCTTGGCGAGCGTGCCCATGAAGACGAGCAGATAGGCGACCCAGACGATCGTCAGCCAGATGTCGGCGTACCATTCGGGCTCGGCGTATTCCTTGCTCTGGGTGATTCCGAGAACGTAGCCCGAGGCCGCAATCAGGATGAAGAGCTGATAGCCCCACACGACGAACCAAGGGGCCCACTTGCCGGGGAGCCGGGCTCGGCACGTCCGCTGAACCACGTAGAGCGAAGTGGCGATCAGCGCGTTTCCGCCGAAAGCGAAAACGACCGCCGACGTGTGCACCGGCCGCAAGCGGCCGAAGTTGGTCCACGGCAGATCGAAATTGAACCACGGGAATGCGAGCTGCCAGGCAATCACGTCGCCCGCGAGAAATCCGACGACGCCCCAAATGACACAGGCGATCGTCGCGACTTTCACGGGCCCGTCAAAATATCCGGTCGCGTGATCGGCCTGGGGGTCCGTCGGATGAGAGAGAACATAGAAGAATGCCGCTGCGCTCGCCGCGAGCAGGAACAAGCCATGCAGCCGCATCCCGCCGTCCACGCCGGCGACGGCCAAAATCAGTCCGATCACTGAGAAGAGCAACGCGCTCCCCATCGCCAGCATGTCGCTCATGCCAGACCATTCCTCGGACGTATCTTTCACAGCATCCCTCCCGGAGCGCGTCATTCCGACGTCATTTCAGCTATGTCAGCTGATCATTCGTTTAGAGATGTATCGCCTTGACCTTCGTCAATGTCGCTGCGACCTCTGATGCGTTGCATGTGTGTTGAAGGCTCGATCGCTGATCGAGCGCACACTTCGCATCCATCGATGATGAGCGAGAAAGCGGGAGCGCGCGATTTACGCGACTGTGCGCCGCAGGTCGGTGCGATCCATCACGGCCAGAGTGCTGCCGCGACAATTCTTCTGACGTAGGAGTCTGCACCCGCGACGGAGAGATGCGAGGAGTCGAAATAGACGGGCTTTCCGTCGAGTTCGCCCCTGCACCCGGAGGTGTCGCAGATCAAAGGGTAAAACGGCAGGTAGGTCGCGCCGTGGGAAGCCGCGAATTTCGCGATTTCAACGTCGTCTTTCTGCAGCTCTCGAAGATCGGCTGGAAAGCGATAGGATTCCGGATCAATGCCGAACGTGCTCAAGCGTGCTAGGGTTTCCGGAACGGGTACGCCGCCGGGATATGCGGGTGCCGTTCCGATCAAAAAGAGCCGATGACCGGCACGGTGCAGCCGATCCAATTCGTCCGCTAGCCCTTGAAGATATTTCTTGCGGGCCTCGTTCTTCCCATAGTCCCAGCCGACCGCGAGCAATATGGTCGTCGGAGGTGCCGATGTGAGAAGCTCCGTGACGGCCGCATTACGCTTACTGCACTTCGGGGTATTGCGCGCATGGAAATTCAATACTGCCGGGCAGCCCGACGTCGTAAATTCGCGCACCGCTTGATGATGGGCGACGGAGACCTTTGACAGCGCGAAGCTCAACTCGATGCCGTGGCTATCGCCGTAAACGACGATCGCTGGATCGCTTGCGTTGCCGAGCACGCACGACTTATCGAGCGGCCCGCGATCCTTCGTTTCGAAATGGCAAGGCCCCCGCTCCGGACTGAAGTCGTCGACGGCGTCTGCAAGTTTCTGCGTCGCCTCGGGAAAGCGCGAAGGCCAACCACCCGCCAACATCCCGACGAGCGCGACGGCGGTGATCGCAGCCAGGCTCACACCGTTCCATGTAAAAATCGCGGTGCGCGAGATCCGATAGCGGTGTTTTAGGCGGAACGGCTGTTCGACGTAGCGCCAGCTGAAGATTGCTAACGCAAATGTTGCGGCAACAATCAGAATTGGATGCGCCTCTGAAAAGACAGACGGCGTCAGCAAATGAGCCGAGACGATGAGCGGCCAGTGCCAAAGATAAAGACTGTAGGAAATCAGGCCGATGAACGGCAACGGCGGCAGCTTCAGAATGCGCGCCACGATCGTGTCCTGACCTGCCCCGCTCCAGATCACGAGTGCCGCTCCGATGGTCGGCATAAGCGCATAGGCACCCGGGTATTTCAGCGCGGAACTCATGGCCGTGATCGAGATGACAATCGCGGCGAGGCCCAGGATCCCGGCACCTTCTTTCATCCAGCGCGCGGTGGGCGGCGGAACGAAGCGCAATGCGATCACGGCGCCACATAGGAGCTGCCAGGCCCGCGTCGGCAGGAGAAAGAAGGCGGCCCTCTCATGCGCGGGCGTGAGGAGAATGCAAGACACCAGCGAAGCGACGGCAATTCCCCACAGGACCAGCGCCATTCGCCGTCGGCCGAACCAGAACAGTGCAGCAAGGATGATGGGATAGAGGATATAAAACTGCTCCTCGACGCCGAGGCTCCACGTGTGCAGCAACAGTTGAGTTTGCGCCGACGGGCCGAAATAAGCGTCCTGGGTGAAGAACAGGATGTTGCTGCAGGAGAAGGCCGCAGCCAGAAGCGTCCGCAGATACCTCAGCAGCTCTTCTGGGAACAGAAAGAAAGTTGCGAAGAGTGTCGTCGTGGCAAGCACGAAAATCAAGGCAGGCACGATCCGCCGTATTCGCCGCTCGTAGAAATTCACGAGCGAAAATTCATTCCGCTCGAGATCGCCGGCGATTTGCAACGTGATGAAGAAGCCCGACAGGACAAAGAAGATGTCGACGCCGACGAAACCGCCGCTCGTTGCAGGCGTGCCGAGGTGAAACAGCATGACCGAAAGGACCGCCACTGCACGCAGCCCGTCGAGATCCGCGCGATAAGCCGAACGGTCATTCGGAACCGACATCCCGTCTCCCCCCTTTCATTCCCGCCGCAAAATTATACACTTTCAAAAAGGGAGAAAGTTACAATCTTCCCGATCGCGGCGCTGCGTCGAGAAGGGCGGGATCAGTGAGGGGCGCGGGCGCTGTTGCCACTGTCTAGCCGTCGTTTTGCAGTCGTTCACATGTTTTCAATAGGCGCGCGCTTCCCTTCGTGGTTGACTAATGGCTTAGTCCTGCGGTCGAATCGACCGATGCTCGGGAAACGCCAAAGGTGTCAGCAAAAAAAACGATCGTCATCGTGCCGGCGCTCGCGCGGAAGCTCCACGGCAGCGGCAAGATGCTCCCCAGCTTCTTCATGCCGATCCTTACCGGAATCGCCGCCGAGCGCGGTTTCAATGTGCGCGTCGTAAATCAGCCGTGGCAATTCGCGTTCGGACCAACCATCCCGAATGTGGCTGCGATCATTGCGATTTATAATGAAGAGTTTCCGTCTCAAATCCGTACAACCCGCCTCCTCGAACGGCGCGTGGATCTCAGCTATCGCGAGGCGTTGTTTTTTCCGCGCACCGCGCTTGGACGTACCGTCGGCAACAAGTTCGCGGCGAACGCACTTTTGGGCGGCGTCGTCCCAATGCCTCGCGTCATCACTCGCGCAAGCAGCGAGCGCGTATTTTCGAACGCCGCGGATACGAACAGTGCAGCCGTCCAGATTTTAAGCGGGAACGCCGCGCTCGACTCCACGCGCTACAATACGGATTTCGTCGATACCGTTCATGAGCATCGCGGCAAGCGGTATTATGTCTGTCTGCGCACGATGTGCGTCGGGACGGACATGGTCGGCGTGTTTGTGAGAGCCAGACCGGAAAGCGACGGCATACCGTCGGTCCACGACAAGGATACTCCGCTCGAGCCGGACCTCCTCAACGCGCTTTACGACAAACTCGTTTCGCCTCACCGGGCGCGGCTTGCAGCAATGTGTTGCGCAATCGGTGAAGTCCTGGGGCTCGGCTTCTTCGCGCATGACATTCTGCCCGAGCGCGACACGGGCAAATACTATCTGTGCGAAACCGGCGTGAAATTTCACGACTGGACGATCCGTGACCGGCTCTGGCCCATCCGCAATGACATCGTCTTCGGCCAGGACTTCTGTGAAGAAGGATGCCAACGCGCGGTGCAGAGCTTCTTCAATCAACTTGAGGCGCGCCGTGCCTCGTGCGCACCGGCGTTCGACATGCCCGAAGCGCACACTGCGGCCGCGTAGGCCGTCACAAAGCAGGCCGATGATTTCGTCGCCTCTCATCCGAGAGCCAACAGAAAACGGCGCTCAATCTCGTTTCCGAGGCGAAGGCAATCTCTTTCGATCGTGGGACCTGATGCTCTAGCGCCGGCGCAGTTGATATATGTTGTTAAGTGAAATCTTGATTTTGCTTCAGCGCAGATCAGGCGCAGCTTATTTGCTCCCTGGACGGATATTCGAGGGATGCCCTGATGAATATTCTCGATCATATTTTTCACACCGGCCGTCGATCGCCACGGCATTTGGCACTTCCGAGGACAGTGAGAAAGGCCGAGTTCTCCAAGGTTCCAACACTTGATGCTCTTCTCGAACATGACAGCCCACCCTCGTATTGGCTGCCATTTCCGTCCGACACCCGAACATTGCCGCCGGCCCGCCCTCTCGTCATGCCTGCAACGGATGAGATCGAGGGCATTCATACTCAAACACCGGATATGCCACACATCGTGGTCGCCGCGTTTTCGAACGTCGTTGTGTCAGGGCGTTCGATCGTCGGCTCGGATACGGAAACCTTTTCGATCGCGCATCCCGTGATGCCCGTCTACCAGTCGATGTATCTGGAAAATGGCTGGACGGATGGTTTTCCTCATAGCTTGAGCGGCAAGGCGGAACGCCCGGTCGATGAAACGTGTGTCCTGGTCTCACATTTCAATTCTGGCGTTTACGGGCATTGGCTTCTGGAGTGCCTTCCCAAGTTGCTTTTGCTCAGAACCCTTCTGCCTCTTCTTCCTCCCGTCTCCATTCTGCTGCCGGAAACGAGCAAAGAATTCATTCGCAAATGGTGCGAACTGCTTGTGCCTGAGATCCCAATCCTCGAGTACGACGACAGCATGACTTACGTGGTCTGCAAGAGCCTTCTGATCCCCGGGCAATTGTGTTCGCGCAATGGTTTTTTTCACCCGATCATGAACGATTACCTGGAAGACGTCGTTGGTTTGGCTGCCGCGCCCCAGCGAACGGCCGAGCACTTGTACATTACACGTGAGTGCCAGAGCCGTTTTCGGTTCATGAGGAACCGCGATGAAATCGAAGACATAGCACGCGAGAAAGGGCTCACCCTTATCAGCCCTGAAACGCTTCCGCTCGGAGAGCAAATATCGCTTTTTGCAAACTGCAAGACCATCACCGGGGAGTTCGGCTCGGCTCTCCACAACTCCATGTTCGCACCACTGGAAACACCCGTTCTCGCGTTAAACTGGATTGCCGGATACCAGTCTCGCGTCGCGCATCTTCGCTCGCAGCCGACCGGCTATCTCTTGCCGGACGATGGTCCGCTAAAGTGGGACCGAGAACTTGCGGATATCGCAAGAGGCTACACAATCGACCCGCTTCGCTTCTCCGAGACTTTGGACAAACATCTCAGCCGCGATACCAAGAGTGTGGCGCAGACCGGAATGCACTAGCTTGAGCGGAAGTCGGATCGCTCAAGCATATTCGATTTCCACGCTCGCCTCTTGCGCAAGCTTCTCCCTCGGGAAGCTTGGCCATTGAAATAGTGGCTGGGATGGGAGGGTTCGAACCTCCGAATGGCGGAATCAAAATCTCTGATGCATTCAATGATTTCAAGGCGCATTCAGACTTTTTGATCGCAAACTCGGCGATTAGCAGCCAAAGGCTTAGCATCGCTTGTCTGAATAACTGGGAGCCAATCGTTGCGGGAAATTGCGAGGCAATCGCACCGCACTCATGTGTGCGTCTCAACATGATGCAGATTTGTTGCGGGTTTATCCCCGCAATCCACATAGCCGTGAAGAATATTTTCACACGGTCTGTGGAAACGCCACTGTTGTTTTCATTCGCAAAATCGATCGCAAATTTGGCTTTTCCACACACCTATCCACAGTTGGCGATATGAGCGGTGACGGTTGACCGGGGGCTCGAACAGCCTCAGGCTTAGAATCATTCGGCCGCAAGCCAACTTTGCGAGGCAGCTTGCGGCCGAACTTGAAAAAGACCGAGCAGCGCGAGGGCCGCTGATCACATTGGAAGACTGCACCGTTCGCTGTGGATGTCAACTGATGGGTTATGCGCGCCCCCCTGATCGGATGAATGAACCGATCGGAGATGAAGCAATGTCAGACCAGTCGAACGAACCTCAGCTTCCCAACGCGCTGATATACATTACCGCTAAGGGTGCTCGTATCGAATTTCGTGTTGATGCAACGCACGAAACGATGTGGCTAACTCAGGCCCAAATCTCAGAACTCTTTGGCCGGGACGTTTCAGTGATCTCGCGCCACATAGCGGCCATTATTGAAGAGGGCGAACTCGAGGAGGAGAGCAATTTGCAAAAAATGCAAATTGCTGGCTCGACCAAGCCGGTCACGCTCTACAACCTCGACATGATCATAAGTGTCGGGTACCGCGTCAACTCAAAGCAAGGCACCCTATTCCGAAAATGGGCAACGGCGGCCTTGGTTCAATTAGTAACCAAAGGATTCGTAGTCGACGCTGATAAGCTAAAAGGCAACGTAGATCGGCTTCGCGAACTTCGCGAGATCATCCGGGACATACGCTCGGATGAGGCGAATATGTATGCCGAACTCCGACACATCTGCGCGATGTGCCAAGACTATGACCCAAAATCGAAGACTTGCCAGGAGTTCTTCGCAAACTTTCAGAACCGACTTCTCTACGCTGTAACTGAACATACTTCGGCGGAGCTTATAAAAGCGCGCGCCAATTCCAAATCGGAAAACATGGGGCTGACGGCTTGGAAGGGCGATCGCGTTCTGAAATCCGACACCGACGTGGCCAAGAACTATCTCGGCAGAATTGAACTCCAAGATCTCAATCGCCTTGTCGGAATGGTGCTCGATTTCTTTGAGGACCAGACGGAACGCGGTCTGCTCGTAACAATGACTGACGCCGAAACAAAGTTGAGCGAGATCCTAACCGTCAACAAGCGGGTCATGCTGAAGGGCTTTGGACACGTTACGGCGAAGAAAGCCAAGGACCATGCTCATGCGCAATACGATCTGTACAAAGAAACACTGAGAATGAAGAACGTCACCGAATTGGGCGAAGCTGCGAAGGCACTTCCAAAACCTCGTAGGGGCAAAAATTCCGCCTAGCATTCTCCGCCAATCCCTCAATCTCACAGGTGGTCGCATCGGCAATTTTTGGAAAGATTGCCGACTACGACGCACCACATCCTTTCGTAAGGCGGATTTTGCATCCGCGCGCGCCCCATCGGCGGGTTTGAAAAGCTGAATATAATCAGTGCGCATCATTTCTGAATCGGAACGAAAGCGGGGTAAGAGGCTGAATGCGCCCCCGACCAAGAGTCGAATACCGCTGATTGTGACAGCCTAAGTTATTGAAACATTGGCTGGGATGGGAGGGTTCGAACCTCCGAATGGCGGAATCAAAATCCGCTGCCTTACCACTTGGCTACATCCCACCAGTGCGCGAGGAAAACCGGTGCCAGAGGCAACCGGAGGGCGGCACCATAGTCAGTCGTTCGCGACCGGGCAATGGCACGCGGCAAAGCGCGCCACGCCATTCAACAGCTTCCGGCGACGGGGCTTTTTCCCCATCCGCTCCCGGCCTTGCCATATGAAGAACCTCGTAAATTCGAGGATGCGAGACGCTTGCGGGACGACGTTCGGGTCGCTATAACCCGCGTCTCCCGGCACTCGACATGGCGCCGGGAAAGCCTAAATTCAGGCTGACGGTCGGGCGGAGCGTAGCGCAGCCTGGTAGCGCACTTGCTTCGGGAGCAAGGGGTCGGAGGTTCGAATCCTCTCGCTCCGACCAATCTTTTCAATCGGTTAGCTGAACTCTTCGTCATCGTGTCCGAGGGCGCCGAGGCGCGCGAATCGGATCCGGGCGGCCCTGGATCAGGACGCGCGAATGGAAACAACAATGGCAATGACCGTGAACGCTTAGCCTAAAACATCCGATCTAATGCCCACTTCGAATGCCGTGCGCTACTGCGTTGCTTCACCAACGGAGCGGCGCTCAGAAATGGGCTCCCGAGTTGGATTTCCGCGGCCTCACCTGCCCTGAAATTTCCAAGGTCGACGTCAATGTAGGCGGCGCCGACCGGACGGATACCGCCGGTGGGACCGCCCATCATATCTTGGCCAACTGTCATGCCCTTCGGGATTGATGTCTTCCGTCTATTCGGAGCCGACCGCAGCAAAACGATCGCGCGCGGACGGCGGGTCATTTACACGTGCATGTTCGGCTACTCTGAACCTTTCGCGGATTTTCCGCTGGAACTCGACGAAAATACCGATGCCATTTGCTTCACGGACGATCGGACCCTGCGATCGCGGACGTGGCGATTCCAGATCATGAACCCTTGGAGGTTCGGACCTGTGCGGACCTCCAAGATGGTCAAGATCCTGGCGCATGACTTCGTCGGCCCCTATGGGGAAAGCCTTTATATTGACAACAGAGTCGAGCCGAAGGTACCGATCGCGCAGATCTTCTCCTACCTCGATGCAACCGCGGATCCGATGATGACTTTCCGTCATCCGCAGCGGAC
Organism: Pseudomonadota bacterium; assembly: GCA_018242215.1. Taxonomy (GTDB): domain Bacteria; phylum Pseudomonadota; class Alphaproteobacteria; order Rhizobiales; family Hyphomicrobiaceae; genus Hyphomicrobium_B. Next base: position 64,670 of record JAFECG010000005.1, read on the forward strand.
TTGCGTCTACGACGAAGCGGACGTCGTCGTCGAACATGGCATCGACAAAGCCGAAGTCGTCAGCGCCCAAATGCGAAAATATCGCTGCGAAGAATTTCCTCAGAATGCCGGCCTCATCGCCGGCTCAATGCTACTGCGACGGCACAACGATCCCGCCGTCGTCTCAGTGATGAAGGCTTGGTTCGAGGAAGTTCGACGCCATTCTTATCGCGACCAGCTCTCGTTCAATTATGTCGCCTGGCGCCAAGGATTCGCGCCCGCACATTTCCCCGGCGAACTCGACAACAACGATCTGATGAACTGGCCCGTCATGAAAGGGCCGCGACTTCCGAGGGCCTTTTCGGAGAAGACCTATCTCAAGCTCAATCCCGACGTGCGGAAAAGCAAAATGACCCCGCGCGAACATTACATAAAGATCGGTGTGATCGAGGGACGAAAGTGGTGCTGAAAATTTCTCGGCAGCTTGGAATGTGTGAGGTTTTTTGAAAAGGGCCTGAGCCATGTTTTCTGGCTCTAAAACGTGGCCATGGCGGGCAACGACGGCGTCGAATGGTCTTTCGGCCGTGAATCCGCTTGTGGTTGTGATCGGCGATACCGGGGGACGCTTGGAGGGAGTCGGGAAGATGCTTCCGGACGTGTTCCTCCCCGTCCTCGAACGCGAACTCACGTTGAAGGGAATCAGTGTTCTTGCTCTTGCGCGAAGTGCGCCTTTGGAGTCCGGCGGCGAGCATTTCCCTCCCGGGACGATCATATTGCCCGTCTATAACGACGACATAGCTGACGACCATTACTATCGTCACGTCAGCCGCGTTGAGGAGAATGCCTCTCGACGCGGCTGGACATTTCTCCACCCCGTTTCGCTCGCTCGCAAACTCGGCATGAAACCGGAGACGCAGCGGCTGCTAAGTCAAACGGTTCGAATGCCCGAAACCACGTTTGGGAGCCACGATAGGGTTTTTTCCAACATTCCGCTCGGCTCCACCGCCGAGACATATGTGACTAGAGGGTCCGACTGTGACCCCGCACGTTACAATACCCGTTTCATCGACACATCGACGGAGTTCAGGGGTAAAACGTATTTTGTCACTCTCCGGATCATGGCGGTTGGGAAATACGTCGCCTCTGCCTTTGTACGATGTCGGCCGACGACGGATGATTCAGCTTCCGTCCACGACAGAGATACGCCGCTGGAGCCGGATCTCCTGAACCGCTTCCATGAAATTTTCGTCCGCGCGAAAATGGCGGAGATAACTGATCTTTCCGAGAAAATCGGCGACAGGATCGGAGTTGGATTTTACGCACACGATGTTTTGCCGGAAAAGGACACCGGACAGCTCTATTTGTGCGAGACGGGTTTCAAGTTTCACGACTGGACCATGCGCGATCGCCTCGCTCCGATCGCGGAAAGTCTTCCGTTTTACCGAGACAGCATCTCTGACGAGACGATCGCCGTTTCCGCCCGGTTGTTTGTAAAGGCCCTATCGGGCTAAGCTATTCGCTAGCTGCGCGGGGGAGGCGGGATGCGAGTGGAACGGATCCGAGCGCTTGATGGTTTGCGGGGCGTCGCCGTGTCTCTCGTCATGTGCGCCCACTACTATGGGTTATTGGGCGTAAAAAATGGTGGGCGCGGGGTTGATATCTTTTTTGTCCTGAGCGGCTTTCTAATTACACGGATTCTGCTCAGCGAATTCGACATATCCAGCTCGATTTCGTTTCGAAGATTTTACGCTCGACGGGCACTCCGACTTCTCCCCGCTCTCGTCGTCTGCGTTCTTCTATTTGGCGCGGTGGACTTTTTTGTCGCACAAACTAACAATCATAATCTCCCGCGCTCGATGGGAGTGGCGCTTCTTCTGTACCTGAGCAATTGGGTCCGAGCATTCCAACTCTGGAACCTGGCCGAGTTCGGCCATACATGGTCTCTAGCCATCGAGGATCAATTCTATCTCGTATGGCCGTTACTTTTGCTTCTCGCGCTTCGCTTTCTAAGAAGTCGCGCGTCGATTGCTGCGCTTCTTTTTATGGCATTCATACTTGTTGAGATTAATCGCTACGCTGCCATTTCCGCTGGTGAATCGCGAATATGGACTGAGGCGGCGACGCAGTTTCGGATTGATGGCCTTTTGCTTGGTGCAATCGCCGCCCTTTTATGTGACCGATTAAGTCCGAATCGCACTTCGAGGATCCTTGGCATAGCTGCTGGAGCCATTCTGATCTTTTGCTTTTCAGTGAAAGCAGGCGTTGCGAGCGCATTTTGGCTGCAGGTTCTGGTTTC
>JAFECG010000006.1 GCA_018242215.1 Pseudomonadota bacterium
CGGTCGCGAACCATGAGACCATACCTACGCTCCAGAGGTTTTTAGTTGAGGATCGGCGCCGGCCGCAAAGGGCGAGCCTCTCCTAGAGCGCCACTCGCGAGATTTTTTGTCGAGAGCGTGTTCCAGCCTAACCGGGCCACGCTTTCAAGGCCATTTCGGCAACGGCAAGCAAGTCAGATCGCGATGCGCCTCCGGCCGCCTGCACGGACATGCCCTGCGTTATCGTGACGACGTACCGGGCGAGAGCTTCGGGATCGGCATTTGGTCCGAGATCGCCTTCTGTTTTGGCGCGATCGAAGCGCTGGCGAAGGTTTTTTTCTCCTTCGGAGCGGCGTTTGCACAGCTCCTGCTTGATGGATTCTGCTGCCGAACTGCAGGTCAGGGCGCCTTGGACGGCGAGACAACCAGCGGGATTGCAGGGATCGGTGAGCGACATCGCGACCGAGCGCAGGAGGTGCTCGACGACCTTTCTTGCCGTGGGCTCAGCAAGGGCTTCGGCATGAATGGCACCCGGACCTTTTTGAGCGTAGCGGTCAAGTGCGCGGCGGAACAGTTCTTCCTTATTTCCGAAGGCCGCATAAAGGCTTGGGCGGCTGATACCCATGGCCTCGGTCAAGTCGGTGAGCGAGGCGCCCTCGTATCCGTGCTGCCAAAACACGTACAGAGCCTTCTCGAGCGCGCTGTCGATATCAAACTCTCGCGGGCGGCCCTTATGTACCGCTTCTCTTTGCACCGCTTCTCTCCCGGCTTTCCTTTTCTTTATCGAGGCACTATACATTTTCATACTCATCAGTACAAATAATAGTTGACAGCCCCTTGCCGCGCCCTATATCCGTACCGCTCAGTACATATATAGGGAATGCGCGCGTCATGAAAAGCTCTCTCACCGACACGACCGCCGCCGCCCTGCGAGGCTTTGCAGGATGGTTTTCCGGCCGGACCGAAACCGAGATGTCTGACGCCGAACACGTTCCGTTCGTTGTCGCGGCCTGCGGATACCGTCCGGAGGAAAGGAACGCAGAAGGATCGCCCGATTCAGAACCGGAGCGGGATTCCTGGCTGCCGGGGCTCAACGTCGACAACTTTTCCTGAATGCACCGCGAAACGACGGGGCCTGAACGAGCAGGCACTCCGTCGGCGACACATGCGCGGATGGTTCAAAACTTTCGGGATCTAATCATGAGTTTCAATGCGAAATCCAAGTTCCGGAACACCTTGGCGATGGCGGCAGCGATTGGCGCGCTGCTCGCGCTGGCGCCCGACGCAGTGCTTGCACAGGGCGCGCAGGCGCCAGCGCCGGTCGCCGTCTCGGTCGCAACCGTCGAATTTCGGAAACCCAACACCTGGGATGAATTCTCGGGACGCCTCGAAGCGATCGAGCGCGTTGATCTCAGGCCGCGGGTCGCCGGCCAGATCGTCGCCATTCACTTCCGCGAAGGCGCGCTCGTGAAGGCCGGCGATTCGCTGGTGACGATCGATCCGGCACCTTACAAGGCGGAAGTCGACAGACTGGAAGGCGTTGTGGCTGCGGCTCAGGCGCAAGTCGTTTTCACCCAGACCGATGTCGCTCGCGCCCGGAAAATCATCGGCGATGCTCTTTCAGAACGGGAGCTCGATACACGTGCCAACGCATATAATGCTGCAGCCGCCAACCTGAAAAGCGCCGAAGCCGCGCTCAGAACCGCGAAACTGAACCTCGACTGGACCGAGGTGCGCGCACCGGTTTCGGGGCGAGCGGGGCGTCGCGAAATTACGGTCGGCAATCTGGTCGAAGCGGGCCCCAATGCGCCGTTGCTGACCACGATTGTGTCCGTCAATCCGATTTACGCGAGCTTCAACGCCGATGAAAACGTCGTCGCGCGTGCGCTTGCGACGCTATCTCCCGAGGCCAATGCAACGGGCCACATTGAAAAAATTCCTGTCGAGATGTCGACGGCGACGAATGAAGGCACCTGGCGCCGAGGCGTCCTGCAGCTCATCGACAACAAGGTCGATGCGGCGAGCGGCACCGTCCGTGTTCGGGCGACATTCGACAACGGCGATGGCCGTCTGATTGCGGGACAGTTCGTGCGCGTCCGCCTCGCACGACCCAACAGCGGTCCCGTCCTTGCGATCAGCGAACGGGCCATCGGCACTGACCAGGACAAAAAGTACGTGATGGTCGTCGGCCTGGACAACAAGACTGCCTATCGCGAAGTGAAGCTCGGAGCGATGACAGACAATCTTCGTATCATCACCCAGGGGCTGAACGCGGGCGATCGAGTCATCATCGCCGGCCTGCAGCATGTGAAGCCGGGCGATGCTGTCGCGCCAGAGCCGGTCGCGATGAATGGGCAACCGCTCACCGAGGAGCACGCGGCGGCCGAACTTCCGCAGCAATAAGATTTCCGCACCAACCCCATCGGACCGCCGATCATGAATATTTCGAAGTTCTTTATTGACCGTCCGATTTTTGCGGGCGTGCTGTCGACGCTGATTTTTCTCGGCGGCCTCATTTCGCTGCCTGCAATGCCGATATCGGAATACCCCGAGGTCGTGCCGCCGCAAGTCGTCGTGCGCGCCAACTATCCGGGCGCCAATCCCAAAGTCATCGCGGAGACGGTCGCAACACCGATCGAGGAGCAGATCAACGGTGTCGAGGGCATGCTCTACATGAGCAGCCAGGCGACGACCGACGGTCTGATGACGCTTACGGTCACGTTCCGGCTGGGTACCGACCCCGACAAGGCACAGCAGCTCGTGCAGAACCGCGTCGCACAGGCGGAGCCGCGTCTTCCGGAGGACGTCCGCACGCTCGGCATCACCACGGTCAAAAGCTCGCCCGACCTGACGATGGTCGTGCATCTGCTGTCGCCGAACAACCGCTACGACATGACGTATCTGCGCAATTATGCGGTGATCAACGTCAAGGATCGCTTGGCACGGATCAACGGTGTCGGAGACGTGCAGCTTTTCGGTTCCGGCGATTACTCGATGCGGATCTGGGTCGATCCCGCCAAGGCCGCAGAGCTTGGTCTTTCCGCGATGGACATCGTCAACGCCGTACGCGCCGAGAACGTGCAGGCGGCCGTGGGCGTGGTCGGCTCCTCGCCATCTCTTCCGAATCTTGATTTCCAGCTTTCGGTGAACGCCCAGGGGCGTCTCGCGACGGAAGAGGAATTCGGCAACATCGTCGTGAAGGCCGGCTCGAACAATCAGGTTACGCGGCTGCGTGACGTGGCGCGCATCGAGCTTGGCGCGGCGGATTATTCGCTACGCTCGCTTCTGAACAACAAGCAAGCCGTCGCGATTCCGATCTTCCAGGCTCCCGGCTCGAACGCCATTCAGATTTCGGACGATGTCCGCAAAACGATGGCCGAGCTGAAGCAATATATGCCAGAGGGCGTCGATTATCGGATCGTCTATGATCCGACGCAGTTCGTGCGCGCGTCGATCGAGGCCGTGATCCACACGCTGCTCGAAGCGGTGGCGCTGGTCGTTCTGGTCGTCATTCTTTTCCTGCAGACGTGGCGTGCATCGATCATTCCGCTCATCGCCGTTCCGGTCTCGATCATCGGCACGTTTGCAGTGATGCACATGTTCGGCTTCTCGATCAATGCACTGACGCTGTTCGGACTGGTGCTTGCCATCGGCATCGTCGTCGACGACGCGATCGTGGTCGTCGAGAACGTCGAGCGCAATATTGAGAATGGGCTCTCCGCGCGGGATGCCAGCATCCAGGCCATGCGCGAGGTTTCGGGACCGATCATCGCAATCGCTCTCGTGCTCGTTGCCGTGTTCGTGCCGCTGGCACTGATTACCGGTCTGACGGGCCAGTTCTACAAGCAGTTCGCCTTGACGATCGCCATATCGACGGTGATTTCGGCGATCAACTCGCTGACGCTCTCGCCAGCGCTCGCGGCCGTTCTGCTCAAAGGCCATGACGAGCCGAAAGATTGGCTGACGCGTACGATGGATTTCGCGTTCGGCTGGTTCTTTCGGCGGTTCAACCGCATGTTCGGTTGGGGTTCGGATCGCTATAGCGGCGGCGTGAAACGCATCCTGGGCCACAAGGCGATTGCGTTCTTCATTTATCTCGTTCTCATCGGTGTCACGGTCGGTCTGTTCAAAGCCGTGCCAGGCGGCTTCGTACCTGGTCAGGACAAGCAGTATCTGGTCGGCTTCGCGCAGCTTCCCGACGGCGCTACCCTCGACCGTACAGAAGACGTCATTCGGAAGATGAGCGACATCACGCTCAAGACACCGGGCGTCGAGAACGCGGTGGAATTCCCTGGCCTTTCTATCAACGGCTTTACGAACAGCTCGAATTCCGGAATCGTCTTCGCGGGCCTCAAATCATTCGACGAGCGGCGTAGTCCGGATCTCAGCGGTCAGGCGATCGCGATGAAGCTCAATCAGGAATATTCGGTGATCAAGGACGCGTTCATCGTGATGTTCCCGCCTCCGCCGGTACAAGGGCTCGGAACGATCGGCGGCTTCAAGCTGCAGGTCGAGGATCGCGCCGGCCTCGGCTACGATGCACTTACCAAGGCAATGACGGACTTCACGGCGGCTTTATACAAGGCGCCGGAACTTGCAGGCGTCTTCACGTCGTATCAGGTGAACGTGCCGCAGCTTTATGCGGCGATCGACCGGACAAAAGCGCGCCAGCTCGGGGTTGCGGTGCAGGACGTCTTCGGCACGATGCAGATCTATCTCGGATCGCTCTACGTCAATGACTTCAATAAATTTGGGCGGACGTACTCGGTGCGCGTGCAGGCCGACGCAAAATATCGGGCGCGACCGGATGACATCGGCCAACTGAAGGTTCGTTCCAAAACGGGTGAGATGATCCAGCTTTCTGCTCTTCTCGACGTCAAGCAAGTGGCCGGACCGGAGCGCGCGATGCGCTACAACGGCTTCCTGACAGCCGACGTCAACGGCGGCGCTGCTGCGGGGTATTCGTCTGGCCAAGCGAAAGCTGCGGTCGAGCGCATAGCGGATCAGGTCCTCCCCAAGGGCATCGGTTTCGAATGGACCGACCTCACCTATCAGGAGATTCTCGCGGGCAACTCAGGAATCTGGGTGTTTCCGTTGTCGGTGTTCCTTGTCTTCCTGGTGCTCGCCGCCCAATACGAAAGCCTCGTCTTGCCCTTATCGATCATCATGATTGTGCCGATGGGCCTTCTCGCTGCGATCACGGGCGTCTATCTCTCGCAGGGCGACAATAATGTTTTCACACAGATCGGTCTGATCGTACTTGTCGGCCTTTCTGCGAAGAATGCCATTCTGATCGTCGAGTTCGCGCGCGAGCTGGAGCTGGCCGGACGCAATCCCGTCCAGGCGGCCATCGAGGCGAGCCGCCTCCGGCTTCGGCCGATTTTGATGACGTCTATGGCCTTCATCATGGGCGTCGTGCCGCTCGTCACATCGATCGGTGCGGGCGCCGAAATGCGCCGGGCTATGGGCGTTGCGGTGTTCTCGGGCATGATCGGCGTCACGATGTTCGGCATCTTTCTGACGCCCGTGTTCTACGTGATCCTCAGAAAGCTCAGCGGCAACAGGCCGCTGAAGCACACGGGCGATGTTTCGGCGCCAGTCGCCGTCGTACCGGGATCGCATCACGGACACGCAATGCCCACACCCGCGGAATAGTTTTCGCCTGACGTGCGGTCGACGTTGACAAATGGCTAGCAACGCTGCGATGCCCTGCCGACGCCTTCGTCTCCCGATACAAGAATTCAATGATGACCACGATCATCCGCATCGCCAATCTGTCGAAGACCTACGCCACGGGCTTTACGGCGCTCAAAGATATCAACCTCGAAATCAAGCAGGGTGAGATCTTTGCTCTACTCGGGCCTAATGGCGCCGGGAAGACGACGCTGATCGGCACCATTTGCGGCATCGTCAATCCGACTTCCGGGGCAATCACCGTCGACGGGATGGATATAGCCGCCGATTACCGCAAAGTGCGCGGGATGATCGGCCTCGTCCCGCAGGAGCTTTCGACCGACATGTTCGAAACTCCCTGGAACACGGTGAATTTCAGCCGAGGCCTTTTCGGGAAGCCGCGCAATCCCGCTTTTGTCGAAAAGGTTCTGCGGGATCTCTCGCTGTGGGACAAGAAGGATAACCGTATCATGACGCTGTCGGGCGGCATGAAGCGGCGCCTGCTGATTGCAAAAGCTTTGGCGCACGAACCGCGCATTCTGTTCCTCGACGAACCGACAGCCGGCGTCGATGTCGAGCTTCGCCGCGAGATGTGGGAGGTCGTCCGCCAGATGCGCGAGAAGGGCGTGACTATCATCCTGACGACGCACTACATCGAAGAGGCTGAAGAAATGGCCGATCGCGTCGGTGTCATCGCGAAGGGAGAGATCATCCTCGTCGAGGAAAAGAACGAACTCATGCGCAAGCTCGGCAAGAAGCAGCTTCAGCTGCACCTATCGGCTCCGCTCGACGCCATCCCCGACACTTTGGCTAGTTACGGGCTTCAACTCGGCGCAGACCGACATGAGCTTATCTATACGTACGATACACGAGCCGAGCGCACCGGTATCACGGCTCTATTGAACGACCTGCGCACCGCCGGGCTTTCCTTCAAGGATCTCTCGACGACGCAAAGCTCGCTCGAAGATATTTTCGTAGATCTCGTGAGACAAAAGCGATGAACATCGAGGCCGTCAAAGCGATCTATGCATTCGAGATGTCGCGGTGGGGACGCACGCTCATGCAGAGCATCGTTTCGCCCGTGCTGTCGACCTGTCTCTATTTCATCGTCTTCGGTTCGGCCATCGGCTCGCGCATCTCGCAGGTCGACGGGGTTGATTACGGAGCTTTCATCGTTCCCGGCCTCGTGATGATGCTGCTCTTGACGCAGAGCACACTCAACGCATCGTTCGGCATTTATTTCCCGCGCTTCACTGGAACGATCTACGAGCATCTTTCGGCGCCTGTCTCGCCGTTCGAGATCGTGCTCGGCTATGTCGGTGCGGCCGCGACAAAGTCGGTGATCCTCGGGTTGCTCGTACTCGTCACGGCCAGCCTTTTCGTAACGCTGCACATCGCGCATCCCATCTGGATGACGATATTCCTGCTGCTGACCGCGGTGACGTTCAGCATGCTCGGATTCATCATCGGGATCTGGGCCGATGGCTTCGAGAAGCTACAGATCATTCCGCTTCTCGTCATCACGCCCCTGACGTTTCTCGGCGGCACGTTCTATTCGATAAAAATGCTGCCGCCGTTCTGGCAGACCGTCACGCTCTTCAATCCGGTGGTTTATCTGATCAGCGGCTTCCGCTGGAGCTTCTTCGAGCTTTCGGACGTCAACGTTGGCGTGAGCCTGCTTATGACTTTCGTATTTCTCATTATCTGCTTGAGCGTCGTCTGGTGGATCTTCAAGACGGGCTATCGCCTGAAGGCCTGAAGGCGCTTATCCTTTGAGATACCAGCCCCATGGCGCATCGCTCTGATATTTCGTGATCTGCTTGGGCTCCAGGAAATTGTTGAGACCCCAGGTCCCGAGTTCGCGGCCGATGCCGCTTTTCTTGATGCCGCCCCACGGGGGCTCCAGAAAATTCGGCTGCGAGCAATTGATCCAGACGACGCCTGCTTCGAACGCGTCCGCGATACGCTCGGCGCGCTTGTGGTCTGCCGACATGACGGCAGCGGCAAGTCCAAATTCGCTGTCGTTGGCAAGCGTCAAAGCTTCGTCTTCCGTTTCGAACGTTGCGACGGCGAGAACAGGGCCAAAGATCTCTTCTTTCCAGATGCGCGCAGTCGGCGGTACATCGGCGAAGATCGTCGGCTCCAGAAAATAGCCCTCGTTGAGATGGGATGGGCGTGCGCCGCCGGTTATGAAAGTCGCTTCGCTCTTCCCAATATCGATGTAGCGCAGCACCTTTTCATACTGGGTCTTGCTGACGAGGGGGCCGAGAAGTGTGCCGGGCGCCATGCCGTCGCCGATCTTGATCTTCTTGGCTTCCGCGGAGAGCCGGTCAACGAGCTTCGGCGCAATCCCCTTCTCGACGATCATGCGGGACGTGGCGCTGCAGACCTGTCCCTGATTCCAGAAGATGCCGAACATCACCCACTCGACCGTCTGTTCGATGTCGGCATCGTCGAAAACGACAATAGGCGACTTGCCGCCAAGTTCCAGACTTACGCTTTTAATGTCGTGCGCGGCCGCCGATGCCACAGCGATGCCGGTCGGCACAGACCCTGTGAAGGCGAGCTTGCGGACATCAGGATGCGACGCGAGGCGTGCGCCGGCCGTCGCGCCGTATCCCGTGACGACATTTAACACGCCGTTCGGCAGGCCGACGTCGGCGGCAATGCGTCCCAATTCGAGGGCCGTCAACGGCGTATACTCGGAAGGCTTCAAGACGACGGCACAACCCGCCGCTATGGCGGGTGCGACTTTCCAGGCAGCCATCAGTAGCGGGTAATTCCAGGGGACGATCAGCCCCGCGACGCCTGCCGGCATGTATTTGACGCGCGACTGAAAGCGCTCATCCGGCACGCCAATGATTTCCCCCTGCCTGCTGTCCAGCTCTTCGGCATAGGTTGCATAGAGGTTGAAGCAGTATGCCGCGTCGCCAACATCCCACAGTGCTTCGGGGAGCGGCTTGCCATTATCCCGGACCTCGATTTCGGCGAGGGCTTGCTTTTCCTCTTCGATCTTCCTGGCAATGGCGCGCAGATATCCGGCGCGATCGTGTCCTGACGTCCGCGACCAGGGTCCGACAATAGCTGCCTTGGCGGCGGCAACGGCTGCATCGATGTCGGCGGCCGTACCGGCGGCGCATCTATGGAACACGCGCTCGTCCGCCGGATTGACGACATCGAGCATGCCGCCTTCGCACGCGTCATACCACTTTCCATCGATGAAAAGCTTCGATTGCATCGTATCTCCTGCTGAGCGAACGACGGCCAATGTCAGGACGCGTCGGCCAATGCGCCCTTGAACCCGTCGAGAAAGATATCGGCGTGCTCGCGATTAAAGCAGAGTGGCGGACGGATCTTCAAGACGTTCCCATGCCGGCCGGCTATGCCGATCAGGATATTGCGATCGCGCATGCCGTTGACGATCTTCTCAGCGGTATCGCGGTCTGGCTCGCGCGACTGCTTGTCCGTCACGATATCGACGCCGATATAGAGGCCCGTACCACGAACGTCGCCGACGCTATCGGCTCCCGAAATACGCAGTTCAGACCGCAGATACGCGCCCGTCTCGAAGCTGTTCTGCTGCAAGCCCTCTTCCTCGAGGACGTCCAAGACAGCGAGACCCGCAGCGGCTGCGACGGGGTTGCCGCCGAAGGTATTGAAGTAGCCGGACTTCGAGCCAAAGGCTTCGAGCAGGTTGGGTTTGATGGCGACACCGCCCATCGGAAAGCCGTTCCCCATCGGCTTTCCCATCACGACCATGTCGGGCACCAGCCCGTGGCGATCGAAACCCCACATCTTCTCGCCCGTCCGACCGAACCCCGGCTGGACTTCGTCGGCAACATAGACGCCACCCGCCTGGTGCACCGCTGCGATGGTCTCGGCAAGGAAGCCCGGCTCCCCCGGAAAAACGCCATCACTCGAAAAGATGCTGTCGGCGATGAACGCGGCGAGACGAATGCCGGCGGCGTTCATCTTTGCAATGGCTTCGCGAACGTCCTTCGCGAAGCGCGCCCCGACTGCATCAGGGCGTTCGCGATAGGTATCCGGCGCTGGAACGATAAAGACATAAGGCGGCCGCGGCTCGGCGCTTGCGGAAGACGGGGAGATCTCCGTCACTGCCGACGTGTTGCCGTGGTAGGCGTTGTCGGTGACGATGAAGCCCGTTCCTCCGGTCACCGCGCGTGAGACACGGATCGCGAAGTCGGCGCTTTCGCTGCCCGTGCAGGTGAAGACGATATTCGAGATCGGGCCGGGCATCGTGCCCAGAAGCCGCTCCGCATAGGTGTAGATATTCGAGTACAGATAGCGCGTGTGCGTGTTGAGGGTGCCGATCTGGCGCGAGACGGCTTCGACGACGCGCGGGTGACAGTGCCCGACCGATGGTACGTTGTTGTAAGCGTCCAGATAGCGCGTGCCGTCGGCGTCGTGCAGCCAGACGCCCTCACCGCGGACGAGATTGAGCGGACGCTCGTAGAAAAGCATCGATGTCGGCCCGAACGTCTCTTTCCGGCGCCTGACGAGGCTCGTGACCTCGGGTGCGAGCCCCTCGGCCGCGTTCATATCGAATGCGTTGAGCTCAAGAATTTTGCGTGTCGCTTCCATCCGGCCCCTTGGGCAAGCTCCCTTTCGCGCAGTGCCGTTCAGCACGTTTTCGAGTTACATATAGGGTGGGCCGGATCTCGGAGCTTGACCGGCGGTCGGTCGGGCTGTTCAGTTCGGCCAGCGACACGGGCTCAAAGTTCGAGGAAAGCCCGTCAACTTCCGGGTGCCTTAAGTCAAATCACCTTGCGGGTACCGGGTTATCGTCAAGCCGATTCAACCGGGCTCCATCGTCGAGAAGAGATGCCATGACGGAAGAGATGCACGGACGTGCCAATCGCTGGAAGCGGTTTTCCGATTGGGATGAGCGCCCGCTCCGTCTCGACAAGTTCGCGGCGGAGGATGCGGCGAGCGGATTTGCTGCGTTCAAAAGCCCCTACGACCCGAAGCCCGGATTCTCGGTCGCGAATGGGGTTGTCGAATCGATGGATGGCATTGCCGTTCGCGACTTCGATATGATCGACGTCTTCATATCGCGATACCATCTCGATCCCGATGTTGCGCCGGAAGCAATGGCGATGCCGTCGATCGAAGTGGCGCGGATGCTCGTCGACATGAACGTGCCCCGTAGCACGCTCGTCCGCCTCGCGCATGGCATGACGCCGGCCAAGCTCGCTGACGTTGTCGCGCATCTATCGTCGCTTGAGATCGCGTTCGCCTACAGCAAAATGCGGGCGCGGCAGACACCCGGCAACCAGGCGCACGTAACGAACGCCAAGGACGATCCCCTGCAAATGGCCGCCGATGCTGCGACCGCAGTGGCTTTCGGGTTCGACGAGATCGAAACGACAATGCGGGTCGCCCGCAATTCGTGGTCGAACGCCGTCGCCTGTGCCGTCGGAGCGTCCGTCGGGCGGTGGGGCACGCTTTTTCAATGTTCAAGCGAGGAGGCCGAAGAGCTGAAGATCGGCATGGCCGGCTTCACTTCGTACGCCGAGACAGTTTCGGTCTACGGCACGGAAAAGAGCTTCATCGACGGCGACGACACACCCTGGTCGAAGGCGTTTCTGGCCGCTGCCTATGCTTCGCGCGGCATCAAGATGCGCTGCACCTCTGGCGCGGGATCCGAGTTGCTGATGGGATTTCACGACCGGAAATCGCTTCTCTACCTGGAAGCGCGCTGTCTTTGCCTCCAGCGCGCGATGGGCGTGCAGGGGACGCAGAACGGCGGCATCGACGGGGCGCCGGTGACATGCACGGTCCCAGGCGGTATGCGCGAATTGATGGCGGAGAACCTCATCGCGGTCTGGCTCGATCTTGAATGCGCCTCGGGAAACGACGCGCGAGCGACGGAATCGGAAATCCGCGTCGGGGCGAAAATCCTGCCTTACCTCATCGCCGGCTCCGACCTCATCTGTTCCGGTTTCGGGTCTATTCTCAAATACGACAATTCGTTCAACGCCTCCCTGCTCAACGGCGAAGAGCTTGAGGACTATCTGGTTCTCCAGCGCGATTTCGAAGCCGACGGAGGGCTGACTCCGGTCGGCGAAGCCCGGGTCATGGAGCTTCGGACGCGTGCGGTCGATGCGCTGAGTGCCGTTCTCGAAGAGCTTGGCCTGGCGAAACCCACAGCCGACATGAAACAAAGCGTCATCGCCGCTTCGGGCTCGGATGAGACGCGTACATTTTCGGGTCGCGACGTCGCGATGATCAGCGAGGCGATTTTCTCCCGGTCGATTACCGTCATCGACGTCATCAAAGCCCTGGCGGCGCGGGGATTTCAGGAGGAAGCCGAGAACCTGCTGAAGCTCGTCCGGTTGCGCATCTCGGGCGATTACCTGCAGACGTCAGCCGTCATCCGCGACGGGCGCATCGTCAGCGCCGTAAATGATCCGAATGAATACCAGGGGCCGGGCACGGGGTATCGGCTGAGCGACGCCCGGCGCGAAGAAATCGTCGCCATCCGAGACGTGCTGACTCGTGGAGAAGTGCTGAGGGCAGAAGCCAACTTCCGGCCTGCCGAGGTGACACGCATCGCCTATCGTCCGGTCGGACCCGCGACGGCGACGCATAATCCCCGCGAGGTCGTGATCGGCATCAGCCCCGCCTTTGGGGTCAAGCTTTTCCAGACGGTTGGTGGCCACCCGCTTTCGGCCATCCTCCGTGTGCTCATTGCCGGAATAACCGAAGGCGGCTGCACGGCGCGGGTCGTTCGGATGCGCCATACCGCCGATACGTCGTTCCTCGGCCTCAGCGCGGCGCGGCTCGCGGGTTCCGGGATCGGAATCGGAATTCAGGCAAAAGGCACGGCCGTCATCCACCAGAAAGACCGGCTGCCGCACAACAATCTCGAGCTTTTCTCGAATTCGCCGATCACGAAACTCGAACATTACAAGCGGATGGGCCTCAATGCGGCGGCCTATGCGCAGGGCGAGATGCCCGAGCCTGTGATCGTCCCAACTCGTGGTGAGGCGATGGGTTCGCGCTATCACGCCCGCGTCTCCTTGATCTACGCCATCGAGACCGAAATGACATCTGAAGGCGCGGAGCCCGAGGAGATCGACATCATGTTCCTCGGAGCCGCTGCATGAGCGACAAGCCTCTATCAGTTGCCGACTATCCGCTTGCCGAGAAGCGGGCGGACATCGTCAAGACAAAGGCGGGGAAGGCCCTCGACGACATCACTCTTGAAGGCGTTCTTTCCGACCATGTCCGTCTCGAAGACCTCCGCATCACGGGGCGGGCGCTGCGGCAGCAGGCGGAAATCGCCACGGCGGCCGGACGGCCGACGCTGGCATCGAATTTCGAACGGGGCGCGGAACTCGTGGACGTGCCGCAGGACGTGATCATGCGTGTTTATGAGCTATTGCGGCCCGGCCGCGCGGGCTCGAAGGATGAACTGCTCGCGGCGGCTAAGGAGTTCCGCGATGTCTATGGGGCGGCGGGCGTCGCCGCCTTCGTCGAGGAAGCGGCCGACGTCTACGAGCGCCGCTCCCTCTATAAGAAGCGCTTTTGAAAGGTCAAGCATGAGCTGGAAGACGGGGTATCGATCCATCTATTACGACGGCGCGCCGGAACCCGACGATCCCGATCTTTCGAAAGCCCATACGGCCCTTCTCATCATCGACGTCCAGAACACCTATCTGGATCGGCCGGACAGGGCATCTCTTTCGGCGGAGGATCAGCGCAGATACGACGCTTGGACACCGTTCCATGACCGCATGCACCAGATCGTGCTGCCGCGGTCAAAGGATCTCCTCGCCACCTTCCGCAAGAACGGCATCGAATGCCTTTTCGCGCGGATCGCGTGCCACACCAAGGATGGCCGTGACCGGTCGCTTTCACAAAAGATGCCCGGCTGGAACAATTTGCTTCTGCCGAAAGATGAGCGGCCGTCACAGATCGTGCCGGAGCTGGCGCCCGTGGGCGACGAAATCGTCGTTACGAAGACAACAGACAGTGCGCTGACGGGATCGAACCTGCGCCTAATCCTGGCCAACCTCGGGATCAAAACCGTCGTCTGCTGCGGGATTTTTACCGACCAATGTGTCTCGTCGACCGTCCGGAGCCTTGCGGACGAGAGCTTTTCAGTCGTCGTGGTCGAGGATTGCTGCGCGGCCGGGTCGGACGAGCTTCATCATAAGGAGCTCGAGATCATGAACATGATCTACTGCCACGTCATGTCGAGCACGGAACTCAAGGAGATCATGGGCCTCAGTTGACATAGGTCAAGTTTTGACACTGCAATGTCAAACCCCGCTTCGGCCCAGACATATAGCTTTACACTTAGTGCGGCCGTTCGAAAATCCAAGCACAAAGCGGATGAGCCGCGGATCAATGCCGGTCAGTACGTGTACGTTCAAACTCGCGCCGAACAGATCCTGGATGTTCGGATGACTGCAACCCAGGGGGAGTAGCCAACGTGACATCACCCAACACAAGTTCTCTCGAAGCCACAGAGAGCTTCGACATAAATAAGGACGCTTCCGTCGACCGGCTCCATGCAAAGGCCATCGGCCTCATCGGCGTGTTGTTCCTGACGGTTACCGGCGCGGCGCCCGAGTCTGCCATGCTCGGAAACGTGCCATTTGCGGCCGGTTTCGGAAACGGCCTCTATGTGCCCGCCGCGTTCCTATTGGCAACGATCGTGCTCACGATCTTTTCAGTCTCCTACGCCGCGATGTCCAGCAAGGTCTCCTCCGTCGGCGGCTTCTATTCCTTCATCAGCATGGGACTCGGGCGCGACGTCGGCATGGCGGCGGGCATCGCTTCGCTTGCTTGCTACAGCATTTTCGAAGCATCGCTGACGGGCCTCTTTGCGTTCTTCGGCAATTCCTGGCTTCAGTCGCACTTCGGCATCAACATTCCCTGGATCTATCTCTCCCTTTTCATGATCGCCTTCATCTCGTTCCTGGCTTACCAGGACGTGCAGATTTCGGTGAAGGTTCTGGGTGCCGCTCTTGTGTTCGAAGTCATCATGCTGACGGTTTTCGACGTCGGCGTGTTTCTCGCCAAGGGCCCTGCCGGTTTCAACCTTGAAGCTCTGAATATCTTCCACGTCATGACGCCGGTGACGGCACAGAAGGTCGGCACGACCGATATTGCGGCGGGAGCCGCGGCGGTCGGTGTATTTATGGCGTTCTGGTCGTGGGTCGGGTTCGAGATGGCTCCGAACTATGCGGAAGAATCCGTTGACCCGAAGCGCATTATTCCCCGCTCGCTCTACTATTCGGTGATCGGCCTCGGCCTCTTCTACATCATCACGAGCTGGTGCGCGATTTCGGCCTATCCAACCGAGGGCGACATGCTCGCAAAGGCTGTCGGGGACTCGGGCAACTTCTTCCTTACACCGATCACCGAATTTGTCGGACAGTGGGCGAACGAGGCCATGGCCGTGCTCATCCTGACCAGTTCCTTCGCCTGCGGCATGGCTTTCCACAACACAGCCGCGCGCTATATGTACTCGCTCGGCCGCGAAGGCGTTCTGCCGAACTTTCTCGGCAAGACGCACCCGACGCACAAAAGCCCCCACGTGGCCTCTGTCGTCCAGACTCTCCTTGCGGCGCTCTGGGTCTGTCTCTTCGCCTACTTCCTCGGCACGAACGACCCCAACGCTCAGGCTTATGTCGGCGTCTATACGATGCTCGCTGTTCTCGGAACGATGCTTTTGCTCATCCTGCAGGCTGTCGTTTCGATCGCGATCATCGTTTACTTCCGCGTCAATCATCCCGGCGAAGTGAATATCTTCGCAGGCCTGATCGCGCCGATCATCGCTTTCATTTCGCAGGTCTGGCTGGTCTATCTGCTCGTCGTGAACCTCGAGACATTTGGTGGTACCGGCGGCTTCGGCGGCCGCATCCCGCTGATCGCCTTCGTCATTCTGGGCGTCGGCCTCGTCTGGGGTATCGCACTCCGCGTGATCTCGCCTGCCGCGCACGCGCGGATCGGACGTATGGTCATGAACGAGTAGTCGTGGGCTCGGCATAGAGAAAGAAGCCAAGGCGGACGCTTCATAGGCGTCCGCCTTTTCATAAGAAAATCCGCACGAACAGGGGAGCAAGGGTAATGCTCACGTCTATCGCAGGCCGATCGGTCATCGTCACCGGAGCAAGCAAGGGCATTGGCAAGGGAATCGCCCGCGTTTTCGCGAAGAGTGGTGGAAAGGTCGTGGTCGTATCTCGGCATCTCAACGAAGCCCAGGCGACCGCAGAAGAGTTCCGCAAGGCCGGGGGCACGGCAATGGGCGTCGCGGCCGACATCACCAGCATGGGAGACATGCAGGTCCTCGCGGACAAGGCGGCGAGTGCCTATGGCGGCATCGACATTCTGTGCGCGAACGCCGGCATCTTCCCGCAGACCAAAATTGAGGAACTGTCGCCGGAGGACTGGGACTTCGTCTCGGCGACAAACCTCAAGGGGACATTCCTGCCGATCAAGGCGTGCCTGCCTTATCTCAAGAAATCGGACCAAGGCCGCATCGTCATCACCTCGTCGATCACGGGGCCTGTGACGGGCTTTCCGGGCTGGGCGCATTACGGGGCGACGAAAGCCGGACAGCTTGGCTTCATGCGCACGGCCTGCCTGGAGTTTGCGAAGTACGGAATCACGGTCAACGCCGTCCTTCCAGGCAACATCAAGACGGAAGGGCTGGCCGAACTCGGGCCCGATTACGAGAAGTCGATGGCCGCCTCGATCCCGCTCAATAAGCTCGGCACAGTCGAAGACATCGGCTATGCAGCGCTGTTCCTGGCGTCAAAAGAGGCTTCGTACATCACGGGCCAGACCATCATCGTCGACGGCGGCCAGATCCTGCCGGAAAGCATGGACGCGTTGGCGCAGGCGTAAAGATCTGCCGCGAGCACTTCGGTCCAAGGAAAGTCAGCCGTGGTTACGCAGAACCTCGGCCCGAAGCGCTCGCGGCGACAGCCCCGTCCAGCGGCGGACCGCGCGACTAAAGGCGGAAAGCTCGGAATAGCCAACCAAGAAGGCGATTTCCGAGAAGGATAGCTGGCGCTGGCGAATGTACGACAGCGCCAGATCGCGCCGCGTGTTCTCGACCAACGTGCTGTAGCTCAAGCCGTCATAGTGAAGTTCACGTTGAACGGTTGAAAGGGGAAGCCGCAGTTCAGTCGCGATCCCCTCAATGGGCGGAAAGCCTTCGGGAAGTCTCGCGCGCACGGCACTGCGAACCCGGTCGGTGATGCTGAAGCGGACGTCCTGGCGCTCGGACAACCGCTCGAGACAAAGCTTCATGGCCGACATCAACCGCGGATCGGCAGCCGGCATGACGTGCTTCAAGATCTGCGGACGGAAGACGATGGCGTTCGTCGGCTGCGCGAAAAATGCCGGAGCGGCAAACGCGCGCTCGTGCTCTCGCCATTGCTCTGGCTTCGGATGCTCGAAGTGGACCTCTTCCGGGGCCCATCCCTGCCCCATCGCCTCGCGAATGAAGTTCAAAAACATGCCGAGTGAAAGCTCGGCATCCTGACGGCGCTCGACGATTTGCGGCGCGTCGACCCGATATTCCAATCGCATCATCCCTTCGGGCGACGCCCTAAGCGCCATTGAGGACGACTGCTGGTGCAGGGGGAAGAGTTCGACGAGCGTTTCGAGCGCAGTGCCGACCGTCGGCGCGGAAAGGGATGCGTAACCCCAGAGACCGAGGTCGCGTGGATAGAACGAATGGCCAAACCACAGACCAAAGTTGTCATTGCGGGTGATACGAGCGCTTTCCTCAAAGAGGCGGCAGTATGAGGTAAGGCTCAGCTGGAGCGTCGGCGACCCTGCCATCTCGGGTGAGATGCCGGCGTTGCCAAAGATCCGATCGACGTCACCCTTCTGGCGCTCGATGAATTTGACGATGCCGGTCGCAGCAGAGGCAAGCACCGACGGATCGGCGCTTCGGCCAACCGTACCCTCGGCGCCCGTCGCCATGGAGTCGCTGATGCCTCCCATCGTTTCCTGATGAGCATGAGCCAATATCCGGAATAAAAAGGCTATCAGATGCACTCGGCGGGTCAACCGGCGGGCACGATGAATTATTCACCAATCCGCTAGTGGATTTGCATAATTGCGCTGCAGCATTCATCCAAACAGGCGGTTCAAAATGCCTTTTTTCGGGGGTTCCGACGAGACTGCAGCGGCTCCGGGCCGCCCGTATTGCGAAAGATAAGTTTCGCAAAGGGGAATCGAACCCTGGGTATAGGAAACGCCCATCGACTGGGCGAGTTCGGTTTCCGAGTGCGAGCCAATCCAGGCAACCAGCAGAAGCCGGCGCAACATGACGAACGTCGCGATCTCGTTTTCTTCTTCCGCGCTCAACGTGCCGATGCGCCGGTAGCCGCGCACCCACGCCTTCAGCAGTTCCGGCACTTCCGGCGCGTGCTCGAAGAAGGAAACGGTCGTCGCGCAGTCGTAAAGGAGCCAGGAGAAACCGCAGTCGTCGAAATCGATCACCTTGACGGTATTGCCGTCCATCAGCAGGTTAGCGAGGCGCATGTCGCCATGCACCAAGTTGAAGCGGTCTGGCGACTTGCCGAAAGCTTCGAGGCGTTGCTCGATCAAGCCGACGGTTTCCGAGAAGGCTTCCATCGCCTCCGCCGTCATTCCCATGCCGTTCTTCCAATAGCCCCAGTGCGGACGGCTGCCGAGGCTGGTTTCGAAATCCCAGGAATGCCGCTCGAACCAGACCGGCCGCTGCCATTTGCGGACATGCGCGTGCATGTGCGCAGCGGTTTCTCCGAGCAGCTCAAAACCGGCGACATCCGTTCGGGCCGGTTCCTCGCCACTTTCCCAATCGAAGAGAACGACATTGCGCGGATTGGGAAGACCTTCGCCCGCAACCGTCTGGATGTATTCGCCATCGAGCCCACGAATGGCCGTCGGCGTGACGACACCGCCGCTTTCGCGGAGAGCGGAAAGCCATGCGAGTTCGGAAGCAATGGCCGTTCGCGAGTGGTAGCCTTCGCGGTGAACACGAAGCGCCCATTTGCGTCCCGAACTGTCCTCGACTTTATAGGTCGCGTTTTCAGAAACGTTGATCAGTTTGACTGCGGC
>JAFECG010000007.1 GCA_018242215.1 Pseudomonadota bacterium
GCGAGAGAGCGCGTCTGTCAGGAACAGCAGCAACACTACGATCAAATCAAAGCGAACGCAGGCCCGCTGGAAATCAACGCCGCACTTTCGGCCGCCGCCGATAAAGGGTGTCTCGTTCTCGCTCGCCGTCTCCTCGACGATGGCGCTTCGCTCGGTTCGCGCGATCGCATGGGCCGGATGCCGCTCACACACGCCGCAAAAGCGGGCAAGACCGATATTCTTGAGCTTTTCCTAGCGCGCGGCGCCGCGATCAATGCACGCGACCTCGACGGTTCAACGGCGCTTTTCGCGGCTGTCGAGCAGGACAATCAACCTGCTGCCAACGCACTTATCGCGCGCGGCGCCGACGTGAACCTACCGGGACGCAGCGGTCTCACGCCCATTGAGGCAGCTGCGTACATGGGTAATGAAGTGCTGGTTCGGCTGCTTCTCGCGGAGGGAGCTGATCCAAAGCGGACCGACGCGACCGGCAAGGGACCGCTCTGCTATGCCGTTGCGCGCGGCTTCACGAACGTCGCCGGCGTTCTTCTCGATCGATCGATTGACGTCAATGCACGGTATGGCAACGATCTGACGGCGCTGATGTGGGCAGCTGGACATGACGACGGCGCGGGTTCCAACGACATTGCCGATGTCATTACGCTTTTGATTGCTCGCGGTGCCCGCCTTAACGATCAGGATAATCGCGGACGCACAGCGCTTATGATCGCTGCATCGCTCGGGCATGAAAAGGCTGTCGAGGTATTGCTCGCGCATGGCGCCAATCGCAGCATTCGCGACAAAGCCGGCAAGACGGCTGCGGATCTCGCAGTCAGCGATGATCTGCGGAAGAAGCTTAGCGTCGGCTGAAGAGAGCTATTGCGCGCTACTGGTTTCCGCCGACGACCGTCAGGCTTGCTAGATATTGCGCAATTGGGCCTAGATCCGCCGGCTGCGCGGCATTCATCAGATCCGACATGCCGGGGTTATTCGCACGCGAGCGATCGCGAAAATCCGTCATCGTCTTCTGGAGATATTCGCTCTGCTGGCCAGCGAGGCGCGGCGTCGTGCTATTGCCTTGGTATTGGTCGAGATGGCACGAGGTGCATCCGATCGAGCCAATCACCGTCAGAGCCTGTTTCATGACCGGTCTTGGAGGGGACGCCTGCTGGAGATCCGGCCACTTCAAACCTGCGAAGTGGGCTGCGAGATCGAGCATATCTTTCTTGCTCAAATCAGCCACGATGCCCGACATGATATCGTTCTTTCGCGCCCCGCTTTTGAAGTCACGAAGCTCGACAAGGATATAGCCCTCGTTCTGGCCCCAGATGATCGGCGTTGTCTTTTCCTGCGGGATTCCTTTCTCTCCATGACATCCGGCACAGACCTGCGCTTTGTCATCGATACTGTCGGCGACTGCCGAGTTCGCTCCGGGCAAAGCTGCGGCCATGAATAATCCCGCAAAAATTTTTCCGTACCGCATGCTGAGGCTCCCGGTCTTCGATCAGCTTGAGAGAAAAGGAGCGCCGGAGCGCCCCTTTTTCAAGTTCGACGTGATTAGTTGAGCGTGAAGGCGATGATATTGTTCCCGCGCTTGAAGTCGATCTGCGTATTACCTCCTGCGCCGACAACGATGTATTCCTTGCCGTCGAGGGCGTAAGCCGCGGGCGGCGCGTTTACGCCAGCGCCGCACTGGAACGACCATAGGATCTTCCCGCTTTCCGCATTGTAGGCCCGGAACCAGCCATTGGCTTCGCCGGTGAAGACAAGGTCTCCGGCGGTCGCCAGCGCTCCGCCCATCATGGGCTCCGGGGTTTTGACCTGCCACTTGATCTTGCCGGTGTCGTAGTTCACCGCGGTGACGTTGCCGAAGGACACTTCGGTCGGGATAACCTTGAACGCGCCGCCGAGCCACAACTTGCCATCCGGATAGGGGCTCGACTGAACCTGATACGTCATCGGCTGGTGAAGGTTGACTGCGTAGGCGAGCGCCAGTTTCGGATTGGCAGCCATTGGCGACCATTCGACACCGCCGTTCGCGCCGGGGAACATCTTCGACCCTTCAGGAGTGGGCAAGGTCCACATGCCCGACTGGTCGACCATCGGGTCTGAGAAGCGGATCAGACTGCAATCCTTGCGATCGTTGACGTACACGTTGCCGGTCTTGCCGCCGTGAATGACACCGGGGACGGTTTTGCCATCCTTATCCTTCACATCGACGAGGATAGGAGGACTGACGGCGTCGAGGTCCCAAACGTCGTGGGGAATGTATTGGAAGTGGCAGACATACTTGCCCGTATCGAGATCCACCGAAACCAGTGAATCTGTATAGAGGTTGTCGCCAGGCCGCAGGCTACCATCAAGATCCGGCGACGGGTTGCCGACGACAAAGAAGATTCGATTCAATTTCAAATCGACTGCCGGGTTTTGCCAAACGCCTCCGCCCAGCGTTTTGTATGGATCTCCTGTTTTTGCGAACTGCGCTTTTTCGGCGTCGATATCGCGATGCAAATCCTTGCCCGTGGCGTCCTTCGTCGCCCAAACGCCAACAGAATTTTCAGGGATCGTATCGAAGTTCCAGACGAGCTTTCCGGTATTTGCGTCATAGGCGCGGACAAAACCGCGAATACCGTATTCGCCTCCGTTCGTGCCGATGATGATCTTGCCGTTAACAGCCGTCGGCGCCATCGTTTCGCTATAGCCGTCCAACGGATCGGCGATGTCGGTCTGCCAGACTAAGCTTCCAGTCTTTGCATCGAGCGCCACGAGCTTGGCATCGAGCGTCGCGAGGTAGACTTTGTCACCGTACACCGCGACGCCACGATTGTTCGGGCCGCAGCAATAGGTCGTGATCGGACCCATCTTGTGTTTGTAGTGCCAATATTGCTCGCCGGTCTTCGCATTCAGAGCATAGACATGATCGAAGGAGGTCGTGACGTACATGACGTTGCCGACGACGATTGGCGTGGTTTCGAGAGATTCCTTCACGTCCATCTGGAAGATCCATGCCGGACGAAGCTTCGAAACGTTCCCAGTATTGACCTGCTTGCCGGGATAGAAGCGTGTCTGATCGTAATTGCCATTCGTGTGCAGGAACTGTTTGGAGTCTTTCGCCGCATTCGTCAGCTCCTCCTGCGTAACCGATGGCGCCGGGGCACCTTTCGCGGCTTCTTTCGAGTTATGCTCGACTTCTTGTGCTTTGGCAGAATGAAACGCTGAAAAGACAAGCAACCCTGTAAGAGCCGCCGCGAATGCGTGACTGCTTCTTATACCGACCATGTTGTCCTCGCTGACTTGGAACTCGACCCGGCCGCCGATGCCGGTGCAGGAATGGAATGCGCGGGGCAATCCGGATACACTCTAACAGTGGACCTGCCGATTTTTTCCCGCAATCGGTTATGCAAATCCAGAGTGTCTGATCTGTTATTCCCGAGTGCATTCCGGGACATTCCCGGTAACCAAAATGCTAGCGGACGAAATCGCTGCATTTCTTTCGGAATCGCACGACAGTATCGGGCCAATCAGCGTCTTATCGTTCGAAGCGCCCAGCGCCGGCCATTTGAACTCAGTTCGACAACCGAAAGCGGCGCAACATCGATATTCCAAAAGGATGTCGGACTTGCGTGAATTGCCGACAAAATCGCAGCACGGATGACTGCCGGATGCGTGACTGCAAGAATGCGTTCCTCTCGTGCTGAAATCGCGCGCAGCCAAATAGAGAGACGTGCGAAAAGGCCCTCGACGGTTTCTCCTCCATGAGGTGCGACCTCGGGGTCTGAAAGCCAGCTCTCGAGAGCATCCGGTTCGGCGGCCGCGATCTCATTTACAGTCCGTCCGGCCCAACGGCCAAGATCGAGATCGCGTAGGTCCTCGGTGATTATCGGATCGAGACCGAGGGCTGCTGCTGTCTCGCGTGCCCTGCGGGCCGGACTTACCAGGTTAGTCGGGATGTGGGGGAACTCTCTCGCCATCGCTGCGGCATCTCTTCGGCCGCGGTCGTCAAGTGCCTCGTCCACGGGAAAGGCGGCAGCCCGCACGGCCGGAGTCGAAGCATTTGCAATAAATATCAGGCGCGGCGGCATCTTGGCTTTTCGCTCACGTTGACAAATGCCCGGCCCGCCCTATGGTGATCCGTGCATCGTCACGGGAAGGAAGCCGGTGAAAATCCGGAACGGTCGCGCCACTGTAATCGTGGGGCGCTTGAGGCGTCCACCGAAAGTCAGACCCTTCTCATGATCAGAGCGCAGCTTGAAACGGGACGCGTAATCCCAAGGAGGCTTATCTCATGACTTATTCTTCAATCGTGCAAGGCGGTCTTGGCGCACCAATCCCCCTTCGCGATATTTTACCCTGGGCGGTCTTCGCCGGGTTGCTGTTCCTACTCGCCATGTATTTCGTCGGCGTCGAGGAAGGCGCAATGGCGATTTTCAATGGCATGTACGTGCACGAGTTTGTGCATGACGGCCGCCACCTTCTCGGCTTCCCCTGCCACTAAGCAGCGGAGATTTTCAGATATGGGATCTTTGCTCCTACGGGGAATGCTCGCCGGGCTTCTCGCCGGCTTCATCGCGTTTGGATTCGCAAAAGTTTTCGGTGAGCCGCAGGTCGATCGGGCTATCGGATTCGAAGAACAGCTGGCGAAAGCCAGAGGCGAAGCGGAAGAACCGGAAATCGTCAGTCGCGCCGTTCAAGCCAGCATCGGCCTGTTCACCGGCGTTGCGGTCGTCGGAACAGCAATGGGTGGACTTTTTGCGCTCGCCTTTGCGTTCTTGAATGGCCGCGTCATCCACCAGTCGCCACGGACGGCGGCGATCATCATCGCCGCCATAGGATTTGTCGCGGTCTATCTCGTTCCGGGTCTCAAATACCCGGCCAATCCACCCTCTGTCGGGTCGCCAGAGACGATCGGGCTACGAACACAGCTCTACTTTGGGATGATCGTCTTCTCGCTTGCTGCTTTGGCAATTGCCATTAGTGCGGGACGGCAGTTCGTTGCCAGCTATGGCACCTGGAATGCGATTCTGATCGGTGCCGGGGTCTATATCGTCCTGACGTCGATCGCAGGCTATATGCTGCCTCCGATCAATGAGGTGCCGGACGGTTTTCCGGCAGATCTGCTTTGGAAGTTCCGCATCGTTTCGGCGGGCATCCAGGGCATACTGTGGACGATAATCGCGCTCGTCTTCGGCGCCTCCCTCGAGAGAAGGCAAGCAGGGGAAGCGCATTAGCCCCCGAACATCCTGCCAGACCGCCTCAGGCGGTCTGGTTTCGCCGAACGGCGGAAAGTGTATCTGGACGTGGCACGTCACTCACCTTGCATAGGTATATGTAAGCTCGACGACGCAACCGGCTTTTGCCTCGGGTGCGGCCGTACGGGTGCAGAAGTCGGCGACTGGATCTCGATGAGCGAAACCCAGCGCGACGCGGTCTGGGCCGCGCTTCCCCAGCGCTTGGCGGCTCTTTCCGTCCGTGTCCGATTGCTTCCTTGGATTCGAGATGAACTCGTAGATTGGGTTCGTGACAGCATCGTAGCGCGCCAGGGCACGTGGGTGATCGGTGCGCCGGGCGCCTTCGGCGAGTTTCCAACCATGGGTGACGCGCCTATCGACGTCTGCGTCGAAGGAGGCGTGGTGACGGCGAAACGCGCCGACGCTGCTTTTCGTCTCGCCATCAACGAGAAAGTTCGGGCTTTTGCATTCGCCGAGGGGGCCCCTATCGTTCTCGGGCTGCCGAGAGGGCGCGCGGCGATGCCGTCCAGCGCTTCTCTTCAATCGCTAGGGCCTGATACTGGAGCGATCGATGCCGTTCGGCGCGGCGACTTGCTGTTCGATATTGGAATTGGACGCCGTTACACGCGCTTCTGCGTCCGCACCGGCAATCAGGCGCTGATCTCGTCACTCTCCGCTCTCGATCGCCGTCATTGGTCGGACTTCATGCCGGTGATGCTGCCTCAGCTGATCGCTGTAAGCGCGCATCGCGTTGTCGAAAGCTCCTCGGGACGCATCGAAGTCTTCGCGCCCATTCCCGGCCCGGAGCAGACTTCGACCAACGGAGCCTGCACGCACTTCCTTCCGGAATTCCTCAAATCGGGCGAAGACATTCCGCGCGTCTTGGCGCCGCCGGATTACGCCGCGCCCGTGGCGATCTTCTATCCTAACAAAATCTAGGCCAGATGCGCTTTGAAGCTCATGAAAGGCTTCTTGTCCCCAGAAGTAAGGCCACATCGGCCGTTGTCGTATTGAGGGGGAAGGCGCGCCGTAGTAGTGACGTTTTCGTTGATTAACCAGAGGCCTCGACAAATAGAGAGGGGACCGGATGCGCAGCTTTAGCCTTGGACTTGTGTTTGCTGCTGCGGCGGCTTTGATTTCGGCGCCGGCCTCGGCTGACGATCGGCTGCAATCGTCGTTCACCGCTCTCGTCGGCAAAGGGTTCGACGTCAAATCCGTGACGCTGATCCCGCTGGAAGTCGCGAAGCGCGTCACCGAGAAGGTCCGTACGGATAACGTCATCGTGACGCTTCAGAAAAACGAGACGGTGGCCGTCTGCTACGTCGCGTTTGCCAACTGGGCCTTCATGAACAAGTCGTCGCTCGATTCGCCGACGCTGTGCGAGGTCCGTTCGTCAGCGACCGAGGAAAGCGCCGCTCCATCGGCTGCGCCACCCCCCGCGACGGCCGAAGCGCCCGCGGCAGCCGCACCCGCCGGGAACGATGCGCCCGCGACCAGCTCAGAACCGGCGGCAAATCCGTCTTCACCTTCGACCACGCCCTAGAACGCTCACGCGCGGACAGCGAGTTGATCGTTCTTCGCAAGCGCTGCCTTGAGACGCGGTGTTGCAAAATCCAGGAACGCCCTTAGCTTGAGCGGCAGAAGCCCACCCGCGTGGACCAGGCTTACGGGAATTGATGTGGGTTCGAACGGCTCTAGAATGATCACAAGCTTGCGTGCCTTGAGCGGCGCAGCAATTTGATAGGACAAAACGCGCGTTATTCCGACGCCAGCGACAGCCATATCGATCGCCGCTTCGGCCGTATTGACGACAAGCCTTGAATGGACGCTGAAAGACCGCGGTACACCGTTGTTCCAGAAAGTCCACGCGCGCGATGATACCAGCCCTTCGAAGGTGATGCAGTCGTGGAACGCGAGATCGTCGGGCGTCAGCGGCATTCCGTGCTCTTTGAGGTAGTCGGGACTGGCACAGACTACATGGCGGATCATCCCGACGCGTGCTGCGACCAAGCCGCTGTCGGGGAGTTCACCAATACGCAGTGCGACGTCGACATGCTCTTCGAGGAGGTTCACGATGCGGTCGGCGAACGCGACGCGAACGTCGATATTGGGGTACGCCTTTAAAAAAGCTCCGACTATCGGAAGCATATGAACCCGCCCGAAAACAATCGGCGCGGTAATCACGAGTTCGCCTCGCGGCGCGCGGTATTCGCCCGACGCTACGCGCTCAGCATCTCCTACATCCTCGAGAATTTTTCGGCAGGCGGCGACATAGGATTGACCCGCACCGGTCAATTCCAACCGCCGGCTGCCGCGATTGAACAGGCGCGTGTGGAGATGAGCTTCGAGCTCCGATACTTTGCGACTGACCGTTGTCAACGGCATCCCCAGGCGGCGCGCGCCTGCGGAGAGGCTCCCCGCATCGACAACAGCCAACAGCACGGACATTGCGTCGAACCGGTCCATTCGCTCTTCCAAATCTCGGAAGGATATTGATAGATATTGCGATCTGCATCGCGAAAATGAAAGGCTTTCTGCTCACAGCCCGTTGGATCAGCCCGAAAATGAGCACTGCCCACTCGATGAAGCACGACGAGGGAGAGATCGTTTGAGAGCCCGTATGGGAGAGTCGGTTCCGCTTGAATGAGATCCGCTCGTCCGAAGTGCGTTAACTTAAATACGGAACTGCAAATCCTCAGCCAAATGACCTTCAGCGAACGCTGCGGTCTGTGCCTTGGTCTCGACACGGGCTATCGTCATATCGCCGAGGGTATTCCCCTTTTCACCTAAATCGAAGCGAGCGACCGTGACAGCTAAAATGAATTCGAATGTGCGGATGGTCTATATCGGTATCTTCTTTTCGGCGTTGCTGATTGGATCGGCAAGCGCGTGCTTCGCTCACAGTGGGACGGCGGATGAACAGCAGGCCTGCACGCCGGATGTTTTTCGATTGTGCTCGGCGCAAATTCCAAACGAAGATCGCATCGTCGCTTGCCTCAACCGGCATATGGCGAAGCTCAGCCCGCGATGCCGGGCTGTCATGAAAGGCGAGTCTCCAAAAGCGAAGGCGCGCGAAAGGCGCTAAGACGGCGCTTTTCAAAAAAACATGCATACGAGGTGCGAACGGTGAAACGAAAATACAAAGTTTGGAAACGGCTGACGCTGTGCGCCGTGGCTGCTGCTATCATCGCTTCCGGGACGCGCGCCTCTTTCGCTCACAGCGGGACTGCTGAAGAGCAGGCCGCGTGCACGCCGGACGTCCTGAGCCTCTGCTTTTGGCAGATTCCAAATGAAGACAAGATCGTCGCCTGCCTCAACAAGAACATCAATCGTCTCAGTCCCGAATGCCGCAAAGTGATTGCGGGAGACGACGACAAGAAGAGCAAGCGATCGCGGAAATAACGGGCCGTCTTTCCTACTTGATGCACGAGAGAAACGGCCGATGCTACCGGCCGCGATGTGCGATCAGCAGGCGCGGCCCCGCGTTGCCCGGGCTTTGTCCATTTGCAGGGCATCGCAGACGGTCTCGACAATTCCCTGGGCTGAGAGACCGGCGCGTTGGTACATCACCTCCGGCTTATCCTGATCGACGAAGACATCGGGCATGACTTTAGTCCGCACCTTGAGTCCACGCTCAAGCAGCCCATTTTCAGCGAGATAATGCAGCACGTGGCTGCCGAACCCACCGATCGAGCCTTCCTCGACGGTAACCAGCACATCGTGATTTTCCGCGAGCTGGCGGATGAGATCCGTATCGAGCGGTTTCATGAAGCGGGCATCTGCTACGGTCGCCGAGAGGCCGAGTGCGGCGAGCTGATCAGCCGCCTTCAAGGCTTCCTGCAGACGCGTTCCAAGCGAGAGAAGCGCGATCGTCGAGCCTTCGCGGAGGATGCGGCCCTTGCCGATTTCGAGCGGGATGCCAACTTCGGGCAGAGCGACGCCAGTTCCTTCACCGCGCGGATAGCGGAATGCACTCGGCCGGTCATCGATTGCGACGGCAGTCGCAACCATGTGCTTCAACTCAGCCTCGTCGGCTGCTGCCATGATGACCATATTCGGCAGGCATCCGAGATAGGCGAGATCGAAAGATCCCGCATGCGTTGCTCCGTCGGCGCCGACGAAGCCGGCGCGATCGATCGCGAAGCGCACCGGCAAGCTCTGTAGCGCCACGTCGTGTACGACCTGATCGTAGCCGCGCTGCAGGAACGTCGAATAAAGCGCGCAGAACGGCTTCATGCCTTCGGTTGCGAGACCTCCCGCGAATGTCACGGCGTGCTGCTCGGCGATGCCGACGTCGAATGTGCGATCCGGAAATTCGCGGCCGAAAACGTCGAGACCAGTGCCATCCGGCATCGCGGCGGTGATCGCGACGATCTTCTCATCCTTGCGCGCTTCGGCGACGAGACTGTCGGCAAAGACGCGCGTATATGACGGCGCCGATGCCGCCGCCTTGGCTTGCACGCCCGTCACAACGTTGAATTTCGCGACGCCGTGATATTTGTCGGGGGAAGCTTCCGCCGGCGCGTAGCCCTTGCCTTTCTGCGTGACGACGTGAACGAGAATAGGACCTTGTTCTGCGTCGCGGACATTCCTCAAGACGGGCACAAGCTGGCTTAAATCGTGTCCATCAATCGGGCCGATATAATAGAAGCCGAGTTCCTCGAACCAAGCGCCGCCCTGCCAGAGATGGCGCGTGTATTCCTCAACGCGCGCAGCGCGCTGTTCCCAGCTTTTCGGCAGCCGCTTCGCAAACTGTTTCGCGAGGTCGCGAACATAGAGATAAGAATCGCTCGATGTCAGCCGCGCGAGATAGGACGACAGTGCGCCGGTCGGCGGCGCGATGGACATGTCATTGTCATTCAAAACGACGATCAGCCGCTCGCTGCGTGCGCCGGCATTGTTCATCGCTTCGTAGGCCAT
Organism: Pseudomonadota bacterium; assembly: GCA_018242215.1. Taxonomy (GTDB): domain Bacteria; phylum Pseudomonadota; class Alphaproteobacteria; order Rhizobiales; family Hyphomicrobiaceae; genus Hyphomicrobium_B. The sequence goes on from JAFECG010000007.1 coordinate 10,128, forward strand.
ACCGGCACTCATTGCGCCGTCACCGATAACGCAAACGACATTGTTCGAGCCGCCCGACATGTCGCGCGCGACCGCCATGCCGAGACCGGCCGAAATCGACGTGGACGAATGGGCGGCACCGAATGGGTCGTATTCGCTCTCGGTGCGCTTCGTGAATCCCGATAGACCACCGGGTTGCCGCAGCGTGCGGATTCGATCGCGGCGACCTGTCAAAATCTTATGCGGATACGATTGATGGCTCACATCCCAGATGAGCCGATCGCGCGGTGTATCGAAAAGATAGTGCAGGGCTACCGTCAGTTCGACGACGCCGAGACCGGCGCCGAGATGGCCGCCCGTTTGCGATACGGCATCGATCAGCTCCGTACGCAGTTCAGCAGCGACCTGCGGAAGCTCGCTTTCCGCCAACTGCCGCAAATCCTCTGGCGTATCGACTTGATCCAAAAGCGGTGTCTTGGATGGTCGCGTCACCCGTGCATCCATTGACCAAAATCCCCCAACTGCCGCTCGCGGCACTCCCGCCATTAAATTATGAACCTATGACACGGCGCAAAAAATGGAACATACGATCTCCAATGGACTCTGCGGGGATGTGTTGCAGCCAAGCCTCACAAATGCGAGACAGGCTCGGCTAAATACCGCCATTGTGCCTACCTAGGACCGGTTTGGCCGAGACGCTGATAGCGGCGGGGACGGATTTATTTCGAACAATCAAGGAGGGGCAATGATCCTGAGCAGGAAATTGCAGGCATTTGGCGCGTCAATCGTGGCTTTTTTTATGATTTCAGCCGCGGTGGCGCCGCGCGCAGGGGCGCAGGCCGCCGAAGGTCCGGCGCCCACGATCAATAGCCTCAATGCTACGCTTCTCAGCACGATGAAACAGGCCCGATCATTAGGCGTTCAGGGTCGCTATCAAGCGCTCAGCCCGGTTCTTTCCAAGACTTACGATACGCCCCTCATGGCGCGGCTGGCCGTCGGACAAAGCTGGGCATCACTGCAGCCCGACCAGCAAGCCGCAGTGATCGACGGCTTCAGGCGTATGATGATTGCGACCTATGCGAAGCGCTTCGACGGGTTCTCGGGCGAGAGCTTCCAAATCGTCGACATCTCCAACCGTGGAACTGCCGACAAAATGGTCAAAACCCAAATCATTCAGAGCAACGGCAAACCGGTTGCGATCAACTATCTGATGCGGAAATCTGGGCCCGAGTGGAAGATCGTCGACGTTTATCTCGACGGCACCATCAGCGAACTCGCAAGCCGGCGGGCGGAGTTCTCCACGATTCTGAAATCAGGCGGTCCCGATGCTCTTATCGCCTCGCTCAAGAAGCAGGGAGACAAGCTTCTGTCGGGCAGTTGAGGTAGAATAAAGAATTAGAAGACCGCGGGCGTCAGCCGATCCGGTTGGCGCCCACTTTTTTGCCGACGCGAGCGAAAGCATGCAGCACTTTTCCTAACCGGGTCCGGTTGTGCGGCAAGGAAAGAGACCTGGGTCCAGCGCAGGTCGGCCGGCGCTTATTCTTCCGCTTATTCTTCGGCGGGGGACTTCTGCTCTTCAGCGGGCGAAGGCTGCTCTTCCGCTGGAGACATCTGCTCTTCGGCGGGCGACGGCTGCAAGTCGACCGATTTGGGCGGGCCTACGACAACGATCGAAGCGCGATCGGCGGTGCGCATCATCTTTGGCACCTCGGTGATATGGCGCTTCTCGAGCATGGTCGGCGAAGAGACGAGTTCCGTTACGGGCTCGATTGCGTTGGGATCGCTCACCGGTGGCTCGCCCGTAAGCGCGCTCGTATTCAGAGCTTCGTCAAGCTCGGCCTGCCGCTTCTGCTGGCTGACGCTCTTCAACATCGAGTAGAAATCGATCGAGCTGTCCTCAAGCGTCTTCATGTCCTCAGCCTTGCTGAGATTCGCGAACGGGCTCGTCAGCGTTCCGGCAAGGTCAACGTGGCTCGCGAGCGCGGCGTACCGAGTGGGAATCAGAGCGGCGGCTGGTATCGTCGCGGCAAATTCGACGCCGCTGCCGATGGCATCGCGATAGTTCGTCGGGCCGAGCACAGGCAGATACAGGTATCCGCTGTCGCGATAACCCCAGACGTACATCGTCTGACCAAAGTCGCCAGACTGATGCGCCATGCCCTGCGTTGCTGCAACGTCGAACAACCCGCCAAGGCCGAGCGTGGAGTTCAGAGCGAAGCGACCAACCGTGGTGGCCGCAGCCTGCAGGCGGAGCTGCAAGATGTCATTGGCGAAAACGACCGGCTCGGAAAGGTTCGTCGAGAAGGCTTCGATGCGATCGCGGACGCCTTCGGGAACGTTGTTATTGTAGGCCTCGGCTGCGGGGTAGAGGACGTCGTGGTTGAAGCCCTGACTGTTGTCGAACATCTGGCGATTGAACGCTTCGTTCGGATCAGAGATAGATTTCGCGGAGCCCGGATCTTCCGTCGACGCGAGATGCTGCGGCGCAAGGCTCGGAGACGTGCCGGCGCAGGCAGACAAGCCTACGCCCGCAACGATGCAGGCGACCCAATTGAGGATGGCACTGACTCTCACGTCCCGATATTCCCCCTGCTCGGCCCCACCAGCCGAGCAACTTCAGATCTATCGCAACTGTACGCGAGGCGCTAGCCTCTGCACCATTGCCAACAGGCTTGCCCCCACCTCAAACCAGAAAGTAACGTCCGAATGACGTCCTGTCTGTGGCTTGTATGCACCCTCATTGCCACAATCGGAAACGGGTATGCTTTGTTCGCGTCCATTTTGGTCGCACGATTTGCCCGCAGACCCAAGTCCCTTTTGATTCAAGCAGAAAATGTCACGTTTCTGAAGCCGCTCTATGGTGACGAGACCGGCCTCGGCACGAGCCTCGCGTCTTTCTGCGACCAGGATTATCCAGCAGACCTGCAGCTGCTCTGCGGCGTACAAGACCCCGCGGATAAGGCCATTCCCGTCGTGCGCGGGCTTCAGGGACAGCATCCGTGTGAGGTAGACCTCGTCGTCGGCACGCGAACTCACACTGGAAACCCAAAAATTGGCAATATTCTCAACGTGGTTCCGCGCGCAAAATATGATCTCATCATCCTCAGCGACAGCGACATGCGGGTGGGCCGGGATTACGTTCGCGGTATTGTCGCGGAACTGCAGCAACCGGACGTTGGGATGGTGACGTGTCTCTATCGCGGCTCAGCGCTCACAGGCTTTTGGTCGCGGATGGCGGCCGGGGCAGTCGATCAACACTTTCTGCCAAGCGTGCTCGTCGGAATTTGGACGGGACTCGCCAAGCCGTGCTTCGGATCGACGATTGCCCTTCGCCGCGGCACCCTCGCTCGAATCGGCGGATTCGAAGCGTTCGCTAATACTCTGGCTGACGACTACGCGATGGGCGATGCCGTGCGGAAGCTCGGGCTCAAGGTCGCAATCGCGCCGTTCACGGTCGGACACACCTTTTCGGAATCTTCGTTCAGCGAGCTTCTTGCACACGAACTCCGCTGGGCAAGAACGATTCGCCTTGTGGATCCGCTCGGATACGCGGGTTCAGCCGTTACGCATCCCCTGCCGTTTGCACTGGCGGCGTTGCCTCTGAGTGGCTTCAGCGCCATAGCGTGGATGATCCTGCTGGTGACGCTTGCCTGCCGCCTTTGCGTTCCGATACAAGTTGAGCGGTTGCCGGGTGGAGGCAAGAGCTCATGGTGGCTCAGTCCGCTGAGGGATTTGTTGAGCTTCGCAGTATTCGTCGCGAGCTTCATGCCTGGAGCCGTCAACTGGAGAGGCCGTCGCTATAGCGTCGGCTCAGATGGAACCGTCACGCCGATATGAAAGGCGCCAAGATGCGCACACTCTTCCTGCAGGCTCCTTCGTTCGATGGATTCGATGGCGGAGCAGGTTCGCGCTATCAGGCGCGGCGTGAGATCCAGTCGTTCTGGTACCCCACTTGGCTGGCTCAGCCCGCTGCGCTGGTCGAGAATTCGAAGCTGATCGATGCGCCGCCGCACCGTACTACCCTGCAGGAGGTGCTGGCGCAGGTGCGCGATTACGATCTCGCCGTGTTGCATACTTCGACTCCGTCGTTCGATTCCGACGTCAAGGTCATCGAGGCGATGAAGGCGACCAATCCGAACCTCAAGGTCGGCCTGATCGGCGCCAAGGTTGCGGTGCAGTCCAACGAAAGCTTGATGGATGCGCCGATCGTCGACTTCGTCGCCCGCAACGAGTTCGACTTCACGATCAAGGACGTCGCCGACGGCGTGGCCTGGAGTGACATCAAGGGCCTATCGTATCGCAATTCGCAGGGCGTCATCGTGCACAACGAGGACCGACCCGTGATGCACGACATGGACACGCTGCCCTTCGTTACGCCGATCTACAAGCGCGACCTCGTGATGGAGAATTACTTCATCGGCTATCTGAAACACCCGTACATCTCGTTCTACACGGGGCGCGGCTGCAAGAGCCGCTGCACATTCTGCCTCTGGCCGCAGACCGTCGGTGGCCATCGTTATCGGACCCGCTCGGTCGGGCACGTCATCGAGGAAGTGAAATACATCCTCAAAGCGTTCCCCCAGATGAAAGAGCTGATGTTCGACGACGACACCTTCACCGACGATCTCCCGCGTGCGGAAGCGATCGCTAAGGAACTCGGCAAGCTCGGCGTTACATGGTCGTGCAATGCCAAGGCGAACGTGCCGCGCGATACTCTGAAAGTGCTGAAGGACAACGGTCTGCGCCTGCTGCTCGTCGGATACGAGAGTGGAAACCAGCAGATCCTGCACAACATCAAAAAGGGCATGCGGGTCGAGGTGGCCGAGCGGTTCACCAAGGACTGCCATGAGCTGGGCATCAAGATCCATGGCACCTTCATCCTCGGCCTTCCGGGCGAGTCGAAGGAGACGATCCAGGAGACCATCAAGTTCGCGACGCGGATTAACCCGCATACGATCCAGGTTTCGCTCGCGGCGCCTTATCCGGGGACATTCCTTTACAAGCAAGCGTCCGAAAACGGCTGGCTCGACGTCGACAATGCTGAACTCATCAACGACAACGGCATCCAGATCGCGCCGCTGCACTATCCGGGCCTCTCGCACACAGAGATCTTCAATTCGGTCGAGGACTTCTATCGCAAGTTCTACTTCCGTGTGCCCAAGATCGCCTCGATCGTCGGCGAGATGGTGACACAGCCCGACATGATGAAGCGCCGGCTGCGCGAGGGCGTGGAATTCTTCCAGTTCCTTCGTGAGCGCCGCAGCGCAGCCTGATATTGGCGCTCTCCATTCGGGTTGAACGGATCCCGGCATTCGCCGGGTTCACGTTGTTGAGCAGATTGACTACGGCGCGACCGATTCGGATTGCTCTTCCCTTTCCTTCTCAGCCTTGTCGCGCGGCGGTCCCATCAGGATGGGCTGAAAGAGAACGGCGGCGGCGAGCGTCGTCGCCAGCGAGAGCGCGAGCAATTCGCCCATGCTCGACGTCCCGGGATGGCTTGAAAAGAAAAGGCTACCGAACGCGACCGCCGTCGTCATCGCGCTGAACATGACGGCGCGTGTGAGGGGAGAGGCCAGAAGGCTCGTCTCGCCTTCGCGCCAGGCGAGCACATAGTAAATCTTGAACGCGACGCCGACGCCGAGCAGGACCGGCAGCGCTATGATGTTCGCGAAATTCAGCGGCAGCTTGATCAGAACGCACAGTTCCAACGTCACCAAGCCGGCGAGTAGCAGCGGCACCAGCGTGAGGAGAACGTCGGTGACCCGACGCAATGCGACGAATAGAATGATCGTGATCGAGATCAGCGCCAGCGCGCCCGCTTCGATAAACGAACGCACGACGGTTTTCGCCGATTCCTGAATGAGGATCGGAACGCCGGTCGCATTGGGATCAACGGCGAGCACGGCCGAGGCGAAGCGGCGCAAATTGGCGTTGTCGTTGCCGTCGCCTTTCGGGCCGACTTCGACGCGGGCACGGCCATCGGTGGTCGTCCAATCGGCGATGACTTCAGGCGGCAGATTGTTGAGCGTGATCGGCTCGGCCTTAAGGGCCGCGCGAATCTGCGTCAGCCGCAGCTTCATTCCATCGAGCAGTGCATTCCCGATCTTCGCGCGCGCTTCCGGCGTTGCTTCGGCGAGCTTGCGAAGCGTTGTCGCCATGTGCGCGGCGAGCGGTGAAGCCCCCGGCAAGCGGCTGACATCTTCGAAATTCGTCGCCGTTTCCAGCAATGTCTGTTTCGTGTCGGCGTCGGTCGGCGTCGGCGCCATGTCCTCGGGCTCAGGCTCAATCGTCGGCCCGATGAGATCATAGCAGTCGCGGATGAGCGCCAGCTTCTCGTCCTGATGATCAGGCACGAAGCTCGCAAGTGTGACGGTGCGGTCGACTTCCGGCAGCTTGTCGAGCTTGGCCGCGAGGGCTTTTGCGGCGGCGAGGTTCGGCGTCAGGATTTCGATGGTGTTCGGTGCGGTGTTGGGATCGCGCATCAAATCGTTGAACGTCGATACCGATTCTACCTTGCTCGAGCGCAGGTTGATCGGATTGAAATCGAACTCGAGCTTGGAAAGCAGTGGAATGCCGGAGGCGACGCCCAGCGCCGTCAAAGCCAGGATGATCCACCGATGCCGGGCCATGAACCGATCAACCGGCTGAAGAGAGCGGTAGCCGACATCGTGCGGTTCGCCGGGGGGGTTCAGCACTTCGAGCAGCGCGGGTAGTAGTGTAATGCTCGTCAGGAACGCGATGATCATGCCGCTCCCGGCGATCAGGCCCAATTCGGACACACCGCTATAATCGGTCGGCAGGAATGCGTAAAAGCCGGCTGTCGTCGCGGCTGCGGCGAGCGCCAACGGTTTTCCAGCCTTTTTTCCGGCGGCGATGAGCGACTCGCGAAGATTATGACGGCTGAAGCGTTCGTGCCTGTAGCGGACCGCGTATTGAATGCCGAAATCGACGCCGATACCCACGAACAAAACGGCAAAGGCGACTGAAATGAGGTTCAGCGCTCCGACCAGCAACAGCCCTAGTGCGGCCGTCATCGCGAGGCCAGCGAAGAGACCCAGAAGGACCGCCAGGATGATCTTGCCGGACCTCAGCGCCAGCCAAAGGATGAAAAGAACGGCGGCGATCGTTATGCAGGCGTTGAGTGCCGCACCTTCCGCCACGGTTCCGAATTCTTCGTCTGCCATCGGGACCGAGCCGGTGAGCCGCACGCGAACGCCATTCTCAGGCGTCAGGCCGAGGCTTTTCGCTGTCTTGCGGATGAGATCTGTCGCCTCGGCGCCGGGTTCAAGATCGGAATAGTTGAGGACCGGCTTTACCTCGAGAAATCGGCGCAGATCCGATGGGCTCGGGCTTCCCCCTGTCAGCAGCTCTCCCCACGAAAAGTATGTCTCTTTTCCAGCGAGCAAATCGTCGATGGCGTTGGCCAGAACGGCAAGCGGCTTCTCGAAATCGATCCATTTCGCTCGGTCCTCCTTGATGCCGAGCGGCACCAGGGACAACGCTTTGGCCAGACCATTGAGGGTTGGATCGGCGGACAATGTACCGAGCACCGGCTGGGCCTTGATGAGCCCCGCCGTAATATTCTGGACTTCGGCGAGCGAGAGATAGAGCAATCCGTTCTTGTCGAAGAAGGCGCCACCGTCGCGACGACGGACGATCTCGAAGGGATCAGGTTTCGACGCGCTAAGGGCCGCGGTTAGTTTTACGGCAGCGTTTTCCGTCAGCTCAGGCGTTCTGCCATCAATGACTATATCGATGGTGTCCGTATGCTGAGGGAAAGCGGCGTCGAACTGGCGCTCGCGCTTGCGCCAATCGAGCTCTGGTGAGATGAGCTGGCTCGTATCCGTCGTGATGGAGAAATTATTGACGACATAGTCAACGGCGCCGGCCGTCAGCGCGAGCCCCAGCAGGATTGTAAGCCATGGCAGGCGCACGGCCGCCGCGACGATTCCGGCGACGACACGTTCGATCATGCTGGCGACGTCGCCGCTTTATGGCGTTGAAAAGCTTGGTCGTGATTAGACATTTCTCAGAAGGACTCGTGATATCCGCGAACGTAAGGGTCGATTTCCCCACCAGTGCACTCATGGTGGCGAACGTGTCGAGCCGTTCCATGGAGGAGCTTGAGGAGTGTGTTGCTTTTGAGACACGTCATACCGTCGGCTTGACGGGCGCGACGTTGCCTTTGCTGCCGGTCAGAAAAATCGCGCGTAAGCTCAAGCTGGTAGGACGGTCGGCACACCGTCGTCATTGAGCATTTAAAGTACACTTTACAGCCTGAGCTCGACAGAGCGGCAGCGCGTAGTTGGCAGAAAACGGGGGTTTCTGCATGAAGATCATTCTGGCGCAGCCCCGAGGTTTTTGCGCAGGCGTCGTTCGCGCGATCGACATCGTCGAACGGGCTCTCGCGCAGCGTAGCGGACCAGTCTACGTGCGCCATGAGATCGTTCATAACCGTCACGTCGTCGAGGACCTCAAAGCGAAGGGTGCGCGCTTTGTCGAAGACCTGGATGACGTCCCGAACGGGGCCGTCACGATCTTCAGCGCCCATGGTGTCTCGCATGCCGTCGAGGACGAGGCCCGTCTGCGGCAGCTGAATGTCGTCGATGCGACCTGTCCTCTGGTTTCGAAGGTCCACAAGCAGGGTCAGCGATACTCTTCGCTGGGCAGAACACTCATTCTGATCGGACACGCCGGGCACGCCGAGATCGAGGGCACTCTCGGGCGAATATCCGGCCGCGTTTACCTTGTGGAGAACCGCGACGACGTCGAGGCGCTCGGCATCCCGGACGACACTCCCATCGCCTATATCACCCAGACGACACTGAGCGTCGATGATACGCGAACGACCATCGAAGCTATCAAAAGCCGTTTTTCCGACGTGATCGGGCCGGAAACGCGTGACATCTGCTATGCCACGCAGAATCGGCAAACGGCGGTCCGTGACCTTTGCCGGCATGTCGAACTTCTGCTGGTGGTCGGCGCGAGCAACAGCTCGAACTCCAGCCGCCTTAGGGAAATCGGGGAAGAATGTGGAATTCCAAGCTATCTCGTCGCGGACGGCAAGGACGTTGATCCGTCCTGGCTTGCCGGGATAGCGACAATTGGCATAACGGCGGGGGCTTCGGCGCCCGACGTTCTTGTCCAGGACGTCATCGCTGCGATAGGAAGGCACGCGCCGGTCGAGATTGAAATCCTCGACGGCGTCGAAGAAAAAATAACCTTCCGCCTGCCGCCTGAACTGCTCGAAGCATCATGATTGGGAATAGTGATGGTTCGGGCACCGCTAGAAGGAGCCCTTACGGGTGGGGATACCAATAAGCCAAGCTTTGTCGGTAGGTGCTTACGTCATCGGACAGCACCTCAGGGGAAACAAACGCTATCCGCTCGTGCTGATGCTCGAGCCGCTCTTTCGTTGCAACCTCGCGTGCGCGGGCTGCGGCAAGATCGATTATCCTGACAAAATTCTGAACCAGCGCATCTCTGTCGCCGATGCCCTGCATTCCATGGACGAATGCGGGGCGCCCGTGGTCGTGCTGGCGGGCGGTGAGCCGCTGCTTCACAAAGAGCTGCCTGAGATCGTCGAAGGCGCCTTGAAGAAGGGCAAGTTCGTCACCGTGTGCACGAACGCGCTGTTGCTTGAAAAGAAAATCCATCTCTATAAGCCGCACAAAAATTTCAACTGGTCGATCCATCTCGACGGCGACAAGGAGATGCACGACAGGTCGGTTTGCCAGAAGGGTGTCTACGACCGCGCCGTCGAAGCCATCAAGGTTGCAAAGGCGAAAGGCTTCCGCGTCAACATCAACACGACGCTCTTCAGCGACGCAAAAGCCGAGCAGGTCGCGAAGTTCCTCGATGAGATGAAGAAGCTGGACATCGGCGGCGTCACGATCTCGCCGGGCTACGCCTATGAGCGCGCCCCCGACCAGCAGCACTTCCTCAACCGTGCAAAGACGAAACAACTCTTCCGCGATATCTTCAAGCTCGGCAGGGGCGGGCGCGCATGGCCATTCTTCCAGTCGGCTTTGTTCCTCGACTTTCTCGCTGGCAACCAGACCTATAACTGCACGCCGTGGGGCAATCCGACGCGTACCGTATTCGGCTGGCAGAAGCCTTGTTATCTGCTCGGCGAAGGTTACACCAAGACCTTCAAAGAGCTGATGGAAAGCACGGATTGGGACAAGTACGGCACCGGCAATTACGAAAAGTGCGCGGATTGCATGGTGCACTCGGGCTTCGAAGCGACCGCCGTCATGGATGCGGTCAAGAAGCCCTGGAAGATCGCGGTCGTCGCCCTACGTGGCGTGAAGACTGACGGCCCGATGGCGCCCGAGATCCCGCTCGATAAACAGCGTCCCGCCGAGTTCGTGTTCTCGCGCCACGTCGAGAACAAGCTAGCCGAGATCAGCGCAGCCGAGGCCAGGGCCCAGAAGCCGGTGGCAGCGGAATAGAGCCTTCATCGCGCGGCGCGTTGCGCCAGCTATGCGGATGATCTCCCATAGCTGGCTTGGCTGTGCCGACAGTGATTTCAGTACGCCAGAAATGTTCGGCGTTCCGTCAGGATTAAGTCCGTTGACGGCGGCGGGCGGCAAACCCTGGCTTGCCGTATCCGCGATCACCCGGAGGACGGCGAAAGGCAAACCGGAATCCGTCGCGATCTGAGCCACGAGGTGGCTTTCCATATCGGCGGCGAACGCACCCGACGCGAGATAGATTGCGCGCTTTTCATCGCGATCCGCGATGATCGTACTCGAGCCGGCGACCGGCCCGCTTTCGGCATTCGGCAGAGCTTCGAACAGTCGGTCGCTCCAGAGCGCGTCGGGTTGATAGGTTCGTCCGCTGCCGTGAATGACGGATGTACCGACGACGACCGTGCCCGGTTTCAGGCCGGGCCTCAGGCCTCCGGCAATGCCAAAGCTGATGATGCCGCGGACACCGTCGCTCATCGATTGCTGCAGCAATGCCATGAGGCGTTGATCGCGACCACCGCCAATGACAGCCTTCACGCCTTGCGAGCGCTCGGCAATGCGCGCCTCCGACTGGAGGCCTGTCGCTGCGATGACGATCCCCGAGGCCATTACATCCCGACGAGCACGGCTTTGGCGTTCGAGGCCTTGAGATTGCGGTAGCGCGCCAAGGCCCACATCGGAAAAAATTTCGAATAGCCGTGATAACGCAGATAGAAAACGCGGGGAAAGCCCGTCGCGGTGAATCGCTTCTCGTTCCAGAAGCCATCCGCGGCTTGCGTCGCGGCCAAGTACGCGATGCCCCTCTTCACAGCCGGATTTTCGATTTCGCCTGCGGACATCAGGCCCATCAATGCCCACGCCGTCTGCGAGGCCGTGCTCGGCGCCGGCTCGTAGCCGCTATAATCCAGGCTGTAGCTCTCGCCATCCTCGCCCCAGCCGCCGTCCGTGTTCTGGATGGCGAGAAGCCAATCTACGGCCTTGCGCACGACGCTCGATGATGGATCGACTCCAGCCGCGTTGAGGGCACACAGCACGGACCACGTGCCGTAAATATAGTTCATGCCCCAGCGGCCGTACCAGCTGCCGTCCTTCTCCTGCGTCCGCTCGAGGTAATCGATGGCTTTGTCGAGTTCGAAGCTTTGGCCGCGCCGGTCGCCGAGTTGCGCCAGCATGGAAATGCATCGTGCCGTCACGTCAGCCGTCGGCGGATCGAGCAATGCGCCGTGATCGGAAAACGGAATCTGATTGAGATATTCGTAGGTATTGTCGGCATCGAATGCGCCCCAGCCGCCGTTCTTGCTCTGCATGCCGACGATCCACTCGCGCCCGCGGGCGATGGCTTCGCGATAGGAATCGTCCGGCTGCTGCGCACGACCGATGGCGCGGTCCATCGCCATGACGACGACCGCCGTATCATCTGTGTCGGGGTAATAGGGATTGGCGTATTGGAAGGCCCAGCCGCCGGGGCGAATGTTCGGCCGTGTCGCCCCCCAGTCACCGACAGTGTCGAGCACCTGCAAAGGCTTCAACCACTGGAGCGCCCGATCCGAGCTCGCTTCGGCTTCGGCGCCTCCCACTTCCATCAGCGCGTGGGCAGAAAGCGCCGTATCCCAAACCGGTGACAGGCATGGCTGGCAATAGGCTTCGTCGTCCTTGACCGTTACGAGTTTTTCGATCGAACCCCGCGCTGTTTGATAATCGGGGTGGTCCTTGGAATAGCCGAGCGCATCATAAACGAGCAGCGAGTTGACCATCGCCGGGAAAATCGCACCCAGGCCATCCTCGCCGTTTAGGCGTTCGGTGACGAAGGCAACAGCCTTGTCGATCGAGCGCTTCCGGACCGACTTCGGAAAAAGCGGCTCGGCGACGCGCAGCACGCGATCGATCCCGCCAAAGATTTCGGACCATGGCGATTTCTGATGTGGCCCCTTCGGCCAGACTTTCACCTGCTCGGGCGGGATCGTGAAAAGCTCGGGAATGCCGACGCCCTTCGGATTGCGTGCCTTCGGTTTCAGAGCATTGAGCACCGTCAGCGGGACAAGCACGGTACGCGCCCAATACGAGATCTTGTCGATATGAAATGGAAACCAGCGCGGCAGAACCATGATCTCGACCGGTATGACGGGCACACCGGTCCACGGCAGTGCACCGAACAATGCGAGCAGGTTGCGCGTGAAGACGTTGCTGTGCGAGGCGCCGCCCTGCGAGAGGATCCAGCCGCGCGCCTTCCTCATGTAGGATTCGTCGATGCCGACGCCGATCATCTTCAGCGCGTAGTAGGCTTTCACGCTCGCGCTGATGTTCGAGGCGCCGGCATGAAACAGCGGCCAACCGCCGTCGTCCGATTGGATGCGGCGGAGATAGTTCGCGATCTTCCCTTCAAGTTCGGCGTCGACAGGTTCAGCCAGATAATGCCGCATCAAGACGTATTCGGCGGGTATCGTCGCATCGGCCTCAAGCTCGAAGACGAAATGGCCGTCGTCGCGCTGTAGTGTCAGCAGCGCATTTTTTGCGGCGGCAATCGCGCCGTCGATCTCCGAAAGTCCAATTTCGCGCGCGGCGACATCGGACGCCAAGCGCGCGGACTGCGTTGCGGATTCGAAGTTCATGGCGGCTCTCTCCAGGGATCCGAGCGTCCTATCAGAGTTACGCGACCATCGCCAGTTTTGCAGCAATTTCGCCAGACCTTATCGCGCCCTCGATTGTCGCGGGAAGGCCGGTCGCAGTCCAGTCCCCCGCGAGTCGAAGGTTTTTCCAGCGTGTTTCGGCAGGCGGACGCAGAGCATTCTGATCGGGCGTCGCCGCAAACGTCGCACGCCGCTCCTTGACGATTTGCCAGCGCGGGAGATTGGCCTCGATGCCGGCGATCTTCCCGATTTCGGCCCAGATTTCTCGCGCCAGCGGCTCCCGGTCCGCTTCATTGAAGCGGTCTGCTGCGCTCACCGTGACGGATAATCGGTTTTCAAACGCGAACAGCCATTCCGTCGTGGCGTTGATGACACCCGTGATTTTCGAAAGGCTCTTTGGAGGGGCGAAAGCGAAGTGCGCGTTGAAGATTGCCCGGTATTCGGTCGGCACTTTCAAATCCGGGACAAGCGTGCGCGCGACCCACGCCGGCACCGCGAGAATGACCTGATCGGCTGCACCGAGTTCAATAGTTCCATTGGAAAACTGCAAGGCTTCCGCGCGACCGTCTGACCATTCGATCGCTTTCAATGCGTGGTCGAAGTGCAGGCTGCCGCCCTGTTTCGCAATGAAAGCGAGAGCCGGATCGACGAGCGCGGGTCCGAGGCCGTCGGCGGCGAAAAGCGGCCGGCAGGCCTTTCCACCGCGTGCCAGCGTCTCGCGGATGACGGCCGCGGCAAGCTGCGCTGAACCTTCCTTCGGATCGCAGTTCAGCGCTGCCAGCAACACCGGATGCATCAGGTGGCTATAAAGCACCGTGTCTGACTTGATCCTGTCGGTAACGGTTTCCCGGGGGCCGGCGCTCAGAAGCTTTGCAAGCCCGACATAATCCAAAGCACCCGTATTCGGGACACGGCGATCCTTCGCAAAAATCCACCAAGGGAGACGACCGTCATTCGGCCGCAACGTCCAGTGTTCGCCGGACCGGAGATCGAAAAAGTTGAACGCCGCGTGCTTGGGCTCATCGAGCAGATGCCTTCCGCCTATCCTATCGAGAAACGCCAGCGCATGCCCGTTCCCCGAGAGCAGAAGGTGGTTACCGTTGTCGATCGTCAGTCCTAGCGCTGGTTCGAAATAGGAGCGACAGCGGCCGCCCGCGTGTCGCGCCAGCTCGTGGACGACGACCTTGCGGCCACTTTCGACGAGCGCAACCGCCGCCGACAGGCCGGCAAGACCGGCCCCGACGATGTGAACAGTGCCTGCCGTCATTCAAAAGATGCCGTCGCGGAGAACCGCCCAGAGGACGGTGCGCTTGGATCGGCGCACGTCCACACGCGGCGCGCGCCAGCCTCGCGCGATGAGCTTTTCGAGGATGCCGCGATAGACGGTCGCCATCATACGCGGTGATCTCACGGTGCGGCGTGGGCAGTGCGCCATGATGGCTTCAGAACGATCGTAGTATTTACGCGTCTTCTCTGCGATGCCGCGACAGACATAGTCAAGCGCCGGGCTGGCAAGAATGGCATCGATCGACGTATCGGTGATGCCGGCGTCGCGCAGGGCTTCTTTCGGAAGATAGAGTCGTCCCATTGACGCGTCTTCATCGATGTCGCGCAGAATGTTGGTGAGCTGAAGCGCGCGGCCCAAATGATGGGACAGCTCGATACCCTGCGTTTCGGCAATTCCGAAGATGCGGACCGACAATCGTCCGACGGCGGACGCGGCACGATCGCAATAAAGGTCGAGGACCTTCCATTCCGGGGCGCGGAGATCGCGGACGATGTCCATCTCCATGCCGTCAATCACCGCTATAAAATCATCCTTGAGAAGTCCGTATTGACGGACCGGGCCCACGAGATCGCGCGTCCGCGATGTCACGCGACCACCAGCATAAAGCTGCCCGATGTCGTTGCGGTAACGGTCGAGGTCGGAGAGCCGCACCTCTCGGGAGCCGCTGTTGTCTGCAATGTCGTCAACGGCGCGACAGAACGCATACACGTGATACATCGCTTCGCGTTGCTCACGAGGCAGCATGCGCATCGCAGCATAGAATGAACTGCTGGCGGCTGCAGGCGCTTCTTCGGCGCTCAACGTTTCGACTTCAGCGCTCATGCGGCATCATCCCCGTCGACTTCGTAAACGTGGTACGCCTTAGCGTCCGCCGCGCGAGCGTACCTGCCGTGGCCCCTGCTGCGATTGTCACAGCGTGCAATTTCGAGAGATGGACGCGCTCCGACAGCGGGTCGTGCGCCTTCAAAATGGCGATGAGCTTGCGCGCAAGCTCGACAATGACCGACGTTTCCATTGCGAGACGCAGATCGACGACGCTCCGGGGCAACATCGCGGCGTTCGGAAGCAGAGTTTCCGTTTTCGCGGCGAGTGATCGCAAGCATGAGAGAAGTGCAGGAGAAGCCCGCGGCTCCGCCAAATCGTCCACGCTTGCGCCGTATGTCGAGAGATCGCTTAGCGGAATGTAGACGCGGTCGAGATTCCGATAGTCCTTCGCGCAGTCCTGGAGATGATTGATGATCTGCAATGCCGTGCATAAGGCATCCGACGGCGGCCAGGTGGATCTATCTTCACCGTGAACATCAAGCACGAAGCGACCCACAGGCATCGCAGAATAGCGGCAATAATCGAGAAGGTCATCCCACGTTTCATAGCGGTGTTTCGTGACGTCCTGGCGGAAAGCCTTCAAGAGATCGAGCGCATGTTGCGCGCTGAGATTTCTGTGACGTAGTTGCTCGCGAAGCGGCAGCGCGTCCTCCGCCGCATCCGACCTGCCGAGAAGCGTATCCTCGAGTGCCGCCAGGATCGAAAGTTTCGATTGCGCATCGAGCGTCGGATGATCGGCAGCGTCATCGGCTGCCCGCGCGAAACGATAGAAGGCAAGGATCGGTGCGCGATGGCGCGCGGCGACGATGCGAGACGCGACGGGAAAATTCTCGTCGTGCTCCGATTTGCCGGACTTGTATTTCCTATCGACCGTCATCGCCGTCCTACTTCGCGGCCTGCACGCGGCCCTTCCAAAGGCCGCCCCGACCACGCAGATGCTGATACGCCGAATCTAGCGTGAAACCCACATAGGCCATCGAGATAAGTGGTAGCGCAAACCCCCAAAGTGGCGAACGGTTGTAAAAGCGCAACGTCGGCTGATACGCGATAAACATCAATAGGTAGGCGAGAGCCGCGAGCGCATTTGCCGGAAACCCTGCAAATACAGCCATAACGGGCGGTGCAATATAAATGACGGTCATGGCGATAATCGTTCCGAGCAGCAAAATCGGCGAATATCGCAATTGGGCGTATGCGGAACGCGCAACCATCCGGCGAATTTCGTCGAACCCGTCGTAGGCGCGAAGGCTCATCACACGGTCGGAAAGTCCGAGCCAAATGGGCCCCTGCTTTTTCAACAAGTTTCCAAGCGCGCAATCGTCGATCAACGCATTCCGGATGGCAGCAATACCGCCGGCACGCTCGAGGCTCTTGCGATTGACAAGCATGCAGCCACCCGCCGCCGCAGCTGTGCGGCTTGCAGTGCGATTTACCTCCGGGAACGGATAAAGCATCTGGAAAAAGAAGATAAATGCTGGAACGAGGCACCGCTCTGCGAGGCTTTCACACCTCAGCTTGGCCATCACGGATGTCATCGCGCGATCTTTGGCGCAGGCGCTGATGGCGAGCGAGCGCAATACGTCGGGCCCGTAACCGATATCGGCGTCGGTCAACAATAAATAATCCGGCTTCGGCTCAGACGATGATGCAGCCGCGATCCCCTGGTGCATGGCCCAGACTTTTCCTGTCCATCCCGAGGGAAGCGCTGCGCCCCTTACGATCGTGACTTGGTGGTTCGAGCCCGAAATTACTGCGCGGGCGACGTCGGCGGTACCGTCGGTGCTCTGGTCGTCAACCAGAATGATTGAGAACTCGCCAGGATAGTCCTGCTGCGTCAGAGAGATTAGTGAGGCTGGGAGCATATCAGCCTCGTTGCGAGCTGGAATGACTGCCGTCACGCGGGGCCAGACTTTCGGTGTCTCGTATTTGTCGCGTTCCGTGTCCTCACGCTCGCTGCCGAGCCAGAACCGTCCATTGAGCAACAGAAGATAGAGCCACGCGGCGAGGCCAATCCCAGCAATCCAGTCGGCGATGGTCACTTGAGGTACCCCGCGCCTTGGAACCAGCGGAAAGCTTCCGCCAATGCATCGCGGGCTGGGCGGGCGCGGTAGTCAAGCTCACGCTCGGCCTTCGCAGACGAAAAGAACATTTTATATCTGGCCATGCACAACCCATCGACGGTCGCGAACGGCTCGCGGCCCGTCACTCCAGCAATCATCTCTGCCCCATAGGCAAAAGGATAGATCAAGGCGCGCGCCAGCTTGATCGTCGGCGGTCGTCGGCCGACGAGATGCGCGATCTCGGCCAGCATTTGCCCGAGCGTCATGTCCTCGCCCCCCAGAATATAGCGTTCGCCAATTCGCCCCCGTTTCAAGGCGGCAACGTGGCCTTCCGCAACATCATCGACGTGCACGAGGTTCAATCCCGTCTCAACGTAGGCCGGCATTCGGCCGCACGCAGCCTCCACGACGATGCGGCCTGTCGGCGTCGGACGGACATCGCGCGGACCGATGGGCGTGGAAGGATTAACGATAACCGCCGGAAGCCTTTCATCGGCAATCATGCGCTCGACCAAGCGCTCGGCCAGGACCTTGCTCTTCTTATAGGCCCCGATCGCGTTCTCTTCGGCGAGTGGCATCGTTTCGTTGGATGGCAATCCACTCTCGTTCAGCCGGAGGGTCGCGACGCTCGACGTGTAGACCACACGCTCGACGCCTGCGTTCAATGCAGCGCGCATCACGACGCGCGTTCCGTCGGTGTTCGTCTTGATGATCTCCTGCGGGTCTGGCGCCCATAAGCGATAGTCCGCCGCGACGTGGAAGGCGTAGCGTGCACCGCGCATGGCTGTTTCGACAGCCGTGGCGTCCCGGATGTCGCCTTCGACGATGTCGAGGTCAATGCCCTCAAAATTGGCGCGGTTACTTGTTCCGCGAACGAGCGCGCGCACGGAGAAGCCCTCCTCGATGAGCTTCCGCGCCACCGCCGAGCCGACGAAGCCCGATGCGCCGGTCAGGAACGCGATGTCTTTTGCTGCCAAGTCTCCGCGCCCCGTTCGCGATCGGTCTTTGAAACGCTATCCCTTGTAGACAATCCGGTAGATCCGACCACCGGCGTCGTCTGCAACGTAAAGCGCACCGTCCGGTCCGACCGCAAGTCCCGTCGGGCGGTGCACTGGACCGCTTCCCCCGGCTTTTCGGAAGCCATCGGCAAAAATGATATACGGACCGGATGCTTTGCCGTTCTTGAGCGGTTGGAAGACCACATTGTAGCCCTGCTGGCCGCCGACCGTGCGGTTCCAGGAGCCGTGGAAGGCGATGAAGGCGCCGCCGCGATAGAATTCCGGAAATTGCTCAGCCTTATAGATCTTCAGATCGTTCGGTGCCCAATGACCGGGAAAGGCCGCGACAGGCGGGAGCTTGTCGGCGCATCGTCCCACCGATTTACCGTCTCCACCGTATTCCGGCGCAAGGACAAGCTTTTTCTGCAGCCCGTCATAATAGCAATAGGGCCAGCCATAGTCGCCGTCCTTGACCACTTCGACGAGTTCCTCGGCGGGCAATTCCGAGCCCTGCTCGGACGAATAGAGGTTCGGCCAATTCTGATAGAGCTGATCGCGTCCGTGCTGGGTCGCAAAAATGCGGCCCGCCGCGTCGAAATCTATACCCTCCGCATTGCGAAGCCCGGTTGCGAAGCGTTCGGCGGGGGAAAAGACTTGTCCAGTCTTGTTGGCATCGTAGCGCCAAATGCCGCCGCGCGTTTTGCGCTCGAGGCACGGATCGACGCCGGGAGATTCCTTGGCGCGATTGCGCTGCTGGCAGGAATTCGTTGCCGAACCTATGTCAACGAAAAGATTGCCGTTCGCATCGATCGCAAACGGACGCGCTGTATGGTCGCCCGTTATCGGGATTTTCGAGAGGACGATTTCCGGCTCGCCCTTCGGCGCGAGGTCGCCGGGCTTCAACGTATAGCGAACGATCTCATCGCCTATCTCAACGTAAAGCCCATCCTTGTAGATGCCGATTCCGGTACCGCTGCCGCCAGGAGGGCCGAAGATCTCCATCGCATCCGCGCGGCCGGCGCCCTTCGTGTCTTTCAGCGCCAGGAGCGACGCTCCGCCGCCCCGCCGACGGTTATTGACGTAGAGCGTGCCATCGGCGGCGACAACCAGATGTCTCGGTGCGCCGACATTGTCTGCGAAGATGGTTGCGCAGAACCCTTTCGGAAGGACGAGCCCGGCATTTCCATCGGGGCAAGGCGCAGGTGCAGCGGTCTCCGCGCGCGCTTGAGCCGGGGCCGCGATCGGCAAGAGCGCCACGATTGTGAAAACCAAAGCCGCTTGTTTCGAATTGCCGGTCGCGAACCATGAGACCATACCTACGCTCCAGAGGTTTTTAGTTGAGGATCGGCGCCGGCCGCAAAGGGCGAGCCTCTCTTAGAGCGCCACTCGCGAGATTTTTTGTCGAGAGCGTGTTCAGCCTAACCGGGCCACGCTTTCAAGGCCATTTCGGCAACGGCAAGCAAATCAGATCGCGATGCGCCTCCGGCCGCCTGCACGGACATGCCCTGCGTTATCGTGACGACGTACCGGGCGAGAGCTTCCGGATCGGCATTTGGGCCGAGATCGCCTTCCGTTTTGGCGCGATAGAAGCGCTGGCGAAGGTTTTTTTCTCCTTCGGAGCGGCGTTTGCACAGCTCCTGCTTTATGGATTCTGCTGCCGAACTGCAGGTCAGGGCGCCTTGGACGGCGAGACAACCAGCGGGATTGCAGGGATCGGTGAGCGACATCGCGACCGAGCGCAGGAGGTGCTCGA
>JAFECG010000008.1 GCA_018242215.1 Pseudomonadota bacterium
AACTGCTGCGCAGACCTCGAGGAGCGCATTGCGGAACTTGAAGCGACGACGGCACGCAAGGGCAACCGCAAGGTATCCCTCACCGTGTCGGGCTGGGTTGGTCAGCAGGTCATGTGGTGGGACGACGGCTCTGAGTCGAATGCCTATGTCACCGACCTCGGTTCGACCCTCGGCAGCCACGTGAAGTTCACGGGCCAGGCATCGATCATGCCGGGCTGGACGGCGGGTTACGTCCTGCATCTCGAAGCCATCGGCTCCGACAGCTTGACGACGAACCAGCACACTCCGGATGGTCCGAACGCTCTGACCGGCGACGTCAACGGCGTCTCGACGCTGCAGTCGTTCTGGTTCATCAAGAGCGATCAGCTGGGCAAGGTCTCGGTTGGTAAGCAGTCCGACGCGGCCGACAACTCGGCAATCCTCGTCGACGGATCGGGCTCGCTCGTTCCCGCCAACTGGGTGGCGTTCGACGTGAACTCGTTTGGTATCCGGCGCAGGGACGGTACTTTGGTGGCTAACCCCGGAGTCTCCAACAACTCGGCGCTCACATGGGGTGGCAACTACTGCCAGAACGCCGGCGGTGCCTGGGGTGACTGCTTCGGTGTTCCGCGGAACGTTGTCCGTTACGACTCGCCGACGTTTGGCGGCTTCTCGGTATCGGCCTCGTGGGGTGAGGACGACATCTGGGCCATCACCACGCGCTATGCCGGTGAATGGCATGACTTCAAGGTCGCAGGTGTTGCGTCTTATGCCGAAAGCAGGGACGCCAATCTGAATGCCGGCTTCCTTCCGGGAACATTTGAAGACGCCATTCCGAACACGCAGCAGTACTTCCAGGCAGGTGCCTACCTCGAGCACATTCCGACAGGCCTGTTTGCGTACGGCGCTTACGGTCATGACGAGTATAATGGCGATATTGCACCCGGATTTGGCGGTGGCCAGTCCGAGACCTACTATCTGAAAGGTGGTATCCGTCAGCGCTGGAACCCACTCGGCCATACGATCCTTTACGGTGAATATGAGCACATGCATGGTGAGGGCGTATTCGCATCTTCCGGCGTCGATGGCTTCACCAATCTCGGCGATGCCAGCCCAGCCAACAAAGACAGCACCGAAGTGTGGGGTTTGGGCGCGGTCCAGGAGATCGATGCAGCAGCGATGTCGATCTGGGTCAAATACCGTCATCTCAGCTATGACGATAACGGCACAGGTCCGGACCACGATTTCGAAGAC
Organism: Pseudomonadota bacterium; assembly: GCA_018242215.1. Taxonomy (GTDB): domain Bacteria; phylum Pseudomonadota; class Alphaproteobacteria; order Rhizobiales; family Hyphomicrobiaceae; genus Hyphomicrobium_B. Next base: position 1,234 of record JAFECG010000008.1, read on the forward strand.
TTCCAGTATGTCGGCATGGGCGCTCTGATCAACTTCTGATCTCCCACCGAAAATCGGAAATGCAGGAAGCCGCCCAATCGGGCGGCTTCTTTGCTTTTTGGCGTAGTTTGCGGCTAGCCAACTCATTGTCTCGGACGTCCGCAGGCTCTAATTTTCCCCCCATGTTCGAAACCTTCTTCACAGAACTTCGCTCAGCCAAGCTGCCGGTCACCCTGAAGGAGTATCTCACGCTGCTCGATGCCGTCGGTGCCGGAATTGCCGGCGGCCGCGTCGAAGACTTCTATTACCTGGCGCGCGCGACGCTGGTGAAGGACGAGCGCAATCTTGATCGGTTCGACCAGATCTTCGCTCATGTCTTCAAAGGCCTCGAAAGCCTTCCCGACGCCGCCCAAGCCGAGATCCCCGAGGAATGGCTGCGCAGCATCGGCGCGCTTCACCTTTCAGAGGAAGATAAGAAGCGCATCGAGGAACTCGGCGGCTGGGACAAGATCATGGAGGAACTCAAGAAGCGCCTCGCCGAACAGAAAGAGCGTCACCAAGGCGGCAACAAGTGGATCGGCACCGGCGGTACCTCACCCTATGGCGCTTATGGCTATAACCCCGCCGGCATCCGCATCGGCCAGCACGAGAGCCGCCATCGTCGTGCGATCAAGGTCTGGGACAAACGCGAGTTCAAGGATCTTGCTGGCACCGCGGAAATCGGCACACGCACGATCAAAGTCGCGCTACGGCGCCTCCGCCAGTTCGCGCGCAATGGTGCCGCAACCGAGCTTGATCTTGATGGAACGATCCGCGGTACCGCCGAGAAGGGATACCTCGACATCCAGATGCGGGCGGAACGGCACAACGCCGTCAAGCTCCTCATGTTCTTCGACATCGGCGGTTCGATGGACGACCATGTCAAGAATGTCGAGGAACTGTTCTCAGCGGCCCGCAGCGAGTTCAAGCACCTCGAATACTACTACTTCCACAACTGCCTCTATGAGGGTGTCTGGAAGAATAATGCGCGTCGCTACACAGACAAGATCGACACGTGGCAGCTGCTGCACACCTACCCGGCCGACTATAAGGTCATCTTCGTCGGCGACGCTTCGATGAGTCCCTACGAACTGACTGTCGCCGGGGGCTCGGTCGAACATATGAACGAGGAGCCCGGCGCCGTCTGGCTCCGCAGGATCGCCGAGACCTACAAGCATACGATCTGGCTCAATCCCATCGATGAGCGCTACTGGGACTGGACGCCGTCAATCGGCATCGTGCGCAATCTGCTCGAAAATCGCATGTTCCCGCTGACGCTTGATGGACTTGACGCCGGCGTCGGAGCCCTGATGCGCTAATGCCCCGCTCCGGCCGCAGTAAGCGGGCATGGTGGCAAACGGGTTGTATCGAAAATTGTTAAGCTCAAACCGTGGAAATGCTGTTCGCACCATTGACCGGCCGCAAGGGGTGAGCCATTCAAGTGCATAAACGGGGGGTGGGGGAACATTCCCGATGAAGAAAACGAATTTCGTTCTCGTCGGCATAGCGGCACTGGCTCTCGGCGGCTGCGGCGCCAGCCTGCCCAAACTTCCGACGACAGGCTCTCTCCTTGGCGGCTCGAGTAAGGCCAAGGAAAATTTGAATCCCAATGATCCGGTGGCACGCGCGATGGGCGTCGCCGCGACTTCGGCTCGCGCCCTCAAATGCGGTTATAATTTCGATCCCGCAAAGCTCAAAGGCCAGTACCTCGCCTATGAAAGTGCTGCCAATCCGGCCGACGGCGCGAAACTTTCACAAGTCTACGACACCGCGTTTGCGGGTGTGACAAAAGCGATTGCCTCGCAGCAGGAGGAATACTGCACGCCCGACAGGACTGCGCGCATCAAGACCGCACTCAATCGCAACCTCGGCGGCGACTACACACCTCCGCCGTCCGAAGCCCCACAAGATGATGGCGGTCTGTTCAGCGGCTGGGCGAATCCATCCGGCGACGATAACGCGACCAGCGAGAAGATGAAGGACGTCTTCCAATGACCGCATCACCACGCGTCCTGGAACGAGCGCGTGCAGCAGATCCTTTGGGCTGAAATCGCGATCAAGGCCGCGGCTGGCGCGGCGTTGCTCGTCGCGCCGCTCATTTTCTTGACGCTGATGGGTATTCAGAAACCTGCATCGGGATTTTGGCCGAGGCTTGTCGGCGCCCTGACACTTGCCATTGCGGCGAGCATCTGGATCGGCATTGAAATTCCACAAGCGCGGGGATCGATCGGCCCGGCCGCTCTCGTTCCGATCAATCTGATGACCACCGCAGTCCTCGTCGCGGCACTCGTTCTAGGCGCCGCCGCTCCAACACGGCGTGGAAAAATCATTGTCGCGGTAGCAGCCGTGAGTCTCGCAGCTCTTGCCTTCCTTGAGATCGCCCACGCATAGGCGAAGCGTGTGCGAGGCGCTTATTTCACCCCGAGCTTCTTCTGCAGACTCGAGGATGACGTGGTGTATTGGAACAGCAGCTTCTTGTCCGGATAGACGATCTTGTGAGCCGCCTGCGCCATCAGCGCTGCCTCGTGGAAGCCAGACAGGATGAGCTTCAGCTTTCCGGGATAGGAATTGATATCGCCGATGGCGAAGATTCCGTGCTCGTTCGTCTCGAAACGCTCTGTATCGACGACGATGAGGTTCTCATGCAGGTTGAGCCCCCAATCTGCAACGGGACCGAGTTTCATCGTCAAACCGAAGAATGGCAGCATCGCTGAGCAAGCAATGCGCTCGGTACCCGAGGAAGTCTTGACGTCCACGCCCGTCAACTGACCGTTTGCCCCTTCGAGCGCGGTGACCTGGCCGATCATCAGGCGGACCGTCGTCTCCTCGACCATCTTGCGCATCTTCTCGACCGAATGCGGCGCGGCGCGAAATTCGTCCCGGCGGTGAATGAGCGTCAGGCTCTTCGCTACGGGTGCAAGATTAAGGGTCCAGTCGAGCGCGCTATCGCCACCGCCGACGATGACGATGTCCTTGCCGCGCATCGACTCGATCTTACGCACCGAATAGAAGACCGACTTGCCTTCGTAGTCTTCGATGCCGTTGAGTGGCGGCCGTTTCGGCGTGAATGATCCGCCGCCCGCGGCCACGACGACAACTTTGGCGATGAACTCTGTTCCGGCGTCAGTCACCAAACGGAAACGGCCATCCCCTTCCTTGCGCAGGCTGTCGATCCGTTCACTGAAGTGGAAGACGGGCGCGAACGGCTTGATCTGCTCCATCAGCCTTTCGGTGAGTTCCTGTCCCGTGACGATCGGAAGTGCCGGAACGTCATAGATCGGCTTTTCCGGATAGAGCTCCGCGCACTGCCCACCGGGCCGATCGAGAATATCGACGACGTGCGCCTTGATATCCAACAGACCCAATTCGAAAACGGCGAAAAGACCGCACGGCCCTGCACCGATAATTACGGCATCCGTCTCGATTGGACCTGTGGTCTCCTGCGCGGCTGCGACGACTGCATTCATTTCAGTCATTACGATCGTCCGCTCAATCAGAACTGTTTGGCTGGCACGCGCACGACCAGCCCATCGAGCGCGTCTGAAACCTTGATCTGGCAGGAAAGGCGGCTTCCCTCGCGGACATCAAACGCGAAATCCAGCATATCCTCTTCCATGTCGCTCGCCTTACCGACTTTGTCGCGCCAGCCTTCATCGACGTAGACGTGGCAAGTGGCGCAGGCGCAGGCGCCGCCACATTCTGCCTCGATACCCGGGATGTCATTGAGTTTAGCCGCTTCCATGACGGTGAGACCGTTTTCCGCTTCCACCGTCTGACTTTCGCCGTCGGGTTGGATGAACGTGATTTTCGTCATGGTCGCGCGCGTATCCTGAGGCTGGAAGGGCGCCCCCCGGGGCGGCCCTAGGCGGATGGGGATCGTTAGTCAGCGCGCACACTTAGAGGGACGCCGCCTGTATTTCAAGCCGAACGGAGGGTGTGAGGCTGTGACGCCACAGACGATGCCTGCGACGCTTAGGCCCGGTCAGTCGAATTCATGACGAAAGTCCGCGCTTCTGAGGCAGCGGCCTCCAGTCTGGAGATTGCTTCAGAACATGCGGTCGGCTCGGCACCGCAGATCAGCGCCTCAGCCTCTTGAGCGAGCGTCGCGATGCGCCAGGCTCCGACCGCCCGGCTCGACCCTTTAAGAGCGTGAGCAGCGACTTTCCATTCGTGCTGGTTTGCTGCCGCACGGAGGGAGGCAATGGTTTCAGGAAGTTGTGCAACAAACAGCCGAAGGACCTCATCCTCGAGTGCTTTATCCCCAAGCGTGTAGCGTCGCAAATGAGCGAGATCGACCGGCATTTCAGTTAGACCTTCACTGCGACCCGGGGTGGTCAGAGTAAGCAGACGAGCCCGGGGAGTATCCATCATGCACCTAGGACAAGTATGTTTTCTTCGCGGATCATCGCCGCGTCGGTTCGCGAACGGGGGATAGAATAGTCGCAAAAGCACGATAACTCTGGGTAAATCCTCCTGAGGTGTTTCAGGGACGGCCGTAAACCGCTACTTAACCCCAGGCAGGAAGCCGCAAAACGTTCCGAGGTCGCTTGTTGCCGCAATCCGGCCGTATTGGCAGGCCCAAGTCGCTAACCCTCTAGGATGTATAGACGTTTCTTATGGTTTCCCAGGTGTTTCCATTTTGCGGCCAATTAAATTTCTTATAGGGTGCGAGTGGGAGTTCCGGTTGGCCTGAAGCGCACGGGCTTGTGCCGCGTACCGGTTCGAGTGGGGGACATTGCGCGATGTCGCAAGATCAGATTGCGAAACTAATGGCTGTTGCGGGCAAAGCCCCGCCGATTGAGCCGACGCTAAGTAGCGCGCCGGAGGGTTTGCGTCAGGCCACGACCGGCGCCCCTAACCCTGAGCCGAGCGAAGCACGTCCCTCTCCCGTCCTGTCTCTGCCTCCGCCTTTACTCGGCGGCGAAGCAAAATCAGCGGCACCGCCGCCGCCTCACCTCGAAAAAGAGCCGATCACCGATGAACCTCCGCCACGCCGCGTCGCACGGCGTCGTCCAGCTGGACCGGTCAGGGGCAAAATCGCTGCCAACGATGATGTGCCGAGCATCGGTGGGCTGATCTACGCGCTCGAGCAGAAACCCTCGAACAAAATCTTCCGCCTCGCCGCGATAGGGAGTGCCGTTTGGGCGGCCATTGGGTTGATCGTCGGCGCCTTGACGCTCGCGCCTGACTGGCAGGCGGGTCAGCCGCTCTCGGCGCTGCTCCTTCATCCGACAACGTTCTACACCGCGACCGCCATCATCGCGCCGATCGCCATCATCTGGTTGCTCGCGCTTCTGAGCTGGCACATTGCATCTCTTGCATTGAAATCCGCGACCATGAGCGAGGTCGCGATCCGCCTCGCCGAACCCGACCGGACCGCGGAACAGTCAATTGCAAGCCTTGGCCAGGCCGTCCGCCGCCAGGTTTCATTCATGAACGACGCCGTTTCCCGCGCGCTCGGCCGCGCCGGCGAACTCGAAGCGCTCGTCCATAATCACGTAGCCGAACTTGAACGGTCCTACGAACACAACGAGCGACGAATTCGTGAGCTCATCAACGAACTCGGCGGTGAGCGTCATGCCCTTCTCGATACCTCGACCAACGTCACCGAGACCCTCAAAACGCTCGGCACCGAAATTCCGACCCTCATAGAAAAGCTCTCGACCCAGCAGCTGACGCTCCGCGGCATCATTGCGAATGCGGGCGAGAATCTTGCTAATCTGGAGGGTTCTCTCGCAACGGCGACAGGACGGTTCGAGAATGCAGTGGGCTCACGAACGCTCCAGCTGCAGTCCGTTCTCGAAGATTACACCGCTGCCTTCTCGACGGCTCTCGGCGCTCGCACCGAGCAGATGCGTGCCACCTTCGACGACTACATGCAGACGCTCGACACCACTCTCGGAAACCGCACGGAAAATCTGCAGACCGTCTTCGAGGAGTACGCGCGTGCGCTCGACACCACCTTATCGAACCGCGCACAGGCACTCGACATCCAGCTCGTCGAGCGCACCCGCTCGCTGGACGACGCCTTCCAGAAGCGTCTTGAGCTGTTCGACGATCAGATCATGCGCTCAACGTCCGCGATCGATCATGCCGTCAGCGAGAAAGCCTCTTTGCTGACGAACGCCCTTCAGCTTCATTCGCAGACCTTCCACGATACGATCGCCCAGCAGGCTGCCGAACTCGACGACTCGGTCATGAACGGCATCAATGCCGTGCGCCGCACGAGCGAGAACATCACGCGTCAGACGATGAAGGCAATCGACGGTCTCTCGAAGCAATCGGGCGTACTGCAGAACGTCGCTGACAATCTTTTCCAGCAGATCCATGGCGTCACCGATCGTTTCGAGAACCAGGGCGAGCAAATTTTGAAGGCCGCTCACGTGCTCGACAACGCCAATCTTCGGATCGAGTCGACACTGCAATCGCGCCACGCGGAGCTTTCGAGCACGCTCGATCGCCTCTCCGGCAAGGCCGACGAGTTTGGACGCACCCTCGCCGACTACTCTTCGAACCTCGAAGGCTCACTGTCCAACATTGAAATCAAAGCCCGCGCCATCGCCGAAGAACTGCGTGATAGCGCTGAAAGCCGCTCGCGCACATTGATGGCGGAACTCGAGCGCGTGAAGCACGAGACAGAATCTCAGAGCGATCGCGCGCTCGCTGATCTGCGAAACCGTTTCCAGAACGTGTCCGGCGAACTTTCACGCGAATTCGAAACGCTTTCCAATCGTCTCTCGAACGCGTCCGAGGAAACCCGCATTCGAGCCGCCGAAGCGGCGGCTACGTTGGCCCGCGAGCAGGCACGCATCCGCGAGGAAGCTTCCCGCCTGCCGGCGTCGACGCGAGACACCGCAGAATCGATGCGCCGCGCTCTCCAGGACCAGCTGCGCGCCATCGAACAACTGACGCAGCTTTCACAGCGCGCCAACGCCCCGCGCGAGGTCACCCGGCCCGAGCCGGGCCCGGCGCGGTTGCCACCTGTCTCTCTGACCTCATCGCTCATCCAGCAGGAGAGCACGCAGGGCCGCGGGCGAGGCGCGCACCAGCAGGATGCCCGCGAGGGATGGTCGCTGGGAGATCTTCTCGCACGCGCTTCCCACGAAGAGGAAGCGCACGCTCCGGCGCCTGAACCCTCGCCAGCCTCCGCCCCTGTTCGCCTCGATGTGGGGATGATCGCCCGTGCGCTCGATCCAGCAACGGCCTCCTCGATCTGGAATCGCATACGCGCCGGACAGCGGAACGTGCTGGTACGGAGCATCTACGCACTGGAAGCGCGGGCCCTCTTTGACGAGATCGCTAAACGCGCCCAGACCGATCACGATCTTTCGCAATCAATCTTCCGCTATCTCACGGACTTCGAACGGATCATCAAGGAAGCTGATACGCGCGATCCCTCGGGACGGACGACACAGAACCACCTCGTTTCCGACACCGGCCGAGTTTATCTGTTCCTCGCCCACGCCGTCGGCCGCGTCCGCTAGAGAACGTCCTGCTTTTCGCGCGGGAACCATACATAGATGATGTGGACGACCATCGAAGCGCGACGCGAGGCGTGGCCGTTGCGAGAGGCTTTCGTGATCTCACGCGGCGCAAAGATCGCTGCCGAGGTTGTCGTCGTCGAAATCTCGGACGGAACGCATGTGGGCCGTGGCGAGGCCGTGCCCTATGCGCGTTACGGCGAAACCGTCGATGGAGTGCTCGCCCAAATCCGCACCGCTGCAAAGATGATCTCCTCGCCCGCCGATGTGGCGCGTCATCTCAAACCCGGCGCCGCCATGAACGCTCTCGACTGCGCATGCTGGGACCTTGAAAGCAAACGCTCAGGGATTCGTGTCTCAATACGCGCCGGGCTTCCCGATCCGATCGAAAAGGTCACGGCATTCACACTTAGCCTCGATGCCCCTGAAGCGATGGCGGATAAGGCTGCGCAGGTCGCCCATCTTCCGCTGCTCAAATTGAAGCTCGGCGGCCCGGGCGACGACATCAGAATGCGCGCCGTCAGAGCCGCTCGGCCCGACGCGCACCTCATCGTCGACGCTAACGAAGCTTGGAGTCCCGAGACACTCCGCGCCCTCCTCGACGTCGCCGCCGAATGCGCCATAGAACTGGTCGAGCAGCCGCTCCCAGCAGGGCACGACACGCTACAGCGAGACATCTCTCATGCCGTACCTCTCTGCGCCGACGAAAGCGTTCACATCGCTGACGATATCGAGGGCCTGATGGGCCTCTACGATGCCGTCAACGTCAAACTCGACAAAGCCGGCGGTCTGACCGGCGCCATCCGTCTGGTCGAAGAGGCGCGCCGCCACGGATTGAAAATCATGATGGGGTCGATGGTGGCGACATCGCTCGCAGTGGCACCCGCCATGCTGCTCGCGCCCTACGCCGACTGGATCGATCTCGACGGACCACTGCTCCTCGCGCGTGATCGAGAGCATGGCCTGCGGATCGATAATGGCGTCATTCACCCACCTGAGGCGGCGCTTTGGGGATAATCCGGCTCAGTTCCCGATACCGGAACAAGAGGCGCGCGCCACCGCATCCTAACGAGCGTGACCGCAGCGGAGAGAGAAACGATCGAAAGCGCGACCATGGCGAGATACGAAAGCACACCGCCGCCGCTATAGAGCCACCCCGCGATCAGTGTTGCCCCTCCGAGAGCCACCCCTGAGGCGATCGTCGCGTAGAGCGCCTGCGCCGTCCCCTGCTTGTCGCGCGCCACTGTTTCATGAATGAAATGGATCGCACCGATATGTGATGCTCCGTACGTCGCGCCGTGAAGAATCTGCAGCGGAATGAGCACCGCGAGAGGTGGCGAAACGGCCATCATCGACCATCGAATGACGGATGCCGCCGCACCAAGTGCAATCAAGCGCGCGGCGCCGATCCGGCGAACAGCCCGTCCGGAGACGGAAAACAGCAGAACCTCGGCAAAGACGCCGATGGCCCAGAGCGTTCCTGACCACGCCGCCGACAATCCCTGCTTTTCCCAAAGCAGAATCCCGAACGTGAAAAAGGTCGCGTGCGCTCCCATGACAAGGCCCGCAGCGACGAGAAAAAAGCGGAACTCCTTTTGCGCCAGCAGTTCGCCCAGCGCCGACCCGCGCCATCTCTGCCTCACCGGTTCGTCCGCTCTCTCGAGCCGCTCGTCGCGCGGGAGGATGTGTCCCGCCACCACGGTCAGCACACACCCGAGCGCGATCAGCCAAACGCCCGCGCCGCCGCCGAACACGGTCATGGCGAGCCCCCCGGCGAAGTTCGCCCCGACGAACGTCAGCGAGCCCCACAGGCGCATGCGGCCGTAATCGAGGCCGCGATGCCGGACGCCATTCACCGCAATCGTCTCGATCAGCGGCATGATCGTCGAGTTGCAGAGCATCAGCAAGGTTGCAAAAAGCAGGAGCGGCCAGAACGACAAAGACGCGGCTAGCGCCAGCACGAGTGCGAGGCTCATCCACGCCAGGACAACGAGGTACCACCGATGCGTCCCGCTCCGGTCAGCCGCCATTGCGACGACCGGCGAGACCAAGACGCGTAGGAAGAGCGGCGCCGCAATGATCGCACTGATTTCACTGGCAGAAAGCCCACGCCAGTTGAGCCAGACCGGCAGAAACGGCGTGTGCATGCCGTAGAAGACGAACAACGCCCCATAAAACAACCCGACACGAGCCGCAAAATTTTGCCGTTGGTCTCGCCAGATCCCCATTGCGAGCGTTCCGCCCGCCCTATGCTCAAGCCACCGTATAAGCCCCCGGTTGATCACCCGCATAAGTCCTGTTCAGTTCAGCCGCAGGTTGTGTCTTGGCGCGCTGCGAATCGCATACCGGTTAAATCGAATTTTGCGGAGCACAAAAGGCCATGCAGCCTCTCACATCTTCCTTCGGCGATGATGTCGACACGGAATATCGCGCCATTGAGGCAACTTTGCTCGAAAGCACGCGCGGCCGCTGGTTCCTCGCCGAGCACGGCCGCCGGGCTCGCCGCCTCGATAGTGCGCTTCTGGAAGATGCCATCCGGCGCCTCCAGAGCTCGTTGCGCGAACCGCCTGCACTGCTAGGACAGCTCAAAGCCGAAATCGAGGCCATTAAGGCCCAGATGGCCGAAACACGTGCGGCACTCCTTGCTCGTCCTACCGTCGACGAAAGCATTCTCCCCACACACGCGATTTTGAAGGCGGCCGAGGACATTCATGACATCGCGTGGTCGCTCCAGGCCAATCCGTTCGATCCAAAGGGATGCGAGCAGATCGCCCGCAACGCCGGCAAGCTCTACGCCATGAGCCAATCGCAGGCGGCCCAATCGAACCGAGTCGTGGCCGCCGCAGGCGCGCTCGAAACGTCAGCCAACAAGCTCGAAGGCATTCTCGAGAGCATCCTGCACGAGCTGCAGGTGGACACGGCAGCCTGAGCGTCTCCCTGAACCAAATTCGAGAGCTGCCAACAAAGAAACCGGGCTGAGCCCGGTTTTTCTTCGCTCTCAAATCGCGATCACCACTTCGTTCGCATGCCGACCGATACGAGGTCGAAGGATGCGTCGGTGACATTGCCCGTTACCGGAACACCTTGGGGTGTTATGTCGTCAAACGCTCCGTCTTGAATGAATACGTGAGAATAGCCGATATCCAAGGTTGTCTCTTCGCTGTGCAGTAACGACCGACAGAAGTCGCATTTGTAGCTTGCGCCGATGTTCAGCCAAATTCTGTTATTGTCCGGCACCTGAATCAAACGCCCCATTGGATCATCGATGGGCGAAATCTCATACGCTACGCCGCTTCGCAGGGTCAGCAACGGCGTATAATCATATTCCCCGCCAACGGAAAAGAACCAACCATCGCTCCAGTTGGCCGATTCTCCGAGGCTACCGCCCGGGAAGGACACCGATACGTTCTTGAACCGGCTCCAGTTCGTCCACTCGATGGTTCCCAGAAGTCGCGCCCGGGGAGCCACCTCCTGCCGGAGGCTCAAGGTGACCAAGTCCGGCAGGTTAAGTGTGCTGCTCGCCGGGAACGCGGTACCTGGCACTTTGAGACCGCCGCTCAGGTCGTGCGTTAGCTGTGAACGATAGCCAAGGCCGATCGACGTGCTTGCCGTCGGTTGAAGTAAGATGCCTGCCGTCCCGCCGAACGCCCAATCATTCCCCCTGAACTGCGCAATAGGGTCGGAAGCGGGGTTAGGAGGGAACCCCGTAAGCTCGCGAAACTGCAGCTTCGCCTGTGCCCATTCCATTTGAACACCGGCACCGATGATGACACCCGGAGCAATGCGATACGCAATGGTCGGATTGGCGTTGACGGTCAGCAACTTGCTCGTCACGCCAAGATAAGAACCATAATACTCGGTGTTATCGGGTTTCGTCGCGAGACCGAATGGCGAGGTGATAGCGATGCCGAGCCAGAGATCCGGCGAAACCTGATACGTGCCGTAGCTTGAGCCCACGAGAGCGGGAATCGTAATATCGCCGCCGTCTGTGACCGACGCTGGCGCCCCGGACAAGCTCGTCCCGCCAAAACTTTTCACGTTCACGTCGGAATTCGGGAGGATGAGGGTATAGGCCGATTCCGTGTTGAGGCCGGAGAACTGACCGGCCGCCGCCGGGTTCCAGAACATCGATCCGATGCTTCCGCCTGCAGCAACACCAGCCGATGCCGATCCCAAAAAGACCGTCGATTGTTCGTGAATGTCGATTCCACCGGCGGCAGCAGCACCGGCCGTGGCCGTCAAAGCCGCGACGCTGATTGCCGCCAAACGCACGGTATTTGCTGTTATTTTTGCCGTCCGCATATCTTCGCCCCTCTCGACGCAGATGCCGCGCCGCGCCTTCGCCACAATACGTTGGTTAACGCGCCGCTCCACCAGACTTTCGAACGTCTAATGAGCAATTCCAGCGTAAAGCACGCGGCTGTGCCCAGCGCGCAACAAAAAAACCGGCCCGCCGAAGCGGACCGGTTCTTGCCAAGCCCTGTTTCAATCCCTCGAAACGTCGCTTGGCGCTCCCCCCGGAGTCTTTGCACGGCGACCAGATCGCCGAAACCGCGCGCAAGCTGCCAAAGTCCTACTTTCGGTGCAAGTCTTGACTCTCCCGATCAAATGCGAGTCGGCCGTCTGAGATGCGCGCTCGCAACAACGGCACAGCCTACGATTTTCTAAGTGCGAAATTGTGGTCGACAGGACCGTTTTCACCTTTTCCGATCCGCATCTGAGCGCCCGACGATAATGCATTCCAAACAAAGACCTTAGCGTCGTGAACGGCTTCGTGGACAGGCTTGCCGCATGCGAGACCCGCGGCGATGGCGGCCGATAATGTGCAACCCGTACCGTGCGTATGCGTCGTCGCGATACGCGGCCGGCGAAATGTCAAATGTCCGCTACCGTCGAAGAGAACGTCTACCACATCGGGACCATGACCGTGCCCGCCTTTTAGAAGGACTGCCCTGCAGCCGAACTTCATTAAATCTTCGGCTTGGGCCCGTATGTCGCCTTCCGTTTCCGCTTCCGGCCGGTCGAGCAAGCGAGCAGCCTCAGGAAGGTTTGGCGTGATAAGCGCTGCGCGAGGAATAAGAACGTGACGCACGGCGTCTATGGCATCCGGCTGGAGGAGCACGTCACCACTCGTTGCGACCATGACCGGATCAACGACGACCGGCACACGTTCGAAACCGCCAAGCAGCGACGCAACGGCTTCGACGGTCGCAACGTCTCCGAGCATCCCGGTTTTGATTGCCGCAACGGCGAGATCTGAAACGACGGACCGGAATTGCTCTGCGATGAACGCTGGCGGGATCGGGAAAACGCCGGTGACCCCTCGAGTGTTCTGAGCGGTCAGCGCGGTGATGACCGATGCACCATAGACGCCTAGCGTGGCAAACGTCTTGAGGTCGGCCTGAATGCCCGCGCCACCGGACGGATCGGACCCCGCAATCGTCAAAGCAATCGGAGGTGCTTCCGCATTCATGGACGGATCAGCCTTCAGTGCGTTCCCTGTTTCAAGATTTCGGCCCCGAGGTCCGCAGGCGTGACATAGGACTCAATCCTCCCCAGCGCCGGGAAGTGCTCGATCATCCATTGGCTGAACCAGTTCTGCGCCCCGAACACGAAGAGCAAGCCGGTAACGATCAATAGCAGGCCCATCACCTTTTCGAGCGTTTCGAAGTGCCGCTTGAACTTCTGCATGAAGCCGAGAAACGGCCGGATCGCAATCGCTGCCAGTATGAATGGAATGCCCAGTCCGAGCGAATAGATGAGCAGCAGTTTGACGCCCATCCAAAGGCTGCTTTCACTCGCAGCGAGCGTCAGAACCGTCGCAAGCACCGGGCCGATGCACGGCGTCCATCCGAATGCAAAGGCCAATCCCATGACGTAGGCGCCAGCAAAGCCAGCTTCCATCGCGGCAGCCGAATACCGCGCTTCGCTGTAAAAGATGTGAACGCGCAGGATACCAAGGAAGTGCAGCCCGAACAGAATGATCACAATGCCGGCCAGCGTTCCGAGCGACGCACGATAAGAAAGCAGCACCTGCCCGATCGTGCTGGCCCCAGCGCCCAAGCTGACGAAAACCGTCGTGAAACCTAGAACGAAGAAAACCGCGGACGCGACGACCCGAAGCCAGACGCGCCGGTCGATCGATCCCTGCTCCGTCAACTGATCGAGCGTCGTACCGCCGATATAGCCAAGGTAAGGGGGCACCAGGGGAAGCACACACGGGGATAGAAAACTCACCAGCCCCGCAAGGGCGACACCGAAATAGATCTGCGCATCGACAAGCATGTCACCTGCTTTCTGTGGGCCTTCGGACGTCCTCGTGCACTTTCTCTTGTGCGAGCGCTGCGACGCCCGGGAGTTCCCGGCCCTCCAGCCACTCAAGGAATGCGCCACCCGCGGTCGAAACATACGTGAAGTCGTCTGTTACGCCCGCCGCATTGAGCGCCGCAACGGTATCGCCGCCGCCCGCAACCGAAACGAGCTTATCGGCCTTGGTCGCCTTCGCGGCCGCCCGCGCCAAAGCAAAGGTACCCTCCCCAAAGGGAGAGATTTCAAATGCGCCAAGCGGTCCGTTCCAAAGCAGCGTCTTGCAGCTTTCAAGCACGGCGGTCATACGTGCCAGAGATTGCGGCCCGACGTCCAGAATCATCGCGTCGAACGGCACATTATCGACGGACACGACCTCATGTGCCGCGCCTTCATTGAATTCGCCAGCGACAACCGCATCCGTCGGAAGAATGATCTCGCAGCCTTTCTGCTTCGCTTCGGTCATGATATCGCGCGCAGTGCCGTCGAACTCAGGCTCGGAAAGCGACTTGCCGACCATCACGCCATTCGCCTGTAAGAATGTGTTCGCCATCCCGCCGCCGATGATGAGCTTGTCGACCTTGGCAACAAGATTGGTCAGCACGGGAATTTTCGTTGAAACCTTCGCGCCACCGACGACCGCAGCCGTCGGTCGCTCCGGCTTTTCGAGCGCCGTGCGCAGCGCATGGATCTCTTCCATCATCAGCGGACCTGCGAACGACGGAAGAAAATGCGTCACGCCTTCCGTCGATGCATGGGCTCGATGGGCGCAGGAAAACGCATCGCCGACATAAATGTCCCCGAGCTTCGCCAGCTCTTCGGCGAATCTCGGATCGTTCTTTTCTTCGCCCTTGTGAAACCGGAGATTTTCCAGAACTGCTACATCGCCGTTCTTGAGCGCCCGGACCGTCGCCTCGGCTGGTTCACCGATACTATCTGCGCCGAACGCCACCGGTCGACGGAGAAGCTGCTGCATCGCCGCCGCAATCGGTTTCAACGAGAACTCGGGATCAGGGCCGTTCTTCGGTCGCCCGAAATGCGAGATCACAATCACTTTGGCACCGTGATCAGCCAGCGCTTTAAGACCAGGAATGACGCGCTCGATGCGCGTGGCATCCGTCACCTTCCCGTCCTTGACTGGAACGTTGAGATCGGCACGCACGATCACGCGCTTTCCTGCGACGTCGATGCCATCCGTCGTCTTGAGCTTGTCGAGGTTCATTCCGAGCACCAGTACGAATTGCGCCGAGCTTGTGTTTCAGGCCGTCATGAAGATTTCGCGTCCGCACGGCGCGCCGTTTCCACCGCATGCGCGGCTGTAATGCCGAAATGCTCATAGAGCTTGGCAGCCGGCGCGGACGCCCCGAAACCATGCATGCCGATGAACTGATCGGATTTGCGGAGCCATTCGTACCAGCTCTGCGGAACGCCAGCTTCGATCGCAATACGCGGCGCGTTGCCGAGGATTTCGTTTTGATAGCTTTCAGGCTGCGCCCGGAAAAGCTCGAACGACGGCATTGAGACCACCGCCGCCTTTATTCCGTCCTTCGCCAAAGTTGCAGCGGCCTCAGCAGCAAGGCCGACCTCGGAACCCGTCGCCATGAACGTCACATCGCGTTCGCCGTCCGTCGGACGAATGAGATACGCACCTTTGGCACAGAGATTCTCGTCTCCTTTTCCGCGAAGGTTCGGAACCCCCTGGCGCGAAAGCGCCAATACGGTCGGCGTCTCCTTCGCGGCCAGTGCCAGCTCCCAGCATTCTGCCGTCTCGATACCGTCAGCGGGACGGAAGACGTTGAGGTTGGGGATTGCACGCAGCGCACTCAGATGCTCGACGGGCTGATGCGTGGGACCGTCTTCGCCGAGGCCGATGGAATCGTGCGTCAGCACATAGATGACACGCTGCTGCATTAGCGCCGACAACCGGATCGAAGGCCGGCAGTAATCGGCGAAGACGAGAAACGTTCCGCCGTAAGGAATGAACGAACCTGACAGCGCCATGCCGTTCATTGCCGCGGCCATGCCGTGCTCGCGCACGCCGTAGTGAATATAGTTGCCTGCAAAATTCTCCGGCGTCACCGAAACATGGTGTTTTGTCCGCGTGCCGTTCGAACCCGAGAGATCCGCCGAGCCACCGATCAGTTCGGGAAGCACCGGAAGCAGGCGTTCGATCGTCATCTGAGACCAGACCCGAGTCGCACGCTTCGCGCTGTCGGCGGCGAAATCATTTTTGGCCGCAACGATCGCTGTGGCGACGGCATCTTTTATATCACGGCCCGAGATCAGCGACTGCGCATCGGCGCCAGCTTTCGCTTCCTGTTTCACCCAGTCTTCACGGAGTTTGGTATGTTGGCTCCCGACAGCGCGCCATGCAGAAAGAATGTGTTCAGGCACTTCAAAAGGCGGGTACGGCCAGCCGAGATGCTCGCGTGTCGCTTTGATCTCATCGACGCCCAGCGCCTCGCCATGTGCGGATGCCTTCCCCGCTTTGTTGGGAGAGCCGAACCCGATCTGCGTCTTGCACGCGATGAGCCACGGCCGTGATGAATCGGCTTTCGCGGCTTTAAGCGCCGCCGCGACCTGCGACGCATCATGTCCGTCGACCCGGGCCGTGTTCCAGCCGGATGCCTCGAAGCGCTTCACCTCGCTGTCGGACACAGAGAGACTTGTCGCACCATCGATCGTGATCGAATTGTCATCCCAGAGAACGATCAGCTTGCCGAGCTTCAGATGCCCCGCGAGCGAGATCGCTTCCTGGCTGATGCCTTCCATCAGGCAACCGTCACCAGCAATGACGTACGTATGATAGTCGATGAGGTCGGAGCCGACGCGCGCCGCAAGCAGCCTCTCCGAAAGCGCCATGCCGACCGCATTGGCGATGCCCTGGCCGAGCGGACCTGTGGTCGTTTCGATGCCCGGCGCGTGGCCGTATTCCGGGTGGCCGGCAGTCTTCGATCCGAACTGGCGGAAATTCTTGATCTCTTCGATCGTCATCCCCGGATAGCCGGCCAGATAGAGCAGCGAATAAAGAAGCATCGAGCCGTGCCCGGCGGAGAGCACGAAGCGGTCGCGGTTCGGCCAATCCGGCGCGCTCGCATCGAACTTCAGCGCTTCCGTGAAGAGCACCGTCGCGACATCCGCCATTCCCATCGGCATACCCGGATGTCCGGAGTTGGCCGACTGCACGGCATCCATGGAGAGCGCCCGGATGGCGTTCGCCATTTCCCTGAGGCTTGGCGCCGGCGACTTCTCCACCTTGACCTGAGCTTTGCTCATTATCGTACTTAAGTCCGTTCCGCTAAGCGCCGCTGGCGCGCTGTAAAGTGCTGGACATTTAACGGGCGATTGCAGCGGCGTCTACCGCGCCCGCGAGGGTGGTGCACGGCAAAAATCGGGGCCTTTCAATTTGGCGGCCCCATGCGGACCAAGTGTCACGCTCAGGGCCCGACGCCGTCCGCCTTTGTCTTGGCCTTTGCCTTGGCCTCCCGCTGGCTCTTTTCGGCCTGCGCGAGCTTGGCCTCCTCCACCTCGTCCTCCCGGAACAGCTTCTCCAGCATCGCCTGAGAGGTCCGCGCCCGCTCCAGAAGCTTCTCGACGTCGGAGGCGAGCTTGTAATCCTCGTTCACCCGGCGCTCGTCGTGATCCCGGAAGGTCTGCACAGTTCGGCTCGCGACGCGATCGGAAAAGCCGAGGCCCAGCATCAGGAGGCGCGTGAGATCGAGCGATGCGAGAAAGGTTTCGCGCCGGATGGCCGCGACACCGAGGTCAAGCAGTCGATAGGCATGCATGCGATCGCGAGCCCGCGCATAGATCGGCACATGCGGATAATGCGTCTTGACGATCTCAGCAGCGCGCATCGACGCTTCGACATCGTCAATCGCCAATACGAACGCCCGCGCCTTGTCGGTCTGAGCCGCCTCGAGAACCTCAAGCCGGCTTGCATCCCCATAAAAGGCTTTGTTGCCAAAGCGCTTCACGAAGTCGACCTGCTCCACGCTGATATCGAGGGCGGTGAACGGAATGCCCTTTGCTCGCAAGACGCGTGCTACGATTTGGCCGAACCGCCCGAAACCTGCGATGACAACGTGGCTGTCATTCTCAGGCAGCGGATCGAAAGCCCGGGCTTCTGCCTTGCTTTTCTTCGAGAACAAACGATCGAAAGCCAAGAGCAGTGGGGTCATCGCCATCGACAGCGTCACGACGACGGCCATGATTTGAGAGGATTCGCTGCCGAGCACGCCGACCGAGCGGCCGACGGAGAGCAGCACGAACGCAAACTCACCGCCTTGCGATAGTGCGAATGCGAGACGGCGGGAAGGTCCGGATTCCAGCCCCTGCCAACGTCCGAGCAAATACAGCACGACCGATTTGATGACGATCAGCAGCACGGTCGACGCGATTATGAGACCCGGAGCCGAAATCAACAGCCCGAGATTGAGCGACATGCCGATCGCGGTGAAAAAAATGCCGAGTAAAAGGCCCTCGAACGGCGCGATATCGGCCTCGAGTTCGTGCCGATAGCTGCTCTCGGCCAGCAGCGCACCCGCGATGAAGGCTCCCAGCGATGCCGACAGCCCGACCGCCTCCATGATCAGCGTGATGCCGACAACCGTCAGAAGAGCCGCAGCAGTCATCGCTTCTTTCACGCGGGACAGCGCGACAAGACGCAAAAGCGCGTCGAGCACATAACGCCCGATCACAACGACCACGACGATCGTACCGAGCCCCTTGGCAAAGGCCAGATAGTCAATTGCCGGCGCCGCCTTCGCCGCCGAGACTGCGAAATAGGGCGCAAGTGCAATGAGCGGAATCGCAGCGAGATCCTGGAATAACAGCACCGAGAAGCCAAGCCGCCCGTGCCGCGTCGACAGCTCGCCGTTCTCTTCCATGACCTGCAAGGCGAAGGCCGTCGACGACAGCGCCAATGCAGCACCCGCAAAGAGCGACGGCTGCCACTGCGTGCTAAAAAAGACGATGCCAACGAAAGCAAGCACCAGCGACGTAATCACGACTTGCAGCGTGCCGAGTCCGAAAATCGCCTGCCGCATCGCCCAGAGCCGCTTGGGCCGAAGCTCAAGACCGATCAGAAACAGCAGAAGGATGACGCCGAATTCTGCGAAATGCAGGACTTGCTCGGCATCCTGCTCGGAGAACATACGCCCGACACCGTAAGGCCCGAGAATGACACCCGCGACCAGATAGCCGAGCACCGCCGCAATGCCGAGCCACCGGGCAAGCGGCGCAGCGAGTGCCAATGCAGCCAACAGGATGGCCAGTTCATTCAGCGTCACTTAGTCCCCCGATCTCTTCAGCGGATCGGACTCTGAGCCCGAAACTTTAAACCCAGATCCGCGATCCCCGACCCCATAGGCCTGTATGGCAAGCGGATTCTGGACCTCATATGAATGCCATTGCAGCTCCGCCGCGGGAATTCGGCTGTCTCCCGGACATTGGGTGCGACACATTGAAGTCCCGTCAGGGAGATCAACGGACGTTCGCCGCATACGCATGCATCTTCATGTCATCGCAGCGCCATGCTCACGGCAAAGGATGCGCATCAACGACGAAGCCGCCGGCTTCCTGCCATCCGTCGCTGCCGTCACGATACCAGTCGACGTGGGAATAGCCATAGCTCAATGCCCGCCTGGCGGCATTCCAGCTCATCCAGCAGTTCCTGAGACAAAAGAAGACGAGCGGTTTTGTCTTGTCGCCTTTGGTCAGCATTTCGAGATTACGCCGGAAGTAGGCGTCGTGCTCCGGCGAAAGCACCCCATATCCGACATTCGGGAGCCACACGGCATCTTCGATCGTCATATGTGTCGCCTCGCGCCAGATCGTTCCGGGCGGGAGGTTCGAGGGTTTCGGCGGATGCGGATAAACGTCGATGAAAATTGCTGTCTTGGCGGCCCAAAGCTTCATGGCGTCCGCACTCGATAGAACTTTCGCGCCCTTCAGTGTCAGCGGCACCGGAGACCGATAGTTATCGGTTCGATAAGTGTCCGGCTCAGGAGGCGGCGGGCCGACGGGCGCTGGACCTGAAACGTCTTCTGCCGGCGCGGCTCCGACAAGTGCAACAGACGTAGGCGCTATCGCAATGGCCGCGCTCAACGCCACCAGCAGAAGCAACGGCCGGACACTGATGACGGTTATCATGTCTCGCGCTGCTCTTCTGATCACCAAGCAAGACACCGGCCTCGCCAATTGTGCCGCGAGGCCGGTCGATTTTCATCTCGAAAGGCGCACCGCCGAGATGGCGGGGCCATCATCACCAAGTGGTCAGGGGTTCGCGGATGCAGGTGTCGGCGATGCCGCCGTCGCAGCGCCGCTCGTCGGCAACGACATCGAAGCCTCCGACGGTCTTGGCTTGGTGACCATCTCGGTCGATGTGTCGTCGTCAACGAGCAGCGGCACGCCGTAATCGAGCAGAACCTTGTCGATATCCGCACGCCGCTTGCGGATCACGTCATTGAGCGTGCGCTTCCAGTTATCGTCGCCATTACGAACGCCCATCGTGATACGAAACGCGATCCTCGATGCCCCTACGTCCTTAACGAGCGGCACGACGACCAATGGTTCACCGTCGCGCTTCGCCCAGTACGCAGCAATCGGTCCCCAAAGGATTCCGGCGGCTATGGTTCCCTTCCGGATGTCATTCATCATGTCCTCGGCCGGATTCGAATAGCGGCGGTCCACGATCATCGGATAGCCGTGCACATTCGCCATCAGACCATATTTCGCGGCAAGCGTTGCACCAGCTGAACCTTGCTGCATGCCGATGACTTTGCCCTGCAGCCGCGGATCGCTCAAAGTCTCGACGCCGTCGAGACCCGTGCCCTTCTTGTAGATCAGCGCCGTCGTCGATCGATAGATTGCGTTGGTGTTGAGCACCATGTCGTCGCCCTGACCCCATCCGATGACGAGATCGCAGCGCTTCGCATTGAGCGTCATGCGAACGAAGCCCGTCGCCTTTGGGAACCAAGTGTAGACGACCGGAAGCTTCAGCTCATCGCCGATGATGTTGGCGATCTTGTTCTCGAACCCTTCCCCTTTCTGGTTCGAGAAAGGCAGGTCAGCCGGATCGGCGCAGACCCGAAGCTCTTTCCTGTTGACGAGGTCCGCCTTGGGAACCTCGGCAGCCTTCGATGCATCAACGAATGCAAAAGCCATCGACGCGGCGGCGGTAATCATCCCGAGCATCAAGGCCGGCATCGAAACGTACGACTTCTCGAGCGCTTGTTTCCTCACGTGAGTAACCTTTTTGTTATGGCCGCGTGAACATCGCGAACCCTGATACGGAACCGGGGGCACGCCGCGACTGCGACCCGCCCCCGATGTTCAATTTGCCGAACTTTCCTAGCTTCCCCGCGCCACGCCGATGCGCGAAGTCAGCTACCGTATGCCATCATATGATGAAGTCGGGAAAAACTTCCAGACCTCAACCCGTGCAATCGTCAGCTGCCTTGCGCGCGTCCGGCGAGATATCCTCGCGATCAGCAGGACGGCCTGGCGGCATGATGCCGAGCGAACGCGCCTTGATGTAGGTGTAGATGTCGTCGATGTAGCACATGATGTTCTTGTCTTCGCCGAACGACGGCATGACGAACTCGGTGCCGCCCTTGCTTTCTCTCTTGCCGCCCGAGACGGTCGCGAGGAAGGTCGCGTAATCCATCGTCTTCAG
>JAFECG010000009.1 GCA_018242215.1 Pseudomonadota bacterium
AGCAAGGGGGGATCAACGGTATTGATATTGATGATATTGAGAAGACTATTTTTGGGATCATCTAAGCGACAAGATATTCCGAATTGAACCAATCCCATTTCAGATACGGCCTTTGGCAAGACAAGACCCAGTGAGAAGTAATCGTTGAGCAAAATGCTATTGCCAAGTTTGTTCGGAATATCAATTCGATTAATGAAGCGCGTTGATAATCGACTCAAGCCGACATGACCTACCGTTGACTTGAATATTTCCCAAGCATGATGAGCGCTGCCAAAAAGCTCCTCCCACCGGTCATAGGGTGCCAACTTCGAGACACCAAACTGAGACCTAGAAACTTGCAGAATGAGCCCCGCATCTGGATTAGTCAGCTTAAAGCCCACGACTTCCACTGACGCATCTTGTTTTGCAGTTTTAACGTCAATCTTTGCCGTAATGGAATGAAGCGTCTCCCGCTTAGGAAAATTTTTCTTTTCTTTATCGGCAAATTTCTCAAGCGATTTTATGCTGGGCGCCGACGAGAAATGTAACGCAATTATAGCCTCGGTTATCGGCGCCTTTGGATAATGCTCAGTCATTTCTCGCTCATACTACGCTGCCCGACGACTTAAACAACTGACCACAAAAGCTTCCCATCACGAATCCAATGCTATAGTACCTAGTAGCTGTTGATCGCTCAAATGAATTGCTTAGTAAAATGCGGTGCACCCAGCCCCTCGGAAGGGGGTATCGCCACTGGCAAAATTTTCGTTCAAAAAACTTATCCTCGGTGCTGCGGACTGCACGATAATCCCCTCACCCATCCGGCAAGGGCATCGTGCGAGGAGTCTTGACGGCGCTTCAGATGTCCACCTGCATCCGCGCGTGCGCGGCGCTCGGGCGGGGCAGCCTCGCCCGCGAGCCCTTACTTATCTGCTTCGGACCCCATTCGGCCACGCATCGACGACCATGCAGTGCGCCCCAAAAATCGCATCGCGGAAAATATCTGTGGCAGCAACGGTCCTTGACTTGGCAATCGCCAAGCACTCGACTAGCGTTCCAGGTGATTTGTCCGCACCGGGGGGTTGCAATGCAGGTTTTCAAGTCAGGCTTCGTGGCCGCGATGATCGTGTGCGCACTTTCGGCGACGGCTCAGGCGGCCCAATGTGAGAGGATCGCAGCCATCGGCGATAACTTCACCCACGATCTGGCGGTGCTGTTCTCCACGCACGCACTGAAGAATACGATCGAGGGGAAAGGGCTCATACCGAAGGGTCCAGTGAAAACCACCTGCAAATCAGGGGCGATGGTTGAGTGTTACTCCTCACAGGTCGCCTGCAAGGGCGGCACGCCCGCGGCCTGCCTGGGCCCCTGGCTTTGCTTCTGAACGCGGAGTGAGACGCGGACGTGATGCTTGGGCTGCTTTCGTGCGCGGTCGAGACTTGCATCCAACCGGGTTGACGGCAGGCGCTTGTCGTTCCTGCGCTCGCATTGTTCTTTCGGGATGACTCTAGGCGGCGAGTAAAGGCGCACTCAGCAGGGCGCGTCGACCATACCTCCGACCACTGGGGAGTATTTACGACACGTCGCCGCCGCTGGAGCCTGTTGCGCGGGCGCGCTCGGAGGTTTTGTGACGACTGTTGTTTGTTGGAGGTCTTCTTTCGGGGCCGCCGCCGGTGCGGCTGCGACTACGGGCTTGATTGGTCCGCCGCCTGAATCGTTCGGCTGCGCAGCCTTCGACTTCGCCCGCGCTGCGGCAGCCGCTTGAGCTTGCGCTCGTGCTCTTTTTGCCGCTTTCGCCTTCAAGGCCCGTTCCGTTGCATAGCTACGCGGCTGCGCTTTATGCTTCGCCCGCTGCCCGTTTTGGCAGCTTGGCGTGCCGCTCTCGCATCCATACCGTTCCAGCATTTCTTTGTCTCTTTCGCTGACGGCGCCCCCTGCCCGGGCATTGGCTCGGGCGGATATTGTGTCTTCAAGATCGTTTGCGAAAGCTGCGGGCATCCACACGGCGACAGTGAGCGAAACGGCAGCGATATATTTCAACACGACCAAACTCCGTCTCGAAAAGCTGCGGCCATCAACTCGCGGGCCCTTACGTGTATGCACTCAACCATACAGCATTTTATAGGATCTGCTTCGGCCGAGCCAGTTCGCGCGTTCAATGCCTATAACGAACCGGCGCATAAGGGAAACGGTGCAGCATTTCAGGGCGATGCCGCGGCTGCACGCCCGCTATTTGCACCCGGCGCTTTCTCACCCGCCAAAAAACTTATCCCCGCCCTCCGAACCTCCACCATAATCCCCTCACCCATCCGGCAAGGGCATCGCGCGAGGCGTCGCACGGCGCTCGGGTGGGACAGCCCGACCCGCTCGCCTCACGCGCGCGATGCGGACAAGGCGGAAGGCAGGTCCGCACGGGGTGAGAAACCCGTGTGCGGAGCACCCCGCTTCATTAAGTGGCCTGACCCGAACCCTGTTCTCGGTCTTGTCACGAAGCGGACCGGTTCCGAGACTGCTCATTGCGAAGACCCGACGCCGCGGAACCCGTCCGCTTCGTGCTTTATTGCTTGCCCACGGCGACTCTCGTTCCGAGAGCCGGCCGCCGTGTGCATTTGCTGTTTCACGCCGGCCGGACGCGCATGCTTGCGTCGTCAAACAAAAAACCGGGCGGAGATGTCCGCCCGGCTGTCGTCAAGGCATTATCCGCGGTGCCGCTCTCGCACTTACGGGCAGACCCACGCCGGTCCCAAGGCCACGCATCCGCGCGTGCGCCAATTCCACGGACGGCTGTGATACCGATGCCATCCCCGGTACCGGTTATGCCGATATCCGCGATGATGCTGCCAGTGGCCGCGCCGGTAATTGCGATGCCGGTAGTGCCGGCCTCGCTTGTAGTCCGCGAGCTGAACTCCGCTATGGCTCGTGCTCAAACCGCTCAGCGCCGTCGACGCCGGGGCCGCTTGCGCCGAAGCCGCTGCGCCGAGGGTCGTAGTCAAAGCCAGAAAGCCAACGACGATTAGACGTTTCATTCCTAGGTCTCTCCTGTTTGTCGGGATTGCATTTCACACCCTCCGGCCCACATCCGGAGTGGCGTCAGACGCGCGGCTCAAGAGTCGCCGCGGCATATTGATGTAACGACCTGGCGCCCCCAACCCGACGGGGGATTTCGGCGAAATTCGTTTTTGAACCGCGTCTTTGTGCGATTTTTCGTCAAAAAATTTCACGTTATTGAGGGAACTTTTTTTGCCCGGGGCGGAACAGGTTTTCGGCGCCACTTTTACACGTCCCGCAAAAGAAAAATTGCGTGGCGCGCCATGTCGGAAGATGACCGGCGGTATCGTCTTTAGAAAACAAAGCATTCAGGGAAGGAAAATCCATGTCCGAGACTTCTCCCAAAAGCAGGATCTGCGTCTGGTACGATAAGGATGCCGAAGCCGCCGCCCGCTTCTACGCCGCGACGTTCCCGGACAGCACCGTCGGCGCCGTCATCCGCGCGGCGGGCGACTATCCCTCGGGCAAGGAGGGCGACGTGCTGATCGTCGAATTCACCGTCGCCGGCATCCCGTGCATCGGCCTGAACGGCGGCCTCGCGTTCAAGCAGACCGAAGCGTTCTCGTTCGCGATCTCAACCGACGATCAGGAGGAGACCGACCGCTATTGGAATGCGATCGTCGGCAACGGCGGGGCGGAGAGCGCCTGCGGCTGGTGCAAGGACAAATGGGGCGTTAACTGGCAGATCACCCCCCGCGTGCTGACCGACGCTCTGGCGGCAGGCGGCGACGAAGCCAAGCGCGCATTCGCAGCCATAATGACGATGCGCAAGATCGACGTTGCGACCATCGAGGCGGCACGACGTGGCTGAGGGGACGCCGGCCCAGGTCGGGCACGCCGCTTTTGCTTTGCCGTCGACTTGGACTATCCTTCCGCGCCAATATGCCGTGTCAGTCGATCACCCTCGGCCTTCCGCTACGTGCCGCACCCGGGCGATAAGCTCAAATCGATGTCCTATTCGCTCGTCATCTTCGATCTCGACGGCACGCTCGCCGACAGCTTTCCGTGGTTCCTCGGCAGCCTGGACAATGTCGCCGAAGCCTTCGGCCTGCGCCCCATCGCCGAAGATGAGATCGAGCCCCTCCGCCGCGCCGACGTGCCCGAAATCCTGAAAAGCCTCGGCGTGCCGCGCTGGAAGCTGCCGATGATCGCGCGCTACATGCGCAGGCTGAAATCGACCGAGCTCGACACCATCTCGCTCTTTCCGGGCGTCAGCGATATGCTCCGCACACTGAGAGGGGGCGGCGTGACGCTCACCCTCGTCTCATCCGATAACGAAGAGAACGCGAAGACGGTACTGGGCGACAACGCTGCGCTGTTCTCCGACTATGATTGCAGCGCCACCCTCTTCGGCAAGGCGCGGAAATTCGGCCGTGTGATGAAACGCGCCGGCGTCACACCGGAGCAGGTCCTCGCAATCGGAGACGAGGCTCGCGACTTCGTTGCGGCCCGCGCGACCGGCATTGACTTCGCCGCCGTGACCTGGGGCTACACCGCGCCCGAGAAGCTCCTCGCCCTCACGCCCGATCTGGTGTTCGAGCACATCGAAGACATCGGAAAGCGTCTCCTCGCGACGTAACCGAAACCGAGCCCGAACAAATGTCCTCGAAGCCCGGAAGTCGCCTGCCGGGCCTCGAGGTAAGCAGCGTGTTCGAAAGAGCCGCGACTTACTTCTTCGGACACCAGGATTCCGTCGAAGATTTGCACGACTCGGAATAGTTCTTCGTCACTTTCTCCGCTGCCGCCCACTCATCCTTGTCGATGCTGTTGTTGTTGTCCGTATCGATTGCAGTGAATTCCGGCGCTGGATCGAGCTTGAGCTTCTGCCAGTTTGCATCCCACTCCGCGCGACCGACCGTGCCGCTACCATCGACATCGATGAGCTTGAATTTGTCGCTCCATTCGTCCGCCGACGCATACGCCGAACCGACGACGACGAATGTCGCTGCGATGACCGCCAATCTCTTGAGCATTTCGCTTTCTCCCAGTTTTATGAGCGTTATGAGCTCTTGTCGCGCGGCGGCCGAAACGGAGGCCGACGGCGGACCCTAGGAACACGCGACCAAACGGCACGGAGCAATGGCACGCCTGGCAATTCTGGTCGGGAGAAGTGGCAACGAATGCACTGCGCGGGCGCGCTCACCGGAGAAGGCTCGAACAAACGGCCGCTGAAATTCAGAGATCGGTGTCTGCGCGGAACGGCCTGCGGCAGTCTTCGAGAAGGGCCGCATTCGGGCAGAACGCCGGCGCCGCGTGCGCGATCTCGGGCGATACCAGCCACGCCGAACAGCTGCGCTTATTTTCGCAACGGAAGCATTTCGCCCGCGCATCGGCATAGGCGGCGCCCATACCCCGGCAAAAAAGCGTCCCCTTGTCGACGTCGAGACGCTCGATCATGTCTGCCAAGCGTGCCGCCCGCCGCTGCATCGCATCCCTCTCCGGTTATTTCCGATGAGGTAACCACGCAGCAGCAACGGCGCGATTTGATCGAAATCAATCGCGCCGCCGCCGGCAATGTTGGGTTCACTTTACTTCTTGGGCGCCGACCCGGATTCGCCGCTGCTTGACCCCGTGCTGCTGCTCGCGGGTGCTGTGCCGTTACCCGACGCTGATTGCGTGCCGGGCTGCCCCATCGAATTGAACCGCGCCTTCTGCTCATCCGACAGCGAGGAGTAGAAATCGTCGACGGCGGGCTTCAGCGTATTCGCGGCCTCGACCAGCGCATCGACGCGTTTCTCGGTTGCGTCGAGACGTCCGCCGACCGTCGATGGCATCGACGAGATGCAGCCCGACTTCGCGATGTCGGAAGCTTTCGTCGACGCGGTCTTCAGCGCATCGAGTTTGCCCTGCTGCGGATCATCAAGATTGACGACCTTCTCGATCTGCTGCGCCGGCAAATCGGCGAACGCCGGGCCACGATCGTTGCATAGGTGGGCGACATCGAGATTCGATGGCGACTTGTTCTTCGGCCCTTTAGGCTGCGCGGCCAGAAGCGTCTTGTCGAACCGCCGTTGCTGATCGTCACTCAGGAGGCTGTAGAGCTTGTCCAGCGGCCCACGGACGTCACCGATCGCCGACTTCATCGCCGTCAGCCGTGCGATCACGGCATCGAGCTTCGCCGGCGGCGTCAGCGGCGCTTCCGCCGGGCACGCCTGTTTCATCGTATCGGCACCGCGCGCGATCGCCGCGTTGAGATCCTTCAGCGCCGCGCGCTGCTCATCCGTCGACGGCGCTATCACCTTCTCGAGACGCGCCACCGGGAACTGCGCGACGCCCGGCGCGAGGCTTCCGCACGCATCTTCCTGCTGCGCCGCCGGGATGACGGAAGCGGTCGCCGTGCCCGTGGTCGTGCCCGTGGTCGCCCGCGCCGTGCGGACGCCATAAATATCGCCGTAATCGTAGACGCTGTTGCCGGAGCCGTAATAATAGCCGGGCTCGCCGAGCGGCCAGAACAGGCTCGATAGAATCCAGTCCGGACCGTAATCCCAGAACGGATCATAATAGTCATACGGCCACAGCGCGAATGCGAACACGTCGCCATAGGCATACGGCCAGAACACCGGACCGTACCATCCATAGCCGTGATACCAACGGTTCCAGTTCCGGCCATAGCCATAGCCGTAATGCCCGTGACCCCAGAATCCGTTATGCGCGAAGCGATGGCCGTATCCGCGTCCGCCGAAGCGATGCATCGCCCGCCCGCTCGCCGCTAGCGCGCGGCCGTGCGTCCCGAAATGCCGGTTATGCGCGAAGTTCCGACCGCCAAAGCGGCCGCGATGCGCGAAATTCCGTCCATGGCCATGACGTCCGGCGAAGTGGCCACCGTGCCGTCCTGCAAAATGCCGTCCTTTGAAATGCCGCCCGGCGAAGTGATGTCCGAAATGCCGGCCACCGAAATGGCGACCACCAAAGTGACGACCACCAAAATGACCGCCGCCGAAATGCCCGAAGTGACCACCGCCGAAATGCCCAAAGTGACCGCCACCAAAATGACCGCCGCCAAAGTGTCCCCCGCCGAAATGACCTCCCCCGAAATG